>NZ_JASERU010000010.1 GCF_030504985.1 Fulvimonas sp. R45
AAAGATCAACCACTTGCGCCCGATTCCTCGAAACGCCCCAGAACATTTCGTCCCGGGTGAGCCGCCCATTCTACATCCCTTTCTACTGCCGTCAACACCTTTGGCGAGGAATTTTTCGCTGCCGGGTGGCGGTGGAAAGCTTCGCGGGAGGGCGTCCGTCGAAGGGGCGAGAATCATAGCGCCGAGCCGTCGCGCTGGGAAGGGGGTGCGACGACTTTCGTGCGCGGGAACCGGGCGGGCCGGCGCTACACTCGGTCAACCCGACCCGACCGGAGCGCGCGCCGTGTTCAAAGCTTCGCTGATGTCCCCGCTGCTGATCGGCGTGGCCTTCTTCCTCGGCCACGCGCGCGCGGCGGTGCCCGATACACAGGCACCGCCTGCCGTGAGCCTGCACGGCGTGCACTTCACCGTGGAACTGGCCACGGACGAAGCCAGCCGGGAACGCGGCCTGATGATGCGCACGCAGCTGGCGTCGGACCACGGCATGCTGTTCGTATTCCCGGATGCCGCGCCGCGCTGGTTCTGGATGAAGAACACGCTGATACCGCTGGACATCCTCTACTTCGACGCCGACCGCAGGCTGGTGTCGATGCAGCTGGACGTGCCGCCGTGCAAGGCGGACCCGTGCGCGACCTATCCCAGCGACAAGCCGGCGCGCTACGTGCTGGAACTGTCGGCCGGCGCGGCCCGGCGCATCGGCGCGCGCGTGGGCGATGTGCTGACGGTCGACGGCGAGACCGGTACGGCGCACTGACGCGCGGCGGGAACGGCGTCGTGGGCGGCCACCAGGCCCACGCGGTAGGGGATCAGCACGGACGGATCGAGCTGGTCGAGCACGTCCCAGTCGTCTTCGAGGGGAACGAACTGTTGCATGGCGGCTCCTCGCACATCGGACACGGGAGCCATGAAAGCAGACGGCCCGGCCGCGGCGCGGGCGGAATCGGGCCGTTTTCGGGCAACGCCCGGCCCGTCAGTCGACTTCGACCATCTCGAAGTCTTCCTTGGTCGCGCCGCAGTCCGGGCAGGTCCAGGTGTCCGGCACGTCCTCCCAGCGCGTGCCCGGCGCGATGCCCTCCTCCGGCACGCCCAGCGCCTCGTCGTAGATGTAGCCGCAGACGACGCACATCCATTTGCGCAGGGTGGATCCGGGAGTGCTCTGGCTCATCGGGGTATCGCTTCGAGGGAATGAATGCGCCATTCTCGCAACTCGTCCATCCCGGCGAAAGCCTCGAGCACCCCCGCACCACATGAATCGACCCACCACGCGCGGCCTGTACGCGATCACCGACGGCCCGCGGCCCGACCTGCTGGACGTCGCCCAACACGCCCTGCTCGGCGGCGCACGCCTGCTGCAATACCGCGACAAGACGGCCGACGCGGCGCGCCGGCTCGCCGAAGCCTCGGCATTGCGGCAATTGTGCCGCGAGCACGGCGTGCCGCTGATCATCAACGATGACGTCGCGCTGGCCCGCGCCGTGCAGGCGGACGGTGTGCACCTGGGCAAGGACGATGGCGACCTGGCGGCCGCGCGCGCCGAACTGGGCGCCACGGCGATCATCGGCGTCTCCTGCTACGACTCGCTGGAGCGTGCCCGCATCGCCGCGGCCACCGGCGCCGACTACGTCGCGTTCGGCGCGTTCTTTCCCTCGCCGACCAAGCCGCACGCGCCCCGCGCCCCGCTCGACCTGCTGCGGCAGAGCGCCGCGCTGGGACTGCCGCGGGTGGCGATCGGCGGCATCACGCCGGACAATGCGCCCGCGCTGGTCGCGGCGGGCGCGGATTTCCTCGCCGTGATCTCGGCGGTGTTCGGCGCCGCCGACGTGCGCGCCGCCGCTCGACGCTTTGCCCGTTCCTACCCTTCCGATTGAGAACCGCCCGATGAGCACCAACCACGAACTGTTCCAGCGCGCACGGATGCTGATGCCCGGCGGTGTGAACTCACCGGTGCGCGCATTCAAGTCGGTGGGCGGCGAGCCGTTCTTCACCGCGCGCGCCGACGGCGCCTGCCTGTGGGACGTGGAAGGCAAGCGCTATATCGACTACGTGGGCTCGTGGGGCCCGATGATCGTGGGCCACAACCACCCCGCGGTGCGCGAGGCGGTGGAGTGCGCGGTGAAGGACGGCCTGTCCTTCGGCACGCCCTGCCCGGCCGAAGTGACGATGGCCGAGACCATCGCGAGGCTGGTGCCGTCGGTGGAAATGGTGCGGATGGTGAACTCCGGCACCGAGGCCACCATGTCGGCGATCCGCCTCGCGCGCGGCGCCACCGGCCGCGCGAAGATCGTGAAGTTCGAGGGCTGCTACCACGGCCACGGCGACAGCTTCCTGGTGAAGGCCGGCTCCGGCGCGCTCACCTTCGGTGTGCCCACCTCGCCCGGCGTGCCCAAGGCCAACGCCGACCTCACGCTCACCCTGCCCTACAACGACCTCGATGCCGCCAAGGCCTTGTTCGCCGCGCAGGGCGAGGAAATCGCCGGCCTGATCATCGAGCCGGTGGCCGGCAACATGAACTGCATCCCGCCGGTGGACGGCTACCTGCAGGGCCTGCGCGAGCTGTGCACGCGACACGGCGCGCTGCTGATCTTCGACGAGGTGATGACCGGCTTCCGCGTGGCGCTGGGCGGCGCGCAGGCGCTGTACGGCGTGACGCCCGACCTCACCACCTTCGGCAAGATCATCGGCGGCGGCATGCCGGTGGGCGCCTACGGCGGCCGCCGCGAGCTGATGGAACAGGTCGCGCCCGCCGGCCCGATCTACCAGGCCGGCACGCTCAGCGGCAACCCGGTGGCGATGGCGGCAGGCCTGGCGATGCTGGAGCTGGTCCAGGCGCCGGGTTTCCACGACACGCTCGCCGCGCGCACGCGCCTGCTCTGCGACGGCTTCCAGTCGGTGGCCGACGGCGAAGGCGTGCCGTTCAGCACCAACCGCGTGGGCGGCATGTTCGGGCTGTTCTTCACCGGCGAAAAAGTGACCCGCTACGCCCAGGCCACCGCGGCCGATACGGCGCTGTTCAACCGCTTCTTCCACGGCATGCTGGCGCGCGGCGTGTACCTCGCACCCAGCGCGTTCGAGGCGGGCTTCCTCTCCAGCGCGCACAGCGACCAGGACATCGCCGACACCTTGCAGGCCGCGCGCGAGGCGCTGCGCGGGGCGAAGGGCTGAAACGCGTCGCGCCGACCGTCAAGTGCAGTGGATCGAGGACGCCCTCATGCCCGAGGGGCCACCACTTCGGGCGCCTGCCTGAAAAGCGCCCTGTCTTCCCGCACGGCCGACGGCCGGCGGCCGAGAATCCGGCGGAACGTCCGGATCATGTGGCTCTGATCGCAAAATCCCGCCGCCATCGCGACCTCGGCAAACGGCAGGACCGTTTCACGCAGCAGCCTGGCCGCGTACTCGACGCGTAGCCGTGCCGCCGTATTCGTGAGTCCCTCCCCCACGGCCTGCCGGTAGGCCACCCCCAGCCAGGAGGGGTGCAAGCCAGCCGCGTGCGCGAGCTCGGAGATTCTCCGGGCCGGGTCTTCCCGGAGCTGGCGGGTCACCTGATCGAGCCAGCCGGGACGCTTGGCCGGGACGTCGAGCGAGGCTGCGCGCAGGAACCGCTGGAGCGCGTCGCGAAGGGACTGCCCGGATACGCCGCCGCGGCTGCAGAGCATGGCTATCGCGCGGGCTTCGGCCCCCATGCGCCCACCCGTCCAGCGCATGACCGGGCGGTTCGGCAGGCCGACAGGCCGGAGCCAGGCCGGATCGAACTCGATCTCGATCTGTTCGAACCCATCCGGGCCCGCGGTGTTCCGATGTGCTGCGCCGGCCGCATAGAAGACCGCGGAGGGGCCGGCGACGAACTGCTCGCCGATCTCGGTCTGGTTCGAGTACGAGCCCATCACGAAGAGCGACAGCAGCGGCCAGTCGTGGGCATGCTCCGGCACCCGGGCGTCGCTTCGATCGATCGTCCTTCTGACGAGAGCACCGCTGAATCCGTGGGACATCGTGTTCGGCATCGATTGGGCGAGGCGCCGGCCGGGAGCGACCATACCACCAGACGATGTCCGCGCCCTGCAAGGCCGCACCTTGAAACCGTCCAATACGGCGCCGGCACCGACGCGGCAGGATTGGCACACGCGATACAACGGTGCGACATGTCTTCCGAAGCGAAATCTCTTGTCGTCATGAAAACACGCTCGCCGAAGCATCCTGCCCCGGTCCGCGGAATGCTGGCCCTTTTCGCGGCCATCGGCTTGATGGCGCAGGGCGGCATCGCCCGCGCTGCGTCCGATCCGGCCGCGAATTGCCGCATCGGTGCCTACCGGCTTTCCAATGGCGGCCTCGTCGACGTCGGCGCCACCGATGAAGCGGCCGACCTGCGCTGGCGCCGCGAGGACGGAACGACGGGCCACCTGACGCCCCACCCCGACGGCACCTGGACGAGCACCCTCGGCTGGACAGGCCGTCCGGACGGAATCGCCGTGCGCTTTTCCGATTGCCGGGACGGCCGGATCACGTTCGGCGGCATGGCCGGCAAGCGGATTCCCTTCGACATCACCAACACGCGGTTCCAGGGCGCCGGCGTCACGCTGGCCGGCCGGCTCGTCCTGCCCAGGGGCCATGGGCGCGTGCCGATCGTGGTGCTGGTGCATGGCGCGGAACACGACTCCGCGCTGGAGTTCTACGACCTGCAGCGGATGTTCCCGGCCATGGGCATCGGCGTGTTCGTGTACGACAAGCGCGGCACCGGCGCTTCCGGCGGACGCTACACGCAAAGCTTCCTGCTGCTGGCCGACGATGCCATCGCCGCCGTGCAGGAAGCCAGGCGCCTGGCCGGGGCCCGCGCGGGACGCGTCGGCTACCAGGCCGGCAGCGAAGGCGGCTGGGTGGCGCCGCTGGCGGCGAGGATCGCACCGGTGGATTTCGTGGTCGTCGGCTTCGGGCTTGCGGTCTCGCCGCTGGACGAAGACCGCGAAGCCATCGCGTACGACATGCAGCACCAGGGCTACGGGCCGGACGTGATGGCCAAGGCGATGCAGGTCGCCGACGCGTCGGCGGCCATCCTGCTCAGCGATTTCCGCACGGGTTACGACCGGCTGGACGCGCTCAGGCGCCAGTACGGCAAGGAACCGTGGTTCAAGCATGTGCGCGGCGACGTCACATGGGCGCTGCTGGCATGGCCGACCAGGAAACTCAAGCAGGAAGGACCGCTGCTCTTCGCCGGCGTGCCGGCCCAGTACGATCCCATGCCGGTGTTGCGCACCCTGGACACGCCGCAGCTGTGGATCCTCGGCGGCGAGGACGCCGACGCCCCCAGCGGGGAAACCATCAGGCGCCTGCGGAGCCTGCAGGAGACGGGGCGCCCGATCACGCTGGCGGTTTTCCCGCATGCCGAACACGGCATCTACGAATTCGACACGAAGCCGGACGGCACGCGCGACGACACGCGCAACGCGGACGGGTACTTCCGCATGATGCGCGACTACATCCTCGATGGAAAGCTGCGCGACGGCTACGGAAACGCCATCCTCTACCGCAGTGCGCGTGCGACGCCCGGCCAGTCGCGACCATGAGCGCGGACGTCCGTCGCGACGGCGTTACGGCCATGGCCGCCGTGCGGCGACACTCACCAGCTGCCGGTGTTCGGCATCGAGGCCCACGGCTCCTGCGGCGGCAGGTGGCCGTCCTGCAGCAGCTCCACCGAGATCAGGTCGGGCGAGCGCACGAAGGCCATGTGGCCGTCGCGCGGCGGGCGGTGGATGGTGCAGCCCATGTCCAGCAGGCGCTGGCAGGTGGCGTAGATGTCCTCCACGCGGAAGGCGAGGTGGCCGAAGTTGCGGGCGCTGCCGTAGTCCTCGGTGGAATCCCAGTTGTACGTCAGCTCGATCTCGGCTTCGGGGCTGTCCGGTGCGGCGAGGAACACCAGGGTGTACTTGCCTTTCGGGTTTTCCATGCGGCGCACTTCGCGCAGGCCCAGGCCTTCGCAGTAGAAACGCAGCGAGGCGTCGATGTCGCGCACGCGCACCATGGTGTGCAGGTATTTCATCGGTCGTCACCCGGAGGTATCGATGGAGAACGGCCGATGATAGCAACCGCGGCGCGGCTCAGCCGTGCAGGTGCGCCCGCAGCGACCGCGCCAGCGCATCGAGTTCGTCGGCCCCTGCAGGCGGTGGCTCGCCGCCGGGATAGACGCGGGCCAGGCCGTCGCCCACGCGGCGCGGCTGCACGTGCAGGTGGAAATGGAACACTTCCTGCCCGGCTGCGTGGCCATTGGATTGCCACAGGTTGAGCCCGGGCGGATCGAACGCGGCCCGCAGCGCCTGCGCCACCCGTTGCGCCAGGCGAATCGCGGCGGAAGCTTCGTCAGGCGTCAGCGCGTACAGGTCGGCGGCATGCCGGCGCGGCACCACCAGCACATGGCCGGGCACGGCCTGGCGCAGGTCGAGGAAGGCCAGCACGTCGCCCTCGTCTGCCACGATGGCGGCCGGTGCCGCGCCCGCGGCGATCGCGCAGAACGGACAGGCGGCCGCGCTCACGCCGCGGCGAACGCGGCCAGCGCCGCGCGCAGGCGCTTCAGGCCTTCGGCAGTCTCCTCGTCGCTGATCGTCAGCGGCGGCACGAAGCGCAGCACGTCCGGGCCGGCCTGCAGCAGCAGCAGGCCGTGCGCCGCGGCGTGGTCGAGGATCTCGCCGGCCCTGCCCTTGTGCGCCTGGCCCAGCACCGCGCCGATCATCAGGCCGCGCCCGCGCACCTCGTCGAACAGGTGCAGTTCGTGGTCGATGTGGGCCAGGCCCGCGCGCAGGTCGTTGGCCTGCCGCTCCACGTTCACCAGCACTTCGGCCGAGCCCAGCTTGCGCAACGCCACGCGCGCCACCGCGGCGGCCATCGGGTTGCCGCCGAAGGTGGTGCCGTGGGCGCCGTACTGCATCACCTCGGCCACCTCCGGGCCGGCCAGCAGCGCGCCGATCGGGAAGCCGCAGCCCAGCGCCTTGGCCAGGGTCACAATGTCCGGCCGCACGTGGTCGTGCGCATGCGCGAACAGCGTGCCGGTGCGGCCCATGCCGCACTGGATCTCGTCCAGCACCAGCAGCGCGCCGTGCGCGCCGCACAGTTCGCGCGCGCGCTTGAGGAAGCCCGGCGCGGCCGGCACCACGCCGCCCTCACCCTGCACCGGCTCCAGCATCACCGCGGCGACGTCGCCGGCGGCGAAGGCGGCTTCCAGCGCCCCGGCGTCGTTGAAGTCGAGGTAGCGGAAGCCTTCCGGCAGCGGCTCGTAGCCGGCCTGGTACTTGGGCTGCGCCGTGGCGGTGACGGTGGCCAGGGTGCGGCCGTGGAACGAGCCCCTGAAGGTCACGATGACGCGCCGCTCCGGCCCGCGCCCCTGCGCCGCCGCCCACTTGCGCACCAGCTTGATCGCCGCTTCGTTCGCCTCGGCGCCGGAGTTGCACAGGAACACGCGCTCGGCGAAACCGGCGGCGCTTACCAGCTCCTCGGCCAGGCGCAGCGGCGGCTCGGTGTAGAACACGTTGCTGGCGTGCCACAGCTTGTCCGCCTGCGCGGCGAGCGCGGCGCGCAGGTCCGGGTCGCCGTGGCCCAGCGCGTTCACCGCGATGCCGGCGCCGAAATCGATGTAGTCGCGCCCTTCCGTGTCCCATACGCGCGCGCCCTTGCCGTGGTCCAGCACCAGCTCGCGCGGCTTGTACACCGGCAGCCAGTACTGCTTGCCGAGCGCGGTGAGGTCGGAGGTGGCGGGCGTGGTCATGGCGGTTCCGTGGACAGGCAGGGGCGCCGCAACCCGCGGCGCGTGGCCGTACAGATTAATCGAGAAACAGGTCCGGCAGCAGCGGCGCGCCGGGTTCGACCGCGTAGGCGTCGAAGTCGCGCACGCCGGCCTCGCGCAGCACGTCCTCGTCGATGGCGAAGCGGCCGGTGCATGCGCGCGCGGGCCGGACGAGGAGGGCGTGCGCGGCGTCCGCCACGATCGCCGGGGTGCGGCACTGCCCCGGCTGCACGCCGTCGATCATCGCGATCGCCGCGGTGGCGATCACGGTGCGCGGCCACAGCGCGTTCACCGCGATGCCCAACGGCGCGAATTCCGCGCTCATGCCCAGCACGCACAGGCTCATGCCCATCTTGGCGATGGTGTAGGCGGTATGCGGCGCGAACCATTTCGGGTCCAGGCTGGGCGGCGGCGCCAGCATCAGCACGTGCGGGTTGGCGGCCTGCTTCAGGTACGGCAGGCAGGCCCGGGTGGCGAGGAAGGTGCCGCGCGTGTTGACCTGCTGCATCAGGTCGAAGCGCTTCATCGGCGTGCCTTCCACCCCGGCCAGCCAGATCGCGCTGGCGTTGTTGACCAGGATGTCGATGCCGCCGAAGTGTTCGGCCGCCTGCGCCACGGCGGCGTGCACCTGGTCCTCGTCGCGGATGTCGCATTTCAGCGCCAGCGCCCTGCCGCCGGCCTCCTCCACCGCCGCGGCCGCGGTGTGGATGGTGCCGGGCAGTTTCGGGTTGGGCACGCCGCTCTTGGCGGCGATGGCCACGTTGGCGCCGTCGCGCGCGGCGCGCAGCGCGATCGCCAGGCCGATGCCGCGCGAGGCGCCGGTGATGAACAGGGTCTTGCCGGCCAGGGTCTGCATGCGGGGCGTCCGTCGCGATGGGACGGCCAGTCTACGCGGCCCGGCGGCGGCGGTTCAGCCCTTCTGGAAGCGCGGCAGGATGTCGCGCAGCTCGGCCAGCCGCTGCACGGGCTCGGCCAGTTCGAGCAGGCGCTGGCGTTCCTCGTTGTCCAGCGGCAGCAGCTCGGCCAGGCGGAAACCCAGCCAGCCGGCGTCGTCGTAGGCTTCGCGCGGCGCGTCCTTCCACGCCGGCGCCATGCCTTCGACCAGCCGTCCCAGGATGGCCTGCAGCAGCGCGAATTCCACCGGCACCGGGCGCTTCGGCTCGTCCGGCCACCACTCCACCGCGCCGCGCAGCAGGCCGTCGTCGCGCACGCGCGTGCGGGCCACGCGGAAACGCCGTTCGCCGGCCACGGTGATGCCGAGCAGGCCGTCCGCGCCATGGTGGAAATCGACGATGCGCGCCCGCGTGCCCACCGCGGCCGGCAGCGCCGGCGCGCCCGCCTCGCGCCCGGCCAGGATCAGGCACACGCCGAAGCCGCTGTCCGTGCGCGTGCATTCGCGCACCAGCGCCAGGTAGCGTGGCTCGAAGATGCGCAGCTGCAGCCGGCCGCCCGGGTACAGCACGGTGGAGAGCGGGAACAGCGGCAATTCATCGGTGGCGGAGCGGCCGGCCATGCCCGGGAGTGTAGCCAGCGCGGCGCGCACGGGACATGACGGGGCCCACTGGACGCTGCCGAAGCCGGCCGGCACAGTACCGCCTTCGCCAAGGGGAGAACCGGGGATGTCGATGCCCGCGCCGCTGCCGCCCATGTCGCAACCCGCCACCGCGCCGGTGCTGCGCGTGCGCGGCCTGCACAAATCCTTCGACCGGCGCGAGGTGCTGCGCGGCATCGACTGGGACGTGCCGGCCGGCCGGGTGATCGGCCTGCTCGGCCGCAACGGCGCCGGCAAGACCACCCTGCTGCGCTGCCTGCTCGGCCTGTCGCCTGTCGACGCCGGCACGGTGGCGCTGTTCGGCGAGCCGATGACCGAGCCCGGCGGCGAGCGCATGCACCGCATCGGCTTCGTGCCGCAGACCTTCGACCTGTTCCCGTGGATGAAGGTGCGCGCCTACCTCGACTTCACCGCCGCGTTCTACGCCGGCTGGAACCACGCGCTGGCCGCGCGCCTGCTGGGCGACTGGCAGCTCGACCCGAAGCAGAAGATCGGCGAGCTGTCGCAGGGCCAGCGGCAGAAGCTGGCGATCGTGCGCGCCATCGCGCCCGGGCCCGACCTGCTGGTGCTGGACGAGCCCGTCGCCAGCCTCGACCCGCAGGCGCGCCGGGCCTTCATGGCCGAACTGCTCGAGCTGATGCAGGCGCCCGGCAAGACGGTGATCTTCTCCACCCACATCACCGCCGACCTCGAGCGCGCCGACGCCGACATCACTCTGTTGCGCGACGGCGCGATCCGGTTCACCCGCCCGCTGGGCGAGCTGCGCGAGCGCATGAAGCGCGTCGTGCTCGCCCGGGCGGAGGGCTGGACGCAGGCGCCCGCGGTGGCCGGCCTGCTCAAGGCCACGCTGAAGGACCGCGAGGCGCAGCTGCTGGTGGAAGACCCGCTCACCGACAGCCTGCGCGCGCTGGCGGAGCGTGAAGGCGCCAGCCTGCGCATCGAGCAGCCCACGCTGGAAGACCTGTTCGTGGAGCTGGCATGAGGGCGGTCGGGCAGCTGTGGCTGCTGTCCTTCCGGCACGCGCCGCTGGCCGCCGCGCTGCTGCAGCTGATGTGGTTGGCCGGCGCCACGGCGCTGGCCAGCGTGCCGTGGACGGGCATCGCGGCGGCGTCCATCGCCGCGGTGCTGCTGGGTTCCGGCATCTGGCTGTGGTCGATGCTGCTGGGCATGGACCTGCGCGGCCTGTGCCAGCCGGACAGCCTGCTGCTGCCCGGCTTCCGCCGCCGGCTCGCCTGGACCGGACTGCTGCACCTGCTGCAATGGGTGCTGCTGCCCACCGCGCTCGGCCTGCTGCTGGGCGTGCCGCACGCGCTGCTGGCCGGGGCGCTGGTGTTGCTGCTGGGCGCGTTCGGGCTGGCCTCGGGCAGCGAGCGCTACCTCAACCTGCTGGTCTGGGCGCTGTTCGTGCTGGCCGGCTGGAAGCCCGGGCTGGCGACACAGGCCGCCCTGGTGCTGGCGGCCTCGCCCTGGGCGGTGCCGCTGGCGCTGCTGCTGGCGGCGCTGCTGTTGCGGCTGGCGCTGCGCGACCTGCTGCGCGTCGAGGACCGCCAGATCGACAGCTCGCCGCTGGAGAACACCCAGCTCGGCCGCTCGCGTAGCGCCGACGGCGCGCCGGCACGCCGCGGCGCGGTGGGCCGGCGTCTCCTGCGGCTGTTCGACGCCACCGCGCAGCGTGCGATGGCGCGGGCGCTGGCGCGCTACCGCGCCCGGCCTTCCGCGCTGCGGCGCATGGTGCTGGTGCGCCGCCTGCTGCTGCCGCACGACAACCCGCAGGCCATCGCGCTGCGCCTGCTGCTGGTGGCGGCGCTGGTGTCGTTCTACGTGGTCGCGGTGATGCACCGCCAGCACTTCGACGCGGTGATGGTGGGCGCCTACGCGATCCTGCTGGGCCTGGCGCGCTTCCCGCGGCTGGGCCAGGGCATGCGCCGCATGCGACCCAACCTCGCCGACCTCTACCTCACCCTGGCGCCGGCCACCCGTGCCGACTATCAGAAGACGCTGACCGACGCGCTGCTGGTGCTGGTGCCGATCACCGCGCTGACCACGGTGGCCTACACCGCGCTGGGCATCGTGCTCACCCATGCCACCGCGCCGTGGCGCATGCTGCTGGATGCGCTGGTGGTGGGCGCGGCCGCCAGCCTGGTGGCGCTGGCGGTGCACCTGATCGGGCCGGAAGGCCGGCTGGGCCGGGCATTGGTCGACATCGCGGTGACGCTGGGCGCGATGGTCACCTACTGGGGCGGCTACTGGCTGCTCGGTGCGCTGGGCTACGCCCTCGGCGGCGGCGCGCTTGCACTGGTCACGCTGAGCTTCGGCATCGCGGTGTGGCTGGCCGCGCAGCGCGAATACCAGCACCGGCCGCCGTGCTTCGACGCGCCGCTGGCGTGAAATTCTTTCCCTTTCGCGGCCTTTCGCCCTCTCCCCCACGGGGAGAGGACGCTGGCCGAGGTGGAGAGGGAGTCAGGGGCGGAGCAGTTCGACGAAGCGGCGCGGCGCGTTCTCGAAGCCGCCGTTGGACATGAACACCACGTGGTCGCCGGGGCGTGCCTCGGCGCGCAGCGCGGCGAGCAGCGCGTCGACCGTGGGCGCGGTGCGGCCGCGGCCATCCAGCGCGCCGGTGACGCGCTGCGCGTCCCACGGCAGTTCGGGGCGCTGCAGGAACACCACCGCATCGGCATCGGCCAGCGAAGGCGCCAGCGCCTCGGCGTGCGCGCCCTGGCGCATCGAGTTGGAGCGCGGCTCCAGCGCCACCAGGATGCGCGCCCGGCCCACCTTCGCGCGCAGGCCGGCGAGGGTGGTGGCGATGGCGGTGGGGTGGTGGGCGAAGTCGTCGTAGACGCGCACGCCGTCCGCCTCGCCCACCACCTCCATGCGCCGCTTCACGCTCTCGAAGCTGGCGAAGGCCGGCAGCAGCGTGCGCGGATCGGCGCCCGCCGCCGTCGCGGCGGCCAGCGCGGCCAGGGCGTTCATCACGCTGTGGTGGCCCAGCAGCGGCCAGCGCACTTCGCCCAGCCGCTCGCCGCCGCGATGCACGACGAAGGCCGATCCATCCGCCTCGACCAGCTCCGCCCGCCAGTCGCCCCGGCCGATGCCGAAGGTCTCCACCGGCGTCCAGCAGCCCATCGCCAGCACCTCGGCGAGGCGCTCGTCGTGCGCGTTGACGACCAGCCGGCCGTTGCCCGGCACGGTGCGCACCAGGTGGTGGAACTGGCGCTGGATGGCCGCCACGTCGGGGAAGATGTCCGCGTGGTCGTATTCCAGGTTGTTGAGGATGGCGATGCGCGGCCGGTAGTGCACGAACTTCGAGCGCTTGTCGAAGAACGCGGTGTCGTACTCGTCCGCTTCGATCACGAACGGCCTGCCCGTGCCCGTGCGCGCCGACACGCCGAAGTTGCCGGGCACGCCGCCGATCAGGAAACCCGGCGCCATGCCTGCGCTTTCCAGCAGGTGCGCGAGCAGGCTGGTGGTGGTGGTCTTGCCGTGGGTGCCGGCCACGGCCAGCACCTCGCGCCCGGCCAGCAGCGTCTCGCCCAGCCACTGCGGGCCGGAGACATAGCGCAGTTGCGCGTCGAGCATGTACTCGACCGCCGGGTTGCCGCGGGTCATCGCGTTGCCCACCACCACGAGGTCGGGCGCGGGCTGCAGGTGCGCGGCCGCATAGCCGTCCATCAGGCGGATGCCCAGCGCCTCGAGCTGGGTGCTCATCGGCGGGTAGACGTTGGCGTCGGAGCCTTCCACCTCCAGCCCCAGCTCGCGCGCCAGCGCGGCCACGCCGCCCATGAAGGTGCCGCAGATGCCGAGGATGTGCAGGCGCATGGTGGAGTGGATTCCTTCGGGACTTGCGCCCCCTCGCCCGCTTGCGGGAAAGGGGTTGGGGGAGAGGGGCTTTAGAGCGCTGGCGAAACGGGAGGTAACGCTCCGCCCGGCCCCTCACCCCGACCCTCTCCCCGCAGGGGAGAGGGAGGAAGCTGCAGCTCAGCCGTTCGCGGCGGCGGACTCGGCCTTGAGCGCGCGCTTCACCCGCGCGGTGACCTCGTCCAGCCCGCCCACGCCGTCCACCACCTGCAGCGTGCCGCGGCGGGCGTAGAAATCCGCCACCGGCGCGGTCTGCTCGGCATAGACCTTGAGCCGGTCGCGCACCACGGCGGGGTCGTCGTCCTTGCGGTGCTCGGCGGCGTAGCGGATCTCGCAGCGGCCGATGATCACCTCGTTCGGCACCTCCAGCTTCACCACCGCGTCCAGCGGCCGGCCGATGCGGGCCAGCAGGTGGTCGAGCGCGTCGGCCTGCGCCAGGTTGCGCGGGTAGCCGTCGAGGATGAAGCCGGCCGTCGCGTCGGGCTGGGCCAGGCGCTCTTCCAGCATCGCCAGCAGGATGTCGTCGGAGACCAGCCGACCGGCGTCCATCACCGCCTTGGCCTGCAGCCCCGTGGGCGTGCCCGCCGCCACCGCGGCGCGCAGCATGTCGCCGGTGGAGATGTGGGGCACGCCCAGGTCGGCCTTCAGCCGGGCGGCCTGGGTGCCCTTGCCCGAGCCGGGCGCGCCGAGTAGCACGAGTCGCATATCGCTCCGCTAATGTCCGGCGGACGGCCGCCGGTTCCATGGAAAATGGCATCCACGGTAGCGTTTGCGGCCGGTTATAGTCAAACGAAAATCAGGGCGCGCACGGGCCGGTCGCCAGCCTGCGCCGTGCCCGCCCGCCCACGCGCGCACCCCGCCAGGAGACCCGCCATGCCGACCCGCCGCCCCGCCCCAGGCAAGCTGCTGTACGCCCAGTCCGGCGGCGTCACCGCCGTGATCAACGCCAGCGCCGCCGGAGTGATCGAGGCCGCCCGGGCACGGGGCGTGCAGGTGTACGCCGCGCGCAACGGCATCCTCGGCGCGCTGCGCGAGGAACTGATCGATACCTCGAAGGAATCCAAGGCCGCCATCACGGCGCTGCGCCACACCCCCGGCGGCGCGTTCGGCAGCTGCCGCTACAAGCTGAAGTCGCTGGAAGCCAACCGCGCCGAGTACGCGCGGCTGATCGAGGTGCTGCGCGCGCACGACATCCGCTGGTTCCTCTACAACGGCGGCAACGATTCGGCCGACACCGCGCTGAAGCTCTCGCGGCTGGGCAAGGCGATGGGCTACGACCTGCGCTGCATCGGCGTGCCGAAGACGGTGGACAACGACCTCGCCGTCACCGATTGCTGCCCGGGCTTCGGCTCGGTGGCGAAGTACACCGCCGTCTCCACGCTGGAGGCCAGTCTCGACGTGGCCTCGATGGCCGACACCTCGACCAAGGTGTTCATCCTGGAGGTGATGGGTCGCCACGCCGGCTGGATCGCCGCCGCCGCGGGCCTGGCCGGCGAGGGCGCGGACGCGCCGCCGCACCTGATCCTGTTCCCCGAGAACGTGTTCGACGAGGCCGCCTTCCTCGCGAAGGTGAAGGCCACGGTGGAGCGCGTGGGCTGGTGCACCGTGGTGGCATCCGAGGGCATCCGCAATGCCGCCGGGCAGTTCCTGGCCGACGCCGGCACCCGCGACGCCTTCGGCCACGTGCAGCTCGGCGGCGTGGCGCCCACCCTGGCCGCGCTGGTGAAGGGCCGGCTGGGCTACAAGGTGCACTGGGCGCTGCCGGACTACCTGCAGCGCTCGGCCCGCCACCTCGCCTCGAAGGTGGATGCCGAGCAGGCCTACGCGGTAGGCAGGGCCGCGGTGGACTACGCACTGGCCGGCATGAACGCGGTGATGCCGGCGATCGTGCGCACGTCCGACGCGCCCTACCGCTGGAAGATCGAGCCGGCGCCGCTGGCGAAGATCGCCAACCACGAGAAGAAGCTGCCCAGGAGCTTCATCCGCCGCGACGGCTTCGGCATCACCGCCGCCGCGCGGCGCTACCTGTCGCCGCTGATCCGGGGCGAGGCGCCGCCGCCCAACGGCAAGGACGGGCTGCCGGCCTACGTGCGGCTGCAGAACGTAGCGGTGGCGAAAAAGCTGCCCGCATTCACGCCTTGACGAAGCTGGCTGACTGGTACGTGAAAACACCCCCGTGACGGCGAATCACCGTTCAGGCGCACATTTCTACGCTGGTCGCGCTGGCACCATGCCGGCCCATCGTCGGAGGTCCCCATGAACAAGACGCTACGCAACCTGTGCCTTGCCCTGGCCCTGTGCGGCGTCGGCAACCTGGCGCTGGCCACGCCGGATCAAGACCATGGTCATGGCCACGGGCATGACCACGACCGCCATGGCCATTACGACCACGGCCATGGCGACCATGGCCGCTACGACCATCACGACAACGGCCGCCACCTGGGCTGGCGCCACCAGGAGCGCTGGCGCCACTGGGAACGCGGCCACCGCTACGACGGCCCGGTCTACGTGGTGCGCGACTACCGCTACTACGACCTGGCCCCGCCGCCGCGCGGCTACCACTGGGTGCGCGGCGACGCCGGCGACTATCTGCTGGTGGCGATCGCTACCGGGTTGATCCTGGACATCGTCACGCACTGAGCCGCTTCCCGCACCATCCAGGCGGCGCCCGGCGGGCGCCGCCTTTTTCGTGTCCGCGCCGTCCGGCGTTGCGCCGCACAACAGGCCATGCGGCAAGGTCTGCCTATACTCGGGACGGCCGCCCCTTCCGGGCGGCCGTCACAACTCATGGGGAGGCACCGATGCTGCAGCAATACGGCTTGTGGATCGCGTTGGCTTGTGCGGTCGTGGCGATCCTGTACGGGGTGATCTCGGCGCGCTGGGTGCTGGCCAGACCGGCCGGCAACGAACGCATGCAACAGATCGCCGCGGCGATCCAGGAGGGCGCGCGCGCCTACCTCAACCGCCAGTACGGGACCATCGCCATCGCCGGCGTGGTGCTGCTCGTGCTGATCGGGTTCTTCCTCAACTGGGCCACGGCGATCGGCTTCGCCATCGGCGCAGTCCTTTCCGGCGCCACCGGCTACATCGGCATGAACGTGTCGGTGCGCGCCAACGTGCGCACCGCCGAAGCGGCGCGCGGCGGCATGCGCGCCGCGATGGACGTGGCGTTCCGCGGCGGCGCGATCACCGGCCTGCTGGTGGTGGGCCTGGCGCTGCTGGGCGTGGCGGGCTACTTCATGCTGCTGCCGCACTTCGGCTACACCGGCGAGGCCGCGCTGCACGCACTGGTGGGGCTGGCGTTCGGTTCCTCGCTGATCTCGATCTTCGCGCGCCTGGGGGGCGGCATCTTCACCAAGGGCGCCGACGTCGGCGCCGACCTGGTCGGCAAGGTGGAAGCCGGTATCCCCGAGGACGACCCGCGCAACCCCGCGGTGATCGCCGACAACGTGGGCGACAACGTGGGCGACTGCGCCGGCATGGCGGCCGACCTGTTCGAGACCTACGCGGTGACGGTGATCGCCACCATGCTGCTGGGCGGGCTGAGTTTCGCCGCCAACCCCGACGCGGTGCTGTACCCGCTGGTGCTGGGCGCAGCCTCGATCATCGCCTCGATCATCGGCACCTTCTTCGTCAAGGTGCGCGAGGGCGGCTCGATCATGGGCGCGCTGTACAAGGGCGTGATCGTGTCGGCGGTGCTGGCGGCGATCGCGTTCTGGTTCATCACCCGCGCGCTGTTCCCGCAGGGACTCAGCGGCGGCGACGCCGCGATCGCCGGCAACGCCCTGTTCGGCTGCGCGCTGATCGGCCTGGTGCTCACCGGCCTGATCGTGTGGATCACCGAGTACTACACCGGCACGCAGTACAAGCCGGTCAAGCACATCGCGCAGGCGTCCACCACCGGCCACGGCACCAACATCATCGCCGGCCTCGGCGTGTCGATGAAGGCCACCGCGTGGCCGGTGCTGGCGATCTGCGCCGCGATCTGGAGCGCGTACACCCTGGGCGGCCTGTACGGCATCGCCGTGGCGGTGACCGCGATGCTGTCGATGACCGGCATGATCGTGGCGCTGGACGCCTACGGCCCGATCACCGACAACGCCGGCGGCATCGCCGAGATGGCCGAGCTGCCGGAGGAGGTGCGCGGCATCACCGACCCGCTCGACGCGGTGGGCAACACCACCAAGGCGGTGACCAAGGGCTACGCGATCGGCTCGGCGGCGCTCGCCGCGCTCGTGCTGTTCGCCGACTACACGCACAACCTGGCGGTGAGCCACCCGGGCGAGACGTTCACCTTCGACCTGTCCGACCACATGGTGATCATCGGCCTCCTGATCGGCGGCCTGGTGCCCTACCTGTTCGGCGCGATGGCGATGGAGGCGGTGGGCCGCGCGGCCGGCGCGGTGGTGGAGGAAGTGCGCCGCCAGTTCCGCGACATCGCCGGCATCATGCAGGGCACCGGCAAGCCGCAGTACGACAAGGCGGTGGACATGCTCACGAAGTCGGCGATCCGCGAGATGATCATCCCCTCGCTGCTGCCCGTGGTGGTGCCGATCCTGGTCGGCCTGGTGCTGGGCCCGAAGGCGCTGGGCGGCGTGCTGATCGGCACCATCGTCACCGGCCTGTTCGTGGCGATCTCGATGACCACCGGCGGCGGCGCCTGGGACAACGCCAAGAAGTACATCGAGGACGGCAACTTCGGCGGCAAGGGTTCGGAGGCGCACAAGGCGGCGGTCACCGGCGACACCGTGGGCGACCCGTACAAGGACACCGCCGGCCCCGCGGTGAACCCGCTGATCAAGATCATCAACATCGTGGCGCTGCTGATCATCCCGCTGCTGCACTGAGCGCCGCGCCGATCCGCCCCGGAAGCCCCGCACAGCGCGGGGCTTTCCGTTTCCGCCACGCGCCTTGCACCCCTGACTTCAGTCACAGGCAGCCACCCGGTGCAGCGGCCACACTGCCGGTTCCGCCGCGACCGGTCACACGACAAGGAGCTTCACATGATTTCCAAGACATCCCTCTGGCTGGCGCTCGCGCTGGGCGTCACACTGGGCGGCATGACCCCGACCCACGCAGCGACCACCGGCGCGCAGGCCGCCACCGACGACCCCTACCTGTGGCTGGAAGCCACCCACGGCGAGCGCGCGATGGACTGGGTGAAGCAGCAGAACGCGATCACCGAGAAGGCCTTCGCCAGCTCGGCCGGGTTCGACCGCACGCGCGACCGCATCCTCGAGGTGCTCGATTCCGACGCGCGCATCCCCTACGTCAGCCGCATGGGCGACTGGCTGTACAACTTCTGGCAGGACAAGGCGCACCCGCGCGGCGTCTGGCGCCGCACCACGCTGGCCGAGTACCGCAAGGCCGACCCGAAGTGGGAGGTGCTGCTGGACGTGGACGCGCTGAACAAGGCCGAGGGCAAGCGCTGGGTGTTCAAGGGCAGCGACTGCCTCAAGCCCGCCTACGACCGCTGCCTGCTCTCGCTGTCGCCCGACGGCGGCGACGCGGTGGAGGTGCGCGAGTTCGACATCCCGTCGAAGTCCTTCGTGAAAGGCGGCTTCCGGCTGCCGGTGGCCAAGACCCAGGCCGGCTGGATCGACCAGGACCATCTCTACGTGGGCACCGACTTCGGCCCCGGCTCGATGACCCGGTCCAGCTACCCGCGCATCGTCAAGGAATGGACGCGCGGCACGCCGCTGTCCGCCGCCGCCACGGTGTACGAGGGCAAACCGGACGACATGACGGTGAGCGCCTACCACGACCGCACGCCCGGCTTCGAGCGCGACTTCGTCACCGTGGTCAAGGACTTCTTCCACACCGAGAACTTCGTGCGCCGCGACGGCAAGCTGGTGAAGCTGGACATCCCCAGCGACGCCGGCTTCGACGCGCACCGCCAGTGGCTGCTGGTGCAGACGCGCTCGCCGTGGACGGTGGGCGGCAAGACCTGGCCGTCCGGCGCGCTGCTGGCGACGAAGTTCGACGACTTCATGGCCGGCAAGCGCGACTTCACCGCGCTGTTCACGCCCGACGCGCATACCGCGCTGTCGTCCTACGCGTGGACGCAACACCACCTGATCCTCGACGTGCTGGACGACGTGAAGAGCCGGCTGATCGTGCTCACGCCGCCCGCCGCCGCCGGCGCGTGGCAGCGCGAGGCCATGCCGGGCGCGCCGGCGATGAGCACGGTGGCGGTGGTCGACACCGATCCCGACCACAGCGACGAATACTGGCTCACCGTCACCGGCTTCCTCACCCCGCCCTCGCTGGAACGCGGCGTGCTGGGCCAGGGCGGGGCCGAGACGCTCAAGCAGGAGCCGGCGTTCTTCGACGCCTCGAAATTCAACGTGAGCCAGCACTTCGTCACCTCGAAGGACGGTACCCGCGTGCCCTACTTCGAGATCGCGCCGAAGGACCTGAAGCCCGACGGCTCGAACCGCACCCTGCTGTACGGCTACGGCGGCTTCGAGATCTCGCTGCAGCCGCACTACTCCGGCTCCATCGGCCGCGCCTGGCTGGAGCGCGGCGGCGTGTACGTGATCGCCAACATCCGCGGCGGCGGCGAATACGGTCCCGCCTGGCACCAGGCCGCGCTGAAGGCCAACCGGCCCAAGGCCTACCAGGACTTCGCCGCGGTGGCCGAGGACCTGGTGAAGCGCGGCGTCACCTCGGCGAAGCACCTCGGCGCCGAAGGCGGCAGCAACGGCGGCCTGCTGATGGGCAACATGCTCACCCAGTATCCGCAGCTGTTCGGCGCCATCGCCTGCGAGGTGCCGCTGCTCGACATGAAGCGCTATATCCACCTCGACGCCGGCGCCTCGTGGATCGCCGAATACGGCAACCCCGACGACCCGAAGCAGTGGGCTTTCATCAAGACCTTCTCGCCGTACCAGAACCTGCACAAGGAAACGCGTTATCCACCGGTGCTGTTCTACACCACCACCAGCGACGACCGCGTCGGCCCCGCGCAGGCGCGCAAGATGGCGGCGAAGATGGAAGGCATGGGCATCCCGAACGTGTGGTTCTACGAGAACCTGGAAGGCGGCCACGGCGCCGGCGCGGACAACAGGCAGTCCGCCCACATGCACGCCATGGTCTACGACTTCCTGTGGGACAAGCTGAAGTAAGCCGCGAACTGCCGGAACGCACGCGAGCCGGCCCTGTGCCGGCTCGCGCCGTTTCTGGGACGCGACGCGCGAGGGCGCGCCAGGGTGGCCGTCATGGCCCAGGTGCGGCATCAACGCAAAGTCGACCGGTCCGGTGACCAGGCCGCGCGCATGGCACGCCCGTCGTGCGGGTGCCTTCCCATCCGCGGTTCCCTTGCCGGCCCGCATGACTGACAGGCCCGAGCGGCTCGACCATGCGCCCGTGCCGCACGTACCCGCCGCGGCATCCGTTCGCGCCTCGCAGCATTCTTCGAATGGCTCCAGCGTTTTCGCGCGGATTGGCTATGTATCGCATCTCCGCGCGTGCCTAGGCTGTCCGCCAGACGCTTTCGTAACGAATGGTTGACGGCGACGCCGCCCGTTGCCGGATGCAAGCGTCTGGTCCGCCGGCGGCTCTCCCCAGTCCCGGGCGGACCCTTGCCCTCCCCCTGATCGCGGAGCAAGGTCGATGCCCACGCTGGCTGCAACGCCCGAGGTGAATCCGTCCCGCCACGCCGCCGGGAACGGCAAGACGGCGGACTTCATGCATGGCAAGGTCCATGCGCGCCCTTCATTCCTCGAACATCCCCCGCGCCGGCCCGGCGCCGCGCATGGCCGGTACACGGACGACGTGCGCATGGCTCCGTCGCAGGCGCCGGCGGGCGCCGCCCCCGGCCTGGCCGCACGCATCCGCCTGCTGATCCAGGCCGAAGGCAGCGCCAGCGCCCTCGCGCGGCGTTGCGGAGTCTCCGAAGGCGCGGTGCGCAACTGGCGCGACGGCCATACCGACATGTCGCGCGAGCGCTGCGTCGTCATCGCACAGGCCCTGGGCATCTCGCTGCTCTGGCTCGTCTCCGGCGAGGGGGCGATGAGGACGGAGCCACCCGCGACCGACGTCGCCATCTCGCCGGCTCATACCGTCGGCACCGAGGCGGCCTCGCTGCCCCACGCGCCGGCGGTCGATTCGCGCCTGCTCGCTTCCTCCCTGCGCCTGTTGCAGTCGTACATCGGCTTGGCCGGCGGCTCGCTGGACCCGCCACGACGGGCCGACGTGCTCGTCGAACTCTACGGGCTGCTGGCGCGCGCCGGCGAACCGGGACACGCCGAACGCCTGGTCGCCTTCCATACCACGCTCGGCGACCTCCTGCGCGGCCATCACCGTGCCCTGATCGCGTGAGCTGGGCGAGGGCCGTGGACGCATGGCGCCCGGGCGCGTGGCCCCCGTCCGGCGCCGTCGTCGGGACACACGTGCATTGCCGCAGATATCCGCATGTCCGGCGGTCTGGATCCGCCGGCGCGGATCCGATTTCACATTTCACCGAGAGGGGAGTCGCATGAACAGCAGTACGCACGTCGCAAACCGCCGCCACGGCCCGCGCCCGGCCTTTTCGGCCCTGAGCCTGGCCATGATGGCCGCGTCGGGGCTGTACGGCCTGGGCGCGGGAAACCCGGTCCACGCACAGGCCACGACCGGCAGCATCTTCGGCACCGCCCCGGCGGCGTCCGGCGAGACCGTGATGGCCAGGAGCGCCTCGGGCGTCACCCGCGAGGTGGCGGTAGGCGCGGACGGCCAGTACGCCATCAAGTCGCTGCCGGTGGGAACCTATACCGTGACCCTGCGCAGCGGCGGCCAGACCATCGCCACGCACGGCAACGTGGCGGTCAGCGTCGCCAGCGGCACCATGGTGCCGTTCGCCGCGGCCGCCGATGCGGCCCATGCCCAGAACCTGGGCGCCGTGCAGGTGATCGCCAGCGCGATGCCGCCGATCGACGTCTCCAGCGTCAGCTCCAGCACCATCATCACCGCCTCCGACCTGCGCAAGCTGCCGGTGGCCCGCAACGCCGAAGCCATCGCCCTGCTGGCGCCAGGCACGGTTTCCGGCAGCGGCCTCTTCATGGGCCCGGGCAACCGTTCCATGAACCTGGTCGCGTTCGGCGGCTCGTCGGTCTCCGAGAACGCCTACTACGTGAACGGCTACACCACCGGCGAGCCGTACCGAAACATGGGCGGCTTCCAGCTGCCGTACGGCGCGATCGACCAGCAGGAAACGCTCACCGGCGGTTACAGCGCCAAGTACGGCCGTTCCGACGGCGGCGTGATCAACCAGCTCGGCAAGCGCGGCACCAACGAATGGCATTTCGGCGGCCAGGTGGTCTGGCAACCGCGCTTCCTCGAAAGCAGTCCGGTCAACGACCGCTACGGCAACCCGGCCATCCCGGCGGCCATCCCCAACCCCAACAGCATCGACGGCCTGACCCACTACCAGATCGCGGCCCCGAACCTGCTGGGCAAGCTCAACCAGTACCGCAACGACAACAAGGCGTGGGAGACGGTCTACTCGGCCTATATCGGCGGGCCACTGATCAAGGACCAGCTGTTCATGTTCCTGGCGGCCGAGACCACCCGGACGCAATCGACCAACGTACGGGCCAAGAACCTCGGCCAGGTCCAGTACAACCGGGACAAGGACACCAAGTTCTACGGCAAGCTGGACTGGAACATCACCGACAGCAACATCCTCGAACTGACGGCGCTGAAGAACAACCAGAGCATCGGCGCCGGATCGACCTACGCGTTCGACACCGACACCTTGAGGACGGGTGGCTTCATCACGGACAACGACGTCGCCAAGGACAACGCCCAGTTCTACATCGGCCACTTCACCAGCTATCTCACCGACGCGGCCACCCTCAGCATCCTGTACGGCAAGGCCCGCTTCCAGGATCCGACCATCTACGCCAACCACAGCCCGCTGCCGTTCATCGACAACCCGTTCGGGATCGCCGGCATTCCCCACAACAGCCAGACCAACCTCGGCTGGAACTCGGACCACGCCACCAACGGCACCCACGGGCTGCGTGTGGACTTCGACTACAAGCTGGGCAACCACGACCTGTCGGCCGGCATCGACAACATGAGCTACGAGGCCCACAACCAGGGGGTCAGCCAGCAGAACCCGTTCAACCCGGAGGTCGACTACTACTGGCGCTACTACCCCAACAACATCGTGCGCAAGCGCGAGATCGGCCAGCAGACCAGCATGACGATGACCCAGAAGGCCTACTACCTGCAGGACTCCTGGCAGATCACGCCCGACCTGTTGCTGGACGCCGGCGTGCGCAACGAGCACTTCACCAACTACAACGATCTCGGCCAGGCCTTCGTGGACGAGAAGAACCAGTGGGAGCCCCGCATCGGCATGAGCTGGGACGTGTTCGGCGATTCCTCGTTCAAGGTCTACGGCAACGCGGGCCGCTACTACCTGGCGCTGCCGGACAACGCGGCCGAGCGCGCGGCGAACCGCTCGTTCTTCATCCTCACCAAATACACCTATACCGGCGTGAATCCGGACGGCACGCCGATCATCGACCCCAACGTCGCGCCGGTGGTGTCTTCGCCGGACGGCGAATTCGGTCTACCGAAAGACCCGAAGCAGGTCGCCGCGCGCAACCTGAAGCCGGAATACCTGGACGAGTTCATCGCCGGCTTCGACAAGAAGCTGGGCGACGGCTGGGTCTACGGCGCCAAGGCGATGTGGCGCGACCTGAAGGCAGCGATCGACGACGTATGCGACAACAGCCGCGTTCACGCGAAGATGACCAGCATGGGTCTCAACCCGGACGACTATTCCAACGCCACGGCGCTGAGTACCTGCATCCTGTTCAATCCGGGAAAAACCAACACCTTCCTGGTGGTCTCCAACGATGGCAGCAACCACACGCTCGTGCCGATGACGCCGCAGGACTGGGGCTTCCAGCGCGGTGCCGTACGCAAGATCGGCTCGCTGGACCTGTACCTGGAGCATCCATTCGACGGCAGGTGGTACGGCCGCGTGGACTACACCTTCAGCCGCGGCTTCGGCAATACCGAGGGCCAGGTGCGCTCCGACTTCGGCCAGATGGACGTTTCCAAGACCGAGGACTGGGATTCCTGGCAGCTCATGGACGGCCAGTACGGTGAACTGGCCAACATCCGGAAGCACCAGATCCGCTTCCGCGGCGCCTACCAGATCACGCCGGAGTGGCTGGTGTCCGCCGTGCTGCTGGCCCAGTCCGGCATGCCGAAGGAATGTCTTGGCTATTACGGCCCGGACGGCGTCGGCGACCCGAGCGGCTACAACGGCGGCGGCGGCGGCAACTACCACTGGTGCCATGGCGTGCGCATCCCGCCGGGCTCGGTCGGCCACACACCGTGGACCGAGCAGCTCAACCTGGGCGTGCACTACATGCCGGCGTTCGCCGACCACAGGCTGGGCATCAACCTCGACATCCTCAACGTACTGGACCAGCAACGGGCGCTGCAGGCGGATGCGATCGGCGAGTCGGCCTACAACAATGGCGTGGGTCCGGATGGCGTGACCCCGGCACCCGACCTCGTCTCCATCAACAACTCCTACGGAGAGGCCCAGGCCTGGCAGCCTCCGCGCACGGTGCGCCTGTCGGTCACCTACGACTACTGAACCAACGCGACGCGCGTCCGGCCGCGGATCGGCCAGGCACGATGCGGACCAGGCGCCACTTTGGCTTCCCGGCCCGTTCCTGCATCAACCGCACCCGCGCGATGCCGCACGTCGGGCATTGGCCCCAGGCCCACAAGGACAACGAGGGCCTGGCGTGACGGGCGTGCACTCGCCGGAGTGCGACTTCGAACACGACCCGGTCAACGTGCAGGCGGCGATCAGGCGCCTGCACGTCACCTACCCCCGGCTGGACAACGCGGGGATGCCTGTGTGCCTGCGGGTCCTCCACTTCCCCCGGTCGCCGCACCCGGCCGCCCCGCTCCACCGGCGGCCACGGTCGGCTCGCTGATCGCCGGCGCCCTGCGCCGGCGCTGCCGGGTCCCCGCCCGGATACCGCCCGCCGCCCGGGATTGATACGCGGTCGCCATTGTGCGCAAACTCTTGCCGCTGCCGTCCCCCTCCGGCTTCCCCTCGAGAGTGCGCGAGCATGTCCCTCGAACACGACGTCCACGCGCCCGCCGGTCGCCGCGTGTTTCGCGCACACGACCGCGCCGCGCATTCGCCGGGGCGCTGATATGTTCCTCGACATGGACGGCATCGGACCGCAGTACGCGCAGCTCACCCGGGCCCTGAAGGGCGCGATCCTCGACGGCCGCATGGCCGCCGGCACGCGCCTGCCTGCCACGCGCGAGCTGGCCCAGCAACTCGAGGTGTCGCGCACCACCGTGCTGGCCGCCTACGAGCAGCTGCGCGCCGAGGGCTTCATCAACGGCCGCGTCGGCTCTGGCAGCTTCGTTTCCCACCTCCAGCTCGCGCCGTCGCCGCAGCCTGCCGTCAGCACCACCGCGCCCCCCGCCTCGCGCTACGCGGAGCGTGCCCGGAAGCTGCGCAACCGCGGCATCGGGGGCATGCATGCCGGCCTTCGCTACGACCTGCTGTACGGCGACCCGGTGACCAACCCCGCCCTGAACGCCGCATGGGGACGGGAGCTGGCGCGCGCCGCCGCCTACTCGTCGCTGAAGGTGACCGGCTCGTGGGGCCTGCTGGCCCTGCGCCAGCAGATCTGCGACTACCTGGCGCGCCGGCGCGGCGTGCACGCGCTGCCGGAGAACCTGCTGATCGTCACCGGTACCCAGCAGGCCTATGCGCTGTGCGCGCGCGTGCTGCTCGACGAGGGCGACGTCGTGGCGCTGGAGGATCCGCACTACTTCGGCTCGTGCCATGTCCTGGCCGCGCATGGCGCCCGCCTTCATCCCGTCCGCACCGACGACGACGGCCTGGTCTGCGCCGAATTGCCGGACGCGCCGCCGAAGCTGATCAGCGTGACTCCCTCGCACCAGTTCCCCACGGGTCGGGTGATGTCGCTTCCGCGCCGGCTCGAACTGTTGCGCTACGCCGCGGACAGGCCGTGCTGGATCGTCGAGGACGACTACGACGGCGAACTGCGCTATGACGGCCACCCGCTGGCCGCGCTGCGCTCGCTGGACGAGAGCGACCGCGTGATCTACGTGGGCACCTTCTCCAAGACCCTGTTCGGCGCCCTGCGCATGGGCTACATGGTGCTGCCGGCGGCGCTCCGCGACGACTTCAACGCCGCCAAGTACCTCAGCGACATGTCCTCGCCCGGCATCGAACAGGCGGCCTTGGCGCATTTCATGGAATGCGGCGGTTTCGAGCGGCACCTGCGCCATGCGCGCAGGGAGCTGAAAGCCCGCCGCGAGGCGCTGATCGCCAGCCTGCAGCACCACGCCGGCGAACGCGTGCAGGTCGTGCATTCGCCGGCCGGCATGCACGTGACGGCATGGCTGAACGGCTACGACCACGCACGCGCCGAGGCGCTGGTCGCCTACGCGCACGACCGCGGCCTCGGCCTGCATCCCATCGCGCCACATTACTTCACGCCACCGGCCCGGCCAGGCCTGCTGCTCGGCTACTGCAACCTGTCGGCCGCCGAACTGCGCGAGGCGATGCGCCTGTTCGGCGAATGCCTGGACGCGGTGCCGGCCGGAACCGGCTGACCGCGAACCGCCGACGCGGCCCGGCCGGCCGCACGCGGCATGCGCGGTTTTTCCGCGCGCGACGCTGAAGTAAGCTGACCGCACGCATCCGGCGCCATGCGCCGGCCGGCCACCCGCAGGCTTCGCTCCCCATGCATCCCCGTTCCCCGATCCGTCCCGAACTGCGCCAATGGATCCTCGAAACCGCCCGCGCCGGCCACGGCGTGGCCGAGGTGCTGCGACTGATGCGCGAAACCGGCTATCCGGCGCCCGAGAGCCGGCGCATCGTCGCCGCGGTGCTCGACATCCCGCCGGCCGCGGTGGCGGCGCAGGACGCCGCTGTCGACGACGGCGCTTCGCTGCCGTGCCTGCCTGACGGCCCGCTGGCGGATGGCGGCGACCGCGTCGTGCGCGTGATGCTCGCCGCGCAGGTGCCGCCGCTGCGCGTCTTCGACGGCCTGCTCGACGCGGAAGAATGCGGCGCCCTGATCGAACTGGCGCGCCCGCGGCTGCAGCGCGCGCGCACCGTGGACCGCCACGGCGGCCACCAGGTCGACGCGCACCGCACCAGCGACGGCATGTTCTTCGCGCTGGGCGAGCAGCCGTTGGTGCGCCACATCGAGGCGCGCATCGCCGCCCTGCTGGGCGTGCCGGTGGACCACGGCGAAGGCCTGCAGGTACTGCACTACCTGCCCGGCCAGCAGTACGAGCCGCACCAGGACTGGTTCGACCCGGAACAGCCCGGCTATGCCGCGATCACCGCCACCGGCGGCCAGCGCGTGGCCAGCGTGGTGATGTACCTCAACACGCCCGAGGCGGGCGGCGGCACCGCCTTCCCCGAACTCGGCCTCACCGTCGCCGCACAGCGCGGCGGTGCCGTCTGCTTCGCCTACCGCACCGGCGACAGCGCCGCGCTGCACGCCGGCCTGCCGGTGCAGCGCGGCGAGAAATGGATCGCCACCAAATGGCTGCGCGAACGTCCGTATCGCGAAGGCGCGACGAAGAAATAACGCACGGCGTCCAGGGGCGCCGCAGGTGCGGCGCACATGCATGACTGATGGCCTAAGCGGCCGCGCATTTTCGCAAGCCTGATGAAAGCCGGCACGCCGCAAGCGCGCCACGGCGCGGTTTGCGCCGGCCACCACGGTCGATCATGAATTGGCCTTGGCCGGTGCCCGGCAATTGGTTATGTAACGCGCCGTCGTGCATACCTACGATGCCCCGACGACGAATTCGTAACAAGAAGCGCCAACCCGTCGCTTTCTTCGCGTTCGTCCCGCACGCCTGGCTGTCCCCGCATGCCAGGCAAGCCCATCGATCGTTTTCTCGCGTCCCCACCGCGGAGCAACGGCATGTCGACCACGGCTTCACTGCTTGACGACCAGCTGCGTCAGCATCCCGCAGGAAATGGCGGCTTCAGGGATGTCCTGCGCCTCGATCCACCGGCACCCGGAAACGATGCCGCGCACGACGCGCCGGGCGGCGCCACCGCCGCGTCGCCTCCGCCGGCCGCGCCCGAGCACGCGCACGACCTGCCCTCGCGCATCCGCATGCTGATCAAGGCCGAGGGCGGCGCCAGCGTGATCGCGCGGCGCTGCGGGTTCTCGGAGGGCGCGGTGCGCAACTGGCGCGACGGGCACAGCGACATCTCGCGCGAGCGCTGCGTGATCATCGCCCGCACGCTCGGCATCTCGCTGCTGTGGCTGGTCGCCGGCGAAGGCGCGATGCGGGCCGACCCGCCGCCTTCCGCACCGGAGCGCCCCGTCGCGGCGGCCGGCATGCAGGCCGGCGGCGGCGCCGCCGCGACGGCGATCGACCCGCGCCTGCTCACCGCTTCGCTGCGCCTGCTGCAGTCCTACATCGGCCTCGTCGGCGGCTCGCTGGACCCCGGCCAGCGCGCCTGCGCCGTGGCCGAACTCTACGAGCTGCTCGGCCGCGCCGGCGAACCCGGGCACGCCGATCGCATGCTCGGCTTCCACACGGCGCTGCGCGAGCGCCTGCACCAGCGACGCGACGCGCTCGTCGCATGAACGGTATCGCCGCATCGCCCCGCGAGGGGCATCACCAGGACGCCGGCTGACGCCCGCGTCGCACAAGCAGGACCGGTCTTCCCGCGAAGCCCGGCCACATGACGAAACCGGAAGGCGGCTCGCCCATGGTTTCGATTTGCCATCCATGAGGGGAGTTGCATGAACATTCGCAAGCACCATCGGCTGCCGTATCCGGGCCGCCATCACGCCAACACGATCCTGGCCGCGGCCGTGGCGCTCGCGCTGGGCGTGGGCGGCCTCGCCGCCACCGGCCCGGTCCACGCCCAGGCCACCACCGGCAGCATCTTCGGCCAGGCACCGGCCGGCAGCGGGCAGACCGTGACCATCCGCAGCACTTCGGGCGTGACCCGGCAGGTGGCGGTGGATGCCTCCGGCCGCTACAGCATCGACTCGCTGCCGCTGGGCACCTACACGGTCACGCTGGAGCACGACGGCCAGACGGTCGACTCGCGCTCGAACGTGACGCTGCGCGTGGGCGCCGGCACCGAGGTGTCGTTCGCCGCCGCGCCCGGCGCGGCGAACACGCAGACGCTGTCGGC
The DNA here is from genome assembly GCF_030504985.1 of Fulvimonas sp. R45. GTDB lineage: Bacteria > Pseudomonadota > Gammaproteobacteria > Xanthomonadales > Rhodanobacteraceae > Rhodanobacter_A. The sequence continues at coordinate 29,362 of NZ_JASERU010000010.1, forward strand.
CGTCACCGTGACCGCCAACGCGCTGCCGTCCATCGACGTGACCGGGGTGGACTCGCGCACCGTGATCACCTCGCAGCAGCTGGCGCGTCTGCCGCTGGCGCGCAGCGCCGAAGCCATCGCCCTGCTGGCGCCGGGCGTGGTGCAGGGCAGCGGCCTGTTCATGGGCACCACCACCAACGGCTCGGTGGTCTCCTTCGGCGGCTCGTCGGTGACGGAGAACGCCTACTACATCAATGGCTTCAACACGACCGACCCGATCAGCGGCTTCGGCGGCCTGACCCTGCCCTATGGCGCCATCGACCAGCAGGAAATCCTCACCGGCGGCTACGACGCGGCCTATGGCCGTTCCGACGGCGGCGTGATCAGCCAGGTCGGCAAGCGCGGCACCAACGAGTGGCACTTCGGCGGCCAGGTGCAGTGGACGCCGGTCGGCCTGCAGAGCGACCCGAAGAACTACTACTACGTCAGCGGCGACAAGGCCGGCCAGATCTACCGGCGCCGCGAAGGCAACAAGTCGTGGACGACCACGGTGGACGCCTACGCCGGCGGCCCGCTGATCAAGGACAAGCTGTACTTCTTCGCCGCGGTGGAAGGCGAGCGCAGGCAGGGCACGAACGGCGACCTCACGCCGGGCGGCCTCTACGGCGGCACCGGGGCGGTGACCAAGCCCCTGGTCAACCAAACCCGCTTCGACAACCCGAAGTGGTACGGCAAGCTCGACTGGAACATCAACGACAGCAACATCCTCGAGCTCACCGGCGTGTCCAACAAGTCGTCCTACAGCAGCGACCTGTATGACTACGACTACGCCACCGGCAAGCGGGGCGCGCCGGCCGGCCACGACACCTCGACCAAGAACGGCGCCGACCTCTACACCGCCAAGTTCACCAGCTACATCACCGACGACCTCACCCTGACCGCGCTGTACGGCAAGATGAAGGGCACCTACTACAGCGAGACGCCCGGCTACGATCCCACCTATCCGTTCCTGATCTCGCCGGACAAGGCGAACCCCGCGCTCACCGGCGGCCACGTGCCGGCCAACAGCCAGAGCGTGCAGCAGTTCTTCAACCCGGCGCACGCGTCGCGCAACACCAACCTGCGCATCGACCTCAGCTACAAGATCGGCAGCCATACGATCACCGCGGGCATCGACAACCAGGACGTGCGCGACCTGGACGACGGCCAGCTCACCGCCGGCCCCGGCTACGCCTGGCAATACGGCAGCGGTGCGGCGAACAGCTACATCACCGGCGGTCCAGTCGCCAATGGTCCCGGCTGGCAGTCGCAACCCTGGGTGGACGCGCCCGGCAACTACCCCGGCGGCGGCACCGGCTACTACGTGTCGAAGTACATCTACGCCAACGCCGCCTCGGTGCGCGTCAAGCAGCAGGCGCAGTACATCCAGGACAGCTGGCAGGTCACCGACCGCTGGCTGGTCAAGATCGGCCTGCGCAACGACCAGTTCACCAACTACAACGGCGACGGCGTGCCCTATCTGCGCCTGACCAGCCCGCAATGGGCGCCGCGGCTGGGCTTCAGCTGGGACGTCAACGGCGATTCGAGCTTCAAGGTCTACGGCAACGCGGGCCGCTACTACCTGGCCCTGCCGGCCTCGGTGGCGCTGCGCGAGGCGGGCGCCTCGACCTACACCAACGAGTACTTCACCTACACCGGCATCGACGCCAACGGCATCCCGACCGGGCTGACCCCGATCAAGACCAGCACCGGCGGCCCGATCTCCAGCAACCTGGAATACGGCATCCCGCCGGACCCGAAGACCGTGGCCTCGACCAATCTGAAGTCCGAGTACCAGGACGAGTTCATCCTCGGCTTCGACCGGAAGCTGGGCAACGCCTGGGTGTACGGCGCCAAGGCCACCTACCGCCGGCTGCGCCGCGGCATCGACGATTTCGGCGACACCGGCCGGATCGTGGCCAAGATGAACGCCATGGGCATCGACCCGTCCACCTACGATCCCAACTCGGTGCTGGGTTCCTACCTGATCAACCCGGGCGAGAACGCCATCTTCCGCGTGCCGAAGCTGGCCGGCGGCTACTACCTGGTGCCGATGGACTGGCGCAAGGACATGGGCTTCAACACCACCATGAAGCGCCATTACTACGGGCTCGAGCTGTACCTGGAGCATCCGTTCGACGGCAAGTGGTACGGCAAGGTCGACTACCTGTACTCGCGCAGCTACGGCAACAGCGAGGGCCAGGTGAAGTCCGACGTGGGCCAGGCCGACGTCTCGGCCACCTCGGACTGGGACTACGCCCAACTGATGGACTACGCCAACGGAGCGCTCGCCAACGACCGCCGGCACCAGATCAAGGCCTACGGCTCGTACCAGGTCACCCCGGAATGGCTGGTCTCGGGCGACCTCTCGATCATGTCGGGCGCGCCGAAGGAATGCCTGGGCCTGTACGGGCCGGACGAGACCAACCCGGGCCTGGGCTACCTGCCGGGCTACTACCACTGGTGCGACGGCCAGCCGTACGTGCCGGGCCAGCAGCGCCAGCCCTGGACCTACCTGCTGAGCCTCAGCGCGGAGTACCGACCGGAATGGGCGGGCAAGCACCTGGGCTTCAACGTGATGGTCTACAACGTGCTCGACAAGCAGGAGACCACGCAGACCTACGCGCTGCACGGCAGCTCGGCCAACGTCATCCCGCGCTACCTGACGCCGTACACCTCGCAGACCCCGCGCTATGTCCGCTTCGGCGTCACCTACGACTTCTGACCGCCGGCACGCCCGTGCGTGCAAGGCGCCGCGCGCAGGACACGCGCGACGCCCTGCACACGTCCACGGCCGCATGGACGCGGCCCGGATACATGACTTGCGACCAGGATGACTTGAGACACATGGAGGCGGCCCGGACGGGCCGCCAAGTCCAACGACGCATGTCCCCGCATGCGACTCCGCCGGCAGCGTACCGGCCTCACCTACACGCTGATGGATCAGCACACCTGCTTTGAGACGACACCGACGTGTTTCTCGAACTCGACGGCAAAGGGCCGCAGTACGCCCAACTGGCCCGCGCGTTGCAGGCCGCCATCCGCGAGGGCCGCCTGGCCCGCGGCGCCCGCCTGCCCCCGACGCGCCTGCTGGCGCGCGACCTGGCCGTGTCGCGGACCACGGTGCTGGCCGCCTACGAACAGCTGCGCGCCGAAGGCCACATCGAGGGGCGCGTGGGCTCGGGCAGCTACGTGGCCGCGGCGCCTGCCGCCGCGCAGCAGGAAACGCCCGCGACCGAGATCGACCCGCCTTCGCGCTATGCGCGCCGCAGCCGCCGGTTGCAGCACCTGCTCCCCGCCGGCCCGCGCCACGACATGCGCTACAACCTGCAATACGCGCATCCCCTGATCAATCCCTCGCTGAACGAGATCTGGGGCCGCGAACTGGCGCACGCCGCCGCGCACAACGCGCTGGAGGACGTCGACCCGCAAGGCCTGCCCGCGCTCAGGCAGCAGATCTGCGAGCACCTGGCGCGCTGGCGAGGCCTGGTGGTCGGGCCGCAGGACGTGCTGGTCACCCACGGCGCGCAGCAGGCGTTCTCGCTGGCGGCGCGCGTGCTGCTCGACGAGGGCGACGTCGCGGTGATGGACGAGCCGCACCACTTCGGCGTCCACCACGCGTTGGCGACGCACGGCGCCGACCTCCGCGCGATACCCGTCGACGCCGGCGGCCTGCGCTGCGACGACCTGCCGGCCACGCCGCCGCGCCTGATCTGCGTCGCCCCCTCGCACCCGTTCCACGGCGCCGCCATGGCGCCCGCGCGGCGGGAGGCGCTGCTGCGCTACGCCGACGACCACCAGTGCTGGATCCTCGAGGACGACGTCGACGCGGAGTTCCGCTCCGGCACGCATTCTTCGCCGCCGCTGCGCGCCGCGGCCGGCGCCGGCCGGGTGATCCATGTCGGCAGCTTCTCGCGCACGCTGCTGCCCTGCGCCCGGGTGGGCTACGCGGTGCTGCCCGCCGCGCTGCGCAGGGATTTCGCGACCGCCAAGTACCTGGACGATTTCGCCTGCCCGGCGATCCAGCAGGCGGCGCTGGCCCATTTCATGGAGAGCGGCGGCTTCGAGCGCCACCTGCGGCTGGCGCGCAAGGAACTGCAGGCGCGCCGCGCCGTCGTGCTGGAGGGACTGCGGCGCCACACCGGGCGCCAGCTGGAGGTGGTCGACTCCAGCGCCGGCATGTACGTGCTGGCGTGGCTGCGCGGGCACGACCAGGCCTTCTGCGAGGCGCTGATCGCATACGCGCGCTCGCGCGGCCTCGGCCTGCACCCGGTGGCGCCGCATTGCGCCCATCCGCCGGCGCGGCCGGGGCTGCTGCTCGGCTTCGCCAGCCTGTCCTGCGCCGCCCTGCGCGAGGCGATGCAGTTGCTCGGCCAATGCCTGGAAGAGACCCGGCCCGCGCCACCGGCGCTCGCCCGCGCATGGTGCGGTGCCGCACGGTTTGCCGTATCCTGACGGGCTTTCTTCCCCGCATTGCCCCCCGAGGAGCGCCCCATGGGTCTGGATCTGGTTCAAGCCGGCCGCGACGTGCCGAACGAAATCAACGTCGTCATCGAAATCCCGAAGGACGCCGAGCCGGTCAAGTACGAAGTGGACAAGGCGTCCGGCGCGATCTTCGTCGACCGCATCCTGTCCACGCCGATGCGCTACCCGTGCAACTACGGCTACGTGCCGGGCACCCTGGGCGGCGACGGCGATCCGCTGGACGCGCTGGTGATCCTGCCGCTGTCGCTGATCCCCGGCTCGGTGATCCGCTGCCATCCGGTCGGCATGCTGAAGATGACCGACGAGGCCGGCAGCGACGAGAAGCTGATCGTGATCCCGTCGCCGAAGGTGTTCCCCGGCTACGCGCACATCAACGACATGAAGGGCGTCTCGCCGCACTGGCTGGAGCGCATCGGCCACTTCTTCGAGCACTACAAGGACCTGGAGAAGGGCAAGTGGGTGAAGGTGGACGGCTGGGTCGGCGCCGACGAGGCCAAGGCCGAGATCACCGCCGGCGTCGCGCGCTACGAGGCGGGCAAGGCGTAACCCTCGCGCACTCCCGGGCATCCACGGCGCGTCGCCGCAGGGCGGCGCGCCGTTTTCATGCCCCGCGCTTGCGCGGGCGGGACCGCGCCGGGGGCGGCGCATGGCGCTCCCACGGCGGCGGATCGCCCAGCTTCTCGACCAGGAAGTCCACGAACGCGCGCACCCGCGGCGGCACCAGCCGGCGCTGCGGCATCACCGCCCAGATGCCGCTCTCGGGCAACGCGAAGTCCGGCAGCACCGCCTCCAGCCGGCCATCGGCCAGCTCTTCGTGCACGTGCCACAGCGAATGCAGCCCGATGCCCTGACCGGCCAGCACCGCGTCGCGGACCAGCTCGCCCAGCGTGGTCTCGAAGCGGCCCTGCACGCGCACCGCGTGCTCGCGGCCGCGGCGGTCGGTGAGCCGCCACACGTCCTGCCTTCCGTCGCGCCCGGACAGCAGCACGCACTCGTGCTGCGCCAGCTCGGCCGGCGTGCGCGGACGGCCGTGCCGGCGCAGGTAGCCGGGCGCGGCGCACAGCAGGCGCCGGTTCGCGGCGACCGGCCGTGCGACCAGGCTGGAGTCGCCCAGCGTGCCGATGCGGATGGCCAGGTCGTAGCCCGCGCCCACCACGTCCACCAGCTCGTCGCTGAGGTGCGCGAACAGGCGCAGCCTGGGATGGCGCGCCAGGAACTCGGGCAACAGCGGCGAGATGTACTGCCGCCCGAACGCGGCCGACATCGTCATGCGCAGCGTGCCGGACACGCTGCCGGCGCTCTGGCGCAGGTCGGTGGTCAGCGCATCCAGGTCTTCCACCAGGGCGCGGCCCTGCTCGGCCAGCAGGCGGCCTTCCGGGGTGGGATGCAGGCGGCGCGTGGTCCGCTGCAGCAGGCGCACGCCCAGACCGCGCTCCAGCCGCTGCAGGCGCTGGCTGGCCACCGCCACCGAGAGGTCCAGGCTGCGCGCGGCGGCGCTGATCGAGCCCTGGTCCAGCACGCGCAGGAACAGGGCGAGGTCGTCCAGTCGATCCATGATTTTCAATTTTTCATTGAAAGCGATTCGCCATCCTGATGGTTTCCGCTGAGAGTGCAAGTGCCTAGGCTGCGCACTTCGTCCCGCAGAGCGACCCCATGGCTTCCCCGCTTTCCCGCACCCCGCCGGCGCTGTACGCGCTGGCCGTCGGCGCCTTCGGCATCGGCACCACCGAATTCGTGATCATGGGCCTGCTGCAGCAGGTGTCCGCCGACCTCGGCGTAAATATCGCCAGCGCCGGCCTGCTGATCTCGGGCTACGCGATCGGCGTGTTCGCGGGCGCGCCCGCGATCACCCTGGCCACCCGCCGCCTGCCGCGCAAGGCGGTGCTGCTGGGGCTGATGGTGGTCTTCACCCTCGGCAACCTCGCCTGCGCGCTGGCGACGAGCTATGCCGCGCTGATGGCCGCGCGCGTGCTCACCGCGCTGGCGCACGGGACCTTCTTCGGCGTGGGCGCAGTGGTGGCCACCTCGCTGGTGCCGGAGCAGCGCAAGGCCTCGGCCATCGCCACCATGTTCAACGGCCTGGCGCTGGCCACCCTGGTCGGCGTACCGGCCTGCGCGTGGCTGGGCCTGCACTTCGGCTGGCACGCGGCGTTCCGGGCGGTGACCGCGATCGGCGTGCTGGCGATGCTGGCGCTGGCCGTGTTGGTGCCGTCCATGCGGGGCGAAGCCGCGCCGGCGGCACTGGGCACGGAGCTGCGCGCCATTGCCAGCCTGCCGGTGCTGCTCGGCCTGGCCACCACGGTGTTCGGCTTCGCCGGCGTGTTCGTGGTCTACACCTACATCGAGCCGCTGCTGACCCACGTCGCCGGCTTCGGCGACGCGATGGTCTCGCCGGTGCTGCTGGTGTTCGGCGCCGGCATGGCGATCGGCAACCCGCTCGGCGGCCGGCTCGCCGACCGCCACTTGTCCACCGCGCTGCTCGGCACGCTGGCGGCGCTGGCCGCGGTGCTGATGGTGTTCGGCTTCGCCCAGCATGCGCGCTGGTCGATGGTGCTGTTCACCGGCCTGCTGGGCCTGGCGATGTTCGCCACCGTGGCGCCGCTGCAGCTGTGGATCCTGCGCCAGGCCAGCGACGCCCCCAGCCTGGCCTCCAGCCTCAACATCGGCGCGTTCAACCTGGCCAACGCGCTGGGCGCGTGGCTGGGCAGCCAGGCGATCGCGCGCGGCGCTGGGCTGGCCGCGCTGCCGTGGCTGGCCGCGCTGGTGACGGCGGTGGGCATCGCGCTGGCGGCGTACGCGCTGCGCGGCCGGCGTGCCGCCCAGGCGGCCGCGGTCTGCCCGCAGGGCTGACATCGGATCGCAATCCATGGTCCGGGGCCGTGATATCACCCTTTTCGCGAAACACATTGCCAGGGGGTCTTTCCCGTGGCCGGACGAGCCCCTCCCCCTGCTTGCAGGGGGAGGCTGGGAGGGGGCAACGCTCTTGGCCTTCAAGCCAAAGCACCCCTCCCAACCCTCCCCTGCAAGCAGGGGAGGGCATCTCCGGTCGCTCCTCGACGCGTGCGTGCAGCCTTCGAGCAAAAACCATTGAGGTCGATAGCCCGGGGGCGTCTCACCACACCGAAGAGCGCACTTCGATACGAATGCTTTCCCACCCACGGAGCTTCATCATGGACTACCGCTTCCTCGGCCGTTCCGGCTTCAAGGTCCCCGCGCTGGGCTTCGGCACCGGTACCTTCGGCGGCAAGGGGCCGCTGTTCGGCGCATGGGGCAACAGCGGCGTCGCCGAGGCGAAGCGGCTGGTCGACCTCTGCCTCGACGCCGGCGCCAACCTGTTCGACAGCGCGGACGTCTATTCGGACGGCGCCGCGGAAGAGATCCTCGGCGCCGCGCTGAAGGGGCGGCGCGAACGGGCGATCATCTCGACCAAGCTGAGCCTGCGCGCGGGCGACGGCCCCAACGACGTGGGCGCCTCGCGCCACCATCTCGTGCGCGGCGTCGAGCGTGCGCTGAAGCGGCTCGGCACCAACTGGATCGACCTGCTGCAGCTGCATCATTTCGACGCAATGACGCCGGTGGACGAGGTAATGTCCACGCTCGACGACCTGGTGCGCGCCGGCAAGCTGCGCTACCTCGGCGCGTCGAACTTCTCCGGCTGGCAGATCATGAAGTCGCAGGCCGTCGCCGAGCGCCACGGCTATGCGCGCTTCGTCGCCAACCAGGCCTACTACTCGCTGGTCGGCCGCGACTACGAGTGGGAACTGATGCCGCTGGGCCTGGATCAGGGCCTGGGCGCGATCGTGTGGAGCCCGCTCGGCTGGGGCCGGCTCACCGGGAAGATCCGCCGCGGCCAGCCGCTGCCCGGCGGCAGCCGCCTGCACGACACCGCCGGCTTCGCGCCGCCGGTGGAGGAGGAACGGCTGTACCGCGTGGTGGACGCGCTGGAAGCCGTCGCCGCGGAAACCGGCCGCACCGTGCCGCAGGTGGCGATCAACTGGCTGCTGCAACGACCCACCGTGTCCAGCGTGCTGGTCGGCGCGCGCGACGAGCGGCAGCTCGTCGACAACCTGGGCGCGGTCGGCTGGAACCTCGCGCCCGCGCAGGTGGCCGCGCTCGACGCCGCCAGCGCGGTGATGCCGCCCTATCCCTACTACCCTTACTGGAACGGCCCGTTCGCCGAACGCAATCCGCCGCCGGTGGCCGCCGTTCCTCCCGCCCCCACGGAGCCCATGCCATGAAAGCCGTCGCCCTCACCCGCTACCTGCCCATCGATGATCCCGCGTCGCTCGTCGACGTCGAGCTGCCCATGCCGGAGCCCGGCGAACACGACCTGCGGGTGCGCGTCGAGGCAGTCTCGGTGAACCCCGTCGACACCAAGGTCCGCTCGCCCAAGCCGCAGGTGGAGGCGCAGCCGAAGGTGCTCGGCTACGACGCCGCCGGCGTGGTCGACGCCGTGGGCGCGGCCGTCGAGGGCTTCCGCCCGGGCGACCGCGTGTACTACGCCGGCGACGTCACCCGCCCGGGCAGCAATGCCGAGTTCCAGCTGGTCGACGCGCGGCTGGCGGCGGCGATGCCGCGTTCGCTGGACTTCGCCCAGGCCGCCGCGCTGCCGCTGGTGTCCATCACCGCATGGGAACTGCTGTTCCAGCGCATGCCGTTCGACAGCGAACGCGGCGGCGTGGGGAAATCGCTGCTGGTGATCGGCGGCGCCGGCGGCGTCGGCTCCATCGCGATCCAGTTGGCGCGGCGTGCCGGCTTCACCGTGATCGCCACCGCCTCGCGCCCGGAATCGGCGGACTGGTGCCGCGCGATGGGCGCGCAGCACGTGGCGAGCCATCGCGAACCGCTGGCGCCGCAGCTCGCCGCGCTGGGCTTCGCCCAGGTCGACGCCGCGATCAACCTGGCCGACACCGCCCAGTACTGGGACGCGCTGGGCGAACTGCTGGCGCCGCAGGGCCACCTGGGCCTGATCGTGGAGCCGTCCGCGCCGCTGGGGATCGGCGACCCGTACAAGGCCAAGTGCATCGGCATCCACTGGGAAATGATGTTCGCGCGGCCGCGCTTCCGCACGCCGGACATGGCCGAGCAGGGGCGCATCCTGACCCACGTGGCCCGGCTGGTCGACGCCGGCGAACTGAAGGGCATCCAGCGCGACGCGCTGAACCCGATCAACGCGGCGAACCTGCGCGAGGCGCATCGCCGGCTGGAATCGGGCGCCAGCATCGGCAAGCTGGCCCTGGCCGGCTGGTGACGCGACGCGGGCCGGCACAGGCCGGCCCGCGCGGGAATCGGCGCGGCGATCAGCCGCGCTTGCGCGCGGTCTTCTTCGCCGCGGCGCCCGTGCGATCCGGCCCCGGGCTGGCCGGTTCGCCCTTCTTGCCCAGCTGTTCGAGCAGGGTGGACATGTCCTCGGCGTGCTCCTCTTCCTGCGCCAGCACCTCCTCCATGATCCGCCGCGAGGTGGGATCGTCGCCGCCGATGTACTCGATGATCTCGCGGTAAGTGTCGATGGCGATGCGCTCGGCGACCAGATCCTCCTTGATCATGTCCACCAGGTCCACGCCTTCCACGTAGTCGGAGTGGCTGCGGCTCACCAGGCTGGCCGGGTTGAAGTCGGGCTTGCCCTCCAGCTGGGTGATGCGCTCGGCGATGCGGTCGGCATGCGCCTGCTCCTCGTTGGCGTGCTGCAGGAACTCTTCCTTGATCGCCTGCGAGTGGATGCCCGAGGCCATGTAGTAGTGATACTTGTAGCGCAGCACGCAGACGATCTCGGTGGCCAGCGCATGGTTGAGAAGCTTCACCACCATGGCGCGGTCGGCCTTGTAGCCGGCGGTGATCGCCCCCTTGTCGATGTCCTGGCGCGCGCGCTTGCGGATGGCTTCGATGTCGCTGGCGAAGGGCTTGGCTTTGGGCATGGCTGGGCTCCTGCGGGCTGGCACGGGCGGCGGCGCGAGCGCCGCCATGTCTGGAGTCCCAAAGCCTAGGAAGCGGGGTGGAAAGGCCAGGTGAAGGCGCTTTCGCGGCGTTCACGCTGGTCTTCGCATCCCCACCGTTCACCCTGAGCGTAGACCCGCAGGGTCGGACGGGTATGCATGAGTGGCGCATGGCATGGCTTGCCCGCTACGCCTTGCGATACACCTCCGCCCCCTGCGCGCGGAACTCGGCGGCCTTGCCGGCCATGCCTTCGGCCAGCGCCTCGGCCTCGCCGGTGCCGTGCGCGGCGGCGTAGTCGCGCACGTCCTGGGTGATGCTCATCGAGCAGAACTTGGGGCCGCACATCGAGCAGAAGTGCGCGCTCTTGTGCGCATCCTTGGGCAGGGTCTCGTCGTGGAACTCCCTGGCCTTGTCCGGGTCGAGGCCGAGGTTGAACTGGTCGTCCCAGCGGAACTCGAAGCGCGCCTTGCTGAGCGCGTTGTCGCGCACCTGCGCGCCCGGGTGGCCCTTGGCCAGGTCCGCCGCGTGCGCGGCGATCTTGTAGGCGATGATGCCGTCGCGCACGTCCTGCTTGTTCGGCAGGCCCAGGTGCTCCTTGGGCGTGACGTAGCAGAGCATGGCGGTGCCGAACCAGCCGATCATCGCGGCGCCGATCGCGCTGGTGATGTGGTCGTAGCCTGGCGCGATGTCGGTGGTGAGCGGCCCCAGCGTGTAGAACGGCGCCTCGCCGCACTTCTCCAGCTGGCGGTCCATGTTCTCCTTGATCAGCTGCATCGGCACGTGGCCGGGGCCTTCGATCATGGTCTGCACGTCGTGCTTCCACGCGATCCGGGTCAGCTCGCCCAACGTGTCCAGCTCGCCGAACTGCGCCGCGTCGTTCGCATCGGCGATGCAGCCGGGGCGCAGGCCATCGCCGAGGCTGAAGGACACGTCGTAGGCCTTCATGATCTCGCAGATGTCTTCGAAGTGCGTGTAGAGGAAGTTCTCCTTGTGGTGCGCCAGGCACCACTTCGCCATGATCGAGCCGCCGCGCGAGACGATGCCGGTGACGCGCCTGGCGGTGAGCGGCACGAAGCGCAGCAGCACCCCGGCGTGGATGGTGAAGTAGTCCACACCCTGCTCGGCCTGCTCGACCAGGGTGTCGCGGAACAGCTCCCAGGTCAGCTCTTCGGCCACGCCGCCGACCTTCTCCAGCGCCTGGTAGATCGGGACGGTACCAATAGGAACAGGCGAGTTGCGCAGGATCCACTCGCGCGTCTCGTGGATGTGCCTGCCGGTGGAGAGGTCCATCACCGTGTCGCCGCCCCAGCGGATCGACCACACCATCTTCTCGACCTCTTCCGCGATCGACGACGTGACTGCGGAATTGCCGATATTCGCGTTGATCTTGGTGAGGAAGTTGCGGCCGATGACCATCGGCTCGCTTTCCGGATGGTTGATGTTGGCGGGGATGATGGCGCGGCCGCGCGCCACTTCGTCGCGCACGAATTCCGGCGTGATCACGCGCGGGATCGCGGCGCCGAAGGACTGCCCCGGGTGCTGCACCAATAATGCGGACCCCTCCGCAGAAGACCGCGCATCCATGTGCGGACTCTTCAGACAAGCACCACCGCCCAGCGCCTCGAGGCGCTGGTTCTCGCGGATCGCGATGTATTCCATCTCCGGCGTCACGATGCCGCGGCGCGCGTAATGCATCTGGGTGACGTTGGCGCCCGCCTTGGCGCGGCGCGGCACGGGCAGCCGCGGGAAGCGGATCGCGGCCAGTTCCGGTGCATTCGCGTGGCGGCGGCCGAACTCGGAACTGCGGCCGCCGAGCGCCTCGGTGTCGCCGCGTCCGGCGATCCATGCCGCGCGCAGCGCCGGCAGGCCGGCGGCCAGATCCACCGCGTAGTCCGGATCGGTATACGGGCCCGAGGTGTCATAGACGATGACGGGGGGGTTCTTCTCCACGCCGAACAGCGCCGGCGTGTCGGCCTGGGCGATCTCGCGCAGCGGCACGCGCAGGTCGGGGCGGCTGCCCTGCACGTGGATCTTGCGCGATCCGGGGATCGGCCGCGTCACGGCGGCGGAAAGTTCCTGCGCGACGCGCGCGAGGTCGGAGGGCTGGGCGTTCATCGGCTGGGGTTCCGGGCGGCATGCGTGGGAAATCCGCACGGTGCGTGCGGTCTCTGCGCGGGGTGCGCGCACGAAGCGACGGCGCCAGACGCACGACGGGCGAAGCGTCGTGCGGCGAAGCTCCCTACACCGGTACTGGCCGGATCAGGTTCGAAGGGACTCTCTCAGCCGGCCGTTGCGCCGGCACCCCCGCTTCATCGACGGCTATTCAAGCACGAAGCGAAGGGGAATGGGAAACCGCTCAGCGCGGCAGGTAGGCGCGCAGGAACATGTCCACCGCCGCGCGGGCGTTGGCGTCGATCTCGGCGGCGTAGCTGTCGTCGCATTCCACGCAGCCGAACATGCGCCGCATCATCAGGTTGCCCTTGACCAGGGCCATGAACTGCATCGCCGCGCGCGGCACGTCCGGGACATCCAGCCGACCGGCGTCAACCGCCTGCTGCAGCAGGCGTTCCATCAGCGCGTGCGTGCGCATCGAGCCCTCTTCCCACACCAGCCGGCCGTAGCGCGGGTTGCCCTGGCGGCAATCGCTGAGGATGGCGCGGAAGGTGCCCACGGTCTGGCGGTCGCAGTCCAGCCGCGCGTGCGTCTGCGCCACGCGCAGCAGGATCTCGCGGATGTCGGTCGCGGGATCGAACTGGTAGGTCTGGTCCGGCAGCAGGTCCTGGATGTGCGAGCGGATCACCTCGCGGAACAGGTTGTCCTTGTCGCCGAAGTGGCTGTAGACGGTGAGCTTGGACACGCCCGCCTCGGCGGCCACGGCATCCATGCTGGTGCCGGCGAAGGCGTTGTGGATGAACAGCGACTTGGCCGCCTCGAGGATGGCCGCCCGCTTCTCCATGTCCTTGGGGCGACCGGGCCCATGCGACTTGGCAAGCGGATTCGGGTTCATGCGGGCACCTTCACAAATCGGGGATACGACTTTATTATACGACACGGTTCAATTATTTGCTGAACGCCACCGCATTATCCATACCATGCTCGCCGTCGCCGCCCCCGCTCCCGTCCTCAGCCCCGCCTACCGCGAGGCGCAGCGCATGCTGTCGGCCTGGCTGGAGCGCGGCCAGCGCGAAGCGCGCCGCCACGCCCTGGCGGCGCGCGCGGCGCTGGCGCGGCTGGACGCCGTCGAGCGGCACCGGCTGGCGCGCTGGCTGGCCTGGTGGTGCGCGGCGGCCCGCGCACGCGAGGCGACGCTGCAGCTGCGCCTGCGCCGCCTGGACAACGCGCTGGGCAAGGCCGTGGCCGCGGCTCGCGCCCAGTTGCCGCCGCCGGCCGTGCCGGCACCGCGCACCGCCACCTTTCCGGTGCCCGCGCGACGCGGCGCATGACTTCCGTCAGGCTGGCGCGGTGACTTCCGGCACTTCGTGCGGCATCGGCCAGGCCGCACGCTAGTTGTTGTCGAAACAGGCCCCAAACCCTTATCCTTCCAGACCTTTTTCGATCCGCACGGGACGTGAGCACGATGGCGATGAACTTCGATCAGGCGCGAGTGAACATGGTGGAAAACCAGGTGCGCCCCTGGGAAGTGCTCGACCCGCGCGTGCTCGACGTGCTGGGCAGCGTGCGCCGCGAAGACTTCGTCGCCCCCGAGCACCGCCAGCTCGCCTTCGCCGACCTGTGCCTGCCGCTGGGCCACGGCGAGGTGATGATGAAGCCGGTGCTGGAGGGCCGCGTGCTGCAGGCGCTGGACCTGAAGCCCGGCGAGCGCGTGCTGGAGATCGGCACCGGCTCGGGCTTCCTCGCCGCCTGCCTGGCCAGCCTGGCCGGCGAGGTGGTGAGCGTGGACATGCATGCCGACTTCACCGCCGTCGCGGGCGAGCGGCTGCGCGCGGCCGGCATCGGAAACGTGCAGCTGGCCACCGGCGAGGCGGTGAACGGCTGGCAGCCGCAGGGCCTGTTCGACGCGGTGGTGGTGACCGGCGCGGTCTACCGCGTCCCGCAGCGCTTCCTCGGCTGGCTCAAGCCCGGCGGCCGCCTGCTGGCGGTGCGCGGCGAGTCGCCGGCGCAGCAGGCGGTGCTGCTCACCCACGAGGGCGAGGGCCGCTTCCGCGAGGAAAGCCTGTTCGAGACCGACCTGCCCTACCTCGCCCACGCCGAACCGCCGCGCCCCTTCGTATTCTGACCCGACCCCGACCCCACGAGGCGAACACATGCGCTTGAAGCTTCTGACCCTGGCCCTGTCCCTGGCCGCAGTCTCCCTGCCCAGCCACGGCGAGGACCTGATGGACGCCTATCGTCAAGCGCGCGCCAACGACCCGGTGCTGGCCCAGGCCGACGCGCAGCGACTGGGCACGCACGAAGGCATCGCCCAGGCTCGCTCGGCGCTGCTGCCGCAGATCTCCGCCAGCGGCAAGCTCAGCCAGACCAGCACCGGCGGTTCGTTCACCTCCGGCCTGGACGGCGATGGCAGCGGCCACCAGCGCAGCCGCGACATTTCCGCCTCGGTCACGCAGAGCATCTTCAACCTCAACCAGATCGCCAACCTGCGCGCGGCACATTCCAACGCCAGCGCCCAGGACGAGCTGTACACCGCCGCCGAGCAGAACCTCTACGTGCGCGTGGCCACCAGCTACTTCAACGTGCTCACCGCCGAGGACCAGCTCACCTACGCGCGCGCCAACGAGGACGCCTACAAGCAGCAGTACGAGGAAGCCAACCAGCGCTTCAAGGTCGGCCTGTCCGCGATCACCGACGTGTACCAGGCCAAGTCCTACTACGAAGGCGCCAAGGCGCAGACGCTCTCCGCGGAGAACGCGCTCAACGACGCCCGCGAGGCGCTGACCCAGATCACCGGCCAGCCGGTGGGCGATCTGAAGAAGCTGCGCGACGACCTGCCGCTGACCCCGCCCGCCCCGTCCGACCCGCAGGCCTGGGTGGACAAGGCGTTGCAGAACAACCCCAACGTGCTGTCGCAGCAGGACACCGTGGCCGCGGCCGAGCACAGCGTCAACGCGGCGCGCGCCAATCACCTGCCCACGCTCAGCGCTTCGCTGTCGCGTGGCAAGACCACGTCCTGGCTGGAACACGGCGCGTTCG
Source organism: Fulvimonas sp. R45 (assembly GCF_030504985.1). Classification (GTDB taxonomy): domain Bacteria; phylum Pseudomonadota; class Gammaproteobacteria; order Xanthomonadales; family Rhodanobacteraceae; genus Rhodanobacter_A. The sequence continues at coordinate 44,950 of NZ_JASERU010000010.1, forward strand.
CGCCGGGCGAGAACGCGGCCACCGGCAACGGCCGCTGGGGCACCACGGTCGGCCTCACCCTGACCGTGCCGATCTTCTCCGGCGGCTATACCCAATCGGTAGTGCGCCAGCAGATCTACCAGCGCGACTCCGCCCAGGACGCGCTGGAAAGCCAGCGCCGCCAGGTGAAGCGCGACACGCTCAACTACTACCGCTCGGTGCTCTCCGGCATCAGCCAGGTGCAGTCCGGCAAGGCCGCGGTGGAAGCGGGCCAGAAGGCGCTGGACGCCACCCGTGCCGGCTTCCAGGTGGGCACCAAGACCATGACCGACGTGCTGCTGGCGATCCAGACCCTCACCTCGGCCGAGAGCACCTATTCGCAGAACCGCCACCAGTTCATCCTGGACAAGCTGCTGTTGCAGCAGGCCGCGGGCACCGCCGACCTGAAGGACATGCAGTCGATCAACGCGCTGCTGCAATAGCCGACTGCGGCATGCGGACACGCGAAAGGCCGGGTCCCGCCCGGCCTTTCGCTTTCCGGGGCCACTATTCCTGCAGCAGGCCGTCGACCAGCTGCATCACCCGGCGCACCGCGCCGCGCTCGCTGTCGAACACCCGCCGCGCCTGCCGGCCCATGCGCTCGCGCCGTTCGCGGTCGCCGAGCAGATCCAGCACCCTCGGCCCCAGTTCGGCGCTGTCGTCCAGCCGCTCGCCGCCGCCCTCGCGGAGCAGGGTCAGCGTGATCTCCTCGAAGTTGAAGGTGTGCGGCCCCACCAGCACCGGCCGCGACAGCGCCGCCGGCTCCAGCACGTTGTGGCCGCCGATCGGCGTCAGGCTGCCGCCCACGAAGGCCACGTCGGCGGCGGCGTAGAACGGCATCAGCTCGCCCATCGAGTCGATCACGAACACCTGGTGCACCGCGCCGGGCACGCCGTCGCCGCTGCGCGTGGCCAGCGAGAAGCCCAGGCTGCGCACCGCATGCTCCACCGCGCGGAAGCGCTCCGGGTGGCGCGCCGCGATCAGCAGCAGCGCGTCGGGCAGGCGCTTGAGCACCTTCAGGTGCGCCTCCAGCGCCGCCAGTTCCTCGCCCTCGTGCGTGCTGGCGGCGATCCACACCGGGCGCAGCCGCCCCCAGCGCTGGCGCAGCGCCTCGCCCTCGCGCACCGCGTCGTAGGGCACCGGCATGTCGAACTTGAGGTTGCCGCTGACCGTGATCAGCCCCGGGTCGGCGCCCAGCAGGCGGTAGCGCGCCGCGTCGGTGCGCGACTGCGCCGCTACCCGCACCTGGCGCAGCGCCGAGCGCAACACCGCCCGCAGCGGCCGGTAACCGCGCAGCGAGCGCTCGGACAGCCGCGCGTTGACGATCATCAAGGGAATGCCGCGGCGGCGGCAGGCGAAGTACAGGTTCGGCCAGATCTCGGTCTCCACGATCAGCGCCAGCCGCGGCCGCAGCCGCCGCAGGAAGCGCTTCACCGCGAACGGCAGGTCGTAGGGCAGGTAGACGTGGAACACCTCGCCGCCGAACAGCTGCTGCACGCGCGCCGAGCCGGTCGGCGTCACCGTGGTGACCACCAGCGGCGCGTTCGGATAGTCGCGCTTGAGCGCCTTGATCAGCGGCTCGGCGGCGTTCACCTCGCCCACCGACACGGCGTGCACCCACAGGCCGCCGTGTATCGCGGCCGGCACGTCGAACACGCCGAAGCGCTCCGGCCAGCGCCGGTGGTAGTTGCCGTAGCGCACCCCGCGGGTGAGCAGGCGCAGCACCAGCAGCGGCGTGGCCAGGTACATCGCCAGTGTGTAGAGATAGCGCACGCGGGTTCCTCGGATGACGCGGCAGTATAGCCAAGCGTCCCGTGGCGCCGGCCGCGCCGCTACAATGCGGACGATGCCCGGCATGCCCCGCCCCGCCTTCTCCCGCGCCCTGCTCGCGCCGCGCCACTGGCCGGCCTGGCTGGGCGTGGGCGTGCTGCGCCTGGTGGCGCGCCTTCCCCGCCCTGCGCTGATGGCGCTGGGCCGTGCGCTGGGCATGCTGGCGCAACGTTTTCCCTCGCCGCGCCGTCGCGTGGCCGAGGCCAACATCGCGCTGTGCTTCCCGGAGCTGGACCCGTCGGCGCAGGCCGCACTGGTCGACGCGCACCTTCGCGACATCGGCCTGATGATGGTGGAATTCGCGCTGGGTTGGATGGGCAGCGACGAGGCCATCGCGCGCGTGCCGATGCGTATCGAGGGCCTCGAGCACCTGGAAGCCGCGCGCGCGCAGGGCCGCGGCGTGCTGCTGGTGGGCGGGCACTTCTCCCACCTTGAACTGTGCGCGCGGCTGGTCTCGCAACGCATCCGCATCGCCGGCATGTACCGGCGCATGGACTCGGCGGTGTTCGAGTGGGCGGTGCTGCGCGCGCGGCTCGATTACGCCGACGCGATGTTCGAGAAGGACGACATCCGCGGCACGGTGAAGTACCTGCGCGCCGGCGGCACGCTGTGGTACGCGCCGGACCAGGACATGCGCAGCAAGGACAGCGTGTTCGTGCCGTTCTTCGGCGTGCCCGCGGCCACCATCACCGCCACCCACCACCTGGCGCGGATGGGCAACGCGCGGGTGGTCCCGTTCTTCCACCGCCGCCTGCCCGGCGATGCCGGCTACGTGCTGCGCCTGGGCGCGCCGCTGGAAAACCTGCCCGGCACGGACGTACTGGACGACACCGCGCGCGTCAACGCCTGCATCGAGCAGATGGTGCGCGAGGCGCCCGAGCAGTACCTGTGGGTGCACAAGCGCTTCAAGACGCGCCCGCCCGGCCAGCCCGGACTTTACGGCCGCGAAAGCTGAGCGTCAGTCGTCCGGGCTACAAGCCGCAGCGTCCCCACTGACCTGCGTTTCCCCGGATGGATCTGACCCTGCTGGCCCGTTCCCTGCGCGGCCGCCACGACTGGCGCGGCGGCCGCGCCCGTCGCGTGCTGCACGCCGCCAAGTACCTGTGGCGCAGCCTGCGCCGGCCGCGGCTGCACGCCGGCTGGTTGCGCTTCGTGCACGACACGCCGCTGCTCACCGCGATGCTGGCGCGCGACCCGCGCCTGCTCGAACGCGCCCAGCATCCCTACATCAGCCGGCGGCTGCCGGTGGCGCGCCGCTACGCGATCCTGCAGAGCCACTACCGCCTGCTGCTGGCCCGCCTGCCCACGCCCGCACTGGAAGCCGTGCTGCTGCGCGGCGCGCTGCCGCTGGGCGCGCTGGCGCTGAAGGACGGCGCGCCGGCACGGCTGGAACTGCGCCCGCCCACCGGCCGCGGCCGCGAGGGCGAGCTGGCGCTGTACCTGCTCGACGCGTCGGGGCAGCCCCTGTCCTCGCTGATCTTCACCCTCGCCGACGATGGCCGCAGCCTGCTGGTCGGCTGCGTGCAGGGCGCCGCCGCCGGCCTCGGCCGCGAAGCGGTGCGCGCGTTCACGCGCCAGTCCTGGGGCCTGCGCCCGAAGAACCTGCTGCTGTCGATGCTGTATGCGCTGGCCGCCAGCCTGGGCGCGGAACGGGTGTGCGGCGTGGGCAACGCGGCCCATCCGTTCGCCGGCCAGCCGAGCAAGATCAAGTCCGACTACGACGCCTTCTGGCGGGAATGCCATGGCATGCCCGGCGCGGATGGCTTCTACGAGCTGCCGCCGCGCGAGGCGCCACGCGACGAATCGCAGGTGGAGAGCAAGCACCGCTCGGCCTTCCGCCGGCGCGAGGCGTTGCGCCTCGAGGCCTGCCACCTGCTGCTGCTCGCGCTCGCGCCGCCGCTGGCGCGCGCGGCCTGATCCCGTGGCTCCCGGCGGCCTGGGCCGCCGGGAGCGTGGTCTTCAAGCGCTCACGGCACGCCGACGAACGCCGACCAGGCGTCGAACAGGTTCTTCGCGTCCACCGAGCCCAGGCCGGCCGCGAAGCTCCAGCCCGGCCGGGCCGCATAGGCCTCGGTCTTGGCGTTGTACCTGGCGGCATTGGTCGAGGTCAGCCCTACCTGCAGCGGTCCATACAGCGAACCGGGCAGCGAGCCGTAGTAGTAGCAGTCCGGCGTCGCGATGTCCGGCAGCTGCTGCACGCACTGGGTGGCGATGCTGCCGCGCGTGATGTCGTGGAACACGCACTTGCCGGTGCCCCTGGTGCCGTTGTCCGAGCTGCAGGCGGCGAGGCTGGCCGGCGCCGCGCCGCTGGCGCCGCCGTACTCGGCCATCGCCAGCGCGTACAGCGTCGGCGCGGCATTGCCCTGGTTCGGCGCCAGTCCCTTCTTGGCCAGGCCCTGGTCGATCAGCGCCTGGATGCCGGCGAACATCGGCGACGACAGCGAGGTGCCGCCGCTGAGCGCGATGGAGCCGGGGAAGCCGGGCTGGCACGGGTAGTCGGCCGTGCACACGATCACCCAGGTGGCCCCGCCGTAGGAGCCGCCGAACAGGGCCACGTCGGGCACGTCGCGCGACTGGTCCCTGGCCGCGCCATGCACGAGGCGCTGCCAGGCCGGCTTGCGGTCGACCGACGACGGCCCGCCGCTGCCGCCCTCCGAGGTCAGGTAGTAGCCGTTCGGATCCAGCTTGAGGTATTCCTTGCAGAACGCCAGTGCGCTGGGGAAGCCCAGCGAGGTGGCCGCCACCTCGTTGCCGCAGGACTCGTTCCACGGGATCTCCGGCACGTACGACAGCGCCGAGCCGTACTCGGTGTTCAAGTCGGCGCTGAAGTATTTTTTGGTGGTGCCGTCGAGCACGTCGGCGGTGTCGGTGCCGCCGACCACCGTGTCGTTGGGCGAGGTGCCGAACGAGTTGGCGTCGACGCCGACGCTGTTGATGAGGCCGCCGTTGAAGCTCGGGTTGGAACCCGAGTCGCCGCTGGAGACGAACACCGAGATGCCCTCGGCGTCGGCCTGCGCCCACATCAGGTCGATGGCGGCCTTGCTGGCCGCGTCGGTGAAGCCCTCGCCGTAGCCGTAGCTGGCGCTGATCACGTTGGGCCGCTTGGCGCCGTTGATCAGGTTGGTGGCGGCGGTGAACACGCCGCCGAAGAAGTTGGCGGAGTTCGAGTCGTCGCAGCTGGCCACCCAGATCGTGGCGCCGGGCGCGACGGCGGTCGACCATTCCGCGTCCAGCAGCGTCTCGCCGTCGTCCTCGCCGGGGTAGGCCACGGTGGGGTCCACGCAATTGGTGAAGCCCGGCGCCTGCGGCTGGAACTGCCTGAACGTGCCGCCATAGCTGCCCAGGTTGAACTGCTTGACGAAATTGGTCCAGTCGCCGGGCACCATCGAGCCGTCCTCGACCACGGCGATGGTGATGCCCTTGCCGGTGAGACCGCGGTCGCGCAGCTTGTCGACGCCGTACATCTTCGCCATGTCGTACGGCACCAGGCCGCGCGCGCCGTTGGTGAAACCGATCGCCAGCGGCTGCGCCGCGGCCGCCACCTTGCCCGCCGGCGACTGGATCCTGAAGCGATGCGTCGCGCTGTCGAACGTGCCCACCTTCATCGGCACGTGCTGCGGCTGCGGGCGGAAGTCGTTGAGCCCGGCCACGCCAACGATGACGTTCTGGAGCGCCGTCGGCACGCTGACGTCGGTGGCGTTGGCCAGGTGCGTCGCACCGTCGAGCACAAAGCGGTCGAGCTGCGTGTGGAAGGCCCGCTCCACCTGCGCCGCGTCACCGCTGAAGTCGATCTGCATGCGGTTGGGGTAGACGCCGTTGACGACGAGGCCGTTGGAGCGCAGCCAGGCCGTGACGGCGGCGATGTCGGCGTCGCTCACGCCGAACGCCCTGCCGAACTGGTCGGGCGTCACCCAGCGGTGGAAGCGGGACGAATGCGGGTCGTGCTGGGCGGCGATGAGCGAATCCAGCGCCTTCTGCCGCAATGCGCTCCGCCGCAGCATCAGGTGCATGTGGTTCATCGGCGCGTTGCCGGACACGCCGGCCACGGGTCGCAGTGTGTCGAGCGCGGCGAGGTGGCTCGCCTGCAACGGCGCCACCACCTGGTTGTTCACCGCCTGGGTGACGCGCGGCGCCTCGGCGGTGTCGATGCCGGCCAGGGCCGCGTTCTGGGCCGCGTTCTGGGCCGGCGACTGGGCGGCCGCCATGAAAGGGATGCCCGCAAGCGCGAGGGCGGTTGCCACGCCCCGGCACAGGTGCTCGGTTCTCATGCAATCTCTCCTTGGAATGGTCCATTGAAAGCAAGCGAGTCCCCTGTGGTGCTTCATCCCGCTGATCGGAATGCCGGTGTGCGAACCTCCTCTGGCTGATGGAAAGGGCGCGGAGCGGCCGGGGCATGCCGGCTCGTCCGGGGGAAATCGCGGTGCGGGGCGGGCGGTCGCGGGAACCGCCCCGGGTCGGCTGGAGCGTAGCCAGCACCCGCCCCCGAAACAGTGACGCAATCAACGTAACCGGCGAATTCGTCCGACAATTGCACCCGCCGCAGCCAGCGGCGGGATGGGACGGCGCGTCAGCCGCGCCGGCGGATCGCGCGCACGTGCGCCTCGTGCAGCTTGGCGTACTTCAGGAACACGTAGAACGCGCCGCACGCGCTGGCCACGAAGCCGGCCCAGCCGTTGAGGAAGTAGCGCTTCACCAGATACTGGCGCAGGAAGAACAGCGGCGGATAGGCCACCATGCGCAACCGCGCGAAGCGCTGCCGCTTGCGCAGCTTGTGCGCCACCATGCCGGTGGTATAGCGGTTGATCTTCTCCACCCGCGTGGCGATGTCGGTGTCGCCGTCGTTGACGAAATCGGCGCGCCACAGCGTCTTCACCGGGCCGTCCGCCGTCACCGCGGCATGCACCTCGACGTCGTTCATGCGCGCGCGGCGGCGGTCGAACAGGCGCAGGTGGCCGTTGCGGTGGCTCAGGCGGTGCTGCACGGTCCAGAACATGCGCTCGCGCCGCGGCAGGCGGAAGCCGGCGTGGGCGGGATGCTCCAGCGCGCGCTCGATCACCGCGCGGGTGCCGGGCGAGAGGATCTCGTCGGCGTCCAGGTTGAGGATCCAGTCGTGCGCGGCCATGTCGATGGCGCGCTGCTTCTGCGGGCCGTAGTCGTCGAACGGGTGCGTGGCCACGCGCGCGCCGTGGCGGCGCGCGATCGCCACGGTGTCGTCGCTGGAGCCGGAGTCCAGCACCACGATCTCGTCGGCCCAGTCCACTTCGCGCAGGCAGGCGTCGAGGGTGTCGGCGTTGTTGTAGGTGATCAGCACCACCGACAGCGGCTCACGCATCATCGCGGCGCTCCCGGGGCGATGCTTCCTGGGAAGGTCCGGCATGGATGGCGGCGGCGAACAAACCCAGCAGCCAGGCGAACAGCAGACCCCACCAGGCCGAATAGAAGGCCAGATGGCTGTTCAGCGGGAACAGCATCGCGCCCAGCGCCACCGTGGCCGGAAAGGCCCGCGCCCGCGCCATGGTGCCCGCGCGGCGCCAGGCGCGCCACGCCCATGCCAGCGCGGCCAGCCACAGCGCCAGGCCCGCCGCGCCGGTGTCGGCCAGCACTTCCAGCACCAGCTGGTGCGGATGGCAGGCGCCCTGTCCCGGGCCGCAGGGCTCGGCCACCACGAAGTGGTCGTCCACCGGCGCGTAATGCGGGTAGGCGTAGCGGAAATCGCGCACGCCCACGCCGTTGAACGGGTGCGCCACGATCATCCGCCCGCTGGCGCGCCAGATGTCCAGCCGGCCGGTGAGCGCGGTGTTCAGCCCCTGCCCGCCCTGGAACGCCGCCAGCGTGCGCTGCATGCGGGCGTCGAAGCGGGACGACGACGCCCAGGCCAGCGCACCCGCCAGGACGCACAGCGCCACGCCGCCGGCGCACAGCGCCAGGAAGCGCCGCGCCGAGCCGGCCTCGCGCCAGGCGAACGCCAGCGCCACCAGCGCGAAGCACAGCCAGGCCGAGCGCGACCCGGCCAGCAGCACCGGCCCCAGCAGCAGCACGAACGCCGTCAGCAGCCCGCGCCAGCCCCAGCGCGCCCGCGCCGTCCACAACGCGAATGGCGACAGCACCGCCAGCGCGGGACCGAACTTCAGGTCGTCGCCGAACAGCCCGGTAAGGTAGTCGCCGGTGGCGGCGCCGCGCGGGCTCCAGCCGGTGAGCATCTGCAGCCAGGCGGCCAGCGCCCACAGCGCCAGCAGCGCAGCCACGGCGGCGTACAGGGCGCGCAGCCGGCGCTCGTCGCGGATCGCCAGGCAGGCGTACAGGCCCAGCGGCAGGTAGCGCAGCAGCGCGGCCACGGTGGACCAGCTCTTCGCCGGCGCCACCGCGTCGAGCGCCGACAGCAGGGCCGCGCCGATGTAGCCGCCCAGCAGGACCAGCAGCAGCGGCGCCCCGGGCGCGTCGCGCCAGGCTTGTGGCCGGCGCACGGTCACCGCCAGCAGGGCGAGCGCGCAGGCCAGGGTGCCCAGCTCGGCGCTGCGCCCGAACGGCAGCAACGCCGCCACCAGCCAGAACGGCAGCAGCGGCGAGCGCAGGGTGGCCCGGGTCGCGGCGATGGCAGGCATGCGGGGTCCGGCGGGAAGGTGCCGGCATTGTAGCGGCCGCGGCCGCCGCGCCGGTCAGCCGGCCAGTTCCTCGTACAGCGCCAGCACCGCCTGCTGCAGGTCGGACAGGCGGTAGTTCTGCAGCGGCAGGATCGGCGGCGCCACGCGCAGCAGCTCGGCGGCGCGCTCGACCAGTTTCTCACGGTCGCCCGGCGGCGTCCGCCCGGCCGGGTACAGCTCGGCCAGCAGCTCGCCCACGCCGCCGTGCGCGTAGCCCAGCACCGGGCGGCACAGCGACAGCGCCTCGACCACGGTGCGGCCGAAGGCCTCGGGCTTGTTGGACAGCTGCAGCACCAGCGCCGAGACCGCATAGATGTCGCGCACGTCGGCGCGCGGCGGCGTGAACGCCACCTGCGCGGACACCTCGCAGGCGCGCGCCAGCCCGCGCAGTTCGTCCACGTAGGCCTCGCGGCCCGGCTCGACCACGCCGAGCAGCAGCAGGCGGGTGTCGATGCCGCGGTGCTTCAGCGCCGCCACCAGCTCGATCGCGTCGTGGTGGCCTTTCAGCCGGGTGCCGCGCGCCGGCAGGGTCAGCAGCGGCGCGCCGGCCAGCATCGGGTATTCGGCGAAGAAGGCCTTGCGCCAGGCGTCGTCGGGACGGTGGCCGTAGGGGAAGTCGTCCGGGTCGATGCCGCGCGGGATCACCCGCACCCGCGCCGGGTCCAGCCACGGGTAGTGGCTGAGCGCGTAGTCGCGCACGGTCTGCGAGACCACGATCACCCGCTCGCCGCGCAGCAGGATGCTGCTGTAGCGGCCCGGCGAGTTCAGCCCGTGCACGGTGGTCACGAAATGCGGCCGCGGCGACAGCCCCTTCAGCGCCCACCAGCCCAGCCAGGCAGGCAGGCGCGAACGGGCATGCACGATGTCCGGGCGCAGATCGCGCAGCACCCGCCGCAGCTCGCCCACCCGACCCAGGGTGCGCAGGGACTTGCGGCCGATGTCCAGCTCGACGTGCTCGCTGCCCTCGGCCTGGAGCTGGGGCACCAGCCGGCCGCCGGCGGAGACCACCACCGAGCGGTGCCCGGCCTGCACCAGGGCGCGCGCCACCTCCAGCGCCGAGCGTTCCGCGCCCCCGGCATTCAGGGCGGGAATCAGCTGGACGACGGTAAGCGTTCGCGCGGGCGTGGGGACGGCGGACATGGACCCCTGATTGGACATCCTCATCCCTGAATGCAAGCAGTAATCGTGCCGCCGGAACGTCAGCCTGGCGCAAGCCGGGCCGGGGGATCAGTCGCGCAGGATGTAGCGGGCACCGCAGTAGGGGCAGACGCTCTCGCCGCCGTCCTCGACGATGGGCAGGTACACCTTGGGATGGGCGTTCCACAGCGCCATGCCGGGCAGCGGGCAGGACAGCGGCAGGTCCGCCCGCGTCACTTCGTAACGATTTTCGGCACTCGCCTGGATCGGCGCGGCCGCGGATTGGGGGCTCGACATGGGTCGGGGCTCCGGACGGGACATCGGGGACGCCCATGGTAGCAGGCGACGGGCCCGGCCGGACCCGGCCCGCGCCGCCCCGGACCGGCCGGGGCGGCGAGCGGCGTCACTTCGCCTTCGGCACCGCGGCCTCGGTGGTGATGCGCAGCTGGATCTCGTCGCCGACCATCGGCACGTAGGCGCCCACGCCGAAGTCGGAGCGCTTCAGCGTGCCGGTGGCGTCGAAGCCGATCGACTGCGCCTTGGTCATCGGGTGCGGGCCGACCTTGTTGAGATGGGCGTCCAGGGTCACCGGCCGGGTCACGCCGTGCACGGTGAGATCGCCGGTGACCTTGAAGTTGTCGCCGCCCAGCGGCTGCACGCGGGTGCTCTTGAAGGTGATCACCGGGTACTTGTCGGCGTTGAAGAAATCGGCCTCCTTCAGGTGCTTGTCCAGCGCCGGCACGTGGGTGTCGAGCAGGCTCAGCGGCATGCTCACCTCGACCGAGGACTGCGCCGGGTGCTCGGCGTCGTATACCAGCGTGCCGTCGGCGATGCCGATGTCGGCGGTGGGATGCGAGTAGCCGAAGTGGCTCCAGCTGAACAGCACCATGGTGTGGCCGGGGTCCAGCTTGTAGGTGGTCGGCGCGGCCTGGGCCGACACGGCGGCGCCGAGCAGTCCGGCCAGCAGAACGTAGCGAAGGGTGCGCATGGGTTGGTTCTCCAGTCAGTCGGGGGAACGCACCGTGGCCGGTGCGGGGTCGAACGAAACGGCCTGCAGACCTTGCAGCCGACGCAGTTCGTCGGCCAGTGCCAGCAGTTGGTCGTCGCGGGCGGCACGCTCGAACAGCAGGTCGAGCTGGTCCTCGCCGTCCTCGCGCGGATGCAGCACCATGCGGTGCAGCGGCAGCCGCCGCGCCGCCACCGCCTGCCGCACCGCGGCCAGCGAGGCGTCGGCGGCCAGCCGCAGGCGCAGCCGCGGCAGCTCGCGCGGGCGACGCGCGAACAGGCGGCGCTCCAGCGGCTTGAGCACCGCCAGGATCAGCCAGATCAGCACGGTGGCCAGCGCCGCCGCGGCGTACAGCCCGCTGCCGGCGGCCAGGCCGATCGAGGCGGTGGCCCACAGGCCGGCCGCGGTGGTCAGCCCGCGCACCACCTGCTCGCGCTGCAGGAACAGGATGGTGCCGGCGCCGAGGAAGCCGATGCCGCTGACCACCTGTGCCGCGATGCGCGAGGGGTCGAGCACCACGTGCGGCTGCGCCAGCGCGTCGGCGAAACCGAACGCCGACACGATGATCGCCAGCGCCGCGCCCACGCTCACCAGCATGTGCGTGCGCAGGCCCGCGGCCCACTCGCGGCGCTCGCGGTTGACGCCGATCACCGCGCCCAGCGCGGCGGCCAGCGCCAGGCGCAGCAGGATGTCGCCGGCTCCGATCATGGGTGGCTCACTCGATGCGGCAGGCCTCGTCGAAGCTCAGCCGCGGGCTGCGCGGGAACAGGTCGCGGCCGGCGTCGCCGTAGCCGATGTTGATGAGGAAATTCGAGCGCACCTGGGTGCCGGCGAAGAACGCCGCGTCCACGCCGGCGTTGTCGAAGCCGGACATCGGGCCGCAGTCCAGTCCCAGCGCGCGCGCGGCCAGGATCAGGTACGCGCCCTGCAGCGAGGCGTTGCGGAACGCGGTGGTCTCGATCAGCGGCTGGTTGCCCTCGAACCAGCTCTTCGCGTCGGCGTGCGGGAACAGCTGCGGCAGCTTCTCGTGGAAGGCGTGGTCCATGCCCACGATGGCGGTGACCGGCGCGGCCAGGGTCTTGGCGCGATTGCCTTCGGACATGAGCGGCGACAGTTTCTCCTTTGCCGCCTTCGACTTCACGAACACCACCCGCATCGGCGAGGCGTTCGCGCTGGTGGGGCCGAACTTGGCCAGTTCGTACAGCTGGTGCAGCTGCGCGTCGGTGACCTCCTTCGGCAGCCAGGCGTTGTACGTGCGCGCCTCGCGGAAGAGTTGGTCGAGGGCGGTCTCGGAAAGCGTCTCGCGCATGGGTATCCTTCGTGCAAGCGGCGCGCCGGGCGGCGCTGTGGCCCCGCAGTGTAAAGGCATCCCCATGCAGGATAGACCCCGCCGGAGGGAACGTAGCGTGCAGACTGGGGAAACAATCCCGCCGCGGGCGCCCCGGTGAGCGGCCTGCGCCACGAATGCTGGGCGATCACCGACGCCGCCGCGGGCAACCAGCGCCAGGCGCTGGCGCTGGCCGCCCGGATGGGCCTACCGGTGCGCCACCTGGTGCTGGAGCCGCGCGCGCCGTGGGCATGGCTGTCGCCGCGCCTGGCCCTGGGCGGCACGCTGGCGCTGCCGCCGGCGCAGCGCGCCGCCTTCGCGCCGCCGTGGCCGCGACTGGCGATCGGCTGCGGGCGCGGCGCCGCGCTGTTCACCCGGCTGCTGCGACCGCTGTCCGGCGGGCGCTGCCACACCGTGCAGATCCTCGATCCGCGCATCGACCCCGCGCACTGGGACACGGTGGTCGCCCCGCGCCACGACGGCCTCGCCGGCCCCAACGTGCTGACCCCGCTGGGTTCGCTCAACCCGGTCGACGAGGACTGGCTGGCCGACGGCCGCGACGCCTGCCCGCAGTTCGCCGAGCTGCCCCGGCCGCGGGTGGGCGTGCTGCTGGGCGGGCCGCGCCGCGGCGTCGCCATCGATGCCGGCTACGCCCGCCGGCTCGCCGCGTGCCTGCGCGGACGCTGGCAGGACGAAGGCGGCAGCCTGCTGGTACTGGCCTCGCGGCGCACCCCGGCGGAGGCCATGGAGGCGATGCGCGACGGCCTCGACGACCTGCCCGGCCTGCGCTGGTCCGGCCCCGACGACGGCCGCAACCCCTACCCCGGCGTGCTCGGCTGGGCCGACCGGCTGGTGGTCACGCCCGATTCGGTGAACATGCTCAGCGAGGCCTGTGCAGTGGGCTGCCCGGTCGAGACCTTCGCCACCGGCCCGCTGCCCGGCAAGCTCGCGCGCTTCCACGCCGCGCTGCGCGAAGCCGGATTGCTGCACGACCTCGGCGCAGGCGGTCCCGCGCGCCAGCCCCCCTTGCGCGAGACGCCGGCGATAGCCGCCACCGTGCGCGACAGGCTCGAACCGCTCCAGCGCGGCAGCAGCCCATGACCGACATGCCCGCCCAGGCCACGGTCCGCGACCTCCGCCACGGCGACATCGCCGCCGCCCACGCCCTGCTCGCCCGCCACGGCTGGGCGGAACGGATCGGCGACCTCGAACGCTTCACCCTGCTGCTGGAGCGCTCGCAGCGGGTCGCCGTGGCGGTCGTGGACGATACGCTGGTCGGCTTCGCCCGCGGGCTCACCGACGGCCTTTCCAACGGCTACCTCTCAATGGTGCTGGTGGCGCCCGGGCAGCGCGGGCGCGGCATCGGGCGGGCGCTCGTGCGGCACGTGACCGGGGACGACCCGTCGATCACCTGGGTGCTGCGCGCCGGCCGCGAGGGCGCCGCGGCCTTCTTCGAGCGGCTGGGCTTCAGCCCTTCCGGCCTCGCCATGGAACGGCTGCGCCGCTGACCGCAGGTTGCCGGTCACGGCGCCGCGTCGAGGCATATCGAAGCGGCATGCCAGCGAGCGGTCAATCGAACGCGAAACCCAGCGCCCGGGTCGTTGCCGCCACGCCTTCGCACAGCTCCGCCAGCGTCGCATCGCGCGGCGCGATGCGCGAACGCAGGTCGAGCGTGCAGGCGAGCGCGCGGCGCAGCAGTTCGGCGTGGGCGTGCGACAGCGCGTGGGCCTGCGCCGCATCCAGCAAGCCGGCGTCGCGGCAGGCGGCGATCAGCGCGGCGTTGGCGGTGACGCCGAGCAGTTGCGGCTGCGCCGCCGCATGCGCCAGCACCAGCCCCTGCAGGGCGAACTCGATGTCCAGCAACGCGCCGCGGCCCTGCTTCAGGTCGACGCGGGCCGCGTCGGAGCGATCGCGCTCGGCGCGCCAGCGGCGGCGCATCTGGCTGACCTCGTCCAGCACGGCGACCGGCGCGCGCGGCGCGGCCAGCACCTCGCGCCGCACCCCGGCCAGCGCCGCACCCAGCGCGGCGTCGCCGGCCACCGGGCGGGCGCGCAGCAGGGCCTGGTGTTCCCAGGTCCAGGCGCGGCTGTGCTGGTAGGCGACGAAGGCGTCGAGGCTGCCGACCAGCAGGCCCTTGGAACCGTCCGGGCGCAGCCGCGTGTCCACTTCGTACAGGCGGCCGCCGCGGGTGGACACGGTGAGCCAGTTCATCACCCGCTGGGCGAGGCGCTGGTACCAGCGCGAGCCCTCGATCGGGCGCGGGCCGTCGCTCATCAGCGCCGCGCGCTTGCCGTCGTAGACGAACACCAGGTCGAGGTCGGAGGCGAAGCCGAGTTCCTCGCCGCCCAGGCTGCCGTAGCCCAGCACCGCGAAGCCGGAGCCTTCGCCGGGCAGGCGCCCGTGCTGCGCCGCCAGCTCGCGCTCGGCCAGCGCAGTGACCGCCACCACCACCGATTCGGCCAGCATCGCCAGCCGGCGCGCGGTGGCCACCGCGTCGGCGCGGCCGTCGTTGAAGGCCAGGCCGAGGCGGAACGCGACCGAGGCCTTGAACTCGTTGAGCCGCTCCAGCTCGGCCTCGGCCTCGCGCTCGTCCAGCGTGGCCAGCACGCGGGCGATCTCGGCGCCGATGTCGGTGCGCTTCAGCGGCAATTGATCGATGCGCGGGTCGAGCACGTCGTCCAGCAGCAGCGGCTGCGCGATCACCCGCTCGGCGAGGAAGGCGCTGTCGGCGAACAGCCGCGCCAGCCGCTTGCGCGCGGCCGGCTGTTCCTCCAGCAGGGCCAGGTAGGACGAACGCCGCGCCACCGCCTGGGTCAGCCGGCACAGCGCCAGCAGGCACGGCGACGGCGCGGCGGTGGCGCGCGCGGCGGCGATCAGCTGCGGCATCAGGTGGTCCAGCCGCTCGCGCGAGCGCGCCGACATCGCCCGCACCGAGGCGGCCTGCGGCAGTTTCAGCAGCGCCTCGGCGGCCTCGGCGCCGGGCGCGAAGCCGCTGGCTTCCAGCGTGGCGGCGCCCAGTTCGCCGTCGCAGGCGCCGTGCCACAGCGCGGCATCCTCCGCCGGCACCTGCGCGGTGCGCCCGCCCTGCGGCACCAGCACGTCGGCGAACTCGCCGGCGACGATCTCGCGGTGGCGCGCCAGTTCCCGTGCCAGCGGCTCCCAGGCCGGGTAGTCCATGCCGCGCGCCAGGCGCTCGCGACTCAGCGCGTCATCGGGGATGTCGTGGGTCTGCGCGTCGCGCAGCATCTGCACGCGGTTTTCCAGCTTGCGCAGGAACACGTAGGCCTCGCGCAGCGCCCTGGCGCGCGCGGCCGGGATGTGGCCGCGCGCCTCGCAGGCGGTCAGCGCGGGCAGCAGGCCGCGCACGCGCAGCGAGGGCTCGCGGCCGCCGCGGATCAGCTGGGTCAGCTGCACGATGAACTCGATCTCGCGGATGCCGCCGGGGCCGAGCTTGAGGTTGTCGGCCAGGTCCTTGCGCGCCACCTCGGCGTCGATCAGCGCCTTCATCTCGCGCAGGCCGGCGAAGGCGGTGTAGTCGAGGTACTTGCGGTAGACGAACGGGCGCAGCAGTTCCTGCAGCTGCTTGCCGGCGGCGCGGTCGCCGGCCACGGTGCGCGCCTTGATCCAGGCGTAGCGTTCCCAGTCGCGGCCCTCGCGCTGGTAGTACTGCTCCATCGCGCTGAACGGCAGCGCGAGGCGGCCGGCGTTGCCGAACGGGCGCAGGCGCAGGTCGACCCGGGCGCAGATGCCGTCCAGCGTGGGCTCGCCCAGCAGGCGCACCAGTTGCCGGCCCAGCCGCACGAAATACTCGCCGTTGTCGAGCGTGCGCGCGCCGTCGCTCTCGCCGCCGTGCGGATAGGCCAGCACCAGGTCGATGTCGGAGGAGAAGTTCAGCTCGGCGCCGCCGAGCTTGCCGAAGCCCACCACCACCAGCCGTTGCGGCGCGCCCTCGCGGCTGCGCGCCTGACCGTAGCGCTGCGCCAGCGCGCGCTCGGACCAGCCCAGCGCCGCACCCAGCAGCGCCTCGTACAGCACGCTGGTGGCCGACAGGGTGTCCGGCAGCTCGTCCAGGCCGTTGACGTCGCGGAACACCAGCCGCAGCGCTTCGGCATGGCGGAAGCGGCGCAGCGCGGCCATCGCCACCGCCTCGTCATCCGCAAGCTTCAGCGCTTCGGCGCGCGGCCCGGCGTCGGCGTTGGAACGCAGCCGCTCCAGCCCCTGCGGCGACAGCAGCGCGGGCTGGTTGCGCCACACCTCGAAGGCGAAGTCGCTGGCCAGAAGGGTGCGGCGGATGCGCTCGGCCACGCCGGCGTCGTCGTGCAGCGGCACGCCGGCGGCGCGGCAGCGCGCGGCCAGCTCGGCGTAGCGGTCGTCGATCAGCGCGCGCAGCGGGGCGGATTCGGCAGTCATCCGGCCATTGTGCCGGAGCGTACCGGTGCTTTCACCGTGGCCGCGACGGCGAGTGCGGTTAGTCTTTTTTCCTCTGTGTGTCAGAGCGCCGGCCTATGACTGCCGCGCAAGCGGCGCGCCATCGCCTTGCCGATCAAATACTAGCGTCTCCCTGCAAGGTGGAGGTGCAGGCCGGCGGTCACATGCCTGCGTGAAAAGGTGATGGGCCGCTAGCGATTCCTTAACCGCCAGCGTGATTCCTTCGAGCCAGGCATACGCCGACATATGAGGCAGGGGATCCATGCGCGACGCACCGCATGCGTGCAGACCATCGCCAGCCTCCGCCGCGGCATGGAGTGATGCATGACCGAGATCGCGATCATCGGCGGCGGCGCGGCAGGCGCGGCGGTATTCGGCGCCCTGCTCCGCCACGGCGGCAGCACGGGCGTCCACTGGATCGCCGGCCCGGCGGCGAACGGCCGCGGCGTGGCCTACGCCACCGCCGACGAACGGCACCTGCTCAACGTGCGCGCCAGCGGCATGGGGCTGTACCCCGACCAGGACGAGGAATTCGCGCAGTTCGCCGCGGACCGGCGTGCGGGCGCGGGGGGCGCGGACTTCCTGTCGCGCCGGCTGTTCGGCGACTTCATCGAGGCCCAGGTGCAGCGGCGCAGCGAGGCCGCACGGCGGCAGGGCCGCCGCTTCGCCGTGCATCGCCAGGAAGCGGTGCACCTCGAACGGCAGGCTGGCGGCTACCGCGTGCACCTCGCCGACGGGACGGCCGTCGATGCGGACGTCGCGGTGCTGGCGCTCGGCGCGCTGGCGCAACGGCCGTTGCGCGCGGTAAGCGGCGACGCGCTGGCCAGCGGCGCCTACGAACTCGACCCGTGGCGCCTGCCGCAGCGCACGCACGCACCGCGCCGGCTGCTGGTGATCGGCACCGGCCTCACCGCCGCCGACACGTTGCTGTCGGCGGCGTACCGCTGGCCGCACGCGGAACTGGTCGCCGTCTCGCGGCACGGCCTGCTGCCGCTCGCGCATTCGCCGCTGCCGCTCGCGCCCTACCCCTGGCAGCAGGACCTCAACGATTCCCTGCTCGCCTGCACGGGCGTCGCGCCGATGCTGCGGCTGGTGCGCACGGCGCTGCGCACCGCGCCGCAGACCGACTGGCGCAGCGTGATCGACGGCATGCGCCCGGTCAACGCGCGGCTGTGGCAGGGCCTGACCCTGGCCCGGCGCAAGCAGTTCCTGCGCCACCTGCGCTGGCTGTGGGAGGCGGCGCGCCACCGTACCGCGCCGCAGACGGCGCAGACCCTGCAGCAACTGCTCGAGGAAGGCCGCCTGCAGGTGCATGCGGCGCGCGTGCTCGCCGTGGACGGACACGGGCCGCTCGAAGTCGGCATCCGCGATCGCGCCAGCCAGGCCCGGTCGACGCTGCGGGCCGACCTGGTGGTGCAGGCCACCGGGCTGGATACCGCGGCCGCCTACACTGGGCACGTGCTGCTCTCGCAGCTGCTGCGCGACGGCCTCGCCGTGGCCGATCCGCTGCAGCTCGGCGTGGCGGCACAACCGGACGGCCGGCTGCTCGACGCCCACGGCGACGCGCAGCCTGGCCTGTACGCCATCGGTTCGCTGCTGCGGGGCAACCTGTGGGAATGCACGGCGATGCCGGAGATCCGCGCCGCCGCACACGCACTGGCCCAGGCGCTGGCGCAAGCCGGCCGGTCCGCGGGCGACGCGACGGACGGCGGCACCGCGCCGCCGCGGCGCGACGGCACGGTCATCCCCTTCCCGCGCCATAACGACATGGCATTTGGCGAATTCGCGGAAACCTGATCGACGGCTAGGCTGGACGTTCCCCTGCACCCCGGCGGAGGTAGTCATGAAGAAGGCCCTGTTCCTGCTGGCGCTGGCCGGCATGCTCGCCACGGGCGTGGCGGCCGCCGGGGACGTCACCCTGCTCAACGTTTCCTACGACCCGACCCGCGAGCTGTACCAGGACCTCAACCGCGCCTTCGCCGCGCAATGGAAGGCCGCGCACGGCGACGACGTCACCGT
Source organism: Fulvimonas sp. R45 (assembly GCF_030504985.1). Lineage (GTDB taxonomy): Bacteria > Pseudomonadota > Gammaproteobacteria > Xanthomonadales > Rhodanobacteraceae > Rhodanobacter_A. Next base: position 63,356 of record NZ_JASERU010000010.1, read on the forward strand.
GCAGATGTCGCACGGCGGCTCCGGCAAGCAGGCCGGCGCGGTGGTCAACGGCCTGCCGGCCGACGTGGTCACGCTGGCGCTGGCCTACGACATCGACGCCATCGCCGACCACGGCCTGCTGGCCAGGGACTGGCAGCAGCGCCTGCCGGACAACGCCTCGCCCTACACCTCGACCATCGTGTTCCTGGTGCGCAAGGGCAACCCGAAGCACATCAGGGACTGGCCGGACCTCATCAAGCCCGGCGTGCAGGTGATCACGCCCAATCCCAAGACCTCCGGCGGCGCGCGCTGGAACTTCCTCGCCGCCTGGGGCTACGCGCTGCGGCAGCCCGGCGGCGACGAGGCCAGGGCGCGCGCCTTCGTGCACGCGCTGTTCCAGCACGTGCCGGTGCTCGACACCGGCGCGCGCGGCGCCACCAACACCTTCGTGCAGCGCGGCGTGGGCGACGTGCTGATCGCGTGGGAGAACGAGGCGCTGCTGGCGCGGAAGGAATTCGGCAAGGATGCGTTCGAGATCGTGGCGCCGTCGGTCAGCATCCTGGCCGAGCCGCCGGTGGCGGTGGTCGACGCCAACGTGGCGAAGGACGGCCATCGCGCGCTGGCCGAGGCCTACCTGAAGTTCCTCTACACGCCGCAGGCGCAGGCCATCGAGGCAAAGAACTTCTACCGCCCGCGCCTGCCGGCGGTGGCGCGGAAGTACGCCGGTCAGTTCCCGCCGGTGAAGACCTTCACCATCGCCGAGGCGTTCGGCAGCTGGCGCCAGGCGCAGGCGACGTTCTTCGCCGACGGCGGCGTGTTCGACCAGATCGGCCCCGGCAGCTGACATGGCCGCGCGGCGACGGGTGCTGCCGGGCTTCGGCCTCGGCCTGGGGTACACGCTGGCGTACCTCGGGCTGATCGTGCTGCTGCCGCTGTCGGCGCTGGCGTGGAAGGCCTCCGGCATCGGCGTCGCCGGGCTGCTGCACCTGCTCGCCGCGCCGCGGACGCAGGCGGCGCTCAGGCTCAGCTTCGGCGGCGCGCTGCTCGCCGCGCTGGCGAACGCGGCGGCCGGCCTGCTGGTGGCGTGGGTGCTGGTGCGCTACCGCTTTCCCGGCCGCCGCCTGCTCGACGCGCTGGTGGACCTGCCGTTCGCGCTGCCCACCGCGGTGGCCGGCATCGCGCTGACCGCGCTGTACGCGCCGAACGGCTGGCTGGGGCAGGCGCTGATGGAGCACCTCGGCGTCAAGGTCGCCTATTCGCGGCTCGGCGTGGTGGTGGCGATGGTGTTCGTGGGCTTCCCGTTCGTGGTGCGCACGGTGCAGCCGGTGCTGGCCACGCTCGACCGCGAGATGGAAGAGGCCGCCGAGAGCCTGGGCGCGCGGCGCTGGCAGACCTTCGCGCGGGTGATCCTGCCGATGCTGGCGCCGGCGCTGCTTACCGGCTTCGCGCTGGCGCTGGCGCGCGCGGTGGGCGAGTACGGCTCGGTGATCTTCATCGCCGGCAACATCCCGATGCGCTCGGAGATCGCGCCGCTGCTGATCGTGCAGAAGCTGGAGGCGTTCGACTACGCGGGCGCCGCCGCGCTGGGCGTGGTGATGCTGGGCTTCTCCTTCGCCTTGCTGGCCGCGCTGTCGCTGCTGCAGCGCTGGAGCCGGCGCTGGGCGGAGCAGCCGGCATGACGGCGGCGGCGACCGCGCGCGCGCCAGCGTGGCCGCGGCGACTGGCTCACCTTGCGCTGGTCCTCGCGGCGCTAGCCTTCCTGGCGCTGTTCCTGCTGCTGCCGCTGGCCGCGGTATTCGCCGAGGCGTTGCGCAAGGGCGTGCACGCGTACCTGGCGGCGATCGACCAGCCGGGCGCGTTCGCCGCGATCCGCCTCACCCTGCTGGTCGCCGCGATCGCGGTGCCGCTGAACCTGGTGTTCGGCGTGGCCGCGGCGTGGGCGGTGGCGCGCTTCGAGTTCCGCGGCAAGGCGCTGCTCGGCGCGCTGATCGACCTGCCGTTCTCGGTCTCGCCGGTGATCGCCGGCCTGGTCTACGTGCTGCTGTTCGGCGCGCAGGGCTGGTTCGGGCCATGGCTCGCCGCCCACGGCGTCAGGATCGTCTTCGCGGTGCCGGGGCTGGTGCTGGCCACGATGTTCGTCACCCTGCCGTTCGTGGCGCGCGAGCTGATCCCGCTGATGCAGGCGCAGGGCGCCGAGGAGGAGGAGGCCGCGCGCGTGCTGGGCGCGAACGGCTGGCAGATGTTCTTCCGCGTCACCCTGCCGAAGATCCGCTGGGCGCTGCTGTACGGCGTGCTGCTCTGCAACGCCCGCGCGATGGGCGAGTTCGGCGCGGTGTCGGTGGTGTCCGGGCACATCCGCGGCCTCACCACCACCCTGCCGCTGGAAATCGAGATGCGCTACAACGAATACGACTACGTCGGCGCCTTCGCGGTCGCCTCGCTGCTGGCGCTGCTGGCGCTGGTCACGCTGGCCGCCAAGACCGCGCTGGAATGGCGCTACGGCGACGAACTGGCGGCGCATGCGCCGGGCGGCCATTGAGGCGACCACGCATGACGCTCGAACTCTCCCGCCTCAGCCGCCGCTTCGCCGACTTCGCCGCGCTGGACGACGTCAGCCTGGACATCGCGCCGGGCGAATTCCTCGCCCTGCTCGGCCCTTCCGGCTCGGGCAAGACCACGCTGCTGCGCATCCTCGCCGGCCTCGACCACCCCGACGCCGGCAGCGTGCGGCTGGACGGCCGCGACTTCCTGGCCACGCCCGCGCGCTCGCGCAAGGTGGGCCTGGTGTTCCAGCACTACGCGCTGTTCCGCCACCTCACCGTGGCGGAGAACGTCGCCTTCGGCCTGCGCGTGCGGCCGTGGCGCGCGCGGCCGAAGCGCGCCGAGATCGCCGCGCGGGTGGAGGCGCTGCTGCAGCGCGTGCAGCTGGAAGGCCTGGGCAGGCGCTATCCCGCGCAGCTCTCCGGCGGCCAGCGCCAGCGCGTGGCGCTGGCCCGCGCGCTGGCGGTGGAGCCGGGCCTGCTGCTGCTCGACGAGCCCTTTGGCGCGCTCGACGCGCAGGTGCGCGTGGCCCTGCGCCGCTGGCTGCGCGAGCTGCACGAGGACCTCGGCCTGACCACGGTGTTCGTCACCCACGACCAGGAGGAGGCGCTGGAGCTGGCCGACCGCGTCGCGGTGATGAACCGCGGCCGCATCGAGCAGATCGGCGCACCCGGGACGGTCTACCAGGACCCTGCCACGCCGTTCGTCTGCGAGTTCATCGGCAAGGTCAACCGCATCCCGCTGGCGCGCGAGGACGGCATGCTGGGCGCGGCCGGCTGGACGCCCGGCCGCGATCCCTGGCGCGGCGGGCAGGCGCGGGCCACGGCCTACGTGCGTCCCGAGCACCTGGCGCTCGGCGTCGCCGGCGACCGGCCGGGATGGCAGGCGCAGGTGCGCCACGTGTACCTCGCCGGCAGCGTGGCGCACCTGGAACTGGACGTGCAGGCGCTGGCGCAGACGCTCGAGGCCGACGTCGCCAGCGAAGACCTGGCGCGCCTGGGCCTGCGCCCCGGCCTGGGCCTGCGCGTGGCGCCGCGCCGCGCGGTGGTCTTCCCCGCCGGCAGCGGCGGCGACCGCTGGGTATGGCAGGCCGACGAAGCCGTCGTCGCGGTCTAGCGGAAAGACGGCCGCGACGCCTCCCGGCATCGCGGCCGCATCGATCAGAAGGCGACCACGGCGCGCAACTCGATGATGTGCGGGTTCAGCACCCGCCCGCGCCGGTCGCTGAAGGCGCGGATGTAGTTGGCCTGGAGGCGCAGGTGCCGGCCGAGGTACCCGTTGACGCCCAGCGTCCAGTCGTGCCCGCGGCCGCCGGCCACCGGGGCGTCGTCGAGGTCCAGCTCGCTGTAGCGCACGGCCAGCTCCACCGCGCCCCACGGCCGCGAAGGCACGATGTTGCCGACGTTGCCGCCCTGGTAGGGCCGCGATTCGCCGGTGGGCACCCAGCTGACGGACACGTACCAGCCGCGGCCGTCGAAGTCCGGGCGGTCGCCGCGCCGGAACACGGTCCGCGCGTGCAGGTATTCGCCTTGCACCGACCAGGGTCCCTCGATCCACAATCCTTCCAGGCCGGTGCGATCGAGGCGTTCGACGCCGGCCAGCGTGCCGGTGTCGAGCAGCACCGGCGCCAGCCCGGCCTCGGGCGTGGAGCGCAGGCGCGCGGCGGGCGGGCTTGCCACGCCCCGCCCGTCGACGCTGGCCTGCGGCCGCTCGCGCGACGCGGCGAGGCCCAGGTGCAACACCTTGCCCTCCCGGTGGACCGGCACCCAGGCCACGCGCGCCGCCAGCGTGCGGCCGTCGTTGTCGCCCTGCAGGTCGCCGCCGTAGTAGCCGAGACTGACCAGCCACGACGGCCGCTGCAACGACCAGTCCACGCCGATGCGGCGGTTCTCGTACACCGCCTGCGAGGGCAGCGCCAGCTCGATGAAGGTGGTGGCGTTGGAGCCGGTGTTGCCCTCGAAGCCCACCGGCGTCTTGCCCTGGCCGATGCGGAGCGCGCCCGCGTCGCCGCCGAACAGCGCCTCCGACTGCAGCCGCAGGTAGGCGTCCTGCCACTTCCTCGACTGGAAGTCGAACTCGGCCTTGGCGTCGTACACGCCCTTCTTCTTCACGTAGAGGCCGAGGTACTTGCGACGGTTGGTCCGCGCGTCCGCGAGACGGCCGCCGTCGTTCGAGAAGCGGTCGAGGTCGTACTGCCAGAGCGCGCTCGCGCCGAAGTCGGTGCCGTCGTCGAGCCGCGCGTGGGTGGGCCAGTCGCCGGACAGCGACGGATCGGATGGACCGGCCGCCGCCGCAGAAGCCAGGCCGAGCAGGAACACCGGAAGCGCACGTACGGATCGCATACGCCCTCCTGGCGCCGCGCGCGGCGGCGCCCGTCGATGGATGAAGCGAAGACGAAGCGCGCGGGGACACGGCTTCGAGCCCATCGTGTCGGAGATATTCCCGGCGAAAGAAAGGATGGAACGGCATGCGGTTATGCAGGCCCCTCATTTCCCGGCCCTGCGGTGCGGGCCTACGATGGAATCCATCCTTGGACGTCTATACGTCCACAGCCTGGACGCCATGAACGCCGCCACGCCATCCCTGCTCCCCGAGGACAAGCAGCAACTCGCCGCCCGCCTGGTCGAGGGCCTGGAGGCGCCGGCGCTGCAGTGGCTCTCGGGTTACCTCGCCGGCCTGGCCGCGCAGCGCCCCGCCGGCCGCGCCACGGGCGGCGAGCACGCGCCGCTGAAATCCGCCGACGTCCAGCAGCGCCTCACCGTGCTGTACGGCAGCCAGACCGGCAACGCCAGGCGCGTCGCCGAGGACCTGGGCAAGCGCGCCGAGGCCGCCGGGCTGGCGGTGCGCGTGCTGCGCGCCGACGGCTACGCCACGCGCGAGCTGAAGAACGAACGCCTGCTGTACGTGGTCATCAGCACCCAGGGCGATGGCGAGCCGCCGGACGACGCCCGCGCGCTGGTGGAATTCCTCGCCGGCGCCCGCGCGCCGAAGCTGGACCAGCTGCGCTACGCCGTGCTGGGGCTGGGCGATTCCAGCTACCCGCAGTTCTGCGTGACCGGCCGCCAGCTCGACGAGCGCCTCGCCGCGCTGGGCGCGCAGCGCCTGTTCGCCCGCGGCGAGGCCGACGTGGACGTGGAGACCGTGGCCACGCCGTGGCTGGACCAGGCACTGCGCCTGGCCCGCGAACAGCTGAAGGCGCAGCCGCCGCTGGCCACGGTGACGCCGCTGCGCCCCACGCGCGCCGCCGCCGCATGGACCCGCGAGCAGCCGTTCGCCGCGCCGGTGCTGCTCAACCAGCGCATCACCAGCCGCGGCAGCGACCGCGACGTGCGCCACATCGAGCTGTCGCTGGAAGGTTCCGGCCTGCACTATGCGCCCGGCGACGCGCTGGGCGTGTGGCCGGTGCAGTCGCCGGCGCTGGTCGAGGCGGTGCTGGCGACGCTGAAGCTGGACGGTGACGCGCCGGTGCGCCACGCCGGTGAGGAACTGCCGCTGCGCCGCTGGCTGGCCGAACGGCGCGAGCTGACCCGGTTCGCCCGCCCCTTCCTGGCCGCGCACGCCGAGCGCGCCGGCAGCGCGGAGCTGCAGGCCCTGCTGCAGCCCGCGGCGCGCGACGCGCTGGGCCGGCTGTTCGACGAGCTGCAACTGGTCGACCTGCTGCGCCGCCACCCCGCCGCGTGGGACGCCGGCGCCCTGGTCGCCGCGCTGCGCCCGCTGGCGCCGCGGCTGTACTCCATCGCCTCCAGCCAGAGCGTGGTGGGCGAGGAAGTGCACCTCACCGTGGCGCACGTCGACTACGAGCACGCCGGCGAGCGCCGCTGGGGCGCCGCCAGCCGCTATCTCGCCGGACGCGCGGAAGGCGAGGCGGTGCCGGTATTCGTGGAGGCCAACGAACGCTTCCGCCTGCCCGCCGACGGCGGCCGCGACATCGTGATGATCGGCCCCGGCACCGGCGTGGCGCCGTTCCGCGCCTTCGTGCAGGAACGCGCCGAGAGCGGCGCGGCCGGGCGCAACTGGCTGCTGTTCGGCAACCCGCATTTCCACAGCGACTTCCTGTACCAGGTGGAGTGGCAGCAGGCGCTGAAGCGCGGCCAGCTGCACCGCCTCGACCTCGCCTTCTCGCGCGACCAGGAACACAAGGTCTACGTGCAGCAGCGCCTGCGCGAACAGGGCCGCGAGCTGTACGCGTGGCTGGACGGCGGCGCCCACCTCTACGTGTGCGGCGACGCCGGGCGCATGGCGAAGGACGTGCACCGCGCCCTGGTGGAGATCGTCGCCGAGCACGGCGGCCGTTCCGCCGCGGATGCCGAGGACTGGCTCGGCCAGCTGATCCAGCAGGGCCGCTACGCCCGCGACGTGTATTGAGGACGAGATGAGCGACGGCGCCGTTTCCCACCTGGAAGAAATCAAGGCGAACAGCCGCCTGCTGCGCGGCACGATCGCCGCCGGCCTGGCCGACCCCGTCACCGGCGCGATCGACGAGGACGACAACAAGCTGCTGAAGTTCCACGGCAGCTACCAGCAGGACGACCGCGACCTGCGCGAGGAGCGCCGCCGGCAGAAACTGGAGCCGGCCTACCAGTTCATGGTGCGCGCCCGCCTCGCCGGCGGCGTGCTGAGCCCCGCGCAATGGCTGGCGTTCGACCGCATCGCACGCGAATGGGCCAGCGGCACGCTGCGCATCACCACGCGGCAGACCTTCCAGCTGCACGGCATCCTCAAGCGCGACCTGAAGCGCGCGATCGCCGCGATGAACGCCGCCCTGGTCAGCACCGTCGCCGCCTGCGGCGACGTCAACCGCAACGTGGTGGCCAGCACCAACCCGCGGCTGTCGGCCGCGCACCGGCAGGCGTACGACTGGGCGGCGACGCTGTCCGAACACCTGAAGCCGAAGACCCGCGCCTACCACGAGATCTGGCTGGACGAACGGCTCGTCGCCGGAGGCGAACCCGAGCAGGAGCCGCTGTACGGTCCCACCTACCTGCCGCGCAAGTTCAAGATCGGCGTGGCGGTGCCGCCGCTCAACGACATCGACGTGTTCGCGCAGGACCTGGGCCTGATCGCCATCGTCGAGGACGGCGAGCTGCGCGGCTTCAACGTCGCCGTGGGCGGCGGCATGGGCGCCACCCACGGCGATCCCAGCACCTACCCGCGGCTGGCCAGCGTGATCGGCTTCGTGCCGCCGGAACAACTGCTGCGCACCGCCGAGGCGGTGATCGAGGCCCAGCGCGACCTCGGCGACCGCCGCGAGCGCCAGCACGCGCGCCTGAAGTACACCATCGACCGCATCGGCCTGCCCGCGTTCAAGGCCGAGCTGGAACGCCGCCTCGGCTTCGCGCTGCAGCCCTCGCGCCCGTACCGCTTCGAGCACAACGGCGACCGCTACGGCTGGACCGAGGGCACCGACGGGCGCTGGCACCTCACCCTGCACGTCGAATCCGGCCGCCTCGCCGACACGCCCGGGCGTCCCCTGCTGAGCGGCCTGCGTGCCATCGCGGAAGTCCACCAGGGCGAGTTCCGCATGACCTGCAACCAGAACGTGATCGTCGCCGACGTGCCCGCCGGCCAGCGCGCGCGCATCGACGCGCTGGTCGCGCAACACGCCCTGGACGGCTACCTGAAGCAGAGCGGCATCCGCCGCCACGCCATCGCCTGCGTGGCATTGCCCACCTGCGGCCTGGCGATGGCCGAGAGCGAACGCTACCTGCCCGCGTTGCTGCCGAAGCTGGAAGCGCTGCTCGACCGCCACGGCCTGCTCGATGAGCCGATCCTGCTGCGCCTGTCCGGCTGCCCCAACGGCTGCTCGCGGCCGTACCTCGGCGAGATCGCCCTGGTGGGCCGGGCCGTGGGCCGCTACGACCTGCGCCTGGGCGCCGACTTCGCCGGCCGCCGGCTCAACCGCGCGCTGCGCGAGAACATCGACGAAGCGGAGATCCTGCGCGAGCTGGACGCGCTGTTCGCCCGCTACGCCGCCGAACGCGCGCCCGACGAGCGCTTCGGCGACTTCCTGGTGCGCAGCGGCGCACTGCCCGCGCCGCGCCACGCGATCGAGGTGGAGACCCTCGCATGAGCCTCGCTGTCCCGGCGCAGTCGCCCGACGACGGGCGCGCGCATGCCGAACTCAACGACCGGCTGTTCGCGCTGGGCGCCGAGGAACGTGTGCGCTGGGCGCTGGAACACCTGCCCGGCGCGCACGTGCTGTCCTCCAGCTTCGGGGCGCAGGCGGCGGTGTCGCTGCACCTGCTCACGCAGCAGCAACCGGACATCCCGGTGATCGTGGTCGACACCGGCTACCTGTTCCCGGAGACCTACCGCTTCATCGACCAGCTCACCGAGCGGCTGAAGCTGAACCTGCACGTGGTGCGCCCCGCGCTGTCGCCGGGCTGGCTGCAGGCGCGCCACGGCGAGCTGTGGGCGCAGGGCCGCGACGGGCTCGACCGCTACAACCGGCTGGCCAAGGTGGAACCGATGCGGCAGGCGCTGGAACGGCTCGGCGCCGGCACCTGGTTCGCCGGGCTGCGCCGGCAGCAGTCGCGCAGCCGCGCCGACGCGCCGGTGCTGGAGCACCGCCACGGCCGCTGGAAGGTGCACCCCATCGTGGACTGGACCGACCGCGACGTCGGCCATTACCTCGCCCGCCACGGATTGCCCTACCACCCGCTGTGGGACCAGGGCTACGTGTCGATCGGCGACACCCATACCACGCGCCGCTGGGAGCCGGGCATGCACGAGGAGGACACGCGCTTCTTCGGCCTGAAGCGCGAGTGCGGCATCCACCTGGACGTCTGAACGCGATGGACCACGACGCCTCCGACGACGGACTCCCGCGCTGGATGCTGCGCCCGCGCCAGCAGCGCCTGCTCGGGCAGCTGCTGGACGGCGGGCTGGCGCCGCTGCGCGGCTTCCTCGGTCGCGCCGACTACGACAGCGTGCTCGCCACGATGCACCTGGCCGACGGCACGCCATGCCCGCTCCCGGTCACGCTGGACGTGGACGAGGCCTTTGCCGCCACGCTCGACGTGGGCGCCCACGTGCAGCTGTGCGACCGCCACGGCACGCCACTGGCCCGGCTGGACCTGGACGACATCTACCACCCCGACCACCTGCGCGAGGCGCGCCTGCGGTACGGCCGCATGGACCGCCGCCATCCCGCGGTGGTCGAGCTGCTGCGCCATACCGGCACGGTCTACCTCGGTGGGCGGGTGCATGATCTGCGCGAGCCGGGCCTGGGCCAGGCGCGGCGGCGAGCGGTGGCGGATCCGTCGGGGGTGTTTCCGGGATGGGCTTATGCGATCGAGGTGGCCGGAGTGGCCGGGAGCCGGCTTCTGCATTGAGAGTCGGTAGCTTTTGCGAGCTTGCGCGTGGCGCCTTGCCTCCCTCACCATCATTCCGGCGCAGCCGGAGGCGCTTTTCAACAGACGAAGGTCTGGTCATCCAGTAGCGGGAGCGATAGTTTTCGCGACAACCGTGCACTGCCGTCACTGGATTCCGGCCTGCGCCGGAATGACGGGCGAGAGCGGAAGCGCTTTTCGGCAGCCGAGGGGCGGCCATCCGGTGAAGCCCATCGTCGAGGCACGCAAAGCCCGGCGAGGCCCGTCACACACTTCCACACACCACGCCTCAGGCCGCGTGGACGGCGGCGACGCGCTTGCCGCGCCAGCCGGATTCGCGCCACGGCGGTGGCTCCGGCCAGGCCGGCTCGGCGTGGCCGGCCACCACGCGGCGCAGCTCGGCCTCGTCCAGCTGCGGCGCCACCAGCCGCGCCAGCTGCGCCACGTAGCTGCGCAGCACGCGGTCGCGGCGCAGCACCAGCCAGCTGGTGCACTCGGGCAGCAGGCTGTCGATGTCCAGCACCGCCAGCTCGCGCGCGTCGGCGTCGGCCAGCGCCATCTCGGCCAGGATCCCCACGCCCAGGCCTGCCAGCACGTAGGTCTTGATCAGGTCGGCGTCGGCCGAGGTGCAGGCGATGCGCGGCTCCAGCCCCGCCCTGGCGAAGGCGCGGCGCAGCGAGGATTCCGGCTGCAGCGAGGATTCGTAGCTGACCAGCGGCTGCTCGGCCAGGTCGGCCAGCCGCAGCGGCCGCTTCAGCTTCGCCAGCGCATGCGTGCGCGGCACCACCGCGCGCCGGCGCCAGCGGTACAGGGGCACCGCGATGCCGCCCTGCGGCTGCGCGCCGCTGGTGCTGACGATGGCCAGGTCCACCTCGCCGCTCTCGAACAGGCTGATCACCCGGCTCTCGCCCTGCGGGCGGATGTGCACGCTGAGGTCGGGGTACTGCTTCTTCAGCCGCGCGATCGGCTCGGGCAGCACGAAGCGCGCCTGGGTGTGGGTGGTGGCCAGCGCCAGCTCGCCGCGCGATTCCTGGCGCAGGTCGGCGGCCAGCGAGCGGATGTTGTGTGCCTCGTTGAGGATGACGCGGGCGCGCTCGAGCACCTGCGCGCCGGCGGGGGTGACGCTGTCCAGGCTCTTGCCGCGGCGGGTGAAGACCTGGAAGCCCAGCTCGCCCTCCAACTGCTTGAGCTGCTTGCTGATGCCGGACTGGGTGGCGTAGACGTTCTCGGCCGCGAGCGTGATGTTGAGGCCGGCGTCGGCGATGGCGACGATGTAGCGGAGCTGGGTGAGTGTCATGAGGTCCGTTCCAGGGGCTGGCGTGGCGGGCGGGCGCGGGCGACGAGGGACGGACAAGGCATGTGGCCAAGCGGGCGGATCGGCTTGAGGTTCTGCATGACGGCTCTCCACGCGCCGGCACCATGCCGGGTCGATGTCACGCGACCTTAACACACGTCGCTTTTGGACGTCTATCCATCCATTTGCCAGCCCATTCCAGGGCGATCACCCATCATGCCAACGCGGCATAACCTCGGTCACAGCAGCCATTTCCGGCACCGCGGCGCCTTCGCTAGCTTGGATGGACGTCCATTTCGACCCGCCGGGATCCATGCCGCTCTATCCGCTCTTCGCCGACCTCGCCGACCGCCCCGTGCTGGTGGTGGGCGGCGGCGTGGTCGCCGAGCGCAAGGCCGCGGCCCTGCTCGACGCCGGTGCCCGGGTCCGCGTAGGCGCGCCCGCGCTCACCGCCACGCTGGCGCACTGGGCCGCGCAGGGCCGCATCGCGCACCTGCCCGGGCGCTACCGCCGCACGTGGCAGGAAGGCGCCTGGCTGGTGATCGCCGCCACCGGCGACAGCGCGCTGAACGCGCGCGTCGCGTCCGAGGCCACCGCGCGCCGGCGGCTGGTGAACGTGGTGGACGACCCCGCGCTGTCCAGCTTCCAGGTGCCCGCGGTGATCGACCGCGCGCCGCTGCAGCTGGCGATCTCCACCGGCGGCTCGGCTCCCGCACTGGCGCGCCGCCTGCGCGAAAACCTCGAAAGCCTGCTCGATCCCGCGCTGGCCCCGCTGCTGGCGCTGGCGCAGCGCTACCGGCCGCGCATCCGCCAGCGCCACGCGGACCTGGCGCAGCGGCGCCGCTTCTACGACTGGCTGCACGACGGCCCGGTGCGCCGCCTGCTGCGCGCCGCGCAACCCGCGCTGGCCGAACACGTGCTGCAGCTGTCGCTGGACGCGCCCGGCCTGCCGGCCGCGCGCAGCTCGGTGGTGCTGGTCGGCGCCGGCCCCGGCGACCCGGGCCTGCTCACGCTGCGCGCCCTGCGCGCGCTGAACGAGGCCGACGTGATCCTGCACGATGCGCTGGTGCCGCCGGCGGTGCTCGACCTGGCGCGCCGCGACGCCGAGCGCATCGCCGTGGGCAAGCGCGGCGGCGGCGCGCACGTCGCGCAGGACACGATCCACGCACTGCTGCTGCAGCACGCGCGCGCCGGGCGCCGCGTGGTGCGGCTGAAAGGCGGCGACCCGTTCGTGTTCGGCCGCGGCGGCGAGGAACTGGAGTTCCTGCACCACCACGGCATCCCCTTCGAGGTCGTGCCCGGCATCACCGCGGCCGTGGCCTGCGCCGCCTATGCCGGCGTGCCGCTGACCCACCGCGCGCACGCGCAGTCGGTGCGCCTGGTCACCGCGCACTGCCGCGATTCGCTGGACACGCTGGACTGGCCCGCGCTGGCCCGCGAGCGGCAGACGCTGGCGTTCTACATGGGCGTGGGCAGCCTCGACACCGTGTCACGGAAGCTCCTGGCGCACGGACGCGCCGCTTCTACCCCGTTCGCGCTGGTGGAGAACGGCTCGCTGCCGCAGCAGCGCACCCTCGCCGGCACGCTGGCGGAGCTGCCCGGGCTGGCGCGCCACCACGCCATCGCCGCCCCCGCCCTGCTGATCGTGGGCGAGGTGGCCGCGCTGGCGGAGCCGCTGCACTGGTACGGCGAACTGCTGGAGAGCTGTAGTCGCCAGCCGCACGTTCCGTCGCCGTCCGCCGCGATGGCGGACGCCGCCTGACCCATCCGATTGCACCAAGGAGCACAGCATGAGCCTGCAACTGGGCGATACCGCCCCCGACTTCACCCTCGATTCCACCGAAGGCCCGATCCGCCTGCACGACTATGTCGGCGACCACTGGCTGGTGTTCTTCTCGCACCCGAAGGACTTCACCCCGGTGTGCACCACCGAGCTGGGCGCGTTCGCGCGCCGCAAGGGCGAGTTCGACGCGCGCAACACCCGGCTGCTGGGCCTGTCGGTGGATTCGGTGGAGGACCACAAGGGCTGGGCGCAGGACGTCGCCGACGTCGGCGGCACCGCGATCAACTACCCGCTGCTGGCCGACCCCGACCTGGAGGTGGCCAAGCTGTACGGCATGTTCCATCCCAAGGCCGACCCCAAGGTGACGGTGCGATCGGTGTTCATCATCGACCCACAGAAGAAGGTGCGCCTCACCCTCACCTACCCGCCCAGCGCCGGCCGCAACGTGGACGAAGTACTGCGCGTGCTCGACTCGCTGCAGCTCACCGACGGCCGCAAGCTCACCACCCCGGTGGACTGGCAGCCGGGCGACGACGTGATCATCGCCCCGTCGGTCTCGGACGACGAAGCCCGCAGGCAGTACCCGCAGGGCTGGAAGACGCTCAAGCCCTACCTGCGCCTGCTGAAGGCCGAGGATGCGGTGAGCGCCTGATCCGACGAGCCCTCTTCGGCGGCACCCGGCGACGGGCGCTTCGGGCCGGCGATCACGCCGGCCCGTCTTTTTTGGCCGTCACGCGCGGCCGGCGCGACGATGGTCTGAACCCCGAACAACGCGCGCCGGTCGCCTGACAACCGGTTCATGTCCTCCGCGTTACAGTCCTCCGCCCGGCCGCACCGGCTTACGGACCGACATGACGCCCCGCCCCGCCATCCCCCGATCCCTCCCCATGCGCCTGGCCCTGCTGCTGGCCGCGGTGCTCGTCTACGTGCTGCTGACCGGGCTGCTCGACGGCAATCCCGGCGTGGCGCCGCTGCGCCTGCTGCTGCAGCCGAAGTTCCCGCTGGCCAACGCGCTGCCCGGCCTGCTGTTCGGCGGCCTGCTGCTGCTGCTGAGCCGGCGGCTGCTGTGGTCGTTCGGCCTGGCCTACCTGCTGCAGGCGGTGCTGTACGGCGTCAACATGCTGAAGGTGGCCAACCTCGGCACGCCGCTGATGCCGGCCGACTTCCGCATGGTCGGCCAGCTGCGCAAGGGCGGCGCGCACCTGCTGGCCGGCTACCTGCCGCACAGCCCGTGGCCGTACCTGGCGCTGCTGGCGGGGGCGGCGGCGATCATCGCGCTGTGGCGCTTCGAGCGGCCGCTGTTCGAGCGCCGCCCGCGCGCGCGGCGGCTGGCCGGCGGAGTGGTACTGGCGGTGGCGCTGGGCACCCTGCTTGCCGGCAGCCAGGCCTGGGCGGGGCTCTACAACGGCCGCCAGCTGTGGCTGGAGCCGTGGTCGGCCAGCGCCACCACCACCCATTCGGGGCTGGTCAGTTCGCTGCTGATGTTCCACATCCAGTACGGCCACGCCAAGCGCAAGGCGGACCCCGCCGCGGTGGGCCAGTTGCTGGACCGGACCGGGCCGGCGCTGCGCCAGCGCATGCGCCAGCCGGGAACCGGCGCACTGCCCGACATCGTGGTGGTGCAGAGCGAGTCCTTCTTCGACCCGTCGATCATGCACGGCTACGAGCACTGCGACCTCACGCCCAACCTGGACCGGCTGGCGCGGCACGGCGTCGCCGGCGCGCTGCACGTGCCCACCTTCGGCGGCGGCACCATCCGCACCGAGTTCGAGGTGCTCACCGGGCTGTCGCTGCGCTACTTCGAGGACATGCAGTTCCCCTACCTGCAGCTCAACCGCAAGACCGTGCCCGGCCTGGTGCGCACCCTGCACGCGCACGGCTACACCACGGTGGCGGTGCACGGCAACGACCCGGCGTTCTGGAACCGCACCACCGCGTTCAAGGCACTGGGCTTCGACCGCTTCGTGTCGCGCGCCGGCTTCCCGCCGGACGCGCCCAACGACGGCAAGTACATGGCCGACAGCGCGATGACCGACGAGATCATGCGCCAGCTCAAGGACAGCGGCCCGCCGCAGTTCGTGTTCGCGATCAGCATCGAGGCGCACGGCCCCTACGACGTCGAGCCGAAGGACACCGCCGCGCGCGACGCCATCCCGGTGCCGGCCGGCATCGAGGGCAAGGACAAGCTGGAGCTGCAGAACTACCTGTACCACATGCAGCACGCCGACCAGGAACTGGGCCGCCTGGCCGCCCTGCTCGCCAGGCGCCAGCGCCCCACCCTGCTGCTGTTCTACGGCGACCACCTGCCCGCGCTCACCGACGTCTACCGCACGCTGGGCTTCGTCGACGGCGGCGACATGCTGGCCGAACCGGGCACCTGGCTGCTGGTCGATCCCGCCCATCCCGGCGCCGCCGTCCACGAGGACATCGCCTCGTGGATGCTGCCCGGCCGCCTGCTCGACGCCGCCGGCATCCACGACGACGCCTACTTCGCGCTGACCCAGCTGCTGGCGCCGCAACTGGCCGCGCTCACCCGCGCGCCCGGCGCGCCGCAGCCCGACGAGACGCCGGAGCTGCAGCGGCTCGACACCGACATGGCCAGCGTCGCCCTGCTGCGCATGAAGGGCAAGCTGGCCAGGCTGCTGCCCGTCGCCGCACCGGCCGACACCTCGCGCTACGCCGGCCAGCCCGCCGCGGCGCCGGCCGCCGCCACGGGGGCCACGCACTGAGAGCCTGTTCAAAATCTCCCCGTGGCCCGCGCCGGGAGCTGTTTGCGCGCAGACCAAGGAAGAGCGAAGGAGTGGACGTCCGTCCACGACTGAGCGATGACGCAGGGATGCGGGCAAACAGACCCGGCCCGAAGGGTTGCCTTGCCCTGGCCGCCAGGCGGCAGCGCGCGGCTTGCCCCCTGCCTTCGCAGGGGCAGGCTCTGCCAGCCAGGCAGGCGCTGCGCCACGCACTCCCACCTGGCGGCCAGGGCAAGGCAACGCGAGCCACGGGGAGATTTTGAACAGGCTCCGAGCGTTCGCCGCGGCAGCTGCCATTCAGCGAGCTGTCCGCCGGCCGAACGCCGCGTCGGCAGGTTCAGGCGCCGGCCAGAACCGCGTGCCTAGCGTGGTGGCAACCGCGGCACATCCGCCTGCGGCCCGACACCGAGGAGGCCACTCCCATGCGCAAGACCCTGATTGCCACCATCCTTGCCGCCACCTGCGCGCTGTCCATCCCCGCCTTCGCCCAGGTCGCCGTGGGCGGCGCCGGTCGGATCGGCGCCGGCGTGCAGGCCGGCGGCCTGACCCACGGCGCCGTGCAGGCCGCCGACCATGCCGGCATGCAGGCGGACCGGACGCTGCGCCACACCGCCCGCCATGCGCGTCACGCCGCGCACAAGGCCAAGGGCGCCGTGCAATCGAACGGCCACGCCCAGTCCGGTGCCGACCTCGGCGCCTCGACCCACGCCGGCGCCGGCGGCATGAACGGCGGCGCCAGCGTCGACGCCCATGCGAACACCGGCCTCGACACCTCCGCCGCCGCCGGCAAGGCCGGCGAAGCCGGCCGCGGCGTGGGCGGCGAAGTACGCGACACCACCCACGACGTACTGCAATCCGGCGGGCACACCGCCGGCGCGGTCGGCGACGCGGTGAAGGGCATCAACGCCAGCGGTTCCGCCAGCGCCGGTGGCCGGGCCGGCGCGGAAACCCACGGCCACTGAGCCCGCCGCAGGCACCGTCCGAACCCCCGGGAAGCCATTCCCGGGGGTTCGCTTTTTTGCGACGCCCACAAAGGAAAAACCCCGCCGAAGCGGGGTTTCCCGTGTTGCGCTGCTCTTGGCAAGCAGTGCAGCCATGGATGGCTGCTTCTTGATTCACGCCATCGGGGACGATGGCACGGATGGGGGCATCAGAAGTCCATGCCGCCCATGCCGCCCATGCCACCGGGGGCGCCGCCGTGGTTGTGCTCTTCCTTCTTCGGCAGCTCGGCCACCATCGCCTCGGTGGTGATCGCCAGGCCGGCGACCGAGGAGGCGTACTGCAGCGCCGAGCGGGTGACCTTGGTCGGGTCCAGGATGCCGAACTCGATCATGTCGCCGAACTCGCCGGTGGCGGCGTTGTAGCCGTAGTTGCCCTTGCCTTCCTTGACCTGGTTGACGATCACCGAGGCCTCGCCGCCGGCGTTGTTCACGATCTCGCGCAGCGGCGCTTCCAGCGCGCGGCGGGTGATGGCGATGCCGAGGTTCTGGTCCTCGTTGTCGCCCTTCAGGCTCTCGATGGCCTTCAGCGAACGGATCAGGGCGACGCCGCCGCCCGGCACCACGCCTTCCTCGACCGCCGCACGGGTGGCGTGCAGGGCGTCTTCGACGCGGGCCTTCTTCTCCTTCATCTCGACCTCGGTGGCGGCACCGACCTTGATGACGGCCACGCCGCCGGCCAGCTTGGCCACGCGCTCCTGCAGCTTCTCGCGGTCGTAGTCGGAGGAGGTCTCCTCGATCTGCGCCTTGATCTGGCTGATGCGCGACTGGATCTTCTCGGCCTCGCCGGCGCCGTCGATGATGGTGGTGTTCTCCTTGGTGACCACGACCTTCTTGGCGCGGCCCAGGTCCTGGATGGTGGCCTTCTCCAGCTGCAGGCCCACTTCCTCGGAGATCACCTGGCCGTTGGTCAGGATGGCCATGTCTTCCAGCATCGCCTTGCGGCGGTCGCCGAAGCCCGGCGCCTTCACGGCGGCGACCTTGACGATGCCGCGGATGGTGTTGACCACCAGGGTGGCCAGCGCCTCGCCTTCCACTTCCTCGGCGACGATCAGCAGCGGCTTGCCGGCCTTGGCCACGCCCTCGAGGATCGGCAGCAGCTCGCGGACGTTGGAGACCTTCTTGTCGTGCAGCAGGATGAACGGGTCTTCCAGCTCGACCTGCTGGCTCTGCTGGTTGTTGATGAAGTACGGCGACAGGTAGCCGCGGTCGAACTGCATGCCCTCGACCACGTCCAGCTCGTTCTCCAGGCCCGAGCCTTCCTCGACGGTGATCACGCCTTCCTTGCCGACCTTCTTCATCGCGGTGGCGATGATGTCGCCGATGGCGGCGTCGCTGTTCGCGGAGATGGTGCCGACCTGGGCGATCGCCTTGTCGTCGGCGGTGGGCTTGCTGAGGTTCTTAAGCTCGCCCACGGCGGCGGCCACGGCCTTGTCGATGCCGCGCTTCAGGTCCATCGGGTTGATGCCCGCGGCGACGGCCTTCATGCCCTCGCGGATGAACGCCTGCGCCAGCACGGTGGCGGTGGTGGTGCCGTCACCGGCGTTGTCGGAGGTCTTGGAGGCGGCTTCCTTGACGATCTGCGCGCCCATGTTCTCGTACTTGTCGGCCAGCTCGATCTCCTTGGCGACGGACACGCCGTCCTTGGTGACCGTGGGGGCGCCGAAGCTCTTCTCGAGCACGACGTTGCGGCCCTTCGGGCCCAGCGTGACCTTGACCGCGTTGGCCAGGGTGTTCACGCCCTTGAGGATGCGCGAGCGGGCGTCTTCGCCGAAGCGGACTTCTTTGGCTGCCATAAAATTTTTCCTTGAAAAATTTTGAAATTAGGTAAAGGGGAACATTCCGAAAGCTTCGCCAGAGGGAGCCAAGGGCGACCGACGCGCGCTCTTCAACGCGATCAGGCCACCTGCTCCCCAGGCAGATCAGCCCTCGATCACCGCCACGATGTCGTCTTCCTTCAGGAAGACCAGCTCTTCGCCGTCGATCTTGATTTCCTGGCCGGCGTACTTGCCGAACAGCACCACGTCGCCTTCCTTCAGGCTCATCGGGCGGACGTTGCCGTCCTCCAGGATGCGGCCGGTGCCGGCGGCGATGACCTTGCCGCGGGTCGGCTTCTCGGTGGCGCTGTCGGGGATGACGATGCCGCCGGCGGAGACGCGCTCCTCTTCCAGGCGCTTGACGATGACGCGATCGTGCAGCGGACGCAGTTTGCTCATGACGACTCCAGCTATGAGTTGGGTTGAGGAAAAGGTGGGCCCGGATCGTGCTGTTAGCACTCCCCATGGGTGAGTGCCAATTGTAATGACGCAGGAAGCCCCTGCAAGAGGGGGCGCGCGATCCGTGGCGTGAGGCCGACATGGAGCGCCCGTGGAGCATTTCAAGGGCCGCCGCGCTAACCTCGGCGACCCGATCCGCGCCCTGCCGCCCATGCCCGACGACGTCGTCCTGCTCTGCTACTGCACCTGCCCCGACGCGGCCAGCGCGCAGGCCATCGCCACGGCCCTGGTCGGCGAGCGGCTCGCGGCCTGCGTCAACCGGCTGCCGGGCGTGGCGTCCACCTACCGCTGGCGGGGCGAGGTGACCACGGACCACGAGGAACTGCTGCTGGTCAAGACCACTGCGACCCGTTTCGAGGCCCTGAAGGCCCGCCTGCTGGAACTGCACCCCTACGCGCTGCCCGAACTGGTCGCGGTGCCGGTGGAACGCGGCCATGCGGGCTATCTGGACTGGGTGCGCGGCCAATCCGGGGGCTGAAGCGGTCTCCGGAACGGATGTAACGAGACGGCCGGGTACGGCGAATACCCCCGCACCGCCCCTCCCGCCGGCAAACGGAGGCATGCCGGACCCGCCGCCATCGCCCCGGCATGCTGCCGCAGCCCCGGGCCATCCGTGGAAGCTGGGCCATAATGCCTCCGTCGCCCGCGCGCGACCCGACCGATGCTGGAGCCGCCATGCGTTTCCCCCTGCCCCGCCACCTGGCCGCCTGCCTGCTGGTCCTGTCCGCCCTGTTGCCGGCCGTGCCCGCGGCGCTCGCCCAGGACGGCGGCATCCTGCCGGTCACCGAGGCCTACCAGCTCCGCGCCGACGCCGGCGCGCCGGGCACGCTGAAGCTGCACTGGACCATCGCGCCGGACTACTACCTCTACCGCGGCCGCATGAAGTTCACCGCCGGCCCCGGCGTGACGCTGGGCGAGGCGCGACTGCCGCCGGGCGAAAAGCACGTCGATCCCTACCTGGGCCCGGTGGAGACCTACCACCACGCGGTCGATGCGGCGATCCCATACACCGTGGCGCCCGGCACCACGCGCCTGCGCGTGGACGTGCAGTACCAGGGCTGCCACGAGGTGGAGCCGAAGATCTGCTACCCGCCGCATACCGAGCACCTGGACCTGCCGCTGCCGGCCGCAGCCGTCAGCACGCCGCCGACCGACACGACGCCCACGTCGCCCGCCGGCGACAACCCGCTCGGCGCCGCGCTGGGCAAGCTGGGCAACGCGCCCGCCGGCGCGATCGAGGGTCGCGCGCTGCCGCCCGGACAGGCCTTCCGCTTCGCCGCGCTGGCGCAGGACCCGCACCACCTGCTGTTGCAGTGGACGATGCCGAAGGACTACTACGTCTACCGCGACCACATCGCGCTGCGGCTGAAGGACGCCAACGGCCTGCGCCTGGGCGAGCCGGCCTGGCCGGCCGGCGGCGTGGTGCACAAGGACGCCGAGTACGGCGACGTCACCGTGTATTTCGGCCAGCTGGAACTGCCGGTGCCGGTGGAGGGCGACCTCGGCGGTCGCCGCCAGCTCACCCTGGAAGCCAGCTTCCTCGGCTGCCAGGACGGCGGCGTGTGCTATCCGCTGATGACCCGCGACGTCACGGTCGACCTCGCCGGCGGCGCCCTCGCCCGCGGCGTGGCCGCGCCTTCCGCCCACGCCGCGGCATCGGCCGCCGCGGCGGAAACGGAAACGCCGGCCCCGCTGCGCACCAGCCTGCTCGCCGCGCTGCTGCTGGCGCTGGCCGGCGGCCTGGTGCTGAACCTGATGCCGTGCGTGCTGCCGGTGCTGTCGATCAAGGCGGTGAGCCTGCTGGAAAGCGGCGAGGACCCGGCGCGCCGGCGCCGCCATGCGCTGGCCTACACCGCCGGCGTGCTGTGCACGTTCGCCGCGGTCGGCCTGGCCATCGTGGCATTGCGCACGGGAGGCCACGCGCTGGGCTGGGGCGCGCAACTGCAGCAGCCGCTGCTGGTCGGCGCGCTGGCCTGCGTGATCTTCGCGCTGGGGCTGTCGATGTCCGGCGTGACGCAGTTCGGCGCCGCGCTGGGCAACGTCGGCGGCACGCTGGCGAGCCGCGCCGGCATGGCCGGCGACTTCTTCACCGGCGTGCTGGCGGTGGTGGTGGCCAGCCCGTGCACCGCGCCGTTCATGGGCGGCGCGCTGGCCTACGCCTTCGCCGCGCCGCCGCTGCACGCCCTGCTGGTGTTCCTGGCGCTGGGCGCGGGGCTGGCGTTGCCGTTCCTGCTGGTCGGCTTCGTGCCCGCGCTGGCGCGCCGGCTGCCGAAGCCCGGGCGCTGGATGGAGACGCTGAAGCAGGTGCTGGCGTTCCCGATGTACCTCACCGCGGCATGGTTGGCCTGGGTGCTGGCGAACCAGCGCGGCGCCGACGCGGTGGGCCTGCTGCTGGTGGCGATGGTGCTGCTGGCGCTGGCGCTGTGGTGGTCCGAGCGCAGCCGCGGGCGCGGCGCGGTCCGCGCGCTGGCGCTGCTGCCGGCCCTGCTGGTGCTGCTGTCGCTGTACGGCGTGTCCCGCCTGGCGCCGCCGGCGATGGGCGTGCAGGCCGAGGCCGGCGTGGTGCCCTACAGCGCGCGGAAGCTGGCCGAGCTGCGCGCGGCCGGCACGCCGGTGTTCGTGGACATGACCGCCGACTGGTGCATCACCTGCAAGGCCAACGAACACGCGGTGCTGGATACCGCCGCATTCCGCGACCTGCTGCGGCGCACCGGCACGGTCTACATGAAAGGCGACTGGACCAACGAGGACCCGGCCATCACCGCCTTCCTGCAGCGCTACCACTCGCCCGGCGTACCGCTGTACGTGGTGTTCCCCAAGGGCGGCGGCGAAGGACGGCCATTGCCGACCGTGCTGACCTCGGGGCTGCTGGAGCGGGCCCTGGGCGAAACGCCGTGAACGCCCTGCCCACCGACCCCCTCCCCGGCTTGCAGGGGAGGGCCGGGGAGGGGTCGCCCAACCTCGCAGCCAGCCCACCTACCCCCTCCCAGCCTCCCCCTGCGCGCAGGGGGGGGAGCCAGGCGTGCGCCGTGCCGCCCGCCCTGCTTGATGACTCCCTCCCCTGCCTGCAGGGGAGGGCCGGGGAGGGGTCACCCAACCTCGCGGCCAGCCCGCCTACCCCCTCCCAACCTCCCCCTGCGCGCAGGGGGAGGGGTATGTGCGGCGGGGTCCCATGCTGAGCCGCCCCACCCTGCTGATCCTCGCGCTGGCGCTGCTGGCCGCCGTGCTGGGTGGCTGGCTGCAGCACCGCAGCCGGCTGGCGCACGTGCCACCGGGGGTCCACGTGGCGGGCGTCGGCGATCCCGCGCCGGATCTCGTCCTGCCCGATCCCGCCGGGCGTGAGCATCGCCTGTCCGACTACCGCGGCCGGCGCGTGCTGCTGAACTTCTGGGCCACCTGGTGCGGCCCCTGCCTGGACGAGATGCCGGCGCTGGCGCAGGCCCAGGCGGCGGCAGGCCCCGGTGGCGCGCGCATCATCGGCATCGCCATGGACGACCCGGCGCGGGTGCGCGCCTTCCTTGCCGCGCATCCGGCGGGCTACCCGATCCTGCTCGGCCGGCTCGACCCGCCCAGCACCTCGCTGCGCTTCGGCGACCGGGCGGAAGTGCTGCCCTACAGCGTGCTGCTGGACGCCGACGGCCGCGTGCGGGCGACCCATCGCGGCCCGCTGGACCGCACGCTGCTGCAGGCCTGGCTGACGCCCGCGCAGGCCACGCGCTGACGCGACCCGCGCGACATACGTCAGCGCACGTTCCAGCACCCATTTCTCCTTCAAACATCGCCGAACTGCATCGAACTGGACAATATCGCCCGGCGCGCGCACACTGCGCGCGTTTTTGCCGATGAGGTCATGGTGTGGCCAAGATCCTGGTCCTGCACGGACCCAACCTCAACCTGCTGGGCGTGCGCGAGCCGGGCATCTACGGCCGCGAGACGCTGGCCGACCTCAACGCGCGGCTGGCCGAGCGCGCGCAGGCTGCCGGCCACGAGCTTCTCTGGTTCCAGTCCAACGCCGAGCACGAGCTGGTGGGCCGCGTGCACCAGGCCCGCGACGAGCAGGTGGCGCTGATCCTGTGCAATGCCGGCGCCTTCACCCACACCAGCATCGCGCTGCGCGACGCGCTGGCGGGGGTGGCGATCCCGTTCGTCGAGGTGCACCTGTCCAACGTGTTCGCCCGCGAGCCGTTCCGGCACCACTCCTACCTGTCCGACCTCGCCGTCGGCGTGGTCTGCGGCTTCGGCGGCGACAGCTACCTGCTGGCGCTGGACGCCGCGCTGCGCCGGCTGGCGGCAGCCTGACCGTTTCCCGACCCTTTGCGGCCGCCCGTGCGGCCACCCACGACCAGACAAGAAGAAGGCCAAACCGATGGACCTGCGCAAGATCAAGAAGCTGATCGACCTGCTCGAGGAATCCAACCTCGCCGAGCTGGAGATCAAGGAAGGCGAGGAAGTGGTACGCCTGTCGCGCGTGCCCAAGGGTGGCGTGGCGGTGGCCGCGCCGGTCGCGGTCGCCGCGCCCGCCCCGGTGGCCGCGGCCCCCGCGCCCGTGGCCGCGCCGGCCGCGGCGGAGGCCCCGGCCGCCGCCGACGCCCTGCCCGCCGGCCACGTGGTGAAGGCACCGATGGTCGGCACCTTCTACGCCTCGGCCACACCGGGCGCACCGGCCTTCGTCAAGGTCGGCCAGCAGGTGAAGGCCGGCGAGACGCTGGGCATCATCGAGGCGATGAAGATGTTCAACCAGATCGAAGCCGACGTCTCCGGCACCGTGCAGGCCATCCTGGTCGAGAACGGCCAGCCGGTCGAGTTCGACGAACCCATGTTCGTGATCGCCTGACCATGCCCAAGCTCGAGAAAGTCCTCATCGCCAACCGCGGCGAAATCGCCCTGCGCGTGCTGCGCGCCTGCCACAGCCTCGGCATCAAGACCGTGGCGGTGCACTCCACCGCGGACCGCAACCTCAAGCACGTGGGCCTGGCCGACGAGTCGATCTGCATCGGCCCGGGCCCGTCCGCCGACAGCTACCTCAACATCCCGCGCATCATCGCCGCGGCGGAGATCACCGACGCCGCCGCGATCCACCCGGGCTACGGCTTCCTCTCCGAGCGCGCCGACTTCGCCGAGCAGGTGGAGCAGTCGGGCTTCGTCTTCATCGGCCCCACCGCGGACGTGATCCGCCTGATGGGCGACAAGGTGGAGGCGATCCGCGCGATGAAGGCCGCGGGCGTGCCCTGCGTGCCCGGCTCCGGCGGCCCGCTGGGGGACGACATCGAGGCCAACGTCAAGATCGCGCGCGAGATCGGCTACCCCGTCATCATCAAGGCCGCCGGCGGCGGCGGCGGCCGCGGCATGCGCGTGGTGCGCACCGAAGCCCACCTTGGCAACGCCATCACCATGACCAAGCAGGAGGCCAAGGCGGCCTTCGGCAACGACCAGGTGTACATGGAGAAGTTCCTGGAGAACCCGCGCCACGTGGAGATCCAGGTGCTCGCCGACGGCCAGGGCAACGCCATCCACCTCGGCGAGCGCGACTGCTCGATGCAGCGCCGCCACCAGAAGGTGGTGGAGGAAGCGCCCGCGCCCGGCATCACGCCGGAACTGCGCGCGGAGATCGGCAAGGTCTGCGTGGACGCCTGCATCCGCATCGGCTACCGCGGCGCCGGCACCTTCGAGTTCCTGTTCGAGAACGGCCGTTTCTACTTCATCGAGATGAACACGCGCATCCAGGTCGAGCACCCGGTGACCGAGTTCATCACCGGCGTGGACCTGGTGCGCGAGCAGTTGCTGATCGCCGGCGGCGAGAAGCTGTCGATCCGGCAGGAGGACATCAAGATCGCCGGCCATGCGATCGAGTGCCGCATCAACGCCGAGGACCCGGACACCTTCCTGCCCTGCCCCGGCACGGTGAAGCGCTTCGAGGCGCCCGGTGGCCCCGGCGTGCGCGTGGACACCCACCTGTACGACGGCTACCGCATCCCGCCGAACTACGACTCGATGATCGGCAAGCTGATCGTCTACGGCCCCGACCGCGCCACCGCCATCGCACGCATGCGCCTGGCGCTGGCCGAGACGGTGATCGAAGGCGTGAAGTGCAACATCCCGCTGCAGCAGCGCATCATGGCCGACGTCGGTTTCCAGCAGGGCGGGCAGAACATCCACTACCTCGAGAAGCGGATGGCGGAGCAGAAGGAACATCCCGCGCATTGATCGGATAAAGCGCTTCCCGCGTTTGCCTTCTCTCCCTGCAGGAGAGCGCCCCCTGAGCCAGTCGACGGGGATCGAGGTGAGGGGCGGGTGCTCGCGACAGCCTCGACCAAAGCTCGCCCGTACACGCTTCACCGCAAGAGTGACCCCTCACCCAGCCCTCTCCCCGACGGGGAGAGGGGGCAGAGCAGCCTCCATGCCCTTCCTCGAACTCACCCTCACCGTCCGCGCCGAGCAGCAGCCGCGCACCGAGGAAGCGCTGGACGACCTCGGCGCGCTGTCGATCACGCTGCGCGACGCCGACGCCGAGACGCCCGACGAGCAGGCGATCTTCGAGCCCGGCGTGGGCGAGCTGCCGCTGTGGCCCACGATCACGCTGAGCGCGCTGTTCGACGCCGGCGTGGACCGCCGCGGCCTGCTCGGCGCGCTGGGCGAGCTGCTGCCGTGGCTGGAACCGGACCAGCTCGGCTTCCATGAAGTGGCCGACGAGGACTGGGAGCGTGCCTGGATGGACCAGTACCGGCCGATGGCCTTCGGCCGCCGGCTGTGGATCTACCCGTGGAACATCGAGCCGCCGGCGGACGACGACGTCGTGGTGGTGCGCCTCGACCCCGGCCTCGCCTTCGGCAGCGGCACGCACCCCACCACCGCGCTGTGCCTGGAATGGCTGGACGGCCTCGACCTCGCCGGCAAGTCGGTGACCGACTACGGTTGCGGCTCCGGCATCCTCGCCATCGCCGCGCTGAAGCTCGGCGCCGCGCGCGCGGTGGGCGTGGACAACGACCCGCAAGCGCTGCTCGCCTCGCGCGACAACGCCGAACGCAACGGCGTGGCCGGGCGGCTGGCGCTGTACCTGCCCGAGGACCACGTGGTGGAGCCGGCCGAGGTGTTCGTCGCCAACATCCTGGCCGGGCCGCTGGGCGAACTGGCGCCCACCTTCGCCGCCGCCGCGCGGCCCGGTGCGCCGTTCGCGATCTCCGGCATCCTCGATGGCCAGCAGGACGACCTGCTGCAGCGCTACGCGACCTGGTTCGACGACCTGCGCACCGACATCCGCGACGGCTGGGTACGCATCGGCGGCCGGCGCCGCGACGGCTAGGCGGGCGCTTGGCCGCTCCCTGCTAAGCTTGCGGCAGCTCGCTCGCCACGGCCCGCATGTACACGCAATGCCCTGAATGCCTCTCCGTGTTTTCGCTGGATGCGCACACGCTCGCGCAAGCGCACGGCTACGTGACCTGCGGACATTGCGGCGCCGGCTTCGACAGCCTGGCCACGCTGGCCGAGCAGCTGCCGCCGGAGCCGTTCCGCGAGCTGCCGGTGAACGAGCCGGCGTTCGAACCGCCGCGGCTGGACCTGGCGGTGTACCGTCCGCGCCAGCCCGAACCGGAGCCCGTGGCCGACGCCGCCGCGCCGGCGTCCGAGGATTTCTCGCAGCTCAGTTTCGCGCCGCGCTTCGCGCGCCCGCGGCCACCGGCCTCGCGCCGCTGGCCGTGGATCGTCGCCTGCCTGCTGCTCGCGCTGCTGCTGGCCGCGCAGGTCGGCTGGGCCTGCCGCGACGCGCTGGTGGCCAACCCGGTCGTCGGCGGCTGGCTGCGCGCGACCTGCGCCGCGCTCGGCTGCGAGCTGCCGCTGGTGCGCGACGTGGGCCGGCTGCACCTGCTCGCGCGCGACGTGCAGAGCCACCCGTCCGTGCCCGGCGCGCTGCTGATCAGCGCCACCGTGCGCAACGACGCCGCGTTCGCCCAGCCGTGGCCGGTGGTGGCCATCACCCTGTTCGACGTGGACGGCAAGCGCCTGGCGATGCGCCGCCTGCGCCCCGCCGACTATCTCGGCGACCGCGCCGTGCGGCCGCGCGGCCTCGCCGCCGGCGCCAGCGCCGCGCTGGTGTTCGAAGTGGACGACCCGGGCCAGCGCGCGGTCACGTTCTCGCTGGATTTCGAATAGGACGCGTCCGTTTTGGCTACCCAGGCCCTTAATTTTGTCGGCCCACGCGGGTACACTCGGTGACCCCGCGCATTCGCCAGCGCGGCCGCAGACCCGCCGCACGCAGCGGCAAGCCATAACCCAAGCGACGGCCGACGCAGCCGTCGCGTCAGCTCGTGAGGGGACATGCCCGTGAACGCCGTCAGAATGCCTGCCAACGGGGCGAACCGGGAAGCCTCGTCGCAGAGCGCGCTGAGCGAATGCGTCAGCCGCACTGTGCGCCGCTATCTCGCCGACATCGGCGACGCGGACTGCGGCGAAGGCCTGCATGCGCTGGTGATCCGCGAGGTGGAAGGCCCCCTGCTGCGCGAGGTGCTGGCGTTCCACGACGGCAACCAGAGCCGCGCCGCCGCCGCGCTCGGCATCAACCGCGCCACGCTGCGCAAGAAGCTCGCCGCGCACGGGCTGATCTGACGCGATCGCCATCCCGGACGTCTAGACGTCCAATCGCCCGGCATCGCGGGCACCGCCGCCAGGCGCTATAATTCGCGGTTTCCCAACCTCGGAAGCCGCCATGTCCGCCCCCGCCGTCGTCCCCGTCCGCCGCGCCCTGCTCAGCGTCTCCGACAAGACCGGGCTGGTCGAGCTGGGCCGCCGCCTCGCCGCGAAGGGCGTGGAACTGCTTTCCACCGGCGGCAGCGCCAAGGCGCTGCGCGAGGCCGGCATCGCGGTGAGGG
Organism: Fulvimonas sp. R45; assembly: GCF_030504985.1. Classification (GTDB taxonomy): domain Bacteria; phylum Pseudomonadota; class Gammaproteobacteria; order Xanthomonadales; family Rhodanobacteraceae; genus Rhodanobacter_A. The sequence goes on from NZ_JASERU010000010.1 coordinate 91,166, forward strand.
ACGTCAGCGAGCTCACCGGCTTCCCCGAGATCATGGACGGCCGCGTGAAGACCCTGCACCCGAAGGTGCACGGCGGTCTGCTCGGCCGGCGCGGCACCGACGACGCGGTGATGGCCGGGCTCGGCATCGCACCGATCGACCTGCTGGTGCTGAACCTCTATCCCTTCGAAGCCACCGTCGCGAGGCCGGATTGCACGCTGGAACAGGCCATCGAGAACATCGACATCGGCGGCCCGGCGATGCTGCGCTCGGCGGCGAAGAACTGGAACGACGTGGGCGTGCTCACCGACCCGTCGCAGTACGACGAGGCGCTGGCGGAGATCGAGCGGCACGGCGGCCTTTCGCGCGCCACGCGCTTCCGGCTCGCGGTCGCCGCGTTCAACAACGTGTCGGACTACGACGGCGCGATCAGCGACTACCTCAGCGGCCTCCGGCTCGACGAGGCGCACGAGGCCATCGCCGGCCACGAGGCCTTCCCCGGCCAGGCCAACGGCCGCTTCGTGAAGCTGATGGACCTGCGCTACGGCGAGAACCCGCACCAGCAGGCCGCGTTCTACCGCGACCTGTATCCGGCGCCCGGCACGCTGGCCACGTTCGAGCAGGTGCAGGGCAAGGAACTCTCGTTCAACAACATCGCCGACGCCGATGCCGCGTGGGAATGCGTGCGCAGCTTCGTCAAGCCGGCCTGCGTGATCGTGAAGCACGCCAACCCCTGCGGCGTGGCGGTAAGCCTGGACGGCATCGGCAAGGCCTACGACCTCGCATACCAGACCGACCCCACCTCGGCCTTCGGCGGCATCATCGCGTTCAACCGCGCGGTGGACGGCGCAACCGCGCAAGCCATCGTGGCGCGGCAGTTCGTCGAAGTGGTGCTGGCGCCGGGCTACGCCGACGAGGCGCTGAAGGCGTTCGCGAAGAAGGCCAACGTGCGCGTGCTGGTGATCCCGCCGCCGGCCGACGGCAACCTCGTCGCGCCGCATCCGGGCCACAACGTGAAACGCGTGGGCTCGGGCCTGCTGATCCAGACCGCCGACACCGGCATGGTCACCGCCGCCGACCTCAAGGTGGTGACCCGGGTGGCGCCCACGCCGGCGCAGATCGACGACCTGGTCTTCGCGTGGAAGGTGGCGAAGTTCGTGAAGTCCAACGCCATCGTCTATGCGAAGAACCGCCAGACCATCGGCATCGGCGCCGGCCAGATGAGCCGCGTCTACAGCGCGAGGATCGCCGGCATCAAGGCCGCCGACGAGAAGCTGGAAGTGCGCGGCTCGGTGATGGCATCCGACGCCTTCTTCCCGTTCCGCGACGGCATCGACGCAGCCGCCGAGGCCGGCATCAGCGCGGTGATCCAGCCGGGCGGCTCGATGCGCGACGCCGAGGTGATCGCCGCCGCCGACGAACACGGCATGGCGATGGTGTTCACCGGGATGCGCCATTTTCGCCACTGAATCCAGCACCCCGCACTGGCTCTGCGTCCTCTCCCCTCCGGGGAGAGGACCGGGGTGAGGGGCCAACCCCGCCTCGCGCTCAATCCGCCGGCGCCGTATCCTCGCCGCCCGGCGTTCCCGCCTCGGGCCGCCGCGCATAGCGCCGCGCCAGCACCGCGCACACCATCAGCTGCATCTGGTGGAACAGCATGATCGGCAGCACGATCATGCCCAGCGGATGCCCGGCGAACAGCACCTTGGCCATCGGGATGCCGCTGGCCAGGCTCTTCTTGGAGCCGCAGAACACGATCGTGATCTCGTCCTCCTTGCCGAAGCCCAGCATGCGCGCGCCGTAGCGCGTTGCCAGCAGGGCCAGCGCCAGCAGCACCGCGTTCGCCAGCAGCAGGCCGCCCAGCACCGGCAGCGGCGTCTGCTTCCACAGGCCCTGCAGCACCGAGGCGCTGAACGCGGTATACACCACCAGCAGGATCGAGCCCTGGTCGACCACGCCGACCAGCGGCCGGTGCCGCTGCACCCAGCCGCCGATCCAGCGCTGCGCCACCTGCCCCGCCACGAACGGCACCAGCAGCTGCAGCACGATCTCGCCCACCGCATGCCACGACATGCCGCCGCCTCCGTGCGCCTCCAGCAGCAGGCCCACCAGCAGCGGCGTGACGAAGATGCCCAGCAGGCTCGACGCCGATGCCGCGCACACCGCGGCGGAGACGTTGCCGCGCGCGATCGAGGTGAACGCGATCGACGACTGCACCGTGGACGGCAGCGCGCACAGGAACAGCACGCCGAGGTACAGCCCCGGCGTCACCAGCGGCGCCAGCAGCGGACGCAGCGCCCAGCCCAGCAGCGGGAACAGCACGAAGGTGCTGGCCAGCACGGTCAGGTGCAGTCGCCAGTGCATGGCGCCCGCCAGCACCGCCTGCCGCGACAGCTTGGCGCCGTGCAGGAAGAACAGCAGCGCGATCGCCGCGTCGGTGAGCCGGCCGAACGCCGTGGCCCACGCGCCCCGGCAGGGCAGCACGCTGGCCAGCAGCACGGTCAGCAGCAGCGCGCAGGTGAAGCGGTCGGGCAGGAAGCGATGGAACATGGCGAGCGTGATTGGGGCGAAGCGCGCATTGCAACCCAGCGTGCGCCCGAAGCCAATCCCCGTTCCGGCGGCAGGCGGCGGCGCGCCGCGCTCACGCCGCGTTGAGCCGCGCGCGCCTAGCCTGCCCGCCATCCCCTGCGGGAGAACGGCGATGCGCTACGAGCTGTACTACTGGAGCGGCATCCAGGGCCGCGGCGAATTCGTGCGCCTGGCGCTGGAGGATGCCGGCGCGGACTACGTCGACGTGGCGCGCGAGCGCGGCGACGAGGCGATGGAGCCGTTCCTGCTGGGCGACCGCGCCGGCCTGCGCCCGTTCGCGCCGCCGTTCCTGAAGGCCGGCCGCACGGTGCTGGCGCAGACCGCGCTGATCCTGGCCTGGCTGGGTCCGCGGCTGGGCCTGGTACCGGAAGGCGCCGCGGCGCGGCTGCAGGCGCAACAGTTGCAGCTCACCGTCAGCGACCTGGTGGCCGAGGCGCACGACACCCACCACCCGCTCGCCGCCGGCCTGTACTACGAGGACCAGCGCGAGGCCGCCGCGCGGTGCGCCGCCCAATTCCGCCGGCAGCGCCTGCCGAAGTTCCTCGGCTACTTCGAGCAGGTGCTGGCGCAGGGCGACGGCCAGCACGCGCTGGCCGCGCACTCCTACGTCGACCTGTCGCTGTTCCAGGTGGTGGGCGGCCTGCACTATGCCTTCCCGCGCGCGATGCGCCGCCTGCGGCCGAAGCTGCCGCGGCTGCACGCGCTGGCCGCGCGCGTGGCCGATCGTCCGAACGTCGCCGCCTATCTCGCTTCGCCGCGGCGGCTGGCGTTCAACGAGCAGGGCATCTTCCGGCACTACCCGGAACTGGACGGATGATCCGTCAACCCAGCGCGATCACCATCGCACCCGCCACGATCAGCCCGCCGCCGACCAGCAGCGGCAGGCTGGGCCGCTCGCCCAGGAACAGCAGGCCGAGCACGATCGCGATCGCCACGCTGAGCTTGTCGATCGGCGCCACCTTGCTCACCGGCCCCAGCTGCAGCGCGCGGTAGTAGCACAGCCACGACAGCCCGGTGGCGACGCCCGACAGCAGCAGGAACGCCCAGCTGTGCCAGGGCATCGCCGCGGGCCGTTCCCATTCGCCGCGCAGGCTGACGATGCCCGCGGTCACCCCCAGGATCACCAGGGTGCGGATGAAGGTGGCCAGGTTGGAATTGATGCCGGCCACGCCCAGCTTGCCGAACAGCGCGGTGAGCGCGGCGAAGCACGCCGAGCCCAGCGCGAACGGCAGCCAGTCGGGCCGGCCGGACATGGCGCGCGCTCAGCCGCCGGCGCTGGAGGAGGCCTCGGCCGGCTTGCTCTTGCCCCATTCGAGGATCTTGTACATCACCGGCTTCACCGGCGGCGCGCCGTTCTCGGGATGCATGCGGCCCTGCGGATCGACCATGTAGGTCTGCGGAATGCCGTGCCTGGGCCGCACCACGATCATGTAGACGCGGCCGCTCTCGCGGTATTCCTCCACCGTGTTGTCGCCTTCCTGGCGCACGCTGACGTCGGGCGGCGGCGGCAGCGTGGCGCCGGGCGCGCTGGCCTGGCCGGGCATGCGCGGCGCCGGGATCGGCCGCGACGGATAACGGCTGGGCGCGGGCTCCGCCGGCGTGGTGGCGGGCGTGGGCGCGCTCTGCGCCGCGGGCGGCGCGACCGGCTTCACGCCGGGGTCGTTCATCCCCGGCGGCGGCGGCGCGGGCTGGAACTGCGGCCGGTCGCCGGTGGATTGCGCGAAGGCGGGCAGCGCGACGACGGCGACCAGGGCGAACAGGCAGGTGACGGACTTCATGGCGGCGACCTCGACGGGAGGCCAGAGCATAGCAGCGCCCGCGCAGCGCCCCGTGAACCGGCGTGCGAGAATCGGCCCATGCCCAAGCTCATCCTGATCGACGGTTCCTCCTACCTGTTCCGCGCCTTCCACGCGCTGCCGCCGCTGTCCAACGCACAGGGCGAACCCACCGGCGCGCTGTTCGGCGTGGTCAACATGCTGCGTTCCACGCTGAAGGCGAAGCCCGACTACGCCGCCTTCGTCAGCGACGCCTCCGGCCCCACCTTCCGCAACGCGCTGTACGCGCAATACAAGGCCAACCGCCCGCCGATGCCCGACGATCTGCGCGCCCAGATCGAACCGATGCTGGCCATCGTCGGCGCGCTGGGCTTCCCGATCCTGCGCGTGCCTGGCGTGGAGGCCGACGACGTGATCGGCACGCTGGCGCTGCAGGCGCATGCGCAGGGCATCGAGGTGGAGATCTCCACCGGCGACAAGGACATGGCCCAACTGGTGCGCCCCGGCATCACCCTGGTCAATACCATGACCAACACCACCATGGACGGTGCCGGCGTGCTGGAGAAGTTCGGCGTGCCGCCGGAGCGCATCGTCGATTACCTCACCCTGGTCGGCGACGCCGTGGACAACGTGCCCGGCGTACCCAAGTGCGGCCCCAAGACGGCGGCGAAGTGGCTGGCCGAGCACGGCTCGCTCGACGGCGTGATCGCCCACGCCGGCCTGATCGGCGGCAAGATCGGCGAGAACCTGCGCGCGGCGCTGGCGCAACTGCCGCTGTCGCGCGAGCTGGTGACGATCAAGACCGACGTCGCGCTGGACGCGGGCCCGACCGGGTTGTCCCTGCGCGAAGCCGACGCGGCGGCGCTGCGCGAGCTGTACACGCGCTACGAGTTCAGGGCGGCGCTGAAGGAACTCGACAACGCCGCAGCGACACCCCTGCCCCCCGCCCCCCCCGGGAGCGGCGCCGGGAATGAGGGTACGGGCGAAGCGCCAGGCCCGGCCATCCCCGTGCCCCAACCGCTCTCCCAGGCGGCGAGCGGCTTCGAGCCTGCGGCCCCCGGCGCCTACGAACTCGTCACCACCCAGGCGCAGCTCGACGCCTGGCTGGACATGCTGCGCAGCGCCCCGCTGATCGCCTTCGACACCGAGACCACCGGGCTCGACCCGATGCGCGCCGACATCGTCGGCCTCAGCCTGGCGGTGGAACCGGGCAGGGCCTGCTACGTCCCGTTGGCGCACGACTACCCCGGCGCGCCGGCGCAGCTCGGCCGCGACGCCGTGCTGGCCGCGCTGAAGCCGCTGCTGGAAGACCCCGATTGCCCCAAGCTGGGCCAGCACGCCAAGTACGACATGAACATCCTGTCGCACTACGGCATCGCGGTGCGCGGCCTGCGCCACGACACCATGCTGGAATCCTACGTGTGGAACGCCACCGCCACGCGCCACGACATGGATTCGCTGGCGCGGAAATACCTCGGCTACGACACCGTGAAGTACGAAGAGGTGGCCGGCAAGGGCGCCAAGCAGATCCCGTTCTCGCAGGTGGACCTGGACACCGCCTGCCGTTATGCGGCCGAGGATGCCGACGTCACCCTGCGCCTGCACCACGCGCTGTGGCCGCAGCTGGAAGGCGTGCCGTCCTTGCGCAAGGTGTACGAGGCCATCGAGATCCCGCTGGTGCCGGTGCTGGCCGGCATGGAGCAGCGCGGCGTGCTGATCGACGTCGGCGAGCTGCGCCGGCAGAGCCAGCAGCTCGGCAAGCGCATGCTGGAACTGCAGCAGCAGGCCTGGAAGGAAGCCGGGCGCGAGTTCAACCTCGACTCGCCCAAGCAGCTGCAGGCGATCCTGTTCGACGAACTCGGCCTGCCGGCCAAGCTGAAGACGCCCACCGGCCAGCCCTCCACCAACGAGGAGGCGCTGGAGGCGATCGCCGACGACCACGCCCTGCCGCGGCTGATCCTCGACTACCGCGGCCTGGCCAAGCTGCGCTCCACCTACACCGACAAGCTGGCCGACAACGTCAACCCGCGCACCGGCCGGGTGCACACCAGCTACCACCAGGGCGCGGTGGCCACCGGGCGCATTTCGTCCACCGATCCCAACCTGCAGAACATCCCGGTACGCACCGAGGAAGGCCGGCGCATCCGCCAGGCCTTCGTAGCGCCCGAGGGCTGGGTGGTGATGGCGGCCGACTACTCGCAGATCGAGTTGCGCATCATGGCCCACCTGTCCGGCGACGAGGGCCTGCTGAAGGCCTTCCACGAAGGCGGCGACATCCACCGCGCCACCGCCGCCGAGGTGTTCGGCCTGAAGCCGGAGGAAGTGACCGCCAACCAGCGCCGCGCCGCCAAGGCGATCAACTTCGGCCTGATGTACGGCATGAGCGCGTTCGGCCTGGCGCGCCAGCTCGGCGTGGACCGCGGCGAGGCCGGCGACTACATGGCGCGCTACTTCGCCCGCTACCCCGGCGTGCATGCCTTCATGGAAGCCACCCGCGAGCAGGCGCACCGCGACGGCTACGTGGAGACCCTGTTCGGCCGCCGGCTGTACCTGGAAAACCTCAAGGCCCGCAACCAGGCGCTGCGCGCCGGCGCCGAGCGCGCCGCGGTGAACGCGCCCATGCAGGGCACCGCGGCGGACATCATCAAGCGCGCGATGATCGCCGTGGACGCCTGGCTGAAGCCCCGCGACGACGCCCACATGCTGATGCAGGTGCACGACGAACTGGTGTTCGAGGTGCGCGCCGACGCGGTGGAGACGGTGCGCGCCGCGGTGGTCGAGCGCATGTCCGGCGCGGCGACCCTCGCGGTGCCGCTGCTGGTGGAAGCCGGCGTCGGGGCGAACTGGGACCAGGCGCACTGAGCATCGGCAGGGACGGCGCCGCAGCAACCCGGCGCATACCTACCCCCTCCCAGCCTCCCCCTGCACGCAGGGGGAGGGGCAAAAGCCAGGAGCGAGCGCTGCACCCTCCCTGCTTGCGGGGGAGGGCTGGGGAGGGGTGCTCCCCCGCCCGTTCGTTAGCTTTCCGTGATCATGAACCGCCGGCAAATTTTTTTCGCGTCCGGGTTGCAACTTTTCCGCCCTGGCGCGTTCTCAGTATCGGATGCACGCAACGGCATCCCTGGCTCTCACCTCCCTGAGCAGCCACCCGGAAACGAACCTCTCCCCTGGGTTTCGTTTCCCCGGCCCCGAAGGCTCCCCCTAAGCCTTCGGGGCTTTTTTTCGCCCGCGTCCCGCCGACTGTCCGTATACATCCGCAGCCGGCATACTCGGCGTCACGTTCACCCACTGGAGACGTTCCATGCGCGCTGGATTGATCATCGTCGGCATCGCCCTGCTGGCCGCGGGCCTGTGGGTGGTCCTCGGCCACGGCAGCTACCAGCAGACCGACACCCTGGTGCAGCTGGGCTCGGCCAAGCTCACCGCCACGCACGACAAGGCGGTGCCGCAGTGGGCGGGCATCGCCGGCATCGTGGTGGGTGCGCTGCTGCTGGTCGGCGGCATCGTGAAGAAGCGCTGAGCCACCGCTTCCGTCGCCCCGGGACCGCCGCCTTCGCGGCGGTTTCCGCATCGGGCCCGCTACAATCGGTGCGATGGATGTCTCGCACCTGATCGACACGCTCAACGACGCGCAGCGCGAAGCCGTCTGCGCCCCGCCCGGCCACTACCTCGTGCTCGCCGGCGCCGGTTCCGGCAAGACCAGCGTGCTTACCCGCCGCATCGGCTGGCTCACCCAGGTGGAACGGGTGCCGCCGTGGGCGGTCCTGGCCGTCACCTTCACCAACAAGGCCGCGGGCGAGATGCGCGCGCGGCTGGAGTCGCTGATCCCCGGCGGCACCACCGGCCTCACCGTGGGCACCTTCCACGGCATCGCGCACCGCCTGCTGCGCCGGCACTGGCGCGAAGCCGGGCTGCCGGAGGGTTTCCAGATCCTCGACGCCGACGACCAGCAGCGGCTGGTGAAGCGCGTGGTGGCCGGGCTGGGCCTGGACGAGGCGCGCTTCCCGCCGCGCCAGGCCACCTGGACCCTCAACGGCTGGAAGGACGAGGGCAAGCGCCCGCGCGACATCGAGCACGGCGACCATCCGGTCACCCGCACCCTGGTGCAGATCTACCAGGCCTACGAGGACGCCTGCCAGCGCGCCGGCCTGGTCGACTTCGCCGAACTGCTGCTGCGCGCCCACGAGCTGTGGCTGAGGAACCCCGCCGTGCTGGAGCACTACCAGCAGCGCTGGCGCCACCTGCTGATCGACGAGTTCCAGGACACCAACGCGCTGCAGTACGCGTGGATCCGCGTGCTCGCCGGCCAGGTCGGCAAGGTGTTCGCCGTGGGCGACGACGACCAGTCGATCTACGGCTGGCGCGGCGCGCGGGTGGAGAACATGCAGCAATTCCTGCGCGATTTCCCCGGCGCGCGCACGATCAAGCTGGAGCAGAACTACCGCTCCACCGCCACCATCCTCAAGGCCGCCAACGGCGTGATCGCGCGCAACGGCGGACGCCTGGGCAAGAACCTGTGGACCGCCGGCGGCGAGGGCGAGCGCATCGCGCTGTACGCGGCCTACAACGAGCAGGACGAGGCGCGCTTCGTCGTCGAGCGCATCCGCGAATACGTGCGCGAGCACGGCAACGCGCGCGACTGCGCCATCCTCTACCGCTCCAACGCGCAGTCGCGCAACTTCGAGGAGCAGCTCAGCCAGTTCGGCATCAAGTACCGCGTCTACGGCGGCCAGCGTTTCTTCGAGCGCGCCGAGATCAAGGACGCGCTGGCCTACCTGCGCCTGGCCGCCAACCGCCACGACGACGCCGCGTTCGAGCGCGCGGTGAACACCCCGCCGCGCGGCATCGGCGACCGCACGCTGGACGTGCTGCGCCGCCACGCGCGCGCCGGCAATACCTCGATGTGGGAAGCCGCGCTGGGCGAACTGGCCGGCGGCGGCGAACTGGCCGGCCGCGCCAAGAACGCGGTGAAGGCGTTCCTGGCGTTGATCGACCAGATGGCCCGCGATTTTTCTCCCTCCACCCTTCCCGGTACTTCCCCCTCTCCCCTCCGGGGAGAGGGCCGGGGTGAGGGGCCGGGCTTGCCGGAAGGCTCCCGTACAACCGAACCCTCACCCCCGGCCCCTCTCCCGGAGGGAGAGGGGAGCAGCGGTCTCACCCTCGCCGAGCAGGTCGACCACGCCATCACCCACACCGGCCTGCGCGACCACTACGAGAAGGACAGCCGCGGCAACGGCGAGGCGCGGGTGGAGAACCTGGACGAACTGGTCAACGTCGCCAGCCGCTTCGAGCGCACGCAGGAGGACATCGAGGCCGGCCTCGACGAGCTTTCCGCGTTCCTGTCGCACGCCGCGCTGGAAGCCGGCGAAGGCCAGGGCGAGGCCTGGGACGACTGCGTGCAGCTGATGACCCTGCACTCGGCCAAGGGCCTGGAGTTCCCGCTGGTGTTCCTGGTCGGGCTGGAGGAAGGCCTGTTCCCCAGCCAGCGCTCGGTGGAGGACGAGGGCCGGCTGGAGGAGGAGCGCCGGCTCGCCTACGTGGGCATCACCCGCGCCCGCGCGCGGCTGGTGCTGAGCTACGCCGAGTCGCGCCGCATGCACGGCACCGAGATGCTGGCGCGGCCCTCGCGCTTCCTCGGCGAGATTCCCGCCGAGCTGGTGGACGAAGTGCGCCCGCGCGTGCAGGTGAGCCGGCCGCTCTACGCCGGCCGGCCGGCCGCCGCGGCCGCGTCGTGGCAGGAGGAACCGCCGGTGCGGCTGGGCCAGCGCGTCAGCCACCCGAGCTTCGGCGAAGGTGTCGTCACCGCCGCCGAGGGCAACGGCGCGCACACGCGGCTGCAGGTGAACTTCGAGGACGCCGGCAGCAAGTGGCTGGTGGCGGCGTATGCCAACCTCACGCCGCTGTAGGCAGGCCGCGCCGGCCGGGCGCATGCCGTGACCACCCCGCGGGTGGTGCCGGGCTGGAACCCGCTCGGCGGCGCGGCGCGCAGCGACGACGAGGTGTTCGAGCTGCTCGCCGCCGCCGTGTTCCAGGCCCGCTTCCGCCCGGCCGTGGTGCGCCGGCGCTGGCCCGCGATCCGCCAGGCCTTCGCCGGCTTCGACCTGGCCACGGTCGCCAGCTGGCCGGACGATTGCGTGGACCGACTCATGGCCGCGCCCGGCATGATCCGCAACGAGAAGAAGATCCGCGCCACCCTGCGCAACGCCCGCGACCTGTGCGAACGCGGCACCCGCCACGGCGGCGCGCTGGCCTACCTGCATGCCTGCGGCGACGACGAGGACGCGCGGGTGCGCGACGTCGACGCCTGGGCGCACTACATCGGCGCGCCGTCGATCCGCTGGTTCCTGCGCGCGCTGGGCGGCTGAGAGCCTGCTCAGCGCGACGGCAGCACGCGCGCGGTTTCCTCCAGCACCTGCGTCACCGCGTCGACCACGGCGCCGGGCTGGTCCAGCTCGATGTCGTGGGAGGTGTCGGCCACCTTGCGCAGCTCGCCGCGGGTCGAGGTCGCCACGATGCCGCGCTGGGTGGCGTCGCGTGCCGCCTCCAGCCGCCTGCGCATGTCCGCCGGCGCGTCGGCGTAGGTGCCGGCGGCCTGCAGCACCAGCAACGGCGTGTCGCCGTGCGACTCGTCCTTCGGCACCGGCTGCGCGAACACCCGCGCGTTCTGCGCCAGCTCCGAACGCAGGGTGTGCCAGAACACCGGGCGCAGCATGCGTGCGTGGTCGGCTGCGGCCACGGCCTTGCTCTGCCACGGCGCCGGCCCGTCGATGCACTGCGCCAGCGCGGCCGATGGCCTGGCCAGCCGGCCGTGTTCGGCCGCCTGCTCGCAGCGGGCGAGGAAAACGTCGCGCTGCTTGTTGATCGCCACGTCGTCCTTCATCCACTGCGCCGACATGAAGCGGCCCAGGTCCTGCGCCGGCGGGTCGACCAGCACCAGCGCGGCGACGTCGCCGGGATGTTCGCCGGCATAGCGCCGCACGATGTTGCTGCCCAGCGAATGCCCCACCAGCACCAGCGGCACATGCAGCCCGGCCGCATGGATCAACGCGTGCAGGTCCGCCACGTCGGCGTCGAGCCCGCGCGGCAGCGGCCCCTCGTCGCTGAAGCCGTAGCCGGCGCGGTCGTAGGAGCACACGCGGGCGTGCGCGGCCAGCCGCGGCTGCACGCGGAACCAGCTCGATGCATCGGCGTGCGAGCCGGCTTCCAGCAGCACCGTCGCCGGCCCGCTGCCGTTGCAGCGCAGGTCGAGGTGCCGGCCCTGGCCGATCGCGACGAGTTTGCCCGGCCTGGCGTAGCTGTCGGGGGTCTTCGCCGGTTGCGGCGACGCCGCCGCGGCCGTCGCGACCAGCAGCAGGCCGATGCAGGCCAGGGCCGTGCTTCCCGGGTGTCTCGATTCCATCTGCGCCTCCCCGTTGGATCTGCTCTGGGACTGGCGCGGGAAAGGGAAGTTCTCGGGCGGGCGCCGTTTTGTGACGAACGGTGCCGCCGCCGCGGCCCTAGCCGCGCAACCGCGGCACGCCGTGCTGGTCGCGCTCTTCCACCGCGATGCCGCGGGTGTCGATGCCGGGGCCCGGCGCGCCGCCGGCGCGCGGCACGGCTTCGCCGCGCACCGCGGCCAGCGCGTTGCGGTAGCAGCGCTGGGCCTGGGTGGCGTCGCCCTGGCCGGCGCAGGCATCGCCCAGCGCCTCCCACGCGCCGGCGCCGGGCTCGAGCGCCAGCGAGCGTTCGAGGTACTGGCGGGCCTTGCCCCACAGCTTGAGCCGCACGCACAGGCGGCCGGCGGCCAGCAGCAGGACCGGGTCGTTGGGATGGGCGTCGAGCCAGCCTTCGGCGCGGCGCAGGCGGGCTTCCATGTCGCCGCCGGGCAGGGTGCCCCAGGTGCCCACCAGCAGCGGCGACCATTCGCGGCGCAGCGCCGATTCCAGTTCGTCCATCGCCGGCAGCACCAGGCCGAAGCCGGCGGCGCGGCGGGCGTAGGCGTCGATGGTGGCGCTCACCCGCCGCTGCGGCTTGGGCAACTGCGACCACAGCGTGTTGAGCGCGGCCGCGTCGGGCGCGGCGTCCAGGCTGGCGACCAGCACGCGTTCTTCCAGCGCGGCGTAGCCGCGCGCGCCCAGCGCGCCGCTTTTCTGCAGGGGTTCCAGCGCCTCGCGGGCGCGGCGGGTGTCGCCGGTGGCCAGCGCGGCCAGCGCCAGTTCGCGCCAACCGCCGGGGCTGAGCTGGCTGGCGTCGGCGTCCGGCGCCAGCAGGGCCAGCGCCTCGGCCGGCTTGCCGTCGCGGCGCAGCACGCGGGCGCGCAGCACGCGCGCGGCGCGCGGCGCCACCTGGGCCGCCTCGTCCAGCGCCTCCAGCGCGCGGCCGTGTTCGCCGCGACGCGAGGCGGCCTCGGCCGAGGCCAGCAGGGCCGGGCCGCGCAGCGCGGCCAGCCGCGAGGCGCGGTTGAGGTCGCGCTCGGCGTCACCGTGGCGGCCTTCGGTGAGCGCCACCAGGCCCTCGCCCAGCCGCTGCCGGCTGAGCCGGCGATGGCGCCGCGACAGCGCGCCGAACGGCCAGCGCGCCAGTCGCCACAGCCCGGCGAGCACCGCCCAGGCCAGCAGCAGGATCACCACCGCGGCGAGCAGCGAGGTTTCCACCTGCCAGCCGCGGATGCGCACCAGCACGTAGCCGGGATCCGCCGCCACCCAGTGCCAGCCGAACGCGGCCAGCGCGGCGACGACCACCAGCAGCAGGATCCAGCGCCACAGCTTCATGGTCTGGCCCCGTGGCTGGACGCCGCCGGCGCCGGCGCGGGCTGGCCGCCGGACAGCGCGTGCACGGCGCGCAGGTTGCGCAGTTCGCCCAGCGCGGCGCCGAGCTGCACCGGCGCGGTGGGCTTCAATCCGGCAAGCAGGCCGGCGACCTGTTCGCGCACGTGCCGCACCGGCGCCGCCTGCGGGTCGAACTGCGCGGCGAGGCCGGCGTCGGCGCGCTGCAGCGCGGCGCGGGCGGCGTCGCTGTCGCGCGCCAGCAGGGCTTCCTGCGCCTGGGCTAGGTCCAGCGCCAGCAGTTCGTGGGCGAAGCGCGCGTCGGCCGCGGCCAGCGGCGCGCCGTTGTCGCGGCGCACGCTGATGACGCCGGCCAGTGCACGGCCGATGCGCGCCCAGGCGCCGTCGGCGGGGGCACCCGTCTCGTCCAGCGGTTTCAGCGGCAGACCGGCGGCTTCGCCGCGCAGGGCGGCGAGGGTGTCGAGCATGGCCGCGCGGCCCGCCGGCTCGCTCTGCAGCAGCGCGCCGCGTTCGCCTTCGATGGCCTGGCGCAGGCCGGCGAAGGCCTGGTCGTCCACCCCGGCCAGGGTCTGCGCGGCCAGCGCGTAGGCCGCCGCGGCGCCGCGCGCGTCGTGGAACAGCTCGTAGCGTTGCTGGCCCATGCGCAGCAGCGACTCGGTGTCGTCCAGCAGCATCGCGTCGTGGCCGGACAGGGTCTTCTCGGACAGCTTGCCCACCGCACCTTCCAGCGCGCGCAGGCGCTCGCCCTGGCCAAGCAGTTCCTCGCGCAGCGAGCGGTTCACCTGCTCGGCGTCGTCCAGCCGCTGGCGCAGCGAACTGCCGTTGCTGCTGACCCCGGCCAGGCTGTGCTCCAGCACGCTGACGCGCTGCTCCAGGTCGGCTGCGGCGCGGCGGCTGGCGCCGTGGTCGCGCATCTGCTGCCACTGGCGCCAGCCGACGTAGCCGGTGCCGACGATGGCCAGCAACGCCAGCAGCAGGGCCAGCGCCAGGCTGCCGCCGCCGGGGCGGCGCGGCGACGCGGCGGCGGGCCGCGGGCGGGTGGTGTCGGCGGGCGCGCCCACGGGCGCGGCGGTGTCGCGGGTGGCTTCGTCCTGGTTCATGCGCGCATGCTAGCAGGGCACGCCGGTGGCGGCTGAAAGCCGGTTCAGGCGCTTGCCCAGGCGGCCGCGAGCATCGCGTCGGCCTGCGCCGACGCGGCCACGCGCACCTCGGCGAAGCCGGCGGCGTGTGCCAGCGCGGCCAACCGTTCGCTGCTCGCCACCGCCACCGCGGCGCGCAGCCGGGACCACGCCGGCGGCGGCAGGATCGCGCGCAGCTTGTCCAGCGCTTCGCCGCTGGACAGCAGCACGCGCGCGTCCGGCGGCAGGCGCAGCAGCGGTTCCAGGTGGCGGCGGTCCAGCCGCGGAGCGACGCGGGCATAGACGTGCACTTCGCGCAGCTGCGCGCCGCGCGCGACCAGTCGTTCGCGCAACAGGCCGCGCCCGCCCGCGGCGCCGACCAGGGCCACGCTTCGCCCGCGCGGTTCGCGCAGCGCCGGCAGGTCGAGCAGGCCCTCGCTGTCCTGCCGCCGTGGCGCCTGCGCGTCCAGGCCGTGCCGGCGCAGCGCGGCGGCCGTGCCCTGCCCCACCGCGAACACCTGCGCACGCGTGGCCAGCGGCCGCAGCGCGGCGGCGAAGCGCACCGCGGCGGGGCTGGTGAACAGCAGCAGTTCGTCGCGCAGCGCCCGGTCCAGCGCCGTGCGCGCCGCCTCGCGATCCGCCGCCGCGCGCAGCGACAAGCCCGGCAGCAGCAGCGGCACCCCACCCGCTGCGCGCACCTGACGCGCCAGCGCACCGGCGGTGCCGGCGGGCCGCGTGATCACCACCACGCGGCCCTGCAAGGATGGCGGCGGATTGTGTGGATCGCGACCCATCTCCGTCCGGTTCGCCCGCGCTGTGCGCAACAGGCGGCGAGTATAGCTGCGCACCTTAGAGTCCGTTCATGATCTCCGCGTAGCCCGCGCCGGGAGCTGTTTGCACGCAGGCCAAGGAAGAGTGAGGGAGTGGACGTCCGTCCACGATTGAACGATGACGCCGGCCTGTGGGCCAACAGACCCGGCCCTTCGAGTTGCCTTGCTTTGGCCGCCATGCGGCAGCGCGCGGCTTGGCCTGCCAGCCAGGCAGGCGCTGCGCCACGCACTCCCACTTGGCGGCCAAAGCAAGGCAACGCGGGCCACGCGGAGATCGTGAACAGGCTCTTATCGAATCAGGACAAAAAAACCGCCCGTGACGGGCGGCTGGTTGGGGAGGACAAGTGGCGAGCGGCGGAAGTCTTGGCTTCCGCTCTAGGGATACTTCTCGAAGCGCCCTCAGAAGTCGTAAGAGACGCCGAAGCGCACATAACGCGGCTGCGATTGATCCACCGCAGTCATGTAGTAAGGATTCTCCCCCCCAGTAGAGCCGTAGAACGGGGAGGTCTGCGTCACCACGCGGTTGTTCAGCAGGTTGTAGACCATCACGTTGAAGGCCAGCTTCTTGCCGGCCCACGCCGGGCGGTATTCCGCGCTGACGCTCAGCGTGTACTGCCACGGGTTGTGCCCGGCGTCACCCGGCCGCGACACCTTGCCGGCGCACCAGTGGTAGTAGCCACCGCTATAGGCGAGGCCAGGATTGGTTTCCTGCGGACCGTAGTAGCCCAGGCAACTGCGCGGTGCGCCGGACATCACCAGCAGGTTGCCCGACAACATCCATTCCGGCGTCAGCTGGTATGAGCCGTAGGCCTTGAGCTGGTGGCGCCGGCTGTTGGACAGCTCGCCGTTGGCGTACTCCATGACCTGCCAGTAATCCCAGTCCACCGTGGCCGACACGTCGGTCTGGCCGATATCCGAACGGACCTGGCCTTCCGTATTGCCATAGCTACGCGAAAACAGGTAGTCGACCTTGCCGTACCACGTGCCGTCGAACGGATGCTCCAGATACAGGTTCAGACCGTAGTAATGCCTCTTCAGGCCCGAGGGAAAACCGAAATCCGCGGTGCTCATCGGCACCTCGTAGTAGCCGCCGGCGAGCTTGGCCACCTTGAGGATGTTGGTCCGCCCCGGGTTGAACAGGTAGGCGCCGGAAATTGCATCGGCATCGTAGGTGCTACGGTCGATGCCCATGCGATCCATCTTGGCGGCGATCGCGCCGGAGTCGCTGAAGTCGTCGATGGCGTTGCGCAGGTTGCGGTAGGTGGCCTTGGCGCCGTATACCCAGGCATCGCCCAGCTTGTGGTCGAAGCCCAGGATGTATTCGTCCTGGTACTCCGACTTCAGGTTGACGGCACCCACCATCTTCGGGTCATGCGGTTGGCCGTATTCGCGGTTCACTGAAATCGGTGCGCCGAGGCCGCGGCCGGTGTCGATGGGGGTCAGGCCGGTGGGCTGACCGTTGGCGTCGATGCCGGTATATGTGAAGAACTGACGGGTGTACAGCGGCGCGCCGGCCTGGCGCATGGCCACCGTGGCCGGCAAGGCGAGGTAGTAGCGACCCGCGTTGCCATAGACCTTGAAGCTGGAATCGCCGTCCACGTCCCAGCTGAAACCCACGCGCGGCGCCCACTGCGGCGAAGTCAGCCGCAGATAAGGCTCGCCACCCGGGTTGTAGTTGGTGAACTGGTCGTTGCGCAGGCCCAGCTTCACCAGCCAACGATCGCTGACCTGCCAGCTGTCCTCCACGTATTGCGCGCGCTGGACCACCCGCACCGAGCCGCCGCCGTAACGCCGGTACTTGGCCACGTAGTAACCGGTGGCGCCGCCCGGGTAGCTGCCCGGCGCGGCGACATAATTGTCGGCGCCAGGCGCCGCGGCGATGGGCGTGTTCGGGTTGCCTTTGTTGTATTCCCACGCGTAGCCTGGATCGACCATCTTGGTGCCGTCGTTGATGTCATCGATGGTCTGGTTGTCGATACCTGCCGACAGCGTGTGCGCGCCCAGCCGGTAGCTGAGATCAAGGCGCAGGTTGGTGTTGCGCGAGGTATGGGTGGGATCGTCCACCTTGCCCAGGGTCTGCGGGCTGGCGATGGTATGGCCACCGTTGAGCGCCGGGTTCTGCTTTTTTGCACTGTACAGGCGCCCGATGGAGGGATAGCGGTTGTCGATCTGGCTGTAGTAGGTGCCATCCATGCGGCCATACATCGCCGAGAACGTCAGCGCGTCGGTGAGGTAGCTGGTGAACTTGCCGATGTAGAGGTCGGCGCCGGTCTTGGTCGACGTGGCCGCACCCGTTCGCGCACCGGTCTTGCCGGTGGCGTAGTCGTAGTCGTAGAGGTCGGCCGAATAGGAGCGCTTGGTGGATGCGCCGGTCACTTCCAGGATGTTGCTGTCGGTGATGTTCCAGTCCAGCTTGGCGTACCATTTGGGATAATCGTTGCGGTACCGGGTGTTTTGGGGCGAATCGGTGGAACTGATGGTATTGCCCTGGCGGCGCTCGGCCTCGACCGCCGCGAACAGGTACAGCTTGTCCCTGATCAGCGGACCGCCGGCGTAGGCGCTGACCACGGTCGTCCACGAGCGCTCGTGGGCGTTGTCGTTGTACAGCTTGCCGCGATCCGCACCGCGCATGAAGACGATGTCGCGCTGATCGCCGCGGGCGAACGCGGGCGTCCACAGCACCTGGGCGCCAAAATGCCATTCGTTGGTGCCACGCTTGCCGACCTGGCTGATCACGCCGCCGTCGGAGCGACCGTAGGCCGCGCCGTAGCCGCCACTGAGGATTTCCTGCTGGTCGATCGCGCCGTACGGAAGGGTGAAGCCGCCGAAGTCGCTGAGCGGGTCGGTCGTGTTGAATCCGTTGATGTAGTAGGCGTTCTCGGTCACCGCGGAGCCGCCGAAGGACACCACGCTGCCGCCCGTGGGCCCGGTGAAGTAGCCGCTGCCCTGGATCACGCCCGGCGCCAGCAGCGCGATCGCCTCGGCATTGCGAGCGAGCGGCAAGTGGGCCAGTTGTTCCGAGGTGATCACGGTGCGCGAATCGACACCCGTGACGTCGATGGCGGGCAGGGCGCTAGCCGATACCGTCACGGCCGACAGTTCCTTCGCGTTCGTCACCGCGGCGAACGACACTTCGGTGCCGGCTCCCACCCGCAACGATACGTTCGATCGCTCGTCAATCGTTCTTCCGTCGCGCAGCAGGGTCACCGTGTAGGTACCCAAGGGCAGCGCGTTCAGTGCATAGCGACCCTGTGAATCCACAGGCACCTGCCGGACCAAGCCGGCGGTATTGCGTACCTGGATCGTTTCGCCGGCCGCAGCCGGTGCCTGGCCAAAAATGGAGCCCGTCGTCGCCTGAGCATGCAGTTGGCCGACACCCCCCAATCCCGCCAGTAGCGCAAGCGCCATGACGTGTCGCCGCAGAGGCGCGCGGCCCCGCGACAGCGTGTTCTTGTTCATCCGCGTCTTCTCCAGATCTTCGATGAATCGGACATCCGGGCCGCACCCGATCTGTGCAACCGCCCGGCCAGCACATGGCATCCCGTTCGAAGCTGCCGTTTCCCCCAGGCCCCTCTCCTGGCCCGACCGCGGTGATCCGGCGAGTGCATCGCGCAGAACCCGGGATTCATCGTGACCGACGTGTTCTTGCGATGTCTTGTCGTATGGGATCGCCATTCATGCGGAGGTCCGCACAAACATGCGATATGCGACAGTGGATCAGCCGTGCAGGCCGCGGAACTCGCGCGGGGTCATGCCCACGGTGGCCTTGAACTGGCGCGCGAACGCGCTCTGGTCGTTGAAGCCGCAGGCCAGGCCGATGTCGGCCACGCTGCCGGCGCCATGCAACAGGCGCATCGCCGCCTCGATGCGCAGCTTGGTCAGTGCCTGCTGCGGGGTGAGCTGGAACACGCGGCGGAAATGCCGTTCCAGCTGCGCCACCGAGATCCCGGCCAGCGCCGCCAGCGCGGACACGCGCACGTTGCTGCCGTAGTGCGCCTGCATGTGTTCCATCACCCGCGCCAGCCGCGGGTAGGTGGGATGGCGGCCATCCGGATGACCGAGGTCGCGCGAGATGCCGATCACACCGCACACCTCGCCGCGCTGCCGGTGCGGGTATTTGCAGGTGAGGCACCAGCCCGGCGCGCGGCTGGGCAGCAGATGCACCTCGAGCTGGTTCTCGATCGACTCGCCGGCCAGCACGCGCCGGTCCTGTGCGGCATAGGAACTGCCCAGCGCGCTTGGGAACAGTTCGGCGACGCTGCGCCCGACCACCTCGTCGCGCCGCTTAAGGCGCAGCCGGCGCACCAGGGTGAGGTTGGCATGGGTGTAGCGACCGGCGCGGTCCTTCACGAAGAACACCACGTCGGGCAGCGCATCGAACAGCGTCTGCATGTCTTCGGCCGAAAGCTTCACGTCCACGACAACCACCCCGGAGTCGCAAGCGATGGCGCACGCTAGCAAAGGCGTGTGACCGCGGCGACGATTATGCCGAATTCCGCATCATTCGCCGGCAAGCTCGCCTAGACGCATGCGCGTCCCGGGCCGACCATGAAGGCATGCGCACCCTCACGTTCATCGACTCGCATACCGGCGGCGAACCGACCCGCACCGTCCTCGACGGCTTCCCCGACCTCGGCCACGGCACGCTGGCCGAACAGCGTGCCCGTTTCCACCGCGAATTCGACGCCTGGCGCAGCGCCATCGCCTGCGAGCCGCGCGGCTCCAGCACCGTGGTCGGCGCCCTGCTTCGCCCGCCGCGGAGCGCCGGCGCCTGCACCGGGGTGATCTTCTTCAACAACGTTGGCTACCTCGGCATGTGCGGCCACGGCACCATCGGCGTGGTACGCACGCTGGCGCACCTGGGACGCATCGCGCCGGGCCGCCACCTCGTGGACACGCCGGTGGGCACCGTGGGCGCGGAACTGCACGCGGACGGCCGCGTCTCCGTCGACAACGTGAAGAGCTACCGCCATGCGGCGGGATTGCGCATCGACGTGCCCGGCCACGGCAGCGTGCGCGGCGACGTCGCCTGGGGCGGCAACTGGTTCTTCATCACCGAAGACACGCCGATGCCGCTGGAGGTGCGCCGCCAGCGCGGGCTGACCGCCTATGCCGAGGCGATCCGCCACGCGCTGGAAGCCGCCGGCATCCGCGGCGCCGGCGGCGCGGAGATCGACCACATCGAGATCAACGCGCCCTCGCCCACGCCCGGCGTCGACGCGCGCAACTTCGTGCTGTGCCCCGGCATGGCCTACGACCGCTCGCCCTGCGGCACCGGCACCAGCGCCAAGCTGGCCTGCCTCGCCGCCGACGGCAAGCTCGCGCCGGGCCAGCCGTGGCGGCAGGAAAGCATCCTCGGCAGCGTGTTCGAGGCGCGCTACGCGCCGGCCGGGGACGGCGTGCTGCCGCGCATCACCGGCAGCGCGCACGTCACCGCCGAGGGCACGCTGCTGATCGACGAAAGCGACCCGTTCGCCTGGGGCAGCGGCGCGGAATGAACGGCTACGACCTCATCGTCGTCGGCGCCGGCATCGTGGGCGCCTGCTGCGCCGACGAAGCGGCGGCGGCGGGGCTGCGCGTGGCCATCGTCGAGCCGGCGACGGTCGGCGGCGGCGCCACCGCCTGCGCGATGGGGCACCTGGTGGCGATGGACGACGACCCGGCGGAACTCGCGCTGGCGCGGTTGTCGCTGCAGGCCTGGGAAGCGTTCTCCGAACTGCCGGAGGCGGAATTCAGCCGCTGCGGCACGCTGTGGGTGGCCGCCAGCGCGGACGAGGCCGCCGGCATCGCGGCGCGCGTGGCGCGCATCAACGCCTCCGGCGGCGAGGCGCATGCGCTCGACGCGCAGCAGCTGCGCGAGGTCGAGCCCGCGCTGGCGCCGGACCTGTGCGCCGGCATGCTGGCGCCGCGCGAGGCGGTGGTCTATCCGCCGCGGATGGCGCAGCACCTGGTGCGCCGCGCCTGTGCGCGCGGCGCCGCACTGCACCGCCGCGCGGTGCAGCGGCTCGGCCGGGGCGGCGCGGTGCTGGACGACGGCAGCGTGCTGCGCGGCCCGGTGCTGGTCGCCACCGGTTGCGCCCTGCCACGCCTGCTGCCGCAGCTGCCGCTGCGTCCGCGCAAGGGGCACCTGGTCATCACCGACCGCTATCCCGGGCAACTGCGCCACCAGGTGCTGGAGCTGGGCTACGCCGACAGCGCGCACGGCAGCGACGGCAGCAGCGTGGCCTTCAACGTGCAGCCGCGGCCGACCGGGCAGGTGCTGGTCGGGTCCTCGCGCGAGTTCGACGTCGACGACGCCGCGGTCTCGCCGCCGATGCTGGCGCGCATGCTGCAGCGCGCGTTCCGCTTCATGCCGGCGTTGCGCGAGCTGCAGGCGATCCGCGCCTGGACCGGCTTCCGCCCCGCCACCCCGGACGGGCGCCCCTACCTCGGCGCCGTGCCCGGCCATGCCGACCTGTGGGTCGCCGCCGGCCACGAAGGCCTGGGCGTGACCACCGCGCCGGGCAGCGCGCGGCTGCTGCTGGACCTGATCCTGGGCCGGACACCGGCGATCGATCCCGCGCCCTACGCGCCATCGAGGGTACTGCCATGACGGCGCACGCCAGCGTGCGGCTGCAGGTGGACGGCCAACCAGTCGAGGTGCCCGAGGGCGCCAGCGTGGCGGCCGCGGTAGCGCGGGTCGCGCCCACGCGCTTCCGCGACTCCGTGCACGGCGCGCCACGCGCACCGCTGTGCGGCATGGGCGTGTGCTTCGAATGCCGGGTGCGCATCGATGGCCGCGTGCAACTGCGCGCCTGCATGGTGCCCGTGCGCGAAGGCATGCAGGTGGATACCCATGGTTGAGCGCTGCGACGTGGCGGTGATCGGCGCCGGCCCCGCCGGGCTGGCGGCGGCGCGCACTGCGGCCGGGCACGGCGCGCGGGTGCTGCTGCTGGACGCGCAGCCGCGCTGCGGCGGCCAGGTCTGGCGGCACGACGTGGCGCACCGCGCACCGCACGCGGCGCGATCCGCGATCCGCGCGGTCGGCGGCAAGGTGGACTGGCGCCCGCACCACCAGGTCGTCGCCGCCGACGGCCGCCGCCTGCTGGCGGAAACGCCCGAGGGCGCGGTGGCGATCGAGGCCGCGCACGTCGTCCTCGCCACCGGCGCGCGCGAGCTGCTGCTGCCCTTCCCCGGCTGGACCCTGCCCGGCGTGACCGGCGCCGGCGGCCTGCAGGCGCTGGCCAAGCAGGGCTGGCCACTGGCCGGCAAGCGCGTGCTGGTGGCCGGCAGCGGCCCGCTGCTGCTGGCCGCCGCGGCCACGCTGCGCCGGCACGGCGCCGAGGTGCTGGGCATCCACGAACAGGCGTCCGCCGCCCGCGTCGCCGCGTTCGCGGCGCAGCTGTGGCGCTGGCCGGCGCGCGCGCTGCAGGCCGCGCGGCTGCGCGCCGCATTGACCGGCGTGCCGTACCGCTGCGGCAGCTTCGTGCGCCGCGCGTTCGGCACGACACAACTGGAAGGCGTGGAACTGCACGACGCGCACGGCACGCGGCAAATCGCGTGCGACCACCTCGCCGTCGGCTACGGCCTGGTGCCCAACATCGAGCTGGCCGCCCTGCTGGGCTGTGCGCTCGACCACGACACGGTGCATCCGCGCGTGCAGGCCGACGAGCTGCTGCGCACCAGCGTCCCCGGCGTGCTGGCAGCCGGCGAAGCCGTCGGCGTGGCCGGGCTCGCCGCCGCGCGCATCGAGGGCGCCCTCGCCGGCCACGTGGCCGGCGGCAACGAAGCCGCGGCGCGCGCGCTGCGGCCGGCGCGCGTCCGGGCGCGCCGCTTCGCCGCGCTGCTGGCGCGGCAGTTCGCGCTCGACCCGCGCCTGCGCGCGCTGGCCGATGCCGGCACCATCGTCTGCCGCTGCGAGGACGTGCCGCTGGCCGCGCTGGACGGCTGCGTCGATGCACGCAGCGCACGCCTCGTCGCCCGCTGCGGCATGGGCGCCTGCCAGGGCCGCATCTGCGGCGCCGCGCTGGCCGAACTCGGCCGCTTCCCGCGCGGCGGCCTGCGCCGCCCGCCGCTGTTCCCCGCGCGGCTGGCCACGCTGGCCGCCTTCCTTCAACCCACGATTCCCGAGATCGAACCATGAACAAGCCTTCCCTCTGGCGCGGCGTCATTCCCGCCATCACCACGCCCTTCGCCGCCGACGGCAGCGTGGACCACGCCTTCCTCGCGCAGCACGCGCGCCAGCTGGTCGACGCCGGCTGCACCGGCATCGTGCCGCTGGGCTCGCTGGGCGAGGCGGCCACGCTGTCGTTCGAGGAGAAGGTGGCCATCATGCGCACGCTGGTGGCGGCCATCGGCGACCGCGCGCCGGTGGTCCCCGGCATCGCCGCGCTGTCCACCGACGAGGGCGTGCGCCTGGCGCGCGAGGCCAAGCTCGCGGGCTGCGCCGCCCTGATGGTGCTGCCGCCCTACGTGTATTCCTCCGACTGGCGCGAGATGGGCGCGCACGTGGGCGCGGTGATCGCGGCCACCGACCTGCCGTGCATGCTCTACAACAACCCGGTGGCGTACCGGACCGACTTCTCGCCCGAGCAGATCGCCCAGCTCGCCGCCGAACATCCCAACGTGCAGGCGGTGAAGGAATCCTCCGGCGACGTGCGCCGCTTCGCCGCGCTGAAGTCGCTGCTGGGCGATCGGCTGGAACTGCTGGTGGGCATGGACGATGCCATCGTCGAAGGCCTCGCGATGGGCGCCACGGGCTGGATCGCGGGCCTGGTCAACGCCTACCCGCGCGAATCGGTGCGGCTGTTCGAGCTGGCCCGCGACGGCGGCTACGCCGCGGCGGCCGCACTGTACGCGTGGTTCCTGCCGCTGCTGCGGCTGGACACCGTGCCGAAGTTCGTGCAGCTGATCAAGTTGGCGCAGCAGGAGACGGGCATGGGCAGCGAGCGCGTGCGCGCGCCGCGCCTGGCGGTGGAGGGCGCCGAGCGCGAGGCCGCGCTGCGCGTGATCCGCGAAGCCAACGCCCGCCGCCCGGAGCACTGAGATGGACGTGCGGCCGCTTCTTCTAGCCGGCGCATGGCGCGCGCCGGCCGAACCCGCCGGGAGCTTCCGCGCCGAGGACCCGGCCACCGGGGAGGCCATCGGCCCGGCCTATCCCATCTGCGGCGCAGCCGACGTGGAAGCCGCGCTGGCCGCCGCCAGCGCAGCCGCCGATGCACTGGCCGCTACGCCGCCCGCGCGCATCGCCGGCTTCCTCGACGCCTATGCGCAGGCCATCGACGACGACGCCGAAACGCTGGTGGCGCTGGCCCACGCCGAGACCGCGCTGCCCGCCGAGACGCGGCTGGCGAAGGTGGAACTGCCGCGCACCAGCCGCCAGCTGCGACTGGCGGCGCAGGCGGTGCGCGACTTCGCCTGGACCGAGCCCACCATCGACACCGCCGCCGGCCTGCGCTCGCATTACGCGCCGCTGCACAAGCCGGTGGCGGTGTTCGGGCCGAACAACTTCCCGCTGGCGTTCAACGCGGTGGCCGGCAGCGACTTCGCCTCGGCGATCGCCGCGCGCAATCCGGTGATCGCCAAGGCGCACCCCTCGCACCCGGCCACCAGCGAGCGGCTGGCACAGCTCGCCCATCGCGCCGTGCGGGATGCCGGCCTGCCTCCCGCCACGGTGCAGATGCTGTACGACTACGACCGCGCGCTGGGCCTTCGCCTGGCCGGTGACGCGCGCCTCGGCGCGCTGGGCTTCACCGGCAGCCGTGCCGGCGGCATGGCGTTGAAGGCCGCCGCCGACGCCGCCGGCGTGCCGGCCTGCCTGGAGATGTCCAGCATCAACCCGGTGTTCCTGCTGCCCGGCGCGCTGGCCGAGCGCGGCGCCGCGCTGGCCGAGGAATTCGTCGCCTCCTGCACCGCCGGCAGCGGCCAGTTCTGCACCAACCCGGGCCTGGTGGTCGTGCCCGACGACGCCGACGGCGACGCCTTCGTGACCGCGGCCATGAACCGCTTCAAGGCCGCGCCGCCGGGCGTGCTGTTTTCACGTGGCGTAAGGGACGGCCTGCAGCAAGCGGTGGAGGCGCTGCAAGGCTGGGGTGCCACCTGCCTCGTCGGCGGCACGTCCGCCGGCCCCGGCTACCGCTTCCGCCCCACGCTGCTGCAGGTGGACGCGCGCGGCTTCCTCAGGCATCCGGTCGAGCTGCAGCGCGAAGCGTTCGGCCCGGTCAGCCTGCTGGTGCGCACGCACGACGTGGACGAAGCGCTGGCGCTGGCGGCCCGGCTGGAAGGCAACCTCACCGGTACGCTCTACGGCGCCACCGACGGCCGGGACGACGCGGCGATGGCGCGGCTGGCGCGCGCGCTGCGCCCGCGCGTGGGGCGCCTGATCGCCAACCGCATGCCCACCGGCGTGGCGGTGAGCGCCGCGATGAACCACGGCGGCCCCTGGCCCAGCACCGGCCATCCCGGCTTCACCGCGGTGGGCATGCCCGCGGCGATCCGCCGCTTCGCCGCCCTGCACTGTTACGACCATGTCGCCGATGCGCTGCTGCCGCCGGAGCTGCGCGATCGCAACCCGGGCGGCATCGCGCGCAAGGTGGACGGCCGCTGGGGCACTCACGACATCGAGCCAGGCGCCATGCCGTGAACGACATCACGGCCACGCGCCAGATCGGCGGCCTCGACCCCGCCGCCGCGCGCGCCGCGCTGGCGCCGTGGCCGGTCCGCGCCGCGCCGATCCGCACCGACGAATACCAGGCTCGCCTCGACCACGCCCGCGCGCTGATGCGCGCAGCCGGCGCGGACGCGCTGCTGGTCACCGCCGGCGCCTCGCTGCGCTACTTCGCCGGCATCCCGTGGGGCGCCAGCGAGCGGCTGGTGGCGCTGCTGCTCACCGCTGCCGGAAAACCCGTCGTGGTCTGCCCCGCGTTCGAGACCGGCTCGCTCGCCGCCGTGCTGCGCATCGACGCGGACGTGCGCACGTGGGAGGAACACGAAAGCCCGTACGCGCTGGTCGCCACCACCCTGCGCGAGCATCATGCGCACGGCCTCGCGCTCGACCCCGCCGCACCCAGCCTGGCAGCGACGAAACTGCGCGCGGCACTGGACGGCCAGGCGACCGCCGACGCCGGCGCGATCATCGACGGCTGCCGCATGCGCAAGTCGCCGGCCGAGCTGGCGCTGATGCAGCAGGCCACCGCGATGACGCTGGCGGTGCACCGGCTCGCCGCGCGCGTGCTGCACGCCGGGCTCGGCAATCGCGAGCTGGTGCGCTTCATCGACGAGGCGCACCGCGCGCTGGGCGCCGACGACGGCTC
This sequence comes from Fulvimonas sp. R45, assembly GCF_030504985.1. Classification (GTDB taxonomy): domain Bacteria; phylum Pseudomonadota; class Gammaproteobacteria; order Xanthomonadales; family Rhodanobacteraceae; genus Rhodanobacter_A. The sequence continues at coordinate 117,513 of NZ_JASERU010000010.1, forward strand.
CAGCTTCTGCATCGTGCAGTTCGGCCAGGCCACCGCCTATCCGCATGGCCTGCCCGGCGAGCAACGGCTGGAGGAAAACCAGCTGGTGCTGATCGACACCGGCTGCACCGTCGAGGGCTACCACTCCGACATCACCCGCTGCTACGCCTTCGGCCGCGTCGACGGCGAGGTGGAACGCATCTGGATGCTGGAGCAGGCCGCGCAGCGCGCCGCGTTCGAGGCCGTGCGGCCCGGCGTGCCGTGCGAGGCGATCGACGCCGCCGCGCGCGCCGTGGTGGAACGCGCCGGCCTCGGCCCCGGCTACCGCCTGCCCGGTATCCCGCACCGCACCGGCCACGGCTGCGGCATGGCCATCCACGAGGCACCGTACCTGGTGCGCGGCGATGCCACGCCGCTGGCGCCCGGCATGTGCGCCAGCGACGAACCGATGATCGTGGTGCCCGGGCGCTTCGGCGTGCGGCTGGAGGACCACTTCTTTGTCACGGCGGACGGCGCTGCGTGGTTCACTGAGCCCTCGCCCGCCATCGACCAGCCGTTCGCCTGAGCCGCGCCATGCCCGCCGGTCGGACGCCGCCCACGATACGGCGGCGCATTTCGGGGCGGTGGCGCCGCATTACAATCCGGCGCTTCCCCGCTCCCCTTCCCCGCCGCATGACCGACCACGCCGCCCGTGAACTCGTCCATTTCATCCGCGACAGTATCCCGCTCGCGCGGGCGATGGAGCTCGAACTGCTTGCCCACGACGACGACCTGCTGAGCCTGCGCGCGCCGCTGGCGCCGAACGTCAACGACAAGGGCTGCGCTTTCGGCGGCAGCCTGGTGAGCCTGCTGACGCTGGCGGGCTGGGGCCTGGTGGAACTGGCGCTGCGCGGGCGCGGCGAGGACTGCGACGTGTTCGTGGGCGAGTCCACCGTGCGCTACCTGCAACCCGTGTGGAGCGACTTCCGCGCCGAGGCGCGGCTGGCCGGGGACGCGGACTGGGCCGGCTTCTTCGCCACCCTCGCCGCGCGCGGCAAGGCGCGCATCGAGGTGGCCTGCGACGTGCCGGGCGACGATGGCCGCCCCGCCGCCACGCTTTCCGCGCGCTTCGTGGCCAAGCGCCGCGTGCCGGCGGACACGCACGCCTGAGCGCGATTGCGGCAGAATGAGGCGGTTTTCACGGGGGAGACCGCCCATGCGCCGCATCACCGTCGCCGCGACCGCCACGCTCGCCGCCCTGCTCCTGGCCGGCTGCGCCGCCGACCGCCGCAGCCAGACGCTGACCGAGACCCTGCTGGCCTACGGCAACGCCATGCGCTGGGACGGCTTCGCCAGCGCGGAGCAGTTCGTCGATCCCGAGGTGCGCAGGCAGCACCCGCTCAGCCCGCTGGACATGGCGCGCTACCAGCAGGTGCGCGTGAGCGACTACGACGAGGGCGGCGGCGCGGTGCCGGACGGCGAGAACCAGGTGCGCCAGGTGGTGAAGATCGGCCTGATCAACCGCAACACCCAGGCCGAGCGCACCATCGTGGACCGCCAGCTGTGGCGCTACGACCCCAAGCTCAACCGCTGGTGGCTGGAAAGCGGCCTGCCGGACATCACGCAGTAGCGCCGGCGCAGGCCCGGCCACATACCGTACAATCGGCGGTTTCCCTGACCCGCGGCGCCCGCCGCGCGCACCGGATCCGCCATGAACGACTTCCTGCACAAGCTGCCCCAGTTCGCGAACAACCACCTGGCGCTGTCGGCGCTGTTCGTGATCCTGCTGCTGGCGGTGATCGCCAGCTACGTGGCCGTGCTGTTCCGCAAGTACAAGGAACTCACCCCCGCCGCGCTGACCCTGCTGATCAACCGCGAGAACCCGCTGCTGATCGACCTGTCCGCCCGCGCCGACTTCGAGAAAATGCACGTGCCCGGCGCGCGGCACGTGCCGATGAGCCAGTTCGACCCGGAGAACAAGGACCTCGCCAGGGCGAAGGAACTGCCGGTGGTGGTGATGGACAAGGACGGCCGCGGCAACTCGGCCAAGGCCGCGCCGCGGCTGGTCAAGGCCGGCTTCACCAAGGTGTACGTGCTGGGCGGCGGCGTGCTGTCCTGGCAGCAGGCGCAGCTGCCGCTGGCGAAGGGCGCGAAGTAGCAGCCGGCGCCCGCGCCGCGCGTCAGCCCGCGCGGCGCTCGTGGATGCCGGCGCGGCCGGCGATGATCTTCGCCAGCACGTCGGGCGCATAGTCGAACGAGTCGTAGTACAGCCGTTCCTCCGGCAGGCCGGCGGCGACGAAGGCGTGGCGGCCGGCGTCGATCATCGCCGGCGGGCCGCTCATGTAGACGTCGTGGCCGGACAGGTCCGGGTGGTCGGCCAGCACCGCCGCGTGCACCAGTCCTTCGCGCAGGCCCGCGGCGCGCGCCTCGGCGGGTTCGGACAGCACCGGATGGAAGCGCAGGTTGGGCGCGCGGCGAACCCAGGCTTCGACCCGTTCGCGCAGGTACAGGTCCGCGGCGCGGCGCGCGCCCCAGTACACGTCCATGCCCCGGCGCGTGCCCAGCGCCAGGAAGTGCTCGACGATCGCCCCCACCGGCGCGAAACCGGTGCCGCCGGCGACGAAGACCATCGGCCGCTCCGAGTCCTCGCGCGGCACGAAGGTGCCCAGCGGGCCCTCGACGTGCAGCGTGTCGCCCGCCTTCAGCGCATCGGCCACCCACGAGGTGAAGCCGCCGCCGGCCACGTGGCGCACGTGCAGCTCGATCTCGCCGTCGCTGCGCGGCCCGTTGGCGATGGAGAACGGCCGGCGCTGGCCGTCGTCCAGCAGCACGTCCAGGTATTGCCCGGGCAGCCAGCGCAGGCGCGCCTCCTCATCCTGCGGCAGCAGCACCAGGCCGGTGACGTCCGGCGCCAGCGCGCGCCGCTCCGCCACGCGCACGCGCAGCCGGCGGCGCGCCACGTCTTCCACCGAGACCACCTCGCGCGCTTCCAGCAGCAGGTCGTCGGCCGGCACCGCCTGGCACAGCAGCACCGCGTGCTGCGCACGCTCGTGCGCGTCCAGCGCCAACGGCGGATTGAGCGGGTAGCCGCACTGCCCCTCCAGCAGGGTGGCCTTGCAACTGCCGCAGACCCCGGCACGGCAGGAGTACGGCAGCGCGATGCCGGCGCGCTGCGCGGCTTCCAGCACGGTCTCGCCGGCGGCCACCTCGAAGCGACGGCCGGAATGTTTCAGGGTCACGATGGGCACGGCGCAATTGTCGCCGCGATGCGCCGGATCGACAATGCGGGCCTTTCCCACGGGTATCGAGCATGAGCATCTGGAAGCAGGACACCGACCTGGAACGCCTCGCCGCGTGGCGCGAAGGCACGCTGCTGGAAGCGCTGGGCATCCGCGTCACCGAGGTGGGCGGGGACTGGCTGCGCGGCACCATGCCGGTCGACGCGCGCACGCGCCAGCCCTACGGCCTGCTGCACGGCGGCGCCTCGGTGGCGCTGGCCGAGACGCTGGGCAGCGTGGCGGCGATGCTCACGCTGGACCCGGCACGGGAGCGCGCGGTGGGCCTGGACATCAACGCCAACCACGTGCGCGGCGTGCGCGAGGGCCTGGTCACCGGCACCGCCCGCGCGCTGCACCTGGGCCGGTCCACCCAGGTATGGGAGATCCGCATCGAGAACGAGGCCGGGCAGCTGGTGTGCGTCTCGCGGCTGACCATGGCGGTGGTGCCGGCCGAGGTGGTGGGAAAGTGAAGGCGTGGCGGCCTACCGGGCAACGGGTTGTGCTCCCTCTCCCCGCCGGGGAGAGGGCCGGGGTGAGGGGCCAACCTCGCGACAGGGCAAATCCGAAGCGGTTTCCTGTGCGCGCCTTCGCGAGCCACCGCCCCTCACCTCCATCCCCTTCGACGAGCTCAGGGCGGTGCTCTCCCCGGCGGGGAGAGAAGGCGAACGCGGTGGGCGGGTCTGCACGGCCGGGCGCCTGGATGACAGGCGCATTCCCGGCTCATGGGGCTTTTTATGATTGAAGCTGCGGCCCCCTACGCCCGCCTCACCCCCGACCTCGTGCTCGACGCGGTCAGCGCCTGCGGCCTGTGGCCGGACGGCCGCCTGCTGGCCTTGAACAGCTACGAGAACCGCGTGTGGCAGGTCGGCATCGAGGACGGCGCGCCGGTGATCGCGAAGTTCTACCGGCCCGGCCGCTGGAGCGACGCGGCGATCCTGGAGGAACACGCCTTCGCGCAGGAACTGGCCGCGGCCGAGCTGCCGGTGGTGGCGCCGCTCGCCGTCGGCGGCCGCACCCTGCTGCACCACGGCGGCTACCGCTACGCGCTGTCGCCACGGCACGGCGGACGCGCGCCGGCGCTGGAATCGGCCGAGCAACTGGAATGGCTGGGCCGGCTGATCGCGCGGCTGCACGCGGTCGGCTCGCGGCAGCCCTTCGCGCACCGCGGCGCGGTCGACCGAACCACGCTGATTGAACGACCGGTGCAGGCGGTGCTGGGCTCGCCGCTGCTGCCCGTCCACCTGCGGGACGGCTACCGCGCCGCGGCGCGGCGGCTCGACGCGGCCGTCGCCGCGCGCCTCGACGCCGTCGGCCCGGTGCGCACGCTGCGCCTGCACGGCGACTGCCACCCCGGCAACCTGCTGTGGACCGACGCCGGCCCGCACTTCGTCGACCTCGACGACGCCCGCACGGGCCCGGCGGTGCAGGACCTGTGGATGCTCGCCCACGACGAGCGCGCGCTGCAGTCGCTGCTGGACGGCTACGCCTCGATGCGCGACTTCGACCCCGCCGAACTGGCCCTGGTGCCCGCGCTGCGCGCGATGCGCCAGGTGCACCACGCCGGCTGGATCGCGCAGCGCTGGCACGACCCGGCCTTCCCCGCCGCCTTCCCGTTCGCCGCCGAATCGCGCTGGTGGGAACAGCACATCGCCGACCTGCACGAACTGGCCGACGCGCTCGAATGAGCGCCAGCCGCGCTTCAGCCGCCGGGCCGCATCCTTCGCGACCGGGCGGCGCCCGCCCCGATTCCACCGTACTGCCGGAGTCTCCATGCGCACTGTCCTGTTCCGCCTGATCGGCATGCTCGAAGTGGCCGGCGGCCTGTACGGCTTCGCCGCCACGCTGTACCGCCTGCTGCCGTCCCGCCACGCCTACGACGCGCTGCCCGCGCTGCTGGCGCTGGCCGCCTACGCCTTCGTGCTGGTCGCCGGCGTGCTGCTGCTGGAAGGCGCCGAGCGCGGCGTGCGCTTCTCGCGCTGGGCGCAGCTGCTGCAACTGCCGCTGCTGGCCACGCCGGTGTTCAGCTACGGCCTGCACTGCGGCGCCTTCGTCAACCTGTTCGCCACGCTGCACTGGCCGCCGCACCTGCTGCTGGACGCGCACTTCGGCAGCGAGGGCTTCCGCCTGGCGCTGGCCGGTCCCGCCGCCTCGCGCATCGGCGTCAACCTGCTGGCGCTGGCGTCGTGGCTGGCCTTGAAACTGCGCTGAGCGCCGCCGGGCCGTCGCGCGGCCCGGCTATCATGGGCGGATGAACACGCCCGCCACGCCCCCCGTCATCCGCCTGAAATCCGACCGCACGCCCGGCCACCCGTGGGTGTGGTCGGCGCAGGTGCACAAGCCGGCCGAACGCATCCCGCCCGGCAGCGTGGTGGAGGTGGTGGACGCGAAGGACCGCTTCGTGGGCCGCGGCTTCTGGAACGGCCACGCGCGCATCGCGCTGCGGCTGCTCACCGCCGACCCGGCCGAGACGGTCGACGCGGACTGGATCGCCGCGCGCATCCGCCGCGCGGTGCAGTTGCGCCGCGAACTGCTGCGACTGGACCGCGACACCGACGCCTGGCGCGTGGTGCACAGCGAGGGCGACGGCCTGTCCGGGCTGGTCGTGGACCGCTATGCCGACATCCTGGTGGTGGAGTACTTCGCCGCCGGCATGTGGCGCTTCCGCGACGCGATCCACGCCGCGCTCGCCGCCGAGTTCCCCGGCGCGCGGCTGTACTGGTTCGCCGAGAACCACGTGCAGAAACAGGAATCCTTCGACTGCCGCGCCGCCGAGGTGCCCGCCGCGGTGGAAGTGCACGAGCACGGCCTGCGCTTCCACGCCGCGCCCGGCTGCGGCCACAAGACCGGCTTCTTCGCCGACCAGCGCGACAACCGCCGCCGCTTCGCCGAGCTGGCGCAGGGCCGCCGCGTGCTCGACCTGTGCTGCAATGCCGGCGGCTTCGCGGTGCACGCGATGGCCGCCGGCGCGCGCGCGGCCACCGGCGTGGACATGGACGCCGGCATCCTCGACATCGCCCGCGCCAACGCCGCGGCGAACGGCGTGGCGGCGGACTTCCACCAGGCCGACATCTTCGACTGGCTGCGCGCCGCGGTGGCGCGCGGCGAGCAATACGACGCGGTGATCCTCGACCCGGCCAAGCTCACCCGCGACCGCAACAAGGTGTTCGACGCGCTGAAGAAATACTTCGCGATGAACCGCCTGGCGCTGGACGTGATCCCGCCCGGCGGCCTGCTGCTGACCTGCTCCTGCACCGGCCTGGTCGGCGAGGCGGACTTCCTGGAGATGCTGCGCCGGGTGGCGCTGAACGCCGGCCGCGAGATCCAGGTGCTGGAGGTACGCGGCGCCGGCGCCGACCATCCGGTGCGCGCCGACGTGCCGGAAAGCCGTTACCTCAAGGCGGTGTTCTGCCGGGTGGAGTGAAGTTTCGTTGCATGGCGGCGCATGCCGGGCCAAAGTAGGCAACCAGGGGAAACCGGGGGGAATCGACCCATGCGCAGGATCGCCGCGAGCTTCGTGCTTGCCTGTCTCTCGTTGTCCATCGCCCGTGCCGGCGACAAGGCCGAACCGCGCGCGCCCATCGAAGACACCTACATCATCGCGCCCAGGCACTCTGCCGAATACACGCTCACGCGCACGGTGAACTACGCCGACACGGGCGACCTCGTCGACGGCGTCGGCCTGACCTACCGCGACGCGCTGTCGCCGGCGTTGAATACGGACATCTACATTTACCCTGCCGGTGACAACGCCACGCCGGAAGCGCTCGAATCAGGCTTCCGCGCCAGCGTGAAAGCCGCGGAAGCACGCGGCATCTACACCATCACGCGCCAGGATGGTTCCACGCCTTATGTCCTTCGCCAGCATGACGGCAGCGAATGGCAGGGACGCATGGTGTCACTGCGCATGAAGCTGGAGCGGGGCGAATTCGAATCCCGTGCCTATCTGTTCCATCATGGCGTCTACGCCTACAAGGTGCGCATCGACCTGCCCGTCGCCCAGGCCGCCAACCTGCCTACGACCGCGGACGCACTGGTGCGCGCCCTGCTGCCCTCGATCCAGGTGGTGAGCATCGGCAGTTGCGGCAAGCAGATGACTATCGAGGTGCTGAAAGGCGCGGATGTCGTCCCCGCCGGCTACGTGGACGGCGTCAGCGCCGACGGTTTCGGCCTGGCCATCCGCGAGACCGACCTGAACGCCGCCTCGGCCGGTTCCACCGCGGCGGCGCCGGAAAGCAACCCCGTGGTGAAACTGACCCGGCTTGCCGCCCAGCGGCAGGTTGCCCACGGCTGCACTTCGTTTCCGTTCGAGCCGCACGGCGACGACGTGGCCGTGCTGAAGCTGCACTATCCCGCCGGCTTCTGGCGGTCGGGCCCTGCCGACCCGCGGCACTGAGCCGCCGGAACCTGCTCATGCGCCGCGCGGCAGCCGCCCGCGCAGCGATGCCGCGTCGAACGGCCCGGCCTCCGCGACCAGCGCGCGGGCCGCGTCCACCTGGTCCCAGGTGTTCCACAGCAGCACGCCGCGCACGCGGCCGCGTTCGAGGTAGTACACCACGCCCTCGCGGTACGGTTCGCGCCAGTCCTCCACCACCTCGAGGCGGGTGTCGAGCAGGCCCACCGCCTCGTAGCCGAGGTCGAACAGGTCGGAGTAGAAGAACGGCAGCGTGTCGTAGCTGTCCAGGGCGCCGGCCATGGCACGGCCGGCGTGGCGACCCATGCCGGTGGCGGCGTCCTCGTGTTCCACGCGCAGGTGCCGGTCCAGCGCGGGGTTGAAGAAGCGGGCCACGTCGCCGGCGGCCCAGATGTCGGGGTCGCTGCTGCGCAGCTGTGCATCGACCACGATGCCGTCGTCCACCGCCAGCCCGGCCTGTTCGGCCAGCGCGGTGTCCGGTGTCACACCCAGGCCGGCGACCACGGCGTCCGCGCGCAGCGTCTCGCCGTCGGACAGGGCCAGCTCCACGCTGTCGTGGCCGGCGCGGCCATCGGCCACGCGCACGCCGGCGCACAAGGTCACGCCGCGGGCGCGGTAGTCGTCATCGAGGAAGGCCGCCAGCCCGTCCGGGTAGCGGCCGGCGCCGATCGCCGCGCCGGGGAAGACCATCGTCACGCGGCAGCCCGCCCCGGTCAGCGCGGCCGCCAGCTCGCTGCCGATGAAGCCGCCGCCCACCACGGCGATGTGCGCGCCCGGTTCGGCGTAGCCGCGCAGGGCGCGGTAGTCGTCCAGGGTGCGGAAGTGGATCACCCGTTCGTTGGCCGCGAACGGCAGCCGCCGCGGCGTGGCGCCGGTGGCCAGCAGCAGGCGGCGGTAGCGGAAGCTGTCGCCGCGCTCGTCGCGCAGCAGGTGCGCGGCGGGGTCCAGCGAGACCAGGCGGCGGCCGAGGTGCAGCGCGGCGCCGCTGGCCGCGGTGCCCAGCGCGATGTCGGCCGGCGTCTTGTCGCCCTTCCACAGCGCCTTGGACAGCGGCGGGCGCTGGTAGGGCGCATGCGGCTCGGCGCCGACGATGCCGACGTCGGCGCCGGCGTCCCGTTCGCGGATCGCCTTGGCCGCAGCGTCGGCCGCCATGCCGCCGCCGACAATCAGGTAGTCGTGACTGTAGTCCATGCGGGGCTCCCGGCGGCCGTCGATCCACCGATCATGCGACGACGCGGCGAAGGCGGCGTGAATGTCGCAAGCCTTGCGATGGGCTGGACGTACACTGGTGGCCGTCTTCCCGGGAAACCCGCCATGCCCTCCAGCACCACCCTGCTCGTCGTCCTCGTCATCCTCGCCCTGCTGGTGCTGGCCTTGCAGCTGGCCCTGCTGCTGCGCGGGCGCGGCGACGCCGGCCTGCATGCGCGGCTGGACGCGCTGAAGGACGACAACGAGCGCCTGCAGCGCGCGCTGCGCGAGGAACAGCGCGGCGGCCGCGAGGAACTGCAGCAGGGCTTCGACCGCTTCCGCGGCCATGTCGGCGAGCAGCTGGCCGGGATGTCGCGCCAGCAGGCCGAACGCATCGAGGGCTTCGGCCAGCGCCTGGCCGCGCTCACCGACGGCACCAGCGCCGGCCTGCAGACGCTGGCCCAGCGCCTGGCCGAGGACGCGCGCAAGGGCCGCGGGGAACTGGCGCAGGCGCTGGACCGCTTCGGCGAGCAGCAGCAGCAGCGCCTGGCCGCGCTGGGCGCCGAACACGAGAAGCGCATGGGCGAGGTGCGCGGCACGCTGGAGGCGCAGTTGAAGTCGCTGCAGCAGGACAACGCCGCCCAGTTGGAGAAGATGCGCGCCACCGTGGACGAGAAGCTGCAGAGCACGCTGGAGACGCGCCTCGGCCAGTCGTTCAAGCTGGTCTCCGAACGGCTGGAGGCGGTGCAGCGCGGCCTGGGCGAGATGCAGAGCCTGGCCACCGGCGTGGGCGACCTCAAGCGCGTGCTGGGCAACGTGAAGACGCGCGGCATCCTCGGCGAGGTGCAGCTGGGCGCCCTGCTCGACCAGTTGCTGACGCCCGAGCAGTACCGCGCCAATCACGCCACCGTGCCGGGCAGCAACGAGCGCGTGGAGTTCGCCCTGCGCATGCCCGGCGCCGACGCCGAGCACCCGGTGTGGCTGCCGATCGACGCGAAGTTCCCCCGCGAGGACTACGAGCGCCTGCTCGAGGCGCAGGAACGCGCCGACGCCGAGGCCGCCGGCCTCGCCGCGCTGGCGCTGGAGCGCCGCGTGCGCGAGGAGGCGAAGACCATCCGGGCCAAGTACGTGGCGCCGCCGCACACCACCGACTTCGCCATCCTGTTCCTGCCCACCGAGGGCCTGTACGCCGAGGTGCTGCGCCGGCCGGGCCTGTTCGAGGCGCTGCAGCGCGAGCACCGGGTCACCGTGGCCGGGCCGACCACGCTCACCGCGATCCTCAACGCGCTGCAGATGGGTTTCCGCACGCTGGCGATCGAGAAGCGCAGCAGCGAGGTCTGGCAACTGCTCGGTGCGGTGAAGGGCGAGTTCGGCAAGTTCGGCGAGGTGCTGGACAAGGTCAAGAAGAAACTCGACGAGGCCGGCAGGCACATCGAGGCCACCGGCGTGCGCACGCGCGCGATCAAGCGCAAGCTGCGCGACGTGGAATCGCTGGCCGGCGACGAGGCCACGCGCCTGCTCGGCGAGGACGCCGGCGGCGAACCGGAGGCCGACGAGGACGCCTGAGCCTGCGCCGGCTAGACTAGCGGACCGGCCCCACCCGAGGATTACCCATGAACCAGCCCGACGACGTCACCCAGGCCCAGGCCGAGGAAGCCGTGCGCACCCTGCTGCGCTGGGCCGGCGAGGACCCGCGACGCGAGGGCCTGCTGGACACCCCCAAGCGCGTGGTGAAGGCCTATCGTGACTGGTTCGCCGGCTACGCCGAGGACCCGGGCGAATACCTGCGCCGCACCTTCAAGGAAGTGGAGGGCTACGACGAGATGGTCGTGCTGCGCGACATCGAGTTCGAGAGCCACTGCGAGCACCACATGGCGCCGATCATCGGCCGCGCCCACGTCGGCTACCTGCCGACCAACCGCGTGGTCGGCATCAGCAAGCTGGCGCGCGTGGTGGACGGCTACGCGCGCCGCTTCCAGGTGCAGGAGAAGCTCACCGCGCAGATCGCACACTGCATCCAGGAAAACCTCAAGCCCGCCGGCGTGGCGGTGGTGGTCGACGCCAGCCACGAGTGCATGACCACCCGCGGCGTGCACAAGCGCGGCGTGTCGATGATCACCAGCCAGATGCTCGGCACCTTCCGCGACGACGCGCGCACCCGCGCCGAGTTCCTGCAGTTCATCGGCATCCACGGCGGCGTGCGCTAGGGGCGGCGGGAGCGAGCCGGGGCTGAAGGCGCGGGAGCCCGGGCCGATATACGTCGCTCCGGCGCCGTGCCGCTTCCGGCGCCATCGCGGCTACCATCCCGTCAACCGTGCGCATCGACCTGGCCACCATCGCCCTGTTCGGCGCCCTGCAGGCCCTGCTGCTGGCGCCGCTGCTGCTCGCCGCCACGCGGGCCTACACCGGCGTCGCCCGCACCAGCCTGCGCATCTGGGGCACGGTGCTGCTGCTGCAGGCGGTGGGCTGGGTGCTGATGGGGCTGCGCGGCCACGCCAGCGACTGGCTGTCGATCGTGCTCGCCAACGGCGTGCTGATGGTCTCCTACGCCGAGAGCGCGCGGGCGCTGCGCCTGCTGCTGGGCGCGCCGCAGCGGCGGCTCCTGCTGGCCGCGATCGGCGTGGCCGGCTGGCTCGGCATCGCCTGGTTCGGCGTGGTCGAGCCCGACTACCGCGTACGCGTGTACATCGCGTCGGTGGCGCTGGGCGCCTACCTGCTGTTGCTGGCGTGGCCGCTGCGCCATGCGCTGCGCCGCGGTGGCTCGAGCGCGCAGCGGGTGATGCTGCTGGTGCTGCTGGGCGCCCTGCTGGGCTGGTGCGGACGGCTGGGCGAGCTGCTTTCCCACCCTTCCGCCGCGGCCGGCCTGCTGGCCTACTCGCCCGCCAACGCGGCGCAGATGATCTACAGCGCGGTCGAGCCGGTGCTGGCCAGTGTCGGCTTCCTGCTGATGTACAACGAGGCGGCGCAGGCGGAGCTGCACCGACTGGCGCGCACCGATCCGCTCACCGGCACGCTCAACCGCCTCGCGCTGGACGAGGAGGCCGACCGCCTGTTCCAGCAGGCCGGTTCGCGCGGGACGCCGCTGGCCGTGCTGATGATCGACGTCGACCACTTCAAGCGCATCAACGACGACTTCGGCCACGCCGCCGGCGACCGCGTGCTGGCGGTGCTGGCCGCCAGCATCGCCGCGACGGTGCGGCCGCCGGTGGTGCTGGGCCGCATGGGCGGCGAGGAATTCCTCGCCCTGCTGCCCGACACCGGCCTGGCGGAGACCATGGCCCTGGCCGAGCGGATGCGGGCAGCCGTCGCGAAGCTGCGACCGGTGCCCGGCGACGGGATGCCGGGCATCACGGTATCAGCCGGCATCGCCGTGCGCGGGCCGGACGACGCCGACGTGCACGGCCTGATCCGCCGCGCGGACCGCGCGCTCTACGACGCCAAGCGCGCCGGCCGCAACCGCGTCGTCACGGCCTCCGGCTGAGCCCGGCTGTCAGAGCCTGTTCACGATCTTCAAGTACCTCGCGCCGGGAGCTGTTTGCGCGCAGGCCAAGGAAGAGTGAAGGCGTGGACGTCCGTCCACGACTGAGCGATGACGCCGACCTGTGGGCCAACAGACCCGGCCCTCCGGGTTGGCCTCGCATGGCCGCCTTGCGGCAGCGCGCGGCTTGGCCGGCCAGCCAGGCAGGCCGGCGCCACGCACCGCCACCTGACGGCCATGCGAGGCCAACGCGAGGTACTTGGAGATCGTGAGCAGGCTCTCAGAGCCATGCCTTTCAACGTCTTTTCTCAGCCCAGCCCGTATGCTTGACGCTATCGTCAAGCAAGCGGAGAAGGACCATCTGGCAGGTTGTCGTTGAGAAGTACGAGCAGCAGGCCCCGGCGGCGGTGATGACCCGGCTGGCGCTGGACCGTGCGCTGCCGGCCGCCTGGATCGACGAGGTGTTCGAGCAGCACCGCCAGCGGCAGTATCCACGCGAGTTGTTGTTTTCCAGTGTCGTGGAGCTGATGACGCTGGTAACCCTGGGA
>NZ_JASERU010000011.1 GCF_030504985.1 Fulvimonas sp. R45
GCCAAGGCATCGGCCGCCTCCTCCGAACTGACCGATGCAAAGTCTGGATGTGTCCACCATGTCCCCGAACACCTGTCCACCATGTGTCCGGGCTAAACAGCAGGGGAGGGTCGGGGAGGGGTCACCCAACCTCGCGGCAAGCCGCCTACCCCCTCCCGGCCTCCCCCTGCGAGCAGGGGGAGGAGCAAATCCTGAGCCCGTCCGGGGAAAGGGAGAAAGCATCGCAGGCGGCGGTCTCGCGGAACGCGACCCCCGCCACGGTGCGGCTCAGCCGCGCTGCGCGTCCAGGTACTGGCGCACCACGAACAGGTCGGCGACGTTGCCCGACAGCATGCGCTGCAGCGCCGAGCGTCCGCCGAACAGGGGCGCCGCGTTCGGCCTGCGCAGCCAGCCGTCGGCCTGGGCGGGGTCGGGGAACAGGATCTGCAGGTCCTTCCAGATGCCGAGCAGGTAGCTGATGCGCTCCAGCGTGTCGCGGCCGAGGCTGCCTTCCTGCTGGCGCTTCCACTTGTAGAACGTGGACTCGGGCGGGTCGCCGAGCAGCTTGCGCTGCTCGGTGATGCGCAGGCCCCAGAGCTCGGCGAGGCGGAAGAAGCCGCGCAGGGCGGGACCGCCATAGGCACCGGCGGGAGACGCGGCGATCGACTGGTGGGCGGACATGGCACAAACTCCATGGATGAAGTTCATGGACATGTTACTTCATATGTGCACTTCGAACCAGCGGCGGCGCACGCCCGTCGCGCCCCCATCGGACGGCGCCGGGTCGGCGCCTGACCGTCACTGCGCCTTGCCCCTGTCCCGCGCGCAATCGCAGCCGAAGTCCGGCTCCGGGCCGCCCTCGGCGATGAAGCGGTCGATGCGCTGCTCCAGCACCGGCAGCGGCACCGAGCCGGTGGACAGCACGGTGTCGTGGAAGGCGCGAATGTCGAACTTCGCACCCAGCGCCTTTTCCGCCTTGGCCCGCAGCTCGCGGATCTTGAGGTAGCCCAGCTCGTAGCTGTCGGCCTGGCCGGGCCAGCTGATGTAGCGGTCCACCTCGTTGGCGATCTCCAGCGTCGACAGCGCGGTGTTCTCGGTGAGGTAGTCGATCGCCTGCTGGCGGGTCCAGCCCAGGTGGTGGATGCCGGTATCCACCACCAGCCGGCAGGCGCGCCACATCTGGTAGGTGAGGAAGCCGAACTCCTGGTAGGGCGTCTTGTAGATGCCCATCTCGTTGCCGAGGAATTCGGAGTACAGGCCCCAGCCTTCACCGTAGGCGGAGATGTAGCCGTTGCGACGGAACGCCGGCTGGCCGCGGCTCTCGTCGGCCAGCTCCAGTTGCAACGAATGGCCGGGATAGGATTCGTGCAGGGTCAGCGCCGGCATGTTGAACAGCGCGCGCGACTTCAGGTCGTAGGTGTTGACCATGTATTCGCCGGCGCCGCCGCGGCCGGAGGTGTAGTACGGCGCGATGTCGGCCGGCACCGGCACGATGGCGAAGCGCTCGCGCGGCAGGTGGCCGAAGAACTTCGACATCTGGCCGTCCACTTCCTTGGCGACCCAGGCGGTCTTGTCGAGCAGTTCCTGCGGCGTCCTGGCGTAGAACCGCGGATCGGTGCGCAGGAAGTGCAGGAAATCGGCGAAGCTGCCCTTGAAGCCGGTCTGTTTCATGACCTCGAGCATCTGCGCGTGGATCTTCGCCACCTGCTCCAGGCCGATCCGGTGGATCTGGTCGGGCGAGAGGTCGAGCGTGGTGTATTCGCGGATCTGCTGGCGGTAGTAGGCCTTGCCGTCGGGCAGCGCCTCGGCGGCGAGGGTGGTGCGCGCCTGCGGCACGTATTCGTCGTCGAAGAACTTCAGCAGCTTCGCATAGGCCGGGATCACCTGCCCGGCGATGGCCTGGCGGGCCTGTACCTGCAGCTGCGCCGCCTCGTCCGCGGGGATGGTCGAGGGCAGGTGCCGGAACGGCTGGTAGAAGCTGCTCTGCGCGGGGTCCTTCAGGTCGGCCACCGCGGCGATCGACTTGTCGCGGCCGTCCAGCACCGCGCGCGGCACGCTGAAGCCGCGCTTCAGGCCCAGCCGCATGTTGTCGATCTGCTGCTGGAAGTAGTGCGGGATCTGGCCCAGCCGGGCGAGGTACCTGCGGTAGTCCGCTGCGGTGCGCAGGCGGCTGCCGCCCAGCTCGTAGCCGATGTCGCTCCAGAACGCCGAATCGCTGTTGAACGGCATCTGCCACTGCTTGAACTGCTGGTCCGCGATGAAGTTGCGGATCTGCTCGCGGTAGACCGCGTAATCGACCTGGTCTTCCGGCGTGAGCTGCTTCACGTCGATGGCGTCGAGCCGCTGCATTACCGCGCGCCAGTAGTCGAGGCGCTCCTGCTGGCTGGCCGCGTCCACGTCGTCGAGGCGGCCGTTGTCGGGCTGCGACTCGCCGGAGGCGCTGATCCCGGCCTGGCCGGTGCGCCAGGCCCATTCCTGCTGGTAGATCGCGCGGAAGCGCTCGTCCACCGTGCCCGCCTGCGCGCAGGCGCTGACCACCAGGCCCGCCATCAGCAGGCCGCCCAGCCATCGGTTCATCGCATCGTCTCCACGGAGTGCACCCGCCGATGATCGCACCGAACGCGGCGCGCACACCGTGCCGATGGATGGGCGGCCCTGCGAACTGGCCATACCTGCATATGCGCATATGTTCGATGGGCGATCGTTGGGCTGAACCGTCATCCCGGCGCAGGCCGGACAAGCGCGCAGTGCGCAGGACGCCCGCAGGGCGGCCCCGAAGGGGCGAGCGCAGCGAGTCATCCAGTCACGGCCACGCTCGATCAAGCCACACGGCTACTGGATGACCAGACCTTCGTCTGTTGATAAAGCGCCTCCGGCCTGCGCCGGAATGACGAGCCAAGGGCACGGTACCGATGCGAACCGCACGTGGAGAGACGCTTACTCCAGCCCGTCGTAGGAAACGCGCATGGCGCGCATGTAGGCGTCCAGGTCGCGGCCCGGGACCGGGGCGAAGCGCTCGCCGGTCTCGTCGATGGCGGCGATGCGGTCGGGGCGGAAGTTGCGGAAGTCGGCGCGCAGCCGGCACCACGCGCCCAGTGTCCACTTGCCGCCCCAGAACGCCAGGCACAGCGGCTCGATCTCGCGCAGGCTGGCACTGCCGCCCTCGTCGCGGTAGTCCAGCCGCAGCACGCGGCCGTCGCCGATGGCGGCATGCAGGCGGTCGATGCGCGCGGCGAACTCCGTGCTTTTCTCGTCGCGCCAGGTCGGCGCGTAGATGCGCGTGCGCGCGGCGCGCTCGCGCAGGTCCGGCGGCAGCACCGCCTCGATCTTCAGCAGCGCCGCCTGCGCCCCGGCGGCCAGCTTGTCGCCGGCGAAGGCGCGCACGAAGCGCGTGCCGACCACCAGCGATTCGAGCTCGTCGGCGGTGAACATCAGGGGTGGGATGTCCGAGCCCTTGCGCAGCACGTAGCCCACCCCGGCCTCGCCCTCGATCGGCACGCCGGAGAGCTGCAGGTCGGCCACGTCGCGATAGACCGTGCGCAGCGACACGCCGAGGGTCTCCGCCAGGTTGCGCGCGGGCAGCGCGGTGCGGCGACCGCGCAGGGCGTGGATGATGAGGAACAGGCGGTCGGCGCGGCGCATCCGCGCATGATGCCGCGAAGCGCGTCGCAGCGCCTGCGACGGAAGTCACCGCGGGATGGCCGGCGCATCGCGGCGGACCGGACGCGCCAGCCGTCCATGCTCAGCCCTGCTGCGTGGCGGCCAGCGCCGCATCGGCCGCCGCCGCGCGCTGCATCGCCGGGCGTGCGAGCACACGGTCGATGTAGGCGCGGATCGCCGGGGTCTCCGGCACCAGTCCGAACTGCGTGGTCCAGTTCAGCGCACCGCCCCACAGCACGTCGACGGCGGTGAAACGCTCGCCCAGCAGATAGGGCCCCCGCGCCAGCTGGTCGGCCAGCGTTTTCAGCATGGTGTCGACGTCGCCGTAGGGGCAGGTCGAGGGCGGCGCCGGCTCGCGCTGCATCGACGTGTCGACCAGCGCCGGCTCGAAGCAGGAGCCGTAGAACACCATCCAGCGCAGGTACGGCCCGCGCAGCGGATCGCCGATCGGCGGCGCCAGGCCGCTGTCCGGGAACAGGTCGGCGAGGTAGAGGAACACCGCCGGCTGTTCGGTGACCAGCGCGTCGCCATGCAGGATCGCCGGCACCTTGCCCATCGGGTTGACCGCGAGGTATCCGGGCTGGCGCTGCGTGCCGGCCTTGAGGTCCAGCACGTGCAGCTCGTAGTCCGCGCCCAGCTCCTCGAGCAGCGCGCGGGTGCCGCCGGAGCGGCTGTTGGGGGCATGGAAGAAGACGAGGCGCGGGTTCATCGCTTGCTCCTGGGGCGGGGTGGAATCAGAGGTGCCGCGTCTCGGCGGGCGGGTTCATCCAGTTGTCGTGCAGGCCGTCGAAGTAGCGCACGGGCCCCTGCAGCATTTCCGGCACGTCGGCATCGTCCAGGCAGGCCACGTTGATCGTGACGAACTTGCCGCCTGCCTCGGGAATGTCGCCGCGGGTGAAGGCATGGATGCCGCAACGCGTGCAGAACCTGTGTGCCACGCTGTGCGTATTGAACTGGTACGCGCCGAGCACGTCCTCGTCGGTGAGCAGGCGGAAGGCCTCGGGCTTGACGTGCTTGCCCCACAACCGCGTCTTGGCGCAGTACGAGCAGTTGCACTTGCCCGTGCCTTCGGCGAAATCGATGTCGGCCTCGAAGCGCATCGCGCCGCAGTGGCAGCTGCCGTGGTAGGTCTTCGTGTTCATGGTTTGCTTCCGGTGCGTGGGGAGTGCATCAGCGCGACGAGCGCCACCAGCAAGCCGCGGCGCGGCGGTCGCGCCGGCGTGGCGGCGGGTTTCGGCAAGCGGTACTGGCCGTCGAGCAGCAGGCCGTTGAGGTACAGCGGGCGATACGCCATCAGGGCGCGGTTCAGGGCGGGACGCATGCGGTGTTTCCTCCGATCCTCAAGCCGCCTCGGCTTCGCCGGCCACCCAGGGCGGCAGCGCGTGCTTGAACAGGCGGTACCAGTCCTCGCGTTCGGCGGGGCTGTACAGGTCGAGCGTGCGGATCACCTCGCGCGCGAACTCCACGCTGCCGAGGTGGCTGGCGGTGATGGTGCCGCCGTCGCTGACCGCCAGCAGGTTGGCGTCGTACTGCTCGGCGCCGGCGTAGCCGGGCACCCGGCTGGCGATGTGTCCGGGCCAGTTGCCGGTGTGGCGGCGGTCGTCGAGCAGGCCGGCGCGGGCCAATGCCAGCACGCCGCTGTCGATGCCGGCCACCACCGCGCCGGCCGCATGCAGGTGGCGAAGCGCCGCCACCGCCGGCTCGCCTTCGCCGCGCTGCCACAGGTGGCCGCCGGGCACGATCAGCAGGGCGGCGCGCCGGAAATCCAGCTCGGCCAGCGCCAGCTCGGGCCGCACCGCAAGGCCGCCCATCGACACCACCGGCGCCAGGGTGAAGCCCACCGTGCGCACCCGCCAGTCGCCTGGGCGGCGCACCTCGCACAGCGCCAGCGCCGCCTGCCAGTCGGCGAAGCCGTCGAAGACCAGGAAATAGACCGTGTCGCGCATGTCGCTCCCTCCGTGATGGGTGCCTTGGGATCGCCCGTGCCGCCGCCGGGACGGTGGACGGGAACACGACGATCCGGGCTGCCCGGTTGCGACATATCCTGCGCACCCGCTGCTGCCAGCGTGCTGTCAGCAGCGGCCCGGCCGCTGGCGCCGGGCGGCCGGAGCCGGGACAATGCGCGCTTCCCCCGCCATGGATTCGACATGAAGCCCGTCTCGCTGATCCAGTTCCTGATCGAGGAACGCCGCGCCGGCCACATCAACGCCGAGCTGTCCCTGCTGATCGAGGTGGTGGCGCGCGCCTGCAAGCGCATCGCGGTGGCGGTGAACAAGGGCGCGCTGGGCGGCGTGCTGGGCAACGCCGGCACCGACAACGTGCAGGGCGAGGCGCAGAAGAAGCTGGACGTGATCTCCAACGAGATCCTGCTGGAGGCGAACGCCTGGGGCGGCCACCTCGCCGCCTGCGCATCGGAGGAAATGGAAGATCCGCAGCCGATCCCCGACATGTACCCGAAGGGCCAGCACCTGCTGCTGTTCGATCCGCTGGACGGCAGCTCCAACATCGACGTGAACGTATCGGTGGGCACCATCTTCTCGGTGCTGCGCTGCCCCGACGACGTGGTCGAGCCGAAGGCCGAGCACTTCCTGCAGCCGGGCACCACCCAGCTCGCCGCCGGCTACGTGGTGTACGGGCCGGCCACCGTGCTGGTGCTGACCTTCGGCCACGGCACGCACGAGTTCACGCTGGACCGCGAAGTGGGCAGCTTCGTGCTGAGCCGGCGCGACCTGCGCATCCCGGAGCAGACCGCCGAGTTCGCCATCAACATGTCGAACCAGCGCCACTGGGAAGCGCCGATGCAGCGCTACGTCGGCGAACTGCTGGCCGGGAAGGACGGCCCGCGCGGCAAGGACTTCAACATGCGCTGGGTGGCCTCGATGGTGGCCGACGTGCACCGCATCCTCACCCGCGGCGGCGTGTTCTTCTACCCGATGGACGCCAAGATCGCGGCCAAGGGCGGCACCGGCAAGCTGCGCCTGATGTACGAGGCCAACCCGATGGCCTTCATCGTGGAGCAGGCCGGCGGCGCCGCCACCACCGGCCGCGCGCGCATCCTCGACGTGCAACCCGCCGCGCTGCACCAGCGCGTGCCGGTGTTCCTGGGCTCCAGGCAGGAGATCGAGCTGGCCACGCGCTACCACGTCGAGGCGGACGAGGCGCAGGGCTGAACGATTTCTTCCTCTCCCATTGGGGAGGATCGAGGTGAGGGGCGGGTGCTCGCGGGAAAGCTTCGTATGTGAGGTGGTCGCGAGCGTGTCCCCTCACCCCGGCCCTCTCCCCGGAGGGGAGAGGGAGATGGTTCATGCGGTGCCGTAGCGCCGCTGGCGCATCCACTTGGTGACGATCCACTTTTCCCCGCGTAGCACCGGCGCGCCGCCGTGCAGGGTAAGAGCGTCGAGCTGACCGCGGCCGTTGGCGTATTCGAAATAGACGGCCGAACCCTTCTTCGGCAGCACCGACAGGCCCAGTTCCGGGAAGATGGTGGCGCCGCCCTCGTCCACCGCGTTGAGGTACATCACCAGGGTCGAGACGCGCTGGCCGCCGACGGTCATCTGCGAGGCGCTGCCCGGATCGTTCGGCGGGAAGAAGTCGAAGTGCGGCTTGTACTCGCCGCCCGGGCCGTAGTGCAGCACCTGCAGCCCTTCGCCGTGCTCCACCGGCAAGCCCATCAGCGCACTGACGCGCCGGTCCAGCCGCGCGATGAAGTCGTCGGCGTTGATCTCGAAGAAGGTGCCTTCGCTGCTGCGGTCGGCGATGGCCTCGTGCCTGCCGGTGGCCGGATCGACGATGGTGGAGCGCCTGAGCTTGGCCGCAGCACGGCGGACCAGTTCGTCGCACTCCTCGGCGCCAAGCACGTCGTCGAGCACGGCGATCACCGGCCGCTCCACTCGCAGCGCCACCTTCACCTCGCGGTCGGCGGCGCGGATGCGGTTGCCGGCGGGCAGGCGCGGCGTTTCGTAGGCATAGCCGTCCGTTCGCGGCGCCGATGCGGCGGCCGGCGCCGCCAGGCCGGCGAGCATGCCCTGCACCGCGGCGCTGGCGAAGGCGGGGTCGAAGCGGTTGCGCACCATGTCGTCCACCAGCGACTGCACGGCGCAGCCGCGCGCCAGGTTGTCGCGGATCCAGGTGCGCCATTCCGGCGTCAGCTGGGTGATCGTCTGCATCGCGCTCCCCATGCGGGCCGGCGATGCCGGCACGCCGGTGTAGCGCGGGCTTGACAACGTTGTCAACTGGCGCCGTCCCGAAATGCGACCAGGACCGTCATGGCGCCAGCGCGCGGCTCATGTGCAGGTGGCGCCGGCCGGCCAGCCGGCATTCGCCATCCACTGCGAAGCCCAGCTGCTGGTACAGCCGTTTCACGCCGGGCTTGGCCTCGTCCACCAGCAGGCCGGCGCGCGCGTGTCCCGCCGCGCGCGCCTGCGCGCAGACCGCCTCGACCAGCCGCGCGGCATGGCCACGCCCGCGCTGCGCCGGCGTCACCGCCAGCGCGTCGAGGTAGAACTCGTCCGGCCGGCTTTCCGGCACGTGGCGAAGCGAGCGGGACGGCTGGCGCGCACGCACCCGCGCCAATGCGGCCGAGGCCAGCGCGGCCTCGTCGCGGCCGGGGTAGGCGAGGATCGCGGCGGCGATGCCCTGGTCCGTCTCCAGCACGTATGTGTGCTCGTGGCTGTAGCGGTGGCCGCGTGCCACGAACAGCTCGCGGAACAGCGGCACCGCGTCGCGCCAGTCGTCGACGCCGGCCAGCTCGCGCGCCAGGTGGTCCTGCGCCTCGACCAGCAGCGGCACCACCGCGTCGGCGTCGCCGGCGACGGCCGGGCGCAGTTGGACGCCGCCCGTCATCGCCTCAGTCGACGAGGCCGTGGCTGCGCAGCAGCGCCTCGGGCTCAGGCCGGCGGCCGCGGAAGGCCACGAAGCTCTCCAGCGCGGGTCGGCTGGCGCCCACCGACAGCACCTCGCGGCGGAAGCGGTCGCCGGTGGCCGGGTCGATCACGCTGCCGCGTTCCTTCGCCGCGTCCTCGAACGCGCCGAAGGCGTCGGCGCTGAGCAGTTCGGCCCACAGGTAGCTGTAGTAGCCCGCCGCGTAGCCACCCGCGAAGATGTGGCTGAAGGCGTGCGGGAAACGCTGCCAGGCTGGCGGGTGCAGCACCGCGACCTCGCGCCGCACGGCTTCCAGCACCTCCATCGGGCGCGCGCCTTGGGCGGGGTCGTAGCCCAGGTGCAGGGTGAAGTCGAACAGCGCGAACTCCAGCTGGCGCACCAGGAACAGCCCGGCGTGGAAATGCCGCGCGTCCAGCATGCGCCGGAACAGTTCCTCCGGCAGCGGTTCGCCGGTCTGCCAGTGGCGCGCGAACAGGTCCAGCGCCTCGCGGTTCCAGCCGAAGTTCTCCATGAACTGGCTGGGCAGTTCCACCGCGTCCCATTCCACGCCGTCGATGCCGCCGATCGAGGGCAGCGCGATCTCGGTGAGCAGGTGGTGCAGGCCGTGGCCGAACTCGTGGAACAGGGTGAGCACGTCGTCGTGCGTGAGCAGCGCGGGGCGGCCCTCGGTGGGCGGCGCGAAATTGCAGGTGAGGAAGGCCACCGGCAGCTGTTTGTGCGCGCCGTCGTCGAAGCGGGCGCGGCAGACGTCCATCCAGGCGCCGCCGCGCTTGCCGCTGCGCGCGTAGAGGTCGACGTAGGCGCCGGCGAACACGCAGCCGTCGGCGTCCTTCACGTCGTAGTAGCGCACGTCCGGGTGCCATACGTCGACGTCCCCGCGCGGGGCGAGGGTGATGCCGTAGAGCTTGTGCACGATCGCCCACAGCCCGTCGATCACCGCCGGCAGCGGGAAATACGGCTTGAGCTGTTCCTCGTCCAGCGCGTAGCGGCGCTGGCGCAGCTTTTCGGAGGCGTAGCCGACGTCCCAGGGCTCCAGGTTGTCGAGGCCGAGTTCGGTGCGGGCGAACTCGCGCAGCTCCGCCAGCTCGCGCTGCGCCACCGGCCTGGCGCGCGCGGCGAGGTCGTGCAGGAATTCCATCACCTCGGTGGGCGAGGCGGCCATCTTGGTGGCCAGCGATTCCTCCGCCGCGTTGGCGAAGCCGAGCAGCCGGGCGGCTTCGTGGCGCAGCGCCATGATCCGCTCGATGCGCTCGGAGTTGTCGTACTTGCCCGCGTGCGGGCCCTGGTCGGAGGCGCGGGTCTGGTAGGCCCAGTACACGCGCTCGCGCAGCGCGCGGTCGTCGGCGTAGGTGAGCACCGCCTGCACGCTGGGCTGCTTCAGCGTGACCAGGTAGCCGTCCAGTTCCTGCTCCTTCGCGTACTGGCGCAGCACCGCGCGGCCGGACTCGGGGATGCCGGCGAGGTCGCGCTCGTCGGTGACGTGCTCGTGCCAGGCGTCGGTGGCGTCCAGCACGGCGTTGGAGAATTCGGTGGAGAGCTTCGACAGCTCCACGCCGATCTCGCGGAAGCGCGAGCGCGCCGGTTCCTCCAGCGCCACGCCGGACAGCCGGAAGTCGCGCAGCGCGTGCTCCACCAGCGCGCGTCGCGGGCGCGGCAGCGCGGCGAAGTCCGCCGCGTCGGCCAGCGCCTGCACCGCGGCGTAGAGGTCGCGGTTCTGGCCCAGCTCGATGGCGTGGTCGGTGAGCTTTTCCTCGGCCGGCCCGTAGGCCTGGCGCAGCGCCTCGCCGTCGGCCACCGAGTGCAGGTGCGATACCGGCGCCCACGCGCGCGCCAGCCGCTGTTCCAGCCGCTCCTGGGTCAGCATCACATGGCCGAAGTCGCGCGGCGCGCCGGGCGCGGTGAGCGCGGCGATGCCGGCGCGGTAGTCGGCGAGGATGGCGTCGACCGCCGGTCCGACGTGTTCGGGGCGGATGCGCGAGAACGCCGGCAGGGCGTCGTCGGCGAGCAGGGGGTTGTCTTGGCTCATGGAGGCTCCTTTCGAGCCGGAAGCGTGGCGACGGCGCCGGGCGAAATCAAGCACGGGCGCGTGACGGCCGGGCGCTGTCGTGCCGCGCACGCGCCGGCGTACCATCGTCGCCATGCTGCCTGCCGAGCTCGTCGGACTGATCGCCCGCACCGCCATGTTCGCGCACCTCGACGAGGCGCAGCAGGCATCGCTGGCGCGGCAACTGCGCTGGCTGTGCCTGCCCGGCGGGCAATCGCTGTTCCGTCCCGGCGAACCGGCCGACGCGCTGTACCTGCTGTGCAGCGGCAGCCTGGGCGTGTTCGACGGACCCACCCGGCTGCTGCACCAGGTCGCCGCCGGCGAATGCGTCGGCGAGATGAGCCTGCTCAGCGGCGGCCCGCACCGCCACGCCGTGCGCGCCCTGCGCGACTCGGAGCTGCTGCGGCTGGATCGCCCCGCCTTCGAGGCGCTGATCGAACGCCACCCCGGCGCCATGCTCGCCGTGGCGCGGCTGGCGGTGGAGCGCCTGCTCGGCCGCCGGCAACTCGGCGAGACGCCGGGCAAGCCGCGCACCTTCGCCCTGCTGCCGGTGGATGCCACGGTGCCGGCGCGCGCGCTGGCCGAACGGCTGGCGCAGGCGCTGCGGCCCTACGGCCGCTGCGTGCTGGTGGACGAGGCCGCCGCCGCCGGCCACGACAGCGGCTGGTTCGCCGAACGCGAAGCGGAAGCGCGCTTCACCATCTACCTGGACGAGCGCGGCGATCCGGTGTGGCGACGGCGCTGCCTGCGCCAGGCCGACGTGCTGCTGCTGCCCGCGCATGCCGCCGAGCCGGCGCGACCCTGGCCCGAGGCCACCCCGGGCCACCCTTCGCGCGCGCAGCACCGACCGCGCCACCTGATCCTGCTGCATCCCGGCGCCGCGGTGCTACCCGGCGCCGCGCGGCGCTGGCGCGCGCAGTTCAGCGGCGAGCTGCGGCACCACCACGTCTGCGGCGACGAGGACGTGGCCCGCGTGGCACGGCTGGCCAGCGGCCATGGCCGCGGCCTGGTGCTGGCCGGCGGCGGCGCGCGCGGGCTGGCCCACCTCGGCGCGCTGAAGGCGCTGCGCGAGGCCGGCCGGCACTACGACGCGGTGGGCGGCACCAGCATCGGCGCCATCATCGGTGCCGGCGTGGCCCTGCAATGGGATACCGACACCCTGCTGCGCACCTGCCGCGAGGCCTTCGTGCACGGCCACCCGGTGTCGGACTGGACCCTGCCGCTGGTGGCGCTGACCCGCGGCCGGCGGGCCTCGGCGATGCTGCGCCGGGTGTTCGGCGCCACCGACATCGAAGACCTGCCGCGGCCGTTCTTCTGCGTCTCCACCGACCTCACCCGCGAGGCCCGCCGGGTCCATCGCCGCGGTCCGCTGTGGCTGTGGCTGCGCGCTTCCAGCGCGATCCCGGGCCTGCTGCCGCCGGTGCTGCACCACGGCGACGTGTACGTGGACGGCGCGCTGATGGACAACCTGCCCACCGACGTGATGGCCGACGACGGCCTCGCCCACATCACCGCGGTGAGCATCCGCGCCGACAGCCGCCTGCGCACCCGGCTGGACGCCAGCGCCACGCCGCCGTGGTGGCGCCTGCTGCTGCAGCGGCGCGACGGCCACGGCTGGCCGGGCCTGGTCTCCACCCTGACCCGCGCCGCGATGGTCAACAGCGAGGAAACCAGTGAACGCTGCCGCGCCCTGGCCGACCTGCTGGTGACGCCGCCGCTGGAACACATCGGCATCCTCGACTGGCAGGATTTCGACCGCGCGGTGGAAGCGGGCTACCGGGAGACGGTGAAGGTGCTGGAAGCGCAGCGCGGCTGACCCCTTCCCAGCGCCACCCCGGGGAACCCCCATTCGTGGGAAAGGGCCGGGGCGAGGCAAGATATGGCCGCCCCTCCATCCTCGCTCCCCAAAGCAGGGCCACCCATGGCCCTTCCGCGTCCGCATGCAGGAGGGTGGCTTCCGGTCGCGGCTAGAATGAACGGATGAACCTTCGCAGCTACAAGGGCACCGCCCCCGTCCTCGGCGAACGCGTCTACGTCGACCCCGCCGCCACGGTGATCGGCGACGTGGTGCTGGGCGACGACGTCTCGGTCTGGCCCGGCGCGGTGCTGCGCGGCGACGTGAACCACATCCGCGTGGGTGCGGGGAGCAACATCCAGGACGGCGCCGTGGTGCACGTGGCCCACGCCGGCCGCTACGGACCGGGCTTTCCCTGCCTGATCGGCGAAGGCGTCACCGTGGGCCACGCCGCGGTGGTGCACGCCTGCACCGTCGGCGACTACGCCCTGGTTGGCATGCACGCCAGCGTGCTCGACGGCGCGGTGGTCGGCCGCTTTGCCCTGGTCGGCGCCGGCGCGGTGATCCCGCCGGGCAAGGTGGTGGGCGAGCGCGAGCTATGGCTGGGCAACCCGGCGAAATGCGTGCGCGTGCTCGACGACGCCCAGGTCGAGCAGCTGCGCTACTCAGCCGCGCACTACGTGCGGCTGAAGGACGACTACCTGGCGGGCTGAGCGGGCCCGGGGGACGTTGAACAGGCGCTCAGGGCAAGGCCTTCGCTTCCCCGCGCGCCTGGCGCAGTTCCGCCTCCATCGCGTGGCGGTGGCTGAGCAGGCTGCGCTGCGCGTCGAGGTAGCCGCCGAGCAGGGCCAGCTTGTAGTTGCCTGCGCCGCTGTCGTCGCCGGTGGCGAGGTAACGGTAGTTGCCCGCGTCGTAGGCGCGCAGCAGACGCAGTTCGCGTTGCGCCTCGTCCAGGTCGCCGGTGATGATCGCCCGCTCCACCTCGGCGCAGGCGGGTTCGAAGGCTTCGTGCAGGCCGTCGAGTGCGGTGCGGTTGGCCGGATCGAGTTGCAGCACGCTGAAATAGAACTCGTACACGTTGCTGCCCACCGGGGCGAGCAGGTGGTGTTCGCGCCGGGCCTGGTCGGCCAGGCGGAGCAGGATCGCCACGCCGCTGTCCAGCGGCGGAGTGGCGCGGCGCATCCGCCACAGCGCGACGGCGGCCACGACGGCGAGCAGCAGCACGCCGACGGCCACGCGCAGGCGCAGCGACGACGCAAATCCGGGAAAGCGAACCATGACACCCGCCGTGAGGGAACCAACGCAGGCGGCGCGCACAGCTGCGCGCCGCCTGCGTCACGGTAGTCACGCCGTGTGTCAGCGCAGTGACCGGGTGCCCGGCGCGGTCACCAGTCCAGCAGGCTGCCGCCGGCCGTGGGCGAGCCGTCGGGACGGGCGAACCAGGCCACGTGGTTGCGGCCGCCGGGGCAGCCATGACCTTCGCTGAAGCCGCTGACCGCGCCGTCCTTCGACTGCACCGTCGCGCGGTAGCAGCTGCCCAGCGAGTCGCGGAAGTCGAATGCCTGCGCGCTGCCCTGCCCGGTGTGGGCGGTGAGGTGGCCGCCGGCGTCGAAATCCAGCGTGTCGGCGGTGTCCACCGTGTTGTCCACGCGCGATTCGTACAGCGGGATGCCGCCCAGCGAACGCACGCCGTGTTGGCGGTAGCCCTGGTGCACGGTGGTGGCGACCGCGATGCTGCCGTCGGCGGCGACCGTCTGCGCGTAGACCAGGTGCAGCGGATAGCGCACGCTCTGGTGGTCGGTGCCCAGCACGAAGCCGCCGACGCGCCGTTCACTGGTGCCGTCCGCCCAGGTGAGCTGGTCCGTGGCCTGGCGGTAGGTGCCGGCGTCGATCACGAAGCCCTGGGTGTCGGCGAAGCCCACCGTCTGCCGCACCGTGGTGCGGACGCGGCCGTGCGAGGTGTCCGCGTAGCCCTCGATCACGAACTGGCGGCTGAGCTTGGTGGTGATGTCGCCGCTCACGTTGCCGCTGGCGTCCGTCTTCAGCGTGTCGCCGATGGTCGGCGTGGGCGCCTGGCCGGCGAGGGTGTTGCGCGTCACCCGGCCGGTGACCTGCGTCGCGTGCGGGTCGAGGTAGAGCAGCAGGCTGGCGGCGGCGGAGAAATAGTTGTTCGCGCCCGCCACGCTCACCGCCACGGTATGCGGTGCGCCATCGCTGAGCACGCCGGCGAACGGGCTGAGGTCGACCCGGTAGGGCGTGAAGTTCAGCGTCTGCACGCCGGTGACCGGCCGCCACAGGTAGGGGTCGATGCCGCCGGTGTAGATCCAGGGATAGACCGGCGCCACGCCGGCGGGCTGGCCGTCGATGCTCACCTCGGCCTCGCGGAAGTTGCCGCCGCCGCATTCCTGCACTTCGCCAGCGTACGCGTCGGGCACACAGGTGTACCAGAACTCGTCGCCGCTCTGACTCTGCGCGATCACGTCGAGGTAGGCGCGCTCGACGTTGCGCGGCAGGGTCAGCGTCTTCGCCAGCTGGCTGTCCGGGTGGTCAAGCTCGGCGGGGCTGCCCACCGCGTCGCTGCCCAGCGCGATCACCGCGTCGGGCGCGTGCGCGGCCGGCGCCAGCGCGGAGGCCGGGTAGAACAGCAGCCTCGCGCTGCCGTGGATCACCCCGGTGTAGGTGTCGTTGACCAGGTTCCACAGGATCGCCTGGCCCTGGCCGGCGTTGCGGAACAGCGCGCTGTAGTCGGTGAGGTCGCGTTCCACGTGCCAGCTCGGCGCCACCTTCGACGACGGTTCCTCGGTGGTGCCGAAGTACAGGTTCACGCCGCCCAGCCAGATCGAACCGGTGCGGTCGTACTGGCGTCCCGCGGTGACCGAGAAATCCGCCTCCAGCACCACCTTCGACCAGCGCGTGCCGCAGCCGGCGGGCGGCGCGTAGTTGAAGGGGCGGGTGCCGAAATCGTTGAACACGTCGTCCTGGAACAGCTGCACCACGCACGGCTGGCCGGGCGGGCGCGGCACCGCCGGGTCGGCGGTGGTCACGTTGGACGAGCCGACCGGACTGCCGGCGTCGGCGGCGAAAGCGTTGCAGGCCAACCAGGCCAGGCCGGCGACCGCCAGGCCCCGGCCGAACATCCCCATGCGCACCATGCGATTTCCCCTCGCGTCAGGCCATCCCCCTGCACGGTGGATGCTGGCACCGCGGGGTTTTGGACGGGGTCAAAACGCCGGCGCGAAAAAGCGACGCCGTTGGCAAAGCGCGCGGTCCGCGCTCATGCCGGCGGGCGCAGCGCCTGGTACACCGGCTCGGTGGCCGGACGGCGGGCGTGCCACAGCTCGAACGCGTCCGCGGCGGTCTCCACCAGCATGCCCAGGCCGTCGAAGGCACGGGACGCGCCGGCCGCTTGCGCCCAGGCGAGGAAGGGCGCGGCCGCGGCGCCGTAGGCCAGGTCGCAGCACACCGCGCGCGCGCCGACCAGCGCCGGGGGCAGGCCCAGCGACTGCTGCAGCACGCCGGCCGAGGTGGCGTTCACGACCAGGTCGAAACTACCGATGCCGGCGAGGTCCTGCCAGTAGCGCGTGCGCACCCGGGCGGGCTCGCCGATGGCGTCGGCCAGCGCGTCGGCGGTGGCCGGCGTGCGGTTGACGATGGTCAGCGAGGCCACGCCGGCGTCCAGCAGCGACCATGCCACTCCGCGCGCCGCGCCGCCGGCGCCGAGCAGCAGCATGTCGCGGCCGCGCAGGTCCACGTGGTGGCGCTCGGCGAGGTCGCGCACCAAGCCGGCGCCGTCGGTGTTGTGCGCGGCGAGGCGGCCGTCCGCCAGCCGCGTCAGCACGT
Organism: Fulvimonas sp. R45; assembly: GCF_030504985.1. GTDB lineage: Bacteria > Pseudomonadota > Gammaproteobacteria > Xanthomonadales > Rhodanobacteraceae > Rhodanobacter_A. The sequence continues at coordinate 16,200 of NZ_JASERU010000011.1, forward strand.
TGGCGCTGCCCGCGCGCACCGCGGCTTCGCTGCGTTCGTCGGCGAGCGCGAAGGCCGCGCCCTTGTGCGGCAGGGTGACGTTGGCGCCGCGTCCGCCTTCGGCGAAGAAGCGCCGCACCGCGTCGGCGAAGGCCTCCGGCGCCGCGTCGATCGCCTCGTAGGTCAGCGCGATGCCGAACTGGTCACCGAACAGCTGGTGGATGCGCGGCGACTTCGTGTGGCCGATCGGGTGGCCGAACACGGCGTAGCGGAGAGGCTGGGGCATGGCGGGTTCCTCGTCTGGACGGCCATTGTACGTGGCGTGTCCCGTGGCTTTTGCGCCTCTCCCTGCGTGCAGGGGGAGGCCGGGAGGGGGTAACGGGGCTTGCCGCGAAGTGGGGTGACCCCTCCCCAACCCTCCCTGCGAAGCAGGGGAGGGGGCCGGTGATACGGGGTCGCAGGTTTTGAGATGGGCCGCCGGCAGGCTGTGCCCATCGACCCCATGGAGCCTTCGCCATGCGCCCGACCGCCGCACCCCGCGACCACTTCCGCGCCATCGCCACGCTGTGGCTGGGCCTCGGCGCCGCGCTGCTGCTGACCACCCTGGTGCCCGCGCACACCGCGCTGCTGGGCTGGTCGCCGGCGCTGTGGCTGCTGGGCGCACCGCTGGCCCTGCGGCTGGCGCTGGAACCCGCGTGGCCGCTGCGCCTGCTGGCGCGGTACATGCGCCATCGCGCACGCCGGCCGCAGACGGCCTGGCTTTGAACCGCGGCGTCGCGGCCGGATGCCGCGGCGCCCAGGGATCCATCTGGCAGTGGATGCCGCGGCCGGGACGGCCGCCAGGACCGGTCCGCGCGACGTCCCCCCGTCGCCGCGCGGGCCTGGCGAGGGATCGCCTGCCGACCGGCGGCCATGGACGGCCGCCGGGTCAGCGCCCCACGCCGAGCCGCTTGCGTTCCATCCGGCGCAGGAATTCCTGCATCACGCGCAGGTACAGGTCCTCGCCCAGGTAGACGTCCTCCACGCCGGCATCGATCGAGGGATTGTCGTTCACTTCGATTACCACCGGCTTGCCGTTCACCTGCTTCAGGTCCACGCCGTACAAGCCGTCGCCCACCGCGCCGGTGGCCTTCAGCGCCAGCTTCACCACTTCGGCCGGCGCGTCGCGCACCGGGATCGTCTCGAAGCCGCCGGACTTGGCCGTGCCCTTGGCGCCGTGGTTGTAGATCTGCCAGTGGCCGCGCGACATGTAGTACTTGCACGCGTACAGCGGCTCGCGGTTGAGCACGCCGATGCGCCAGTCGAACTCGGTATAGACGAACTCCTGCGCCAGCAGCAGCGCGCTGTGCTGGAACAGCTCGCCGGCGGCCTTCTCCAGCGCCGCGGCGTCCTCCACCTTCACCACGCCGCGCGAGAACGAACCATCCGGGATCTTCAGCACCAGCGGGAAGCCCAGCCGCTCGGCCACCTCGCGCATGCCCTTGGCGTTGTCGCGGTAGAGGATCTCGGTATGCGGCACCGCCAGCTTGCGCGCCACCATCAGGTCGTTGAGGAAGATCTTGTTCGTGCAGCGCAGGATCGAGCCGGGATCGTCGATCACCACCATGCCTTCCTTCTCCGCGCGGTGGGCGAAGCGGTAGGTGTGGTTGTCGCTGGCGGTGGTCTCGCGGATGAACAGGCCGTCGTACTCGGCCAGGCGCTGGTAGTCGTTCTTGCCGATCGGCTCGACCTCGATGCCCAGTTCCTTGCCGGCGTTGACGAAGGACTTCAGCGCCTTCCGGTTCGACGGCGGCATCGCCTCGTTCGGGTCCACCAGCATGGCGATGTCGTAGCGGTAGCGCCGGCGCGCGCGCGGCTTGCGCCACAGCTTGCGCGAGAAGCGGTCCAGCGCCTCGGCGAAGGCGTCCTCCTGCGCGTCGTCCAGGGTATGCAGGCCGACCGGCTTGATCGAGGCCACCTGCCACACGCGCTCGCGCTCGAACTCGATCCGCAGCAGCGGGCAGGGGAACAGCTCGAACAGCTGCCGCGCCAGGTCCTGCAGCGCGGGGTAGGCGGTCTCGCCGAAGTACATCAGGATGCCGAAGTCGGTGGTGTCGCGGCCGCCGGCGGGCAGGAAGTGGGTGAGCTTCTGGTTCAGGTCCTCGATGTCCAGGCCGTACAGCGAGCGCCGGCGCAGGTCGTTGATGGTGCGCACCGAGGGCATCACCCGGTGCCCGCGCGCCTCCGCCAGCAGCGACACGTAGTAGCCCGTGCCCAGGTACTTGTAGCTGCGGCACAGGTTGATGACGTGGGTGCGTTCCTCGTCGCCGCCGACCGGCTCGCGCAGGTAGTCCATTGCGCTCACCACGTCGACGGACGGGTAGTAGGAACCCCAGTCGGAAGCTTTCTCGACAACGATGACGAGGCGGGTCATGTCACTCTCTCGGACGGCGGAGGGCCATGCGGGGACACGACCGTGGCGCGCAGTGTGTGCCCGCGCCGGACGCCGTACAAGAGCGCGCGCTTAAGCAGGACTAAATGCCCGCGCCGCGGCGATTGCCGGCCCCCGGAAGCGCCACTACAGTGCCGCGCGAACCCGTCACGCCGCCGCCCGAGGAACCCCGATGCCCCAGCCGCCCGCCAGCCCCGCGGTGCGCGTGCGCCGCGCCCAGCCCTCCGACCTCGACGAGCTGGTGGCGCTGGAACAGGCCAGCTTCGACGGCGACCGCCTCAGCCGCGCGCAGTACCGCCGCCACCTCGACAGCGACAGCGCGCTGGTGCTGGCCGCGGTGGCCGTGCCGCACCGGCTGCTCGGCGCGGCCGTGCTGTTCTTCCGCAAGGGCAGCGCCGCGGCGCGGCTGTACTCCCTCGCCAGCGATCCCGCCGCGCGCGGGCGTGGCGTGGGCGGCGCCCTGCTGGCCGCCGCCGAGACCGCCGCGCGCCGCCACCGCCGCCGCCTGCTGCGGCTGGAGGTGCGCGCCGACAACACCGCCGCGATCCGCCTGTACGAGCGCGCCGGCTACCGCCGCGGCCGCCGCCTGGCCGCCTATTACGAGGACGGCGCCGACGGCTGGCGCTACGAGAAGGCGCTGGGGGCCTGATCCGCCGACGGGCGGATCACGGCCGCCGCACCTCCTCGCCGGCGGCCATCGGCGTCCAGTGCACCTGGTCCAGCGAGTATTCCTGCCGATAGTCGATGCGATCGCGCCCATGGAAGATGTTCACCACGCGCGCGTGCACCGTGCGACCGTGGTCCTGGAACTGCCATGGGAAGACCCAGCGGTCGCCCGCGACCACCAGGGTGCCGCTGTTGGGATGCCCGCCGTCGGCGGGGATCGCATCCGTGATGTAGCGGTCCGGCGCGGCGGCGGGCAAGAACACGACCAGGGCCACGGGCTTGCCATCCACCAACTGCTCGCACGCGTAGAACCGATGGGCGCGCCAGCAGTCGTTGTGCAGCAGGGTGGTATCGCGTCCCGCCTTGCTGTATGGCGTGGCGAAGTGTTCGTAGCGACCCTGCCAGGTGCCCGCGTAGACCGCGAGGCGGTCCAGCGCCGTGCCGTCCGCATGCACGGCCACTGCCGGGAACAGCGACAGGAAGACGAACGGCAGGCGTGGAACCGGCATCGCGGCATCTCCGGGCAAGGGGCCGCGCCATCTGGCGCCTCCGTCCCGGCCGCCGCAAGTGCCCAGATCAGTTCCCGCAGCGGGCCACCGTCACCCATGGAACGCGCAGCCGGCCGGGATGTCGCCACACGCAGACGGTGCCGCCGACGGGCGTGGCTTCGTAGCGGCCGGCCGAGACCTCATACCAATCGTCGTGGCCGGCCGGCAACGCACCACCCAGGCGCAGCTTGTAGGTGGCGTGCTTGCCGTGAACAGCATGCTTGCCGACCACCATCGCTGGGTAGGCCTGGGGTGTCGCCCGGTCCGACAGCACGTTGCCGGCCACCGCCGCGCCCGTGCCGTACAGCCAGCACAGCGCGAAGTAGAACAGCGAGGCACCCGGCCGCCGCTCGCCGGCTCGCTGCAGTCCCAGAATCGCCAGCCATAGTGGCAGGCCCGCCAACACGCCCAGACACCAGGCGCCACCCCAGCTCAGCAGATCGAGATCGGAGGCCGTGCGCATCAGGATCAGCATGGGCCCGCCCAGCAGCGGGCTCAAGGCTAGCGGCCGGACGTCGCCGGCACCCAGGCTTGTGCGCAGCAGGCCGCCCGACCACCACACCAGCAGCAGCGCCAGCCAGGGCGCCGATACCAGCGCGCCCAGCAGCCAGGCATAGGGATGCGGAAACACCAGCGCCCATCCCAGCAGCAGCACCGTGGCGACGTTGAGCCACCGGGCGATCCGCGTCCAGTGCGCAAGGCGGCGGACCCGTTCGCCCGTGCTGGCGCCCAGCCGCGGGTCGGCCAGCAGGGCCTGGGCCGAGGCGGCGAGGTCGATCGCGTCCAGGTCCGGCAGGCGGGCCAGCCAGCCTTCGTAGTACCGGTCGGTGGCGTAGGGCAGCACCAGGGCCAGCGTCCTGCCGCGCCGCGGCTGGAAGATCGTCAGGCTGCGCCCGTACCGGGAATGCCGGATGCGCACACCGCGCAGCTCGGTCAATCGCAGCTCGCGCCGGCCGAGCGGGTGCCGCAGCGCCAGCACCCGGGCGTCCAGGTGCAGGCGGCTGGTCCACGCAACGAAGGCGAACCACAGCGCGGGCAGCGCGGCCACCAGCACGAAGGCCCATGCCACCGGGTCGCGCGCGGACGACATGCGCAGCATCACCCAGGCGATCAGCCAGGCCAGCGCGGCCAGCAGGGTGGCGAACACGCGCACCTTGGTGGCGACGCGGTAGTCCCCGCTGCCGGCGGGAAGGGCAATGCGCGGTTCGTCCATGGACACCCCTGTCGAGCCTGTAACCTAGAGAGGCTGACGGATGCGTTGCGCGGTCGCCTCGTCCGGCCGCGCTACCAGCGCGCCGGTGCGCATCAGGTTCACCGTGTAGTGGCCGCGGTCGACCAGCGGCAGGTAGGCGCCGCTGCCGTACAGCGCATCCAGCTCGGGCAGCCAGCCGGGGTAGTCCCGCTTCAGCGTGAGCAGGTCGAGACTGCCGCCGAAGTCGAGCACGGTGCGCGGCGCCTGCGCTTCCTGCGTGGCGTCGTCGTAGCGGCCTTCGAGGCGGTCGAGCCGGTACAGCGGCGGCACGCCGGCGAGCAGGGCCGGCAGTTTCCACTTCAGCACCACGGCCTCGAGGCGGAAGTCGTCGCCGGCGAGGTAGGCCTGCCGCGTGCCGCCGTCGGGCCAGGTGAGGGTGAGCACCCAGCGCTGCGGCGCCACGATGCGCGCGTCGATCTGCGCCACCGGCAGTTCCTCGCCGAGGAAGCGGTAGCCGCGCAGGGTCAGGCCCAGCCCGGCCAGCAGCAGGGCCAGCACGAAGGCCAGCAGCAGCACCAGGCCGTGGCCACCGGCGGCGGCGTGACGGCGGTCGCGCAGGCGCTGGCGCACCGCGATCAGCTGCACCAGCGCCAGCAGCAGGGCCAGCGCGGCCAGGATCAGCAGCAGCGTGGAGGGCAGGCGCAGCAGTTCGTTCCAGTCCATCGGGCAGTCCGTTCGAGGGCGCGGGGCGCTGGCGGATGATAGTGGGCGCGCCGGCCGGCGGCGCGGCGACCCGGTCACGCTTGGCTATACTGCGGGCGTATTCCGCGGAAGCCCGTCATGCGCCGATCGACCCTGCTGCTGCCGTTCTGCCTCGCCGCCTTCGCCCTCGCCGGCTGCGGCAACAAGGGGCCGCTGTACCTGCCGGCCAAGCCGGCCGCGCCCGCCCCGGCGGCTTCCACGGCGGCACCGGCCCATGCCGCCAGCGCCGCGACGCCCGCCGCCGACCGCTGATCCCGCCGCCATGCCCCTGCGTTTCAGCAAGATGCACGGCATCGGCAACGATTTCGTGCTGCTGGACGGCCGCGCCGCCGATCCCGCCCTGCCGGCCGCCGTCATCCGCGCCATGGCCGACCGCCACACCGGCATCGGCTTCGACCAGCTGCTGAGCGTGGAGCCGCCGCGCGATCCGTCCTGCGCGTTCTACTACGGCATCTGGAACGCCGACGGCTCGCCCTCGGGCCAGTGCGGCAACGGCGTGCGCTGCGTGGCGACGTGGCTGCACCGGGCCGGCGCGCTGGCGATCGGCGAGGACGTGCGCATCGAAAGCCCCTCCGGCCCGGTGACGGTGCGCCTGCTGGCCGCCGACCGCGTGGCGGTGGACATGGGCGAGCCACGCTTCGCGCCGCCGCGCATCCCGTTCGACGCGGCGCAGGAAGCCGACGCCTATGCGCTCGACGTCGCCGGCGAAACGCTGCCGGTCGGCGCCGTCTCGATGGGCAATCCGCACGCGATTGTGGTGGTCGACGACCTGCAGTCGCCCGCGCTGCAGCGGCTCGGCCCCGCGCTGACCGCGCATCCCCGCTTCGCCGAGGGCGCCAACGCCGGCTTCGTGCAGCCGCTGGGCCGCGATCACCTGCGCCTGCGCGTGCACGAGCGCGGCGCCGGCTGGACCCTCGCCTGCGGCACCGGCGCCTGCGCCGCGATGGCGGTGCTGCGCCGGCGCGGCGAAGTGGACGCGCGCGTGCAGGTGGACCTGCCCGGCGGGCGCCTGCAGATCGACTGGCCCGGCCCCGGCCACACGCTGTGGATGACCGGCCCTGCCGCCTTCGCGTTCGACGGCGAATGGCTGGCGCCGGCCGCCGCGGATTGAAAGCGCGGGCGCGTCCATCGCACACTCGGGGCGGAGCGCGGGCGGCCATGGCCGCCGCGACCACCGTTTGCGATGCCCGAGGACCCCGCGCATGACCGACACCCTGCTCGACGACGACCCGAAAGCCGCCGACGTCGCCGCCTACCTCAAGCGCCACCCGGAATTCCTCGGCCAGTATCCCGAGCTGGCGCGCCAGCTCACGGTGCCGCGCGAGCAGGGCGCGGTGGCCTCGCTGGCCAGCTACCAGCTGCAGCACCTGCGCGAGAAGAACGCCGAGCTGGAACGCCGCCTGGCCGAACTGGCCGCGATCGCCGCCGACAACGAGAAGCTGATGCAGCGCGTGCACGAGCTCAACGTGACCATGCTGCGCGCCGCCACCCCGGCCGACGCGGCACGCGGCGTGATCGAGCGGCTGGTCGAGGATTTCCACGTCGCCCCGGTACGCCTGCTGCTGTTCGGCCACCGCCTCGACCTGCCGCCGGCGGACTGGCTGGTGGTGCTGCCGGACGGCCGCGGGTCGCTGCCGGAGTTCGCCGACTTCCTGGCCCACCACGAGCCGATCGCCGGGCGGCTCACGCCGGAGCGGCTGCAGCGCCTGTTCGGCGAGCGCGCCGGCGAGGTGCACTCCGCCGCGGTAATGCCGCTGGACGAGCTGGGCCTGCTGGCGCTGGGCAGCACCGACCCGGACCATTTCCAGCCCGGCATGGGCACGCTGTTCCTCAAGATGATCGCCGCCACCGTCACCGCCGCGCTGGTGCGCGCGGAGGACGGCGCCTGAACCGGCGCCCGGCATGAGCGCCTCGCCGCGCGAACAGGTGCAGGCCTGGCTGGCCCGCCTCGCCGGCGAACGCCAGGCTTCGCCGCACACCGTGTCCGCCTACCGGCGCGACCTGGACAAGCTGCTGGGCTGGATGGAGGCGCAGGGCATCGCCGCGTTCGACGCGCTGTCGCCGGACCGCCTGCGCCAGTTCGTCGCCGCCCAGCATCGTGCCGGGCTATCGCCGAAGAGCCTGCAACGCCTGCTGTCCTCCTGCCGCAGCCTGTTCCGCCAGCTCGGCCGCGAAGACGCGCTGGCGCACGATCCCGCCGCCGGCGTGCGCGGCCCCAAGGTACGCCGCAGGCTGCCCGAGGTGCTGGACGTGGACGAGGCCGCCAGCCTGGTGGAAGGCGGCGGCGAGGGCCCGCTCGGCCTGCGCGACTGCGCGATGCTGGAGCTGTTCTATTCCAGCGGCCTGCGCCTGTCCGAACTGTGCGGCCTGCACTGGGGCGACCTGAATCTCGACGAAGGCGAGGTGCGCGTGCTGGGCAAGGGCCGCAAGACGCGCATCGTGCCGGTCGGCCGGCACGCGGTCGCCGCCCTGCGCGCGCTGGGCGTAGCCGGGGGTGACGCGCCGGAAAGCCCGGTGTTCCGCGGCCGCGGCGGTGCGCCGATCAGCCCGCGCACGGTGCAGTCACGGCTGCAGAAGCTCGCGCTCGCGCACGGCTTCGCCAAGCACGTGCACCCGCACCTGCTGCGCCACACCTTCGCCAGCCACATGCTGGAATCCTCCGGCGACCTGCGCGCGGTACAGGAGCTGCTGGGCCACGCCGACATCGCCACCACGCAGATCTACACGCACCTGGACTTCCAGCATCTGGCCAAGGTGTACGACGCGGCGCATCCGCGGGCGCGGCGGAAGTAGACGCGCTTCGCGCATCTGCCCCTTCTCCCCTTTGGGGAGAAGGCTGGGATGAGGGGCGGGTGCTTGTGAGGGCGTTGGTTTGGAAATGCGCTTCGATGAAGCCCTCCGCGAGGTTGGCCCCTCACCCCAACCCTCTCCCCGACGGGGAGAGGGAGCGAACGGGCCATGCGGTTTCGCCCCGCATTGAAGCCTCCGCCATCCAACCCCATCTGGTTCGCTCAACCCTGGAGCTTCTATGGAATCCTTCCACGCCACCACCATCGTCAGCGTGCGCCGCCACGGCAAGGTCGTGATCGGCGGCGACGGCCAGGTCACCCTCGGCAACACGGTGGTGAAGGCCAACGCGCGCAAGATCCGCCGGCTGGGCAAGAACGGCGACGTGCTGGCCGGTTTCGCCGGCGCCACGGCCGACGCCTTCACCCTGTTCGAGCTGTTCGAGCAGAAGCTGGACAAGCACGGCGGCAACCTCACCCGCGCCGCGGTGGAGATGGCCAAGGAATGGCGCACCGACCGCCGCCTGGGCCGCCTCGAGGCGATGCTGGCGGTGGCCGACAAGAGCGCCTCGCTGCTGATCTCGGGCAACGGCGACGTGCTGGAACCCGAACACGGCCTGATCGCGATCGGCTCGGGCGGCCCCTACGCCCAGTCCGCCGCGCTGGCGCTGCTGGAGCACAGCGACCTCGACGCCCGCGCCATCGTGGAGAAGGCGCTGAAGATCGCCGGCGACATCTGCATCTACACCAATCACAACACCACGATCGAGGAGCTGGAGGCGGGAACCGGGAGCGGGGAACAGGGAACCTGAGCCTCCCCGTTTCCTCGAGCCCTACGTTCCCTGTCCCCCATTCCCGGCGAAGCCCATGTCCGAACTGACCCCCCGCGAAATCGTCAACGAACTCGACCGCTACATCATCGGCCAGCACGACGCCAAGCGCGCCGTGGCGGTGGCGCTGCGCAGCCGCTGGCGGCGCATGCAGCTCGAGCCGGCGATGCGCAACGAGATCACCCCCAAGAACATCCTGATGATCGGCCCCACCGGCGTGGGCAAGACCGAGATCGCGCGCCGCCTGGCCACGCTGGCCAATGCGCCGTTCGTGAAGGTGGAGGCGACCAAGTTCACCGAGGTGGGCTACGTGGGCAAGGACGTCGAGTCGATCGTCCGCGACCTCGCCGACGTGGCCTACAAGCTCACCCGCGAGCAGGCCACCAAGCGCGTGCGCAGCCAGGCCGAGGACCGCGCCGAGGACCGCATCCTCGACGCCCTGCTGCCGCGTCGGCAGGCCGCCAGCGACTGGTCGCACGACCTCGCCGTGGCCGCGCCGGACAGCGAGACCCGCCAGAAGCTGCGCAAGCAGCTGCGCGAGGGCGCGCTGGACGAGCGCGAGATCGAGCTGGACTTCGCCATGAACGTGGGCGTGGAGATCATGTCCCCGCCCGGCATGGAGGAGATGGGCGCGCAGCTGCGCCAGATGTTCCAGAACCTGGGTGGCGCCAAGACGCAGAAGCGCAAGCTGGCGGTCAAGGCGGCGCGGCCGCTGCTGGTCGAGGAGGAGGCCTCCCGGCTGGTCAACGACGAGGAGATCCGCGCCCAGGCGGTGGAGGCCGCCGAGCAAAACGGCATCGTCTTCATCGACGAGATCGACAAGATCGCCCAGCGCTCCGAGTGGGGCGGCGCCGGCGTCAGCCGCGAAGGCGTGCAGCGCGACCTGCTGCCACTGGTGGAAGGTTCCACGGTGTCGACCAAGTACGGCCCGATCAAGACCGACCACATGCTGTTCATCGCCTCGGGCGCGTTCTCGCTGGCCAAGCCGTCCGACCTGATCCCCGAGCTGCAGGGCCGCCTGCCGATCCGGGTGGAGCTGACGGCGCTGTCGGTGGACGACTTCAAGCGCATCCTGCGCGAGCCGCACAACGCGCTGACCAAGCAGTACGTGGCCCTGCTCGGCACCGAGGGCGTGAGCCTGGAATTCGCCGACTCCGGCATCGACCGGCTGGCCGAGGTGGCCTTCCAGGTGAACGAGCGCACCGAGAACATCGGCGCCCGCCGCCTGCATACGGTGATGGAGCGCCTGCTGGAGCGGATTTCCTACGAGGCCGCGGACAAGTCCGGCGAAAAGTACGTGATCGACGCCGAACAGGTCGACAAAAACCTTGGTTCACTGATCCAGAACGAGGATCTCAGCCGCTACATTCTGTAAACAAGCGGCCCGACCCCCTCTGTTAAAATAAGCGTCATGGGCACTGTTATCGAACTGAAGACCACCGGCCCGCGGGCGCAGCTGCGCGAGGCGCAGCAGCACCGGCAGCTGGTGCGGTTGTGGCGCGAGGACCTGGAACACGGCAGCTTCTACGGCTACGTCGGCGGCGTGGGCCGCGAGTTCCTGTTGTTGTGGGTGGTGGGTGACACGATCACCTACGACGGCATGTACGTGATGCGGCACCGCGACATCACCGAGCTGGAGGCGCCGGACAAGCACCACGTCTTCATGGAGAAGGCGCTGGCGCTGAAGCAGCTGGCGCCGCGGGTGCCGCAGGGCTTTCCGCTGGACTCGATCCGCGAGGTGGTGCAGGCCGCCGGCCGCATCGCGCCGGTGATCGGCGTGCACGTGGACAGCGAGGAGGAAGCCGAGGTCTGCTACATCGGCCGGCTGATCGACGTGGAAGAGGACGGCTTCACCCTGCAGGAGATCAGCCCCGACGCCGAATGGCTGCGCGAAGCCTCGTTCTTCGCCTGGGACGAGGTCTCCACCATCAGCATCGAGGACGGCTACGCCCAGTCCCTGCTCGCCGTGGCCGGCACGCCGCCGCCGCTGACCCAGGGCGACTCCGGCGTGGGCCACGCGCACTGAAACCCCATCGCCCGCCTCGTGCGGGCGATTTTCTCCGGGCCGGTACCCGCCCCTCACCGGCACCGTCATCCCGGCCTGCGCCACGGCTGTCCGGAATATTTCCTGTCGCTGGATGAGCTCCTCCCCCTGCGTGCAGGGGGAGGTCGGAGGGGGTCACGCTCTTGCTTTCAAGCCAGAAGCCCCCCTCCCCAACCCTCCCATGCACGCAGGGGAGGGGCTGCCCCGCCTCGCAGGCGGCAGTCTTGTCCACACCGCATCAACACCTATTTCGGACAACCGTGGGCCTGCGCCGGGATGACGGGCATGGAGGCGCTGGCGCAACCCGGCGCGTTCACCCGGCTTTTCCGGCCCTGGCCTTCCAATGGACGCCTTGCCCGTTCACGGAGAGGCTCCATGGCCCGGAAGAAAGTCGCGGACATCATCGTCGAGACGCTGCGGGACGCCGGCGTGAAGCGTTGCTACGGCATCGCCGGCGACACCCTCAACCACATCACCGACGCCATCCGCCGCAGTTCGATCGACTGGATCCACGTGCGCCACAAGGAAGCCGGTGCGATGGCCGCGGGCGCCGACGCCCTGCTCAGCGGCGAACTGGCCGCCTGCGCCGGCGCCTGCGGGCCGGGCAGCCTGCACTTCGTCAACGGCCTGTTCGAGGCGCACCGCAACCGCGCGCCGGTGGTGCTGATCGCCACCCAGGTCGCCACCGCCGAGCTGGGCATGGACTTCCCGCAGGAGGTGGATCTGAAGGCCATCTACGCCACCTGCAGCCACTTCTGCCAGCCGGTCCATTCGCCCGCGCAGGCGCGCCGGGTGGTGGCGCTGGCCGCGCAGGCGGCGCTGAACCGGCGCGGCGCGGCGGTGGTGATCGTCCCGGGCGACGTGGCGAACATGGACGTGGACGAAGGCCTGCCGTTCCGCCCGCACCGGCCGCAGCCGGTGCTGCGCCCGTCCGACGCGGAACTGGACGCCATCGCCGCGCGCCTCAACGCCGGCAAGCGCGTGGTGCTGTACGGCGGCTCCGGCTGCGAAGGCGCGGGGCGCGAGGTGGTCGCGCTGGCCGACCGGCTGAAGGCGCCGGTGGCGCACACCTCGCGCGCCAAGGACTTCCTCGAACCGGACAACCCGTACGACATGGGCATGACCGGCATCATCGGCGTGGAATCCGGCTTCCGTGCCATCGACGCCTGCGACACCCTGCTGCTGCTCGGCGCGGACTTCGCCTGGAGCCAGTTCTACCCGAACGAGGCCGAGCTGATCCAGGTGGACAGCGACGCCACGCACCTGGGCCGGCGCCATCCGGTCGACCTCGGCGTGGTGGGCGACGTCAGGGCCACCCTCGCGGCGCTGCTACCGCGGATCGAACCGCGCGAGGAGGGCGCCTTCCTGCGCAACTGCCTCAAGCACCGCGAGAAGACCCTGCAGCAACTCGCCGCGCAGGAGCGTCCCGGCAAGGACGGCCTGGTCCACCCGCAATACCTCACCCACCTGATCGACGTGCACGCGGCCGACGACGCCGCTTTCACCGCCGACGGCGGCAGTCCGATGGTGTGGCTGCTGCGCCACGTCCGCAGCAACGGCAAGCGGCGCACGCTGACCAGCCTGGTGCACGGCACGATGGCCAACGCGATGCCTTCGGCGCTGGGCATCCAGAAGGCGTTCCCGCAGCGACAGGTGATCGCGCTGTGCGGCGACGGCGGCCTGGCCATGCTGCTCGGCGATCTGCTCACCGCGATCCAGGAAAAGCTGCCGATCAAGGTGGTGGTGTACGACAACGGCTCGCTGGGCTTCGTGGAAATGGAGCAGAAGGTGGAAGGCCTGCTCGACAGCTACACCGACCTGCAGAACCCCGATTTCGCGAGAGTGGCCGAGGCGATCGGCTTCCACGCCCGCCGCGTGGAGCAGGCCGGCGAACTGGAGGACGCCGTGCGCGAGCTGCTGGCCCAGCCCGGCCCCGCGCTGCTCGACGTCAAGGTCAACCGCTACGAGCTGGTGATGCCGCCGCAGGTGGAACCCGGCCAGGTGCTGCACACCGCGCTGTACTCGGCCAAGGCGGTATTGGCCGGCCGCGGCGCCGACGTCGAGAAGCTGCTGCGCAGCAACTTCGACGACTGATGCCTGTGTTCTTCTTCCTCTCCCCTCCGGGGAGAGGACCGAGGTGAGGGGCCAATCTCGCGAAAGCATTCGGCGGCGTTTACTCTTGCCTCTTTGGACACCGGCAAGAAACCCATGGCCCGCATCGTCGTCGTCGGCAGCATCAACATGGACCTGGTCACCGTGGCGCCGCGCTTCCCCGCGCCCGGCGAGACCCTGCTCGGCGAACGCTTCCTCACCGTGCCCGGCGGCAAGGGCGCCAACCAGGCGGTGGCCGCGGCGCGACTCGGCGCCGAGGTGGCGCTGGTCGGCGCGCTGGGCGACGACGCCTTCGGCATCCAGCTGCACGACGGCCTGCGCGCCGAGGGCGTGGACACCACCCACGTGGCGCGGCTCGACGGCTGCGCCAGCGGTACCGCCTCGATCGCCGTGGCGGAAGGCGAGAACCAGATCGTGGTCGTCCCCGCCGCCAACGCCCGCGTCACGCCCGCCCAGGTGGAAGCGGCCCGCGCCGTCATCGGCCGCGCGGATGCGGTGCTGGTGCAGATGGAAATCTCGCTGGAGACCGTGGAAGCCACCCTGCGCCTGGGCCATCGCCTCGGCGTGCCGGTGATCCTCAACCCGGCCCCCGCGCAAAAGCTGCCCGCCGAATGGCTGCAGCTGGCCCGCTACGCCACCCCCAACCAGCTCGAACTGGCCACCCTGCTCGGCGCCGACCCCGCCGAGGATTTCCGCGCGCTGATGAAGCGCGCGCCCTGCCCGGTGGTGCTCACCCGCGGCGCCGAAGGCGCGTGGTACGCCGAGGCCGGCGCCGGACCCGCGCACCAGGAAGCCTTCCCCGTGGACGTGGTGGACAGCACCGGCGCCGGCGATACCTTCAATGCCGCACTGGCGGTGTTCCTGCACGAAGGCCTACCGCAGGCGGTACGCAAGGCCTGCGCCGCCGCCGCGCTGTCGGTGACGAAGCTGGGCGCCCGCGGCGGCATGCCGCGCACGGCGGAACTGGACGCGCTGCTGGCCCGCCGCGCTCCACTGCCGGCCGCCTAGGAAACGGCAGCAGACGACCCACGGTCGTGCTCCCACGACCGTCGCGTTGCCCCGGTTGCATAATCGTGGCTACTTGCCGATGCAGAAACTGGAAAAGATCGCCCCGAGCAGGTCGTCGCTGGTATAGGCGCCGGTGACCTCGCCCAGCGCGTGCTGGGCGTGGCGCAGTTCCTCGGCGGCGAGCTCGCCGGCGCGGGTGGTGGCGAGGGCCTGGGCGGCGGCGTCGAGATGCCCGCGCACCGCTTCCAGCGCCAGCACGTGGCGGCGGCGGGCGCTGAAGGCACCTTCGCCGCTGCCGGCACCGGCCAGTTGCTTGAGATGGTCGCGCAGGGCGTCGAGCCCTTGGCCGGTCTTCGCCGAGGCCCACAGCCAGCGGACGTCGGCGCGGGTTTCCGCATGCGGCGCGGCGTGGGCGAGGTCGATCTTGTTGACCAGCACCACGCGGCCGGTGCCGGCGGGCAGGGCGCCGAAAAAGGCGACGTCGGCGCTGGCATGCTCCGCGTCGGTGACCAGCAGGGCGACGTCGGCGCGTCGCAGTTCGCCATGGGCGCGGCGCACGCCCTCGCGTTCGACTTCGTCTTCCGTGTCGCGCAGGCCGGCGGTGTCGGCCAGTTCCAAGCCGATGCCGTCCAGATTCAGGGATTCGCGCAGCACGTCGCGGGTGGTGCCGGCGATGGGGGTGACGATGGCGCGGTCGCTGCCGGCCAGGGCGTTGAGCAGGCTGGACTTGCCGGCGTTGGGGCGACCGATGATGGCCACCTTGAGGCCGTCGTTCAGGCGCATGCCGCGTTGCGCTTCGCGCAGCAGTTCGGCGTGTTCGCTGCGCAGGCTTTCGAGTCGTGCCGTGACCGCCGGATCGGCGAGGAAGTCGATTTCCTCTTCCGGAAAGTCGATCGCCGCCTCGATGTGCACGCGCAACGCGATCAGCGATTGCAGCAGCGCATCGACCCGCCGCGAGAACACGCCTTCCATCGACTGCAGCGCGGCGCGCGCACCGGCCTGCGAGCGGGCGGCGATCAGGTCGGCCACGGCCTCGGCCTGGGCCAGGTCGAGCTTGCCGTTGAGGAAGGCACGCTCGGTGAATTCGCCCGGCCGCGCCAGCCGCGCGCCGAGTTCGCACACGCGGCGCAGCAGGGCGTCGAGCAGCACCGGGCTGCCGTGGCCCTGCAGTTCCAGCACGTGCTCGCCGGTGTACGAGGCGGGCGCGGGGAAGTGCAGCAGCAGGCCGTGGTCGAGGGTGTCGCCGTGCGCGTCGCGGAAGGCCGCGAAGTGCGCGTGGCGCGGCACCGGTGCGCGGCCGAGCAGGGCGGCGGCGATCGCCGGCACGGCCGGTCCGGACACGCGCACTATGCCCACCCCGGCGGCGCCGGGGGCGCTGGCGATGGCGGCGATGGTGTCGGCGGAATGCATGCGCGGACTCTAGACGATGCGGCCGCACCGGAGGACCGGCGCGGCCGCGGGTACGGGCGTGGCGGGAGCGCTCAGGCCTTGGCCTTCGCCTCCAGCGCGTCGTAGCGGCGCATCACCAGCCACTGCTGGCCCAGCTTGCACAGGCCGTTGACCACGTAGTACAGGCACAGGCCGGCGGGGAAGAACAGGAAGATCAGCGCGAAGATCAGCGGCATGAACTTCATCATCTTCGCCTGGGTGGGGTCCATGCCCGCAGCGGTGGGCATCAGCCACTGCTGCGCCAGCATCACCACGGTGTAGAGGATCGGCAGCACGAAGTACGGGTCGGCCGCGGACAGGTCGTGGATCCAGCCGAAGAACGGCGCCTGACGCAGCTCCACGCTGTCGCGCAGCACGTAGTACAGGCCGTAGAAGATCGGGATGGTGATCAGCACCGGGAAGCAGCCCGCCACCGGGTTGATCTTCTCCTTCTTGTACAGCTCCATGGTGGCCTGCTGCAGCTTCTGCTTGTCGTCGCCGTAGCGTTCCTTGAGGGCGTCCATGCGCGGCTTCAGCTTGCGCATCTTGGCGGCGGAGGCGTACTGCGCGTTGGTGAGCTTCCAGGTGGCCAGGTTGATCAGCAGCACCAGCAGGATGATCGACACGCCCCAGTTGCCGGTGAGCTTGTCGAGCTGGGCGAGCACCCAGTGCAACGGCACGGCGAAGATCTTCAGCATGCCGTAGTCCACGGTCAGCTCGAAGCCGGGCGCGGTGGCGCCGAGCACCTCCGGCAGCTTCGGACCCACGAACAGCCGGGCGCCGGTGCTGGCCTGCTGGCCGGGCGCCACGCGGATCTCCGGACCCACGCTGCGGATCAGGTAGCGCGAGGCGCCGCCGCCGGCGTCGACCACCGCGGTGGAGAAGGTGTCGGCCTCGCCGGCGGGCGGGATCCACGCGCCCACGAAGTACTGCTGCATCATCGACACCCAGCCGCCGGTGGCGGTGGCGTGCAGCGGCTCCTTGGCGAACTTGTCGAAGGCCAGCTTGTTGAACTTCTGTTCCGGGCTGTACCAAGCGGCACCGAAGAAGCCGTAGCGCGACTGGTCGGAGATCCGCGCCAGGAAGTTGCTGTAGTGCGGCGCCGGCGGCTCCACGCGCTGCAGCTGGCGGTAGGCGTTGCCGGACCACGGCTTGCCGCTGCCGTTGTCGATCTGCTGGTCCAGGCCGACCACGTAGCTGCCGCGGTGCAGGGTGTAGCGCTTCACCACCTTCAGGCCCGACGGGTCGGTCCAGGTGAGGTCGACCACCAGCGTGTCCTGGCCCGGCGCCAGCGCGTAGCGGGTCTGCGCGGCCTGGAACAGCGCGCGGTGGTCGGGCGCGGGGCCGCTGGCGCTGACCAGGCCGTCCTGCGCCGCGAAGTAGTGGCTGGGCGTATCGTCGAGCAAGCGGATCGGCGCCGGGTCCGGGTTCTTCTTCGTACGCGGCGTCACCGGATAGTCCAGCAGCTCCGAGCGCACGATGCTGCCGCCGCGGGTATCCACGGTGAGGCGCAGCACGTCGGTGGTGATGGTGACCTGCTGCGCCGGCTGGCCCGCGACGGCGTTCGCGATGGCCGGAGCCTGGCCCGCGGCCGACGGGGTGGCGGTTCCGGGCACGCTGCCGTCGCCGTTCGACGCGGCGCTGGACGCGCTGGCGGTCGTCGCCGCCGCAGGTGGCGGTTGCGGGCCGTAGTCCTTCTCCCAGGCCATGAACAGCAGGTAGGCCACGGCCAGCAGGGCGAACAGGAGGAAGGTGCGCGTCTGGTTCATCGCGGAACGGATCCAGTCGTGGGTGCCGCGACGACGGGCCGCGGAAGATGGAAAGGGAAGGTCAGCACGCCATTGTGGCGGCGCCGTTGCCGGGCTTCAACGCCGGCAGCCGGCGCCACAGCGCGTCGATCTCGGCCAGCAGCTCCGGGCCTGGCACGCCGGCGGCCTGCTCGCGAGGGACCAGCAGCAGGTCGTAGGCCGGCAGGCCGGGGCGGGCGCGGCGGAAGGACTCGCGCAGCAGGCGCTTGATCCGGTTGCGCTCGACGGCGCGCTTGGACACGCGCTTGGACACGGCCAGGCCGAGGCGCGCATGCGCCAGCCCGTTCGGACGATAGCGCACAGAAAAGCAGCGGCCGCCGAGGCGGCCGCTGCCCTGTCGCATCGCGGCGAAATCAGCGGCGCGGCGAAGCCGCGCCTCGCGCGGCAGGCCGGCGGCACGCATGGACCGCGCGCCGCTTACGGGATCAGGCGCTTGCGGCCCTTGGCGCGGCGGGCGTTCAGCACCTTGCGGCCGTCGGCGGTGGCCATGCGGGCACGGAAGCCGTGGGTGCGCGCGCGCTTGAGCTTGCTGGGCTGGAAAGTGCGCTTCATGGCGTACTCCAATGGATCGCGTGGAAAAAGACGGGCGAGTATGCGGGGTGCGGGCCGATGCTGTCAAATGGCGCAGCCATGCGGCTGTGGAAAGCCTTGTGGACAGGCATGTGGATATCCCGCGCCGGAAGCCCGGCGGCTCCTGCTAGACTTCCCCGTCCACCCTCGCGCGCAAGCGCCCCTGCCGTGGTTGACGATTATTCATGAGTGATTTGTGGCGGCGCTGTCTGGAGCGTCTGGAAGGCGAATTGAGCGCCGAGGACCTGCACACCTGGCTGATGCCGCTGCAGGCGCGCGAGGACGAAGCCGGCCTGCAGCTGTTCGCGCCCAACCCCTACACCCTGGACACCGTGCGCGAGCGCTACCTGGCCGGCATCGAGGCGGTGCTGGGCCAGCTCACCGGGCAGCCGCAGACGGTCCGGCTCGATGTGGGCTCCAGCTCGGCGCGCCCCGCCCCGGCGAAGCCGGCGGCGGCGCCCCGGGCGGCCGCGCCGGCCGCCGCCGCGGCGCCGTTCGCGCACAACCTCGATCCGCACTACACCTTCGAGACCTTCGTCGAAGGCAAGTCCAACCAGCTGGGCAAGGCTGCCGCGATGCAGGTGGCGCAGAACCCCGGGCGCGCCTACAACCCGTTGCTGCTGTACGGCGGCACCGGGCTGGGCAAGACCCACCTGATGCACGCCGCCGGCAACCTGATGCGCCAGCACAAGCCCGACTGCAAGGTGCTGTACCTGCGCTCGGAGCAGTTCGTGGGCGCGATGATCGAGGCGCTGCGCACCAAGAACATGGACGAGTTCAAGCGCCGCTTCCGCTCGGTGGATGCGCTCTTGATCGACGACATCCAGTTCTTCGCCGGCAAGGACACCACGCAGGAGGAGTTCTTCCACACCTTCAACGCGCTGTTCGAGTCCAAGCAGCAGATCATCCTCACCTGCGACCGCTACCCCAAGGAAGTGGACAAGCTGGAGCCGCGGCTGAAGTCGCGCCTGGGCTGGGGCCTGTCGGTGGCGATCGAGCCGCCGGACTTCGAGACGCGCGCCGCGATCCTGCTGTCCAAGGCGCACGACAAGGGCGTGGATGTGAGTGAAGATGTGGCGATGCTGCTGGCCAAGCGCATCCGCTCCAACGTGCGCGATCTGGAAGGCGCGCTCAACACGCTGGCCGCCCGCGCCAACTTCTACGGCAAGCCGATCACCACCGCCTTCGCCGAGGAGACCCTGCGCGACCTGCTGGCCACCCACGCGCAGGCGGTGACGGTCCCGAACATCCAGAAGATCACCGCGGACTACTTCAACGTGCGCCTGCAGGACCTGCTGTCCAAGCGGCGCGTGCGCTCGCTGGCGCGGCCGCGGCAGATCGCGATGGCACTGTCGAAGGAGCTGACCGACCACAGCCTGCCCGAGATCGGCGAGGCCTTCGGCGGCCGCGACCACACCACGGTGCTGCATGCCTGCCGCACGATCAGGAAGCTGTGCGAGACCGACGCCCGCATGCGCCAGGACTGGGAACAGCTGATCCGCATCCTGACCGGCTGATCGTGCCGGGCTGGGCATAAGCCTTGGACGGAACCGGGGTAAGCTGTGGATAATGCGTGCATGGCTTGGCGGAGGTTTTTATCCACAATCCGCGCACAACTTCCAAGCCGCGTGAAGCACAGGTCTCGTTTCATGCAAGCTTTTGATTGCAAAAGGAAAACTTGCGTTTTCGGGTTATCCACTGCGCCAAAAGCAACCACCATAACGTCTTTTAAGAACAGAACAGCAGTGTAGGGGACGCCCAGACCATGCAATTCAGCATCCAACGAGAAGTTTTGCTCAAGCCGCTGCAGCAGGTGGTCGGCGTGGTCGAACGCCGCCAGACTCTGCCCGTACTGGCCAATCTCCTGGTCCGGGTCGCCGACGGACGGGTCTCGCTGACCGGTACCGACCTGGAAGTCGAGATGGTCGCCGCCACTGACGCCGAGAAGCTGGAAGACGGCGACATCACCATCCCGGCCCGCAAGCTGTTCGACATCGTGCGTGCGCTGCCGGACGGCGCCCGCATCGACCTCAAGCTCAACGGCGACCGCGTGGCGCTCAACGCCGGACGCAGCCGCTTCACCCTGGCGACCCTGCCGGCCAGCGAATTCCCCACCATCGACGAGATCGAACTGGTGGAGAAGGTGAGCCTGCCGGAAGACGTGCTGCGCGAGCTGATGGAGCGCACCGCCTTCGCCATGGCGAACCAGGACGTGCGCTACTACCTCAACGGCATGCTGCTGGACCTGCAGGAGCACACGTTGCGCTGCGTGGCCACCGACGGTCATCGACTGGCGCTGAAGGAAACCCGGCTGGACAGCTCGGTATCCACCCGCCGCCAGATCATCATCCCGCGCAAGGGCGTCAACGAGCTGATCGGCCTGTTCGAGACCGGCGAGGGCCAGGTGGAACTGGAGTTCGGCCGCAATCACCTGCGCGTGCGCCGCGGCGACGTGGTGTTCACTTCCAAGCTGATCGACGGCCGCTTCCCGGACTACGAAGCGGTGATCCCGCTTGGCGCCGACAAGCACGCCACGCTGGACCGCGAGGTGCTGCGCGGCGCACTGCAGCGTGCGGCGATCCTTTCCAACGAGAAGTACCGCGGGGTGAAGCTGGAGCTGTCCCCGGGCAAGCTGAAGATTGTGGCGCACAACCCGGAACAGGAAGAGGCCGTGGAGGAGGTCGAGGCGGAGACGGTGGTGTCCGACCTGGCCGTGGGCTTCAACGTGGGTTACCTGCTCGACGCTCTGGGTGCCCTGCGCGGCGACAAGGCGCGTTTGAGCCTGCGCGATGCGCAATCCAGCTGTCTGGTACAGGAAGAAGACAACGAGCAGTCGCGCCACGTGATCATGCCGTTGCGGCTCTGACGCACGCGTGCTGCTCGCGCATCACGTTCGCACCCAGCAACGCCGGAACCGTCCGCGGTTCCGGCGTTGCCGTATCCGGGGCTCGCGCGGATGAGGCTGGAACGTCTGCGCATCCAGGGGCTGCGTTGTCTCGCCGATGCGGAACTGCAGCTGGGCGACGGGCTGCACATGCTGGCCGGCGCGAACGGGGCAGGGAAAACCAGCGTGCTGGAGGCGGCGTTTTTGTTGTCGCATGGTCGTTCCTTCCGTAGTGGCGCCCGGGACGCCTTGCTGCAGCGTGGCGCCGTCACGCTCAGCGTCTTCGGGGAATGGCGCCGCGCCGATGATCGCCTGCTCCGGCTGGGCCTGGGGCGCAATGGCAATCGCTGGGAAGCGCGCATCGACGGCGAGGGAGCCAACCTGGGTGAACTGGTACAGGCCTGTGCCGTGGTCTGCTTCGAGCCGGGCTCGCATGCGCTGATCGCAGGAAGCGCCGAGGAGCGTCGGCGCTTCCTGGATTGGGGGGTGTTCCACGTGGAACACGCGTTCCTGCCCGTCTGGCGACGCTACCAGCGCGCCCTCAAGCAGCGAAACAGCCTGTTGCGCAGCTCGGATCCCGGCGACGATGCGCTGTTTGCACCCTGGGAGGCGGAGCTGGTCCAGTGCGCGCGGCAGATCGACGGTTGGCGCAGCGCCTACCTGCAGGCCTTGTCGCCACATCTCCAGCGGCAGGCAACCCGCCTGCTGCCTGAACTGGGGCCGCTCGAATGCCGCTACCGTCGCGGCTGGGCGGATGACCGGGATTTGGGCGAGGTCCTGGCCTCGCAGCGCGGCCGTGACGTGGGTCGGGGTCACACCGGGCAGGGCGCGCATCGTGCCGACTGGGCCATTGTCTTCGAGCAGGCCCCCATGCGCGAGCATCTCTCGCGCGGCCAGGAAAAGCTCACCGCGATGGCCTGCCTGTTGGCGCAGGCCGCCTTGTTCGCCGAACGGAACGGGGAATGGCCGTTGGTCTGCCTGGACGACTTGGCCTCGGAACTGGACGAGCCGCATCAGCACGCAGTGCTGGATCTCCTGCAATCCAGCGGTGCTCAAGTCCTGGTCACGGGCACCGACGTGCCCGCACCGATGCGCGGCCTGCCTGTCCGCGTGTTCCACGTGGAACACGGCCAGATCCTGCCGGCTTGACCGAGGCGCCCGTCCGTCCTGAAAGAGGGCCGTGACCCGCGCCTGCTATAATCGGGGGAATACCCCAAGCCTCGTCGCGTCGGCGCCGCCGATGGCGGCCATGGCCCCAGGAAGCCGCGAACGCATGAATGACACCACCCATTACGACTCGAGCAACATCAAGGTTCTCAAGGGCCTGGAAGCGGTGCGCAAGCGCCCCGGCATGTACATCGGCGATACCGATGACGGCACCGGCCTGCACCACATGGTGTTCGAGGTGGTGGACAACGCCATCGACGAAGCGCTGGCCGGTTACTGCGACACGGTGCTGGTGGTCATCCACGATGACGGCTCGGTCAGCGTGACCGACAACGGCCGCGGCATCCCGGTGGACATCCATCCGGAGGAAGGCCGTTCCACCGCCGAGGTGGTGATGACCGTGCTGCACGCGGGCGGCAAGTTCGACGCAAATTCGTACAAGGTGTCCGGCGGCCTGCACGGCGTGGGCGTGTCGGTGGTGAACGCGCTGAGCGAGCACCTGTGGCTGACCATCCATCGCGACGGCCACGAATACCAGCAGGAATACGCGCTGGGCGAGCCGCTGTATCCGCTGAAGACGGTGGGGCCGTCCCACCGCCGCGGCACCACGGTGCGCTTCCTGCCCAGCCCGCAGACCTTCAGCCAGATCGAGTTCCATTACGACATCCTGGCCAAGCGCCTGCGCGAGCTGGCCTTCCTCAATTCCGGCGTCACCATCGAGCTGAAGGACGAGCGCGGCGAAGGGCGCGACGACGTCTTCGCCTACGAGGGCGGCATCCGTTCCTTCGTGCAGCACCTGGCGCAGATGAAGACCGCGCTGCACCCCAACGTGATCAGCCTCAGCTCGGAGCAGGACGGCATCACGGTGGAAGTGGCGATGCAGTGGACCGACTCCTACCAGGAGACGATGTTCTGCTTCACCAACAACATCCCGCAGCGCGATGGCGGCACCCACCTCACCGGCTTCCGCGCCGCGCTGACCCGCTCGCTGCAGAACTACATCGAGAAGGAAGGCCTGGCGAAGAGCGCCAAGATCACGCCCACCGGCGACGACATGCGCGAAGGCCTGATCGCCGTGCTGTCGGTGAAGGTGCCGGACCCGAAGTTCTCCTCGCAGACCAAGGACAAGCTGGTCTCCTCCGAGGTGAAGACCGCGGTGGAACAGGCGGTCAACGAGAAGCTGGGCGAATTCCTGTTGGAGCATCCGAACGAGGCCAAGGCGATCGCCTCCAAGGTGGTCGATGCCGCCCGCGCCCGCGAGGCCGCGCGCAAGGCCCGCGAGATGACCCGCCGCAAGGGCGCGCTGGACATCGCCGGCCTGCCGGGCAAGCTGGCCGACTGCCAGGAGAAGGATCCCTCGCTGTGCGAGCTGTTCCTGGTCGAGGGCGACTCCGCCGGCGGCTCGGCCAAGCAGGGCCGCAACCGCAAGACGCAGGCCGTGCTGCCGCTGAAGGGCAAGATCCTCAACGTCGAGAAGGCGCGCTTCGACAAGATGCTGTCCTCGGCCGAGGTCGGCACCCTGATCACCGCGCTGGGCACCGGCATCGGCAAGGAGGACTACAACCCGGACAAGCTGCGCTACCACCACATCATCATCATGACCGATGCGGACGTGGACGGCTCGCACATCCGCACCCTGCTGCTGACCTTCTTCTACCGCCAGATGCCCGAACTGATCGAGCGCGGCCACGTCTATATCGGCCTGCCGCCGCTGTACAAGCTGAAGCAGGGCAAGCAGGAGCTGTACCTGAAGGACGACGCGGCGCTCAACGCGTACCTGATCTCCAGCGCGGTGGACAACGCCGAACTGGTGGCCGATCCGGCCGCCCCGGCGATTACCGGCCCCGCGCTGGAAAAGCTGCTGCGCGACTACCAGGCCGCGCTGGACCAGATCGAGCGCCTCGGCCACCGCTTCGACGCCAGCGTGCTGTCGGCGCTGCTGGAGCACCCGCCGATCGCGCCCGAGCTGTGGGCCGAGCCGGCCGCGATGCAGGCCTGGCTGGACGGCGTGGCGCAGCGGCTGGCGACCAGCGGGCTGGGCAAGCCGCGCTACCGGCTGGCGCTGCGTCCCGCCCAGGGCGAGCAGCCGGCGGCGGTCGAGGTGGTGCGCGACCAGCATGGCCTCAGCCATACCCTGCTGCTGCCGCAAGCGTTCTTCGCCGGCGCGGAATTCCGGCCCATCCTGCACGTCAGCCAGCAACTCGCCGGGCTGATCCAGCCGGAGGCGGTGGTGCGCCGCGGCAACGCTTCGCGCGGGGTCACCCGTTTCGCCGAGGTGCGCAGCTGGCTGCTGGACGAGGCCAAGAAGGGCCGCACCATCCAGCGCTTCAAGGGCCTGGGTGAGATGAACCCGGAACAGCTATGGGAAACCACGGTGAACCCGGAGACCCGCCGCATGCTGCAGGTCGGCATCGAGGATGCCTTCGCCGCCGACCAGATGTTCTCGATGCTGATGGGCGAGGCGGTCGAGCCGCGCCGCGACTTCATCGAGGCGAACGCGCTGAAGGTGGCCAACCTCGACATCTGAGAGCCTTATATGGACGCCTCCCGGCCTGGCAAGAGCCGCTTGGATGAGATGGAAGCCCGCGAGTAGCAGTCTTATATCCGGCCTGTGATGCAGGCCATGGCCTGCGGGCCCCGATGGATAGTCGCGGACTCACGCCTCATCTGTTCAAAGGGCTCGAGGTCCCCGGTGAGTGAGTCACGAAGTGGACGCCCGTCCACGACGGAGCGATGACGCCGGCCTGCGGGCCAACAGACCCGGCCCTCCGGGTTGGCCTCGCAGGGCCGCCATGCGGCAGCGCGCAGGCTTGGCCAGCCAGGCAGGCCGGCGCCACGCACTACCACCTGTCGGCCATGCGAGGCCAACGCGAGGTGCCTGGAGATCGTGCACAGGCTCTGAGGCCGGCGCCCTGGCAGCGTGTTTCCCGCTGCGCCCGGTCCGGGGCGCAGCGGATGCCCCATTGCGACAAATCGCCGGCCGGCGCAGTCATCACGCCGCGCCCTCCGCGCTACCGACTGCGGACTACCGACTGCCGCATCGGAAATACTAATACATTAATACATTGGTCCATCCCCGGAGGCAGCCCGGGAGCCTGGATCGGGACGGGAGCATGCCTGTCACGGCAAGCATGTTGGCGCCAAGATGCGCGAGCGTACGGGAACTTTTCCGCAAGTAATTGATTTTAATGAAGCTTTAATGTCGCGCTGCGACTTGTTATCGCGGGTCCGGTCAGGGTACTCTCAGAAATCCCCCGCACGCTTTGTGCGTGAAATCACAGAGGAACGCCATGAGACACGCTCCCTTGACCACGATGCTGACCGGCGCGGCGCTCGCCCTGGCCCTGGCCAGCACACCGGCGATGGCGCGCAGCCATCAGGACAAGGAGAAGGCGGCCTCGCAGTATCCCAACGCCACGCGCGCCGAGCCGAAGCTGGACCTCACCAGCGAGAAGGAGTCCAAGGCTCTCAACGAAGGCCTCGCGGCGGCCAACTCGGGCGACAAGGCCAAGGCTACCCAGCTGCTGCAGCCGATCATCGACGGCAGCAAGAGCAAGTACGCCAAGGCGCTGGCCCTGCAGGGCATGGCCAGCCTCGCCTACAACCAGGGCGACCTGAAGGGCGCCATCAACCTGCTGCAGCAGGCGCTGGCCGACGGCGTGCTGCCGAACGATACCTACTTCCAGCTCGAGTACGAACTGGCCCAGTTCTACCTGGCCGACCAGCAGTACCAGCAGTCGATCGACACGGTGGAGAAGTGGCGCGCCGAGGGCAAGCGCGAGACCGCCGATTCCTATGCGCTGGAAGGCAACGCGTACTACCGCCTGCAGAAGTATCCCGAAGCGATCGCCGCGATCAAGAAGGCCGAGGCGGTGCCCGGCGCCCAGCCGAAGCCGTCGTGGAACCAGATCCTGATGGCCGCCTACGCCGAATCCGGGCAGAGCGACCAGGCCTCCCAGCTGGCGCAGCAGCAGCTTTCCAGCAACCCCAACGATCCCGACGCCCTGAACAACGCCGTCGCCGTGCTGATGCAGGCGCAGAAGTATCCCGAGGCGATCAAGGTGATGGAGGACGCCCGCGCCAAGGGCAACCTCAAGACCGAGAAGGAATACGTCAACCTGGCCAAGCTGTACCTGATCACCGGCCAGAACTCGTCCTCCGATCCCAAGTCCTACGCCGACAAGGCCATCGCGGTGCTCGACGACGGCATGGGCAAGGGCGTGGTCACCTCCAGCTACGACAACTACAAGCTGCTGGGCGATGCCGCCTACATCGGCGGCGAGAACGCCAAGGCCATCGACGCCTACAAGAAGGCAATCCCGATGGCCAAGGACGGTGAGGCTGCCGTGCGCGCCGGCCAGCTGCTGCTGTCCGAGAACAAGTACAGCGAGGCGAAGGGCCTGATCCAGCAGGGCATCGACAAGGGCGTGCAGCACACCGGCACGGCCTACATGCTGCTGGCCGAGGCCAAGCGCGGCCTGAAGGACAAGGCGGGTGCGATCGCGGCCATGCACAAGGCCGAGCAGGACCCCTCGACCGCTAGCAAGGCCAAGGCCTGGCTGCAGAAAGCGGGCGCCGAATAAGCGTATCCGGAAGCCTGGCGGCAGGGTCGAATGGACGTCCATTTCTACGCCATTTCGACGCTATACAAACGCCATGGGCTGTTGTACCGTTGGTAAATTCCCGCATTGTCCAGTGGCAAATGTCATCCTCCGCGGATGTCCTTTGCCGACGGGTGCTGCGACCACGTCATTCCGCTGACTAGCTCCTGATCGAAAGTGACAGATGGCCTCCAGTAACTCAAATTACGGTCCAAAGCCGTTCAGTTGGGGACGCACGATCGCCATCGCGTTCGCGATTGCTCTGCACGCGTTCGCGTTCCTCGTGCTGCTCGCCCCGGCTGGCCCGCCCAAGGCCCCGCATGTCAAGAAAGACCAGATCGTGCAGGTGAACTTCATCGAGCCGCCGCCGCCGCCTCCCCCGCCGCCGCCGCCGCCGCCGGAGCCGCCGAAGCAGCCGCCGCCGAAGATCATCAAGCAGGTGATCCCGCCGCCGCAGCCGCCACCGCCGGCCCCGCCGCCGCCGGTCACGGAGCAGTCGAACAACGCGGTGGCCGCGCCGCCGCCGGCGCCGCCGGCGCCGCCGGCCCCGCCGAGCGACATCACGGCCAGCGTGGATCTGAGCTACCAGAGCCGGAATCCGCCCCGGTATCCGCCCCAGGCACTGCGCCAGCGCCACGAAGGCACGGTGACGCTGCTCGTGCTGGTGGCGGTGGATGGATCCGTCAAGGATGTGAAGGTAGAAAAGTCCAGCGGTTATCGCGAGCTGGATCGCGCGGCCATGGAGGCTGCACGTCGTTGGCGCTTCAACCCCGAGGTAAAGAACGGCAACAAGGTTGAAGGCTACGCTCGCGTGCCGGTCAGTTTCTCCCTCAACAACCTGTAATTCCGGTTACAGTCACTACAGTTCACGCTTGACTTCCCAAGGGTAGCGTTATGTTCTTCTTCCAAGACACTCCTGTTTCCCCCTCCGCGGGCGCCAGCTCCGCCGCCGCCGCCATGCAGCAGATGAGCGTCGGCGAGTTCCTTCGCCACGAAGATCCGCTCGGCTGGGTGGTGGTCATCACGCTGTGCCTGATGTCCGTTTCCTCCTGGTACTTCATCATCGCCAACGCGATCCGCAACTCGATGGTGAAGAGCCGCGCCGACAAGGTCATCAACGGCTTCTGGAACAACCCCTCCACCCAGGACGCGATCCGTGAGCTGGAAGCCCAGCCCAAGAGCGAGCCGTTCTCGAAGATCGCACTCGACGCGGCCTCGGCCGTGGCGCACCACCAGCAGGCTTCGGCCGGCGGCGGCCGCCTGGCCGAGTCGCTGAGCCGCTCCGAGTTCATCGACCGCGCGCTGCGTCAGGCGGTGGACCGCGAGAGCCTGCGCCTCGAAGGCGGCATGACCCTGCTCGCCACGGTCGGCTCGGCCGCCCCGTTCGTGGGTCTGCTCGGTACGGTGTGGGGCATCTACCACGCACTGATCCGCATCTCCGCCTCGGGCAACGCCTCGATGGAAGCGGTGGCCGGCCCGGTGGGCGAGGCGCTGATCATGACCGCGTTCGGTCTGTTCGCCGCCATCCCGGCCGTGTTCGCCTACAACTTCTTCAGCCGCGCCAACCGCCTGACCTACGCCCGCTTCGACGAATTCGCGCATGACCTGCACGACTTCTTTGCCACGGGTTCGCGCGTCGAAGGCAAGTGAGGTACTGAATCATGGCGATGAGTACCGGAGGCAACGGCGGCGCGATGTCGGACATCAACGTCACGCCGCTCGTCGACGTGATGCTGGTGCTGCTGATCATCTTCATGATCACCGCGCCGCTGATGTCGCACACCGTGACGGTCACGCTGCCGAGCACCCATGAGGTGAAGCCGGACAACAACGGGCAGGGAGTGCCACCGGTCGACCTCGCCATCAAGGATGACGGCAGCATGTACCTCAACGACAACCCGGTCACCGAGTCGGAGTTGAAGGCCAAGTTCGCCGTCTACGCCAGCATGTCGCCGCAGCCCGAGATGCAGGTGCGCGCGGCCAAGGACACGCAGTGGAAGATCGTCCGCAAGATGCTCGGCGAGGCGAAGAACGCCGGCATGGTGCACGTGGGCTTCATGACCACCCGACCCGCCGGCCAGGTGCAGGAGTAATCACATGGCGATGAGTACAGGCGGCAAGAAAGGCGCGATGTCGGACATCAACGTCACGCCGCTGGTCGACGTGCTGCTGGTGCTGCTGATCATCTTCATGATCACCGCGCCGATCGTCACCCAGAAGGTGAAGATCGACCTGCCGCAGCCGAACCCGAACGTCCACAACCCGGACAATCCGAAAGAGCCCATCCACCTCAAGATCGACCAGGGTGGACAGCTCTACTGGAACGACACGCCGGTGGACGAGCTCGGCATGCGGGCGCAGATGGCGGTGATCGCGCAGCAGGCCGACCAGCCCGAGATCCAGATCGACGGCAACGACAACGTGGCCTACGAGTACGTGGCGAAGGTGCTGGCCGACGCCAAGAGCTACAACCTGGTCAAGGTCGGTTTCACCGAAAGCGGCCAATAAGCGCGCAAGCGCGGTTTCAAGCGTTACCCGCAACAACCCCCGCCTTGCGCGGGGGTTGTTGTTTGTGGGGATGGCCGCACGATGGCGTCTTGCCTGGTCGCTGCCTTCACCCGCGTCTCGCATCCCGCTCGGAAATGGCTGCCGGCCAGCGTAGCCAAGATCCCCAAGCGGGTGTCGAAGCGGGTGACGTCTCCGCGTGCATCAGGGCGGCGGGTGAATCCCTCCTCTCCCTCTGGGAGAGGGTGCCGGCAGGCCGGAAAGGGTACGTCCGAAGCGCGGTGCGCAAGCTGCCGGGCCCACGCTACCCGCGAATCGCCCACCCGCGCTCGATGCGCACGAAAGCTGCGGGTCGCACGCTCACTCCAGGATCTGCAGGTAGTTCCGCACCGTGACGGCGAGGCCGTCGTACAGTGCCTCGCCGATCAACGCATGGCCGATGGAGACTTCGGCCAGCCCGGGGATGGCGGCACGAAAGGTGCCCAGGTTGGCCTGGCTGAGGTCGTGGCCGGCGTTCACCGCCAGTCCGGCCTGCTGTGCGCGTCGCGCGGTATCGACGCACAGCGCCAGCTGCTCGCGGGCGTCGCCTTCGGCGAAGGCATGCGCGTACGGGCCGGTGTAGATCTCGATGCGCTCCGCGCCGATCGCCAGCGCGTGCTCGAAGCCGCCGGTGCCAGCGTCCACGAACAGGCTGACCCGGCAGCCCAGCGCGCGCAGCTCGGCCACCAGCGGGCGCAGCCGCTCGGCATCGCGGGCCAGCTCGAAACCATGGTCGGAAGTGAGCTGGCCGTCGGCGTCCGGCACCAGGGTGACCTGGGTGGGGCGCACCTCGCGGGCCAGCTGGACCAGCCCGGGATAGCTGCCGCGCGGCGGCGCGAACGGGTTGCCCTCGATGTTGTATTCGACCCGGCCGCGCAGCGCCACGGCCAGCGCGCGCACGTCGTCCGGGCGCACGTGGCGCTGGTCCGGGCGCGGGTGCACGGTGATGCCGCCGCAGCCGGCCTCGATGCAGGCGTGGGCGGCGCGGATGATGTCCGGTTCGGTCTCGCCGCGCGAGTTGCGCAGCACGGCGATCTTGTTGAGGTTGACGCTGAGCAGGGTCATGGCGGCTGGCATCGCGCAGGCTGCGGGCCGCCCACAATGCGCCGTTCAGCCGTCCGCGGCAAGCGCGCGGAACACGACCCGTCGCGGCGGGCCGCGCCAGGCCAGGGTCGCGACGTAGGCCGGGTCGGGAACGTAGCGGTGAAGCTGCCAGGCGGCCGCGTCCTCGCCATCCAGCCACAGCAGGCGGGCGGGCGCCGGCGGCACGGTCAGTTGCAGGCGGTCCAGGCCGAAGGCCAGGCCGCGGCCCAGCGCCTTCAGCACCGCCTCCTTGGCGGTCCACAGCGCGAGGAAGGCCTCGTCACGCTGCGGGCCGGGCAGCGCGGCAAGGGCGGCAGCCTCGTCGAGGCGGAAGTAGCGCCGCGCGATCTCCAGCGCGCGGGGCCGCGGACGCAGGCGTTCCAGATCGATGCCGGGCACGATGCCGCGCGCCACCGCCACCACGGCATGCTCGCCGCTGTGCGACCAGTTGAATGCCAGCGCCGCGTGCGGCGCGGCCAGTGCCGGGCGGCCATGCTCGCCGTCGACCAGCGCCAGCGCCCCGGCTGGCACGCCGAGGTAGCCCGCCAGCACCGCGCGCAAGGGTGCGCGGCCATGTTCGCGACGCCACGGCAGCCACCACGCGTGAATCTCGTCATCGCGCAGGGGCTCTGCTACTTTCGCGAAGGTCCGGTCGTCCGTCGTGCGCATGGCGGCATGCTGCCGGACCGGGGCCGCCGCGCACAAGCGGCGGGGACGGACGCCTGGCACGGGAGTCATCGCGCTTGATCGACGGCTGGGTGCTGCTGCTGGTCTCGCTGCTGTACGTGGGACTGCTGTTCGCGGTGGCCTGGCTGGGCGACCGGCGGCCGCTGTACCCGCGCCAGCCGCGGTTGCGCCCCTTCGTCTACGCGCTGGCGCTGGCCACCTACTGCTCGTCGTGGACCTTCTACGGGGCGGTGGGCACGGCGGCGCGCTCGGGACTGGCCTACCTGCCGATCTACCTGGGCCCGGCGCTGCTGTTCCTGCTCGGCTTCGGGCTGATGCGGCGGCTGGTGCGGGTGGCCATGCGGCGCAACATCACGTCCATCGCGGACTTCATCGGCGCGCGCTTCGGCAAGTCGCACGGACTGGCCGCGGTGGTGGCGGCGATCGCGGTGGTGGCGGTGGTGCCGTACCTGGCGTTGCAGCTGAAGGCGGTGGCGATGTCCTACGGCGTGCTGCGCGGGCTGGCCGCCGCGGCGCCGGCGACCGGCCTGGGCGGCGATACCGCGCTGTGGTGCGCGCTGCTGCTGGCGCTGTTCGCGATCCTGTTCGGCACGCGCAGCATCGATGCCAGCGAGCACCACCACGGCCTGATGCTGGCGATCGCGCTGGAGTCACTGATCAAGCTGGTCGCCTTCGCCGCGCTGGCGCTGTACGCGTTCCGGCACGAGCCGGCGCTGGGACAGGTGCTGCAGCTGCCGGCCGCGCATGCCGGCGAGGTGCTGCGGCCGGCCTTCATCGCACAGACGCTGCTGGGGTTCTGCGCGGTGTTCTGCCTGCCGCGGCAGTTCCAGATCGGCGTGGTGGAGTGCGAGGACGCCGACGACCTGGACTGCGCGCGCTGGCTGATCCCGCTGTACATGCTGATCGTCAGCGTGGCGGTGCTGCCGATCGTGGCGGCCGGCGCGCTGCTGCCGGCGGTGCGCGACGGCGCCGGCGACGCCTGGGTGCTGAACCTGCCGCTGGCGCACGGCAACGGCGGCATGGCGCTGCTGGCCTACGTGGGCGGTTTCTCGGCCGGCACGGGCATGGTGATCGTGGCGGCGGTGGCGCTGTCCACCATGGTCAGCAACGACCTGGCGATGCCGCTGCTGCTGCGCATCCGCCGGCTGCGGCTGGAGCAGCGCAGCGACCTGTCGCGGCTGCTGCTGCGCGTGCGCCGCTGCGCGATCGTGGCGCTGGCGTTGATGGCCTACGCCTACTACCGGCTGGCCGCCGACGTGGAGAACCTGGCCGCCACCGGCCTGCTCTCGCTGGCGGCCGTGGCGCAGTTCGCGCCGGCGCTGGTGGCGGCGCTGTACTGGCGCGGTGCCAGCCGGCGCGGCGTGATGGCGGGGCTGCTGGCCGGCTTCGCGGTATGGATCTATACCTTGCTGCTGCCGGCGATGGACCACGCGCCCTGGCTGCAGCACGGCCCGCTCGGCATCGCCTGGCTGCGCCCGCAGGCGCTGCTCGGCACGCACGGCTGGGACCCGGTGCTGCACAGCGCGTTCTGGTCGCTGCTGGTCAACGTGGCCTGCCTGGTGCTCGTGTCGCTGCGCTGGCGGCCCAGCCTGGAGGAACGCCTGCACGCGGCGATGTTCATCGATCCGCACGTCGCCAGCCGCGGCGGCGCCGGTGACTGGCGCGGCCGCGTGACGGTGGCCGACCTGCGCACCATCGCCGAGCGCATCATCGGCACGCGTGGCACGCAGCGCGCGTTCGAGGACTACGCGCGCCGCCGCGGCAAGCCGCTGCAGCCGGGCGAATCGGCCGAGCGAGCGCTGATCCAGGCCACCGAGCGCCTGCTCGCCGGCGCGGTGGGCGCGGCCAGCGCGCGGCGCATCCTGATGGGCGTGCTGTCGGGCTCGGGGCTGGACATCGCCGAGGCGATGGCGCTGATGGACGAGGCCTCGCAGGAACTGCGCTTCAACCGCGAGCTGCTCTCCATCACGCTGGAGAACGTGTCGCAGGGCATCAGCGTGGTGGACGGTCAGATGCGGCTGGTGGCATGGAACCGGCGCTACCTGGAACTGTTCGGCTACCCCGACGGCATGGTCTACGTGGGCGTGCCGGTGGCCGACCTGATCCGTTGGAACGCCGAGCACGGCGAGTGCGGCCCGGGCGAGGTGGACGGCCACGTGGCCAAGCGCATCGCCCACCTGCGCGCGGGCACGCCGCACCTGTTCCAGCGCGTGCGGCCGGACGGCAGCACCATCGAGATGCGCGGCCGCGCGCTGCCCGGTGGCGGCTATGTCACCACCTATTCCGACGTCACCGCGTACAAGCACGCCGAGCGCGCCCTGATCGAGGCCAACGAGACGCTGGAACAGCGCGTGGAGCAGCGCACCGCCGAGCTCAGCGAGGCGCTGGCCGCCACCGCGCAGGCTCGTCGCGTGGCCGAGGCGGCCAACGTGTCGAAGACGCGCTTCCTCGCCGCCGCCAGCCACGACCTGCTGCAGCCGCTGAACGCGGCGCGGCTGTTCACCTCGGCGCTGCGCCAGCAGCCGGGGCTGGACGACGAGGCCGGCCAGCTGGCCGAGCGCATCGACGCCTCCTTCCGCGCCGCCGAGGACCTGCTCGACGCGCTGCTCGACATCTCGCGCCTGGACACCGGCAGCTACCGGGCCGACGTCGGCCAGTTCGCGCTGGCCGACCTGTTCGGGTCGCTCCACGCGCAGTTCGCCGGGCTGGCCGAGCAGCGCGGCCTGCGCCTGCGGGTGGTGCCGACCCGGCTGGCGGTGCGCAGCGACCCGCAGCTGCTGCGGCGCATCCTGCAGAACTTCATTTCCAACGCGCTGCGCTACACCCGGCACGGCGGTGTGCTGCTGGGCGCGCGGCGCCACGGCGACGAGGTGCGTATCGAGGTGTGGGACACCGGCCCCGGCATCGCGCCAGCGCAGCGCGCGCGCGTGTTCGGCGAGTTCCAGCGGCTGGACCGGCCCTCGCCGTGGGGCGAGAAGGGCCTGGGCCTGGGGCTGTCGATCTGCGAGCGCATCGCCGCGATCCTCGGCCACCGGTTGGGCCTGGCCTCGCGCGAGGGGCGGGGCAGCTGCTTCTCGGTGGGCGTGCCGCTCGGCACGGCCGCGCCTCGTCACGCGCACAACGCGCGCGGCGCGCCGGCGCCGGAGAACCTGCCGCTCACCGTATTGTGCCTGGACGACGACGCGGCCATCCTCGACGGCATGCGCGCCCTGCTCGGCCGCTGGGGCGTGGACTGCCGCACCGCGCGCGACCTGGCCGAGGCCGAGGCCGAGTTGCGGTGCGGGCCGATCGACCTGATCCTGGCCGACTACCACCTGGGCGAGGGCGTGGACGGCCTGCAGGCGCTGGAGCGGCTGCGCGGCGCGGTCGAGCCGCCGCCGCCGGCCGCGCTGATCACTGCCGACGGCAGCAGCGAGCTGAAGCAGCGCGCACGCGCTCTGGACTACCCGGTGCTGCACAAGCCGGTACGGCCGGCCGCGCTGCGCGCGCTGCTCACCGCGCTGCGGCGGCGGCAGGCGGGCGACGCGGCACATTGACCCGCCGCGCTGGACAGCGTGGCCCGATCGCCGGATAGTGTCCGCGATGTGGTGCAACTCCGAGGCGCCCGGCCTTCGTTCCCGCCGGAACATGGCTTGGCGTCCGTGGCCTGCGAGCCACCGGGCGGACGGGGAAACGCGTCCGCCTCCCGACCCTGGAAAGGAGCACGGACCGTGAACCCGCTGGCCGATCGCCACGGTCGCCGCTTTCCGTACCTGCGGCTGTCGATCGTTCCCGCGTGCAACTTCCGTTGCACGTACTGCCTGCCGCACGGCTACCAGGCCGAGCCCGGCAGCGCCGGCCCGTTGTCGCTGGAGGAGATCGCGCGCCTGCTGCGCGGTTTCGCCGTGCTGGGCATGCACAAGCTGCGCATCACCGGCGGCGAACCCAGCGTGCGCCGCGACCTCGCCGACGTGCTGCGCACCGCCGCCGCGGTGCCGGACGTGACGAAACTCGCGATGACCACCAACGGCACCCTGCTGTCGCGCCGGCTGGGCGAGTGGATGGAGGCGGGACTCAACGCCATCAACGTCAGCGTGGACAGCCTCGACCGCGCCGCCTTCGCGCGCATCACCGGCCACGACCGCCTGGACGACATCCTGCACGGCGTGGACATGGCGCTGGCCGCCAGCCTGCCCACCAAGCTCAACGCGGTGCTGCTGCGCGGCGTCAACGACCGCGAGCTGCCGCGCTGGCTGGACTACCTGCGCGACCACGCGGTGGGCCTGCGCTTCATCGAGCTGATGCAGACCGGCGACAACCTCGCGTTCTTCCGCGACCACCACGTGCGCGCCGAAACGCTGGAAGCGGAGCTGCAGGAGGCCGGCTGGCAGCCGCTGCCGCGCGCCGCCGACGCCGGTCCCGCGCGCGAGTACCGCCATCCCGATTACGCCGGGCGCATCGGCATCATCGCGCCGTACTCGAAGGACTTCTGCGCCGGCTGCAACCGCCTGCGCGTCACCGCCACCGGCGACCTGCGGCTGTGCCTGTTCGGCGAATTCGGCATACCGCTGCGCGCCCACCTGCAGCGCGACGACCAGCTCGACGAGCTGGTGCGCGCCATCGGCGGCCAGATCGGCCGCAAGGAACAGGGGCATTTCCTGCACGAAGGCCGCACCGGCATCACGCCCCATCTCGCATCCACCGGAGGTTGATCCATGCACCAGCGCGAGGATCGCGCCAGCGGTACGTTCCACATGGCCGACGTGCGCCGCAAGCGCGCCACCGCGCGCCGCGCGGTGGCGGTGGGCGAGCTGCATGCCGGCAGCGCTTTCGACGCCATCGTGACGAAGCGGCTGCCCAAGGGCGACGCCATCGCGATGGCCGAGATCGCCGGCCTGCAGGGCGCGAAGAACGCCTCGCAGCTGATGCCGCTGTGCCACCCGCTGCCGCTGGACTACCTGGAACTGCGCTGCGAGCCGGTGGCCGAGCGCCAGGCCATCCGCGTGTACTGCGAAGTGGCCACCTGTGCCCGCACCGGCGTGGAGATGGAGGCGCTGGCCGGCGTCAACGCGGCCCTGCTCACGCTCTACGACCTGACCAAGCCGGTGCAGCCCGCGCTGGCCATCGGCGGCGTGCGGCTGCTGTTCAAGGAGGGCGGCAAGAAGGGGTTGTGGCTGCACCCCGACGGCATGAGCGAGGCCGAACACGAACACTACCGCCCGCGCGCCACGCCGCGGCTGGAAGGCGTGGAGGCCGCCGTGGTCACCCTGAGCGACCGCGCCCATCGCGGCGACTACGAGGACGTCTCCGGCCCGCTGCTGGTCGAACGCCTGCGCGCGCTGGGCGCCGACGTGGGCCCGGCCGAAGTGCGCGCCGACGAGGCCGCGCCGCTGGCCGCGCGCCTGCGCGAACTGGCGGCGGCGGGTATCCGGCTGGTGCTGTGCACCGGCGGCACCGGGCTGGGGCCGCGCGACGTGACGCCCGAGGCGCTGGCACAGGTCGCCGACCGCCACGTGCCCGGCATCGCGGAAATGTTTCGCAGTGAAAGCAGCCAGCACACGCCGCTGGCCTGGCTGAGCCGCGCCGAGGCGGTGCTGCTGGGCGAGACGCTGGTGATCGCCTTGCCGGGCAGCGCGAAGGCGGTGGCGCAGGGCATGGACATCCTCGCGCCCGTGCTCGCGCATGCGCTGGCGATGGCCGCGGGCGAGGACCACGCATGAGCCACGCCTTGCTCGATCCGGCCGAGGCCTTGCGGCTGATCCTCGCCGCCTGCGCGCCACTGCCAGCACACGAGGTTCCCGTGGCCGAGGCGATGGGCCGCGTGCTCGCCGCGCCGGTCGTGGCGCCCGGCGCGCTGCCGCCGTTCGACAATTCGGCGATGGACGGCTACGCGCTGGGCGGTGGCGCGGAAGCACTGGCCGCGGGCAGTGAATGGCCCATCGAGGGCCAGCAGGCCGCGGGCGACGGCGCCACGCGGGCGCGCCGCGGCGCGTGGGAAATCATGACCGGCGCGCGCCTGCCCGACGGCCTGGACCGGGTGATCCCGGTGGAACAGGTCGAGCGGCTGGACGCACCGCCGCGCGTGCGCCTGCTGGCCGACGTGGCGGCGGGAGAAAACGTGCGCACCGCCGGTTCCGACGTGCCGGCGGGCGAAGCCGTGCTTGCCGCGGGGACGCGGCTGGAGCCGCAACACCTGATGCTGCTCGCTGCACTGGGCGTGGCCCGCGTGGCGGTGATTGAACGCCCGCGCGCGGCGGTGCTGAGCACCGGCCGCGAACTGGTGGACGACCCTGCGGCGCCGCTGGCTTCCGGACAGATCCGCAACTCCAACGGTCCCTTTCTTGCCGAGCGCCTGCCGCGTGCCGGCGCCGAACTCGTCCACATCGAGACGGTGGGCGACGAGGTGGACGCCTTTCTCGCCGCCTTCGCGCGCGCCCGCGCCGCCGGCGCGCGCGTGGTGGTGTCCACCGGCGCGGTGTCGATGGGCCGCTACGACTTCGTGCCGCAGGCGCTGGAGCGGCTGGGCGCGGAGGCGGTCTTCCACAAGGTCGCGATCCGCCCCGGCAAGCCGCTGCTGTTCGCGCGGCTGCCCGACGGCACGCTGTTCTTCGGCCTGCCCGGCAACCCCATCGCGGTGGCGGTGGGGCTGCGCTTCTTCGTGGAGCCGGCGCTGCGCGCGATGCTGGGCCTGCCGCGCGAAGCGCCGTGGCGCGTGCCGCTGGCCGCCGATTACGCCAAGAAGCCGCGCCTGCGCTTCCACCTCAAGGCGCGCGTCACGCTGGACGCGCAGGGGCGCCTGGCGGCACGCGTGTTGCCGGGGCAGGAGTCCTACCGCATCCGTCCGCTGGCCGAAGCCAACGCGTGGGTGGTGGTGCCGGTGGAGGCGACCGGACTGGCCGCCGGCACGCTGGTGGAGGTGTGCGGCCTCGGCCACCTGGAAAGCCCGGCCATCGACGGGAGCCACGCATGAAGATCCGCATCGCCCTGTACGGCGCCCTGCGCGAGGCCGACGCCAGCGGCCGCGTGGAACTGGAGGTGCCCGCCGGCAGCAGCATCGCCGAGTTGCGCGAACGGCTCGCGGCGCACCTCGCCGGGCACGCGCCGGCGATCCCGGCGGGACTGGTGCGCCGCTGCGCCTTCGCCAGCGCCGAGGAAATCCTGCACAACCACCGCGCCGTGCCCGAGGGCGTGGAACTGGCCGTGCTGCCGCCGGTGAGCGGAGGCTGAGATGGACGAGCTGCACGTCGCCGTGGTGGAACGCCGCGTGGCCGCGCTGGACGTGGCCGCGGCGTTGGATTTCGTGGGCGACCCGCGCTTCGGCGGCATCGCCACGTTCATCGGCCGGGTGCGCGACCACAACGTGGGTCGCGTCGTCACCGGCATCAGCTACGACCTGTTCGAGCCGCTGGCGCTGCGCCTGTTCCGTGCCATCGGCGAACGCGCGCGGGCCGAGGTGGGCGCGCCGCTGAAGCTGTGGATCGCGCATGCGAAGGGCGACCTGGCCATCGGCGATCTCGCCGTGGTGGTGGCCGCCGGCACGCCGCATCGCGACGAGGCCTTCCGCGCTTGCCGCTTGGCCATCGAGGCGGTGAAGCACGAGGCGCCGATCTGGAAGCAGGAACACTACGTGGACGGCGACAGTGCCTGGAGCGAGGGCTGCTCGCTGTGCGAGGAACAGCGCGAAGCCGAGCGCCTTGACCATGCCGGCCATGCCCACGGCCACTGAGCGCCTGCCATGCGTCGGCGTGGTGCTGGCCGGCGGCCGCTCCACCCGCATGGGGCGCGACAAGGCGCTGCTGGATTGGCAGGGTCGCCCGCTGCTCGAACGCCGGCTCGACGCGCTGCGCGCATCGGGCGTGGACGACGTGCGGGTGAGCGGCGACCGCCCCGCTTATCAGGGCGTCGCCGATGCGCAGCCGGGGCTTGGGCCGCTGGCCGGCCTTGCCGCCGTCGCCGAGGCGACGGCGGGCGAAGCCGAGCTGCTGGTGATCCCGGTGGACATGCCGCTGCTCGGCGCCGCGCTGCTGCGCCGGCTGCGCATGGAGCAGCCGGCGGCATGCGGCCTGCGCTGCGCCGGCCACGTACTGCCGATGCGGCTACGCCTCGATCCGGCAAGCCGCGCGCTGCTCGCGGCGCTGCTGCGCGGGCGCGAGCCGCGCCAACGTTCGCTGCGCGCGCTGCAGCAGGCGCTGGATTGCGCGGAGATCGCGCTGACCCTGGACGAGGCCGCGCAACTGGCCGACTGCAACACCGAGGCAAGCTGGCACGAGGTGAACCGATGAGAGTGCAACAGCAGGGACAGTCGCTGCGCCTGCGCATCGACGAGGCGGAACTGGCGACGCTGCTGGCGGGCGGCACGGTGGAAAACGCCACCCGCTGGCCCGACGGCCGCGACGAACGCCAGCAGCTGGCGCTGGCCGCACGGCACGGCTGGCGGCGCGGCGACGACGGCTGGCGCATCGAACTGGCGGACGCGGCGGTGCGCGGACTCGCCGCGCGCCTGCCCAGTCGCGACGGCCTGTCGTTCGGGCTGGCGG
Organism: Fulvimonas sp. R45; assembly: GCF_030504985.1. Classification (GTDB taxonomy): domain Bacteria; phylum Pseudomonadota; class Gammaproteobacteria; order Xanthomonadales; family Rhodanobacteraceae; genus Rhodanobacter_A. The sequence goes on from NZ_JASERU010000011.1 coordinate 55,846, forward strand.
TGCCGGGCGGCGATACGCTTGAAGTGCTGTTCGACGTGGACGTGCGCGACAGCGTGCGCCAGCGCCGCGCAGATCAGGCAGGCAAGGCGTGAAGCGTCCCGCGAGGTTCGCGCGCTGGCTGGCGCCGTGGCTCCTGCTGTTCGGCCTGGCCGCGCTGGCCGGCGATGCCCCGGTGCTGCGCGTGGCCTACGCCGGCTCGATGGGCGTGGTGATGGACCACGACCTCGGCCCCGCGGTGGCCAGTGCGCAGCACGCGAGCTACCAGGGCATCGGCCAGGGCTCGTATGCGCTGGCGCGCCTGCTGGCCGGCCGGCAGTTGCAGGCCGACGTGTTCGTGGCGATCACGCCCGGCCCGGTCAAGCTGCTGCAACAGGCCGGCCTGGTGGAGCATGCGGTGCCGGTGGCCAGCACGCGCATGGTGGTGGTCTACAGCCCGAAGAGCCGCTACGCCGCCGACTTCGCCGCCGCGGCGCAGGGCCGCAAGCGCTGGTACGAGGTGCTGCGCGAGCCCGGCCTGCGCTTCGGCCGCACCGATCCCGCGGTGGACCCGCAGGGCGCCAACGCGCTGCTCGCCCTGCGGCTGGCGGCGCGCTACTACCACCAGCCCGACCTTCTGCAACAGGTGGCCGGCGATTTCCAGAATCCGCGGCAGATCTTCGCCGAAACCTCGCTGATGTCGCGGCTGGAGGCGGGCCAGCTCGACGCCACGATTGGCTACGCCAGCGCCGCCTACTCGCACCACCTGCCCATCGTCGACCTGCCCGCCGAGATCGACCTGGCGCAACCGGCGCTGCAGGCGTCGTGGTACGCCGAGGCCGGCTTCACCCTGGCCAACGGCAGGAAGGTCGAGGCGCAGCCGCTGGTGTTCTACGCCGCGGTGCCGGTCGATGCGAAGCAGCCAGCGCTGGGCCGCGCCTTCGTGCAGTTCATGCAGGGCCCGCAGGGACAGGCGATGCTGCGCGAGCGCGGCTACGACCCGCCGCACGGGAAGGCGCTGTGAGCGATGCCCTGCGGCCACGCCTGACGACGCTTGCCGCGGCGCTGGCGTTGTTGCTGCTGGCGGCGCCGTTCGTGGGCCTGGCGCTCGCCACCGACTGGCGCCATTTCGGTTTCGCGCAAGGCGACGGCGGCGCGGTGGCGGTGTCGCTGGGCCTGAGCCTGCTCGCGCTGGGGCTGATCGTGGCGCTGGGCACGCCCTTGGCGTGGTGGCTGGCGCGCCATCGCGTGCGCGGGCAGTGGCTGGTCGACGCGCTGCTGCTGCTGGCCCTGCTCACGCCGCCGCTGGCGATGGGCCTGCTGCTGGCCACGGTGTACGGCCCCTACGGCCCGGCCGGACAGCTGCTGGAACGGGCGGGCCTGCTGCTGACCAACTCCGCGCCGGCCTTCGTGATGGCGCAGTTCTACGCCGCGCTGCCGTACTACGTGCTGGCCGCGCGCGCCGCCTTCGAGGGGGTGCCGCGCGAGCTGGAGCAGATCGCGCTGACGCTGGGCCATTCGCCCGCGCGCTGTTTCTTCCGCGTCAGCCTGCCGCTGGCGCGGCTGGGCCTGGCCGCGGCGGTGGCGCTGGCCTGGGTGCGCGCGCTGGGCGAGTTCGGCGTGGTGCTGATCGTGGCCTACTACCCGCAGGGCATCCCGGTGAAGCTGTGGACGAACCTGCAGGACCTCGGCCTGCCGGCGGTGTATCCGCTGCTGTGGGTGTTCTTCCTGGTCGCCTTGCCGCTGCCGCTGGCGCTGGGCCTGGCCGTGCGCAGGCGGCTGGCCTGATGCGCGTCGACTACCGCATCGAACGCCCGGTGATGCTGTCCGCCTCGTTCGAGGTGGGGGGCTTCACGGTGCTGCTGGGCACGAGCGGGGAGGGCAAGACCCTGCTGTTGCGCGCCATCGCGGGCCTGCTGCCGGCGCGCGGCGAGCCCTTCGACGGCCTGCCGCCGCAACGCCGCGCGGTGGGCTACCTGCCGCAGGGGCATGCGCTGTTCCCGCATTTGAACGCGTGGCAGAACGTGGCCTTCGCGCTGCGCGGTCCGCGCCGCCGCGACGAGGCCGTGGCGTGGCTGGAGCGGGTGGGCCTGGCCACGCTGGCCGAGCGGCGTCCCGCCCAGCTGTCCGGCGGCCAGCAGCAGCGCGTGGCGCTGGCGCGCGCGCTGGCGCGCAAGCCGCAACTGCTGCTGCTGGACGAACCCACCTCGGCGCTGGACCCCGCCACCCGCGACGACGTGCTGGCCGAACTGATCGCCGAGGTGCACGCGGCGGGCATCCCCGCGCTGGCGGTGAGCCACGACCCCGCGCTGGCCGCGGTGGCCGACCGGCTGGTGCTGATGCACGACCGCCGCATCGTGCAGGTGGGTGCGCCGGCCGAGGTGCATGCCCGGCCGGCCAGTGGCGCGGTCGCGCGCCTGCTCGGCCTGCGCAACGTGCAGCGCGGGCGCATCGTCGGGGCGCCGGGCACGCAGCGGTTGCTGTGGCCGGAAGCGGGGGCATCGCTGCCGGTGGACACGGCGCTGGTCGATGGCACCGAGGTGGACTGGCACATCGCGCCGGAGGCGGTGGAATGGCACGATGCGGCCACGGCGACCGCCGATGCCGTCGCGGCCAGCGTGGAACTGCGCCAGGTGGGCGCGCACGGCCATGGCGCCGGCCTGCGCTGCGGGCAGGCGCGGCTGTGGGCGGCCTTGCCGCCGGAGGGCGCGATGCACGGCCGGGTGCGGCTGCCGACGTCGTCGATCCGCTGCTGGCCGGTCTGAGCGCCGGCGTTCAGCGACGTCAAATCGCCATCACTTCGACTTTACGCTGTCTGGGCGAAGTTACCGCGGCGTTCGGAGGACGCGGCCAGGGAGCGCACGCGGCGCATTTGACTCCGGACAAGGACAACCGCGCCGCGCGGGGGTAGCGTGACCGCCAGCCGTGCCGGCCATGGACACAGCCAGCCGAGGGAGGCCAGCGCGATGGGTGTCGCCTACCGGGTGTTGTTCGCCAGTACGTTCGCGTTCGTGGTGTGCTTCGCGGTGTGGATGATGTTCGGCGTGATCGGCATCCCGATCCGCCAGGAGCTGGGCCTCAACGCCACCGGGTTCGGCCTGCTCACCGCCACGCCGGTGCTGTCCGGCGCGGTGCTGCGCCTGCCGCTGGGCATCTGGACCGACCGCTTTGGCGGCCGCATCGTGATGACGGTGCTGCTGCTGGCCTGCGCCGTGCCGGTGTGGCTGGTGGGCTACGCCGGGCAGCTGTGGCAGCTGCTGCTGGTGGGGCTGATCCTGGGCGCGGTGGGCGCCTCGTTCGCGGTGGGCACGCCCTACGTGGCGCGCTTCTTTCCCGCCTCGCGGCGCGGTTTCGCGATGGGCGTGTTCGGCGCGGGCACCAGCGGCGCGGCGCTGAACCTGTTCGTGACGCCGCTGCTGGTGGACCACTACGGCTGGCGCATGGTGCCGCGCATCTACGCGGTGGCGCTGCTGCTCACCGCGGTGCTGTTCTGGCTGCTGGCGGCGCCGGACCCGGGCGTGGGCCAGGGTGGCAAGGCATCGGGCATGGGCGCGCAGCTGCGCGTGCTGCGCGATCCGCGGGTGTGGAAGTACTGCCAGTACTACTCGCTGACCTTCGGCGGCTTCACCGCGCTGTCCTTGTGGATGCCGCAGTACTTCATCGGCGAGTACGGCGTGGCGATCGGCACGGCGGCGCTGCTGGCGGCGTGCTTCTCGCTGCCGGCCGGCGCGCTGCGCGCGCTGGGCGGCACCTTGGCGGACAAATTCGGCGCGCACGCCACCACCTGGTGGGTGCTGTGGGTGTCGTCGGTGATGCTGTTCCTGCTGTCCTACCCGCAGACGCAGCTGGTGGTGCACACCATCCGCGGCCCGGCCAGCTTCGACATCGGGCTGCGGCTGTGGCTGTTCGTGCCGCTGCTGTTCGTGCTGGGCGTGGCGCTGGCCTTCGGCATGGCGTCCACCTTCAAGTACCTGGGCGACGACTTTCCCGAGAACCTGGGCGTGGTCACCGGCATCGTGGGCCTGGCCGGCGGCCTGGGCGGCTTCCTGCTGCCGATCCTCTGGGGCGGGCTGCTCGACTGGCTGGGCATCCGCTCCAGCGCCTTCATGCTGCTGTACGGCGTCGTCATCGTGGCGCTGGTGCTGATCTTCTTCACCGAGGTGCGGCAGGTGGATTTCCACGGCCGCCACGTCCCGCCCTCCAAGCCCCAAGCCTGAGGTCGCCGCCATGGGCCAGTTCCTGGAACGCCTGCGCTATTTCTCGCGTCCGCGCGAAGCCTTCTCCGACGGCTGGGGCGAGGTGCGCGAGGAAGCGCGCCAGTGGGAGGATGGCTACCGCAACCGCTGGTCGCACGACAAGATCGTGCGTTCCACCCACGGCGTGAACTGCACCGGCTCGTGCAGCTGGAAGATCCACGTCAAGCAGGGCGTGGTGACCTGGGAAACCCAGCAGACCGACTACCCGCGCACCCGCCCCGGCATGCCCAACCACGAGCCGCGCGGCTGCTCGCGCGGCGCCTCGTACTCCTGGTACCTGTACAGCGCGAACCGGCTGAAGTACCCGATGATCCGCGGCCGGTTGCTGAAGCACTGGCGCAGGCTGCGCGAAACGCTGGCGCCGGTGGAAGCGTGGGCCGCGCTGATGGCCGAGCCGGGCATGCAGGACTACAAGGCCAGCCGCGGCCTCGGTGGCTTCGTGCGGGTGAAGTGGGACGAGGCGCTGGAACTGGTCGCCGCCGCCAACGTGCACACGGTGAAGGCGCACGGACCCGACCGCGTGGTGGGCTTCTCGCCGATCCCGGCGATGTCGATGGTGTCCTACGCCTCCGGCGCGCGCTACCTCAGCCTGATCGGCGGCACCCTGCTGTCGTTCTACGACTGGTACTGCGACCTGCCGCCGTCCAGCCCGCAGACCTGGGGCGAGCAGACCGACGTGCCCGAGTCGGCCGACTGGTACAACTCCGGCTACATCATCGCCTGGGGCTCGAACGTGCCGCAGACGCGCACGCCCGACGCGCACTTCTTCGTCGAGGCGCGCTACAACGGCACCCACGTGGTGGCGGTGACGCCGGACTACGCCGAGGTCGCCAAGCTTTCCGACCTGTGGCTGCACCCCAAGCAGGGCACCGACGCCGCGCTGGCCATGGCGATGGGCCACGTGATCCTCCGGGAATTCTTCCTCGATCGCCAGGCCACCTATTTCCAGGACTACGGCCGACGCTACACCGACCTGCCGCTGCTGGTGACGCTGCGCCGCGACGGCGAACGCTGGATCCCCGACCGCTACCTGCGCGCCAGCGATTTCGACGGCGCGCTGGGCAGCCCCGGCCACGCCGAGTGGAAGACCGTGGGCTTCGACAAGGACGGCCGGCCGGTGGTGCCGCAGGGCGCGATCGGCTTCCGCTGGCCGGGCCGGGACAGCCCCGACCACGGCAAGTGGAACCTGGAGCAGAAGGGCGCCGACGGCGCGGCCATCGAGCTGCAACTGACCCAGATCGACCGCCGTGACGCCGTCTGTGCCGTGGCCTTCCCGTACTTCGGCGGCGTGGTCAACCCGCATTACCCGAGCAACGACCAGCAGGGTGACGTGCTGCTGCGCCACGTGCCGGTGCGCAAACTGGTCACGAAGGACGGCGAGGTGATGGTCGCCACCACCTTCGACCTGCTGTGCGCGCACTACGGCCTGGACCGCGGCCTGGGCGGCACCAGCGCCAGGGGTTACGACGACAACGTGCCCTACACCCCGGCTTGGCAGGAGGCGATCACCGGCGTGCCGGCGCAGCACGCCATCGCGGTGGCGCGCGGCTTCGCCGACAACGCGGAGAAAACCAGGGGCCGCTCGATGGTCATCATCGGCGCGGGCATGAACCACTGGTACCACCAGGACATGAACTACCGCAGCATCATCAACGTCCTGATGCTGTGCGGCACGGTGGGCGTGTCCGGCGGCGGCTGGTCGCACTACGTGGGGCAGGAGAAGCTGCGCCCGCAGACCGGCTGGACCGCGCTGGCCTTCGCGCTGGACTGGACGCGCCCGCCGCGACAGATGGCCGGCACCACGTTCTTCTACGTGCACTCGGACCAGTGGCGCTACGAGAAGCTCGACGTGGACGAACTGCTCTCGCCGCTGGCCGACCGCCGCCGCTACGGCCGCAGCCTGATCGACTGCAACGTGCGCGCCCAGCGCATGGGCTGGACGCCGTCGGCGCCGCAGCTCAACCGCAACCCGCTGCAGGTGGCCCGCGACGCCGCGGCCGCCGGCGTGGACGCGAAGGACTACGTGGCCGCGGCGCTGAAGTCCGGCGAGCTGCGCATGGCCAGCGAGGACCCGGACGACCCCACCAACTTCCCGCGCAACCTGTTCATCTGGCGCTCCAACCTGTTCGGTTCCTCCGGCAAGGGCCACGAGTATTTCCTGCGCCACTTCCTCGGCACCCGCTGCGGCCTGCAGGGCAAGGACCTCGGCGAGGAGGGCGGCGCCAAGCCCGAGGAAGTGGTATGGCGCGAACCCGCGCCCGAGGGCAAGCTCGACCTGGTGGTGACGCTGGACTTCCGCATGTCCACCTCCTGCCTGTACTCGGACGTGGTGCTGCCCACCGCCTCCTGGTACGAGAAGAACGACCTCAACACCTCCGACATGCATCCGTTCATCCACCCACTGTCGGCGGCGGTGGACCCGGTCTACGAGTCGCGCAGCGACTGGGAGATCTTCAAGGCGGTGGCGAAGAAGTTCTCCGCGCTGGCCGAAGGCCACCTCGGCGTGGAGAAGGACGTGGTGCTCACGCCGATCCTGCACGACACGTCGGCCGAGCTGGCGCAGCCGTTCGGCGGGCAGGACTGGAAGAAGGGCGAGTGCGAACTGGTGCCCGGCGTCACCGCCTCCAACATCGCCGTGGTGGAACGCGACTACCCGGCCACCTTCGCCCGCTACACCGCGCTGGGTCCGCTGATGGACACGCTGGGCAACGGCGGCAAGGGCATCGCCTGGGACACCGGGCACGAAGTGGCCGGCCTGGCCGCGCTCAACGCCACCGTGGCCGACGGCCCGGCCAGGGGCCGGCCGCGCATCGACAGCGACATCGACGCCGCCGAGACCATCATGTACCTCGCGCCGGAGACCAACGGCGAGGTGGCGGTGAAGGCCTGGGCCGCGCTGTCGAAGATCACCGGCCGCGACCACACCCATCTCGCGCGCCCGCGCGAGGACGAGAAGATCCGCTTCCGCGACATCCAGGCGCAGCCGCGCAAGATCATCTCCTCGCCCACCTGGTCGGGCATCGAGAGCGAGCATGTCAGCTACAGCGCCGGCTGGACCAACGTCAACGAACTGATCCCCTGGCGCACGATTTCCGGGCGCCAGCAGTTCTACCAGGACCATCCCTGGCTGCGCGACTTCGGCGAGGGCTTCGCGCTGTACCGGCCGCCGATCGACACGCGCACCGTGGCGCCGCTGCTGGGCCGGAAGGGCAACGGCCATCCCGAGGTGATGCTGAACTTCATCACCCCGCACCAGAAGTGGGGCATCCACAGCACCTACACCGACAACCTGCTGATGCTCACGCTGTCGCGCGGCGGGCCGATCGTGTGGATCTCCGAGGCCGACGCGGGCCGGGCTGGCATCGTCGACAACGACTGGATCGAGGTGTTCAACGTGAACGGCGCGCTCACCGCGCGCGCGGTGGTCAGCCAGCGCGTGAAGGAAGGCATGTGCCTGATGTACCACGCGCAGGAGAAGATCGTGAACGTTCCGGGTTCGGAGATCACCGGCATGCGCGGCGGCATCCACAACTCGGTCACCCGCACCGTGCTCAAGCCCACCCACATGGTGGGCGGCTACGCGCAGTTGTCGTGGGGCTTCAACTACTACGGCACCGTGGGCTCCAACCGCGATGAGTTCGTGATCGTGCGCAAGATGGCCAAGGTGGACTGGATGGACCGCGTGCAGCGCAAGGCGCGCGAAGACGAACTCGACACGAAGCTGGCCTGAGGAGCAGACCCATGAAAGTCCGCGCACAGATCGCGATGGTGCTGAACCTCGACAAGTGCATCGGCTGCCACACCTGCTCGGTCACCTGCAAGAACGTGTGGACCTCGCGCAAGGGCATGGAATACGCGTGGTTCAACAACGTGGAAACCAAGCCCGGCATCGGCTACCCGAAGGACTGGGAGAACCAGGAACGCTGGCACAGCGGCTGGGTACGCAAGCCGAACGGCAAGCTGGTGCCGAAGCAGGGCGGGCGGCTCGCCGTGCTGGCCAAGCTGTTCTCCAACCCGCACATGCCGCAGATCGACGATTACTACGAGCCGTTCACCTTCGACTACGAGAACCTGCAGACCGCGCCGGAGCTGCCCACCGCCCCGGTAGCGCGGCCGATCTCGCTGGTCTCCGGCCGCACCATGGACAAGGTGGAGTGGGGGCCGAACTGGGAGGAGATCCTCGGCGGCGAGTTCAGCAAGCGCAGCGCCGACTACAACTTCGAGGCGGTGCAGAAGGACATCTACGGCCAGTTCGAAAACACTTTCATGATGTACCTGCCGCGGCTGTGCGAGCACTGCCTCAACCCCACCTGCGTGGCCTCGTGCCCGTCCGGCTCGATCTACAAGCGCGAGGAGGACGGCATCGTGCTGATCGACCAGGACAAGTGCCGCGGCTGGCGCATGTGCGTCTCCGGCTGCCCGTACAAGAAGATCTACTACAACTGGACCAGCGGCAAGGCGGAGAAGTGCACCTTCTGCTACCCGCGCATCGAGGCCGGCCTGCCCACGGTGTGCTCGGAAACCTGCGTGGGCCGCATCCGCTATCTCGGCGTGCTGCTGTACGACGCCGACCGCATCGGCGAGGCCGCCGCCACCGAGAACCCGCACGACCTGTACCAGGCCCAGCTCGACGTGTTCCTCGACCCGCACGACCCGGACGTGCAGCGCCAGGCGCTGGCCGACGGCGTGCCGGCCGAGTGGATCGAGTCGGCGAAGCATTCGCCCACCTACAAGATGGCGGTGGAGTGGAAGATTGCCTTCCCGCTGCACCCCGAGTACCGCACCCTGCCGATGGTGTGGTACGTGCCGCCGCTGTCGCCGATCCAGGCGCACGCCAACGCCGGCGCCATCGACAGCACCGACCACGGCCTGCCCGACGTGGATTCGCTGCGCATCCCGGTGCGCTACCTCGCCAACCTGCTCACCGCCGGCAACGAGGCGCCGGTGACCGGAGCGCTGAAGCGCATGCTGGCGATGCGGGCCTGGTTCCGCGCGCGCCAGCTCGGCCAGCCGCAGGATCCGGCGATGCTGGCCGCGGTGGGCCTGGACGAGGCCACCGCCGAGGCCATGCACCGCTACCTCGCCATCGCCAACTACGAGGACCGCTTCGTGATCCCCACCGCGCACCGCGAGGAAGCCGAGAACGCCTACCAGCTGCGCGGCGGCTGCGGCTTCACCTTCGGCAATGGCTGCGACGGCATCGACGCCAAGGCCGGCCTGTTCGGCGGCAAGATGGGCCGGCGCAAGATGATCCCCATCCGCATGATCGACGACGACACCTGATGGCCAGCGAACACGCCACCACCTTGCGCGCGCTGGCCGCCTTGCTGGCCTATCCCGACGCGGAACTGCGTGCCGCGCTGCCGGAAATCGCCGACGCGCTGCGCGCCGCACACGGACTCGACGCGCAACGGCGCGACGAGTTGCTGGCGCTGACCAGGGAGCTGGGGCAGGGCGAACTGCTCGATGCCGAGGCGCGCTACGTCGAGCTGTTCGACCACGGCCGCTCCACCTCGCTCAACCTGTTCGAGCACGTGCACGGCGACGGCCGCGAACGCGGCTCGGCGATGCTGGAACTGCGCGAGCGCTACCGGCGGATCGGGCTGGAACAGCGCGGCCACGAACTGCCCGACCACCTGCCGGTGCTGCTGGAATACCTGAGCTGCTGCGAGCCCGCGGAAACGCCCGAGCTGCTGGGCGAATGCGCCCACGTGCTGCGCAAGCTGGGCAACGCGCTCGTCAAACGCGGCAGCCGCTACGCCGCGGTACCCGCCGCGCTGCTGGCGCTGGCCGGCGAGGAAGGCCTCGACCCGCACGCGCCGGTGCCGCCACCGGAAGACATCGACACGAGCTGGGAAGAACGTCCCGCCTTCGAACCGCCCGCCGAGGCCGCGCCGTGACCACCGCTTCCGTCCAGGAGTGCCTGCCATGACCCTCTCACCCGCCTGGAACCAGTTCCTGTTCGGCATCTACCCGTACCTCTGCCTCACCGTGCTGCTGCTCGGCAGCCTGATCCGCTACGACCGCGAGCCGTACTCGTGGAAGAGCGACTCCTCGCAGATCCTGCGCGCGAAGACGCTGCGCTGGGGCTCCAACCTGTTCCACTACGGCATCCTGGTGGTGGTGCTGGGCCACTTCGCCGGCTTCCTGATCCCCGAATGGGCGATCGGCTGGCTGCTCAGCCCGGGCCAGCACCAGTGGCTGGCGATGGTCGCCGGCGGGCTCGCCGGCCTCGTGGCGATCATCGGGCTGAGCCTGCTGATCGGGCGCCGGTTGGGCGACCCGCGCGTGCGCCGCAACAGCCGCCGGTGGGACATCGCCATCGTGCTGATGCTGTGGTTCCAGTTGCTGCTGGGGCTGGCCACCGTGCCGATGTCGGCCCAGCACATGGACGGCGCCACCTTCGAGGTGCTCAGCCGCTACGTGCAGGGCATCGTCTACTTCCACGGCGGCGGCGCCGCGCTGCTGCAGGGCGTGCCGTGGGTGTACCAGCTGCACATCCTGCTCGGCTTCAGCATCTTCCTGGTCTCGCCGTTCACCCGCATGGTGCACATCTGGAGCGGCATGGCCAGCGTGGCCTACCTGTTCCGTCCCTACCAGCTGGTGCGCACGCGCAAGCGGATGGTGCGCCCGTGAGCGTGCGCGTCAACGGCATCGCCGTGGACACCGGCGACTGGCCCAGCGACGAGCTGGCCGCGGTGCACGAGCTGCTGCGTCAGCGCGCGCGGGAACTGGGCTTGCTGGACGAAGGCGCCGACGCGGCAGCTGGCAGCGAGGCGATCGAGCAATTGCTGGCGCGCGAGGTACGTGTGCCCGAGCCCACGCCGGAAGAATGCCGCCGCTGGTACGACGCCCACCCGGAACGCTACCGCAGCGGCGAACGGGTGCATGCGCGGCACATCCTGTTCCAGGTGACGCCCGGCACGCCGGTGCCGGCGATCCGCGCGGTGGCCGAGGCGATGCTGCAGGAACTGCGCCTGCAGCCGGAACGGTTCGAAGCCCGCGCCCGCGAGAAGTCCAACTGCCCCTCCGGCGCGCAGGGTGGCCAGCTCGGCCAGCTGCAGCGCGGCGCCACCGTGCCGGAATTCGAGCAGGCGATCTTCGCAGGCCACGAACTCGGCGTGCTGCCGAAACTGGTGAACACCCGCTACGGGTTCCACATCGTGGCGGTGGACCGGCGCATCCCCGGCGAACCGCTGCCGTTCGAGGCGGTGGCCGGACGCGTGGCGCGCGAGCTGCATGCCGCCGCCGAGCGCAAGGCGCTGGGCCAGTACGTGCGCGTGCTGGCCGGCCAGGCCGAGCTGGAGGGCGTGGAACTGGAAGCCGCCGCCTCGCCACTGGTGCAATAAGGCGTTGCCCTCGCCACTGCAGAGACCGGAACGGTCAGGGCTACTTCACCGTCATTCCAGCCTGCGTCCAATGCTGTCCGGAATAGTTGTTGATGTCGGTGGAAAGCTTGCGCCAAAGATCGGCAACGGAGCGTGGCGAAGACGGCCCGTCTGCCTCAAGGGCGGGGCAAAAGGCGCCCTCCCCTGCGTGCAGGGGAGGATTGGGGAGGGGTGCTCTTGGCTTGAAAGCCAAAGCGTGACCCCCTCCCAACCTCCCCCTGCACGCAGGGGAAGGAGTTCATCCGGCAGCGGAAATATTCCGGATAGCCGTGGGCCTGCGCCGGAATTGAGGAGCATATGCTTCGCGCACTCAGCGCGGCAGCGTGGAACGCCCCATCAGGTACGCGTCCACCGCCCGCGCGCACTGGCGCCCCTCGCGGATCGCCCACACCACCAGCGACTGCCCGCGGCGCATGTCGCCGGCGGCGAACACCTTGTCGACGCTGGTGCGGTAGCCGTCGTCGCCATCGGTGGATGCCCGGGCGTTGCCGCGCGCGTCGCGTTCCACGCCGAAGGCATCCAGCACCTTCTGCACCGGCGAGACGAAGCCCATCGCCAGCAGCACCAGCTCGGCGCGGACCTCGAACTCGCTGCCCGGCACCTCGGCCATCCTGCCGTCCTGCCACTGCAGGCGGACGGCGGTGAGGCTCTTCACGCGGCCCTTGCCGTCGTCGTTGAAGCGCTTGGTCGCCACCGACCAGTCGCGCTGGCAGCCTTCCTCGTGCGAGCTGGAGGTGCGCAGGCGGATCGGCCAGTACGGCCACACCAGCGGCTTGTTCTCCTGCTCGGGCGGCTGTGGCAGCAGCTCGAACTGGGTGACGGCCTTGGCACCATGGCGATTGGAAGTGCCCACGCAATCCGAGCCGGTGTCGCCACCGCCGATCACCACCACGTGCTTGCCGCCGGCGTGGATCTGCCCGTCGAGGGCGTCGCCGGCGTTGACCCGGTTCTGCTGCGGCAGGAAGTCCATCGCGAAGTGCACGCCGTCCAGTTCGCGGCCCGGCACCGGCAGGTCGCGCGGGGTCTCCGCGCCGCCGGCGATCACCACCGCGTCGAACTCGCGCCGGAGCTGGGCCGGCGTCACCGTTTCCAGCGGGCCGTACGCAGCCGCGTCGTGCGGGTTGCCCACGAACACGCCGGTGCGGAAATCCACGCCCTCGCCGCGCATCTGCTCGACGCGCCGGTCGATGTGCGACTTCTCCAGCTTGAAGTCGGGGATGCCGTAGCGCAGCAGGCCGCCCACGCGGTCGTTCTTCTCGAACACGGTGACCGCGTGCCCGGCGCGCGCCAGCTGCTGCGCGGCGGCGAGGCCCGCGGGGCCGGAACCGACCACCGCCACGCGCTTGCCGGTCTTGTGCGCCGGCGGCTGCGGCACCACCCAGCCTTCTTCCCAGCCGCGGTCGATGATCTTGTGCTCGATCGACTTGATGCCCACCGCATCGCTGTTGATGTTGAGCGTGCAGGCCGCCTCGCACGGCGCCGGGCAGATCCGCCCGGTGAACTCGGGGAAGTTGTTGGTGGAATGCAGCACGTCCAGCGCGCGCTTCCAGTCCTGCCGGTAAACCAGGTCGTTGAAGTCGGGGATGATGTTGTTGACCGGGCAGCCGTTGTGGCAGAACGGGATGCCGCAGTCCATGCAGCGTGCCGCCTGCAGCTGCGCGGCCTGGTCGTCGAGCTGGCGCACGAACTCGTGCCAGTGTCGCTTGCGCTGCGCGGGCGCCTCGCTGGTCTCGTGCTGGCGCGGGTGGTCGAGGAAGCCGGTGATCTTGCCCATCTCAGTGCTCCTCAGGCGGTGGCCTTCTCGGTGGATTCCAGCACGGCGTCGCTCTTCGCCTCGATCAGCGCGCGTTTGTACTCGTTCGGCATCACCTTGACGAAGCGCGCGCGCGCCACGCGCCAGTCGTGCAGGATCTCCTTGGCGCGGAAGCTGCCGGTGTGGCGGAAGTGCGCCTCCAGCAGCTGGCGCAGGATCGCCTCGTCGGTGGCCGGCGCACCATCGCGCGCGGGCACGTGCCAGTGGTGGCGCGGCACGCGCAGTTCCTGCTCCACGCCGGACAGCACCGGCTCCAGCGCCACCATCGCCAGGTTGCAGCGGCGCTCGAACGCGCCGTGCGGGTCGTACACGTAGGCCACGCCGCCGGACATGCCGGCGGCGAAGTTGCGCCCGGTCTCGCCCAGCACCACCACGGTGCCGCCGGTCATGTACTCGCAGCCGTGGTCGCCCACGCCTTCCACCACCGCACGCGCGCCGGAGTTGCGCACCGCGAAGCGCTCGCCGGCCACGCCGTTGAAGTACGCCTCGCCGTCGATGGCGCCGTACAGCACGGTGTTGCCCACGATGATGTGCTCGGGGCCGAAGCCGTGGAAGTCGTTCGGCGAGCGCACCACGAGGCGGCCGCCGGACAGGCCCTTGCCCACGTAGTCGTTGCCCTGGCCGACCAGGTCCAGCGTGATGCCGCGCGCGAGGAAGGCGCCGAAGCTCTGCCCCGCGGTGCCGTCCAGCTGCACGTGGATGGTGTCGTCGGGCAGGCCCTCGTGGCCGTGGCGGCGCGCCAGTTCGCCCGACAGCATGCTGCCCACGCTGCGGTCGACGTTGCGCACGTCGACGATGAAGCGGGTCTTCTCGCCGCGCTCCAGCGCCGGCTTTGCCTTCTCGATCAGCACGTGGTCGAGCGCGTGGCCGAGGCCGTGATCCTGCGCGTCGACATGGCGCCAGGCGACGTCGGCCGGCACGTCGGGGCGGTGGAACACGCGCGAGAAATCCAGTCCCTTCGCCTTCCAGTGCGCCACGCCGGCGCGCATGTCGAGCAGGTCGGCGCGGCCGACCAGGTCGTCGAAGCGGCGGATGCCGAGCTGCGCCATGATACGGCGCGCTTCCTCGGCGACGAAGAAGAAGAAGTTCACCACGTGCTCGGGCTTGCCGGCGAAGCGGCGGCGCAGCACCGGGTCCTGCGTGGCCACGCCCACCGGGCAGGTGTTGAGGTGGCACTTGCGCATCATGATGCAGCCTTCCACCACCAGCGGCGCGGTGGCGAAGCCGAACTCGTCGGCGCCGAGCAGGGCGCCGATCACCACGTCGCGGCCGGTCTTCATCTGGCCGTCGGCCTGCACCCGGATGCGGCCGCGCAGGCGGTTCAGCACCAGGGTCTGCTGGGTCTCGGCCAGGCCCAGCTCCCACGGTGTGCCGGCGTGCTTGATCGACGACCACGGCGAGGCGCCGGTGCCGCCGTCGTGGCCGGCGATCACCACGTGGTCGGCCTTGCACTTGGCCACGCCCGCGGCCACCGTGCCCACGCCCACCTCGGACACCAGCTTCACCGAGATCGAGGCCTGCGGGTTGCAGCTCTTCAGGTCGTGGATGAGCTGGGCCAGGTCCTCGATCGAGTAGATGTCGTGGTGCGGCGGCGGCGAGATCAGGCCCACGCCGGGCACCGAGAAGCGCAGCTGCGCGATGTACTCGGACACCTTGTGGCCGGGCAGCTGGCCGCCCTCGCCGGGCTTGGCGCCCTGCGAGACCTTGATCTGGATCTGGTCGGCCGAGACCAGGTAGGCGGCGGTGACGCCGAAGCGCCCCGAGGCCACCTGCTTGATGCGCGAGCGCAGCGAATCGCCAGCCTGCAGCTCGATGTCGCGCTCGATGCGGTCCCTGCCGAGGATGCCGGCCAGCGTGTCGCCCGGCTGGATGCCGACGCCGCGCAGCTCGTTCTGGTAGCGAGCCGGGTCCTCGCCGCCCTCGCCGGTGTTGGACTTGCCGCCGATGCGGTTCATCGCCACCGCCAGCGTGGCGTGCGCCTCGGTGGAGATCGAGCCCAGCGACATGGCGCCGGTGGCGAAGCGCTTCACGATCTCCTTCGCCGGTTCCACCTCGTCCAGCGGGATCGCCGCGGCGGGGTCGGCGCGGAACTCGAACAGGCCGCGCAGCGTCATGTGGCGGCGGTCCTGCTCGTTGATGAGGCGCGCGTATTCCTCGTAGGTGGCCGCGCTGTTGGCGCGGGTGGCGTGCTGCAGCTTGGCGATGGCGTCCGGCGTCCACAGGTGCTGCTCGCCGCGCACGCGCCAGGCGTAGTCGCCGCCGTCGGCCAGGGAGCCGGCCAGCACCGG
Source organism: Fulvimonas sp. R45 (assembly GCF_030504985.1). GTDB lineage: Bacteria > Pseudomonadota > Gammaproteobacteria > Xanthomonadales > Rhodanobacteraceae > Rhodanobacter_A. The sequence goes on from NZ_JASERU010000011.1 coordinate 71,567, forward strand.
GTCGTCGCCGTAGGCGGCGGCGTGCTGGCGCAGCGCTTCCTCGGCCAGCTCGAACAGGCCGATGCCCTCGATGGTGCTGGTGGTGCCGGTGAAGTAGCGGTCCACCAGCTCGCGGTTCAGGCCCACCGCCTCGAAGATCTGCGCGCCGGTGTAGGACATGTAGGTGGAGATGCCCATCTTGGACATCACCTTCTGCAGGCCCTTGTCGATCGCCTTGACGAAGTGGGCGATGGCCTTCTCCGGCGTGATGCCGCCCGGCGCGCCGGCGTAGTGCTGCGCCAGCGTCTCCATCGCCAGGTACGGGTGCACCGCCTCGGCGCCGTAGCCGGCGAGCAGGGCGAAGTGGTGCACCTCGCGCGCCGAGCCGGTTTCCACCACCAGGCCGGTGCTGGTGCGCAGGCCGCGCTCGACCAGGTGCAGATGCACCGCCGAGGTGGCCAGCAGGGCGGGGATCGCCACCCGTTCGCGGTCGGCGTGGCGGTCGGACACCACCAGGATGTTGTGGCCCTGGCGGATCGCGTCCACCGCCTGGGCGCACAGCGAGGCCAGGCGCGCCTCGATGCCGGCCTTGCCCCACGTGGCGGGGTAGGTGATGTCCAGCGTGTGGCTGCGGAACTTGCCCTTGGAGTAGCGGCCGATCTTGCGGATCTTCGCCATCTCGGCGAAGCCCAGCACCGGCTGCTGCACCTCCAGGCGCAACGGCGGGTTGATGTTGTTGATGTCGAGCAGGTTGGGCTTGGGGCCAATGAAGGACACCAGCGACATCACCAGCTGCTCGCGGATCGGGTCGATCGACGGGTTGGTGACCTGCGCGAACAGCTGGCGGAAGTAGCTGTACAGCGACTTGTCCTGGTCCGACAGCACCGCCAGCGGCGCGTCGTTGCCCATCGAGCCGATCGCCTCCTCGCCGGACTGCGCCATCGGCAGCAGCTGGAACTTGAGGTCTTCCTGGGTGTAGCCGAAGGCCTGCTGGCGGTCGAGCAGGCGGTCGATGGCGCGCGATTCCGGCGGCGCGTCGGGCAGGTCGTCGAGCTTGATGCGGATGCGCTCGATCCACTGCTTGTACGGCCGCGCGTTGGCCAGCTGGTCCTTCAGCTCCTTGTCGTCGATGATGCGCCCGGCCTCCATGTCGATCAGCAGCATCTTGCCCGGCTGCAGGCGCCACTTCTTCACGATGCTGGCCTCCGGCACCGGCAGCACGCCGGCCTCGGAGGCGAGGATCACCAGGTCGTCGTCGGTGACCAGGTAGCGCGCCGGGCGCAGGCCGTTGCGGTCCAGCGTGGCGCCGACCTGGCGGCCGTCGGTGAAGGCGATCGCGGCGGGGCCGTCCCACGGCTCCATCAGCGCGGCGTGGTACTCGTAGAACGCGCGGTGGCTGTCGTCCATCAGCGCGTGCCGTTCCCACGCCTCGGGGATCATCATCATCATCGCCTGGGCCAGCGGGTAGCCGGCCATGGTCAGCAGCTCCAGGCAGTTGTCGAACGAAGCGGTGTCGCTCTGGCCAGGGTAGATCAGCGGCCACAGCTTGGGCAGGTCCTCACCCAGCACCGGCGAGGCGATCGCGCCGGTGCGCGCGTTGAGCCAGTTCACGTTGCCCTTGACCGTGTTGATCTCGCCGTTGTGCGCGACCATGCGGTAGGGATGCGCCAGCTCCCACGCGGGGAAGGTGTTGGTGGAGAAGCGCTGGTGCACCAGCGCCAGCGCGGACACCGTGCGCGGGTCGGCCAGGTCGCGGTAATAGCGGCCCACCTGGCCGGCCAGCAGCAGGCCCTTGTAGACCACGGTGCGCGTGGACATCGAGGGCACGAAGTATTCCTTGCCGTGCTTGAAGCTCAGGGCGCGGATGGCGTGGCTGGCGGTCTTGCGGATCACGTAGAGCTTGCGCTCCAGCGCGTCGGGCACCATCACGTCCGGACCGCGGCCGATGAACACCTGGCGGATCACCGGCTCGCGTTCCTTCACCGCCGGCGACATCGGCATCTCGCCGTCCACCGGCACGTCGCGCCAGCCGAGCAGCACCTGGCCCTCGGCGCGCACCTTGCGCTCCAGCTCCTGCTCGCAGGCCTGGCGCGAGGCCTCTTCCTTGGGCAGGAACACCATGCCCACGCCGTACTCGCCGGGCGGCGGCAGGGTCACGCCCTGCAGCGCCATCTCCTCGCGGTACAGCCGGTCGGGGATCTGGATCAGGATGCCGGCGCCGTCGCCCATCAGCGGGTCGGCGCCCACCGCGCCGCGGTGGTCCAGGTTGCGCAGGATCGCCAGCCCCTGCTGGATGATCGCGTGGCTCTTGCGGCCCTTGATGTGGGCGACGAAACCCACGCCACAGGCGTCGTGTTCGTGACGGGGATCGTAGAGCCCCTGCGCGCGCGGTTGGTCCATCGTCTCCCTCCCGAAGGGACGTGCGGATGCTGCGGTTGGTCGTTTGACTATAGTGCGGCGCAGCAAAAAGGCAAGCACCGGAACGGAAGTCCAGACGTATGGACGTCCATCAGTCCGGAAGGGCGACGCGGGCTTGCCTGTACTTGCGCTTGGTGGCGGCCGTGGCGTCGCCGTCCTGCGCCGGCTTTCGGATGCCTTCGGAAGGCGTCAGTCCTCGTCCGCGGGCAGCGGCGGCACGGCGTCCTGGTCCAGCGCCAGCTGGCTGGCCAGCAGGGCCACCTGGGTGCGGTTGTTCACGCCCAGCTTGCGCATGATCGCGGTCATGTGGGCCTTCACGGTGGCCTCGGAGACGCCCAGGTCCCAGGCGATCTGCTTGTTGAGCAGGCCCTCGGCGGTCATGGTGAGCACGCGGAACTGCTGCGGGGTGAGGCTGGCGACGCGCGCGGCCGCGTCGGCCTCGTCCGGCTGCAGGGCCAGGTGGCCGCCGAGCAGCTGCGGCGGCAGCCAGGTGTCGCCGTCCAGCACCTGGCGGATCGCCTCGGCGATGTGCACGCCGTCGGTGGACTTGGGGATGTAGGCCGCCGCGCCGTGGGCCAGCGCGCGACGCGCCACCGCGGCTTCCTCGTGGCCGGAGACCACGATGATCGGCAGTCCCGGGTACTGGCCGCGGATGTGCGCCAGTGCCGAATAGCCGCGCGCGCCGGGCATGTGCAGGTCGAGCAGCAGCAGGTCGGCGTCGGGGTACTGCTCGATCAGGCCGAGCAGGCTGTGCACGCCATCGGCGCAGTGCACGCGCGCCTGTGGCAGGGCGCCCAGCACCGCGCGCTGCAGCGCGTCGCGGAACAGCGGGTGGTCGTCGGCGATCAGGACGTCAGGCATGGGGCTTGGACGTGGGGAAACGGGGAACGGGGAACATGCGGAGATCGCTTCGCCGGAAGCGGTTCGCTCCCTGCCTTTGTTCCCCATGCCCCGTTCCCCGCCGCGTCATTTGATCAGCCGCTCCTCGACCAGGCTCTTCACCACGCTGGGGTCGGCCAGGGTGGTGATGTCGCCGAGCTGGTCAGGCTGGTTCTCGCCGATCTTGCGCAGGATGCGGCGCATGATCTTGCCCGAGCGGGTCTTGGGCAGGCCGGGCGCCCACTGGATGTAGTCGGGCGTGGCGATCGGGCCGATCTCCTTGCGCACCCAGGCCACCAGTTCCTTCTTCAGCGCGTCGCTGCCGGTTTCGCCGGCGACCAGGGTGACGTAGGCGTAGATGCCCTGGCCCTTGATCTCGTGCGGGCAGCCCACCACGGCGGCCTCGGCCACCTTGGGGTGCGCCACCAGCGCGCTTTCCACCTCGGCGGTGCCGATGCGGTGGCCGCTGACGTTGATCACGTCGTCGACGCGGCCGGTGATCCAGTAGTAGCCATCCTCGTCGCGGCGCGCGCCGTCGCCGGTGAAGTAGTTGCCGGGGTAGGCGCTGAAGTAGGTCTCGATGAAGCGCTGGTGGTCGCCATACACCGTGCGCATCTGGCCGGGCCAGGAATCGGTGAGCAGCAGGTTGCCCTCGGCCACGCCTTCCTGCACCTCGCCGTTGGCGTCGACGATGGCGGGCTTGATGCCGAAGAATGGGCGGGTGGCGGAACCGGGCTTGGCGTCGATGGCGCCGGGCAGCGGGGTGATCAGGATGCCGCCGGTCTCGGTCTGCCACCAGGTGTCCACGATCGGCCGGCGGCTGTCGCCCACCACACGGTGGTACCACTCCCAGGCCTCGGGGTTGATCGGCTCGCCCACCGTGCCGAGCACGCGCAGCGAGGCGCGCGAGGCCTGCTTCACCGGCGCCTCGCCCTCGCGCATCAGCGCGCGGATCGCGGTGGGCGCAGTGTAGAACAGGGTGACCTTGTGCTTGTCCACCACCTGCCAGAAGCGGCTGAAGTCGGGGTAGTTCGGCACGCCGTCGAACATCACAGTGGTGGCGCCGTTGGCCAGCGGGCCGTACACCACGTAGCTGTGGCCGGTGACCCAGCCCACGTCGGCGGTGCACCAGTAGACGTCGTCCTCGCGCAGGTCGAACACGCACTCGTGGGTGTAGCTGGTGTAGACGAGGTAGCCGGCCGAGGTGTGCAGCACGCCCTTGGGCTTGCCGGTGGAGCCGGAGGTGTACAGGATGAACAGCGGGTGCTCGGCTTCCATCGGCTCGGCCGGGCAGTCGGCGCTCTGGCCGTCCATCAGATTGTGGTACCAGCGGTCGCGCGGCGACTGCATCGGCACCGCGCTGCCGGTGCGGCGCACCACCACCACGGTCTCCACGCTGTTGGTGCCGGGGCGCTTGAGCGCCTCGTCCACGTTCGCCTTGAGCGGGATCTTCCGGCCGCCACGCACGCCTTCGTCGGCGGTCACCACCAGCTTGCAGGCGGAGTCGGCGATGCGCCCGGCCAGCGAATCGGGCGAGAAGCCGCCGAACACCACCGAGTGCACTGCGCCGATGCGCGCGCAGGCCAGCATCGCCACCGCCGCCTCGGGGATCATCGGCATGTAGATCGCCACGCGGTCGCCCTTGGCCACGCCCAGATGCTTCAGCGTGTTGGCGAACTTGCACACCTCGGCGTGCAGTTCGCGGTAGGTGAGCTTGCGCGACTCGGAAGGATCGTCGCCCTCGAAGATGATCGCCACCTTGTCGCCGCGTTCCTGCAGGTGACGGTCGAGGCAGTTCGCGGCCACGTTGAGCGTGCCGTCCTCGTACCAGCGGATGTGCAGGTTCTTCGGGTCGAAGGAGACGTCCTTGATCTTCGTCGGCTTCCTGGCCCAGTCCAGCCGCTCGCCCACCCTGGCCCAGAAGCCTTCGGGATCCTTCACCGACTCGGCGTACAGCCGCTCGTAGTCGTCCTTGCGGATGCGCGCCCTGGCGGCGAACGCGGGATCGACCGGATGGATCGTGGACATGCTTGCCTCCTGCTGGCGGATGATGGGCGGCGCGCATCGGCGCGGCGTGGCGGAACCGGGCGTGTCGGTCGAGTGTAGCGGCTGCCCGGCGGACCGCGCAGCACGGCCGTTTCGACTTTGGTCGAGTCTCGACCATCGGCCAATAGGCGCGCGCCGCGCGTGGCGACCATGCTCGGGCCGCCATCGACCGGGGAGAGCCGTCCGCATGATTCCGTCCCACCATCGTCGCGTCCGCGCGCTGGCCTTCGGCGTCGCCTGCGCCCTCGGCCTGCCGCTGGCAGCGCAGGCCCAGACCACGGGCGCCGCCAACGCGCGCGAGCAGCAGCTGGAGCAGCGCGTGAACCAGCTCGAGCAGGAGCTGGCGCAGCTCAAGAGCATGATCCAGGCGCAGCAGCAGCAGAAAGCCGCGCCACCGCCGGCGGCGCCCGCGCAGAACGTGGCCGCCGCGCCGGCGCCGGCCAAACCGGTGTTCAGCAGCGCACCGGGCGTGTCGGTGGCGCTGCATGGCTTCATCGGCGCCAGCGCCTTCAGCCAGAACAAGAGCTTCGCCTACGGCAACGGCACCAACGCCGAGTACCCGCTATCCGGCTCGAAGGGTTCGCTCAGCGGCGTGGACGTGCGCAACACGCGCTTCTGGCTCGACTTCAGCGGCGCCAGGCTGGCCGGCGACTGGGTCGGCGGCGGCCGCATCGAGATGGACTTCTTCGGCGGCTACAACGGTACCGGCGCGTACAGCCAACAGCAGCCCACGCCGCGCCTGCGCCAGGCCTACATGGACCTGACCAATCCGAATACCGGCAGCACGGTGCGCATCGGCCAGCAATGGGAGCTGCTGTTCCCGCTCGACAACGTCACCGCCTCGCTGTCGCACATCGCCTTCCCGCTGGGTTTCGGCACCGGCATGATCGGCTGGCGCTTCCCCGGCATCGTGTGGATGCAGGACCTCAACCACGGCAGCGACAGCGGCATCAAGTGGCGGCTGGACCTGGGCGCGTTCGAGGGTTCGTGGAACGGGCCCGACGGCGCGGTCAACAACACCAACTACCTGACCGCGGGCAACGCCGGCTTCCGCCCGCAGGTCGAGGCGCGCCTGCACGCGCAGGGCAAGGACTGGCTGGCCTACGCGGTGGCGCACTACAGCCGCGTCGACCTGCGCGGCGTGGGCGGCACCGCGCCGACGCCGGTCAAATCCGAGGTGAAGAGCACGGCCTACGAGCTGGGCGGCCAGTGGAAGCCGGGCCCGTGGGTGTTCCGGGCGAACGCCTACACCGGCCGCGGCATCGGCCAGCTGTTCGGCGACCTGTCGCAGTTCGGCGACATCAAGGACACCGGCGGCTACCTGCAGGCAGGCTACAGCTTCACGCCGAACTGGATCCTCAACGCGCTCTACGCCACCAGCAAGCTCAACCGGAATGACGTGATCCGCTGGATGGGCCACGGCTCCACCGGCCTGCTGCGCAGCCGCCAGGCGGGACTGAACCTTGAATACGCCGCCGGCGCCTACGAGCTCGGCGTCGAGTGGCTGTACGGCAAGCTCGACACCACCAGCAACGGCACCGACCGCAAGACCACCAGCGGCAACCAGGTCAGCCTGAGCGGGCTGTACCACTTCTGAGCGTGGCGGCGGCGCCGGGGTGGCGCCGCCGCCTTTCATCCACGGCAGCAGGGCATGCCCGCGACGACACGAACCGATGCGCGGCGCGTGGACGGCGCGCCGCGCGCCGCGGACGGTCCCACCACGCCACCGTCCAGACCACCTGGGGAACACCACGATGAGCGACGCAAGCACGCAAGCGAAGTTTTCCAACCCGGCACCGCTGGGGCTGGCCGGGTTCGCGCTGACCACCTGGCTGCTCAGCATGATCAACGCCGGCTGGTTCAGCGGCGACGGCATGGGCTTGGTGCTGGCCTGCGCCCTGGCCTACGGCGGCACCGCCCAGGCCATCGCCGGCGTGATGGAGCTGCCGCGCGGCAACACCTTCGGCGCCACCGCCTTCCTCAGCTACGGCGCGTTCTGGTGGTCGTTCGCGCTGTTCGTGCTGTTCCTGCACGACAAGGTGCCCGCCGCCTTCGTGGGCTGGTACCTGTTCCTGTGGGGGGTGTTCACCTTCTACATGTGGCTGGGCACGTTCAGGGCGCCGCGCGCGCTGCAGTCGATCTTCCTCGCGCTGTGGATCACGTTCTTCCTGCTCGCGGCGGGCGAGTGGACCGGCATGCCGGGCCTGCACCAGGCCGGCGGCTATATGGGCCTGCTCACCGCCGCGCTGGCGTTCTACCTGTCCGCCGCCGAGATCATCAACGACAACCAGCAGCGTATCGTGCTGCCGGTGGGAACGCCGCGCGGCTGAGGCGCCCTGCTTTCACTCCTCCCCCTGCGCGCAGGGGGAGGCCGGGAGGGGGTAGTCGGGCTTGCCGCGAGGTTGGCTGACCTCACCTCACCCCCTGCTTTGCAGGGGAGGGCACCGGATCCGCAGCAGGGCGGGATGTCGCCCATCCTGAGACACCTCCGGCGCACACTGCCGGAATGACCGCCTTGCCCCAAGCCCACAAGGGTCGCGGCGCCGCCTCCAATCCGGAGGGGCGCTTCGAATCCATCCGCCACCACGCCGAGGATGACGGCTGGCAGAGCCTGCTGCTGGACGAGGCTGCGCCGCGCCCGCGCACCGAGGTCACCGACGAGCGCGCGCGCAGCGTCATCACCCGCAACGACTCGCCCGACATCGCCTTCGAGCAGGCGATGAACCCCTACCGCGGCTGCGAGCACGGCTGCATCTACTGCTTCGCACGGCCCAGCCACAGCTACATCAATCTTTCGCCGGGGCTGGATTTCGAGACGAAGATCCGCGCCAAGGGCAACCTCGCCGAGGTGCTGCGCGCCGAGCTGGCCAGGCCTGGCTACGTGCCGAAGCCGATCAACATCGGCAGCAACACCGACCCGTACCAGCCGATCGAGAAGAAGTGGCGGCTCACCCGCGCCGCGCTGGAGGTGCTGGCCGAATGCCGCCATCCGTGCACCATCGTCACCAAGAACGCGCTGGTCGAGCGCGACCTCGACCTGCTCGCGCCGATGGCGCGCGCGCAACTGGTGCAGGTGTTCGTCTCGGTGAACTCGCTGGACAACCACCTCGCCGCGAAACTGGAACCGCGCGCCAGCGCGCCGCACCGCCGGATCAAGGCCATCGCCGCGCTGGCCGAGGCCGGCGTGCCGGTGGGCGTGCTGGTGGCGCCGATCATCCCCGCGCTCAACGACAGGGACATGGAAGCGGTGCTGGAGCGCGCGCACGCAGCCGGCGCGCGCTGCGCCGGCTACACCGTGCTGCGCCTGCCGTGGGAACTGAAGGCGCTGTTCCGCGAGTGGCTGGCGCTGCACGCGCCGCAGCGCGCGGAGCACGTGATGAGCCTGGTGCGCCAGATGAACGGCGGCCGCGACTACGACAGCGACTTCCGCACCCGCATGCGCGGCCAGGGCGTGTTCGCCGAGCTGCTGCGCAAGCGCTTCGAGGTCGCCTGCCGCAGGCACGGCTTCGGCCGCGCCCGCGAACTCAAGCTGGACACCTCACGCTTCGTGCCGCCACGCAGGCCGTCGCCGCAGGGCGAGCTGTTCTGATCCGGTCACGTCCTTTCGACGCCGCGATAAAAGCGCCTCTGCGCCAGCGCCAGCATCGCCTCGTCTTCGTGCGTGTCGCCGTAGGCGTGACAGACCGGATAGGCGGCGAGGTCGAGGTGCGTACGCACGCGGCGGGCCTTTTCCTCACCCACGCATTGCGCTCCGTGGTAGCGGCCGGTGAGGCGGTCACGGCGGCTTTCCAGCCGCGAGCAGACCAGCTCCATGCCGTGCTGCCGGCACCAGGGCGCGAGATAGGCATCCAGGCCGCCGGAGACCAGCACCACCCGGTCGCCTTGTGACTGGTGCCAGGCGACGCGCCGCATCGCTTCGGGGCGCAGCACGCCGGGCAGGACTTCGGCGGCGAAACGTTCGCCGGCGATCCGCACGTGTTCCGCGGTCAGGCCGCGGAGGCCGAAGGCGACCACCGCCTGGCGGATGCGCGTGCCGGATACCAGCCCCAGCTTGTAGCCGGCCAGCATCGGCGCGAACAGCGGGGCGCCCAGCGCACGCCGCTGCGGCACCACCACGAAGCGGATGAAATCGCCGAAGGTCTCGCGGGTGGTGAGGGTGCCGTCGAAATCGAACAGGGCCAGGTTCATGCGTTGTCGTCGCCCGTGTCGAAGCGCTGGCGCAAGCTTTCCAGCGTGGCGTGGTTGGCGTCGGCGAGGCGGCGGAAGTCGTCGCTGATGTCGCTGCGTTGCGCCACGCGTCGCCAGAACTGGCCGGCCCAGGCGGCTGCCACGCGCCAGTGCGGCAGGATGGCGGGCGTGGGCGGTGGCGGGTCGAGCCTGCGCGCCACCACGGCGCCGTTGGCGGCAGGGCGGTACAACATGGGAAGCATGTCGTAGCTGGGCGCCAGCTTCAGCGGCAGCGCACCGTCGAGGAAGAAGCCGAGATTGCCAAAGTGCATGTCGGCATTGCCGATCAGGCGGCCGAACCACCAGCGCCGCTGCACCTGCGTCAGCGTGTCGTCATCGAGCCAGCCGCCTTGCCGCATGCGTGCCGCCGCGGCTGCCCAGTCGTCGCGTTCGCCGTCTTGGGCGTCGCTCCACGCGGCCAGGGTGACGAAGCCGCGCCGGCCATGCGTACCGATGCGGTCGAAGCGGGTGGCTTCCAGGCACAGCCGGCCCTGCGACCGGACCAGCTCGGTGCGCGCGCTGGCGTGCCCGTGTTCAGCCAGCAGCGCTGCGGCCAGGTGTTCGCAGACCAGCAGGTCGGCCCAGCGGCGTGCGCCCGGGTGTTCGTCGACCGGTTCGCTGAACTTCACGATGACGTGGCGCAGTCCGCCGTCGGCGTCGGCCACGCAGGCGGTGAACTTGGGCTGTTCGCCCGCCGCGGAGGAACCGACAGCTTCGCCGGCGAGCGCAGCCTGCGCCAGTGTGGCGTAGCGGCGATGGCGCGCGGCCGCGGGTATGGCGTCGTGTTCGGCGCGCAACGCGCGTTCCAGCGCAGCGTCGCCCAGCACGAAATCGCCAGGCCCGTCCTCGCCGCGCAGCAGCAGGGCGGCGAGCACGGCATCTTCGTTCCAACGCAGGATCTCGGCGGGCAGGCCCAGCTCGCTTGCCCAGCGCTGGCCGAACTGGCGGCCGAGGAAACCTTGCGGGCGCTGGTCGTCGAGGAACCACGGCAGGCCGGGGAACAGCCCGTCGGCGAATTCACCCTGCAGCCAGTCGGGCGGCGATGCGGCAGCGACCAGGCAACCGCCGCCGTGCAGGGCGGTCAGCCGGCCGAATTCATGTGGACGGCCCTGGGCGTCGATGCGGTACAGCGGCCAGTGCGTGCCCAGGCCGCGCACGTCGCGCACCGCGGCGTAGCGGCTGCGCCGCGCCTTGCCGATACGCGCCACGCGCGGCCCGGCCGTGGCCAGTGCGCGCGAGATGCTGGGCTGGCTGACGCCCAAGGCCTCGCCCAGTTCGCGCGCACTGGCGACCCTGCGCAGGCGCAGGAGGTCGAGCAGGCGCCCGGTCGGAGGGGCTGGATGAGCCATGCACGAATAGGTACTTGAATAGATACTTCGAGTCAAATCGCTTTATATTTAACGGTTTGCCTGGTTCCTATGGCTAATTCTTGAATAGATTCCTTGAATGCCGCAAGCCGGCCTCCCGTCGCCGGGAAGCCGGCCACGCAGTGCGCTACTTCGACGCCGGCAGGTACTTCGCGAACCAGTCCAGCGAGCGCTGCAGCACGTCGCGGGCGTGCTTGGGATCGGCGAAGTGGTGGCCTTCGTTCTGGTACACCACCAGTTGAGTGGGCACGCCCAGCGTGTGCAGCGCGTGCCAGTACTCGAACGACTGCGGCGCGGGGCATTCCTCGTCGCGGTCGCCGACGATGATCAGGGTCGGCGTCTTCGCCTGCTTGATGTAGGTGATGGCGGAGCTCTTCGCGTACACCGCTGGGTCGTCGTACAGCGAGGCGCCGAAGAACGGGATCATCCACTGGTCGATGCGATTCTCGCCGTAGTAGCTCTGCCAGTCGGAAATGCCGGCGCCGGCGACCACCGCGCGGAAGCGCTGGGTCTGGGTGGGCGCGAACATGCTCATGAAGCCGCCGTAGCTCCAGCCGGTGAGGCCGAGGCGATGGTCGTCCACCGGCGCCATCTTCTCCACCGCGTCGACGCCGGCGAGGATGTCGCGCAGGTCGCCGTAGCCGAAGTCCTTGCGGTTGGCCTGCACGAAGGCCTCGCCCTGGCCGTAGCTGCCGCGCGGGTTGGGCATGAACTGGAAGTAGCCGGTGGCGGCGTACATCGCGCCGGTGCCGGGCCAGCTGGACAGCACACCCCAGGCCGGGCCGCCGTGCACGCTGACGATCATCGGGTAGGTCTTGTGCGGATCGTAGTCGGCCGGGTACAGCAGCCAGCCCTGCACGTGGCGGCCCTCGTTGGTCCACTCCACCGACACCGCCTTGCCCCAGGCCGGCTTCAGCGCGGCGTTGATCGCGGTGACCGCGGGCGGCGGCGCGTGGCCGAGCGGGCCGGCGTGCACCTCGGGGGCCTGTTCGTAGGAGCTCTGCTCGAAGGCCACCCGGGCGTGGTCGGCGGACAGCGAGACCGCCAGCACCGCGCTGCCGTCGCCGATCATGGCGGGCACGGTGAAGTACGGCGCCTGCGCGGTGGCGTGGTCACCCTGCACGGTGTACGGCGCCAGCTGCACCTTGCCTTTCGCGTTCTGGCTGACCAGCAGCGCGTCGTTGCCGGTCCAGGCGAACCACGACGGCGTCACCGCGATGCCCGGGGTGAGGTCGCTGGCCACGCCGCCCGCCGCCGGCACGCTGTAGAGGTCGCCGCCGGTGGCACCCTGGTCGCTCATCAGGCCGCCGATGAAGGCGATCCGCGTGCCGTCCGGCGACCAGCGCGGCAAGGCCATCTGCAGGCCATGCAGCGAGCCTGCCGCGGTGGACGGGTCGACCGCCACGCGCGGCGCGGCACCGTCGCGCGCGTCCTGCACGTACAGCTTCGCCACCCACCAGTTGTTGTCGCCCGGCGGCGGCGCGGCGGTGTAGGCGATGCGCGCGCCGTCCGGCGCCCAGTCGAACTCGTAGGCGTAGAGCGACGCGGGCGTCAGCACGTGCACGCTGCCGTCGGCCACGTCGAGGCGGGCCACGCGCTGCACTTCCTCGTGCGCGTCCTCGCCGATCACGCCCACCTGCGGCTTGCCGGCCGCGGTGGCGCTGGCGTGGCGGGTGGCGCCGGGCACGTAGAGGAAGCCCAGCGACTTGCCGTCCCTGGTCCAGGCCAGTGCGCGGGCGTAGCCGGCCAGCTCGGCCAGCCGGCGCGGCGCGGCGGTGCCGGCCACGTCGGCGAGGTAGACGTCGTTGTGCATCGCCTGGGTATTGGTGAGGTCGTGGCCGCAGTCGGCAATGAAGGCCAGGCCGTGCGAATCGGGCGACCAGGCCAGGTCGCGCTTGCCGCAACCGGCCAGCGCCGCGCCCACGTCCAGCGCGTGCGCGTGGCGGCCATCGGCGTCGGCCAGCTGGATCACCGGCTTGCCCTTGCCGGACACGGTCCAGGCCAGGTGCGTGCCGTCCGGCGACAGCGCCACCGCGCCGATCCGCTGCACCTGGTCCAACTGCGCCAGCAGGTGTTCGATGCGCGGGTCGGTGGCGTGTTGCGCGGGCGTGTCGGCGAACGCCGCGGGAACGAAGGCCGCCGCCAGCAGGGGCAGCAGCAGGTGGGCAGGTTTCAGCATGGCGCCGCCTCGGTACGTGGGGAAAACCGGCACCTAAGCGCATGGCGCCAGGTCGATGCAAGTGCGATTGGTTTGGTCGGATCGGTGGCGTTTCGCATGTTCCTGCGAAAGCCCGATCGAAGCGTGGTCGCGACCGTCCGTCCCTTCCCGGCACCTCCCCGGATGAGTCCCTCTCCCACTCGTGGGAGAGGGTGCCGGCAGGCGGGAGAGGGTTCGGGCGAAGCAGGGCGTGGCGGTGTTGCCGAGCCCTCCCAACCCCTCTCCTGCGGGAGAGGGGCTTGAAGCGGCGGGGCTCAGCCTTTCGGTGCCGGCCCCTTCACCGCGGTGACGAAGCCGTCCGGACGCAGGTGCTTCGCGAACGCCTGCTGCACCTGCGGCGCGGTCAGTTCCAGGTAGTGCCGGCCGGCGATCGTCATCGCGTCCAGCGGCTTGCCCTGCAGCGACAGCGTGAGCAGCTGGCCGCCGATGGCGTCGAAGCTGGATTCGCCCAGCGGGATGCGCCGCAGCAGGATGCCCTTGGCCTGCTTCAGCTCGGTATCGCTCACCGGTTGCTGCTGCATCTGCTTCAGGTCGTGCAGCACCATCGCGGTGGCCGCGCCGACCTTGTCCGGGTCGCAGCCGAAGAACACCTTGTAGGTGCCGCGGTGCTTGTCCGGGTCGAGGCCCACGCCTACGGTGTAGACCAGGCCGTGCTTCTCGCGCAGGTCGCGGGTGAGGCGCGAGGCATAGAAGCCGCCGCCCAGCACCTGGTTGCCGAGGTTGAGGGCGAAGCGCGCGGGATCGTCGTAGGTGACGTCGACGGTCTGCGCCAGGGTCACGCTGTCCTGCACCGCGCTGGCGTCGGGCACGTGCAGCTTGCCGGGCTTGTTCGCCGGCACGGCGGCGTAGTCGGTGTCGGGCTTCGGGCCGCTGGCCTTCCAGCTGCCGAAGGCCTGTTCCACCACCTGCTTCGCCTGCGCGGGATCGACCTTGCCCACGATCACGATGGTGGTCATGTCGGGACGGAAGGTCTGCGCGTAGTACTGCTTCACCTTGTCCGGCGTCAGCGCCATCACGCCCTGCGGCGTGGGGTGGCGCAGCGAAGGGTCGCCGGCCGGCAGCAGCGCCTTGCCCAGGCCCAGCTCGAACAGGAAGCCGGGCGACTGCAGCGCGCCGGCCACTTCGCCCGCGGTCTGCCGCTGCACCACGCTGAAGGCCTGCGCCGGCAGCGCGGGATGCAGCTCGTTGTCGGCGAGCAGCTTCACGCCCTCGGCGAAGTGCGCGGACGGCACCGACAGCGAGAAGCTGCTGCCCGCGCTGGCGTGGGCGCTGATGGCATCCAGCGCCTGCTGGTACTGCAGGCGGTCCATGTGCACGGTGCCGAACGGGAACAGGCCGTCGAGCACTTCGGCCACGCCCTCCTCGCCCCTGGGCGCCTGCAGGTCCTGGTTGGTCCTGACGCGGCCGTAGAGTTCCACCGTGTCGCTCACCGATTCCGGCTGCACGATCAGCTTCAGGCCGTTGGGCAGGGTGTAGCTCGCCGGCTTGAGGGTGGAGCGCGGCACCTCGAGCCTGGCGAAGGCCTTGGCCGCCCAGTCGGGCAGCTCGACCGGCTTGTTGGGCGTGGAGGCGAAGCTCTCGGCGCCGCCGAAGCCCTTGCCAGCCACCGGCTTGCCCGAGCTTTCGGGGGTGAGGATGGCGGTGACCGCGTGGGCGGGGTCGAAGCTGGCCTTGGCCAGCGCGTCCACCTGCGCCGGCGTCACCGCCTCGATCGCCTGCTTCATCGCGTCGGGCGAGTCCAGCCCCTGGAACGCCAGCGCGTGCGACCACGCGTTGGCCAGGCCGTCCACCGAGTTCTTCTTGAACTCCAGCGCGGCGACGGCCTTGCGCTTGGCCGCCTCGACCAGCGCCGGGTCGACGCCCTTGCTCGCCGCCTCGGCGAGGATGGATTGCATCTTCTTGAGGATCGGCTGCGGGTCGCCGCCCTTGGGGAAGATGCCCACCGCCATGCCCACGCCGGCCTGCGGCATGGCCTGGTCGAAGAAGCCGCCGAACAGCGCGATGCCGTCGAAGCGCATGCCGGCCAGCGCGGCGCGCTGCGAACCCAGCGCCTGGCCCAGCACCAGCGCGGTGGCGTAGTCCTTCGAGGTGAGGCCGGGCAGGCGGTAGCCCAGGTAGACCGAACCGTAGGGCGCGTCGGTGGGCAGCTCGACCGTCTTCGCCGCCACCGGCGCGAAGTCGAACGCGGGCCGTGCCGGCAGCGCCTTCTTCGCGATGCCGCCGAACTCGGCTTTCACCTTCGCCAGCGTGGCGTCCGGATCGACATCGCCGGCGATCACCAGGATCGCATTGTTCGGCGCGTACCAGGTGTCGTGGAACTGCTTCAGCATCGTCGCCGTGGTCTTGTCGAACGACGGCCGCGTGCCCAGCGGCGTATGCGCGTAGGGCGTGCCGCCGAACATCTGCTGCAGCATCTGCGTGTAGAACTTGAAGTCCGGGCTGGACAGGTCGCGCGAGACTTCCTGCTCGATCGCGCCGCGTTCCTTGTCCCATTCCTTCGGGTTCATGTCCACGCCACGCATGCGCAACGCCTGCACGTGCAGGGCCACGTCCAGGTCCTGCGACGGCGCCACGAAGTAGTACTGCGTCACGCCCTGCGTGGTGTCGGCGTTGAACGCGCCGCCCATGTTCGCCGCGATCGCCGCCAGCTGGTCCTTGGACAGCCCGGGGCTGCCGCGGAACATCATGTGCTCCACCGCGTGCGCGGTGCCCGGGAAGCCCGCCGGCACCTCGTCGGAACCGGCCAGGTAGTTCATCTCCGTGGCCACCACCGGCGCCAGCCGGTCGCGCACGATCACCACGCGCAGGCCGTTGTCGAGGGTGGCGCGGGTGACGTCGCCGGATGCGGCGGCCATCGCGCCGGTGGCGGCCAGGGCCAGGGAAATCGCCGCGGTGAGGCGGAGCGCTCGCTGCTTCATCATGCTGTCCTTGTGTGATTGCGAAAAGCGGGCGCGTGCCTCGCGCCCCGAGGTGGAATCATTCGGAGGAGGCGCCCGGCGCGCCGGTGCGCCATGCGCGCGCCGCCGCGAGGATCGGCTCGCGCGAGTCGCGATGGACGAGGTAGAGCGTCAGGAACACCAGCGCCAGGGACGCCAGCCAGAGCGTCTCGACGACGGCTTTCGGCCCATGCAGGTCGGCGATGCCCGACGCGCCCGACGCGAGCGCGCAAACCGTGGTCGCCAGCCACGCCATGCGATGGCGCCTGGACGCCACGCCGCGCTGCTCGTTGATGAGGGTGGACGCTTCGAGTATCGGCATGCCGAACTCCCGCTGCAGTCGGGTCACGGTGACGAGTGCCATGATGCTTTCCTGGATTCGATGTCAATTCGTGAGGAACGGATGCGGCCGCGCCAGCAGCCCGCGCCAGCCACGCCGGGCCAGCCACAGCAGGATCGCGGCCAGCGCGGCCCAACCCGCCAGCAAGGCGTGCTCGAACGGGGCAAGGCCGTCCCATGGATGCTTGTCCGCGTTCAGCAGCGGGATGAAGGTGCTGAGGCAGAACAACACCGTCAGTACAACGTAAATCGACGCCAGCACTCCCCCCCGCAGCCTGCAGCCCCCCAGCGTGCAGAGCATCTGCGCCACCATCGCGCCGACCGCGCCAAGCTGGGCCAGCGTCACCAGCAGCACCGCGGGGCCGGGCAGGTGCATCGCCCATGCGGTCGCCAGCACGCCGGCCAGCAGCAGCGCCTGCAGCCGCATCGGCGTGGCGAAGGCCGCGCGGAGCAGCGCGTGACGGCGGGCCGTCCCGCCGCCCAGGCCCGGCAGCAATGCCAGCAGGGGCAATTCGGCATTCGCGCGCTTCCAGCGCTGGTGGACGACCAACGCCGCCATCGCGGCCAGCATCAGCCCGCCGAAGACGCCCAACCAGCCCACCATGCCCACGCCCACGCCCAGCAGGATGGACCGCACGGCATGGTCGTGGCGGGGCTCGCCCGCCTGCATGATCGCCATCACCGGGATGTACGCGAGCATCGGCAGCAGCACCGGCGCCGCCGCGCGCAGGTGGCCCGCCAGCGTCTTCGGCACGTACCAGCCGCCCAGCGCCACCCGCAGCGCGCGCACCGGCGACTGCGGCCCGGCCCCGCGCAGATCGGCGCGGGGCTGCATCCAGTCCGGGCGCTGGCGGATCATCTGTCCGCTGTCGAGTTGCTGCAGCCCGTTCCAGCCGCCCGCCATGCTCTGGCGGCGCATCTGCATCAGCATCGCGCTGCCGAGGCCAAGCTCGTTGTCCGAATCGCTGCGCAGCAGTTGGCGCCAGCGCAGCGCATCGACGAGCAGCAACACGAGCAGGGCCAGGCCACCCCACGCCAGCCAGCGCGGATCGGACCATGGCGGCAGGTGGACGAGATGGCGCAGGCCGCTGCTCAGCGCAGGCAGGAAGACGAGCGTCATTGCGCACCAGCGCGGCAGCAGCACGAAGGCCAGGCCGCCGGCCATCGCCAGCGCCACCAGCTCAGCCACGTAGCGCAGGTCGGTGCCGCATAAGCCCAGCGCCAGCATCGGCGCGGCCAGCGTAGGCACGGCGTACAGCCACACGCTGTACGCCGCCGCCCGCTGCATGCCCGGCAGGCACAGGCGGCGCGCATCGATCGCCAGCAGCAACAGCGTGGGCATCCAGAATGCCCACATGTAACCGACGCCGATGGCGTAGATGAGCGTGCTGCCCATCCACCAATCCGCCTTCGGCGAGAGCACGCCGAACGCGATGGCGCCGAGGCCGCAGGCCAGGGCGATGGCCAGGGTGAGCCAGCGCAGCGAACGGCGGCTCGAATGCCAGGGGGCGAGCAGTACGCCGGCAAAGCTGAGGCGGGACCGGGCAGCCGTGTTCATGTTCATCGTTCAGCCCCCAGCAGAAAGGAGCTGGGGCGTGCCGCGTGCGGCCGCGTCTGTCGCAGTGCGTTCATTCGGCGATCTCCACGAACAGGTCTTCCAGCCCCAACGCGTCGATGCGTGCCCCGGGCAGGCGCGCCGCTTCCGGCCACTGGCCACGCGCGTCGCGTTCCACCACCAGGCTGAGGCTGCCGTCCTCGTGGCGGCGCCGCCCCAGCGCCTGCGCGGGTGCGGCCGCGCTCGTCTTCGCCGGCAGCCAAAGGCGGGCGTAGCGTTCCTTGGTCTCGTCCACGCCACAGTGCAGCAGCAGGCGGCCTTCGTGCAGGAAGGCGATCTCCGAGGCCACGCGCTCCAGGTCGGAGACGATGTGGGTGGAGAACAGCACCGTGGTGCCGGACTCGCCCGCGCGCAGCGCCACCTCGCGCAGCAGTTCGCGGCGCGCGACGGGGTCGAGCGCGGCGGCGGGTTCGTCCAGCACCAGCAGCTCCGGCTGCGAGGCCAGCGCGCGGATCAGGTCCACGCGCTGGCGCTCGCCGGGCGAGAGCTTGGCCAGCAGCTTGTTCGGCTGGATCTTCCAGCGCTCCAGCGTCTTGTGCGCGAACGCGGCGTCCCAGCGCGGGTAGAAACGGCCCACGTAGTCCAGCATCTGCTGCGCGGTGAGCCAGGCCAGCGCCTCGGGCTGCTGCGGCACGTAGGCGAGGCGCGCCTTGGCGTCGTCGGACAGCCTCAGCGCCGGCTCGCCGAACACGCGCGCCTCGCCGGACAGCGGCTGCAGCAGGCCCAGCATCGCGCGGATCAGCGTGGACTTGCCGGCGCCGTTGCGCCCGATCAGGCCCAGCACGCTGCCCGGCTCCAGCGCGAGGTCCACCCCGCACAGCACGTTGCCGCCTTCGTAGCAATGGGTGAGGCCGCGCGCGGCGAGTGGCGCGGCGGCGGTGGGCGTGATGTCCTGCGGCATGGCGTTCATGGTCTTTCCCCCGGTGTCGATCAGTGGCGGCGCGGGTGCCGCGGTGGTGTGGCGTGACCGGCGCCCCTGTGGCGGCGCGATGTCGGTGTCATGGCGCGGGCGTCCCGGTGGCGGGCGGCGCGTCGACGGGCATCGGCAGGAACGCGGCGCGCAGGTCGACCAGCACGTGCAGCAGCATCGGCGGCAGCAGGCTGCCGGTGGCCCAGTACAGCCAGGCGAACAGGCCGCCGAGAAGGGCGGTCGCCAGGATGCCGGTCCAACCCTGGTAGAGATGCGCCCAGCCGAAGGCCAGCGACGCCAGCGCGATCGGCACGGCGACAGGCGCGTGCGGCAGCAGCGCGAACAGCAGGCCCAGGCCGAAGCCGCGCCAGATCACTTCCTCGGTGACGCCGGCGGTGAACGCCAGCACGACGAAGCCACGGCGCTCGGCGCGGCCGCGCGGCAGCATGCGCAGCAGCCTGTCACCGCCGGCGATGCGCGGGGCCGGTGTCGCCTTCCCGCGCCGTCGCGCCGTCGCCAGCCCGATGGCGAGGCCGCCCACGGCCGCCAGCGCGATGCCCGTCACGAAGCCCGCGACCAGTCCGCCATGGGCGCCCGATAGCGACCAGCCCGGTGGCCAGTGCGGCAGCCGCAGGCCCAGTTGCGCCGGCGTCCAGCCGGCCAGCACCAGGGTCACCAGCAGCGTGGCCAGCAGCAGCGCCCAGCCCTGCCAGGTCCACTGGCGATAGAAGCGCAGCCGCGCGCCGGGCTCGCCCGCGTCCAGCGCGGCCAGCAGGCGGCGGTGGCCGCGGCGGCCCAGCAGCGGTTCGGCAGTCAGCAGGTAGAGCGCAAGCGCGGCGGTGGCGAAGGTGGCGAGCATGTCATTCCCCCAGCAGCTTCGACAGCCGGCGCAGCACCGGCTCGGGCGGCAGTTCCAGTTCGCGCGCGTGGCGCGCCAGCGCCAGCAGTTGCGGTTCCAGCAGCGCCAGCCGCTGCGCCTGGGTGTGCGCGGCCCGCTGCGTGGCGGCCACCGCCATGCCCTTGCCGCGCAGGCGTTCCAGCAGGCCCTCGCCCTCGGCGATGCCGTAAGCGCGCGACACCGTCATCGGATTGATCGCGTGGAAGCCCGCCACCTCGCGCACCGAGGGCAGCAGTTCGCCCGGCGACAGCTGGCCGCCGGCGATCAGCCGGCGCAGCTGCTCGACGATCTGCCGGTAGATCGGCTCGGGCGCGTTCGGCTGGATCGTGAGCAGGGAGGCATCCATGTGTATCAATACAACAATACACATGGCCGGCAGTCAAGCGTGACCTCCGGCAGGGCCGGGCGCATGCCTCTACAATGCCCCCATGAAGATCGCCTCCTGGAACGTGAACTCGCTGAAGGTGCGCCTGCCGCACCTCACCCAGTGGCTGGCCGACGCCCGGCCGGACGTGGTGGCGCTGCAGGAAACCAAGCTGGAGGACGCCAAGTTCCCGGTCGACGAACTGGCCGCCGCCGGCTACCGCAGCGTGTACGCGGGGCAGAAGACCTACAACGGCGTGGCGATCCTCGCCCGCGACGGGCTGGCCGAGTTCGCCGACGTGGTCACCGACATCCCTGGCCTGGACGACCCGCAGCGGCGCATCCTCGCCGCCACCGTGGGCGGCGTGCGCGTGGTCGACCTGTACGTGGTCAACGGCAAGGCGGTCGGCGACGAGAAGTACGACTACAAGCTGCGCTGGCTGGCGAAGGTGCGCGAGTTCCTCGCGCGCGAACTGGAGCGCCACCCGGGCCTGGTCGTGCTGGGCGATTTCAACATCGCGCCGGACGACCGCGACGTGTACGACCCGGCCGGCTGGGGCGAGGACGTCCTCTGCTCGCCGCCCGAGCGCGCGGCGCTGCAGGCGATCACCGGGCTCGGCCTGCACGACAGTTTCCGCCTGTTCGAATCCGAAGGCGGGCACTTCAGCTGGTGGGACTACCGGCAGGCCGCGTTCCGGCGCAACATGGGCCTGCGCATCGACCTGATCCTGGTGGGCGAGGCCCTGAAGCCGGCCGCGCGCGCCGCCGGCATCGACCGCGAGCCGCGCCGCTGGGAACGCCCCTCCGACCACACGCCGGTGACGGTGGAACTGGACATCCGATGAGCGACAAGACCGACTGGCCCAGCTCCCTCGACGACGACGAACTGGACGAACTGGACCGCTACCTGCGCGCCCACACGCAGGAGGGCGACGGCCGCCTGCTGCTGGACGGCGTGCACGGCCTGCTCAGCGCGCTAGCGGTAGGACCGCTGCAGGTGCTGCCGGAGGAATGGTTGCCCGAGGTGCTGCACGAGCCGTTCGCCGATCCCGACGAAGGCAACCGCGTGCTGGCACTGCTGGCCAAGCTCAACGATTCCATCGGCGCCGAGCTGGACGTGGACGCCTACGAGCCGATCCTCGGCGAGGTGGAGACCGACACCGGCCCGGCGCTGTCCGCCGCCGGCTGGTGCGAGGGCTTCAGCCGCGGCATCGACCTGCGCGCGGGGTTGTGGGAGAAGCGCCTGGCCGACGATCCCGACCTGATGGAAATGCTCGGCCCGGTGATGGCGCTGGCGGTGGACGAGGGCATCCTCAACGCCGAGGCGGAGTTCGACAAGCTCAGCGACGAGGAATACGACGACTGCCTGTCGCAGCTGCCGGCGGTGCTGGTGGCGGTGAACCACTACTGGTACCAGCACCCCGCCACCGAGGCCGAACTGGATGCGATGGCCGAGCGCAGCGCCGCCGAGGGTGACGACCCGCAGCCGCCGCGCCAGCGCAGCGGGCACTGGGTGCACTGAGAGCCTGTTCCCGCGGCGGAACGATGCGTTCCCGTCGTGGCGCTTGGATCACGCGCGCCGCGCGACCATCTTGGCGGCATCACTTGCCACGGGGAGTTCCGCCATGAGCGAACGCCGCATCCTCCGCCGCATCCGCGGCATCGACACCGCCGACGGCGCCGGCGTGAAGCTGAAGCGCATCATCGGCCAGCCCGGGCTGGACATGCTCGATCCCTTCCTGCTGCTGGACGAATTCCGCTCCGACAGCGCCGACGACTACATCGCCGGTTTCCCCGAGCATCCGCACCGCGGCTTCGAGACCGTCACCTACATGCTCGCCGGCCACATGCGGCACGGCGACAACCACGGCAACCAGGGCGACCTCGGCCCCGGCAGCGTGCAGTGGATGACCGCCGGGCGCGGCATCCTGCACTCGGAGATGCCGCAGCAGGAGAACGGCCTGATGTGGGGCTTCCAGCTGTGGGTGAACCTGCCCGCCGCGGACAAGATGACCGCGCCGCGCTACCAGGACATCGCGCCGGAACGCATTCCCGCGGTGCAGCCGGCCGATGGCGTCACGGCCAGGGTGATCGCCGGCGCGCTGGCCGGCGCCACCGGCCCGGTCGAGGGCATCGCCACCGCGCCGGTGTACCTGGACCTCGCGCTGCAGCCGGGCGCGCAGGTGGAGATCCCGCTGCCGGCGGGCCACCACGCCTTCGCCTACGTGTTCGACGGCGAGGCGGCCGAGGTGGCCGGCCAGCGGCTGGGCCGCAGCGAGCTGGCGGTGCTGTCCGACGGCGACCGCGTGCGGGTGGCCGGCGGCGGCTCGCCGGCGCGCGTGCTGCTGGTGGCCGGCCGACCGCTGGCCGAACCGGTGGCGCGCTACGGTCCGTTCGTGATGAACACGCCCGAGCAGATCCACGAGGCCATCGCCGACTTCCGCGCCGGGCGGTTCTGAGGCACGGCGCGCCCTCCCTCCCGCATGCGGGGGAGGGCGTGGCGCGTCATCGCCGGGCCAGCCACGCCCGCGCCTGCGCCAGCATCGCCTCCGGCGGTGCCGGCGGCAGCACCAGCGCGCCTTCGTCCGCCGCCGGTTCCTCCAGCGTGGCGAGCTGGCTGTCCAGCAGCGCCGGCGGCATGAAGTGGCTGCGTTCGCGCATGCGCCGGCGCAGTTCGCCGGGCGGCACCGGCAGGTAGATGAAGCGCAGCGGCCCGGCCTGGCGGAGCGTGTCGCGGTAGGCGCGTTTCAGTGCCGAGCAGGACGCCACCACGCTGCGTCCCGCGTGCAGATGGCCGGCGATCGCCGCCGCCAGCGCGGCCAGCCATGGTGCGCGGTCGGCGTCGTCCAGCGGCAGGCCCGCGCGCATGCGGGCGATGTTCGCGGCCGGGTGGAAGTCGTCGCCCTCCAGGAACGGCCAGCCCCCGGCCGCGGCCAGCGCCGCGCCGAGGCTGCTCTTGCCGCAGCCGGACACGCCCATCACCACCACGCCCACCGGGCCGTTGCCATCCATCGTCGAGACCTGCCGCACACGCCGGCCCACCAGTCTACCCGGGTGCTTGAATCCCGCCGCGGATCGTCGTTAAATAAAGATTAATCCAAGCTGCTTCAATTGCCTGTAAGCTATTTTCGTAGAGCTTCTGGCAGAAACACTCAATAACTTGCTGATTTCACGATGATTATCTGGACCGCCCTGCTGCTGTGCCTCTCCACCATCGCGCTGTGCGCGGTGAAGCGGGTGCCGGCCGGCCAGGTCTACAGCCTGCATCGCCACGGCAAGCCGGTGCGCCTGCTGCAGCCGGGCACCCACGTGGTGATGCCGCTGCTGGAGCGGGTGGCGCACCGCATCGACCTCAACGGCCAGGTGCTGCGTTTCGAGGAACCGCTGGCCGATGCGCGCGACGTGCGCGGCACCGTCTACTGGCAGGTGCTGGAGCCGGAGCGTGCCGATGCGGTGATCGACCAGGCCGACCAGCTGATCCGCCACGGCGCGCTGGAGGCCCTGCGCGGCGAGGCGGTGCCCGCCGTCGACAACCGCGCGCTGGGTTCGGCGCTAAAGCAGCGCCTCAACGGCCTGCTGCGCGAGCGCGGCGTGATGGTGACCCGGGTGGAGCTGGACTTCGCCTGATGCCCAAATAACGCGCAGGGCCGCCCGAGAGCGCCCGCGCCGAGGGGAGTTGCAACGCCTTGACCCGCCGCCCGGCGGGTTTTCCTTTTCTTGGCCGGGCCGGATACTGCACGGCCCGCCCCCCGCCATGGACACCCGCATGACCGCACGCGCCGACCTGCACCGCCAGCTCGAACACGGCGTGGCCGCGCTCGGCCTGGCGCTGCCGGCCGGCGCGCCGGAACGCCTGCTGGACTACGTGGCCCTGCTGGAGCGCTGGAACGCCGCCTACAACCTCACCGCGGTGCGCGACCCGGCCGAGATGGTCACCCGCCACCTGCTCGATTCGCTGGCGATCCTGCCCTTCGTCGAAGGCGCGACCCTGGCCGACCTCGGCACCGGCCCCGGCCTGCCCGGCATCCCGCTGGCGATCGCCGCGCCGGGGCGGCAGGTGCTGCTGGTGGACTCCAACGGCAAGAAGGTGCGCTTCCTGCGCGAGGCGATCCGCGCGCTGAGGCTGGACGGCGTGCGCGCCGTGCAGTCGCGGGTGGAGCAGGTCGAGGGCACGTTCGATTGCGTCACCGCGCGCGCCTTCGCCAGCCTCGCCGACATGCTGGCCTGGGGCGGCCACCTGCTGGCGCCCGGCGGCATCTGGCTGGCGATGAAGGGCAGGGCGCCGGACGACGAGCTGCCCGGCGTGCCGCCCGGCTTCGCGGTACGCGGCGTGCACGACCTGGCCGTGCCCGGGCTGGACGCCGGCCGCTGCCTGGTGGTGATGGGCCGCGCCGGGCCGGGCCCATCGACGGGGCCGGCCTGCTAATCTAGCCCCCTTTCGCACGCGCACGGTACCGACGACCCATGGCCCGCATCATCGCCGTCGCCAACCAGAAGGGCGGTGTCGGCAAGACCACCACCGCCGTCAACCTCGCCGCCGCGCTGGCCGCGGCGAAGCGCAAGGTGCTGCTGGTCGACCTCGATCCGCAGGGCAACGCCACCATGGCGTCGGGCGTGGACAAGCACGAGGCCAGGCCGAACGGCTGCGAGGTGCTGCTGGACGAGGCGCCGATCGACCGGGCCATCGTCACCACCGAGGCGCACTACGACCTGCTGCCCGGCAACGGCGACCTCACCGCGGCCGAGCTCAAGCTGATGGACGCGCTGGCCCGCGAGAGCCGGCTGAAGGAGCAGCTGGCCAAGGTGGCCGGCCGCTACGACACCATCCTGATCGACTGCCCGCCCTCGCTGCACCTGCTCACCCTCAATGCGCTGACCGCGGCCGACGGCCTGCTGATCCCGGTGCAGTGCGAGTACTTCGCGCTGGAGGGCCTGTCCAGCCTGCTCGACACGGTGAAGGCGGTGCGCCAGCGGCTGAACCCCTCGCTCGAGATCGAGGGCCTGCTGCGCACCATGTACGACGTGCGCAACAACCTCGGCAACGAGGTCTCCGCCCAGCTCACCCAGCACTTCGGCGACAAGGTGCTGCGCTCGATCATCCCGCGCAACGTGCGCCTGGCCGAGGCGCCCAGCCACGGCCAGCCGATCCACCTGTACGACCGCAGCTCGCGCGGCGCGATCGCCTACATCGGCCTGGCCGGCGAGGTCATCCGTCGCGAGCGCGGCGCCCAGGCGGCGGTGAACGCGCTGCACGACATGCACGGCGACGGCGTCCGCGAAGACGTGGTCGACACCGCGTCGTACCTACACCAGGAGCACTGATACCGATGGCCGCCGCGAAGAAACGGGGACTGGGACGCGGGCTGGACGCCCTGCTGGGCGGCGACGCCGCCGCGGCGCCGGCGGCCGCCGGCGGGCCGGAGCAGGACGGCCCGCTGCGCAACCTGCCGATCCAGCGCATCCGCCCCGGCAAGTACCAGCCGCGCCGGCACTGGAACGAGGACGCGCTCGACGAGCTGGCCGCCTCGATCAAGGCGCAGGGCCTGATCCAGCCGGTGGTGGTGCGCGAGGTCGGCAAGGACAGCTACGAGCTGATCGCCGGCGAGCGCCGCTGGCGCGCGGCGCAACGCGCGCAGCTGGACGAGATCCCCGCGCTGGTGAAGGTGGTGGAGGAAGCCGCCGTGCCGGCGCTGGCGCTGATCGAGAACATCCAGCGCCAGGACCTCACCCCGCTGGAAGAAGCCGACGCGCTGAAGCGCCTGATCGACGACTTCGGCCTCACCCACCAGCAGGCCGCCGACGCGGTGGGCCGCTCGCGCGCCGCCGTGTCCAACCTGCTGCGCCTCACCGAGCTGCCCGCGCCGATCAAGAAGCTGCTCGACGACGGCAAGCTGGAGATGGGCCACGCCCGCTGCCTCGTCACCCTGGACGAGGCGATCGCGCTGCCGCTGGCGCGCCGGGCCTCGACCCTGGGCTGGTCGGTGCGCGAACTGGAAGACGCCGCGCGCAAGGCGCAGACCGCGCCCAAGGGCAAGGCCAAGGCGGGCGGCGCGCGCGATCCCAACGTCGACGCGCTGGAGCGCGAGCTGGGCGAGCGCTTCGCCACCCGGGTGGAAGTGGCCCAGGGCCGCGGCGGCCGCGGCAAGCTGGTGATCCACTACCACAGCAACGACGAGCTGGACGGCATCCTCGGCAAGCTGCGCTGAGGCGTGGTCGCCTCGCGCTTCCCGGGCGCTGCTCTTTCCCTTCTCCCTCCGGGGGAAGGTGGCCGCAGGCCGGGTGAGGGTACGGACGGAGCGCAGCCCCGCGCTTCGCCCGTGCCCCCACCCCCGCCCCCTCTTCCTCGCTCCTCAAGACAGGGCCATCCATGGCCCTTCCCCGCGTCCGCCGGGAGAGGGGCGTAGTTCGCGAGCCGCATGGATTAAACTGCCTACCTGCCGTCGCATCGCGGCATCCGTTTCCGCAAAGGCCCCGCCATGCCCCAGCTCTCCGTCGTCGTCCCCGTGTTCAACGAGCGCGACAACATCCCGCCGCTGCTCGCCGAAATCGCCGCCGCGCTGCGCGGCCAGGTCGACTACGAGGTGGTCTACGTCGACGACGACTCGGCCGATGACAGCCGCGCCGTGCTGGCCGCGCAGAAGGCCGCGCATCCGGAACTGCGCGTGCTGCACCACGTCACCCGCAGCGGGCAGAGCACCGCGGTGTGGAACGGCGTGCGCGCGGCGCGTGCGCCATGGGTCGCCACGCTGGACGGCGACGGCCAGAACGACCCGGCCGACATCCCGAAACTGCTCGCCGCGCGCGCCGACGCCGCGCCGGAGGTGAAGCTGTTCGCCGGCTGGCGCACCACGCGGCGCGACAGCTTCAACAAGCGCATCTCCTCGAAGATCGCCAACGCGGTGCGCTCGCGCATGCTGAAGGACGCCACGCCCGACACCGGCTGCGGCCTCAAGCTGTTCGAGCGCGAGACCTTCCTGCGCCTGCCGTACTTCGACCACATGCACCGCTACCTGCCGGCGCTGGTGAAGCGCGCCGGCTTCCAGAGCGTGAGCGTGCCGGTGGGCCACCGCCCGCGCACCGCCGGCACGTCGAAGTACGGCATGCTGGACCGCCTGTGGGTGGGCCTGGCCGACCTGCGCGGCGTGGCCTGGCTGATGCGCCGCGGCAAGGTGACCCGGGTCGAGGAACTCTGAGCGCCGGCCCGTCGTCGCGCCGGAACCGGCAGGCGCGGGTCGACGCGGGCCGGCAAGGCCCGTCACGGCGCATGGATGGCGGCGGCGTATGCTTGAAGCTTCCCGCCAGGGAGGTTTGCCGTGAGCATCAGCGTGAAACGCGTCTACGAGCCGGCCGCGAAGTCCGACGGCCGGCGCGTGCTGGTCGACCGCCTGTGGCCGCGCGGCCTGAAGAAGGAAGACGCCGCGATCGACCTGTGGCTGAAGGAACTGGCGCCGTCCACCGCGCTACGGCAGTGGTTCGGCCACGACCCGGCGCGCTGGGAAGGCTTCCGCCACCGCTACGCGGGCGAGCTGGACGCGCTGGCCGAGCACTGGCGCCCGCTGGCCGAGCAGGCCGAGCGCCACCGCGTCACCCTGCTGTTCGGCGCGCGCGACGAGGAGCACAACAACGCCGTGGTGCTGAAGGCCTACCTGGAGAACTGGCTGAAGAAGCACGGGCCGGGCTGAGGCACCGCGGCGCCCTCCCCTGCTTGCAGGGGAGGGTTGGGGAGGGGTCACCCAACCTCGCCGCGAGGTTGGACCCCCTCCCAGCCTCCCCCTGCAAGCAGGGGGAGGGGCGCGGCGTTACGACAACTGGCCGGGATGGCGTTCCTTCCAGCCTTCCAGCGCCTTTCGCGCCTGCTCGCGGCCCAGCTCGATCAGTTCCTTCGCGCGGTAGAACTCGTAGGCGGTGGAGACGTTGCGCGGCAGCTGGATCAGCAGGTCCGGCTCGTACGCGGCCAGCCGCAGGCGCGACAGGTTGGCCTGCATCAGGTCCATCGAGCGGCCCAGCAGTTCCAGCATGCCCGGTTCGTGCGGCTTGTCCGGCCCGCTGGCGTGCGGCAGCAGCCGGTGCAGCAGGCCGCGGCGGCGCTGGACGCCGTCCGCCTCCAGCGTTTCCGGCGTGGCCGGCTGCGGCGGGCCGTCCAGGCTCACCGCCACCAGGTAGTCGGCCGCCTCGCGGATCAGCGGCGTCACCGGCACCGGGTTGAGCAGGCCACCGTCGACCAGCCGCCGGCCGTCGACGTGGTGCGGGCGGAACACGGTGGGGATGGCGATGGAGGCGCGGATCGCGTCGAACAGCGAGCCGCGGCTGAGCCACAGTTCGCGCTCGCGGTCGATGTCGGTGGCCACCGCGGTGAACGACAGCGGCAGGTCTTCGATGCGTGCGTCGCCGATCATCTCCAGCAGGGTGTCGATGATCTTGTCGCCCTTGATCAGGCCGCCGCCGCGGAAGGTCCAGTCGACCAGCCTCAGCACGTCGAGCCGGGCCAGGGTGGTGACCCAGTCGCGGTACACGTCGAGCTTGCCGGTGGCGTAGATGCCACCGATCAGCGCGCCCATCGAGCAGCCGGCGATGGCGATGATCTCGAAGCCCTGGCGCTCCAGTTCCTCGATCGCGCCGATGTGCGCCAGCCCCTTGGCGCCGCCCGCGCCCAGCGCCAGCGCCACGGTGGGGCGGCGCGGCGGCGTGGAGGCGTGATCGTCGATGGCGAGGGAAGACATGCGTGTGAAAGCGAAGTGGAGGTCCTGCATGGGTGGCGCGCGCCGTCGGCGCCGGGGATCGCGCACGCTGCGGCCAGCCGTTGCGCCCGTCCCGTGTCCGCGTAGCATGCGACCATGCCCTGCCCGCAGCAAGCGAGGAAGCCCGTGAGACCGGCCATCGTCCCGGCGCGCCGCGGCGCGCGTTCCGTTTCCCTGTGCGCGGGGTGCGCGTGAGCTGGCAGGCCTGGGCGACCGTGGCCATCGTCGCGGCGGCGATGGCGCTGTTCGCCAGCGAGAAGCTGCGCATCGACCTGGTCGCGCTGCTGGTGCTGGCGGCGCTGGTGGTGCTGGGTATCGTCAGCCCGGCCGAGGCGCTGAGTGGCTTCAGCAACGAGGCCACCGTCACCGTGGCGGCGATGTTCGCGCTGAGCCTGGGCATCGAGCGTTCCGGCGCGCTGGACCCGCTCACCCGCCTGCTCTCGCGGATCAGGCGGCCATGGGTGCTCACGCTGGCAATGATGCTGGCAATCGCGCCGATCGGCGCCTTCGTGAAGAACATCGCGCTGGTCGCCACCTTCCTGCCGCTGGCGCTGCGCGTGTGCCAGCGCACCCGGACCTCGCCGGCGCGGGTGCTGATGCCGATGGCCTACGCGGCGCAGATGGGCGGCGTCTGCACGCTGATCGGCACCTCGTCCAACCTGCTGGCCGACAGCCTGGCGCAGAAGCACGGCCTGCAGGCCTTCGGCGTGTTCGAGTTCGTGCGCCTGGGCGCGGTGCTGGCCGTGGTCGGCATGGCCTACCTGATGCTGGTCGGCCGCTGGCTGCTGCCGCGCCACGTCGATGCCGAACAGCCGGTGCAGGCCGACGTGGGCAAGTACGTGACCGAGCTGGAGGTGCCCGCCGGTTCGGCGTTGATCGGCCAGAGCTTCGCCGAGGCGAGGCTGGGCGAGACGTACGGCGTGTATCCGCTGGAGCTGCTGCGCGGCGAAAAGCACATGTGGTCGCCGCGCTCGCAGGAGATCGCCGCGGGCGACGTGCTGCTGGTGCGCGGCGACTGGGACAAGATCGAGGACTTCCGGCGCCAGGCCGACCTGCGCAACGCGCCGGAAAGCCGCTACGTGAAGGACGACGACCACGCCCGCGTGATGGTGGAGCTGATGGTGGCGCCGGCCAGCGCGGTCGAGGGCCGGCGTGTCGGCGAGACCGGCATCGGCTGGCGCTACGACGCGGTGGTGCTGGCGATCCACCGGCGCGGCCAGGTGCTGCGCGACAAGCTCAGCGACGTCAGCTTCGCCGTCGGCGACGTGCTGTTGGCGCTGGTCGACGAGAAGGCGCTGGCGAACCTGCGCAACGACGAGGCCTTCATCGTGCTCGGCCAGCGCGACGAGATGCGCCGCACGCCGCGCAAGGCGATCTACGCGGTGGGCATCATGGCGGCCGTGGTGGTCGCTTCGGGCCTGCGCTGGCTGCCGATCCCGATCGCCGCGATCTGCGGCGCCACCGCGATGGCGCTGGCCGGGTGCTTCGGGCGCAAGGACGTCTACGAAGGCATGGACTGGAAGATCATCATCCTGCTCGGCGCGATCCTGCCGCTGGGCATCGCGATCGAGAAGACCGGGTTGTCGCATGCGCTGGTGCGGCTGGGCATGGACCTGGTCGGCACGCACGGGCCGCTGGCCGCCCTGCTGATGGTGTACCTGCTCACCGCGCTGCTCACCGAGTTGATGGGCCACAACCCGTCGGTGGTGCTGATGGTGGGCATCGCCGCGTCGGTGGCCGGCGCGATGCACGTCGACCCGCGCCCGTTCGTGGTGGCGGTGGCGTTCGCCGCGGCGACCTCGTTCGCCACGCCGGTGGGCTATCCGACCAACACGATGGTGTACTACGCCGGCGGCTACCGCTTCACGGACTTCATGAAGGTGGGCATCCCGCTGATCCTGGTGTTCTGCGCGCTGTCGATGTGGCTGATCCCGCACTTCTGGCCGTTCCATCCCGCGGCCGGCCGCTGAATGGCGCGTCAGCCGCGGCCCTGGTAGCCGCTCAGGGCCAGGTGCAGCAGCGACTTCATCTCCTCGCGCAGCGGCAGCGGCGCCACGATCTCCGCGTCGGGGCCGTACTTCAGCACGTCCATCAGCAGCTCCTTCGAGTTGGAGTAGGGCAGCTGCAGTTCGTAGCGGCCGTCGGGCAGCCACGCGCCCTTCTGCTGCGAATGCCAGTGTTCGTCGGCCACCCAGCGCGCGGCATGCTGGGAGAAGCGGATGGTGGCCCAGGCCTTGGGCGCGCCGGCGAAGATGCCGTAGCTGGAGGCCAGCGCGTCGTTGAGCTGCGCCTCGGGCACGTCGAGCGCGGGCTCGTCCAGCGCCTGCGGGTCGGCGATGCGGTCCACCGCGAAGCTGCGCAGCGCCTCGCGATCGTGATCCCACACGTCGAGGTACCAGTTGTCGCGGTAGTGGGTGAGCCGCTGCGGCGACACGGTGCGGCGGCTGTCCGCGTTGGTGGTGCGCGCGCGGTAGCGGAAGCGCAGGCGCCGGCGTTCCAGCACCGCGCCGGCCACCACGCGGAACACGTGCTGGTCGAGCTTGCGTTCGCCCCAGGCGATCACGCGGATGCGCTCCACCGGCAGCGCCTTGCCGCTGCCCTGGTCGGACAGCAGGTGCTCGATGCGCGCCTTGAACGGCGCCAGCGCGCCGGCCAGCACGCCGGGGCCGCTGCGGCCGATCAGCTCGTTCAGCGCCAGCAGCGCGGCCAGTTCGTCCGAGGTCAGCCACAGGCCGGGCAGCTCGAAGCGCTCGCCCTCGCGCTGCTCGTAGCGGAACGCGGCGTGCTCGCCACCGGCGCTCTCGATCGGCGCGCCCAGCGCGTCGCGCAGGAAGGCGATGTCGCGGTACAGCGTGGCGCGCGAGCATTCCAGCTCGTCCATCAGCTTGGGCAGCGGCACGGGGTAGTGCGCCGACTTCAGCACGCGGTGCAGGGTGAGGATGCGCTCGTAGCGGTCCATGGCGGGGGTCGGAAGCGTGGGCCCGCCTAGCATGGAGACGGTGCGCCCCGGCTGCAAGTCGGCGTCGGCGAGGTGGACATCGCGTCGTCGATCCGTGTTCAATCGATGGACGGCCGCCACCACCGGCCGCGGCGAAACACCAGAGGATGCCGATGCCCGAGCCAATCCGCCCCGCACCCGGCTGGATCGCGACCGCACTGCGCACGCTGGCCGCCTGCGGCTACGGCGTCTGGATGCTGCTCGGCCTGGGGCTGGCGCTGGGCATCTACAGCATCGGCCGCGGCGAGGCCCTGGTGCCGCTGTTGCTGGGAGCGGTGTTCGTGAGCCTGGGCCCGCTGCTGGCCAGCCTGGGCATGCCGGCGCTGCGCGGCTGGCGTGGCTGGCGGCTGGAGCGCGGCCTGCGGCCGGACCGCGACGCGCTGCTGGCGCTGGCGTGCTACCTGCCGGTGTTCGGCGTGGCCGGGCTGGTGCACGGCAGCAACGATTTTTGGGCCACCCGCCTTGCCGCCGTGGCGCTGACCGCCGGCAGCCTGGCCTGCGTGGTCTATGCGCGGCGCGAGCGTGCCATCCGCCCGTCCGCCCTGGTCGGGCCGCTGTCGCTCGACCGCGCGGTGGCCGCCTGCTACGGCGGCGGGCTGTGGCTGCTGCTGTGCGTGGTCTCGCAGGACCCGGCCGCGCGCATCGGCGGCAACCGCGACTGGATCATCGGCCTGCTCCTGCTGGCCCTGCTGCTGGGCCTGGTGGAGGGCATGCGCTGGCAGGCGCTGGCCGGGTCGCGGCGACGCAACCGCTGGTGGCGGCAGCGCTACCTGGGCGCGCTGTTGACCTACGCGGTGCCCTGCGTGGCCCTGCTGGCGACCCACTTCACCGTCGACGACCGCTGGCCGGTGCTGATCGGGGCGCTGGCCTGCGTGCTCGGGCGCAGCATCGAGCGGCGCCTGTACCGCGCCGCCGCCCCGCGTCCCGCGCCGACGATGCAGGCCGGCTGACCGGGCGTGTTCACGGCGTATTCAAGCCGTCCCGTTAAGGTGCGCGTTCAACAGCGTTTTAACAAAGCAAGGACCGTCCCCATGAAGAAACTCCTGCTCGCCAGCCTGGTGCTCGCCGCCACCGGTTGCTTCGCCGCGCAGGCCCAGGACACCTCGGGCACCCAGCAGGCCAACGGCAGCTGGACCGGCTCGGGTGAACTCGGCTTCGCGTCCACCACCGGCAACACGCGCTCGCAGAACCTGGACGCCAAGCTGGGCCTGAACCAGGAAAACGCGCAGTGGAAGAACAGCTTCTTCCTCGACGCGCTGCGTTCCAAGAGCCAGGTGAAGATCGTCGACAGCAACGGCGACACCCTCAAGAAATACAACACCACCGCCAACCGCTATGACATGGGCGCTTCGGTGGGCTACAAGCTCGACCCGCGCAGCTACATCGTGGGCGCCGGCCGCTACGAGCACGACCAGTTCGGCGCCAACCGCTGGCAGGCGATCCTCTCGATCGGCTACGGCTACATCGCGCTGAAGACGCAGCGCACCGAGCTGTCGTTCGAAGTCGGCCCCGGTTACAAGGAATACCAGCCGGCCGACACCACCATCACGGTGAACGGCGTCAGCACGCCGTACCACCAGGACCGGCAGAAGGAAGTGGTGCTGCGCGGCCTGGTCAACTACAAGTACCGGCTCACCGACAACACCACGTTCGAGAACACCTTCCTGACGGAATCGGGCTCCAAGGACAAGTACTTCCAGGACGACGCCGGCCTCGCCGTCAGCATGACCAAGAAGCTGTCGCTGAAGGTGGGTTACGAAGTGCGCCACCACAGCTCGGTGCTGCCCGGTGTGAAGAAGACCGACACGCTGGCCACCACCAACGTCGTCTACAACCTCTGACGCACGCCCGCGGTCCGCGGTTGCCCGAAAGCCCCGGCTCCAGGCCGGGGCTTCTTCGTTTTCCGCCTAGTGGCCCAGCAGCCGGCCCGCGCCCTGCGCGAACAGCGCCGCGGCGACTTCGCGGCCCAGCGCTTCGGCGTGGTCCTGCGCGGCGTGCGCCTCGGCGCGCAGCAGGCGGCCGCTGGCCGCGTCGCCCACCAGGCCGGCCAGGTGCAGGCCGCGTTCGGTCACCGTGCACCAGGCGCCCACCGGTACCGTGCAGCTGCCGCCGAGCGCGTGGTTCATCGCGCGCTCGGCGCTCACCGCCAGGCGCGTCTCGGCGTCGTCCAGCACGGCCAGGTGCTCCAGCACGGCCGGGCGGTCGGCGCGCGCCTCGATTGCGATCGCCGCCTGCCCCGGCGCTGGCAGCCAGTCCGGCGCGGCCAGCCGGCTGCGGATGCGTTCGCCCAGGCCCAGCCGTTCCAGCCCCGCGCAGGCCAGGACGATCGCGTCGTAGTGGCCGGCGTCCAGCTTGGCCAGCCGCGTGCCCACGTTGCCGCGCAGGTCGAGCAGCTCGAGGTCCGGCCGTGCCGCGCGCAGCTGCGCCTGCCGCCGCAGCGAGGACGTGCCCACGCGCGCGCCGTGCGGCAGCGCGGCGAGGTCGGCGTGGTGGTTGCTGACGAACGCGTCCGCCGCGTCCGCGCGCGGCAGCACCGCCGGCAGCGCGAAGCCGGGCTCCAGTTCCGCCGGCACGTCCTTCAGCGAGTGCACGGCGAGGTCGGCATGGCCTTCCAGCATCGCCACCTCCAGTTCCTTGAGGAACAACCCCTTGCCGCCGACGGTCGCCAACGACCGGTCGAGGATCTGGTCGCCGCGCGTGGTCATCGGCACCAGTTCCACGCGCAGGTCCGGATGCGCCGTGCGCAGCCGCGCCGCCACGTGCTCGGCCTGCCACAGCGCGAGCGGGCTCTGGCGGGTGGCGATGCGCAGGGTGGGGACGGTCATGGCGGCTCCGCGGCGGAAGATCGGCGGCCATTGTCGCGCAGATGCCCGCGCCGTGTGGCCGTCCGCGGTGCGTGTCAGCCCATTCGCAGCAGCCGGCGTACCGCCGGCAGATTGCGACGGCTCACCTCGGGGCTGAAGTCGGTGCCGGCGAGACGGGCCAGCGCGCGGCCGTCGGCGAGGGGCTTCAGGCCGACCAGGCGCGCCTGCGGCACCAGGCAGTTGCGGTGCAGGCGCACGAGCTGCTCGGGATAGGCGTCTTCCAGCTGGCGCAGCGAGTCGTCGATCAACAGCTCGCCGCCGGTGTGGCGCACCAGCACGTACTTTTCCTCGGCGAGCAGGCAGATCACCTCGCCCAGCGCCACGCGCACCTGCTCGCCGCGCACGCGCGCGTGCAGGTAGCCGGCCGGTTCGCGTGGCGCGGCGTCGAGGCGGCGCGCCGCGCGCTGCAGCGCCTCACGCAGGCGCTCCAGCCGCACCGGCTTCAGCAGGTAGTCCACCGCGCCCAGCTCGAAGGCGGTGATGGCGTGGTTCTCGTAGGCGGTGCAGAACACCACCAGCGGCCGCGGCCGGCCGGCCAGGCGCGCGGCCAGCGCGGTGCCGTCGAGGCCGGGCATGTTGATGTCGAGCAGCAGCAGGTCGGGCTGCAGTCCGGCCAGCGCGTCGAGCGCGGCTTCGCCGTCGCCGACGCTGCCGGCGAGTTCGGCGCCCTCGCACTCGCCCAGCAGCGCGGCCAGGCGGGTACGCGCCAGCGGTTCGTCATCGGCGATCAGCACGCGCATCGTCGTCCTCCCCCGGTTCCAGCGGCAGCCGCAGGCGCACCACGAAGCGGCCGTCCCGCGGCCCCGCCTGCACCTGCGCGCGCGCGCCATAGCGGAAGGCCACGCGCTGGCGCACGTTGTCCAGGCCGTGGCCGTTGCCGCCGCGCGCGGGCACGGGCGGCAGCGGGTTGTCGACCGTGATTTCGACGAAGCCGCCGTCGCACCGGCCGGCGAGCACGATCTCGCCGCCCCCGCGCAGCGGCTGGATGCCGTGGCGCACCGCGTTTTCCACCAGCGGCTGCAGCAGCAGGCGCGGCAGCGGGAAATCCGCCGGCGCCGCGTCGAGGTCGCGGTGCACGCGCAGGCGTTCGCCCAGGCGCAGCTGTTCGATCGCCAGGTAGCGCTCGACCAGCGCCAGCTCCTCGCCCAGCGTGCCGTCGCGCGAACCGTGCTGGCCCAGCGCGGCGCGGAACAGTTCGGCGAGATCCTCGATGGTGCGCTCGGCCGCGGCCGGGTCCACCCGCACCAGCGCCGCCACGGTGTTCATGCTGTTGAACAGGAAGTGCGGGCGGATGCGCGCCTGCAGCGCTTCCACCTGCGCGTGCGCCACCGCGGCCAGGCGGGCCTGCCACTGCGCCAGCACGTAGAAGTAGCGCAGCATCGCGGCGCCGAGCAGGGCGGCGATCAGCGCGCCGTCGCGCACGAAGCGCAGGCCGCCGCCGCGGACCAGCTGCAGCTGCAGCGCGCCGTCCAGCCACTGCGCCACCGCGCAGGCCAGCGCCACCAGCAGCACCATCAGCAACCACACGCCGGCATACGGCCAGCGTCGCGGCAGGCGCTGCAGCAGCGGCGCCAGCTTGCACAGCGCCACCGCCAGCAGCAGCGCCAGCCAGGCCACGAAGGCCATGCCGACGCTGAACGCGCGCCAGTCGCGCTGGCCGTCGGGCGCCAGCCACATCACCGTCACGGTGAGCGCGCCCACCACGAACAGCGCGAACAGCGCGGGCAGGCTGCAGAAGTCCGGCAGCGGGGCGCGTTCGGGGCGGGGCGGAGGCGCTTCGCTCATGCGATGGCGGCCTGGTCGGGTATGTGCCGCGCGATGGGTTCAAGCCCCTCTCCCGTGGGGAGAGGGGTTGGGGTGAGGGTTCGGTATCGCCGCCACGTCCTGCTTTGCCCGCACCCTCTCCCGGCTGCCGCCACCCTCTCCCGGGGGGAGAGGGATTCACTAGCCACGTTTGGCACGAAAAGCATCCGCCTGGCAGTCGCCGGCGTGGCGTTTCCGTGGCGTTTCGTGTGGACTCCCCTCATGCGGCGAAGTATGCCGCAGCACCTGCTTCAACCGGCGAGCCGGCGGCCCAGCCAGTGACGCAGGTCGCCGATTTCCTGGGGGCAGACCGCGTGCGCCATCGGGTAGGCGTGCCAGTCCACCGCGTAGCCCAGCGCCTCCAGCCGCGCGCGGGCGTCGGCGCCGCGCGGCGGCGCCACCACCGGGTCGAACGTGCCATGGGCCTGGAAGACCGGGGTGGCGGCGTTGGCCGCGCTGCGCTCGGTGTCCAGGCTGTCACCCAGCACCAGGTAGGTGGACAGCGCCACGATGCCGGCGAGCCGGCGCGGATGGCGCAGCCCCGCGGCCAGCGCGATCGCGCCGCCCTGCGAGAAGCCGGCCAGCACGATGCGCTCGTCCGGCACGCCGCGGTCGTTCTCGCGGGCGATCAACGCTTCGGTGGCTTCGATCGAGGCGCGCATGCCGGCCGCGTCCTGGCGCGCGTGCAGGTCGAAGTCGGCGATGTCATACCACGCGCGCATCGGCATGCCGCCGTTGACCGTCACCGGCCGCACCGGCGCATGCGGGAACACGAAGCGCACCGGCGGCCAGCCCGGTGCCGCCAGCTCCGGCACGATCGGCGCGAAGTCGTGGCCGTCGGCGCCCAGGCCGTGCAGCCAGACGATGCTGTGGGTGGGGTTCGGCGCGGTTTCGTGTTCGACGGCGGGGAGCAGGGCGGACATGGCGGGCATCGGGGCGGAAAAGCGCACAGCTTAGCGCGAGCCGTGCGGCCGGCCGGCTGTGCAGTCGCCCGGCTTCCCCCGCGCGGCGGGGGAAGCGCGGAGCCTCAGGCGGCCGCGACCGCCCGCGCCAGCGCACGCTGGTGCGAGGCGTGGATGGTGTCGCGCTCCGGCGTGGTGCCGGCGGCGAGGTGGGCGATCCACTCGTCGGTGGTCACCACCGCGGCGTAGCGCGACTGTTCCACCACCGCGAACACGCGGTGGATCTCCTCGGCGGTGGCGGAGCCGGCGCGGTTGGCATAGGGCACGCTGCCGGAGGCGTCCACCAGGAATTCCACCTGCAGGCCCGCGTCGAAGGCGTGCTTGATGGTGGTGTCGTTGCAGTTGTGCGTCATGTAGCCGGCCACCGCCAGAGTGTCGATGGCGTGCGCCTCGAGCCACTCGCCGAGGTCGGTGCCGGCGAAGGCGCTGGGCAGGGTCTTGCGCAGGTAGTGATCGCGCGGGCGGCTGGCGACGACCTCGTGCAACTGCCAGCCGCGCGAGCCGGTGGCGAACAGTGGCGCGTCGACCGGCGAGGACTGCTGCGCCACGATCACCGGGATGCCGGCGGCGTGCGCGGCGTCCATCGCGCGGCCGATGTTGCGCAGCGAGTCGGCCACCGGCGGGTACTGGATGCGCAGGCCGCCGGTCTCGTATTCGTTCTGCACGTCGATCACGACGAGGGCGCGGCGCGGAAGCTGGGACGGCGTGGTCATGATGATCTCCCTGGGGATGAAGGGCGGTATGCCCCGGCGAAGACATGATCCGCCCCCGCCGGCTGCGACCGGGAGTGGCCCGAATGACAATTATGGTTATGATCAGGCCAATCTCGATGGAGCGGCGGCGATGACGAAGATGCGCGTGGCGGTGGTGGCGTTCGACCTGATCCGGCCGTTCCACCTGTCGGTGCCGTGCGCGGTGTTCGGCGACACGGCGGGTGGCGACGCGCCGCTGTTCGACGTGCGCGTGTGCGCCGCCGAGCCGGGCGAGCTGCGCGCGCAGGCCGGTTTCGGCATCGATGCCCGCTACGGCCTGCGGGAGCTGGCGCGGGCCGACATCGTGGTGGTGCCCTCGTGGCGCGACCCGGACGAGATCCCGCCGGCGCCGCTGCTGGCCGCGTTGCGCCGCGCACATGCGCGCGGCGCCCTGGTGGTGGGCCTATGTCTGGGCGCCTGGGTGCTGGCCGCGGCCGGCCTGCTCGATGGCCGCCGCGCCACCACGCACTGGCGCTGGGCCGCCCGATTCGCCGAACGCTATCCCGGCGTGCGTGTCGATCCGAACGTGCTGTACGTGGACGAGGGCGACGTGCTCACTTCGGCCGGTACCGCCGCCGGCATCGACTGCTGCCTGCACGTGATGCGTCATTACCTGGGGGCGGATACCGCAGCCCGCGTCGCGCGCATCCTGGTGGTGCCACCGCACCGCCAAGGCAGCCAGGCGCAGTACATCGAGCAACCGGTGCTGGCCACCGCGCGCGACACGCCGCTGACGAAGACGCTGGCGTGGGCGGCGCGCCATCTCGATGCGGCGCACAGCCTCGATTCGCTGGCCGCACGCGCGGCGATGAGCCGGCGCAACTTCACCCGTCACTTCCGCCGGCACACCGGCACCACCGTGGGCCAGTGGCTGCTGTCGCAGCGGCTGGCGCTGGCCCAGCGCCTGCTGGAAACCACCGCGCAGCCGGTCGAGCGTGTCGCCGAACGGGCCGGCTTCGGCACGCCGCTGTCGCTGCGCCAGCACTTCGCCGCCGCGTTCAATACCACGCCCTCGATGTACCGACGGGAGTTCCGGGGCGGGTGAGGGTGTGGACAGGCGTGCTGCGCACGAGTCCGTCACTGGACTCCGGCTCTTCGACGGCTGGAAAGCCTCGCCGCTTCCGCCCGTCATTCCGGCGTAGGCCATGAACTCCTCCCCCTGCGTGCAGGGGGAGGTTGGGAGGGGGTCACGCTTTGGCTTTCAAGCCAAGAGCACCCCTCCCCAACCCTCCCCTGCACGCAGGGGAGGGCGCCTTTTGCCCCGCCCTCGAGGCAGACGGGCTGTCTTCGTCGCGCTCCGTTTGCCGACCTTTGGCGCAAGCGCTTGACCGACATCAACAACTATTCCGGCCTGCGCCGGAATGACGGCGAGGGAGATGAAGCGCGAGGCAAGACGAAGCGTCCGGCCACGCTGGAGAAAGCGAGGGCATGACAGGCTGCGGCATTCCCTCCGCAGGCGAGCGGGCGCTGCGATCCGTGCAACGAACGGCAGAAAGCCCGCCGCAGGCGAACAGCCGAGCTATCACGCCAGCCTACTTCCCGCGCGGCAACCCCAGCTCCTGCGCGAAGAACGTCAACATGATCGCGGTGTTCCCCACGCGCTGCGAGAACGGTGCGCCGATGCCGTGCCCGGCGTTCATGCGCGTGAGCAGCAGCACCGGTTGCCGCGACGTCGTGGCGGCCTGCAGCGCGGCGGCGAACTTGCGCGACTGCCACGGCGCCACGCGCGGGTCGTTGGCGCCGGTGGTCATCAGCACCGCCGGGTAGGCGACATGCGGCTTCACGTTCTGCAGCGGCGAATACGCCAGCGTGGCCTTGAACTGGGCGGGGTCGTCGATGCTGCCGTACTCGGGGATGTTGTAGGCGCCGTTGGCGAACTCGGTCTCGTGGCGCAGCATGTCGTAGATGCCCACCATCGAGACCACCGCGCGGTAGTCGCCGGGGTGCTGCACCAGCGAGGCGCCCATCAGCAGGCCGCCGTTGCTGCCGCCGAGGATGCCGAGGTGCGCGCGGTCGGTCCAGCGCGCGGCGAGCAGGGCCAGCGCGGCGGCGTGGAAGTCGTCGAACACGTTCTGCTTGTCGAGCTTCTGGCCCTGCGCGTGCCATTGCTGGCCGTTCTCGTTGCCGCCGCGGATGTTGGCGAAGGCCAGCACGCCACCGCGCTCCAGCCAGGCCAGCTCCGGGCCGACGAAGTGCGGCGCGGTGGGGATGTCGAAGCCGCCATAGCCGTAGAGGATGGCGGGGCGGCGGCCGTTCGGCGCCACGTCCTGCATCGCCAGCACGGTGACCGGGACGCGGGTGCCGTCCCTGGACAGGCCGTCGATGCGGTAGCTGCGCACCTTCGAGTAGTCGGCGGCGGGCTTCACCTCGAACACGGTCTTCAGCGTGCCGCTGGCGGCGTCGTACTCGGCCCAGCGCGAGGGCAGCGTCCAGCCGCC
Source organism: Fulvimonas sp. R45 (assembly GCF_030504985.1). GTDB lineage: Bacteria > Pseudomonadota > Gammaproteobacteria > Xanthomonadales > Rhodanobacteraceae > Rhodanobacter_A. The sequence continues at coordinate 112,317 of NZ_JASERU010000011.1, forward strand.
GTAGGCGATCAGCGCCCGCGGTTGGCCGTGCTCGGCGGCGATGCCGCCGATGCCGATGTCGTGCGCGGGGAGGTCGAGCCGGCGCACCAGCCGGCCGCCGTCGTCGTACTGCTCCACCCACCAGTCCGGGCCCCAGCTGCGCACCACCAGGAAGCCGTCGGCCACCGGCGCGATGTCCTGCACGGCGCCGTTGCGCTGGTCCAGCAACGGCGTGGCCTTGCCGTCCGCGTCCACGGCCAGCAGGCGGCCGCGCGGCGCGCCGGCGAAGCTGGCCACCACCAGCCGGTCGCCGACCCAGGCGGCGGTGCGCACGTTCGCGTCCCCGCCCAGCACCTTCTTCCAGTCGGCGCCGTCGCGCAGCCAGACCTCGGCCGGGCCGCCGTCGCCGGCATTGGCCAGCACCGCCAGCCGCTTCGCGCCGGGCGAGGCCAGCAGGCGGTACTCGGCCACCTTGGAGTAGTCCTTGCCGAACACCACCGCATCGGCCGTGGCGGGGTCGCCGAGCACGTGGTGCACCAGCGCGGCGTGGAATTGCACCACCGCCTGCCCCGCGGGCGGCGGCGGGAAGCGCACGTAGGTGAAGCCGTGCTCGTCGGCGTCCCAGGCCACGCCCTGCGGCGTGGTGCCGCCGCCGGCCCAGGGCAGCGCGTCGGGCAGGGTCTTGCCGCTCTGCACGTCGAGCACGTGGAGCGTGGTCAGCTCGCTGCCGCCCTCGGCGGTGCCGTAGGCGAGGTAGCGGCCGCTGGGCGAGGGCCAGTAGCCGGTGATCGCGGTGATGCCGCCGTTCGCGTTGAGGTCCACCAGCACGCGCGGCTGGCCGTCGGGCCAGGGCTGCGCGATCAGCTGCGGTTGCGGCTGCGGCGGGGTTTCCTGCAGGTAGAACAGCGTGCCGCCGGCCAGCAGCGGGCCGGAGCGGGTGGTGGAGGTGATCGCCAGTTGCCGCACGCGCGCAGTCATCGCCTTGCCGTCGGGCATCGCTGCCAGCACGCTTTCGGTATACGCGTTCTGCGCCTTGATCCAGGCCTGCACGGCAGGATCGCCGGGGTTTTCCAGCCAGCGGTACGGGTCGGGCACGGTGACGCCGTGGATCACGCTGGAGGCGTCGTGCCGCGGCGTGGCCGGCGGCTTGGGCGCCTGCCGCGCCGGTGCCGCGAAGCAGACGGCCAGGGCGAGCAGGGGCAGGTGGCGCAGACGCGGCATGGGGCACTCCGGCGTGGAACGGGCGGTTTGCGAGGGTAGCGCGCCGCGTGCGCGGCGGGAAAGGCGACTGTTGGCGCTTGCCTGCCTGCCCCGCTTGGTTATGCTGCCCCGTTTTCGACTGGAGTAGCCCCATGCGCCGATTGCTGCTTGCCGGCCTGGCCGCCTTCGCCGTGCTGCCCGCCGCCGCGGTGGCGGACACGGCGCCGGCGTCCGGCCCGCTGGACCTGGACACCATCATGGCCAGCCCGGACTGGATCGGCCAGCCGGTGGAAAGCCCGTACTGGAGCGTGGACGGCCGCAGCCTCTACTACCGCGTGAAGCGGGACGGCAGCCCAGTGCGCGACCTGTACCGCGTCGACCCGGCCGGCGGTGCCGCGACGAAGCTCGACCCCGCCGCGATGGCGCAGGCCGACGGCCCCGCGGTATACGACCGCGCCCACGCTCATGCCGCCTTCGTGCTGCACGGCGACGTGTTCCTGGTCGACCTGGCCAGCGGCCGCCGCGTGCAGGTCACGCGCACGCCGCAGGAGGAATCCGCGCCGCAGTTCTCCGCCGACGGCCGCGCGCTGCAGTTCCGCGACGGCAACGACTGGTACGTCTACGACCTCGCCAGCGGCGTCACCGCGCCGGCAGCGGTGCTGAAGTTCGCCGACGACCCGCAGGCGAAGCCGCCCGGCGCGCTGGAACGCGAGCAGCTGCGCCTGTTCAAGACCCTGCGCGAGATCAAGGCCGACAAGGACGCGCGCGTCGCCGCGCGCCGGGCGCTGGACGCCGCCGACGCCAGCCGCGCACCGCGGCCGTTCTGGCTGGGCGACAAGATCGTGCCGCTGGATACCGAGCTGTCGCCCGACGGCCGCTGGATGCTGGTGATCACGCGGCCCGCCGGCAGCGACGACGGCAAGGCGCCCGAGGTGATCCACTACGTCACCGATTCCGGCTACACCGAGGCGGAGAAGGCGCGCACTTACGTCGGCCGCAAGGATCCGGCGCCGCAGTCGCTGCTGCTGCTCGACCTCGCCGCGCACAAGACCTGGCCGCTGTCGACCGACGGCCTGCCCGGGATCAAGGACGACCCGCTGAAGGCGATCCGGGCGCGCACCGTGGCCGCGCTGGAGAAGGCCGGCCACGGCGACGAGGCCAAGGCGCTGAAGGCGCCGGACGTGCGCCCGGTCACCATCGCCAACGAAGGCAGCGGTGGCGGCATCGCGTGGAGCGCGGACGGCCGCGAGGCCGCCGTGCAGTTGCGCGCGATCGACAACAAGGACCGCTGGATCGCCACCGTCGACTTCGCCTCGCACACGCTGGTGCCGCAGGACCGCCTGCACGACGACGCCTGGATCAACTGGAGCTTCAACGACTTCGGCTGGCTGAAGGACGGCCGCACGCTGTGGTACCTCAGCGAGGCCAGCGGCTGGTCGCGGCTCTACGCCAAGCCGCTGGACGGCAAGGCGAAGGCGCTCACCGGCAACGGCACGTTCGAGGTGAGCCAGCCGCAGCTCAGCCCGGACGGCCGCTGGTTCTACCTGCTGGCGAACAAGACGGCGCCGTACAGCTACGACGTCTACCGCGTGCCCTCGAGCGGCGGGGCATTGAGCCGGGTCACGCAATACGAGGGCGTGGACGGCTTCGCGCTGTCGCCCGACGGCGCGCAACTCGCCGTGCTGCACTCGGCGCCGTACCTGTTCAGCCAGCTGGCGGCGCAGCCGGCCGCCGGCGGCGCGCCGCGCGAGCTGACCGACACCATGAAGCCCGCCTTCACCGCGCGCCACTGGATCCAGCCGCGGTTCGTCGCGGTACCGTCCTCGCACGGCGCCGGCGTGGTCTACGCCAAGTACTACGGCCCGGCCGACGAGACCGACGCGCCCGCCTCGCGCCCCGCGGTGATCTTCGTGCACGGCGCCGGCTACCTGCAGGACGTGTCGAAGCAGGCCACCTACTACGTGCACGAGCAGCTGTTCCACAACCTGCTGGTGCAGCAGGGCTACGTGGTGCTGGACATGGACTACCGCGGCTCCGCCGGCTACGGCCGCGACTGGCGCGACGCCATCTACCGCCGGATGGGCCACCCGGAACTGGAAGACCTGCTCGACGGCAAGGCGTGGCTGGTGAAGCACCACGGCGTCGACCCGAAGCGCGTCGGCGTGTACGGAGGCAGCTACGGCGGCTTCATGACCGAGATGGCCCTGCTGCGCGCCCCGGGCGAGTTCGCCGCCGGCGCCGCGCTGCGCGCGCCCGCCGACTGGACCACCTACAACCACGAGTACACCTCGAACATCCTCAACGACCCGCAGCTCGACCCCGAGGCGTACCAGGCCAGCTCGCCGATCGAGTACGCGGCCAACCTGCGCGACCCGCTGCTGATCGAGCACGGCCTGATCGACGACAACGTGATGGCCAGCGACTCGATCCGCCTGTACCAGCGCTTCGTCGAGCTGCACAAGAAGAACTTCTGGATCTCGCTGTACCCGCTGGAACGCCACGGCTTCGAGCACGCCGACGACTGGTACGACGAGTACCGCCGCATCGACGAGCTGTTCGACACCTACGTGAAGCCGGTGCGCTGAACCTCGGCCGCCGTCGCGCCCGGTCGGGCGCGGCGGCGGCGTTTTGCCCTACCATCGGGCGATGACGATGCCCATTTCCACGCCCCCGAACGAGGCCCGCCGCGGCAGCCTGGCCTGCGTGGGCCTGGGCATGACCCTGGGCTCCCACCTCACGCCGCTGGCGCGCAGCCATATCGAACAGGCGGACGTGGTGTTCGCCGGGCTTTCCGACGCCATCGTGGAAGTGTGGCTGGGCCGCATGCACCCGGACGTGCGCAGCCTCCAGCCCTACTACGCGGAGGGCAAGTCGCGGCTGAAGACCTACCGCCAGTGGGTCGGGCTGATGATGGCCGAGGTGCGCGCCGGCAAGCGCGTCTGCGGGGTGTTCTACGGCCACCCGGGCATCTTCGCCTGGTCGCCGCACAAGGCCATCGAGGCCGCCCGGGCGGAAGGCTTCCAGGCGCACATGGAACCGGGCATCTCCGCCGAGGACTGCCTCTACGCCGACCTGGGCATCGATCCCGGCCGCTATGGCTGCCAGCATTTCGAGGCCAGCCAGCTGCTGTTCTACCGGCGGCGCATCGAGAACACCGGCTACCTGGTGCTGTGGCAGGTGGGGCTGGTGGGCGACCGCTCGCTGGGGCGCTTCCGGACCGGGCCGGCCTACCGGCAGGTGCTGGTGGACCTGCTCGCCGAGGACTACCCGCTGGACCACGAGGTCCTCATCTACCGGGGCGCCACCTTGCCGATCCAGCCGCCGCGCATCCGGCGCATCGCCCTGCGCGACCTGCCGCAAGTGGCGCTGACCGCCGAGGAAACGGTGGTGCTGCCGCCAGCCGAGCCCATGCGGCTGAACCAGGCCATCCTGGACCGGTTGGACGCGTTGGACCGGCTGGAGGCACATGCCAAAATGTGAATCAGTCGACATAATGTGCCATTGGCAGTGCCTCTTTGGGGAAAGCAGTCCGCACTGGCTTGAATGACGGACACCGGTATGGCCGGTGCCCGGCAACGTTGCACGACCATCACGGGAACGGGGGAAAGACCATGGCAGACACCATCGATCTGCTGGAAACCATCGGCAGTGACGCCACGCTGCGGCACGCTTCGGCTGGGGAACTGGGCGACATGCTGGAACGGGCGCAAGCCTCAGCGGCGCTCAAGGCGGCGGTGGCCTCCGGCGACAGCGCCATGCTGTCGACGGAGTTCGGGAACAAGGCAAATCAAGTGCCCGAGTCGGTGCAGAGCCCGGCACACGAAGAGGAAGAGGAAGAAGAAGAGGGCAACGAACCAGCCCCCGAAAAATAGACGACGGATATGTCCGGCCCGCTGAGCCGTATCTGCATATGGCCTGTCGTGATGGCCATAGGGTGGTGCGCGCTAGTGCGGGCCCATGCCGCTCCGGTTCCCACCGAAGACCCGGCCCGGTTTTTGAGCCAGGCGGAGAGCCTGAGTACCGCAGACCATCCGCGATTCCTTCAAATGCTGAAGGAGATCCGGCGGGGGGCTTTGCCTTTGACCACAAGTGAGCAATGGCATCTGCGTTACCTCGAAGCCTGGGAGACCATGTATGAGGGGAACTACGCCAGATCGCAATTCCAGCTTCGCGAGATCATCGACACGTCAGGCGATAAGACGCTGGCCATCAAGGCCTCGGCGCTGCTCTTGAGCAACCTGGCAGCCAGCCGGCGTTACGAAGAGGCCTACGCGCTGGCGAATCGCCTGACGATGGATTTGCCGCAGGTCAAGGACCCGCAAGCCCGGTTCATGCTGTTGATGAACCTGTCGCAGATGCTGGACTTCGCTGGTCAGGCCCGTCTCGCGATTCAGTATGCGCGCATGATGGAGAGTTCCATTCCTGCGGGAGAAACGCTTTGCCGTCCCTACTACCTGCAAGCCGCGGCATTGTTCAACGGCAAGCGACTCTCATCCAGCAGCCCGGAACTGCGGCGCGCTATCGACGTCTGCGAGACTGCCAAGCAGCCGATTTACGCCGATGCCCTTTGGCTGGTGTTGGACAGCCTCTACCTGAGAGAGGGGCGACCTGAAAAGGCATTGGCCCTGCTTGATCAGGTTTCCCCCGATATCCGCATCAACCGCTATTACCCGCATGTGTTGTCGGCGCAGGTAAAGCGCGCGCAGGCCTATGCGAAGCTGGGGCGCGACGGCGAAGCCAAACAGGCCGCCCTCGCCGCGGTGGCGATGGGTCACCCCGAGGACGTCAACGAACGATTGATGCAGGCCTACGAGGTGCTCTATCAGATCGAAAAGCGGCAAGGGCACGCCGCGGCGGCGTTGAACTACTACGAACACTACGCAGCCCAGGACAAGGGCTACCTCAACGACGTCAGCGCGCGGGCGCTGGCCTACGAGACGGCCCAGCAGCACCTGCTGGCGCAAAAGCTCGAGACGGAGAAGCTGAGCCGGCAGAACAAGATCCTGCGCCTGCAGCAGGCGCTGAACGCCAAGGCGGTGGAAACCGGCCGCCTGTACATCGTGTTGCTGCTGCTGGCGCTGGCGTCGGTGGTGTTCTGGCTGCTGCGGCTGAAGCGCTCGCAGCTGCGCTTCAAGAAGCTGTCCTGCCAGGACGGCCTCACGGCGATCTGCAACCGCCAGTATTTCATGGGCGAGGCCGAGCGCGTGCTGCGCCTGCTGGAGAAGCGGCAGGGCGTGGCCTGCCTGATGTTCATCGACCTGGACCATTTCAAGCGCATCAACGACACCCACGGCCACGCCACCGGCGACGCGGTGCTGCGGCATGCCGTGGCGCTGTGCCGGCAGCAGCTGCGCCCGGCCGACCTGTTCGGCCGCCTGGGCGGCGAGGAGTTCGGCATCCTGCTGGCCGATTGCCCGCGCGAGCGGGGGCGGACGGTGGCGAACCGCATCCGCGCGGCGATCGACGCCTCGCCGCTGCAGAGCGAGGGCTTCGTCGTCGCGTATTCGGCCAGCGTGGGGCTGGCCTGCACCGACATCTTAGGCTACGGCCTGCAACGCCTGTGTCGGGAGGCCGACGCCGCGCTGTACCGGGCCAAGCGCGGCGGACGCAACCGCGTGGTCGCCGACGGCGGCGACGGCGCCCTGGCGGAAGCCTGAGAGCCTGAACAGATGGTATGGACGCCTCCCCCTACGCTCCGACCGGAGCGAGCGGAGGAGTGGACCCTCCGGGCCAACGGCATCAAGGTGCTCAAGGCGTGGTA
>NZ_JASERU010000012.1 GCF_030504985.1 Fulvimonas sp. R45
ACGTGCAGCAATGCATTGAGCTTACGCGTACTAATGCGCCGTGCGGCTTGACCATATAACCCCAAGACGCTTCGCATGTGCAGGTCCCTCTGCGACGATCCCGGCCTTCCGTGGCCGGACTCCTCAAAAGAGCCACGACCCGCTTCGATGAAGCATCCCGGTTCAACGTTCCAACTCGCTTGTCACTCGTTTACCCCTTTGCGGGTCCGGCGCTTCCAGCGCTGACCCCACCCCTTCCCTGGCGGCCATAGCGCTGTGGTCCCACCCGATCCCATCCCGAACTCGGAAGTGAAACGCAGCCGCGCCGATGGTAGTGTGCACTCGCATGCAAGAGTAGGTCACCGCCAGGGATTTATTCCTTGAAACCCCCTCGCCTCACGGCGCAGGGGGTTTTCTTTGCTCGCATCCGGCGGAGCGGCGACGATCGGTCGCGGCCAAACAGCCGCCTCCCGCCATCGCGCAACCTCGCCGCACCTGCGGCCTCTCGCTCACCCTTCCCGTATCATCGTCACTTCGGGCAATCGGAGCGGCTGCCGACGTTTGCAGGCGGGTGCCTGCGGCGGGGTGGCATGGATCTGGCGCGCCTCGCGCAGTACGCCGCGCGTGGGCCAGGGGCTGGCTCCGTTTGTTGCTTGCCATGCATTTCCAGCCGGAGGTTTTCGCCTCCATTGGATCCACGATGCTACCGCGGGGTACGCCCCGGCGGTTGCCATCAACCCGGAAAGGCCTGGTCCAGCCATTCGGGCACGGGTATGCCCTTGTCGCGCAGGAAGGCGGGATTGAACAGCTTGGCCTGGTAGCGCGTGCCGGCGTCGGCGAGGATGGTCACGATGGTGTGGCCGGGGCCGAGTTCGCGGGCGAGGCGGATCGCGCCGGCCAGGTTCACTCCGCTCGATCCCCCCACGCACCAGCCTTCCTCATGCAGCAACTGGTGCAGCAACGGAACGGATTCCTGGTCCGGGATCGACCAGGCCAGGTCGACCGGAGCGTCGCGGAAGTTCTCGGTGACCCGGCTGGAGCCGATGCCCTCGCTGATCGAACCGCCTTCGGCAAGCAATTCGCCGCGGTTGATGTAATTCGCCAGGGCGGAACCGGCAGGATCGGACAGGGCGATCTTCACCGCCGGATTGCGCGCCTTCAGCGCGCGGCCGATACCGGCCAGGGTGCCTCCGGTGCCGGCTGCGCAGACGAAACCGTCCACCTTGCCGCCGGCCTGCGCCCAGATCTCGGGCCCGGTGGTGTTCTCGTGCCAGTCGCGGTTGGCCGTGTTGTCGAACTGGTTGGCGAACCAGGCGCTGCCGGCGGCGGTGGCGTTCAGTTGCCCGGCGTGCGCACGGGCGATGTGCACGTAGTGCCGCGGGTCCTTGAACGGCACGGCCGGTACCAGTCGCACCTCGGCGCCGGCCACGCGCAGGGCGTCGATCTTCTCGCGGCTCTGCGTGTCGGGCATGAAGATCACGCTCTGATAGCCGCGGCTGGCTCCGATCAGAGCCAGACCGATGCCGGTATTGCCGGCGGTGCCCTCGACGATGGTGCCGCCTCGGCGCAGTTCGCCGCTGCGCTCGGCGTCCAGCAGCAGTCCGAGCGCGGTACGGTCCTTGATCGAGCCGCCGGGGTTGAGGAATTCCGCCTTGGCGAGGATGTCGCAGCCGGTGAGGCGGGAAGCGTGCCGCAGGCGCAACAGTGGCGTGCCGCCGACGGCGGAGGAAAGGTCGGGGTGGATACTCATGCAGAAGTCCGCTGAACAGGCTGGCGCCCGTCAGCACGGGCGTCCATCCAGAGTGCCATCAGGCGGCGTCCGCACGCGACGTCCCGCATATGGCGAATCCACATATGCGTGCGACACCATGAAATAAGCGGACTTACGGACGTTTAGACGTCTAAACGTCCATTGACATGAGGGGTCCTGGCGACTAGAGTCTGCACCACTCATCGAGACCGGCTGAGGGACAGGCCCTTTGAAGCCGGGGCAACCTGCAGGCAAGCCTGCGACGGTGCCAACTCCTGCGGGGGCGCTGAAGGCGTCGGCCGGTAGATGGGAAGTCGTCGAACGTCGCGACAGCGACCGGTTCGACGACGGATCTTCCGCCAGTTCTCCGCAGGGTCGATGCGATCCACGGAGAACCGCGATGCCCGCTTCGACCGCCAAAACCACAGATTCCGACGACCGGCCCACTGCCGTGGTCGTCGCCCTGCACCCACGCACTACCCTGACGGTCCAGCGCAGCAGCCGGCGCGTATCGCTGACGCCACGCTACGGGCAAGGCGGCCGCGAAGTGGAGGTGCGCTACCTGTGGAGCGGCGCGCCCGACGCGCCCACCGTGATCGTGCAGGGCGGCATCTCGGCCGACCGTGACGTGACGGGGGGCGAGGGCCGTGCCGGCTGGTGGTCGGAACTGGCCGGCGAAGGGCGCGCCATCGACCTGTCCAGCTGCCGCGTGCTGAGCATCGACTGGCTCACGCCGACCGAGCTGGGCGCCGATGCGGCGGCGGTGTCCAGCGAGGACCAGGCCGATGCGCTGGCCGCGCTGGTCGACGCGCTGGGCATCGGCCGCGTGGCGGCCTTCGTGGGCTCGTCGTACGGCGCCATGGCGGGACTGGCCTTCGCGGCACGCCATCCCCACCGGCTGGATCGGCTGGTGCTGCTGGCTGGCGCGCATCGTTCGCATCCGCTGTCCACCGCGCAGCGCTCGATCCAGCGCCAGATCGTACGCCTGGGCCTGGCCGCCGGCCGCACGGACGAGGCGCTGGCCCTGGCGCGGCAGCTGGCGATGACCACCTACCGCGGCGGTGAGGAGTTCTCGCGCCGCTTCGGCGGCGAGGCGGAGTACCGCGACGGGCGCTTCCGTTTTCCGGTGGAGGACTACCTGGAGAGCGCCGGGCGCCGCTTCGTCGAGCGCTTCGACGTGCAGCGTTTCCTGGCCCTGTCCGAATCGATCGACCTGCACGACGTGGCCCCGGAGGCGGTGCAGGCGCCGGCCACGCTGATCGGCTTTCCCTCCGACCGGCTGGTGCCGCTGGCCGACCTGTGCGAGCTGCAGCGCCGCCTGCGCGGCCCGGCCACGCTGGAAGTGGTCGACTCGCCCTACGGCCACGACGCCTTCCTGAAAGAAACCGGCAAGCTGGCGCCGCTGCTGCGCCAGGCCATCCCCTGTTGTTGCGGAGTGTGACCATGAGCGCCGAGACCTTCGAGCCCGCCGCCGCCACCCGTGCGGTGCGCGCCGGCATCGAATCCGATACCCAGCACGGCGCCGTGGTGCCGCCGCTGCACCTGTCCACCAACTACAGCTTCGAGGGCTTCGGCCGCAAGCGCCCGTACGATTATTCGCGCAGCGGCAATCCCACCCGCGACCTGCTGGCCGAGGCGCTGGCCGAGCTGGAACAGGGCGTGGGCGCGGTGGTCACCGCCAGTGGCATGGCGGCGGTGGCGCTGGCGCTGGAACTGGTGCCCGCCGGCGCCACGGTGCTGGCCGCGCACGACTGCTATGGCGGCACCTGGCGCCTGCTCGACGCCTGGGCGAAGAAGGGCCGCTTCCGCGTGCAGTTCGCCGACCTCACCGACCCGGCCGCGCTGGCCGCGGGCCTGGCCGGCAAGCCCGCGCTGGTGTGGGTGGAGACGCCGTCCAACCCGCTGCTGCGCATCACCGACATCCGCCACGTGGCGCAGGCCGCGCACGCGGTGGGCGCGCTGCTGGTGGTGGACAACACCTTCCTGTCGCCTGCGCTGCAGCAGCCACTGGCGCTCGGCGCCGACGTGGTGGTGCACTCGACCACGAAGTACATCAACGGCCACAGCGACGTGGTGGGCGGCGCCGTGGTGGCGCGCGACGCGGCGGTAGCCGAACAGCTGAAGTGGTGGGGCAACTGCAACGGCCTCACCGGCGCGCCGTTCGACAGCTTCCTCACCCTGCGCGGCCTGCGCACGCTAAGCGTGCGGCTGCGCCAGCACCAGGAGAACGCGGTGCGCATCGCCAGCCACCTTGACGGCCACGCGGCCGTGCGCAAGGTGTACTACCCCGGGCTGGAATACCACCCCGGGCACGCGCTCGCGGCGCGCCAGCAGCAGGGCTTCGGCGCCATGCTCAGCTTCGAGCTGGACGGCGGAACGGCGCAGATCGAAGCCTTCGTCGAAGGCCTGCGTTATTTCTCGCTGGCCGAATCGCTGGGCGGGGTGGAGAGCCTGGTCGCGCACCCGGCCACGATGACCCACGCGGCGATGGCGCCGGAGGCGCGTCGCCAGGCGGGCATCGCCGACACGCTGCTGCGGCTGTCGACGGGCATCGAGGATGGCGACGACCTGCTGCGCGATCTCGACGCCGCACTGCGGCGCGCCGAGGCAGTGGATGCCTCCAAACGCAGGGCCAGCGCGTGAGCGCGGTGCTGGCCGAACGCGCCGCGCCCGCGCTGCAGCCGCGGGCGCCCGCCGTCGTGCTGCTGGGTACGGGCGTGGTGGGCGGCGCCTTCCTCAAGCTGCTCAACACGCCGGCCGCGTCCGCGTTGCGGCTGGTCGGCGCCGCCAATTCGCAGCGCCAGCAGACCGATCCGTCGAGGCTGGCCGAGCGCGGCCTGCGCGAACAGCTGAAGCGCGACGGCGATGCGCGCGACGACGCCCGGCTGCTTGCCGCGCTCGACGACAGCGGTGCGGGGACCAAGGTGGTCGTCGACGCCACCGCCAGCGCCGAGCTGGCGTCGCGCCACGCGGAATGGCTGGCGCGCGGCTACCACGTGGTCACCGCGAACAAGTCGCTCGGCGGCGGCGACCTGGCCGGCTGGCGCGCGCTGCAGGCGGCGCTGGCGCGCGGCGCACGCTACGGCGACGCCGCCACCGTGGGCGCCGGCCTGCCGGTGCTGTCCACGCTGCGCCGCCTGCGTGACTGCGGCGACGGGCTGCTCACGCTGGAAGGCGTGTTCTCCGGTTCGCTGTCCTACCTGTTCAACCAGTACGACGGCAGCCGGCCGTTCTCGGCGCTGCTGGGCGAGGCGCGCCGGCTGGGCTATACCGAGCCCGACCCGCGCAGCGACCTGTCCGGCGAGGACGTGGCGCGCAAGCTGCTGATCCTGGCCCGCAATGCCGGCTTTGCGCTGGGCTGGGACGAGGTGGAGGTGGAAAGCCTCGTGCCTGAACCGCTGCGCGCGCTGGACACGGACGACTTCCTGGCGCGGCTCGACGAGTTGGATGCGCCGCTCGCCGCTCGCCACGCCGAGGCCGCCTCGCGCGGCCACGTGCTGCGCTACCTGGCGCGGCTGAACCAGCGCGGCCATGCGCGCGTGGGCCTGGTCGAGGTGCCGCCCACGCATCCGGCCGCGCGGCTGTACGGCACCGACAACCAGTTCGCGCTCACCACCACGCGCTACCACACGCAGCCGCTGGTGATCCAGGGGCCGGGCGCGGGACCGGAGGTCACCGCGCAGGCGCTGCTGGGCGACGTGCTGGCGCTGGGCTGAGCCGCGTCGGCCGGTTTCGGGCTCCGGAAAAAAGAAAGCGCGCGGCACGTGGGCCGCGCGCTGTTCCAGTCAAGCGGGAAGCGGAATCAGTGGCCGGTGACGCGCTCGGCTTCTTCCTCGTCCGGCGGCACCAGCGGCGCGTCCGGGGCGGTATGCGCTTCCAGCCGGGCCGCTTCCACCGACGGCGTGCGCCAGCCGGCGCGCACGCCCCACACGTAGTAGAACAGGCCGATCACCGCCACCACGACCAGGTCCCAGCCGTAGGGCAGGTAGCCCTTGCCGCCGAAGGTGCTGCTGCCCAGCCAGGAGACCACGGCCAGCGTGGGCAGGTAGCAGATCAGCCACCAGGCGCCCTTCATCTGGCGGCCGAAGTCGTGCCAGCCGCCCTTGGCCTGGTAGTACAGGTACACCGGCAGGGCCACCACCATCAGCAGGATGATCTCGCCGGTGAGCGGCCAGCGCGCCCAGTACAGCAGCTCGGTGGCCATGATGAAGGCGATGCCGGCGATCACCGGCAGGCCGACCAGGCGCAGCGGGCGGTGCAGCTCGGGGGCGGTGCGGCGCAGGGTCATCACGCTGACCGGGCCGGTGAGGTAGGAGATCACCGTAGCCACCGAGATCACCGCCGCCAAGGTGCCCCAGCCGCGGAAGCAGAACAGGAAGATGAAGGCCACCACCAGGTTCAGCCACATCGCCGGGCGCGGCACGCCCCACTTCGGGTGGATGCGGCCGAACACCTTCGGTAGCGTGCCGTTGCGCTCCATGCCGTAGATCATGCGCGCGGTGGTGGCGGTGTAGGTCATGCCGGTGCCGCTGGGGCTGACGAAGGCATCGGCATACAGCAGCAAGGCCAGCCAGTTCAGGTTGACGATCACCGCCAGCTCGGCGAACGGCGAACTGAAATCGATGCCGTGCCAGCCCGCCTTCGCCAGCAGGTCCGGCGGCACCGCGCCGAGGTAGGCGACCTGCAGGATCAGGTACACCACGGCAGCCAGCACGATCGAGCCGATCACCGCGAAGGGGATGCTCTTGCCCGGATTGTGCGCCTCGCCGGCCAGGTTCACCGGGCTCTGGAAGCCGTTGAAGCTGAACACGATGCCCGCGGTAGCCACGGCGGTGAGGATGGCCGCGAAGTCGTTCACGTGCGCGTCGCCGTGGATGCCTACCGACAGGTTGGCCTCGTGGAAGCCGCTGGCGATCAGCGCCAGGCCGGTGGCGGCGGGCACGACCAGCTTGAACACGGTGATGGCGGTGTTGGAGCGCGCGAACAGCTTCACGCTCCAGAAGTTCAGCAGGAAGTAGATGATCACCAGCACGGCCGCGATCGCCAGGCCGGTGGGCGCCAGCTCGCCGTGGCCGTGGGTGACGTGGTACAGATCCTGCGCCCACTGCCATTTCCAGCCGGCCATGTATTGCACCGAGGCCTCGGCTTCGACCGGGATCACCGAGACGATGGCGATCCAGTTCGCCCAGGCCGCGATGAAGCCCACCAGCGAGCCGTGCGAGTAGTGGCCATAGCGCACCATGCCGCCCGATTCGGGGAACATCGCCCCGAGTTCGGCATAGGTGAGCGCGATCACCATGATCACCGCCGCGCCCAGCACCCAGGCCCAGATCGCGCCGGGGCCGGCCAGCTTGGCGGCGTTCCAGGCGCCGAACAGCCAGCCGGAGCCGATGATGGAGCCGAGGCCGGTGAGCATCAGGGCGAAGGGGCCGACGTCGCGGCGGATCGAGCTGGAATGAGACATGAGGGCTCCCGTGTGGCGAGTGGCCGGCTTCATGCGGCGCAAACACCCGATGATGACAGACCCTTCGCCGCGATGTCAGCCCGCGGGTGCCGGAAGTCATGGCCCGGCTGCGGCATGGCGGATCGTCATAACGTAGATATCGCTCCATCGCGAACAAGAGATATATACTGCGCGCAACGACCACCGGACCCCAGCGATGCCGTCGATCAGCTTCGAGTTCTTCCCGCCCAAGACCGACGAACAACGCGCCCAGCTCGACCGCGCCGCCGAAGCGTTGAAGGGCGCCGCGCCGGAATACGTGTCGGTGACCTTCGGCGCGGGCGGCTCCACGCTCAGCTATACCGCCGACACGGTACGCCGGCTGCACCAGCGGCACGGCTTCCACGTGGCGCCGCACCTGTCGTGCATGGGCGGCAGCCGCGCCGAGATCGCCGCGCTGCTGGACGAATACCGCGACGCCGGCTACCGGCGCATCGTGGCGCTGCGCGGCGACCTGCCCTCGGGCATGGCCACGCCGGGCGACTTCCGCTACGCCGCCGAACTGGTGCGCTTCATCCGCGAGCATTCGGGCGACCACTTCCACGTCGAGGTGGCGGCCTACCCGGAGATCCACCCGCAGGCCGAGGACGCGCTGGCCGACCTGCGCCACTTCAAGGCCAAGGTTGCGGCGGGCGCCAACGGCGCGATCACGCAGTACTTCTTCAACCCCGACGCCTATTTCCGCTTCGTCGAGGATGCGCAGCGGCTGGGCGTGGCGGTGCCGATCGTGCCGGGCATCATGCCGATCTCCAACTACAGCCAGCTCAAGCGCTTCTCCGACGCCTGCGGCGCGGAGATCCCGCGCTGGATCGCCAAGCGCATGCAGGCGCATGGCGACGACGCCGGTTCGATCCGCGACCTGGGCGCCGAAGTGGTGGCGCAGCTGTGCCGCCGCCTGCTGGACGGCGGCGCGCCCGGGCTGCACTTCTACACGCTCAACCGCGCCCGGGCCACGCTGGCGGTGCTGGAACGGCTGACCTGAGCCCGGCCGGATGCGGGCGCCCGTCGCGGAAGCCGCGGCGGGTGCCGGCTATGCTTGCCCGATGCGTCCGTTCGCCCTGGTGCTGCTGTTGTTGCTGCCGGCCGGCTCCCTGTCGGGACAGGAGGCCATCCATCGCTGCATGGGCGCGGACGGCATCCCGGTATTCACCGACCGACCCTGCGCCGCGTTGCACGCGACGCCGGTAACCGCCGCGCCATCACCGTCGCCGCCGGACGCGGTCGCGCCGGCACCGCCTGCCACGCTGTGCGCCGCCACCCCGCAGGCCTTGAAGCAAGCCGTGGTCGACGCCTTCGCCGCGCACGACCCGAACCGGCTGGCCGGCCTGATGCTGTGGCGCGGCTACGGCAGCCATGCGGTGGTGGCGGATATCCGGGCATTGGCGCGACTGATGCGCCAGCCGCTGCTCGGCATCCACCTGGCCGGGACCGGCGACGCGGACGGCGACGATGCTCCGGCGACGTCCGCCACCGCGCCGGACGCCGCGCCCGTGCCCATCGAACTCGTGCTGAGCACCGCTGCGGACGACGGCTCCGGCGCGCCGCGCCAGAGCCGCTTCGAGGTGCGGCCGCGCGCCGGCTGCCTGTGGCTGGAGCCGTCCGGCTGAGCCACGGCGGCCGGCGCGGTATCATGGGCGGTCCCCACCGGAGAACCGACATGGCGCAGCAGTACCCCGAATGGATCTGGCAGAACGGCGCGATCAAGCCCTGGGCCGAAGCCACCACCCACGTGATGGCGCATGCGCTGCACTACGGTTCCTCGGTGTTCGAGGGCATCCGCAGCTACGCCACGCCGGACGGCGCGGCGATCTTCCGGCTCACCGACCACCTGAAGCGGCTGTACCTGTCGGCCAAGATCTACGACATGCAGCTGCCGTACACGCAGGACGAGCTGGCCGCCGCCTGCCGCGAGGTGGTGAAGAAGAACGGCCTGACCGCCGCCTACCTGCGGCCGGTGGCGTACCGCGGCCTGGGCGGCTTCGGGTTGTCCGCCGAGACGCCGATCGACGTGGCCGTGGCGGCGTGGCCGATGGGGCCGTACCTCGGGCCGGAGGCGCTGGAGCAGGGCATCACCGCCTGCGTGTCGAGCTGGCAGCGCTTCGCGCCGAACACCATCCCCGCCGGCGCCAAGGCGGGCGGCAACTACCTGTCCGGCCAGCTGATCGCGCGCGAGGCGCGCCGGCTCGGCTTCGGCGAAGGCATCGCGCTGGCCTCCACCGGCCTGCTCAGCGAAGGCGCGGGCGAGAACCTGTTCCTGGTCTTCGACGGCGCATTGCACACCACGCCGGCCAGCGCCTCCATCCTCACCGGCATCACCCGCAACACGCTGGTGACGCTGGCGCGCGAGGACGGCATCGAGGTGGTCGAGCGCGACCTGCCGCGCGAATACCTGTACCTGGCCGACGAGGTGCTGATGTGCGGCACCGCCGCCGAGATCACGCCGATCCGCTCGATCGACGGCAAGCAGGTGGGCAACGGCAGCGCCGGCCGCGTCACGCGGCGGCTGCAGGAGCTGTTCTTCGGCCTGTTCAACGGCAGGACCAACGACCAGTGGGGCTGGCTGGAGCCGGTCTGAGCCGCAGATTCCTTCTCCCTATGGGGAGAAGGAGAAAAGCGAATGCTGCGGTTTGGAATCCTTCTCCCCTCCGGGGAGAAGGCGGAAAGCGGGCGCGGCCCTTCTCCCCAGCGGGGAGAGGGCGGAGAGCATGGCTCATCAGTAGCGGTAGTGGTCCGGCTTGTACGGGCCTTCCACCGGCACGCCGATGTAGGCGGCCTGTTCCGGCGTCAGCTTCGTCAGCTTCACGCCGATCTGCTCCAGGTGCAGGCGGGCCACTTCCTCGTCGAGCTGCTTGGGCAGGCGGTAGACGGTCTTCTCGTAGACGTCCTTGTTCTTCCACAGGTCGATCTGCGCCAGCGTCTGGTTGCTGAAGCTGTTGGACATCACGAAGCTGGGGTGGCCGTGGGCGCAGCCCAGGTTCACCAGCCGGCCCTCGGCCAGCATGTAGATGCTGTGCTTCGACTTCGCGAAGGTATAGCGGTCCACCTGCGGCTTGATGTTCTCGCGGGTGACGCCCTCGGCCGCGTTCAGGCGATCCATCTGGATCTCGTTGTCGAAGTGGCCGATGTTGCAGACCAGCGCGTTGTTCTTCATCGCCACCATGTGCTCCAGCGTGATGATGTCCTTGTTGCCGGTGGTGGTGACGTAGATGTCGGCGCGGCCCAGGGTGTCCTCGACGGTGGTGACCTCGAAGCCTTCCATCGCGGCCTGCAGCGCGTTGATCGGGTCGATCTCGGTGACGATCACGCGCGCGCCGAAGCCCTTCAGCGAGTGCGCGCAGCCCTTGCCCACGTCGCCGTAGCCGCACACCACGGCCACCTTGCCGGCGACCATCAGGTCGGTGGCGCGCTTGATGCCGTCGGCCAGCGACTCGCGGCAGCCGTACAGGTTGTCGAACTTGCTCTTGGTCACCGAGTCGTTGACGTTGATCGCCGGCACCAGCAGCTTGCCCGCTTCCATCATCTGGTACAGGCGGTGCACGCCGGTGGTGGTTTCCTCGGACACGCCCTTCCAGCCGGCCGCGACCTTCTTCCAGAAGCCGGGGCGCTCCTTGCGGGTGGCCTTGAGCAGGTCCTTGATCACCTGTTCCTCGTGGTTGGCGCCGGGCTGGTCGACCCAGCCGGAGCCGTCTTCCATCTCCACGCCCTTGTGGATCAGCAGGGTGGCGTCGCCGCCGTCGTCGACGATCAGCTCGGGGCCGAGCATGCCGGGGTGGGTGAGCATGTCCAGCGTGCACTGCCAGTATTCCTCCAGCGTCTCGCCCTTCCAGGCGAACACCGGGATGCCGGCGGCGGCGATCGCGGCGGCGCAATCGTCCTGGGTCGAGAAAATGTTGCACGAGGCCCAGCGCACCGAGGCGCCCAGCGCGGCGAGCGTCTCGATCAGCACCGCGGTTTCCTTGGTCATGTGCAGCGAGCCGGACAGGCGCACGCCTTTCAGCGGCTGCTGCGGGGCATAGCGGGCGCGGATCTGCATCAGGCCGGGCATTTCCTCCTCGGCCATGCGGATGCGGCGGCGACCGAGCTCGGCCAGGGCGATGTCGCGGACCTTGTAGTCCTGCGGGGCGGCATCACGGGTGACAGCGTTCATGGGTTATCTCCGGGTTTGTCCGCGCGGGGGTACGCGGGCATCCGGGCGCCGTTGGAAGGGAACGTCCATCGAGCCTGGCCGCGGGCTATCCACGGTCGCAGCGCCCCTCGATGGGAAGGAGACATTGTAGCGTTATGACCAGACGGAAGGAGCTTCTTCACGCAATTTGGGTAGGCTAGGGCGTTCAGCCAACGGAGGAAGTGATGGAAGCCAGCCGCGACCCCGATTTCCTGCCGCACGACGGCCCCCTGCGCGAGGACGTGCACCGGCTCGGCGCGCTGGTGGGCCGCATGCTGGCCGAGCAGGGCGGCGAGGCGTTCTACCGGCGCGTGGAGGACGTGCGCACCGCGGCGATCCGCCGCCGCCGCGAAGGCGATGCGCTGGACGGCCTGGCGTCGTCGCTGGCGGGGCTGGAGGCGGACGACGCGGAAGCGCTGGCGCGCGCCTTCGCCACCTATTTCCAGGCGGTGAACACGGCCGAGCGGGTGCATCGCATCCGCCGTCGCCGCGACTACCAGCGCGCCGGCGGCGCGCCGCAGCCGGAATCCCTGCTCGCCGTGCTGCGGCGGCTGAAGGCCGAGGGCGTCACCGCCGCCGAGTTGCTCGAATGGTTGCCGAAGGTGCAGGTCGAGCCGGTGTTCACCGCGCATCCCACCGAGGCGGTGCGCCGCTCGCTGCTGGAGAAGGAGCAGGCGATCGTGCGCGCGCTGGTGGACGACTTCGACCCCACCCGCACCCCGCAGGAACGCGCCGAGGACGAGGACCGCATCTACATGGCGCTGTCGGCCGGCTGGCAGACCGCCGAGGCCTCGCCGGTGCGCCCCACCGTGCAGGACGAGCACCACCACGTCGGCTTCTACCTCGCCAACCCGATCTACCGCATCGTGCCCGCCCTGTACGAGGCGCTGGCCGACGCGCTGCAGCAGGTGTACGGCGTGGCGACGGAGCTGCCGCGGCTGCTGTCGTTCGCCACCTGGGTCGGCGGCGACATGGACGGCAACCCCAACGTGGGCGCCGACACCATCGCCGCCAGCCTCGCCACCCAGCGCGCGCACGTGCTGGAACACTACCTGGCCGACGTCGCCGCGCTGGCGCGCCTGCTCAGCCAGACCGAGGGCCGCGTCGGGGTGGACCCGCGCCTGGCGCGACGCCTGGACGACTACCGCGCGCGCTTCCCGCAGGCTGCGGGGCGGATCCGTCCGCGCCACGCGGACATGCCCTACCGCAGCCTGCTCGCCCTGATCGCGGCGCGGCTGGAAGCCACCCTGGAAGACGGCCACGCGGAAGGCTACGGCGCCGTCGACGACCTGCTCGACGACCTGCAATTGATCGACGACAGCCTGGTCGACCACCGCGGCCTGCACGCCGGCGCCTACGCGGTGCGCCGGCTGATCCGCCGCGTGCGCACCTTCGGCTTCCACCTCGCGCGGCTGGACGTGCGCCAGGACTCGCGCGTGCACGACGACGCCCTGGCCGCGCTGCTCGACGACGGCGAATGGAGCGGGCGCGACGCCGCGTCGCGCGCCGACCGGCTGCGCCCCTACGCCAGCGGCGAACGCCGCTTCGCCGACTGCGACGACGAGACCGCCACGCGCCTGCGCGCGGTGTTCCGCACCCTGGGCGAGATGCGCGCGCGCTACGGCGTCGAGGCCACCGGCCTGTACATCATCAGCATGGCGCGCACCGCCGCCGACGTGCTGGCGGTGCTGGCGCTGGCGCGCCATGGCGGGCTTGCCGTCGCTTCCGCTCCCGGTCGGGGCGCCGTCGATCCTTCTCCTTCTCCCCTGCGGGGAGAGGAAGCCAAGAGCGTCGTGCCGCTGGACATCGCCCCGCTGTTCGAGACCGTGGACGACCTGAAGAACGCGCCGGCGACCCTGCGCGCCCTGCTCGCCGACCCCGTCTACCGCGAGCACCTGCGCGCCCGCGGCGACCGCCAGTGGGTGATGCTCGGCTATTCCGACAGCGGCAAGGACGGTGGCACGCTGGCCTCGCGCTGGGGCCTGCAGCGCGCCCAGGTGGAACTGCTGGAGGTGGCGGACGAAGCCGGCATCCGGCTCTCCTTCTTCCACGGCCGCGGCGGCTCGGCCAGCCGCGGCGGCGCGCGCATCATGCCGGCGCTGATGTCTTCGCCGCGCGGCTCGGTGGCCGGCGTGCTGCGGGTCACCGAGCAGGGCGAGGTGATCCACCGCAAGTACGGCATCCGCGCGCTGGCGCTGCGCAACCTGGAGCAGACCGTGGGCGCGGTGCTGCGCGCCAGCCTGCGCCCGCGCGAGGACGAGCCGCGCGAGGATGCCTGGCGCGAACGCATGGGCGCGCTGGCCGCGCACAGCCGGCGCGTTTACCGCGAGCTGATCGACCGTCCCGGTTTCATCGACTACTTCCGCACCGCCACGCCGATCGACGTGATCGAGCGCATGGCGATGGGCTCGCGCCCCGCGCGCCGGCGCAGCATGCGCGGCGTGGAAGACCTGCGCGCGATCCCCTGGGTGTTCGCGTGGACGCAATGCCGCTCCATCATCACCGGCTGGTACGGCCTGGGCAGCGCGCTGGAATGGGGCGCGGCCGAATACGGCGAGGACGCGCTGGCCGGGATGGCGCGCGACTGGCCGTTCCTCGCCAACGCGCTGGACGACGTGGAGATGCTGCTGGCCAAGTGCGACCTCGACATCGCCGAGGCGTTCTCGAAGCTTTCCGGCCCGCTGCACGGGGAGTTCTTTGGCCTGATCCGCGCCGAATTCGCGCGCACCCGCGACTGGCTGCTGCGCCTCAAGGGCGCGAACCGCCTGTTGCGCGACGACCCGCGGCTGGACGTGTCGATCCGCCTGCGCAACCCCTACGTCGACCCGATGAGCCTGCTGCAGGTGGACCTGCTGCGCCGGTGGCGCGACACCGGCGGCGAGGACGAGGCGCTGCTGCGCGCCCTGGTCGCCTGCGTCAACGGCGTGTCGCAGGGATTGCAGAATACCGGCTGAGCCCGCCGGAGAGCCGTACCCGTTCATCCTGAGCGTAGGCCCGCAGGGCCGACGTGGGGAGCGGCCAGGCATGGCCGCGTTTTGAGGAGCGAGGAAGTCGAAGGTTCGCGCGCGGCTTCGACTCCGCCTGCTTGCACAGGCCACGCTCAGCCTGGACGGCCTTTACAGACCGAACGGTTTTTACGGTCTTTGCTTGACGCCATACCCATGTCCGCCAGCGGATGCTTCCGTCCGTATTCGGACGAACGCGCCACCCCACGCCATCCCCCCGATCCCACTGAAACGGCGATGGCATGCGACCTGACGCGTCCGTGGCGGGTTGGCATGCCGCTTGCCATATCCAGGCATGGACATCGCCAATCCCATGCTCAAGCTCCGCAAGCGCCGCCGCCTGCAATGGAGCGTGGCCGCCGCCGTACTGGCGGTCGCCGCCCTGGTCCTGCTGGTGCTGCGGCTCGGCCCGGCCTTGCCGGTGGCCGATCGCGGCAGCCTGTGGATCGACGTCGTGCAGCAGGGCGACATGCTGCGCGAGGTACGCGCCACCGGCACCCTGGTGCCGCGCGAGATCCGCTGGCTGGCCGCCGCCACGCCCGCCACGGTCGAGCGGATCCTGGTCTGGCCGGGCGCGCAGGTGCAGCCGGACACCGTGCTGATGAAGCTGTCCGACCCCACGGTGCAGGACAGCCTGCGCAACGCCCAGGCCCAGGTGGCGGCCGCCGAGGCCGACGTGGCGGCCAAGCGCGCCGAGCTGGAATCGCAACTGCTCGACCAGCGTTCCGCGCTGGCGCAGGCGGAGTCCGACTACGCTTCGGCCAAGGTCAAGGCGGACATCGACGAGAAGGCCAACCAGATGCACCTGATCCCCCAGCTGGAATACGAGCAGGGTCGGATCGCGCTGAAGCAACTGCAGCAGCGGGTGGCGATCGAGCGGCAGCGCGTGGCCGCGTTCGCCGCCAATATGAAGGCGCAGACCGCGGCGGTGCAGGCGGCGCTGCAGCAGCAGCGCAGCAACCTGCAACTGCGCCAGCGCCAGGCCGACGCGCTCGAGGTGAAGGCCGGCATCGCCGGCGTGCTGCAGGAAGTGGCGGTGCAGGAAGGCGCCCAGGTCGCCGCCGGCGCCAACCTCGCGCGCGTGGCCCGGCCCGACGTGCTGATCGCGCGCCTGCAGGTGCCCGAGGTGCAGGCCAAGGACGTGGCGCTGGGCATGCCGGTGAGCGTGGACACCCACAACGGCCTGGTCGACGGCAAGGTGGAGCGCATCGACCCGGCCGTGCGCAACGGCAGCGTGCAGGTGGACGTGGCGCTGTCCGGCAAGCTGCCGCCCGGCGCGCGACCGGACCTCTCCGTCGACGGCCGCATCCGCATCGCCGAACTGCACGACGTCCTCTCGGTGGGCCGCCCCGCGCTGGCCAAGGCCGACGGCGACCTCAGCCTGTTCCGCCTCGACCCCGGCGGCGACACCGCCACCCGCGTGTCGGTGCGCATCGGCGCCGCCTCGGTCGACCGGGTGCAGGTGGTGCGCGGCCTGAAGGCGGGCGACAAGGTGATCCTGTCCGACGCCAGCCAGTGGGACAGCTACGAACGCATCCGCCTGAAGTGAAGCCATGGACGACTCGCACATGAATGACCGCAATCGTTCCCTGCGTACCTCACCGTCATTCCGGCGCAGGCCGGAATCCAGTTCGGCAAATCGTGCGAAGCACACAAAATCCATAGGGCGTGCTGCGCACGAGTACTTCACGAGACTCCGGCCTGCGCCGGAATGACGGCAAGGCCGCGGCGACGCATCGCCGTGCCGCACGTTCCTTTTCAACCCTGGACAACCCCATGACCGACACCGCCGACGTCATCACCCTCAAGGACCTGCGCAAGGTGTTCCAGACCGACGAAGTGGAGACCCACGCGCTCAGCGACGTGCACCTGGACGTGCGCCGCGGCGAGTACGTCTCCATCTCCGGCCCGTCCGGCTGCGGCAAGACCACGCTGCTGTCCATCCTCGGCCTGCTCGACACCGCCAGCAGCGGCAGCTATGTGCTCAACGGCCACGACGTCGCCGCGCTCAACGCCGGCCAGCGCGCGCGCATCCGCAACGCCGAGATCGGCTTCATCTTCCAGGCCTTCAACCTGATCGGCGACCTCACCGTGCAGGAGAACGTGGAGCTGCCGCTCACCTACCGTGGCGGCATCGACGCCGCGGAGCGCCGCGCCCGCGTGCAGGAGGCGCTGGAGCGCGTGGGCATGGCGCACCGCATGCGGCATTACCCCGCGCAGCTCTCCGGTGGCCAGCAGCAGCGCGTGGCGGTGGCGCGCGCGCTGGTCGGCCGGCCCGCGATCCTGCTCGCCGACGAACCCACCGGCAACCTCGACTCGCGCAACGGCGAGGCGGTGATGGCCCTGCTCGACGAGCTGCACAAGGGTGGCGCCACCATCTGCATGGTCACCCACGACGCGCGCTACGCCGAACTCGCCCAGCGCAAGGTGCGCCTGTTCGACGGCCGCGTGGTGGACGAGGAAACCTTCGACCGCCTGCGCCGCGAGGACGAATCGCGCCTCGACGCGCTGATCGGCCAGCGCATCGGGGCGGATGCATGAACGTCTGGCTCGCCGAGATCTGGCGAACCTGGCGCGCGAGCCTGCGCCGGCCGGGTTTCCTGCTGTTGGCCAGCGGCGTGCTGGCGTTGGGCATCGGCTCCACGGTGGCGGTGTTCGCCCTGATCGAGGGCGCCCTGCTGCGGCCGCTGCCGTATGCGCAGCCGGACCGGCTGGTGGCTCTCGGCATCCAGGACGACGGCTTTTCCATCTCGCCACGTGGCTATCGGCATGTGGCGGGCCTGCAGGGCGTGGTCTCGATGGGGCTGGTCGAAGGCATCTCGCCGCCGGTGAACGTGTCGGGCGACGGCACGCCGGAGCGGGTGAGCGGCATGCGCATCGACCGCGGCGTGCTGCCCACGCTGGGCCTGCGCCTGCCGGCCGGGCGCGACTTCAATGCGGAGGAGGACCGGCCGCACGGTCCGCCGGCCGCGATCCTTGGCTACGGTTTCTGGCAGCGGCGCTACGCGGGCGATCCGCATGCCGTGGGCCGGAGCCTCGTGGTCGAAGGCGTGCCGCACACCATCGTCGGCGTGCTGCCGTCGGACCGGGACGTGTTCGCCGGTGCCGACGTGGTGCTGCCGCTGGCGCTGCCGGCCGATGCCAACGACGGCGGGCCCAATTACTACGCCGTGGCGCGGCTGGCGCCGGGAGCCGGCATCGGCGGCGTCGCCGCCCAGGTCGCGGCGCGCCTGCGTGCGCTGGCGATGGCGGACGGCAGCGTCGACGGCCAGCATCGCCACTACGGCGCGGGTAGCCTCGAGGCCACGCTGCGCGTGGATCAGGCGCAACTGCTGCCGCTGTTCCTCGCCTGCGCCCTGTTCGTGTGGCTGATCGCGCTGGTCAACCTCACCAGCCTGATGCTGCTGCGTGCGCTGCGTCGCGGCCACGACGCGGCGGTACGCGGCGCGCTGGGCGCCCCGTTCCTCCGGCTCGTCCTGCCGGCATTGGCGGAAAGCCTGCTGGTGGGGCTGGCCGGCGCGCTGGCCGGCATGGCGCTGGCCGTGCTCGGGCTGGCGCTGTTCGCGCAGGCGGTGCCGCCGGAATGGCTGGCCGGCGCGCATCTGCATGTGGACGGCATGGCGGGGTGGCTGGCGTTCGGCATGGGCATGTCCGGCGCGTTGCTGTCGGCGGCGATCGGCCTGTGGCGCGGCCGTGCCGGCAGCGGCCTGGACGCGTTGCGCGAGGGCGGTCGCAGCGGCACCGGACGGCACAGCGGCCGCCTGGGTCGCGCGCTGGTGGTGGCGCAGATGGCGCTGGCGGCCACGCTGCTCAGTGCGGCGGGCCTGTTCCTGCACGGCCTGTACGACGCCGCACGGGCGCCGCTGGGCTTCTCCGCGAGCCACGTGCTGGCGTTCGAACTGGCGCCGGTCAAGGCCGACTATCCCGACGCCGCGGCCGTGCATGCCTTGAGCGCGCGCGTGCTGGAGCGCCTGCGCGCGATGCCGGGCGTGGAGCACGTGACCGCGGCGACCAACCTGCCGATCGGCCGCTGGTTCAATTTCGGTGGCTTTCACTTGCCGGGCGGCGACAAGTTCAGCACCGAGGTGCGCGGTGTCGAACCGGGCTTCCTCGCCACGTTCGGCATCGACCTGCGCGAAGGGCGGGCCTTCGCCCGCACCGACGTGCGCGGTGGCGAGGCGGTGGTGATGGTGAGCGCATCCTTCGCGAAGAAATATTTCGGTGGCCACGCGCTGGGCCGGGTGATCGACGTTCCGGGCGACCACGAGCACGACGTTCCGGCCCGCGTGGTCGGCGTGGTGGCCGACACGCACCAGTTCAGCGCGTTGCAGCCGCCGCCGCCGATCCTCTACCTGCCGCTGGCGCAGATGCCGGACTGGGCCATGCACATGTTCCGCGGCTGGTTCCCGCTGCGCTTCGCGCTGCAGGTGCGCGGCGACCCGGCCGGCTACCGCGCCGCCGTGCATGCGGCCGTGGCCGAGGCGGCGCCCGCGCAACCCATCGCCAACCTGCATCCGCTGCGTCAGGACGTGCGCGCCAGCACCGGCGACGTGCGGCTCAACCTGCTGCTGGTAGGTGTCTTCGCGCTGCTGGCGCTGTCGCTGGCTGCGGCCGGCATGTATGCGGTGATGGCGATGGCCGTGGCCGCGCGCGAACACGAGTTCGGCGTGCGCATGGCGCTCGGGGCATCGCCGTCGCACCTGTTGCGGCGGGTGCTGGGCGGCGGGCTGGCGCAGATAGGTGCCGGCCTGGCCTGCGGCCTCGGGCTGGCCGTGTTGCTGTCGGGTCGCCTGCGCGAACTGCTCTACGCGCTGGGGCGGGACAACGCGATCGATCCGGCGGCGATGCTGCTGGTGGCCGTGGTGCTGGCCGTGGCGGGCCTGCTGGCCTGCCTGCTGCCGGCGCTGCGCGCGGCGCGGGTGGCGCCGATGCGCGCCTTGCGGGGGGAGTAGGGACGATGGCGATCCTGCTTGTGGAGATCTGGCGCGCGTGGCGCGCCAGCCTGCGCCGGCCCGGCTTCCTGCTGCTGGCCGGTGGCGTGCTGGCGTTGGGCATCGGCGCCAGCGTGGCGGTGTTCGCGCTGATCCAGAACAGCTTGTGGCGGCCGTTGCCGGTGCCGCAGCCGTCGCGGCTGGTGGTGATCGGCAACATGCGCGACAACGGCCAGGTCGATACCACTTCGCCGCACGAGTATCAGTCGCTCGGCAAACTGGAAAGCGTGGTTTCGCTGGGGCTGGAACGACCGGGCTCGACCGTGAACGTGGCGGGTGCGGGCGTGCCGGCGCAGGTGCCGGTGATCTACATGGATCGCCACGTGCTGCCGACGCTGGAGCTCCGACCGGTGCTGGGGCGCAATTTCACCGCGGCCGAGGACAGCCCGCACGGACCGGCGGCGGTGCTCATCAGCCATGGTTTCTGGCGGCGCCGCTATGACGGCGCCCGCGACGTCCTCGGCACGCAGCTCGACGTCGAGGGCACGCCGCATACCATCGTGGGCGTGCTGCCGGCGGCGCTGAATACCGTACTGGGCCCCGGCGACGTGGTCTTGCCGATGGCACTGCCGCTGGTCAGCTACGACTTGAACCGCAACGGCCACACGGCGATCGCGCGGATGGCGCCCGGCGCCACGGTCGCCGAGGTGTCGGCCGAGGCCGACGCCCACGAACGCAGGATGTTCCGCGCCATGGGCATGGGCGGCAACTGGAAGAAGCCGCGCTACCGCGCCGAAAGCCTGGCCTCCGCCGTGCAGCAGGATGCCCGGCCGTTGCTGCTGCTGTTCCTGGCTGGCGCACTGCTGGTGTTGCTGATCGCGCTGGTCAATCTGGCCAACCTGATGCTGGTGCGCTCGCTTCCGCGCCAGCACGATCTGGCGGTGCGCAGCGCGTTGGGTGCCTCGCGGCTGCGGCTGTTGCTGCCGGCGCTGGGTGAAGGCCTGCTGGTCGGCGGTTGCGGCGCGCTGCTGGGCATGGCGTCGGCGACGATCGGCCTGGCCTTGCTGCAAGGCTGCATTCCCGCCCAGTGGCTGTGGCATGGAGGCCTGCATGTCGGCGCGATGGCGTGGGGACTGGCCTTCGCGATGGGCTTGCTGGGGGCGCTGCTGGCGGCGGGCCTGGCCCTGTGGCGCAGCCGGCATGCGACGTCGGCGGACGAGTTGCGCGAAGGCGGGCGTAGCGGCATCGGCCTGCGCGGCGGCCGCCTGGGACGCCTGCTGGTGGTGGCCCAGGTGGCGTTGGCGGCGATGCTGCTCAGCGCGGCCGGCGTGTTCGTGCATGCGCTCCACGAAGCCTCGCGGCTGGAGCTGGGCTTTGCCGACGGCAACGTGTTGACCTTCGATCTGGCGCCGGTGCAGGCGGACTATCCGGATGCCGTTGCGGTGCAGGCGCTGGCGCAACGCCTGATGCAACGGCTGAGGACGATCCCCGGCGTCACCGACGCGGTGGCGACCACCACCCTGCCGATCAGCCGCGGCATGCTGGAGCAGGGCCAGACCCATGTGACGCCGCCCGGTGGCGAATCTTTCCTGACCCAGTATCACGGCATCGAACCCGGCTTCTTCAAGTTGTTCGGCATTCCGCTCATCCGGGGGCGGCCCTTCACTCGCAACGACGTACGTGGCGGCGAGGGCGTGGTGATCGTCAGCCGGGATCTGGCCGACACGTATTACGGCGGCCACGCGCTGGGCAAGTCGATCGACGTGCATGGCGTCGGCGATGCGGTGCGATCGGCGCGCATCGTCGGCGTGGTGGGCGCGACCTACCAGATGGGGCCGTTGCAGCCAAGGCAGCCGGTGGTGTACGTGCCGCTGGCGCAGGTTCCCGGGACGATGATGGCGCTGTTCCGCAGCCTCGAGCCCCTGCGTTTCGCGATACGCGGCCGCGGCAGCATGGCCGGCTGGCGCGCCGGCGTGCGCGAAGCCCTGGCGGAGATTGCGCCCGGGCAACCCATCGCCCACCTGCGCACCTTGCACAGCATCGTGCGCGCGACCACCGCGACCGCGCGGCTCAGCCTGTGGCTGATCGGCCTGTTCGCCGCGCTGGCGTTGCTGCTGGCGGCGGCGGGACTGTACGCGGTGATGGCGGTGGCGGTGGCCGCACGCGAGCGCGAGTTCGGCGTGCGCATGGCGCTGGGCGCGGCGCCTTCGCGCTTGCTCGCCCTGGTGTTGCACGGCGGCCTGCTGCAGATCGCGGCGGGCCTGGCGCTGGGTGTCGGTATGGCCTGGCTGGTGGCGCGCGCGATGTCGCAGGCAGTGATGACGCTGATCGGCCGCGGCGGCGCGCTCGACCCGCTGGTGATGCTGGGCGTGGCGGTGGTGCTGGCCGTCGCGGGGTTCGCCGCCTGCCTGCTGCCGGCCTTGCGCGCGGCGCGGGTGGCGCCGATGCATGTCTTGAGGGGGGAGTGAACATGATCGTGCGTGAATTCCGCGAAGCGTGGCGCCGGCTGGCGCGGCGGCCCGGCTATGCGCTGCTGTCGGTGGCGGTGCTGGGCGTGGGGCTGGGGGTGGTGCTGTTCCTGTTCGGCATCGTCAACAACGTCATCCTGCAACCGCTGCCGTTTCCGCAGGCCGGGCGGCTGGTGGCGGTGGGCGAGCCGGCCCCTCACGGCATCGGCGACATGGACAGCGACCAGTACCTGCTATTGCGCGGCACGTTGCGCAGCCTGGACCTGATGGGCGCGTATCGAGCCATCGACGTCAACCTGGACAACGGGCAGGGGGCGAGCCATTACGATGGAGACCTGCTGACCGCCTCGATGATGCATCTGCTCGGCGTGAAGCCTTTGCTGGGACGCAGCTTCGTCCCCGCCGACGACGCGCCGGGCGCGCCGCGCGTGGTGCTGATCAGCGAGTCGCTGTGGCGGCATGCGTTCGGCGCCGACCCGCGCGTCGTCGGCCGCGCCGTGCGGGTGGACGGCGAGTGGGCCAGCGTGATCGGCGTGCTGCCGGCGACCTTCAGGTTCGAGAGCGGGATCACCGAGGTGTGGATGCCGTTGCGCCTCGCCCCCGGCCAGCACATGGACATCGCCGTGGCGGCCCGGCTGGCGTCTTCGGTGCAACTGGACCAGGCGCGCGCGGAACTGGACGCCTGGGCCGGCCGCCTGCAACGCACGCTCCCGCCGGGGCAGCATGTGCGGCCATTGACCATGTATCCGCTGTCGGTGGCCTTCGCGCCGCTGGACCTGCGCCACTGGGTCTGGCTGATGTTCGGCGCAGGCGTGCTGGTGCTGTTGCTGGCGTGCATCAACGTGGCCAACCTGCAACTGGTACGGACCCTGCAGCGGCGGCAGGAACTGGCGCTGCGCAGCGCGCTGGGCGGCAGTCGTGCGCGGCTGCTGCTCGGGACGCTGGTCGAATGCCTGCTGCCGGCGGCGGCGGCGCTGGCCGTGGGGCTGCTGATCGCGCACGGCTGCGGCTACTGGATGAGGGTGACGTGGATGGCCGTCCATCCGTACACGGTGCCCTACACGCATGGCCTCGATGGCTGGGTGATGGGCTTCGGCGTCATGGCCGCCCTGCTCAGCACGATGCTGGCCGGCGGCGTTCCCGCCTGGCGCGCCTCGCGGCCCGATCTGCAGGATGCCTTGCGCGACGGCGGCAAAGGCTCCGGCGGCGGTTTCGCGCGGGTGGCGAAGGTGATGGTGGTGGTCGAGGTGATGCTCACCGTGGTGCTGCTGGTCGGCGCCGGTACCTTCGTGCGTGCGCTGGACACCCTGCTGGCGCAGCCGGCGGTGGGCGCGGCACATGCCGCAAGGGTGCTCACGGCCGACGTGGCGCTGCCGCCAGGGCTGTACGGGGATGACGCGAAACGCATCCGCTTCTTCGGCCAGGCGGTCGAGCGCCTGCGCCAGCAGCCCGGCGTGGTCGACGCCACGGCGTCCGACACCGTGCCCAGCGCCTACCTCGGCAGCCACGAGGACGTGTCGCTGCCGGGCCAGCCGCAGCCCTCGGATGGCTGGCCGCGGGTGCAGATGGGCATCGTCGATCCGCACTTCCTCGCCACCTACGGCGTGCGCCTGCTCGAAGGCCGCTTCCTCGACGCGCGCGACACCGCCGGCAGCGAACGCGTGGCGGTGATCGACGCCAAGATGGCCGCCGCGATGTGGCCGCACCAGGACGCGCTCGGCCGCAAGCTGGTGCTGTGGCCGGGGCGTCCCCAGGCGCTTGCGCTGACCGTGGTCGGGGTGATCGAGTCGCTGCAGCTCGACGGCATGCTGGAGCGCTCCCTGCCCGGCATGCTGATACCGCTGGAGCAATCGGCGGGGCAGTCGCCGCTGCACGGCGTGGGCCTGGCCGTGCGGCTGCATGCCGACGCCGCCGGCTTCCTGCCGCATCTGGCCGACGTGGTGCACGGCATCGACCCGCAGGCGGCCGTGTACGCGGTGCGCAGCCAGGCGAAGGACATGGCGATGCAGCGGGTGAACCTGGTGGTGATGACCGACATCTTCAGCGCGCTGGGCCTGGTCGCCCTGCTGCTGGCCGGCGCGGGGCTGTACGGCGTGCTGGCGTTCTCGGTGGCGCAGCGCACGCGCGAGCTCGGCATCCGCCGCGCGATCGGTGCCGGGCACGGCGCCGTCGTGCGCACGGTGGCGCGGCAACTGGCATGGCAGCTCGGCATCGGCCTGGGCGTCGGGCTGGCGCTGGCCATGCCATGGTCGAACGTGCTGGCCGACCCGGGCCTGCACACGCGCGCCCACGACCCGGCCGTGTTCGTGCCGGCGCTGCTGCTGGTGCTGGGCGTGTCCATGCTGGCCGCGCTGGTACCGCTGCTGCGCGCGCTGCGGGTCGATCCGGCGGTGGCGCTGCGTTATGAGTGAGGCGCAAGGTGGACAAACAGCCACCAGGCGGCTACCGTATGCAAAGGTAATACCTTTTCATACTTGGAGTATGCCCATGGCAGCTTCGGTAAAGATCGACGATGACCTGAAGGAACGCATACAGCACCTGGCCGGACTGCGCCAGCGCTCGGCGCACTGGATCATGCGCGAGGCTATCCAGCAGTACGTCGAGCGAGAGGAAGCCCGCGAGAGTTTCAGGCAGGAGGCGCTGGCTTCGTGGCAGGCCTATCGGGAAACCGGGCGGCATGTGACCGGCCAGGAAGCGCGTGCATGGCTGGATACCTGGGGCACGGGTGACGAGAAGGAAGCACCCGGGTGCCACGGGTAGTCGTCACGGCGGCGGCGGTGGCGGGGCTGGAACGCTGTCGTTCCTTTCTGGCGGGCAAGGCGCCGGAAGCGTCGCGGCGCGCGGCGCAGGCCATCGCCCAGCAGTTCCTGCTGCTGGAATCGACGCCGGGCATGGGACGCCCCTTGCCCGATCCACCGGAACTGCGCGAACTGGTGGTCGCGTTCGGCGACTCGGGCTACGTGGCCCTTTATCGCCACGTGCCGGACGAGGATGCCGTGTACGTCCTGGCGTTCCGGCACCAGAAAGAAGCCGGGTATTGAGGGGCGCAGGCCAAGTGCACGATGAGCGCCGAAGCATGGCTTCCGACCTGAAAGCGGCCATCCTGATCGCCGACGACCAGGCCGACGTGCGCGAGGCGCTGCGCCTGCTGCTGAAGGCCGAGGGCCTCGCCAGCGTCGCCGTGGCCGATCCGGCGGCGGCGCTGGAGGCGGTGCGCAGGCGCGAGTTCGCCTGCGCGCTGGTCGACTGCAACTATTCGCGCGACACCACCTCGGGCGAGGAAGGCCTGGAGCTGCTCGAGCAGCTGCGCCAGGCGGCGCCGGATCTGCCGGTGGTGGCGATGACGGCGTGGGGCAACGTGCCGCTCACGGTGGAGGCGATGCGTCGCGGCGCCGCCGATTTCGTCGAGAAGCCGTGGGACAACGCGCGCCTGGCCAGCGTGCTGCGGGCGCAGATCGCGCTGGGCGAGGGCGCGCGGCGGCAGCGGCGGCTGGAGGCGGAGAACGCGCTGCTGCGCGGCGAGGCGGAGGGCGAGTTCGTCGCCGAGTCGCCGGCGATGCGCCGCGTGCTGGCGCTGGTCGACCGCGTCGCGTCCAGCGACGCCAACGTGCTGGTGCTGGGCGAGAACGGTACCGGCAAGGGCGTGATCGCCGGGCGCATCCACGCACGCTCGCCGCGCGCCGCGCGTTCGCTGGTCAAGGTGAACATGGGCGGCATCGCCGAGAGCGTGTTCGAGTCGGAGATGTTCGGCCACGTGCGCGGCGCCTACACCGACGCCAAGGGCGAGCGCATCGGCCGCTTCGAGCTGGCCGACGGCGGCACGCTGTTCCTCGACGAGATCGGCAACGTGCCCGCCGCGCAGCAGCCCAAGCTGCTGCGCGTGCTGGAGGATGGCGAGTTCGAGCGGCTGGGTTCCTCGCGCACGCAGCGCGTGGACGTGCGATTGGTCTCGGCCACCAACGCCGACCTCGCCGCCGAGGTGGCCGAGGGCCGCTTCCGCCGCGACCTGCTGTACCGCCTCAATACGCTGGAGGTGCGCCTGCCGCCGCTGCGCGAGCGCGGCGAGGACATCCTGCCGCTGGCGCGCAGCTTCCTGGCGCGCAGCGCGGCACGCTACGGGCGCGACGGCCTGCGGCTGGCGCCGTCCGCCGAGCGCGCGCTGGCCGCATGGCGCTGGCCCGGCAACGTGCGCGAGTTGCAGCACCTGATGGAACGCGCCGCGCTGCTGGCCGAGCACGACCAGGTGAGCGCCGCGGCGCTGGCCTTCGGTGCGCCGCCGGAACCGGCGCAGGACCTGGACGGCATGACCCTGGAACAGGCCGAGGCGTGGCTGGTGAAGCGCGCCGTCGCGCGCCACGACGGCAACCTGCAACGCGCCGCGGATGCCTTGGGCATCACCCGCCAGTCGCTGTACCGGCGGCTGGAGAAGCACGACCTGCGTGACGCGCCCGGCGATGACGACGCCGACTGAACCGGAGCGCGCGCCCCGCCGGCGCACCCAGATGCCGCGCTTCGAGCGGCGCGTGTTCTACGGCGCCCTGCTGGTGGCGTTGCCCGCGTGGCTGGTCGTGCTCGTGCTGTCGGCGTCCGGTGCGCAGGGTGGCGTTTGGCGCTGGGTGCTGCCGTTCGCCGCCGCCGCATCCACGCTGTGGCTGGCGCGCCGGCACCTGCGCCGCGTCAGCTGGCCGCTGTACACGCTGTCCGGCCTGCTGGAGGCGCTGCGCGAGGGCGACTACAGCCTGCGCGGCGCCTCCGGCGGCGTGCTGGGCGACGTGATCTACGACATCAACGCGCTGGCCGAGCGCCTGCAGCGCGAGCGGCTGGAGTTCGAGGAATCCTCCTACCTGCTCGGCAAGACGCTGGCGGCGCTGGACAGCGGCGTGTTCGTGTTCGACGAAGGCCTGCGCCTGCGCCTGGCGAACCCTGCCGGGCAACGCCTGCTGGACGCGCCGCGCGACCGCCTGTTCGGCCGCACCGCGATCGAGCTGGGGCTGGACGTGCTGCTGGAAGGCGCGCCGGCGCGGGTGCTGGCGCACCGCTTCCCCGGCCGCGGCGGACGCTTCGAGATCCGCCATGCGCCCTTGCGGAGCGGCGGCCGCGGCGGCCGGCTGCTGGTGGTCAACGACGTCGGCCGCGTGCTGCGCGAGGAGGAACGCGCGGCGTGGCAGCGCCTGCTGCGCGTGCTCGGCCACGAGGTGAACAACTCGCTGGCGCCGATCCAATCGATGGCCGGCACGCTGGCCACGCTGGCGGCGCGCGACCCGTTGCCCGACGACTGGCGCGAGGATTTCCGCGGTGGGCTGGAGGTGATCGGCCACCGCGCCGAGGCGCTGGGGCGCTTCCTGTCCAGCTACAGCAAGCTGGCACGGCTGCCGCCGCCGCAGCCGCGCGCGGTGGAACTGTCCGCGCTGGTGGCGAAGGTGGCGAAGCTGGAACAGCGCGTGCCGGTGCAGGCCGAGGCGGGCGGCCCGCTGGACGTGGAAGCCGATCCCGACCAGCTCGAACAGGCGCTCATCAACCTGCTGCGCAACGCGGCGGAGGCGGCGCTGCCCGGCGGTGGCGGCGTGCGCGTGCGTTGGCGTCGCGAGGCCGGCCGCGCCCTGCTCGAAGTGGAAGACGATGGCCCCGGCCCGCCGCCGAGCGACAACCTGTTCGTGCCGTTCTTCACCACCAAGCCGGGTGGTTCCGGCATCGGCCTGGCGCTGGTGCGGCAGATCGCCGAGGCGCACGGCGGCGGCGTGACGCTGGCGGCGCGCGAGGAGGCGCGCGGCGCGCTGGCGCGGCTGTGGCTGCCGCTGGCCCCGGCTTCGAGCCCTCTCCCCGCCGGGGAGAGGGTTGGGTGAGGGGCGGGTGCTCGCGGAAGCGTGGCGGCGAAGCCCGCTTTGGAGTCCCAAGGGGAGGGCGCAGACGGCAGGCTTGTCGCAAGCGTGCCCCCACCCCGGCCCTCTCCCGGAGAGGGAGCAAGGCGCCGGCTTCGGTTGCTACCGGTGATGCTGGATCAATGGTGCGCTTCGAGAGCTGAGACCGCGTTCAAGAGGTTCGCTCTGGCTTGGCGCTCCGTGGCTGCTGCAACGTGGCCGGAGGTATAGATGCGCGGTCGTCCTAGGAGGTCGCGCAGGATGGCCGCACGCTTTTTCCGATAGATGAACGACGGTACGAATGTGTACTCCTTGCGGATCTGTTGCTCGTAGCGGTTGTAAGTGGGTGGGTCCGTGCCGAGTATCGACAGGTCGATGTCGACCATGGAGGCCTCGTTTCCCGTCAGGCTGGAGTCGCCATGTCGGGTGGCCATGATGAGGCGGTGAACGCGGGCTGCTGCGGCATGTTCGGCGCCTTCTGCGATGAGGAAGGCCATGGCCCAATCTGCGCTTTCCCGCTCGTTGTTGCCGGATAAGGGTTTGTAAACAGCGTCGTGGAACCAGAGTGCCATTTCGACTTCATGGGGCGCATCAAGCTCGTGCGCGACCGCATCCAAGTGCCGAAGGCATGCCGAGATGTGTTCGATAGTGTGGTAGTGCCGCCACTTTTCCGAGTAGGCGGCCACCAAGGCGTCGAAAACGGATGGCTTGTGGGCAAGCCCCCAGGTATCCATCAATCGCAACCAGCGCTCAGGCGTCACTCGGGATTCGTGGGGCATCGTCTTTTCTCAACCGCAATGCCTGCAGCAGGTTCTTGCCGGCCAGTACGGCGTACAGCCAAGCCTTGCGCCAACGGCTGCCGAGCAGAATGATGTGGATGTGCCAACCCTTTTCTCGTCGTGCGCTGTAGCCGCTGTAAAGAATCGTGAAAGCCTCGGCGTCTCCCAGCAGCTTCCGCGACAGATCCTGCGCATGGCCGATGCCGAAGTCGAGCATCTCCGTGATTTCCGCAGCCGTTGGCTGGCCCTGGCTCTTTGGGAACGCGAGCAGGTAATAGTTCGAGATAAGGTCGTTCCGGATGGCGAAAAACTGACAGGTGCGTCCCGATTCTAGAGACAGGGTCCGAACCTCGGGTGCAGATGACATGTCGGATCCCTCGTGGCGGAGATTCAGCCTGCCTTGCCCTCAGCCGTCCAGTTCGGCCCAGCGCGCGTAGGCGGTGTCCAGCTCGGCCTGCAGCTTCGCCAGCGCCTCGTTGGCCTGCACGATGGCGGTGCTGTCCTGCTGGTAGAAGGCCGGGTCGTTCATCGCCTCGCTGCGGGTGGCGATGTCGGCTTCGAGCTGTTCGATGCGTGCGGGAAGCTGTTCCAGCTCGCGCGCGTCCTTGTAGCTGAGCTTGCGCTTCGGCTCGTCGCTCCGGCGGGGGCCGGAGTCCGGTGACGGGGCGGCCCTAGGGGGCATGGTCGCTGCTGGATGACTCGCTTCGTTCGCCCCTTTGGGGCCGCCCTGCGGGTGTTCTGCGCGCTCCGCGCTTGCCCGGCCTTCGCCGGGATGACGGGTCGTGGCCGGCCTCTGCCGCAGCCAGTCGCTGTAGCCGCCCACGTATTCGCCCACCTTGCCGTCGCCTTCCAGCACCAGGGTGCTGGTGACCACGTTGTCGAGGAAGGCGCGGTCGTGCGAGACCAGCAGCAGGGTGCCGGGGTAGTCGGCGAGCAGCTCTTCCAGCAGCTCCAGCGTCTCGACGTCGAGGTCGTTGGTGGGCTCGTCCATCACCAGCAGGTTCGACGGCTGCGCGAACAGCTTGGCCAGCAGCAGGCGGTTGCGCTCGCCGCCGGAGAGGCGGGTGATCGGCGCGCGGGCGCGCTCGGGCGAAAACAGGAAGTCCTGCAGGTAGCCGACGATGTGCTTGCGCTGGCCGCCCAGCTCGATGTACTCGCGGCCCTGCGCCACGTTGTCCAGCGCGTTGAGCCTGTCGTCGAGCTGGGCGCGGTGCTGGTCGAAGTAGGCGATCTCCAGGCCGGTGCCCAGCTTCACCTCGCCCCGCTCGGGGCGCAGCTCGCCCAGCATGATCTTCAGCAGCGTGCTTTTGCCGGCGCCGTTGGGGCCGATGATGCCAATGCGGTCGCCGCGCATGACGGTGGCGTCGAGGTCGCCGATCAGCACGCGGTCGCCGTAGCTCTGGCGCACGTGCGCAAGCTCGATCACCTTCTTGCCGGACGCCTGCGCGCCGGCCAGGGTCATCCGGGCGTTGCCGCCCAGTTCGCGACGCTCGGCGCGCTCGCGGCGCATCGCCTTCAGCGCGCGCACGCGGCCCTCGTTGCGGGTGCGGCGGGCCTTGATGCCCTGGCGGATCCACACTTCTTCCTGCGCCAGCTTGCGGTCGAACAGCGCGTTGGCCTGGGCCTCGGCATGCAAGCGCTCCTCGCGGCGGCGCAGGTAATTGTCGTAGTCGCCGGGCCAGTCGGTGAGCCGGCCGCGGTCGATCTCGACGATGCGCGTGGCCAGTGCGCGCAGGAAGCCGCGGTCGTGGGTGACGAACACGATGGCGCCGTCGAAGGCCTTGAGGAAGCCTTCCAGCGAGCCGATGGCCTCGATGTCGAGGTGGTTGGTCGGCTCGTCCAGCAGCAGCACGTCGGGCTGCTGCACCAGCGCCTGCGCCAGCAGCACGCGGCGCTTCATGCCGCCGGAGAGCGCGGCGAAGTCGGTCTCGCCGGGCAGTTCCAGCCGCGCCAGTACGTCGGCGACGCGGCGGTCGAGGTCCCAGCCGTGGCGGGCCTCGATTGCGGCCTGCACTTCGCCCAGCGCGGCCAGGTCGCCCTCGTGCAGCAGGTGGTGGTAGCGCGCCAGCAGCTGGCCCAGGTCGCCCAGGCCCTCGGCCACCACGTCGAACACGCTGCCGGCGGCGTCCTGCGGCACCTCCTGCGCCATGCGCGCGACTACCACGCCGCCCTGCACGCGCACTTCGCCGTCGTCGGGCTTCAGTTCGCCGGCGATCAGCTTCATCAGGGTGGACTTGCCTTCGCCGTTGCGGCCGACGATGCACACGCGCTCGCGCGCGTCGATCGACAGGTCGACGTGGTCGAGCAGGAGGGGGCCGCCGATGCTGAAATCGACGCGCTGCAGCTGGATCAGGGACATCCGCCCATTGTAGCGGGCGCGGGGCCGGGCGCTTCATGCCAGCGGCTTCCGGAGGCCGGAGTGTGTCGAAATAACCCATGCAGGAACATCGACTTAACGAATTTATTTGAGGCCCTGTCTCTGGATATCGCCGCCGTCTTGAGTTACCTTCGCGGCCACGCGGGTGGTGCCGCGGTGCGGCTGCGAGGACATCGGGTGGGTATCGGATCCAGGACGCTGGGGCGGGCGACGGGCGGCATCCGCATGGCGCTGCTGTCGCTGTTGTGCGTGCTCGGCGTGTTCGCCGGACGGGCGCATGCCGGTTACGCGGCCATCGTGGTCGATGCCTCGACCGGCAAGGTGCTTGAGCAGGTCAACGCGGACGAGCGCAACTATCCCGCCTCGCTGACCAAGATGATGACGCTGTACCTCGCCTTCCATGCGCTGAAGGACGGCCGCCTGAAACTGGACCAGCGGCTGCCGGTGTCGGCGCTGGCCGCCGGTCGCGCGCCGACCAAGCTGGGCCTGCGCCGAGGCCAGACCATCACGGTGCGCGACTGCATCCTCGGCATGGTCACCCGCTCCGCCAACGACGCGGCTTCCGTGGTCGCCGAGGCGCTCGGCGGCAGCGAGGCGCATTTCGCCGACATGATGAACGCGCAGGCCGCCCTGCTCGGCATGGGCGGCACCCACTTCGACAACGCCTCCGGCCTGCCCGATCCGGACAACGTGTCCACCGCGCACGACCTGGCCCGGTTGTCGATGGCGCTGTACCGCGACTTCCCCCGGTACACGCATTTCTTCGCCACGCGCGAGTTCATCTTCCGCGGGCGCGTGGTGCGCGGCCACAACAACCTGATGTACCGCTACCCGGGCATGGACGGCCTGAAGACCGGCTTCACCGACGCTTCCGGCTTCAACCTGGCCTCCACCGCGGTGCGCGACGGCCACCGCCTGTTCGCCGTGGTGCTGGGCGGCCGCACCGCGTCGGTGCGCGACGACCTGATGGCGAAGCTGCTCGACGACGGCTTCGAGGGACGCAGCACGCCGCCCGAACTGGTCGCTGCGGCCGGCGGCGCGCCGGGCGAAAGCCGCGCGCTGCGCATCCTGGAGGCACTGTCGCCGATCGAGACCGCCGAGGCGCGCCCGGTGCCCGGCCTGCCGCACCGCAAGGGCCGCGCCGCGCACGCGGGGCGGGTGGCGGCGGTGGGCCACGGCTGCGGCAAGCGCGGTACGAGCGCCTGCAGGCGCGTCGCCGCGCGGCACGTGAAGAAACGCAACGTCCGGCTGGCCGCGAGGCACCCTGCCAGGAAGAAGCCGCCGATGCAGGTCGCCGCGCGCGGCGACACGGACGGCTGAGCGCCTTTTCCGCCCGGCGTGCGGAAACGAAAAGCCCGCGGCCGAGGCCGCGGGCTTTTTCGTCCAGGAGCGGCGCGCGTGCCTTGCCTACTTCAGCTTCGCGTCCGCGCGCAGCGCCTCGGCCTTGTCGGTCTTCTCCCACGAGAACGCGGTCCAGGTCTCGCCGTTGGCGCCCTTTACCTGCACCGGCGGGCGGCCGAAGTGGCCGGCGCTGGCGGTGCGCTGGTAGACCGGGTGGATCAGGTCGAGCATCTTGATGATGCCGTACGGGCGCAGGTCGAAGTGCTTGCGGATCAGCTTCTCGATCTTCTCGTCGGGGATCTTGCCGGTGCCGAACGTCGTCACCGAGATCGAGGTCGGCTCGGCCACGCCGATGGCATAGCTCACCTGCACCTCGCAGCGGTCGGCGATGCCGGCGGCCACGATGTTCTTGGCCACGTAGCGCGCGGCGTAGGCGGCCGAGCGGTCCACCTTGGACGGGTCCTTGCCGGAGAACGCGCCGCCGCCGTGGCGGGCCCAGCCGCCGTAGGTGTCGACGATGATCTTGCGGCCGGTCAGGCCGCAGTCGCCCACCGGGCCGCCGATCACGAACTTGCCGGTCGGGTTGATGTGGAACTTGGTGCCCTTGTGCAGCAGCTTGGCCGGCAGCACGGGCTTGAGGATCTCCTCGCGCACCGCCTCGACCAGGTCCTTCTGCTTCACGCCCGGGTCGTGCTGGGTGGACAGCACCACCGCGTCGATCGCCACCGCCTTGTCGTCCTCGTAGCGCAGGGTGACCTGGCTCTTGGCGTCCGGGCGCAGCCACGGCAGCGGCGAGTTCTTCTTCTTGCGGACCTTGGTCTGCTGCTCCACCAGGCGATGCGCGTAGTGGATCGCCGCGGGCATGTACTCGCTGGTCTCGTTGGTGGCATAGCCGAACATCAGGCCCTGGTCGCCGGCGCCCTGTTCCTCGGGCTTCTTGCGGTCCACGCCCTGGTTGATGTCGGGCGACTGCTTGCCGATCAGGTTGAGCACGCCGCAGGTGGCGCCGTCGAAGCCGACGTCGGAGGAGTCGTAGCCGATGTCGAGGATGACCTTGCGGGTCAGCGCCTCCAGGTCGATCCACGCGCTGGTGGTGATCTCGCCGGCGACGATCGCCACGCCGGTCTTCACCATCGTCTCGCAGGCCACGCGGGCGCGCGGGTCCTGCGCGAGGATCGCGTCGAGGACGGCGTCGGAGATCTGGTCGGCGACCTTGTCCGGATGGCCTTCGGAGACCGATTCGGAGGTGAAGAGGAAGTTGCTCATCGCGGCATTTATCCTTCTTTACGGATAAAGAGATGGAAAGGGATCGGTCATCATACAGCCAGTCGGCCCGGATTTCATCGTACCGGAAGGCGGCGATGCCCGGCGTTCAGCGACGCGGTCGCCCGCGGCTGTCACGCCGCTGACGCCTGGCCGCAACGCCGCCGTCCCGGCCGGGGCGCAGGCTTGGCGCCAGGCCACGCGGAGCGTCCCGCCATGCAAGCCATCGAGCAGCGTCTGCAGCAGCGATACCCGCACTGGTTCCGCGGCCGCCGCGGCCACCTCGCCACGCCGCTGCTGCGCACGCTGGCGCGCTGGTCGAGGTTCGACAGCATCGATGCCTTCATGGCCGAACACGCGCACCTGCGCGGCTTCGAGTTCGTGCGGGCGGGGCTGCAGCGGCTGGAACCGGACTGCGTCGTCGAGCCGGCGGACCTGGCCCGCATCCCGGCGCGTGGCCGGCTGCTGGTCGTGGCCAACCATCCGTGCGGCGCGCTCGATGCGCTGGCCCTGCTGGACATGGTCGGGCGCGTGCGGCGCGATGTGAAGATCGTCGCCAACGAGATGCTGACGCTGCTGGAGCCGCTGGCGGAGCTGCTGCTGCCGGTGCGCGTGTTCGGCGGCGCGGCCGGCGCGGGCAGCCTGCGCCGGGTGGAGCGGGCCTTGCGCGAGGAACAGTGCGTGATCGTGTTTCCCGCCGGCGAAGTGTCGCGCCTGGGCCCGCGCGGCGTGAGCGACACCCGCTGGCGCCATGGCTTCCTGCGCTTCGCGCGCCACGCCGGGGCGCCGGTGCTGCCGATACGCATCGAGGCGCGCAACTCGACCCTGTTCTACGGCGTCTCGGCGCTGTACCGGCCGGCCTCGACCGCGCTGCTGGCGCGCGAGATGTTCGCCCGGCGCCAGCGGCCGCTGCGGCTGCGCGTGGGCGAACCGCTGGCGATCGCGGAAGGCGAGCGCGAACGCGACGCGGTGCGCCGCATCCGCCGGACGCTGTACGCCATCGGTCGTGACGCGCCGTCACCCGAGCCGCTGGCGCGTGCCATCGACGCACACGCGCTGGTCGAGGCCGTCGCCTCCACCGAGCTGCTGGGCGCGACCAGCGACGGCAAGCAGATCCGGCTGGCGCGCGACATCGGCGGCTCGCCGCTGCTGCAGGAGATCGGCCGGCTGCGCGAGCTGACCTTCCGCCGGGTCGGCGAAGGCACCGGCCGCAGCCGCGACCTCGACGCCTACGACGCGCACTACGACCACATCCTGGTATGGGACGCGCAAGCCGAGCGCATCGCCGGCGCCTACCGCGTGATGCGCGGCGCCGAGGCGCTGGCGCGCGCGGGGCTGGCCGGCCTGTACACCGCCTCGCTGTTCCGCTACGCGGACGAAGCCGTGCCGCGGCTGGCGGCAGGCATGGAGCTGGGGCGCAGCTTCGTGGCGCCGGACTACTGGGGCAGCCGCAGCCTCGACTACCTGTGGCAGGGCATCGGCGCCTACCTGCAACGCTACTCCGGCGTGCGCTACCTGTTCGGCGCGGTGTCGATCAGCGCCGCGCTGCCGCGCGACGCCAGCGAGCAGGTGGTGGCCTACTACCAGCGCTTCTACGGCAGCGAGAAGGCGCTGGCCAGCGCCCGCCGGCCGTTCGCCTTCGAGGCGCCGGCGCCGAGCTTCGATGGCCTCGACATCGACGCCGCCTTCGACGCGATGAAGGCCGTGCTCGCCCGGCTCGGCGCCTCGGTGCCGATGCTCTACAAGCAGTACACCGAACTGTGCGAGCCCGGCGGCGCGCGCTTCCTCGCCTTCGGCGTGGACCCGGACTTCAGCGGCTCCATCGACGGCCTGATCGAGGTGGACCTGGAGCAGCTGCGGCCACGCAAGCGCCAGCGCTACCTGCAACGCCAGCAGGGCGCCGCGGCATGAAACGCCTGGCGCCCACCGGCGAGCGGCGGCTGCGGGCGGTCTTCCTTTCCGACGTGCACCTGGGCGCCAGGCACTGCCACGCGGCGGAGCTGGCGGATTTCCTCGACGGCCTGCGTTGCGAGCGGCTGTACCTGGTGGGCGACATCGTCGACCTCTGGTGGATGGCGCGGCGGCGCACGCGCTGGGGCCGTGCGCACGCGCGCGTGGTCGAGGCGCTGCACGCCCTGCACCAGCGCGGCACCGCGCTGGTCTACATCCCGGGCAACCACGACCGGCCGCTGCGCCGGCTGTGCGGCCTGCAGGTGCCGGGCCTGCGGGTGCGGCGGCGCGCGGTGCACATCACCGCCGACGGTCGCCGCCTGCTGGTGACGCACGGCGACGACTATGACAACGTCACCCAGTTCGGCGGCCTGCAGGAGCGCCTGGGCGACTGGATCTACTACCGCATCCTCGGCTGCAACCAGTGGCTGAACCGTGCGCGGCGGCGGCTCGGCCTGCGCTACTGGTCGCTGTCGGCCTTCGTGAAGCGCCAGAGCGGCGCCGCCGAACGCTACATCGCGCGCTTCGTGCAGGCCGGGCTGGACGACGCGGCGCGGCGCCGGCTCGACGGTATCGTCTGCGGGCACATCCACCGGGCCGCGCTGGTCCAGCGCGACGGGCTGGTCTACGCCAACGACGGCGACTGGGTGGAAAGCCTCACCGCGCTGGCCGAGGACGCCGACGGCGCGCTGCGCCTGCTGTCGTACCGCGGCGAGACCCTGGCCGAACTGCCGCCGCGGCGGCACCCGGCCCGCACGGACCCGCCGGTGCGCGCGGCTGCCTGAGCGCGACGGAGGTATCGGCGCGGACCGCGGCGGAAGCAATGCGGGGCATAATCGGGCCACGTTCCCCGCATCGAGGTGACATGCATGAGCGTCCTCCGCGCCCTCGGCGCCGCCGCCCGGCGGGTCGTCGCCATCGCGCTGTTCGCCGCCGCGACCTGGGCGGCGGCCGGCACGGTCCCGCCTCCCGCGCACTGGAAGGCCGACATCGACGCCTTCGTGGCGCACGACCGCAGCGACCCGCCGCCGCAGCACGGCGTGCTGTTCATCGGCAGCTCGTCGATCCGCTTCTGGGCGCCCACGCTGGCGCGCGATTTCCCTGGCGTGCCGGTGATCGACCGCGGCTTCGGCGGTTCCGCCATCGCCGACTCGACGTACTACGCCGACCGCATCGTGGCCCCCTACCATCCGCGCCTGATCGTGATGTACGCCGGCGACAACGACATCGCCGGCGGCCTGTCGCCACGGCAGGTGGTCGACGACTTCAAGGCCTTCGTGGCGCGCGTGCGGCGCGACCAGCCGGGCGTGCCGGTGGCCTACATCTCGATCAAGCCCAGCGTGGCGCGCTGGGCGCTGTGGCCGGCGATGCGCGAGGCCAACCAGGGCATCCGGCGCTGGGCGGCGACGCAGCGGGACGTGCGCTACGTCGACGTCGCCTCGAGGATGCTGGACGCGCATGGCCGGCCGCGGCCGGAACTGCTGCGCGACGACGGCCTGCACATGAAGCCGGCCGGCTACGCGATCTGGATCGCGGCCCTGAAGCCGGTGCTGGCGGAGTACGGTTTCGGGACCCGCTGAAGACGACGGTCGACCGCCACCCGGCCACCGGCTGGCTCGACAATCCAATCGGGGGAGAAGCTGATGGGACATTCCAAGACCGGACGCATCCTGGCTGGCCTGGCGTGCCTGGCCTTTGCCGGTGCCGGCACTGCCGCGCCGGCCCCGAACGCGGCACCTGCCGCGATCGCGTGCGGCCGCGCCGCGAACGCGGTGCAGCGGCTGGTCTGCACCGACGCGCCGGTGCGGGCGCTGGACGCGCAGATGGCCGGCGCCTACGCCTCCGCACTGCGGCGCCTGCCCGCGCAACGCGACGCGCTGGTGCGCGACCAGCGCAACTGGCTGGCCGAACGCGACGACCAGGCCTGGGCGCTGCGGGCCGATCCGGCGACGGCCGCGACGGCCGGTGCCGAGCTGGCGCGGATCTACCGCGAGCGCATCGCCTTCCTCGGCCATGCCGGCGAGGCGATCGCCTCGCCCGTGCTGGCGCGCCTCGATCAGGCGCTTTCTGCCGTGGATGCGCAGGGCGGCGATGTGCTCACGGCGCCGGGCGCCGAGGTGGCGCAGGAGCAGCGCTACGACAGTCAGGCCGAGCTGCTGGCGCACCTGCCCGGGAAGCCCACGGACGCGCTGTCACATCGTTTCGACCAGGACTTCGTCGGTGCGGGCGACCGCACCCTGGCCTGGCTGCCGCAGGCCGGCGTGGGCGGCGCCTACGTGGTGCAGGGCACGGCCGACTGCGCCTATTGGGTGTTGTTTGCCCGCGAGGGCGGGCAACTGGTGCCC
This sequence comes from Fulvimonas sp. R45, assembly GCF_030504985.1. GTDB lineage: Bacteria > Pseudomonadota > Gammaproteobacteria > Xanthomonadales > Rhodanobacteraceae > Rhodanobacter_A. Next base: position 37,715 of record NZ_JASERU010000012.1, read on the forward strand.
ATCGACACGCCGGACACGCTGGCCGGGAACTGCTGGAACACGCAGGGTCACCTGGCCGAGGTCGACCGCCAGGTGGTCGCGCTGCAGGTCACCCGAGGGTTGCTCGATCCCTCGCAGGACTGGCAGGTACAGGCCTGGGACGGTCGTTCATGGGGCAGGGCGGCGCACCTGCGGGCGCGCTTCGACCACGTGCTGCGGATCGACGCGGCCTCCTGCGCGACGGGCGTGGATTGCGCGGCGGCGAAGGCCGCGGCGCTGGACTATGCCCGCCGCCACGACCGCGAACCGCTGCCGCAGACGCTGGCGGACGCGGCGCTGCCTGCCGCCGGGCAAGCCCGCTACGCGCGGATGCGCGCACTGGCGAAGTCCGCCGACGCCGTCGCGCAGCTGCCGCAGCCCGGCCAGCGCACCTACCACGGCCTGGACGGCTACGGCAGCGAAGCGGTGTTCTTCCCGGCGCGCCTGGGCGACGAATGGGTGCTGGGACGCATCGGGCACGGCCACGTCGGCTGGCGGGTCGCCGGCGGCTGGCTGGTCGGCTTCTGGCGGCTCGACGGCGACCGGCTGGTGCCGCTGGCCGGCGTGGCGGTGGCGTCCAACCCTGGCGGGTTCCTGCTCGCCGCGCCGCTGGCGCCGGCGTTCGAGCATCACTGACCGCGCAGGTGCTCGGTCAAGGCAACGCGAGCTACGGGGAGTCTTTGAACAGGCGTTCAGGCCGCGACGGCGAAGTCCGGTTCGACGCCGGCTTCCAGCGCGGCGAAATAGTCGCGGGTCAGGCGCAACTGCTCGTCGGCGTTCTCGGCCCGGTTGGCCACCTGGCGGAAGGCGGCGTTCTCCGGCCGGTCCTTCGCGTACCAGCCCAGGTGCTTGCGCGCGATGCGCACGCCGGCGTGCTCGCCGTAAAAGGTATAGAGGTGTTCCAGGTGGCCGAGCAGGATCGCCGCCACCTCGCCCGGCGCCGGTTCGGGCAGCTTCCCGCCGGTGGCGAGGTAGTGCGCGATCTCGCGGAAGATCCACGGTCGGCCCTGGGCGCCGCGGCCGATCATCAGCGCGTCGGCGCCGGTGGCGTCGAGCACGTGGCGGGCGCGCTCCGGCGTGGTGACGTCGCCGTTGGCGAACACCGGGATGCGCACGCTGGCCTTCACCGCGGCGATGGTCTCGTACTCGGCCTCGCCTTCGTACTTGTCCGCGCGGGTGCGGCCGTGCAGCGCCAGCGCGGCGATGCCGGCGTCCTCGGCGAGCCGGGCGATGCTCAGCGCGTTCTTGTGGTCGCGATCCCAGCCGGTGCGGAACTTCAGCGTCACCGGCACGTCCACCGCGTCGACCACCGCCTTGCAGATGCGCGCCACCAGCGGCTCGTCCTGCAGCAGGGCGGAGCCGGACCACACGTTGCACACCTTCTTCGCCGGGCAGCCCATGTTGATGTCGATGATCTCGGCGCCGTTGGCCACGTTGAAGCGCGCCGCCTCGGCCAGCATCGCCGGGTCATAGCCGGCGATCTGCACGCTCACCGGCTCGGGTTCGCCGGCATGGTCCATCCGGCGCAGCGACTTGGCGGTGTTCCACAGGCGCGGGTCGGCGGTGGTCATCTCCGACACGGCCAGCCCCGCGCCCAGCCGCTTGCACAGCAGGCGGAACGGCTTGTCCGTGACGCCGGCCATGGGGGCCAGCGCCAGCGGCGGGTCGATGCGGTAGGGGCCGATCTGCATGCGCGGATTGTAGCCCGGAGGCTTCCGCGCCGCCGCGCGGGTCAGTGCGTGGGCACGGCCCGTTGCGCCGCGGCCGGGTCGTGCCGGTGCCTGAACAGCGGCACGAACAGCACCGCCATCACCAGCGCGTAGCCGGCGAAGGCCAGCCAGATGCCGGGCCAGTCCTTGCAGATCAGCACGGCGTCGTCGCACTGGTGGTTGGTGAAGAAGTGGTCGATCACGAAGCCGGCGATCAGGCTGCCCAGCACCGCGCCGATGCCGTTGGTCATCAGCATGAACAGGCCCTGCGCGCTGGCGCGGATCTTCGGGTCGGCCTGGCCTTCCACGAACAGCGAGCCGGAGATGTTGAAGAAGTCGAACGCCATGCCGTAGATGATGCAGGACAGCACGATCATCCACAGCCCGCCGGCCGGGTTGCCGAACGCGAACAGGCCGAAGCGCAGCACCCAGGCCAGCATGCTCATCGTCATCACCGCCTTGATGCCGAAGCGCTTCAGGAAGAACGGGATGGTGAGGATGAAGGCGGTTTCGGAGAACTGCGAGATCGAGATGATGATGGTGGAGTACTTCACCGTCAGCAGGTTGGCGTAGGCTGGCACCTTGACGAAGTCGCTGAGGAAGGCGTCGCCGTAGGCATTGGTGAGCTGCAGCGCCGCGCCCAGCAGCATGGCGAAGACGAAGAACACCGCCATGTTGCGGTCCCGGAACAGCACGAACGAGGTCAGCCCCAGCCGGTCGGCCAGGCTGCGGCTGTGCGCGGCGTCCAGCTTGGGCGGGCACTTCGGCAGGGTGAAGGCGTACAGGCCCAGCAGCAGCGAGGCCGCCGCGGCCACGTGGAACTGCGCCGCGGAGGCCTTGAAGCCCAGCAGGCTGGTGGTCCAGGTGGCGGCGATGAAGCCGATCGTGCCCCACACGCGGATCGGCGGGTAGGTGCTCACCACGTCGAGGCCGTCCTGCTTCAGCGCGTTGTACGCCACCGTGATCGCCAGCGAGATGGTGGGCATGTAGAAGCACATGTTCAGCAGCATCACCCAGAACATCTGCTCCGGGTCGGTGACGTGGGGGATCGCGAACAGCACCGCCGCGCCGGCGATCTGGAACAGCCCGTACAGCCGCTCGGCGTTGACCCACTTGTCCGCCACGATGCCGGCCAGCGAGGGCATGAACAGCGCGGCGATGCCCATGGTGGAGAAGATCGCGCCGAAGCTGGTGCCCGACCAGTGCTGGGTCTGGAACCACCACGTGCCGATGGTCAGCAGCCAGGCGCCCCAGATGTAGTACTGGAGGAAGTTCAGGACGACGAGGCGGAGCTTGAGGCTCATGGATGCGGATTCCCCTGCGGATTCGGTCGGCTTCGGTGGTCGAGGAAAGCCCCGTGGCCACGCTTCCGGATCGGGGCAGATTAGAGGAAGCTCCGGCGGCGCAGCAAGGCGCGGCGCGGCGTTGCCGCGGCTACACTGCGCCCACGCCAGATTGCCCGGAGCGCACCGCATGAGCCTGTTCCTGACCCTCGCCGTGGTGCAGCTGATCGCCCTGATGAGCCCGGGGCCGGATTTCTTCTACGTCTCGCAGACCGCGGTAAGCCACTCGCGCCGCGAGGCGCTGGCCGGCGTGGTCGGCATCGCGCTGGGCGTGGCGGTGTGGGCCGCGCTGGCGCTGCTCGGCCTGCAACTGCTGCTGCACCGGCTGGCGTGGCTGGAGCGGCTGATCGCCACCTGCGGCGGCCTCTACCTGTGCTGGATGGGCGTGAAGATGCTGCGCGGCGCGCTGGCTCCGCCTGCCGGTGGCGCGCCAGCGCACGCGGTGCGGCTGGCCGACGGCCCCTGGCGCGCGCTGCGCAACGGCCTGCTCACCAACCTGGCCAACCCCAAGGCGGTGGTGTACTTCGGCAGCATCTTCTCCGCGTTCGTGGGCGACCGGCTGGGCGCCGGTGCGCGCTGGGGACTGTGGGCGATGGTGGTGGTGGAAACGCTGCTGTGGTTCGCCCTGGTGGCGGGCGTGTTCGCGCTGCCGGCGATGCGGAGGGGGTATTTGCGGTTGCGGAGATGGATCGATGGGTGTGCCGGGGCTGTGTTCATGTTGTTCGGGTTGCATTTGATCTTTGTGCGGCGGGTGGGATGAGGGGCGGCTCTCGCCTAGGTGGCTGCCAGGTTGCTCGCCTGCGACGGGTTTTCGGGCACTTGCCGGCCAGCGCGTTCTTTGCTCCTTCTCCCTTCCGGGGAGAAGATTGGGATGAGGGGCGGGTCTTGCGCCGCTCTCCATCGTGCATGGCTTTTGATGTGGGCTTGTCGCCAGGTGGCTCGCCTGCGGCGGGCTTTCGCTGGCCTGCCGGCCAGCGAGTTCCTTCTCTTTGCTGGCCTGTATAGGCCGGGGACATAGGCCCAAGAGAAGGAACCAAGAGGAATGGCCTGTCGAGCCCGCCGACCCTACAAGCCTTGGCGGTCCGGGCGTTTTGGAACAAGCGTGGCTCCTCCTGTTCGACCTTCGGCCACACCGCGCCGTCGCCGTCAACTGAGGCTAGGGCGTGGGTATCGCTGATTGCCGCGCTTCGCTCGCTCCAACGCGACCGAGCTGCTTCGTTCTTGCCTCGCGGCGCATGCTCCTCATCGTCATTCCGGCGCAGGCCGGAATCCAGTAGCGGGAGCGGCAGGTTTTCGCGACCACCGCCCACCGACGTCACTGGATTCCGGCCTGCGCCGGAATGACGGGGACTATCGGATACCGGGAGGCGGCGAAGTGGCTTTCAGCGTAGTGCTGCGGCCACCAGCCGGCGCAGTTCCGGCAGCAGCTCCGTTTCGAACCACGGGTTGCGGGTGAGCCACAGGCGGTTGCGCGGGCTGGGGTGCGGCAGCGGCAGCACGCCGTGGGCCAAATGTTCGCGCCAGGCCAGCACGGTGTCGGTGAGCGTGCGCCCGCGCCGTTCGCCGAGCAGGCCGGCCTGCGCGTACTGGCCGATCGCCAGCGTCAGCCGCAGCTGTGCCAGCTGCGGCAGCAGGCGCGGGTGCCAGGCCGGCGCGCACTCCGGGCGCGGCGGCAGGTCGCCGCCCTTGCCGGTGCCCGGGAAGCAGAAGCCCATCGGCACGATGGCGATCTTCTCCGCGTCGTAGAACACGTCCTTGCCGACGCCCAGCCAGTCGCGCAGGCGGTCGCCGCTGGGGTCGTTGAACGGGATGCCGGTCTCGTGCACCTTGCGCCCCGGCGCCTGGCTCACGATCAGCAGCCGCGAGCGCGGCGACGCCTGCAGCACCGGCCGCGGCCCCAGCGGTAGGTGTGCCGAGCAGAGGCGGCAGGCGCGGACCTCGGCGAGCAAGCGGTCGAACGCGTTGGGTTTCACGGCAGCAGCTTACCCGGGTTGAGGATGCCGTCGGGGTCGAACGCGGCCTTGATGCCGCGCATCAGCCCCAGCGTCTCGCCGGACAGCGCCAGCGGCATGAATTCGCGCTTCACCACGCCGATGCCGTGCTCGCCCGAGAGGGTGCCGCCCAGCTCGATCACCCGGGCGAACAACCCGGGCAGCGCGGCGTAGGCGCGTTCGATCTCGTCCAGGTCGCGCGGCAGCAGGTTCACGTGAAGGTTGCCGTTGCCGGCGTGGCCGAAGCTGACGATAGGCACGGCGTGCTTTTCCGACAATGCGCGCACGCAGTCCACCAGCTCGGGCAGGCGGCTCACCGGCACCACCACGTCCTCGTTGATCTTGTGCTGGGTGACGGCGCGCTGCGCCAGCGACAGCGCCTTGCGCGCCGCCCACAGCGCGCGGGTCTGCATCTCGTCGCGCGCCACTTCCCAGTGCAGCAGGCCGTCGACGCGGGCGGCGGCCTCGACCGCAGCGGTGGCCGCGTCCAGCGCGTCCGCGGCGCCGTCCAGCTCGATCATCAGCAGCGCCCCGACCTGCGGCACGCCGGCCTCGGGCTGGTGGTCGCGCGCCAGCTTCAGCGCCAGCGCGTCCATGAACTCCAGCGCGCAGGGCGTGGCCGGCTGCGCCATGATGCGCGCCACCGCCCGCGCGGCGCTGGCGGCGTCGCGGTAGCTGGCGCGCAGGGTGCGCAGCGCCGCCGGCTTCGGCGTGAGCTTGAGCGTGGCTTCGGTGATGACCGCCAGCGTGCCTTCCGAGCCGACCAGCAGGCGGGTGAGGTCGTAGCCGATCGCGCTCTTGGTGGTCTGCGTGCCGCAGCGGAAGCTCTCGCCGGTGCCGGCCACGGCGGCGAGGCCGAGCACGTTGTCGCGGGTGGATCCGTATTTCACCGCGTGCGGGCCGGAGGCGTTGCAGGCGAGGTTGCCGCCCACCGTGCACCACGGCGCCGAGCCGGGATCGGGCGCCCAGAAGAAACCGTGCGGCGCCAGCGCCTGTTGCAGCGCCTCGTTGGTCACGCCGGGCTGCACCACGACGAGACGGTCATCGGGATCGATGCGCAGGATCCGGTCCATGCGCATGAAGTTCGCTACCACGCCGCTCTGCACCGGCACCGAGGCGCCGGTGGAACTGGTGCCGCCGCCGCGCGCGGTGAGCGGCACGCGGTGTTCGCGGCAGGCGCGCACCAGCGCTTCCACCTGCGCATGCGCGGTGGGGAACACCACCGCTTCCGGCAGTTGCTCGTAGCGCGAGTTGTCGCGCGCGGCGGCGCGGCGTGCGTCCTCGGCGGTGGCGAGCGCGTCGTCGGGGAAGATCGTGCGCAGGGTGTGGAGCAGGGCGGAGGGCAGGGTCATGCGGTGAAGTATCGCACCGCAGGCGGCGCTATTCGGTCTCGAATGCGCCGCGCAGCCACTGCATGCGGGCGTCGGCGGCGGGGCCGTCGTAGCCGACCACGTCGAAGCGGCAGGGGCGCTGCGCATGCTGGGGGTGCGCCGCCAGCCACAGCTGCGCGGCGCGGATCAGCCTGTCCTGCTTGCCGCGGGTGACGGAAGTCGTCGCGTCGCCGTGGCCGGCGCGCACGCGGTAGCGCACTTCGACGAACACCACGGTGTCGCGATCGCGCATCACCAGGTCGAGTTCGCCGTGGCGGGTGGTGTAGTTGCGCGCCAGGAGTTTCAGGCCGGCGCGCTCCAGTTCGACGCAGGCGCGTTGCTCGAAGGCGGCGCCGGCGGCGCGCATCAGCCGCCGGTCGCGGGTGCGTTGGCCGGCGCGGCGGGCAGGGGGACGCTGCCTGCAGGCGCGGGGACCGGCGCGTTGTCGGCGGGCGCCGGGGCATTGCCGGCGGGCGCGGGCGGATTGGCCATCTGCATCTGCAGGTCACCGCCCAGCGGGCGGGCCACGCCGTCCTGGAACTTCGCCCATACCAGCACGCGGCGCACGCGGCCGAAGGTGTCGGCGGCGAGCTGGCCGCTGGCGCCGGGCAGATAGCTGCCGGGATGCGCGCGCATCCAGTCGATGTACGGCACCAGGTTCCACGCGTCCATGCCGAAGGCGAACAGCCGCGCCGCGCCGCCGCGTGCGGCCGGCAGCAGGTCGGCGAGGTCGCCGTGGCGGGGCAGGCCGGCCTGGGCGTCGAACAGCCACGGGGCGTCGCAGAACTCCACGCCGTCGAGGTCGTTGTCGCGGCCCGGGTCGTCGCTGCCGGCGTAGACGTGCGAGGTGGCGAACACCGGCAGGTCGATGCGCGCCACGCGCAGTTGCGGCAGCAGCAGGCGCGCCTGTTCGGGGTGCATGCTGATGAAGATGCCGGTGTCGCCGCCGGCCGGCGCTGCCGCTGGCGAGCTGCTCGCGGCGCTCGCCGGCGCCGGCGGCGCGGCACCGGTGTCGGTCGCAGTCGGCATGCCGAGGCCCGCGATGGCGTCGCGATAGTTCACGTTGCCGGCGGTGATCTGCGCATTGCCGGCGACGTGGCCGCCGCGCGCTTCCAGCTCGGCCTTGAAGGCGGCGCCGGCGCGGCGGGCGAAGTCGTCGTCGGAGACGATCACGTAGGCGCGGGTGATGCCGCGCTCGACCATGTGGTCGGCGGCCTGCGCGCCTTCGGTTTCCGGCCGCAGCGCGAACTCGCTGGCGCCGGCCGCGGGCACGTTGTCGTTGTCGGGGTGGTTCAGCGCCAGCACTGGCACCGCCAGCGTGGTCTGGCCGAGCACCGCGCCGACTTCGGCGCGGGTGAGCGGGCCGACCACCATCCGCGCGCCGTCGGCCACCGCCTGCTGGTAGGCCTTCAGCGCGCCGTCGGCGCTGCCGCCGCTGTCGTACACGCGCACCGTGGGCCGCGGCGCGTGGGTGGAGGCGGCGTCGAAGTAGGCGGCGAAGAAGCCTTCGCGGATCGCCTGGCTGACGCCGGTGAGGCCGTCGCCCTCGGGCAGCAGCAACGCGATCGAGGCGGGCACCTTGTAGCCTTCGCGCACGCTGGCGCCGGCGCCGGGCAGCAGGGTGCCGACCGGCTGGCCGAGGTTCGGCTGCGACTGCGCCACCGTCACGCCGAGCTTGGTCAGCGCCTCGTTGATCCACGGCAGCATGCGATCGCCGGGCCGCATCGCGGCGGCGCGCTGCTTCAATTCGTCGACGCCGACCTTGGCCAGCAGGTCGATGGCCTGCTGGCGGTTCTGCGTGCGGTCCAGGCCCTGCAGCAGGCCGTCCATCTGCACGCGGGTATGGCCGGCGCCCCAGTAGTCGTGGCTGGCGGCCTGTGCCTGCGCGCGCAGTTCCAGCAGGCGCGGCAGCAGCGCCTGCGGCACGTGCACGCCGGTGCGGGTGGTGATCTGCAGCGCGGTGGCGGCGTCGTGCTGGCTCAGGGCGATGCCGGCGCGCAGCAGGTCCAGCCGCAGCGGCTCGTCGCCTTCCAGGTGGCTGCGGTCGATCGCGGCCACCAGCGGCGCGGCGCGGTCCAGCGCGTTCTCCTGGCGATACGCCTCGGCGGCGAGCAGGCGGTAGTGGTCGGCGCGCCCGGGCGCTTCGCCGGCCAGCGCCAGGTAGGCCTGCGCGGCCTGGTCGAACTGGCCCTGCCCGGCCAGCGCGGCGGCCTGCTGCGCGGCGGCGGTTTCGGCCGGCGAAGGCGGGCGCACCGCGGGCACGCAGGCGGCCAGGGCCAGCGAGAGCAGCAGGGCGGTGGCCGCGGCGCGGTACTGACGCATGGGATGTCCTCGATCGGTATCGACAGGGGCGCGATTGCGCGATCATAGCCGATCGCATTGCCGCCCCGCGGCGAACTGGAGCGCACGATGCCAACCCAATCGCCCGGCTGCCTGTGGGTGGTGGCCACGCCGATCGGCCATCGCGACGACATCTCCGCGCGCGCCATCGCCGTGCTGCGCGAGGCGACGGTGATCGCGGCGGAGGACACACGCCACAGCCGCCCGCTGCTGCAGCATTGCAATGTCGCCACGCCGCTGGTGGCGCTGCACGAGCACAACGAGCGCGAGGCGGTGGACGGGTTGGTACGGCGGATGCTGGATGGCGAGTCGGTGGCGCTGATCTCCGACGCGGGCACGCCGCTGGTGTCCGACCCCGGCTTCCGGCTGGTGCGCGCCGCGCGCGCCGCGGGCATCCGCTGCGTGCCGGTGCCGGGCGCGTGCGCGGCGATCGCCGCGCTGTCGGTGGCGGGCCTGCCCAGCGACCGTTTCGTGTTCGAAGGCTTCCTGCCACCGAAGCCCGCCGCACGCCGCGCGCGCCTGGAGCGGCTGGCCAGCGAGCCGCGCACGTTGATCTTCTACGAATCCTCGCACCGCGTGGCGGAGAGCCTGGCCGACCTGCGCGACGTCTTCGGCGGGGAACGCGAGGCGGTGCTGGCGCGCGAGCTGACCAAGCTGTTCGAGACGGTGATCGGCGAACCGCTGGCGGAACTGGCTGCGCGCGTGGCGGCCGATCCGGACCAGCAGCGCGGCGAATGCGTGCTGCTGGTTGCAGGGCGCGGCGAGGAAGCCGATGCGCGGCTTGCCGAAGGCCAGCGCATCTTCGCCATCCTGCGCGGGGAACTGCCGCCGGCGAAGGCGGCCAGGCTTGCCGCCGCGATCAGCGGCGCGCCGCGTAAGGCGCTCTATGGAACGGGGAGCGGGGAACAGGGAGCGGGGAACCCGTAGATCCCGCGGTTGGGGTGGTTGTTTCCTGTGATGCCCGGGGAGTGGCGCGCATGTCCGCCACGCTCCACCCGTTCCCTGTTCCCCGTTCCCCGGCCCCGGTACAATCGCCAGTGGAGTCGGCCGGACAGTCGCGTCGCGCGCGAGCGCGTCGAGGAAAGTCCGGGCTCCGCAGGGCAGGGTGCCAGGTAACGCCTGGGCGGCGCGAGCCGACGGCCAGTGCAACAGAGAGCAGACCGCCGAACGGCATCTCCGGATGCGCGTGGCAAGGGTGAAAGGGTGCGGTAAGAGCGCACCGCGTGCGGGGCCAACGCCGCACGGCACGGTAAACCCCACCCGGAGCAAGACCGAATAGGGGAACGATAACGCGGCCCGCGTTGTTCCCGGGTAGGTCGCTGGAGCCAGGCGGCGACGCCTGGCCGAGAGGAATGACTGTCGCGCCGCAAGGCGTACAGAACCCGGCTTACAGGCCGGCTCCACCTCTTCAGACATGCCGCCGCCGGCGCCTTCGGGCGCCGGCGGCGCGCGTGCCGGCGCATGAACGGCGGTTCAGGGCGCGAAGCCATCGCAGGCCTCGTCGGAGCGGGTTCGCTTCGCAAAAAAGCCCATTTATTCAAGCATCTTTGCATGCTTCCTAGAAATGGCTGGAAATTCTGCCACAGCTTCGCCTTTCTCCTTGATTCACAAAAGAAAATGCCTTGACAGTCTCAGGGGGCGAGACTATCGTGGGCTCCAGTGTGAAATCGTGGGAATAAGTGGAGTCTTTGCGCGTGTTCCAGGGCGAAACCGCCATCACCGTCGACGACAAGGGGCGCCTGTCCATCCCGACCGCGTATCGGGAGCAGGTGGCCGGCGCGTGCGGCAACCGCCTGGTGCTCACCTACAACCCGTTCGAGTCCGGGTGCCTCTGGCTGTTCCCGCAGGACGAGTGGGAGCGCGTGCGCGACCAGGTCAACGCCCTGCCCAGCGTGAAGGCGGTGCATCGCGCGCTGCAGATGAAGCTGGTGGGCGCGGCGGCCCAGGTCGAGCCCGACGGCGCCGGCCGCATCCTGCTGCCGGCCAGCCAGCGCGCCGCCGCCGGCATCGAGAAGAAGGCCGTGCTGCTCGGCATGGGCAGCAAGTTCGAGCTTTGGAGCGAGCAGGCGCATCTGGCCAAGATCCGGCAGACGATCGGCGAAGACGACATCAGCGACGACATGGCGGGGCTGCGCCTGTAAGGGCGTGGCGCAGGACGGACACGGGACGGGAGGTGCGGCATGGCCGAGTTGCGGCACATCCCGGTGATGCTGGATGAAGCGGTGGAGGGCCTCGCCGTGCAGGCAGGCGGGCGTTATCTCGATGGCACCTTCGGTCGCGGCGGACACGCGCGCGCCGTGCTGTCGCGCCTCGGCCCCGGCGGCCGCCTGCTGCTGATGGACCGCGACCCCGCCGCCATCGCCGCGGCGCAGGCGGCGTTCGCCGGCGAGCCGCGCGTGTCGATCCGCCACGCCAACTTCTCCAGCCTGGCCGAATGGGACGAGACCGCCGCCGGGCTCGACGGCGTGCTGCTGGACCTGGGCGTGTCCTCGCCGCAGCTGGACGAGGCCGCGCGCGGCTTCAGCTTCATGGCGGACGCGCCGCTGGACATGCGCATGGACACCAGCCAGGGCGAGAGCGCGGCGGACTTCCTCGCCCATGCCGACGAGCGCGAGATCGCCGACGTGCTGTGGCAGTTCGGCGAGGAGCGTTTCAGCCGCAGGATCGCGCGCGCCATCGCCGAGCGCCGCGCCGAGGCGCCGATCACGCGCACCGGCGAGCTGGCGGCGCTGGTCGAGCGCGCGGTGGGCCGCCGCGAGCCGGGCAAGCACCCGGCCACGCGCAGCTTCCAGGCGCTGCGCATCCGCGTGAACGGCGAGCTGGACGCGGTGCGCCGCGGGCTCGATGCCGCGCTGTCACGCCTGAAGCCGGGCGGCCGGCTGGCCGTGATCAGCTTCCATTCGCTGGAAGACCGCATCGTCAAGCAGTTCATCCGCGACCGTTCCGGCCGCGTGCAGGGCAGCCGGCGCGGCCCGCCGGTGGCGGCGAAGCCGGCCGAACTGGCGCCGGTGGGCAAGGCGCAATTCCCTTCCGACGCCGAGCTGGCGGCGAACCCGCGCGCCCGCTCGGCGGTGCTGCGCGTGGCGGAGAAACTCGCCGTGGGCGGTGCCGCATGAGGCTGATCGGCGTGCTGTTGCTGCTGGTCCTGCTGGGCGTGGCCCTGGTCAGCGCGATCGGCGTGGTGTGGACGCGCCACCAGAGCCGCGCGCTGTTCGTGCAGCTGACCCAGCTGCAGAACCAGCGCGACGCGCTGAACATCGAATACGGCCGGCTCGAGCTGGAGCAGGCCACCTGGGCCGAGCCGCGCCGCATCGACAGCGAGGCGCGCAGCCGGCTGGGCATGGTCACGCCGCGACCGCAGGACATCCGGCTGGTGACCCAATGAACCGGCGCGAGCGCAGCCCCGTGCAGCAGCCCGGCGGCCGTCGCCGCGGCGGCGGCCCCAGCGCGCGCCGGCGCATGACCCTGGTGGTGGGCGTGCTGGCGCTGGCCACGCTGGGCCTGGCGGCACGCGCCTTCGACCTGCAGGTGGTGCAGAAGCGCTTCTACCAGAACCAGGCCGACGCGCGCTTCCTGCGCGAGGTGAAGATCCCGGTCTCGCGCGGCACCATCCTCGACCGCAACGGCGAGCCGCTGGCGGTGTCCACGCCGATGGTCTCGATCACCGCCGTGCCCGGCGAGGTGCTGGACAACGCCGACCGCCTGCCGGCGCTGGCCAAGGCGCTGGACATCGACGCCGACCAGCTCAAGCAGTACCTGGAGCGCCGTTCCGATCGCGAGTTCGCCTACCTGCGGCGGCAGATGAGCCCGGAGGCGGCCCAGGCGGTGCTCGATCTCGACATCCCCGGCGTCAACGGCCAGCGCGAGTACAAGCGCTTCTACCCGTCCGGCGAGGTGACCGCGCACGTGCTCGGCTTCACCAACATCGACGACCACGGCCAGGAGGGGCTGGAGCTGGCGTTCGACGACTGGTTGTCCGGCAAGCCCGGCATCAAGCGGGTGATCCGCGACCGCATGGGTCACGTGGTGGAGGACGTGGAGCAGGTGCGCGCGCCGCAGCCCGGCAAGAACCTCACGCTGAGCATCGACCGCCGCATCCAGTTCCTCGCCTACAGCGAACTGAAGAACCAGATCGAGAAGAGCCAGGCGGACTCCGGCTCGATGGTGATCCTCGACGTGCACACCGGCGAGGTGCTGGCGATGGCCAGCCTGCCCACCTTCAACCCCAACGCGGTGAACGGCAGCAGCCCCGGCCAGCGCCGCAACCGCGCGGTGACCGACGTGGTCGAGCCCGGCTCGACGATGAAGCCGTTCACCATGGCGGCGGGCCTGTCCAGCGGCAAGTACACGCCCACCGCGCCGCTGATCGACACCGGCAACGGCCACTGGTACTTCCAGGGCCACGACATCCGCGACGACACGCCCAACGGCATGCTCACGCCCACCGGCGTGCTGACCAAGTCCAGCAACATCGGCGCGGCCAAGATCTCGCTGTCGCTGGACACCAAGTTCGTCTACGACACCTACCGCGCGTTCGGCTTCGGCAACAGCACCGAGAGCGGCTTCCCGGGCGAGTCGTCCGGCTACCTGAAGATCGGCCGCGACTGGCGCCCGTTCGAGAAGGCCACGATGGCCTTCGGCTACGGCCTCAACGTGACCCCGCTGCAGCTGGCGAACGCCTATGCCACGCTGGCTGACCACGGCGCGATGCATCCGCCCACCTTCATCAAGGGCGGGGACAACCCGGCGCGGCAGATCATCGCGCCGCAGGTGGCGGACGAGATCGTGCAGATGCTGGAGACCGTCACCGAGCCGGGCGGCACCGCCACGCGGGCGCAGATCGCCAACTACAGCGTGTCCGGCAAGACCGGCACCGCGCACCAGGCGATCGCCGGCGGCTACGCCAAGAACAGCTACAACGCGCTGTTCGCCGGCATCGTGCCGGCCACCCACCCGCGCCTGGTCGGCGTGGTGGTGATCAACGGGCCGAAGGTGGGCGGCTACTTCGGCGGGCTGGTCTCCGCGCCGGTGTTCCAGAAGGTGATGAGCGGCGCGCTGCGCCTGCTCGACGTGCCGCCGGACAACATCGGCCGCTGGTACGTGGGCGGCCCCAAGATGAGCGACGGCGGCCTGGCCGGCAACGCTCCGCCGCGCGACCCCAGCGGCGACGAGGCGGCCATGCGCGAAGGAGTCGGCCCGTGAGCGCGCAACGCCTGGACCAACTGCTGGCCGGGATCGCCCGCGCGGACGCGTGCGGCGATCTCGCCGTCGAGGGGCTTGCCCTGGACTCGCGCCGGGTGCGCCCGGGCGAGGCCTTCTTCGCCCTGCACGGCACGCGCGAGCACGGCATCGCGTACGCGGCGCAGGCCGCGCGGCAGGGCGCCGCGGTGATCCTGGCCGAAGCGCCGGCGCCCGGCGAGGCCGTGCGGTCGGTCGACGGCGTGCCGGTGCTGTGGATCGACGGCCTGCACGCGCAGGTGGGCGAGATCGCGGCGCGCTTCTTCGGCCGCCCGTCCGCCGCGATGCGCATGGTCGGCGTCACCGGCACCAACGGCAAGACCTCCACCGTGCAACTGCTGGCGCAGGCGCTGGCCATCCTCGGCCACCGGCCGGCCACCATCGGCACGCTGGGCGCGGGCCTGCACGGCGCGCTGCACGAAGGCGAGCGCACCACGCCCGACGCGATCAGCGTGCAGGCGCTGCTGGCGGAGTTCCGCGCCGCCGGCGCCAGCCACGTGGCGATGGAAGTGTCCTCGCACGCGCTGGCGCAGGACCGCGTGGCCGGCGTGGAGTTCGAGGTGGCCGCGTTCACCAACCTGACCCGCGACCACCTCGACTACCACGGCAGCATGGAAGCCTACGGCGAAGCCAAGGCCAAGCTGTTCGCCTGGCCCGGGCTCAAGGCGGCGGCGATCAACGTGGACGATGCGTTCGGCCGCGCGCTGGCCGGGTGGTTGCCCGCGGGCGTGCGCGTGCTGCGCCTCAGCGCGATGGGCGATGCAGCGGCGGACGTGGCCGCCGGCGACGTCGTCACCTCGGCCGAAGGCATCGCCTTCGCGCTGCGCACGCCGTGGGGCACGCGCACGATCCGCAGCGCGCTGCTGGGCCGCTTCAACGTGGACAACCTGCTCGCGGTGGCGGCCTGCCTTGGCGCGCTGGGCGAACCGTTCGACCGCATCGCGGACGCGCTGGAATCGCTGCGGCCGATCAGTGGCCGCATGAACCGGCTCGGCGGCCACGACGGTCTGCCGCTGGCGGTGGTCGACTACGCGCACACCCCCGACGCGCTGGAGCAGGCGCTGGCCGCGCTGCGCGCGCATTGCGCCGGGCGGCTGGTCTGCGTGTTCGGCTGCGGCGGCGAGCGCGACGCGGGCAAGCGCCCGCAGATGGGCGCGATCGCCGAGCGGCTGGCCGACGTGGCGATCGTCACCGACGACAACCCGCGCGGCGAGGACGGCGACGCCATCGTGGCGCAGATCGTGGCCGGCATGGCGCGGCCTGCCGTCGCGCACGTCGAGCGCGACCGCGCCGCGGCGATCCACGCGGCGCTGGACATGGCGCGCGCCGGCGACGTGGTGCTGATCGCCGGCAAGGGCCACGAAACCTACCAGGAAGGCGCGCACGGCAAGCGGCCGTTCGACGATCTCGCGGTGGCGCGCGCCGTGCTGGAGAAGCTTCCCATGGAGCGGCACGCATGATGCGCTTGAGCGCCATCGCCCTGTGGACCCACGGCCGCCTGCTCGGCGCCGACGCCGGCGTCGGCGGCGTGGTGGCCATCGACACGCGCACGCTGAAGCCCGGCGACCTGTTCGCCGCGTTCAAGGGCGAGCGCGTGGACGGCCACGACTACCTGGCGCAGGCCGCCGCGGCCGGCGCCGCCGGCGCGCTGGTCTCGCGCAAGGTCGACGTCGACCTGCCGCAGGTGCTGGTCGACGACGTGGAGGCGGCGCTCGGCGACCTGGCCAGCGCGGTGCGCGCGCAGCGCCATGCGCGGGTGATCGGCATCACCGGTTCCAACGGCAAGACCACGGTGAAGACGCTGGTCGCGTCCATCCTGTCGCTGCACGGCCGCACCCATGTCAGCGCGGGCAGCTTCAACAACGAGATCGGCCTGCCGCTGACCCTGTTGTCGATGCCGGAAGACGCTGAGTACGCGGTGCTGGAAATGGGCGCGGGCAAGCCCGGCGACATCGCCTACCTCGCCGCCATCGCGCGGCCCGATATCGGCCTCGTCAACATCATCGCGCCGGCGCACCTTGAGCGCATGGGCAGCGTGGAGGCCGTGGCCGAAACCAAGGGCGCGCTGTACCAGGCGCTGCCCGCGGACGGCACGGCGATCATCAACGCGGACGACGCCTTTGCCGGCTTCTTCGCCGGGCTGGCCGGCACGCGCCGCGTGCTGCGCTTCGGCCTGGAGCACAAGGCCGACGTGGGCGCCGACATCGTCGAGCAGCGTGCGGACGGCTCGCTGTTCGTGCTCAGCACCCCGGTCGGCGACGCCGAGGTGGAGCTGGCGCTGCCCGGCCGCCACAACGTGGCCAACGCGCTGGCGGCGGCGTGTGTCGCGCTGGCGCTGGAGGTGCCGCTGGACACCCTCGTGGCGGGCCTGGAACGGGCGCGGCCGGTCGAGGGCCGGCTGCGCCGCGAGGCGATGCCGGGCGGCTGGACCCTGATCGACGACAGCTACAACGCCAACCCCAGCTCGATGGCTGCGGCGATCGACACGCTGGCGCTGGCCGACGGCGAACGCTGGCTGGTGCTGGGCGACATGGCCGAGCTGGGCCCGGCGGCGCGCGCGCTGCATGCCGGCGTGGGCGCGAAGGCGCGCGAGCGCGGCATCGAGCGGCTGTTCGCCGTCGGCCCGCTGGGCGCGGCGACGGTGGAGGCGTTCGGCGCGGGCGGCACGCACTTCGCCGACCAGGCGGCGCTGCTCGCTGCGCTGGCGGTGGGGCTGCACGAAGGCGTGACCTGCCTGGTCAAGGGCTCGCACTCGGCGAGCATGGACAAGGTGGCGGCCGGCCTGCGCCGCCACGCGAACGGGGAGGGCGCGCACGATGCTGCTTGAACTCGCGGACTGGCTGGCGCGCCACTTCAGCACGGTGCACCTGTTCCAGTACATCACCTTCCGCACCATCATGGCGGCGCTCACCGCGCTGGCCATGTCGCTGCTGCTCGGCCCGGCGCTGATCCGCAAGCTGGCGGCGCTGAAGGCCGGCCAGGTGGTGCGCAGGGACGGCCCGCAGACGCACCTGTCCAAGGCCGGCACGCCGACCATGGGCGGCGTGATGATCCTGCTCGCGGTGGTGGTGGCCACGCTGCTGTGGGGCGACCTGCACAACCGCTACGTGTGGACGGTGCTGGCAGTGCTGGTCTGCTTCGGCGCGATCGGCTTCTACGACGACTACAAGAAGCTGGTGCTGAAGGACAGCCGCGGGCTGGCCTCGCGCTGGAAGTATTTCTGGCAGTCGGTGTTCGGCCTGGCGGCGGCGGCGTTCCTGTACCACAGCGCGCAGCTGCCGGCGGAGACCGCGCTGTTCGTGCCGCTGTTCAAGCACGTGGCGATCCCGCTGGGGCTGCTGTTCGTGGTGGTCGCCTACTTCATGGTGGTGGGCTTCTCCAACGCGGTGAACCTCACCGACGGGCTGGACGGCCTGGCGATCATGCCGACCGTGCTGGTCTCCGGCGCGCTGGGCGCGTTCGCGTACCTGGCCGGCAACAAGGTGTTCTCCGAATACCTGGGCATTCCCTCGATCCCCGGCGCGGGCGAGCTGGCGATCTTCTGCGGTGCGCTGTCCGGCGCGGGGCTGGGCTTCCTGTGGTTCAACACCTACCCGGCGCAGGTGTTCATGGGCGACGTGGGCGCGCTGGCGATCGGCGCCGCGCTGGCGGCGATCGCGGTGATCGTGCGGCAGGAGATCGTGCTGCTGGTAATGGGCGGCGTGTTCGTGCTGGAAACCGCCTCGGTGATGATCCAGGTGGCCAGCTTCAAGCTCACCGGCAAGCGCGTGTTCCGGATGGCGCCGATCCACCACCACTTCGAGCTGAAGGGCTGGCCCGAGCCGCGGGTGATCGTGCGCTTCTGGATCATCAGCGTAGTGCTGGTGCTGATCGGCCTGGCCACGTTGAAGGTGCGCTGATGGGCTTCCTCGATGCCAACCAGGCCAAGCGACGCACCGGTCCCCGCGGCCGGTTCGACCTGCTGCTGCTGGTGGCGCTGGCGGGGCTGGCCTGCGTGGGCGTGGTGATGGTGGCGTCCAGCTCCATCGCGGTAGCCGACAGCCAGCACATCGGCGAGTTCTACTTCCTGAGGAAGCACCTGCTGTTCCTCGGCTTCGGCCTGGTCGCAGCCGGCGTCGCGATGCGCACCGAGCTGAAGCTGCTGGAGAAGTACGCCTTCCCGCTGCTGGCGCTGGCCTTCGTGCTGCTGATGGCGGTGTTCGTGCCGCACTTCGGCATGCGCATCAACGGCGCGCACCGCTGGCTGAACCTGGGCATCACCAGCTTCCAGCCGGTGGAGGCGGTGAAGCTGGTGCTGGTGATCTACATGGCCAGCTACCTGGTGCGCCACCGCGAGAACATCGAGACGCGCTTCCTCGGCCTGATCAAGCCGTTGATCGTGGCCGGCGGCATCGTCGGCCTGCTGCTGCTGCAGCCGGACTTCGGCTCGGCCATGCTGGTGATCGCGGTGACCATCGCGATGGTGTGGCTGGGCGGCGCGCGGCCGGTGTTCCTGATCCTGATGGGGCTGCCGCTGATGCCGGCACTGGTGATCGCGGCGACCAGCGAGAGCTACCGCATGAAGCGGCTCACCTCGTTCATGGACCCGTGGAAGGACCCGTTCAACGACGGCTTCCAGCTCACCCAGTCGCTGATGGCGATCGGCCGCGGCGAATGGCTGGGCGTGGGACTGGGTTCCAGCGTGCTGAAGCTGTCCTACCTGCCCGAGGCGCACACCGACTTCATCTTCGCGGTGATCGGCGAGGAGCTGGGCCTGGTCGGCATCCTCGCGGTGATGGGCCTGTTCGCGCTGGCGGTGGGGCGCGGCCTGTACCTCGGGCTGAAGGGCGTGGAAGTGGGCCAGCGTTTCGCCGGCTACGTGGCGTTCGGCATCTCGCTGATGATCGGCCTGCAGGCGATGGTCTCCATCGGCGTGAACCTGGGCGCACTGCCGACCAAGGGCCTGACCCTGCCGCTGATCAGCTACGGCGGCTCCTCGATGGTGCTGACCTGCGCGATGGCCGGCGTGCTGCTGCGCGCCACCTTCGAGATCAACCGCGCGCTGGACGCGCGGCAGGGCACCCAGCGCGTGGCGGTGTCGCTGGCGGCCGAGGCAGGCCCGGTCGCCGCCACGGCGCCGGCGCCCGAGCGCGAAATGGAGGTGGCGTGATGGCCGACGTCCGCCCCGTCGTGATCATGGCCGGCGGCACCGGCGGCCACATCTTCCCCGGCCTGGCCGTGGCCGACGAGTTGCGCGCGCGCGGCGTGCCGGTGGCGTGGCTGGGCGCGGTCGGCGGCATGGAAACGAAGGTGGTGCCGGCGCACGGCATCGAGCTGCACACCGTGGCGGTGGGCGGCCTGCGCGGCAAGAACCTGAAGACCCGGCTGCTGGCGCCGTTGATGCTGGCGCGCGCGCTGCTGTCCTCGCTGGCCGTGCTGCGCCGGCTGAAGCCGCGCAGCGTGCTGTCGATGGGCGGCTACGCGGCCGGCCCCGGCGGGGTGGCCGCGCGCCTGCTCGGCCGTCCGCTGCTGGTGCACGAGCAGAACGGCGTGGCCGGCTACACCAACCGCAAGCTGGCCGCGCACGCCAGGCGCGTGCTCGCCGGTTTCGCCGGCACGCTGCCGGATGCACAGTGGGTGGGCAACCCGGTGCGCGCCGCGATCGCCGCGCTGCCGCCGCCGGCCGAGCGCATGGCCGGCCGCGACGGTGCGCCGCGCCTGCTGGTGCTCGGCGGCAGCCTCGGCGCGCGAGCGCTGAACCTGGCCCTGCCACAGGCGCTGGCGCTGCTGCCACCGGAGCGTCGCCCCGTGGTGCGCCACCAGTGCGGCACGCGCGGCCTCGACGAGGCGCGCGCGGCCTATGCGCAGGCGGGCGTCGCCGCCGAGGTGACGGCTTTCGTCGACGACATGGCCGGCGCCTACGCCTGGGCCGACCTCGCCGTGTGCCGCGCCGGCGCACTCACCGTGGCCGAACTCGCCGCGGCCGGGCTGGGCGCGGTGCTGGTGCCGTTCCCGCACGCGGTGGACGACCACCAGACCCGCAACGGCGAGGCGCTGGTCGCCACCGGCGCTGCCGAACTGATCCAGGAACGCGATTTGGACATCACCCGACTGGCGCAGCGCCTCGACGCGCTGCTGCACGACCGCGCGCGCCTGCGCTCCATGGCCGCGGCCGCCCGCACGCTGGCCAAGCCCGACGCGGCGGCGACCATCGCCGACGCCTGCCTGGAGGTGGCCGCATGACGCCCCGCAGGTTGCTCGCGCACGAGGACTTGATGAGCACCTTCCGCCGCGTGCACTTCATCGGCATCGGCGGCGTGGGCATGAGCGGCATCGCCGAGGTGCTGCACAACCTGGGCTATGCGGTGTCCGGCTCGGACAAGGCCAACTCGCCCACCGCGCAGCGGCTGGCCAAGCTGGGCATCGACGTGCACGTCGGCCACGCGGCCGCGCACGTGGACGGCGCCGACGTGGTGGTCACCTCCAGCGCGATCAAGGCGGACAACCCGGAACTGGTCGCCGCGCGCGCCGCGCGCATCCCGCTGATCCCGCGCGCGGAGATGCTGGGCGAGCTGATGCGCTTCCGCCGCGGCATCGCCATCGCCGGCACGCACGGCAAGACCACCACCACCAGCCTGGTCGCCAGCGTGCTGGCCGAGGCCGGCTACGACCCCACCTTCGTGATCGGCGGCCAGCTCAACGCCGCCGGCGCCAACGCGCGGCTGGGCACCGGGCAGTACCTCGTGGCCGAGGCGGACGAATCGGACGGTTCCTTCCTGCTGCTGTCGCCGGTGATCGCTGCGGTCACCAACATCGACGCCGACCACCTGGAGAACTACCACGGCGACTTCGCCGAGGTGAAGAAGGCCTTCGCCGACTTCCTGCACCGCCTGCCGTTCTACGGCCTGGCCGTGCTGTGCGTGGACGACCCGGAGACGGCGAAGCTGGCGAAGGATACCGCGCGCCGCATCGCCACCTACGGCATCGCGTCGAAGGACGCCGACGTGCGCGCCTCCAACGTGGAGCAGCGCGGCTTCGAAATGCATTTCGACCTGCATTTGCCCGGCCGCGACGGCGCCTTGCCGGTGACGCTGAACCTGCCCGGCCGGCACAACGTGCTGAACGCGCTCGCCGCGGCCAGCATCGGCTGGCAGCTCGGCGTGGAGCCGGTGGCGATCGCCCGCGCGCTGGCCAACTTCCAGGGCGTGGGCCGGCGTTTCCACCGCCGCGGCGAACTGGCGCTGGACCGGGGCAGCGCGCTGCTGGTGGACGACTACGGCCACCATCCGCGCGAGATCGCCGCGGTGTTCGACGCGGTGCGCGGTGGCTGGCCGGAGCGTCGCCTGGTGGTGGGCTTCCAGCCGCACCGCTACAGCCGCACGCGCGACCTGATGGACGACTTCGCCAACGTGCTGGCCGAGGCCGACGTGCTGGTGCTCACCGACGTCTACCCCGCCGGCGAGGCGCCGATCGCCGGCGCCGACGGCCGCGCGCTGGCCCGCGCCGTGCGCGCGCGCGGCAAGGTCGATCCGGTGCTGGTGAAGCATCCGCGCGACCTCAAGCACACCCTGCCGGCGCTGCTGCGCGACGGCGACCTGCTGCTGCTGCTCGGCGCCGGCGACATCGGCGCAGCGGCGGTGGAGCTGGCGCAAGCCGGCGAACTGAGGACGGAACAGGCATGAGCACGATGATCACGGACCCTGCACAGTTCGGCCGCGTCGCCGTGGCGATGGGCGGCAGCTCGGCCGAGCGCGAGGTATCGCTGGATTCCGGCCGCAACGTGCTGGCGGCGCTGAAGGCGCGCGGCGTCGACGCGCACGCCATCGACGGCATCCCGGCGCTGCTCGACGCGCTGCGCGCGGGCCACTTCGCGCGCGTGTTCAACATCCTGCACGGCCAGCATGGTGGCGGCGAGGACGGCGTGCTGCAGGGCGCGCTGGAATCGCTCAACGTGCCGTACACCGGCTCGGGCGTGCTCGGCTCGGCGCTGTCGATGGACAAGGTGCGCTCCAAGCGCGTGTGGCAGTCGCTGGGCCTGCCGACGCCGGAGTTCGTGGCGCTGCCGCGCGGGGCGGGCGCCGCGGCCGTGCACGGGGCCGCGCGCACGATCGGCTTCCCGCTGATCGTGAAGCCGGCCTGCGAGGGTTCCAGCGTGGGCGTGACCCGCGTGTTCGAGGAAGCGCAACTGGATAGCGCCGTCGAGCTGGCCGCGAAATACCCGGGCGACCTGCTGATGGAAACCCTGGTCGAGGGCGACGAGATGACCGTGGCCATCCTCGGCCGCCAGGTGCTGCCCTCGATCCACATCGTGCCCAGGGGCGCGTTCTACGACTACAACGCCAAGTACGTGGCCGAGGACACCCGGTATCTCTGCCCGGGCCTCGAGGGCGCCGCCGAGGACGCGCTGCGCGCGCTGGCGCTGCAGGCCTTCGACGCGCTCGGTTGCCACGGCTGGGGGCGTGTCGACGTGATGCGCGACCGCCAGGGCCGCAACTGGCTGCTGGAGGCGAACACCGCGCCGGGCATGACCTCGCATTCGCTGGTCCCCAAGGCCGCTGCCGCCGCCGGCATCGACTACCAGGAACTGTGCTGGCGCGTGCTGGAAACCAGCTTCCGGGAGGGCCCATGAGGGGAAGCTTCCGCCTCGCCGCCTGGTGCCTGGCCATTGCGCTGGTCGCGCTGCCGATCGTCGGCGTGCTGAACGGCTGGTTCGCCGCCGGACGCTGGCCGGTGACCCGGCTGACGGTGCAGGCCGCGTTCCGGCACGTCAGCGCGGAACAGCTGCGCGCCGCGGTGCTGCCGCATCTCGGCAAGGGCTTCTTCGCGATGGACTTGGACGAGGTGCAGCGCGCGGTGGCGGCACTGCCGTGGGTGGGCGCGGTGGAGGCCAGCAAGCGCTGGCCCGACACCCTGCTGCTGCGGGTGACCGAGCGCCAGCCGTTCGCGCGCTGGAACGACGACCGCCTGATCGGCCGCCAGGGCGAGGTGTTCAAGGTGCCCGAGGCGGCGTCCTACACCGCGCTGCCCGGCCTGCGCGGCCCGGACGACCAGCTGTCCGACGTGATCGCCTTCTACGTCGACGCGCAGAAGGCCTTCAACCCCCTGCGCCTGCGGGTGGCGGGCGTCACCCTGACCGACCGCGGCAGCTGGGTGCTGGCCACCGGCAACGGTGCGCAGATCGTGCTGGGCGACCGCGCCCAGGCCGGCGCGCGGCTGCGCCGCTTCATCGACGCCTATCCGCAGGTGATGGCGGGCCACGCCGACGGCTTCGTCTATGCCGACCTCCGCTACACCAACGGCTTCGCGGTGAAGTGGCCGACGCCCGCCCCCGCCGCTCCCGCCGGCAACCCGCGCACATGAGCCTTTTCCTATGAAACCGCGCAACGACAAACAATTGGTGGTGGGCCTGGACATCGGCACCTCGAAGGTGGTGGCGATCGTGGGCGAGTACGAGCCGGGCGAACCGATCGAGGTGATCGGCATCGGCACGCACGTCTCGCGCGGCCTGAAGCGCGGCTCGGTGGTGGACATCGAATCCACCGTGCACTCGATCCAGCGGGCGGTGGAGGAAGCCGAGCTGATGGCCGGCTGCGACATCCGCTCGGTCTACGCCTCGATCTCCGGCAGCCACCTGGAGACGCGCAACTCGCACGGCACCGCGGCGATCCGCGACCGCGAGGTCACCCCCGGCGACCTGGAGCAGGTGCTGGAGGCGGCCAGCGCGGTGGCGATCCCGGCCGATCGCAAGGTGCTCTACAAGGAGTCGCAGGAATACCGCATCGACGGCCAGGACGGCATCCGCTCGCCGGTGGGCATGAGCGGCGTGCGGCTGGAGGCCACCGTGCATCTGGTCACCGGCGCGGCGGCGGCGGTGCAGAACATCACCAAGTGCATCCAGCGCTGCGGCCTGTCGGTGGACGAGCTAGTGCCCTCGGCGGTGGCCAGCAGCAAGTCGGTGCTCACCGACGACGAGCGCGAGCTGGGCGTGTGCCTGGTCGACATCGGCGCCGGCACCACCGACATCGCCATCTACACCCAGGGCTCGATCCGCCACACCAAGTCGCTGCCGGTCGGCGGTGACCAGGTGACCAACGACATCGCCTACGGCGTGCACACGCCGACCGCGCATGCCGAGGAGATCAAGATCAAGTACGCCTGCGCGCTGGCCCAGCTCGCCCACGCCGAGGAAACCATCCAGGTGCCCAGCGTGGGCGACCGCCCGCCGCGCCGGCTGGCGCGGCAGTCGCTGGCGCAGAGCGTGCAGGCGCGCTACGAGGAAATCTTCGAGATGGTGCAGGACGAGCTGCGCCGCTCCGGCTACGACAGCCTGGTCGCCGCGGGCGTGGTGCTCACCGGCGGCGCCGCCCGGATGGAAGGCGCGCTGGAGCTGGCCGAGGAGATCTTCCACAAGATGGTCCGCCTGGGCGTGCCGCAGCACGTCAGCGGGCTGGGCGAGGTGGTGAGCAATCCCCTGCATTCCACCGGCGTGGGCCTGCTGCTGCACGGCGCGCGCTCCGGCGGCATGCGCACCAGCGTGCCGACGATGGTCGGCAGCATGGGCGGCGTGGTGGGTCGCCTGCGCGACTGGATCACGCGGAATTTCTGACCGGGCGGGGCGCAGGCCCCGGCCGGCAAGGGCATGGGCGGCGCAGGAGGCGCCGCCACGGGCGAAGGGACGCGCCCACCACCGTGGGCCGACAGGAGTCGTCCCGCGGCTACAACGACAACGAAAGCTCTACGGAGGACGGGAAATGTTCGAACTGGTCGAAAAAATCGCACCGAACGCAGTCATCAAGGTCATCGGCGTGGGCGGCGGCGGCGGCAACGCCGTGGCGCACATGCTCAACGCCAATGTCGAGGGCGTCGACTTCGTCGTCGCCAACACCGATGCGCAGGCCATGAAGGGCTGCGGCGGCCGCATGCACCTGCAGCTGGGCGCCAACGTCACCAAGGGCCTGGGCGCGGGCGCCAATCCGGAGGTCGGCCGCCAGGCCGCGCTGGAGGACCGCGAGCGCATCGAGGAAATGCTGGAAGGCGCCGACATGGTGTTCATCACCGCCGGCATGGGTGGCGGCACCGGCACCGGCGCGGCGCCGGTGGTGGCGCAGCTGGCCAAGGAGAAGGGCATCCTCACCGTGGCGGTGGTCACCAAGCCGTTCCCGTTCGAGGGGCGCCGGCGCATGCAGGTGGCGCTGAAGGGCATCGAGGACCTCAGCCAGCACGTGGATTCGCTGATCACCGTGCCGAACGAGAAGCTGCTCTCCGTGCTGGGCCGCGAGGTCACCCTGCTGAACGCGTTCAAGGCCGCCAACGACGTGCTGCTGGGCGCCGTGCAGGGCATCGCCGACCTGATCACCGCCCCGGGCCTGATCAACGTGGACTTCGCCGACGTGCGCACGGTGATGAGCGAGATGGGCCTGTCGATGATGGGTTCAGGCACCGCCCGCGGCGACGACCGCGCCCAGGCCGCGGCCGAGGCGGCGATCAACAACCCGCTGCTGGAGGACGTCAACCTCAACGGCGCCTGCGGCATCCTGGTCAACGTCACCGCCGGCCCGAACCTCACCATGCGCGAGTTCGACGAGATCGGCCGGGTGATCCACGACTTCGCCAGCGAGGACGCCACCGTGGTGATCGGCACCTCGCTCGACCCGGAGCTGCAGGACGACGTGCGCGTCACCGTGGTCGCCACCGGCCTCAACCGCGCCGCGGCCCGCCAGCCGGTGCGCCCGGTCGCCACCCAGCAGGAGGTGGAGATGCGCGCCCGCCCGCGGCCGATGGTGCTGCGCACCGGCACCGGCAACGAGGTGGTGGACTACGCCCAGCCCGAGGCGGTGCCCAGCACCGCGCGCAGCGAGGCGCCGGCCAAGTCTGCCGACCCGAACTTCGACTACCTCGACATCCCGGCCTTCCTGCGCCGGCAGGCCGACTGAACGGAGGAGAATCACGCTTATTGAACGATTGCCGGATCGATCGGTCTCTGGAAACCAGTGCGTCGCGCTCCGGCGACGGCGCGTGGAGGCTTCGCGCCGCGGCTGGGCCGCGGCGGGGCACGGGTTTCCCGCGGCGACGGGCCGGTCTGCATCGATGGTGTGAATGCGACTAGACGGTGCGCCTGGATGGCGCAGGACAGGGGGACCGGGCATGGATCAGCCGCCCGGTCCGTCCGAGGCCCCGCTGCCGGCTTTCCCGTCCCGGCACGGGGCCTCGCGTCGACTCGCAAGTGCTTGGCTGGACTATGGTACTTGCCCGGATCGGAATGCGAATGGATCGCATTCTTCGATGAAAGGAAAATGAAGGCTTCAACAGACTGTACGGTACGGTTTGCTTTCTCACAGGTTAAGACTGTGTTAGCATCCGACCCCTGATTGGCTGCTGCCTCTCCATAGGTACCAACAAAAATGATCAAGCAGCGTACGCTCAAGAACATCATCCGGGCCACCGGCGTCGGCCTGCATACCGGCGACAAGGTCTACATGACCCTGCGCCCGGCCGCGCCGAACACCGGCATCGTGTTCCGTCGCACCGACCTCAATCCGCCGGTGGACATCTACGCGCGCCCGGACAACGTGGGCGATACGCGGCTTTCCACCACGCTGGTGAACGGCGACGTGCGCGTCTCCACCGTCGAGCACCTGCTCTCGGCGATGGCGGGCCTGGGCATCGACAACGCCTACGTCGACCTGTCGGCGCCGGAAGTGCCGATCATGGACGGCAGCGCGGGCCCGTTCGTGTTCCTGCTGCAGTCCGCGGGCATCGAGGAACAGCCTGCCGCCAAGCGCTTCATCCGCATCAAGAAGCCGGTGAAGGTGCAGGAAGGCGACAAGTGGGCGCGCTTCGAGCCGTTCGAGGGCTTCAAGGTGGGCTTCTCGATCGAGTTCAACCATCCGATCATCTCCAAGCGCACCTCCAAGGCCGAGATCGATTTCTCCACCACCTCCTTCGTGAAGGAAGTGAGCCGGGCGCGCACCTTCGGCTTCATGCGCGACATCGAGATGCTGCGCGAGCACAACCTGGCGCTGGGCGGCTCGATGGACAACGCCGTGGTGCTGGACGACTACCGCGTGCTGAACGAGGACGGCCTGCGCTACGAGGACGAGTTCGTGAAGCACAAGATCCTCGACGCCATCGGCGACCTCTACCTGCTCGGCCACAGTCTGGTGGGCGCGTATTACGCCCACAAGTCGGGCCACGAGCTGAACAACAAGCTGCTGCGCACCCTGATGGCCGACGCCAGCGCCTGGGAAGAGGTCAGCTACCAGGACGACCCGGCTACCGCGCCCATTTCCTACGCGCATCCCGCCCAGGCCATCTGAGGCCGGACAGACCCCTGCCATCGGACGCCGCGCTCCCAGCGCGGCGTTTTCATTTTGTGATGTCCATCACATTTTGATGGCGGGGCGGTTCACGCCCCGGCGACGCCCCGGGGCGTGACTCCGGCCGGGGCATGGTATAAACCCACGGTCCCGACCCGGCGGCGCGATCGCCGGGCGGTCATGCCGGCACGCCATCCAGGTCAGGAAGCGTCGCCGGGCTGGACCCAAGCAGTCTCGGCGACGGACGCCAGCTGAAGGAACAGTGCCCGCAGTTCGGGGTCTTGGATCGAAGTCGCGGCGGCCTTCAGGTGAAGCGCGGCCGCGGCCGAAAGCGGTTTGGATTGCTCCGGTGCGTTTGCCGCCGGAGGAAGGGGGGCCACTTTCACGACGATCGAGCCGGCCTGCACGCCGATGGCGTGGGCTGCGGCCAGTATCTGCGCCTGCTGCAGGCGCAGGCGCGAGGCCCAGGCTGGCGAGGTGGCCAGGAAAACGAGGCGCTCGCCGCGCCGTTGCGCGAATCTCACCTGTTCGCGCAGGGGCGAAGGCAACGTCTGGCGCAGGGCGCGGTCCAACGCATCCAGCACGCCGGCCTTCCGGGCCAGCGCGGCGAAGGAACCGCAGTCGGCGACGGGCCTGGGTCCGTGGCCGGCGCGGCGGGAGGCGGGGGCGTCGTCGTGCTGCAAGGGGGCAGACAACCGATGTGGAAAGACATGCAAATCATACTCGTCTCCCGTGCCAGGAAGGTGCCGAAAACACTGGACCTGGCCGACCGGCGGCTGCGTTGGCGGCTGCTGGGCATCGCCGCCGCGGCGGTGCTGGGATGCGCGGGCCTGGGCGCCGGCGTGGCGCTGGCCATGGCCAGTCCGCGCAGCCGGGCGCTGGGCGAGATCGACCACCTGCGCCAGCAGGTGAAGCAACAGGACGGCCAGCTCGCCGACATGCGCAAGGACGCCCAGCGCCAGCTCGACGCGCTGGCGGTGAAGCTGGGCCAGTTGCAGGCGCAATCGACCCGCCTCAACGCGCTGGGCGAGCGGCTGGCCCAGGCCGGCAAGCTCGACAACGGCGAGTTCGACTTCGACCAGCCGCCGCCGGTAGGCGGCGTCGAGGATGTCAGCGGCGGCGGCTACATGCTGCCGCAGGCGCTGGGCGCCAGCATCGACCAGCTGGCCAGCCAGTTCGACACCCAGCAGGCGCAGCTCTCGGCGCTGCAGAGCCTGCTGCTCAACGCGCGCATCGATTCCAACCTGAAGCCCGCCGGGATGCCGGTGGCGGGCGGTTACATCTCGTCCTACTTCGGCGTGCGGCCGGATCCGTTCAATGGCCGCATGGCGCGGCATACCGGGCTGGACATCGCGGTGCCGTTCGGCACCCCGGTGCATGCCGTGGCCGAGGGCATGGTGACCTATGCCGGCGTGCGCAGCGGCTACGGCAAGGTGGTGGAGATCGACCACGGCAACGGCTACATGACCCGCTACGCCCACAACAGCCGGCTGCTGGTGCATCCGGGCGAGCGGGTGCGGGTGGGGCAGGCGATCTCGGACGCCGGCTCCACCGGACGTTCCACCGGTTCGCACGTGCACTTCGAGGTCTGGTACAAGGGCCGCGTGGTCAACCCGCTGGCCTACGTGCGCAACCACCGCTGAGCGCACGCGGCACGCCCGGCGCCGGGTCTTGAAACCGCGCCGGCGCGACGCCATCCCCTGACCGGCAGGGCGCCGATGCGGGGGATCGCCGCCGGCGCCCTCGCGTTTGGGATCGCCGGTCGACCCTAGTATCATCACCCCTTTGTCCCGGCTGGGATTTTCCCCGGCCGTGCCTCTTTCTCCTGATCCGGAAGATCGATGTTCAATCGTGCCCTGACGAGCGTTTTTGGCAGCCGCAACGACCGCGTGCTGCGGCAGCTCTCCAAGATCGTCGCGCGCATCAACGCGCTCGAGCCCGAATTCGAGAAGCTGAGCGACGACGCGCTGCGCGGCAAGACCGAGGAGTTCAAGCAGCGCGTCGCCGGCGGCGAGTCGCTGGACAAGGTCCTTCCGGAGGCCTTCGCGGTGGTGCGCGAGGGCGCCAAGCGCGTGCTCGGCATGCGCCACTACGACGTGCAGCTGATCGGCGGCATGGTGCTGCACCAGGGCAAGATCGCGGAAATGCGCACCGGCGAGGGCAAGACCCTGGTGGCGACGCTGCCGGTGTACCTCAACGCGCTGGAAGGCAAGGGCGTGCACGTGGTCACCGTGAACGACTACCTGGCCCGCCGCGACGCCGCCCAGATGGGCAAGCTGTACGGCTTCCTCGGCCTCAGCACCGACGTGGTATGGCCGGGCATGGACCACGCCGACAAGCACAAGGCCTATGCCGCCGACATTACCTACGGCACCAACAACGAGTTCGGCTTCGACTACCTGCGCGACAACATGGCGCTGTCGAAGGACCAGCGCTACCAGCGCGGCCTCAACTACGCCATCGTCGACGAGGTGGACTCGATCCTGATCGACGAGGCGCGCACGCCGCTGATCATCTCCGGTCCGGCCGAGGATTCGCCGCAGCTCTACCTCGCGGTGAACAAGATCGTGCCGCGGCTGGTGCGCCAGAAGGAAGAGGAAGGCGAGGGCGACTACTGGGTCGACGAGAAGCAGAAGCAGGTCCACCTGTCCGAGGCGGGCATGCAGCACGCCGACGAGCTGCTGCGCCAGGCCGGCGTGATCGACCCGGACAGCGGCCTGTACGACTCCAAGAACCTGGCCATCGTGCACCACCTCAACGCCGCGCTGCGCGCCAACGCGATCTACCAGCGCGACGTGGACTACATCGTGCGCGACGGCGAGGTGATCATCGTCGACGAGTTCACCGGCCGCACCCTGGCCGGCCGCCGCTGGTCCGACGGCCTGCACCAGGCGGTGGAGGCGAAGGAAGGCGTGCCGATCCAGCGCGAGAACCAGACGCTGGCCACGGTGACGTTCCAGAACCTGTTCCGCATGTACAAGAAGCTGGCCGGCATGACCGGCACGGCCGACACCGAGGCGTTCGAGTTCCAGAGCATCTACGGCCTGGAGGTGGTGGTGATCCCCACCCACAAGCCGATGATCCGCGTGGACAACCCGGACATGGTGTTCCTCGGCCAGGAGCAGAAGTACAAGGCGGTGATCGCCGACATCAAGGACTGCCACAAGCGCGGTCAGCCGGTGCTGGTGGGCACCGCCTCGATCGACGTGTCCGAGTTGCTGTCGGGCCTGCTGGCGAAGGAAAAGATCCCGCACGAGGTGCTGAACGCCAAGCAGCACGAGCGCGAGGCGGCGATCGTGGCGCAGGCCGGCATGCCCGGCGCGGTGACCATCGCCACCAACATGGCCGGCCGCGGCACCGACATCGTGCTGGGCGGCAGCCTGGACGCGGCGCTGGCCGCGCTGCCCGAGGACGCCACCGACGTCGACCGCGCACGGGTCAAGTCCGAATGGAAGAAGCGCCACGAGCAGGTGCTGGCTTCCGGCGGCCTGCACATCGTGGGCACCGAGCGGCACGAGTCGCGCCGCATCGACAACCAGCTGCGCGGCCGCTCCGGCCGCCAGGGCGACCCGGGTTCCTCGCGCTTCTACCTGTCGCTGCAGGACAACCTGCTGCGCATCTTCGGCGGCGAAGGCCTGGTGCGCTGGATGAAGCGCTTCGGCATGAAGGACGAGGACGCGCTGGAAGACCGCATGATCAGCCGCCAGATCGAGAAGGCGCAGCGCAAGGTCGAGCAGCACAACTTCGACATCCGCAAGAACCTGCTCGAGTACGACGACGTCGCCAACGACCAGCGCAAGGTGATCTACAACCAGCGCGACGAGCTGCTGGAGGAGGAGGACGTCTCCGCCACCGTGGCCGACATCCGCGAGGACGTGGTCGCCCAGCTGGTGCGCAGCTACGTGCCGGCCGACAGCATCGACGATCAGTGGGACATCGCCGGGCTGGACCGCGCGCTGGAGGGCGAATACGGCATCTCCGCCGACCTCAAGCACTGGGTCGAGCAGCAGGCCGAGGTCGACGCCGAGGGCATCCTCGAGCACGTGCGCGGCCTGTTCGACGGGCTGTTCCGCGCCAAGGAGGAACAGATCGGCAGCGAGACCATGCGCCAGCTCGAGAAGCACATCATGCTGAGCGTGGTCGACAACGCCTGGAAGGAGCACCTGGCCAGCATGGACTACCTGCGCCAGGGCATCTACCTGCGCGGCTACGCCCAGGTCGACCCGAAGCAGGCGTTCAAGAACGAGTCGTTCGAGCTGTTCTCGCAGATGCTCGACCGCATCAAGCACGAGCTGATCCAGATGCTGGCGCGCATCCGCATCCGCAGCGAGGAGGAAGTCGCCGCGATGGAGGCCGAGCAGCAGCGCATGGCCGAGCGGCTGCAGCGCCAGATGCAGGCCACCGGCGGCGGCGCCCCGGTCGGCGCGCTGGGCGGGGACGCGGAAGCGCAGGCCGCCGCCGGCATGGCGCCGGCGCCGGTGGTCAACGCGCCCAAGATCGGCCGCAACGACCCCTGCCCCTGCGGTTCCGGCAAGAAGTACAAGCACTGCCACGGCCAGCTCGCCTGATCCCTGGCGAGGCGCGCAAGCGAAAACGGCCGGGTTTCCCGGCCGTTTTCGTTCCGGACGGGCGGCCGTGCGATCAGCCGATGCGGTTCGCCTTCCGGGCGATGAACATCGCCGATTCGAGCTTGAAGTCCAGCGTCGCCGGGTCGACGCGGTAGTAGTCGCGCACCTCGCGCGGCGCGTGCGCCAGCAACTGGCGGATCGCCGCTTCCAGCACGGACGGCGTGCGCATGCGCGCCAGCCAGCCGGAGAATTCGATGTCCAGCCGCCAGTCCTGCTCGTCGAGCCGTTCGAACCCGGCGGCGTCGAGCATGGCGCGCCATTCGCCGCGGCCGTAATCGCGCACGTGCGAGACGTCGCGCAGCAGTTCCAGCGCCTGCAGGTGGGTGTCGAGCAGCGCCGCATGCGGGCCCTGCGGGCCGACCACGTCGATCAGGCACAGCGTTCCGCCGGGCGCGAGCACGCGCGCCGCCTCGGCCAGCGCGGCCGCCGGGTCGTCCCAGTGATGCGCGCTGTAGCGGCTGGCCACGAGGGCGAAGGTGCCGTCGGCGAACGGCAGCCGCTCGGCCGGCCCCTGCCGGGTGCGGATCGAGGCCAGGCCACGCTCGGCCGCGGCCTGCGCCACCGTCGCGAGCATGTCGGCGGACAGGTCGTAGGCCACCACCTCGGCGGCGTGCGGCGCCAGCGCGAAGCCGGCGTGGCCGGCGCCGCAGCCGAGGTCGAGCACGGCGGCGCCGGCGGCCACCCGCGCGGCGAGCCCGGTCAGCTGGCCGAGGTCGCGGCCCTGCGCGTGGACCGCGCTCGACAGGTAGGCCTGGGCCTGCGGCCCGAACTGCTGCGCGACGGTGCCCTGGTGTTCCATGTGCGGCTCCTGGGGTGGGGAACCGTCAAGCTAGCATGGGCGCCGGAGGTCGGCTCGTTCCGAAACGCCATAAGGGCCTGTTGGCCCGCATCCCCGCGTCATCGCTCCGTCGTGGACGGACGCCCACGCCTCCGCTCTTCCTTGGTCTGCGCGCAAACAGCTCCCGGCGCGGGCCACGGGGAGATTTTGAACACTCAAAGACAGGGAAGGCCCGGCGCTTCCGCGGTGCTCAGTCGCCGCCGGGCAGGCGCTTGCGGTGCGGTTCGGCGTCGACCGTGACGTAGGAGGGCTCGTCGGTATCCAGGCGCAGCGCGGTGAGCTTGCCGCCCCATACGCAGCCGGTGTCGATGGCGTACACGCCGAGACCGGCGAAGCGGCCCAGCGCCGACCAGTGGCCGCACACGATGCGGGTGTCGCGCCGGCGCATGCCGGGCACCTCGAACCACGGGTACATGCCAGGCTTCTGCGTGCCCGGCATGCCCTTGCCCTCGAAGTCGATGCGGCCGTTGACGTCGCAGTAGCGCATGCGGGTCAGCGTGTTGATCGCGGCGCGCAGGCGCTCGACGCCCTGCAGGCGGTTGGTCCAGGCCGCAGGGCG
Organism: Fulvimonas sp. R45; assembly: GCF_030504985.1. GTDB lineage: Bacteria > Pseudomonadota > Gammaproteobacteria > Xanthomonadales > Rhodanobacteraceae > Rhodanobacter_A. The sequence continues at coordinate 71,044 of NZ_JASERU010000012.1, forward strand.
GTTGCCGAAGAGGTTGCGCAGCAGCCGGCCGCGCTGCGGGCCGGACAGCTCGCGCTCCACTTCCAGCGCGCAGCGCTGCGCCTGCTTCAGCGTCCAGAACGGGGACAGGCCGGCGTGCACCATGGTCCAGCCGAGCGACTCGTCGTGGTGCAGCAGCTTCTGGCCGCGCAGCCATTCGAACAGCACCGGCGCGTCCTCGGCGAACAGCACCTCGCGCAGCTCGGGATTCACCCGTGCCTGTGCGTCGGGTTTGCGCTCGGCGATGGCGAGCAGGCTGAGGTCGTGGTTGCCCAGCGTCACCACGCTCTGCTCGCGCAGGCCGTGGATCAGGCGCAGGGTGTCCAGCGAGCGGCCGCCGCGGTTGACCAGGTCGCCGCAGAACCAGAGCCGGTCCGCGGCGGGGTCGAAGCGCAGCTTGTCCAGCAGCCGGCGCAGTTCCGGATAGCAGCCCTGGACGTCGCCGATCGCGTAGGTCGCCATGTCAGCCGCGCGCCATCAATGCAGGGTCCGCGGAATGGACAGGGTGAAGCGCGGGATCGCCGCCTCGAAGCGGGTGCCGTCGTCGGCCAGCATCTGGTAGCTGCCGCCCATGGTGCCCACGGGCGTCTCCAGCACCGCGCCGGAGGTGTACTCGTAGTCGTCGCCGGGGCGCATCCACGGCTGCTCGCCGACCACGCCGTCGCCGCGCACCTCTTCCACCTTGCCGTTGGCGTCGGTGATCACCCAATGCCGCGACAGCAGCTGCGCCGGCACGCTGCCCGCGTTGCGCAGGGTCACGGTGTAGGCGAACACGTAGCGGTTGTCGCCGGGCTTGGACTGGTCGGGCACGAAACGGCTTACGACCTGCACGTCGATCGTGTAGGAAGCTTTCTCGGTCATGGGCGGATTGTACGGGTTGCCGCCATGCATGGGCAGCGCGTGCGGCGGCGCGGCGTTCAGGCCACCTTGGCCAGGCGCACGAAGTCGGCTGGCGCCAACGTCTCGGCGCGGGCCTTCGGGTCGATGTCGGCGCGGCGGATGGCGTCGGCGTCCAGCAACTGGCCCAGCGCGTTGCCCAGGGTCTTGCGCCGCTGCGCGAAGGCCGCCTTGACCACGGCGTGCAGCCGCGCCGGATCGGCGTCGTGGCGTTGCGCGGGCTCCAGCGGCACCAGCCGCACCACCGCGGAGTCCACCTTCGGCGGCGGCCGGAACGCGCCGGGCGGCACGGTGAACAGCGGCTCGACCCGGCAGGCCAGCTGCAGCATCACCGACAGCCGCCCGTAGACCTTGCTGCCCGGCTCGGCGGCCATGCGGTCCACCACTTCCTTCTGCAGCATGAAGTGCATGTCGGCGATCGCCGCCGCGTGCTCGACGCAGTGGAACAGGATCGGGCTGGAGATGTAGTAGGGCAGGTTGCCGGCCAGGCGCAGGCGTTCCACGCCGTGGCGGTGCGCCAGCGCGCTGAAGTCCACCTTCAGCACGTCGGCGTGGATGATCGACAGCTCGCCCACCCCGGCGGCGCGCGCCTGCAGCGAGGGGATCAGGTCGGTGTCCAGCTCGATCGCGGTGAGCCGGCCGGCGGCGGCCAGCAGCGGCAGGGTGAGCGCGCCCTCGCCGGGGCCGATCTCCACCACGAAATCGTCCGCGCGCGGCGCCACCGCCGCCACGATGCGCTCGATGTAGCGGCGTTCGCGCAGGAAGTGCTGGCCGAAGCTTTTCTTGGGGCGGGCGGGGGAATGGTTCATGGGGACTGTCGCAAGGTTGGCCCTTCACCCCTTGCCCTCTCCCCGCAGGGGAGAGGGAGAGAGGGCGGCGCTGCGCGCCACGAGGCTCATGGCCAGCCTGGTCGCAGCGACCAGGCTGGCGGGGTCGGCGCGGCCGGTGCCGGCCAGGTCGAGCGCGGTGCCGTGGTCGACCGAGGTGCGGATGAAGGGCAGCCCGAGGGTGAGGTTGACGGTGCGGTCGAAGGCTTCGCTCTTCAGCACCGGCAGCGCCTGGTCGTGGTACATCGCCAGTACCGCGTCGTAGCGCGCACGCTGCGCGGGCACGAAGGCGGTGTCGGCGGGCAGCGGGCCGAGCAGCTGCAGGCCTTCGGCGCGCAGCGCGTCGAGCAGCGGGACGACCACGTTCAGTTCCTCGCGGCCCAGGTGGCCGTTCTCGCCGGCGTGCGGGTTGAGGCCGAGCACGGCGATGCGCGGTTCGGCGATGCCGAACTTCGCGCGCAGCTCGGCGTGCACGATGCGCAGCACGCGCTCCAGCGCCTCGCGGGTGATCGCGGCAGGCACGGCGGCCAGCGGCAGGTGCGTGGTGGCCAGCGCCACGCGCAGCTCGGGGCTGGCCAGCATCATCACCACGTCCGCGCCGGCGCGCCGGGCGAAGAATTCGGTGTGGCCGCTGAAGGGGATGCCGGCCTCGTTGATCGAGGCCTTCTGCAGCGGCGCGGTAACCACGGCGGCGTAGCGGCCGGCCATGCAACCGTCGGCAGCCTCGGCCAGGGTGGCCAGCACGTGGGAGGCGTTGCGCGGGTCCGGTTGCCCTGGCGCTTCGGGTACGCCCAGCGGCACGTGGCGCACGCGCAGGGTGCCGGGCGGCCGTTCGGCGATGCCGTGGCCGTCGTCCTCGTGCAGCGCGATGGCGAGCCCGCAGCGCGCGGCGGCGCGGGCCAGCAGGTCGCGGTCGGTGACGGCGACGAGGTCGGCCGCCAGCGGCGTGGCGGCCAGGCGCGCCAGCAGCTCGGGACCGACGCCCGCGGGCTCGCCCGCGGTGACGGCGAGCCGGGGCAGGGCCGGGGCGTTCACGGCTGCGGCAGGGCGGCCGCCGGCGTCACGGGGACGCCTTGGCGTCGGCGCTGTCCGGATCGGCCAGCGCGGGCACCAGGATCTTCACGTAGGAACTGGAGCGCAGCTGGCGCAGGTAGTCGTCGTAGGCCTGGTCGGCCTTGCGGTTGCCGATCGCCTGGCGCGCCTGGTCGCGCGCGGCCTTCTCGGTGACGTCGCTCTGGCGCTCGCCCAGGCGCTGCAGCAGGTGCCAGCCTTCGGCGGTCTGGAACGGCTGCGAGACCTGGCCGTCCTTGAGCCCGGCGATCTGTTGTCCGATCGCGCTGCCCCAGGCGTCCTGCTGGAACCAGCCCATGTCGCCGCCCTCGTTGGCGGTGGTGTCGTCGTCGGAATCCTGCTTGGCCAGGTCGGCGAAGGAGGCATGCTTGTTGACGATGCGGTTGTACAGGTCGCGCGCCTTCTGCTCGGCCTGCTGCGGCGAGAGCAGCTGGCTGGGCTTGATCAGGATGTGGCGGGCGTGGAATTCGGTGACGATCTGCTTGCCGGGCTGGCGCTGGCCGACCAGCTTCAGGATGTGGAAGCCGGTGGGACCGCGCAGCGCCGGGCTGACGTCGCCGGGCTTCATGCCGGCGATGGTGTCCACGAAGGCGGGCGGGATCTCGTCCATGCGGCGCCAGCCGAGGTCGCCGCCTTCCAGCGCGTCGGGGGCGTCGGAGTAGCGGATCGCGGCGGCGTTGAAGTCCATGCCGCCCTTGATCGCGTCCAGCGCGGCCTTGGCCTTGGCCGCGGCGGCCTGGATGTCGCTGGCGCTGGCGCCGCTGGGGATGCTGATCTCGATGTGCGCCAGGTGCACCTCGCCGGCCTTGTAGCTCGGGCTGTTCAGCAGGTTGTCGACCTCGCTGTCGGTGACCGAGACGGAGTCGCGCACCACGCTCTGGTGCAGGCGCTGCACCACCAACTGGTCGTGCAGCTGCTGGCGGAACGCGGCGAAGCTCTGGCCGCTCTGCTCGACGGCGGCGCGCAGCTGGTCGGGCGACATCTTGTTCTGCTGGGCCACCGCGGCCACGGCCTGGTCCACGTCCTGGTCGGAGACGTGCACGCCCTGGTCGTCGGCGCGCTGCAGCTGCAGCTTCATCAGGATCAGGCGGTCCAGCACCTGCCGGCGCAGCACGTCGATCGGTGGCAACTGCTCGGGATGCTGGGCGTATTGCTGCTGCACCGCGGCCACGGCCTGGTCCAGCTCGCTCTGGAGGATCACGTCCTCCTCGACCACGGCGACGACACGGTCGAGCGACTGGTCCTGTCCGGTGCCGCCCTGGCCGGGCGCGGCGGCCTGCGGCAGCAACTGGGCCCGGGCGAACGGCGTGGCCGCCAGCGCGGTCGCGAACAGGAGTAACGCGAAGGTCTGCTTCATCAGTCGTGGGCCTTCAATCGCCGGGGCGACAAATCATTGATAGCCAAGAATACCACGGCGCAGATAGCTCTCCGCCTGGCCGTTGAACGCGCCCATGCCCTTGAATTCCAGCTCGAACATGATCGCGTTGTCGGTGCCCGGGTTGGCCGTGGTGGTGTCGGTGACCAGGCCGTCGTAGCCGCGCACGAAGTGGCGTCCGAGCACGCTGACGCGCACGCAGCAACCCTCGTACTGCAGGCCGGCCATGGCTTCCACCGTGCGCCGATCCCTGACCGAGTAGGTCCAGTGGCCCAGCAGGCGCCAGCGCGCGGAGACCGGATAGACCATCGAGGCGTCGTATTGTTCCAGCAGGTTGCGGCGGAAGCGGTAGGAGAAGTTCAGCACGCCGTCCAGGCCGATCCGGCGCTGCAGCTGCAGCGAGCCCATGTCGGTCTGGCGGCTGTGCGGGTTCCACTGGTAGGAGCTGTTCAGGCGCCACTGGTCGCTGAGCTGGGTGCCCAGCTCGACCACGTAGTCCGAGCCCGACCAGTCGGTGACCGGCACGCCCGGCAGCTGCACCTTCTGCGGGGTGAAGTAGCGGATCTGGCCGAAGCTCAGCGACAGCCGCTCCACGCCGCTGTCGTCGAGCAGGCGGGTGGTCACCGCGGCGGACAGGTTGTTCGCGTTCATCTGGCGGTCGGCGCCGGAATACTGGTTCGGCGAGAACAGCTGCCAGTAGTCGAACGACATCAGCGTGGTGTCGAACAGCGGCAGGTTGCCCTGGTCGCGGTAGGGCGCGTACAGGTAGTACAGCCGCGGTTCCAGCGTCTGCGTGTAGTGCTCGCCGAACAGCGAGGTGTCGCGCTCGAAGATCAGGCCGCTGTCGATGCTGGCGATGGGCAGCGAGCGGCTGGGCGTGCGGTCGGTGAACGGCGAGACCTGGCCCTGCGCCAGCGGGCCGTAGAAACCGTAGTACTGGTAGCCGTTCTTGAGCTGGTAGGCGGTGTAGCGCCAGGCCAGCTTGGGCCGCACGAACCACGCCGCGCCCTGGAAGTCGGCGCCGAGGTAGGGATACAGGTCGAGCCGGTTGCCCTCCACCACGTCGTCCTTGCGGAACGCCACCGCCTCGCTGTCCAGGCCGGCCTCGAGCCAGCGGTTGAGCGGGATGTCCAGGCTCAGCGTGGCGCGGGGCCAGCGCTTGTACTGCACCACGCTGTCGGGCAGCGAGGGGTCCACGTTCTGGTAGTAGTCGGTACCGAACGAGGCGTTCCACCAGGTGCCCGAGCCGCGCAGGTAGCTGCTGGAGGTCAGCGTGCCGGTGGCGACGGTGTACAGGTCGCTGCCGAAGTCGCGCAGGTAGTTGCGGTCGGAGGCGCGGTTGATGCTGGTGCCGATCGACCAGCCCGGCCACAGCGCGATGCTGTCGTCCAGGCGCACCAGCCAGCGCTTGTTGCCCTGGGTGTCGGTGGCGGTGGGCGACAGCGTGCGGTCGTCGAAGCGGTCGCTGTCCAGGTATTCGAAGTCCAGCGTGCCGCTGGAACCGGGCAGCAGGTAGCGCGTCTGCCCGGCCAGCATCGGGCCGCGCTTGGAGTACAGCCGCGGGTCCAGCGTGGCGTCGTAGTTCGGCGCCAGGTTGAGGTAGTACGGCGCGCTCAGCATGTAGCCGGCGCGGCTGGTGTGGGCGAAGGTGGGGTACAGGAAGCCGCTCATGCGGCGGTTGTCCACCGGGAAGCTCAGCCACGGCAGGTACAGGAACGGCACGTGCGCGAAGCGCATGGTGGCGCCGCGCGCCACGCCGCGGCCGGTTTCCTTGTTGATGGTGAGCTCCCGGGCGCGGATCTCCCACAGGTGGTGGCCGACGTCGCAGGTGGAATAGCTGACCCGGCTGTAGCGGCTGTGCTGGGCATCCAGCATGTGCATGCGGTCGGCGGTGCCGTTGCCGTGCGAGTCCAGCATCTGGTAGCGCAGGTGGCCCTCGGCCACGCCGCGGCTGGCGTCGGTGTTGCCCTGCATGTGGTCGGCGGTGAACAGTTCGCCGGCGGCCTGGCCGCGCACGTTGCCGCGGGCGTCGTAGTCGGTGGTCTCGTCGTTGTAGTCGACGCGGTCGGCCTGCAGCTGCTGGTCGGCGCGGGTGATCTTCACGTTGCCGGCGAGGTGATAGACGGTCTGGTTCGAGCTGTCCACGTGCTCGGCGGCGGCGTGAGTGTCGGCGGTCTCGCGCAGGCGGGTGTCCTGCGGCAGGGTGGGGTCGTAGAACTCCAGCAACGCGTTCGGCCGGCACAGCGCGAAGTTGTCCGGACGCGGCGGGCAGACGAAGGTGCCCAGCGGGCAGGCCTGGGGAGTGTCGCCGGTCTCCACCGTCCGGTGCCGGCGTGTCGTCCCGGTGCCGGCCTCGGCCTGGGCGCCGATCAGGGCCAGGGCGGCGGCGACCGCCAGCAGGCGACGGGGGGGCAGGGAGCGATGCGTGCGCGTCACGGTCGGCAGTCTGTCGGCGGAAAGACGCAGTAAGCTAGCAGAAAGGCCCTGTACGCGGCATGCACATGGCAGCCGGCGGGCCTGGCCGACGTCCGGCGCAGCGCGCGATCCTGCGCCGGAACGGGCGGCGGCGGTGGCGCACCGGCGGGTTCGGGCGGGGGCGTCGCCATGGGGGCGAACAGGTTCGAGGGTGCCGCATGAATCCGAATTCCGAGTTGTCCGCGGACTCGCCCCCCGTGCGCAAGACCGACGCGCAATGGCAGGCCGAGCTCACCCCCGAGCAGTACGCGATATGCCGTTGCGCGGCCACCGAGCCGCCGTTCAGCGGGCGCTGGTACCTCCACCGTGACGCCGGCACGTATACCTGCGTGGCCTGCGCCGCCCCGCTGTTCGCCTCCGCCGCGAAGTACGACGCCGGTTGCGGCTGGCCCAGCTTCTTCCAGCCGCTGGCCGAGGCGGCGCTGAGCCGCCATGCGGACGACAGCCTGGGCATGCGCCGTACCGAGGTGCGCTGCGCGCGCTGCGGCTCGCACCTGGGCCACCTGTTCGAGGACGGGCCGCCGCCGACCGGCCTGCGCTACTGCATCAATTCGGTGGCGCTGGGTTTCGCGCCGGCCTAGCGTTCAACCGGCCAGCGCAGCCACGTGGGCGGCGGCGCAGCGGGCCAGCGCGGCCAGGTCGTAGCCGCCCTCCAGCGTGGAGACCAGCCGGCCGCCGGCGTGTTCGCGGGCGATGTCGACGAGCTTCCCGGTCAGCCAGGCGTAGTCCTCGCTGCCCAGGCGCAGGTCGGCCAGCGGGTCGTCGCGGTGCGCGTCGAAGCCGGCCGAGACCAGCAGCAGCTGCGGCCGGAACGCGCGCAGGCGCGGCAGCAGGCGGCCTTCCCACAGCTCGCGGAAGGCGTACGAGCCGTCGCCCGCGGACAGGCAGCCGTTGACCACGTTGCCCACGCCGCATTCGTCCTCGCCACCGCTCTGCGGGTACAGCGGCCACTGCTGGCTGGAGGCGAACAGCACGCGTGGCTCGCGCTCGAAGATCGCCTGGGTGCCGTTGCCGTGGTGCACGTCGAAGTCGGCGATCGCCACGCGCTTCAGGCCGTGCGCCGTCAGCGCATGGGCGGCGCCCACCGCCACGTTGTCGAACAGGCAGAAGCCCATCGCCCGGTCGGGCGTGGCGTGGTGGCCGGGCGGGCGCACCGCACAGAACGCATGCGCCGCCTCGCCGGCCATCGCCGCATCCACCGCCGCCACCACTGCGCCGGCGGCGCGCAGCGCGGCTTCGGCCGAGCCGGCCGACATCCGGGTGTCCTCGTCCAGCACCAGCGCCTCGTCGCCCGGCCGGGCATCGAGGATGCGCGCCACGTGCGCCGCGTCGTGGACGCGCAGCAGCTGCCCGCGGGTGGCGCGCGGCGCCTCCACGCGGTCCAGCGCGGCGAAGCGGTCGTGGTCCAGGGCGCGCAGCACCGCGGCGAGGCGCGCCGGCGACTCGGGATGGCCGGGGCCGGGATCGTGCTGCAGGCAGGCGGGGTGGGTGTACAGCCGCAGCATGCGGGAGCGGGTCAGGCCTTGGGCTTGCGCCGGCGCTCGTGCTGCCACAGCACCTCGCCGTGGCCGTCGGCCCGGGCCAGCACGCGGCACAGCACGAACAGCAGGTCGGACAGCCGGTTGAGGTAGCGCTGCGCCTGCGGCCGCACCGCCTCGACGCGGCCGAGCGCGATCACCTCGCGCTCGGCGCGGCGGCACACGGTGCGCGCCAGGTGGCAGCACGAGGCCGCCATGCCGCCGCCGGGCAGGATGAAGTCCTTCAGCGGCGGCAGCGGCTCGTTGAAGCCGTCCAGTACCGTTTCCAGCCGCGCGACGTCGACATCCTCGATCATCGCCATGCCGGGGATGCACAGCTCGCCGCCCAGGTCGAACAGCTCGTGCTGCACCTGGGTCAGCGCCTCGCGCACGGCCTCGTCCACGCCGGGGCTGGCCAGCACCATGCCGATCGTGCTGTTCAGCTCGTCCACGGTGCCGTAGGCGGCGACGCGCGGGGAATCCTTGGCGACCCGCGAGCCGTCGCCGAGGCCGGTGGAGCCGTCGTCGCCGGTGCGCGTGTAGATCTTCGAGAGGCGGTTGCCCACGTCAGTGCTGCGTCTGGCCGCCGTGCTGCAGCGTGCGCGACAGCTGCACCGCCAGCACGTGCACCACCGCGCCCAGCGCCACGTACGCCGCCGTGGTGCCGAGGAACGGCAGGTACCAGTCGCCGAGGTTGGCGAGCCACGCGCCGAGGCTGCGCGGCGCCGGCACGCTGCCGCTCAGCCAGTAGAAGCTGCCGTTGGAGATGAGGTAGCAGGCCGCCTCGCTCACCAGCAGCGCCGGTACCGCCAGCGCCAGCGTGGCCAGGCCGATGCCCTGCTGGCGTTTCGCCAGCCAGCTGCCGCCCAGCCACAGCGCGGCGTAGGCCGGGGCCAGGAACCAGTAACCCGGCGACACGCAGTAGTGGGCGAAGAAGTCGATGCCCTGGCCGCTGATCACCACGTAGTCGACCACGAAGGCCTCCAGCAGCAACAGCGGCAACGCCCAGCGGGCCTGCCCGCGCAGCCAGAAGCCGGCCAGGAAGAACACGCCCCACGAGGCATCCCACACTTCATGCCGGAGCAGCGACAGGTGGATGCGGGTGACCGCCATCACCAGGGCGAGTGCGAGGAAGATGCCCATGCGTCGGGCTTGCGTCGAGGCCATGATTGCTCCGGGAAGTCGGGACGGATCCAGGCGCACAGTCTAGCCCAAGCGGAGCGGGGGGCGATGCGTGGGCGGCGCGCGGGCGCGTATCATCGCCGCATGAGTCCACCAGCCCATACCGCCCCCGGCGCCGGCGTGCTGATCGTCGGCGGCGGCCTGGTCGGCGCCAGCCTCGCCATCGCGCTGGATGCCGCCGGCATCCCTGCCACCCTGGTCGAGGCCGCCACGCCGCGCGCCGACGCCCAGCCCAGCTACGACGAACGCAACCTCGCGCTGGCCCGCGCCACCGTCAACGGCCTCGCCGCCATCGGCGTGTGGCCGCACGCCGCGGCGCAGGCCACGCCGATCCGCCACATCCACGTCAGCCGCGCCGGCGAGTTCGGCAGCGCGCGCCTCGACGCGGCGAAGCACGGCGTCGACGCGCTGGGCTGGACCCTGCCCGCGCGCGAACTGGGCGCGGCCCTGCTGCGCCGGCTGGACGCCTGCACCCGGCTGACCCGCTGCGCACCCGCGAAGCTCGAGGCGCTGGAGCCGCACGCCGCCGGCTGGCGTGCACGGGTCCACACGGCCGAAGGCGAGCGCACGCTCGACACGCCGCTGCTGGTCGGCGCCGACGGCACCGAGTCCTTCGTGCGCGCCCGGCTCGGCATCGAGGCCGAACGGCACGACTACGAGCAGGCCCTGTTCGTGGCCACCGTGACGCCCGAGCGCGCGCACGCCCATCGCGCCTATGAGCGCTTCTCCGACGACGGCCCGGTGGCGCTGCTGCCGCTGGCCGAGGGCCGCTGCGGGCTGGTGCTCACCGTGCCGGGCGAGCAGGCCGACGAGGTCGCCGCGCTGGACGACGCCGGCTTCCTCGCGCTGGCGCAGCGCCGCTTCGGCTGGAAGCTGGGTCGCCTGGGCCGACCCGGCAGGCGCCATCCCTACGCCATCCGCCGCGTCGCCGCGCAGCAGTTGACCGGCCCGCGCGCGGTGCTGGTGGGCAATGCCGCGCAGACCGTGCACCCGATCGGGGCACAGGGTTTCAACCTCGGCCTGCGCGATGCGCTGACCCTGGCCGAGCTGGTCGCCGGCGCCGCCGATCCGGGCGACGCCGCCCTGCTGGCGCGCTACGCCGCGCGCCGCGCGCCCGACCGCGAAGGCACGATGGCGATGAGCCACGGCCTGGTCCGCCTCGCCTGCCTGGAACAGCCCGCGCTGGCGCCGCTGCGCTCGCTGGCGCTGCTGGCCTGCGACCGGGTGGCGCCGCTGCAATCGCTGCTGGCGCGGCGCGGCATGGGCTTCCGCGGCGAGCCGCCGCGCGCCGTGCTGGAGCGCCTGCCATGAACGCCGCCGTCGAACGCCGCCGCGCGCCCGCGCTGGACGTCGCCGTGGTCGGCGGCGGCATGGTCGGCGCCGCCGCCGCGCTGGCGTTGGCGAAGGCCGGCTTCGCCGTGGCCTTGCTGGAAGCGCGCCCGCCGCGCCCGTGGAGCGCCGCGGACGAGGTCGACCTGCGCGTGGTCGGCCTGGCGCCCTCGTCGATCGCCCTGCTCGACGGGATGGGCGTCTGGACGCCCATCCGCGACGCGCGCTCCAGCCCCTACGCGCACATGCACGTGTGGGACGGCGAAAGCGGCGCCGCGATCGACTTCGACGCCGCCGACGAGGGCCGCGACCTGCTCGGCCACATCGTCGAGAACGACCTGGTGCAGTGGACGCTGTGGCAGGCGCTGGAGCTCGCCGGCGTGCGCCGGCTGTGCCCGGCGGAGGTGCGCGGCTACGAGGCGCGCGAGGACCGTGTCGTGCTGGAACTGGCCGATGGCGAACGCCTGTCCGCCCGGCTGCTGGTGGCCGCCGACGGCGCCGCCTCGCCGCTGCGCGGCATGGCCGGCATCGCCACCCGCGGCCGCGACTACGCGCAACGCGCGGTGGTGGCGCACGTGGCCACCGCGCGCCCGCAACAGGCCACCGCCTGGCAGCGCTTCCTGCCCACCGGGCCGCTGGCGCTGCTGCCGCTGGCCGACGGGCGCAGCTCGGTGGTGTGGTCGCTGCCGGAGGACGAGGCGCAGCGCGTGCTGGCCCTGGACGACGCGGCCTTCCGCGACGCGCTGGGCCTGGCCAGCGACTTCCGTCTTGGCCGCATCACCGCCACCACGAAGCGCACCGCGTTCCCGCTCCGGCTGCAACTGGCCGAACGCTACCAGGCTGAACGCTTCGTGTTGCTCGGCGACGCCGCCCATGCCGTGCACCCGCTGGCCGGGCAAGGCGTGAACCTGGGCCTGCGCGACGTGGCCGAACTGCGCGACGTGCTGGTCGCCGCGCGCGACGCCGGCCGCGACTTCGCCGCCGCCCACGTGCTGCGCCGCTACGCGCGCCGCCGGCAGAGCGCCGACACGCTCGACGCGCGCGGCTTCGACGCGCTGGCGCGCATCTACGCCTGGCAGTCGCCGCCGCTGGTCGCCGCGCGCGGCCTGGGCGTGCGCCTGCTCGACCGCCTGGCGCCGCTGAAGCGGCGCATCGCCGCGCACGCCGCCGGGCTTTGAGTTTTTTCTCCTCCCCCTGCGGAGCAGGGGGAGGTCGGGAGGGGGTGAAGCTTTTCATTCGAGCCGAAGAGCCCCCCTCCCCAATCCTCTCCTGCACGCAGGGGAGGGAGCCAACCCACCAGGCCGGAGGAATCGTCATGCGTCTCGCCCGTTGCTGCAGTGCGCTGTTGCTCACCGCGTTCGCCTTCGCCGCCCAGGCGAAGATGGTGCATCGCCCCGTGGACTGGACGCTCGACGGCACGCATTTCCACAGCGTGCTGGTCTACGACGACGCCACATCCGCGAAACGCCCCGGCCTGGTGATGGTGCCCAACTGGTTCGGCGTGAACGACGACGCGGTCAGGAAGGCCGAATCGATCGCGGGCAAGGACTACGTGATCCTGCTCACCGACATGTACGGCGCCGACGCGCATCCGCAGCCGGGCAACGCCGACCAGGCGCAGGCCGCGGTGAAGCCGCTGTACGCCCACCGCGCGCTGATGCGCCGGCGCGTGAACGAGGCGCTGGCCCAGCTCAAGGCGCAGGCGAAAAACGCCCCCATCGATACCGCGAAGCTCGCCGCGATCGGCTTCTGCTTCGGCGGCGCGGTGGTGCTCGACCTCGCCCGCAGCGGCGCCGACGTGGCCGCGGTGGCGTCCTTCCACGGCGACCTGTCCACCGACGACCCGTCGCTGGCGAAGCACATCAAGGCCCGCGTGTTGGCGATGAACGGCGCCGACGACAGCTGGACGATGAAGGACGCCGACACGTTCATGGCCGAAATGCGCCAGGACCCCGCCGACTGGCAGTTCGTGGTGCTCGGCCACGCCGTGCACTGCTTCACCGAGGTCGGCGAGAACGAGCCCGGCTGCAAGTACGACGCCAAGGCCGCCGCGCGCAGCTACCGGCTGATGCACCAGTGGCTGGCGTCGGCGTTCGCCGGGACGCCGTGACAGGCGATCACGAGCCGTCGTCCCGGCCTGGGCCCACTGCTGTCCGGAACAGGGGTTGATGCCGGTCAAGCGATTGCACCGAAGATCGGCAAACAGACGTGCGGGCAAGACTGCCGTCTGCTTCGAAGGGGAAGCGGGGCAGCCCCCTCCCCTGCGTGCAGGGGAGGGTTGGGGAGGGGTGCTTTTGGCTTGGAAGCCAAGGCGTGACCCCCTCCCGGCCTCCCCCTGCATGCAGGGGGAGGAGCTCATCCAGCGGCAGAAAATATGCCGGACAGCAGCGGGCCTGCGCCGGGATGACGTGAAAACCTCAAGACGTCCGTCGCACCGAATAGTCCGCCAGCACCGCCAACGCGTCCCGCCACGGCGAAGGCGCCAACCCGGCGAGCGCCTCGTGGGCGGCGGCGGCATGCGCCTCGGCGCGGGCGCGGGTGCGTTCCAGCGCGCCGGAGTCACGGATGGCGGCGACGATGCGGTCCAGCGAGTCCAGCCCGCCGTGCTCGATGGCATGGCGCAGCGAGGCGGCCTGTTCCGCATCGGCGGCCTGCAGCGCGTAGATCAGCGGCAGGGTCGGCTTGCCCTCGGCCAGGTCGTCGCCGATGTTCTTGCCCAGCGTGCCCGCGTCGGAGACGTAGTCGAGCAGGTCGTCGGCGATCTGGAACGCATACCCAAGTTCCATGCCGTAGCGGCGCAGCGCCGCCACCTGTTGCGCCGGCAGGCCGCCGAGCAGGCCGCCCAGTTCGGTGGCGGCGGCGAACAGCACCGCGGTCTTGCGCTCGATCACCGCGAGGTAGGCGGCTTCGTCCACGTCGGCGTTGCCGATGTTGAGCAGCTGCAGCACCTCGCCCTCGGCGATGGTGTTGGTGGTGTCGGCCAGGATGCGCATGATGCGCATGTCGTCCAGTTCCACCATCAGCTGGAACGAGCGCGAGTAGAGGAAGTCGCCCACCAGCACGCTGGCGGCGTTGCCCCACAGCGCGTTGGCGGTCTGGCGGCCGCGGCGCAGGTCCGATTCGTCCACCACGTCGTCGTGCAGCAGGGTGGAGGTGTGGATGAACTCGATGATCGCGGCCAGCTTCACGTGCTGCCCACCCGCGTAGCCGGCCGCGCCGGCGGCCAGCACGTGCAGCATCGGGCGCAACCGCTTGCCGCCGCCGGCGATGATGTGCTCGGCGATCTGGTTGATCAGCACCACGTCCGAGGCCAGACGCGTGCGGATCAGCGCGTCGACGGCGCGCATGTCGGCGGCGGCGAGCTCGCGCACGGCGGCGAAGTCGCGAGGCGTTTCCGGGACGTGTTTGGCGGGCGAGCTCATGGGGAACCTGACGGGGCGTGAAGCGCGATTATAGGGGCTCGGCCGCATGCGGCGGCCAGAGGCCCGTCGCGGGGCGTCGGCATCCGCCTACATCCCCTGGGGGCGCGGCGGGCGGCAGGGGCGTGCTAGCATCCCGGTCCGTGTTTCAGTGCATCCAGCAAGGGCAATCCCATGGCACGTGGAGTCAACAAAGTCATCCTCGTCGGCAACCTCGGCGCCGACCCCGAAGTGCGCTACAGCGCCGGCGGCACCGCCATCGCCAGCCTGCGCATCGCCACCTCCGAGTCGTGGATGGACAAGCAGAGCGGCGAGCGCCAGGAACGCACCGAATGGCACCGCGTGAAGCTGTTCGGCCGCCTGGCCGAGATCGCCGGCGAGTACCTGAAGAAGGGCCGGCAGGTCTACATCGAGGGCTCGCTGCGCACCGACAAGTACACCGGCCAGGATGGCGTCGAGCGCTACAGCACCGACATCGTGGCCAACGAGATGCAGATGCTCGGCGGCGGCAGCGAGGGCGGCGGCGGTGGCGGCGGCGGCTTCCAGCGCGAGCGCCCGCAGGGCGGCCAGCGCCAGGGCGGCGGCAACTATGGCGGGGGCGGTGGCGGCAATTACGGCGGCGCACCGCAGCAGCGCCAGTCCGCGCCGCCGCCGGCCGACAACGGCGGCGGTTTCGAGGACGACGACATTCCGTTCTAGGACGCCGCTTCCGCGCGACGACGACACAAGGCCCGCTTCGGCGGGCCTTGCGCGTTTCCGCCTGCCGTGACGCGACGGCGACGCCGGCCGCACGAAGCATGCACGCGGGCGCCGCCCAAGATGGGGCTCCCTGGACACACGGAGACCCATCGTGACCCGCCATCGCGCACCGTCGTCGATTCTCGCCGGCACGCCTGCGTCCACCGGGACGTGCCTTGCCGGTGCCCGTCCACCCGCCGGTCATGCGCGCAGCCGCTGATCCCGCCATCGCCGCGGTGCGCGCCCGGGCCTACACCATTCCCACGGATGCGCCCGAGGCCGACGGCAGCTTCCGCTGGACTTCGACCACGCTGGTGCTGGTGGAGGTCGAGGCGGGCGGCGCGACCGGCCTGGGCTACACCTACGCGGACGCGGCGGCGGCGACGCTGGTGCGCGACGCGCTGGCGGACGCCTTGCTGCAGCAGGATCCCTGGCCCACTGGCGAACTGTGGCTGCGCATGCAGCAGCGCGTGCGCAACCTTGGACGCGAAGGACTGGCGGCCACCGCGATCTCCGCCGTGGATTGCGCGCTGTGGGACCTCAAGGCGCGGCTGCTCGGCGTGCCGCTGGCGCGCCTGCTCGGTGCGGTGCGCCAGCGCGTGCCGATCTACGGCAGCGGTGGCTTCACCAGCTACGACGAGGCGCAATTGCGCGGACAGCTCGCGGGCTGGGTGCATCGCGACGGCTGCCGCTGGGTGAAGATGAAGGCGGGCAGCGCGCCGGCGGAAGACCCGCGCCGCGTGCACCACGCGCGCGATGCCATCGGCGCGCAGGCCGGCCTGTTCGTGGACGCCAACGGCGCGCTCGACGCCCGCCAGGCGCTGCGCTGCGCCGAGGCGTTCGCGCGCGAGGACGTGGGCTGGTTCGAGGAGCCGGTGAGTTCGGACGACCTCGCCGGCCTGCGCCTGCTGCGCGCGCGCGGACCGGCCGGCATGGAGATCGCCGCCGGCGAATACGTCTACACGCTGGACGACGCCCGCCGCCTGCTCGAGGCCGGCGCGGTGGACGTGCTGCAGGCGGACGTCAGCCGCTGCGGCGGGATCACCGGCTTCCTGCGCATCGCCGCGCTGGCGCAGGCCTTCCACGTGCCGCTGTCAGGACACTGCGCGCCGGCGCTGCACCTGCATGCGGCGCTGGCCGCGCCGGGCCTGCGCCATCTCGAGTGGTTCCACGACCACGTGCGCATCGAGGCGATGCTGTTCGACGGCGCGCCGCATCCCGAAGCGGGCTTCATCGCGGCGGATCCCGCCTGCCCGGGCTGCGGCCTGGTGTTCCGGCAGCGCGACGCCGAACGCTACGCGGTGGCGGCCTGAGATGGGCACGCACAGCGGACACGGGCGACTCGGCGCCGGCGTCACCGCGGGCGTGGCCGGCCTGGCGCTGGCGGCGTGGCTGTCGGGGCGGCGCGCCGCGCGCGGCACGGCGTCGACCGAACCGGTGCGCGCCGCGCGCGCCTGCCACCGCAGCTCGGCGCTGCTGGCCGGCTCGGTGCTGGCCGACAGCGCGATGGAGCACGAGCGCGGCGCCTATGCGAATCCGGCGATGTACGTGCCGCCGCTGATGGCCGCGCTGGTGCTGCTGGCCGGCGCGCACGGCGGCGGCGATGCGCGGCCGCAGCGGCACCGCGTGCGCCACGCGGTCTACGGCGGCGCGATGGCCACCGGCGTCGCCGGCACCGGCTTCCACCTCTACAACATCCTCAAGCGGCCGGGGCGCTGGTCGTGGCACAACCTGTTCCATGCCGCGCCGCTGGGCGCGCCGATGGCGCTGCTGCTGGCCGGCGGGCTGGGCCTGGCCGCCGAGCGCGTGCGGCACGGACGCACCCGCGTCCCGCGCCTGCTGGGCCGGCCGGCAGGACAGGCGCTGGGCCTGCTGGTCGGCGCGGGCCTGCTCGGCACCACCGGCGAGGCGGCGCTGCTGCATTTCCGCGGCGCGTTCCAGCATCGCGCGATGGTCTTGCCGGTGAGCCTGCCGCCGCTGGCCGCCGCCGCGCTGCTGCACGCCGCCGTGGCGCCGCCCACGCGGCGTCCGCTGGCGCGATGGCTGTTGCGGCTGGTGCGCCTGCTGGGCTGGCTGGGCATGGCCTTCCACACGCGCGGCATCGCGCGCCGCCAGGGCGGCTGGCGCAACTGGAGCCAGAACCTGTTCGCCGGCCCGCCGCTGCCCGCGCCGCCCAGCTTCTCCGCACTGGCGGTGGCGGGCCTGGCCGCGCTGCGCCTGCGGGAGAAGCGCGCATGAGCGCCGACACGCGCTACCGGGGCTACGACGTGCTGGACAAGCGCGACACGCCGTCCTGGGACGCGGTCACCCGCGCGGTGATCGACGAGCGCCTGACCGCCGCGGACCATCTGCCGCAGGTGGCGACCGGCGCGGCCTGGCGCGTGCTGCGCGCGCTGTGCACCTGCATCGTGCCGCAGCCGGCCGATCGGCCGGCGGTGCCACTGGCGGCCTTGCTCGACCGCCGGCTCGCCGCCAACCGCGGCGACGGTTTCCGCGATGCGCGCCTGCCGCCGCTGCGCGAGGCGTGGCGCATCGGCCTCGACGCGCTGGACGCGGAAAGCCGCCACGGCCATGGCCGCGGCTTCGCCGACCTCGACGACGAGGCACGCATCGACCTGCTGCACCGGGTGCAGCACGGCGCCTGCGCGGACCCGGCCTGGCGCGGCATGCCGCCGGCGCTGTTCTTCTCCCATCGCGTGCTGCCGGACCTGCTCAGCGCCTACTACGCGCACCCGCAGGCCTGGAGCGAGATCGGTTTCGGCGGCCCGGCCAACCCGCGCGGCTACGTGCGCATGGTCGCCAACCGGCGCGACCCGTGGGAACCGGTGGAGGCGCGGCCCGGCGAGGAGGCGCGCGCGTACCGGGAGAACCGCCGTGTGCGCTGACGCGCGCGAACGACCGCGCGGCGCGCATGGCCGCGCGCCCGACGTGTTCCGCCGCGGCGGCTGGGTGCCGATGCGCGAGTACGACGACCGCGACGCGGTGGATTTCGCCATCGTCGGCACCGGCGCCGGCGGCGCCACGCTGGCCTGCCGGCTGGCCGAGCTGGGCTTCCGCGTGGTGGCGTTCGACGCCGGCGCGTGGTGGCGGCCGCTGGAGGAATTCGCCTCCGACGAGGAACACCAGGCCAAGCTGTACTGGACCGACGACCGCCTCTGCGACGGCGCCGACCCGGTGCGCCTGGGCAGCAACAACAGCGGCAAGGCGGTGGGCGGCAGCACGGTGCACTTCGCGATGGTGTCGCTGCGCTTCCGGCCGGAGTGGTTCAAGGCGCGCAGCCAGCTCGGCTACGGCGCCGACTGGCCGCTGGACTGGCGCGAGATGTGGCGCTACTACGCGCGGGTCGAGCGCGCGCTGCGCATCGCCGGGCCGGTGCGCTACCCGTGGGGGCCGCACCGCGGTCGCTATCCGTACCGCGCGCACGAACTGAACGAGGCGGCGCTGGTGCTGGCGCGCGGCGCCGAGGCGCTGGGCATCCGCTGGACGCCGACGCCGCTGGCCACGCTGTCGGCGCCGCGCGGGCCGGCGCATCCCTGCGTGTACCGCGGCTTCTGTGTGTCCGGCTGCGCCACCAACGCCAAGCAGAGCGCGCTGGTGACCTGGATCCCGCGCGCGCTGGCGGCCGGTGCGGAGATCCGCGACCTCGCCATGGTCGGCCGCGTCGCCGTGGACGGCGCCGACCGCGCCACCGGCGTGGAATACCTGCGCGAAGGCCGCTGGCGCTTCCAGCGCGCGCGCAACGTGGTGGTCGCCGGCTACGCGGTGGAGACGCCGCGGCTGTTGCTGCTGTCCGCCACCGGCCGCCATCCGCAGGGGCTGGCGAACAGCTCGGGGCTGCTCGGGCGCTACTTCACCGTGCACGCCAACCAGGCGGTGTGGGGCACCATGGACGACGAGATCCGCAGCTACAAGGGCCCGCCCTCGCTGGCGATCACCGAGCACTGGAACTACGCCGACGAGGGCAAGGATTTCTTCGGCGGCTACTGCTACATGAGCCAGGGGCCGCTGCCGGTGGTGTGGGCGGTCACCCAGGGCGGGCGCGGCCTGTGGGGCAAGCCGCTGCGCGCGGAGATGCAGAAGTACAACCACCAGGCCGGCCTGAAGATCGTGGGCGAGACGCTGCCGCAGGCGGACAACCGCGTCACCCTGGCTGACACGAAGGACGCGTACGGCCTGCCGGTGGCGCGCGTCACCCACGCGTATTGCGACAACGACCGCCGCCTGATCGCGCACTCGATGGACTTCATGTCGCGCGCGCTGGCCGCCGCCGGCGCGCGCGACCTCTGGCGCGAGACCGACGACACCTGCCACATGGCCGGCACCGCGCGCATGGGCGACGACCCGCACTGCAGCGTGGTGGACGCCGACTGCCGCAGCTGGGACATCCGCAACCTGTGGATCTGCGACGGCTCGGTGTTCCCCACCGTGGGCGGCGTCAACCCGTCGCTGACCATCCAGGCGCTGGCGCTGCGTACCGCCGACCGCATCGCGGCGCTGGCCGGGCGGGGCGAGCTGTGAGCCGCGCCGGCAGCGCCAGCGGCGGGCACGCCATCGAGGACTACGCCGCGGTGGGCGACTGTCACGGCGTCGCGCTGGTCGCCCGCGGCCGCGTCGACTGGTGCGCGCTCACCGCCATCGACGAGGCGCCGGTGTGCCTGCGCCTGCTGGACGAACGGCGCGGCGGCTACCTCGACACGCGCCCCACGCGGCCCTTCGACGCGCAGCGGCACTACCTGTCCGACAGCAACGTGCTGCGCACCGAGCTGTCCACCGCGGACGGCACGCTGGCCTGCACCGACTTCATGCCGATGGGCCGTCACCCGCAGGCGGCCCAGGAGGACACGGTGCACATCGTGGCGCCGCACTGGCTGGTGCGCATCGTCGAGGCGGTGCGCGGCGAGGTGGAGTTCGCGCTGGCGTTCGAGCCCAGCGTGGACTGGGCGCGGCATCCGGCGGAACTCGGCGGGCACGAGCACGGCGTGGCATGGCAAGGCGGCGCGCTGCTCTGCGACCGGCCGCTGCAGGTGCGCGACGGCGTGGCCGGGGGCGTGTTCCACCTGCGCGAAGGCGAGCGCATGACGTTGGTCCTGGCCCCGCGCCTGCCGCCCGATCCGGCGCGCGTGCTGGCCAGCGCGCCGCGCCTGTGCGCCATCACCCGGGCCTGGTGGGAAGCGTGGAGCGCCAGGAGCTGCTACGCCGGCCGCTACCCCGGCGCGGTGAAGCGCAGCGCGCTGGCGCTGAAGCTGCTGGCCTACGCGCCCACCGGCGCGATCGCGGCGGCCGCCACCACCTCGCTGCCGGAGATCACCGACGGCGCGTACAACTGGGACTACCGGTTGTGCTGGATCCGCGACGCCACCCTCACCCTGTTCGCGCTGGCCGCGCTCGGCTACCACGACGAGGCCGAGCGCTTCTCCGAGTTCCTGTTCCACCACGCCACCGGCGACATCTTCCCGACCCAGATCCTGTACGGCCTGCGCGGCGAGCGCGAGCTGACCGAGCGCGAGCTGCCGTGGCTGCAAGGTTGGCGCGGCAATGCGCCGGTGCGTGCCGGCAACGCCGCCTACCGCCAGCGCCAGTTCGACGTCTACGGCGAGATGATGGACTGGATGTTGCTGCGCCACGCGCTGGGCTCGACGCTGGACAACGCGCAGGCCGCGCTGCTGCGCCGCACCGCCGACTTCGTGGCCGCGCACTGGCGCGACCCCGGTCACAGCTTCTGGGAGATCCGCGGCACGCCGCGCCACTACGTGTACGGCATGCTGATGTGCTGGGTGGCGCTGGACCGCGCGCAGTCCCTGCTGCGCACGCGCGACTACGAGCCGGTGATGAGCGCGATCGTGGACGAGATCGAGCGCTGCGGCGTCTCCGCGCACGGCTGCTTGCGCCAGCGCTTCGGCAGCGACGACGCCGACGCGGTGACGCTGCGCGCGGCGATGGTGGACCTGCCGCTGACCTCGCGTTGCCTCGAGGCCACCATCGACGAGGTGGTGCGCCAGCTCGACACCCCGCGCGGCCTTCACCGCTACCGTGGCCTGCGCGGACAGGAGGGCCTGTTCGTGGCCTGCGGCTTCTGGCTGGTCGACGCGCTGCTGGTGGCCGGCCGCGAGGACGAGGCGCGCGAACGCTTCGAGCGCATGCTGGCGCAGGCCAACGACGTGGGCCTGTTCGCCGAGGAGATCGATCCCGGCAGCGGCGCCTTCCTCGGCAACATGCCGCAGGCGCTCTCGCACCTCGGCCTGATCCACAGCGCCACGCTGCTGGAGATCGCCGAGCGCAAGGGCACCGGCGCGCTGCACGGCACGCATGCGCACCGCCTGCACCACGCGCTGGACGTGATGGACGCAGGACAGCGCGATCCCTCGCGCGAGCGCGCGCGCGACCGCGAGGCGGTACTGGACCTGGCGGAGCTCGGGCTGGGCTGATGCCAAAGCCCCTCTCCCGCTTGCGGGAGAGGGATTGGGGAGAGGGCACGGCAGTGCCGTTGCACCTCGCTCCGCCCGGCCCCTCTCCCGGCTGCCGCCACCCTCTCCCACGAGTGGGAGAGGGGTTCGCTCAGTGATGTTGCGGGCGTTGGCGGCGCGCGCGTCGCCACAGGCACAGCGCCAGCATCGCGCCGGCTGTCTTGACCAGCGTGTCGCGGTGCGAGCACAGCCACCACTGCAGGCTGTCGCCGCGCGAGCGGTCGTCGAAGCGGCCGTGCGTACCGAGGTCGGCCTGTACCGCGTGGAACAGGTTGTCGGGGCGGTCGGGCGGCAGCGGCTGGTCGTCCATCTGGCCGGCGTAGCCCAGCCGCACCAGCAGGCGGTCGGCCAGGCTGGGGCACAGCTTGTTGCCGAGGATCGCCTTCACGGCGGGAAAGCCCACGCAGACCTCGCGCCGGCGGTGGTGCGCGGCCCAGTGGATGGCGCGCGCCGCCAGCTCGGGCTGGAATATCGGTGGCACCGGCTGCGGCCGCCGCGGCAGCCGGCAGCGCGCCCACTCGAACTGCGGCGTGTTGAAGGCAGACAGCTGCACCATGGTCACGTGCACGCGACTGCGCTCGTGCATCAGCTCCACCCGCAGCGCGTCGGTGAAGCCGCGGATGGCGAACTTCGCGCCGCAGTAGGCGGACTGCAGCGGGATCGCGCGGTACGCCAGCGCCGAGCCCACCTGCACGATGCAGCCGCGCTCGCGCGGGCGCATGCGGCGCAGCGCGCTCATGCTGCCGTGCACGGTGCCAAGGTAGGTCACCTCGGTGGCGCGACGGAATTCGCCGGCATCGATCTCGCCGACCGGGGCGAACACGGTGGCCATCGCCGCATTGATCCAGACGTCGATCGGGCCCAGCTCGCGTTCGATGCGCCCGGCCGCGTCCTCCACCTGCGCGGCGTCGGCCACGTCCACCGCGCAGGGCAGCGCGCGGCCGCCGAGCGCGCGCACCTCGGCGGCGGCGGCGTCCAGCGCCGGGCTGGCGCGCGCCAGCAGCGCCACCGCGGCGCCATCGCGGGCGAAGCGCTGTGCCACCGCGCGGCCCACGCCGGCCGAGGCGCCGGTGACCACCACCACGTCCGGCCGGCGCGCGCGCCTCATGCCCCGGCCTCCGCGTAGGCCACGGTGGACAGCAACGCCAGCGCGGCCTGGCGCGAGTCCAGCCGGGTGTGCTGCACCACGATCGGCCGGTCCGACTCGATCACGCTGGCGTAGTCGGTGTCGCGCGGCACCGGCGCGGGATCGCGCAGGTCGTTGAAGCGCAGGTGCAGGGTGCGCCGCGCCGGCACCGTCACCCGGTAGGGACCGGCCGGCTCGCGGTCGCGGAAGTACAGGGTGAGCACGACGTGGGCGTCGTCGTCGCCGGCGTTGAGCAGGCAGGCCGTCTCGTGGCTCTCGAAGCGCGGATCGTCCGCGTGCGTGCCGCCGGCCGGGATGTAACCCTCGGCGATGGCCCAGCGGCGGCGGCCGGGTGGCGTGGTGGAAGGCATGGCGACCTCGTGGCGTGGATACGCCGCGAGGCTGCCGGCGCGACGGTCATGCGGCCGTGCACGCGGCGCGGTCGTGGCGTGGACGGGCGTGTGCCCGTGCGCGCTTCCTGCTTCAATGGCCTCTCTGGCGGAGGATGGCGATGAGGCGAGGACGGACGGGCGGTCGGTGGTGGGCCATGCCGTGCATCGGCTTCGGCCTCGCGATGGCGTCCGCGGCGGGCGCGACGCAAGTCGCGGACGAGGCGCAGCGACAGGCCGCCGCCCTGGTGGCACGCATGAGCGAGGCCGAGAAGATCGCCCAGCTCGGGCACCGCGCGCCGGCGATCCCGCGCCTCGGCGTGCCGGCCTACGACTGGTGGAACGAAGGCCTGCACGGCTACGCGCGCAACGGCTACGCCACCGTGTTCCCGCAGGCGATCGGGCTGGCCGCGAGCTGGGATGCGCCGCTGCTGCACGCGCTGGGCGACGCGATCGCCACCGAGGCGCGCGCCAAGTACAACGCGCAGGGCCGCGGCGACCATGGTGGGTACCAGGGGCTGACGATCTGGTCGCCGAACATCAACATCGACCGCGACCCGCGCTGGGGCCGCGGCCAGGAAACCTACGGCGAGGACCCGTACCTCACCGACCGCCTGGCGGTGCAGTTCGTGCGCGGCCTGCAGGGCGACGACCCGGGCGAGCTGAAGGCCATCGCCACGCCGAAGCACTTCGCGGTACACAGCGGGCCGGAAACCGGTCGCGACAGTTTCGACGCGGAGATCAGCGCACACGACCTGGAGGACACCTACCTGCCGGCCTTCCGCGCCGCCGTGGTGGACGGGCGCGCGGGTTCGGTGATGTGCGCCTACAACGCGCTGGACGGCACGCCGGCCTGCGCCTCGCCGCTGCTGCTGCAGGACCACCTGCGCCACGCCTGGGGCTTCCGCGGCTACGTGGTCTCCGACTGCGACGCGGTGGCCGACATCCACGCCTTCCACCACGCCGCGCCCGACGCCGCCACCGCGGCGGCGATGGCGCTGAAGGCCGGCACCGACCTCGACTGCGGCGACACCTACGACGCGCTGGCCGAGGCGCGCCGCCGCGGGCTGGTGGACGCGGCGGCGATCGACACCGCCGCGCGGCGGCTGTTTGCCGCGCGCTACCGGCTGGGCATGTTCCGGCCCGCGGCGGACGACCCGTACGCGCGCATCGGCGCCGACAGCGTCGACTCCGCGGCGCACCGCGCGCTGGCGCTGCGCGCCGCGCGCGAATCCATCGTGCTGCTGCGCAACGACGGCACCCTGCCGCTGGCGGCCGGCACGCGCCTCGCGGTGGTGGGGCCGGACGCCGACCTGCTCGGCGTGCTGGAAGCCAACTACCACGGCGTCGCGCGCGAGCCGGTGACGCCGCTGCAAGGCCTGCGCGCGCGTTTCGGCGCCGACCGCGTGCACTATGCGCAAGGCGCCACGCTGGCGCCCGGCATGCCGGTGGCGGTGCCGTCCACCGCCCTGCGCCACGGCGCGCACGGCGAGGCCGCGGGGCTGCTTGCCGAGGTGTTCGACCATGCCGGCTTCGACGGCGCGCCGCGGCTGCGCCGCACCGACGCCACCGTCGACACCGACTGGGACGGCGTGACGCCGCTGGGCGAGGCGCCGCATCCCTACGCGGTGCGCTGGCAGGGCGCGCTGGTGCCGCCCGGCGCCGGCGACTACGTGCTCGGCGTGCACGTGGAACGCTGCTTCGACTGCCGCGCGCACGACGCCGTGCGCCTGTTCCTCGACGGCAAGCCGCTGCTCGCCGACCCCGGCAGCGACGTCGCCGACCTCGCCGCGAAGGTGCATTTCGACGATACCCGCCCGCACCGCCTGCGGCTGGAACTGCTGCACGGCGGGCAGGACCAGGGCGTGCGCCTGCAATGGCTGGCGCCGGCCGCCGCGCAGCTGGACGAGGCGGCGCGGGCCGCGGCGCAGGCCGACGTGGTGGTCGCCGTGGTGGGCCTGTCGCCGGCGCTGGAAGGCGAGGCGCTGCGCGTGGAAGTGCCCGGTTTCGCCGGCGGCGACCGCACCGACCTCGCCCTGCCGGCGCCGCAGCAGGCACTGCTCGAGCGCATGGCGCGCAGCGGCAAGCCGCTGGTGGTGGTGCTGGCCGGCGGCGGCGCGATCGTGCCCGGCGCGGCCGCGCGGCAGGCACGCGCGCTGCTCGCGGCGTGGTACCCGGGCGAGCAGGGCGGCCATGCGCTGGCCGACGTCCTGTCCGGCGACGTCGATCCCTCCGGTCGCCTGCCGGTGACCTTCTACCGTTCCGTGCGCGACCTGCCGCCGTTCACCGACTACGCGATGCGCGGGCGCACCTACCGCTACTTCCGCGGCACGCCGCTGTATCCCTTCGGCCACGGCCTCAGCTACACGCGCTTCGCCTACGCGGGGCTGCGGCTGGACGCGACGCGCCTGCGCGCGGGCGCGCCGCTGGGCGTGGACGTGGAGGTGTCCGACACCGGCGCACGCGCCGGCGAGGAGGTGGTGCAGGCCTACCTGCAGGCGCTGGATGCGGACGACGCGCCGCGCCTGGCATTGGTCGGCTTCGAGCGCATCGCGCTGGAACCCGGCGGGCGGCGGCGCGTGCACCTGGTGATCGGGCCGCGCCAGCTCAGCCTGGTGGATGCCGCCGGCCGGCGCGCGATCCGCCCCGGCCGCTACCGCCTGTTCGTGGGCGGCGGCCAGCCGGGCGACGCGCCGGGCCAGGCGGCGGAGTTCACCATCGAGGGCAGCCGCGCATTGCAACCTTGACCCCGGCCGCCGGAAGCGGGCCATTCCTCGCATGGAAGGCCGCCGCCGCCCGGGATAACCTTAGGACGTCCGCGCACGAGCCTGCCCCGTGTGCCGCAGCCCCGGTCCCCGCCCGCGCGGCGGGGCCGCGAATCCACAGGAGCCACGCGATGTCCCAGTTACGTTCCCGCCGCGGCCTGCGCCGCGCCACTGCCGCGCTGGCCGCGGCCTTGCTGCTGGCGTCCGCGTGGCCCGCGCTGGCGGGCGATGCGCCTGCCGGCCCCGAGGTGCATGTCGCGACGGGCACGCTCGAAGGCCTGCGCGAGGACGCGCACGGCGTCGGCTTGCGCGTGTTCCGCGGCATTCCCTACGCGGCGGCGCCGACCGGGCGGCTGCGCTGGCGCGCGCCGCAGCCGGCGGCGGCCTGGCAGGGCGTGCGCAAGGCGCAGCGTTTCGGGCCGCGCTGCATGCAGCGCGGCCTGTTCGGCGACATGGTGTTCCGCTCCGACGGGATGAGCGAGGACTGCCTGTACCTCAACGTGTGGACGCCAGCCCAGGCGTCGGGCGCGAAGCTGCCGGTGCTGGTGTACTTCTACGGCGGCGGCTTCGTCGGCGGCGACGGCTCCGAGCCGCGCTACGACGGTGCCGGCCTCGCCGCGAAGGGCATCGTCACGGTGACGGTCAACTACCGGCTCGACGTGTTCGGCTTCCTGGCGCTGCCCGCGCTGGCGGACGAGTCCCCGCACCATGCGGCTGGCAACTACGGCCTGCTCGACCAGGCGGCCGCGCTGCGCTGGGTGCACGACAACATCGCGGCCTTCGGCGGCGACCCGGGCGCGATCACCATCGGCGGAGAGTCGGCCGGCTCCATGTCGGTGTCGGCGCTGATGGCCTCGCCGCTGTCCAGGGGGCTGCTGCGGCGGGCGATCGGCGAAAGCGGCGCCGTGCTCGGCAACCTCGCGCCGCCGTCGCTGGCGGCGGCGGAAAAGCAGGGCGAGGCGTTCGCGAAGCACGTCGGCGCGCACTCGCTGGCGCAGCTGCGCGCGATGCCCGCCGCCACGCTGCTCGAGGCCTGCGGCGACAAGGGCGTGGCCGAATTCGGGCCGGACGTCGACGGCTGGTTCCTGCCGCGCCCGCCCGAGGCGATCTACCAGGCCGGCGAACAGGCGCACGTGCCGTTGCTGGTCGGCTCGAACTCGCAGGAGGGCTACTACGCCTACCTGCTGCAGGACGCGGCGCCCACGCCGGACGCCTACCGCGCCGTCGTGCGCAAACAGTTCGGCGCGCACGCGGACGAAGCCCTGCGGCTGTACCCCGGCGCCACCGGGGCGGAAGTGAAGGCGTCCGGCACGGCGCTGTCCGGCGACATGTTCATCGCCTTCTCGACCTGGCGCTGGATGGACCTGCAGCGCAGGACCGGCGACGCGCCGGTGTACTACTACTACTTCACCCAGCCGCGGCCGGCCTCGCGCGACGGCAGGCAGCCGGCGGGCACCGGCGCGGTGCACAGCGGCGAGATCGAGTACGCGCTGGGCAACCTGGCGGGCAACCGCGTCTACGCGTGGACCGACGAAGACCGCGCGGTCTCGGCCACGCTGCAGGACTACTTCGCCGCCTTCATCAAGACCGGCGATCCCAACGCGGCAGGCCTGCCGCACTGGCCGGCGGCGGCTCCCGCGGACGGCGGCCTGTGGCGCCAGGAAATCGGTCCGCACACGCACACCTTCGTGGACCGCAACGCGCCGCGCTACGGCTTCCTGCAGCGCGCGCTGCCGCCCGAAGCGCAGCCCTGACCATGGGGCGCCGGCCGCTGGAGGCGGGGTCCATGGCGAGCTTGCCCGGTGTTGCGAAGCCCGCCTGGAAGCCCCGAACTCATGCCGCAAGCTGCGGAAAGCTATCCATAGCCCGCTGTGCGCGGTAACCGCTGGGGTGGCCTAGAGGTTTGGCAATCACGCGGCTTCCGGCAGATCATCGCTCAGATCCAGGCTCATCCAGCCGAGCAGCACCAGGCTTCGAATCGCATGGGCAACGGCGAGCCGCTTCTCATCCGAGTCCCAGGCCTTCTTCCATTCGAGGACATAGCTGTAGAGTTGCTGCTCGCTGATCTTCTGGTCCGGACGCGCCGCTTTGAGTTGCCGGCTGGCATACAAGACGGTCATGACCTCTTCGGCCTGCTCGGTGTTCTTGATACGGCTGAAAAGATCCACCGTCTTGGCGATCTTCCGCTCGTAGGGGCGATAGATGGCCTCGAACTTTGCTCGTTCCTCCCCATACCGGGGCGTTGCTCGTAGCGAGATCATCCGGCCGAGCGGTTGCTCGTGCAGCCAGTTGCGGTTGGTAAGGTCGACCAGGGCGGGATTCACGTCATCGGAAAAGGGGCCGTAGCTGCCTTTGCCGAACTGGAATCCGGTGGGGACGCCCATCTCGGTGATGACGTAGCAGATCTTCTGAAAGATCGTCCGCCCCACCGGATTGGCGTATGGCTGCTCCTGCAACCGTTGCAGGACCTCCATCAACACGATCCATGCCGGGTTGGCCTTCTCGTGCTTCCGGCCTCTGCCGCCCAGCGTCATCTGCGAAGGGCTTGCCAGGAAATCGAGCTCCAGCTGCGAACGCGGTGTGCCATAAGGGGCATAGGCTTCCACGTCGACAGGCAGCTGCGCGAGCTTGCGGTAGATCAGCGGGCCGACCTCCTCCCAGTCCAGTCCGCCATTGCCGCACCCGAGCGGTGGCAGGGCGATGCTGTGAACACCCCAGTCATCCAGGTGCGCAACGAGGTAATCCAGGCCTGCTTCTATGTCGGCGATACGCGAGGGTGAGCGCCAATGGCGCTTGGTCGGAAAGTTCAGGATCCAGGCTCCCGCTACGTCACGGTACAGGTACGGTTCGCCGATGCGCATGCGGCCAGCTTCGCAGCGGGACGCGTAGTCCTTGAACATCGCCGGGAAGCGGTTCTTGAACTCCTGCGCGACTCCTTTCCCCATGACGCCCACGCAGTTGACCGTGTTCACCAGGACTTGCGCCTGGCTGGTAAAGAGGTCGCCGATGAGTGCCTTGAACATGGGTTGCAATCCGTCAACGGAAGAATAAAGCGGGATTGACGCTGATCGGTAGCATAAATCCGAGCGCGGACAGCTT
Organism: Fulvimonas sp. R45; assembly: GCF_030504985.1. Classification (GTDB taxonomy): domain Bacteria; phylum Pseudomonadota; class Gammaproteobacteria; order Xanthomonadales; family Rhodanobacteraceae; genus Rhodanobacter_A. The sequence continues at coordinate 99,735 of NZ_JASERU010000012.1, forward strand.
GTCCCGTGCAATAGCGTCCACGACGTGCGCTCCGGTCAGAAAGCGGGGGTGAACCTGGTGGGGAACCAGGACCTCGGCGCACTTGGCGGCCTTCCGCCGAAAGTAGGTGATCCGGTCCGGATCCCGCCAGTCCTCAGCATAGACCAGATCCATATCAATTTCCGAGACTTGGCCTGGGGCGAGGAACCGGACGTAGTTGCTGGCCGCGTTCCGGTCGGTCAGCACCACTCCTGGAAGCGCTAGTACGTCGCACGACACCCGCAGGACGCAAAGCATGGACGCTTGCGCGAGGCGCGCGTACAGCATGGGGTTGCGGGCGTGGAAATAAAGATTGGCATATTGATGTAACCAGAGCCCACCGGGAACCTGTTTTCGGTCGCGGCGTTCCTGCACCTCCGCCATGGCGACAGAGGCATGCGGCAGTCTGGCTGTCGATTCATACGAGAGAATGCCATGGGCCAGAACCGACGGGATGTTGCCCATCGGCATGATGCAGTGCAATTCGACGATGCGTGAGCCCACGCTGCGAGCCGCTTCGAAGTGGATGGCCATTGTGCCCTAGCGGCTCAGTATGGCATCAATCCGAGCGTCGTTCGCAGAGAAGGTCACTAGTCATCGTGGCGCTTCGTGGCAGGTGCATGGCCGCATTCACACGGCGACGCTTCGTAGCTGGGGCCTGTTCGCCGCTCCGGAGCCACATCCCGGCTGCGCGGCTCCGTATTTTGGAATTCGTGCCGGGGCGCGGCCGGCCTGGTCCCGTCAGCGCCTGCGGCGGCCCGGGCCCTTGAAGTCCCTGATCAGCCGGGCGAGCTCGTCATCTTCCGCATAGAAGTAGGCCACGGGCAGCTTGAGGATTGCCGCCAGGCGTTGCAGCGTCTTCAGGTCGGGCTGGTGCACGCCTGTTTCGTAGCGGTTGACGCGCGTGCTGGCGACAAACTCGTCCAGGCCGGCCTCGATGCCCAGGGCACGTTGCGAGATGCCGAGGGCCTCGCGCGCCTCTCGCAGCCGACGGCTATAGACGGGAAGCGATCCCTTGTCAGCCACGTTGGCATGTGTCCCGAACTTCCATGACCGGAAGCTTCCGGATACATGCGCGCCTTTGATACTACGATAAACGTAGTCATCTCCATGCGCAAAGCGGGCACCGCAATTTCGCCGAACCTGGCGGGTACGGGCTCAAGAGGCGGAAGGCTGGAAAGGGGGGGGCTGGCGTCTCGCTGCCGGTGCATGCAGCGGCCGGTCTGCAGATGAAGAGGGAGCACGAATGGGACGGCGCATGGCGGCCGTCGTCCGCGGAAGCTACTTCCGCTTCCTCCTTTTCCTGACCTCGATTCGTCTTTGCACCGGCTTGTCGCTGCGCAAGGATTCCGCGGTCAACCGTGCCGCTTCATCGTCCTCGATGTAGAAGTAGGTGAGCGGCAGTTCCAGGAGGTCCGCGAACAGCTGCTGCATGCCCAGCTTCGGCTGGTTGAGACCGTTCTCGTAACGGCTGATGCGGGCGCTCGCGCTGGACTCCTCGAGCCCGATCGCCACCCCCAGGTCGATCTGGGAAAAGCCATAGCTCTCCCGCGCCTCGCGTAGCCGGCGTCCGTAGATGTTGCCAGGCCGCTTTCCGGTCATACATGCATATCTAATTTCGATATGCAGAAGCATCCGGATAGGCGCTTGACATCGATACTACGTAAAACGTAGTGTTAACGATGCTACGTTTATCGTAGCTGTGGGGCATTTTGGGCGATCGGTGTGCAGGCGAGACCGCACCCGGATCAGCCGGGGGAAGAGAGCGAAACCGCGGTGGCTAAGCCGGGCTGCAAAGCCCGGGTAGCCATGGAATGGGCAATCCGAGTCGGTATTCGAGCAGCGACTGGCAAGACGCCGACCAGGGGAGACAAAGGACGCAGCATGAAGACGAACACGCTACGCAACGCCATGTCCATCGCCTTGCTCGTGGCCATCACCGGCACCGGCGAGCGGGCCGTGGCCCAGGAGACCACGAAGGACACGTCCACGCAGGGCAGGGCGCCCGTAACCGACGCATCGGGCAAGGGCAAGACGCACCCGGACAAGGCACATCCGAAGCAAGGAGCCGAAGCCGCCTCACCGTCCAATGCCACGAACCTGGCGAGCGTGCAGGTCACGGGAACGCGCATCCGCGGCGGCAGCACGCCGTCGCCGGTCATCACGATCGGTAGCGAGCAGATCCAGCAGGAAGGTTTTTCGGACCTGGGCGAGGTGATTCGCAGCGTGCCACAGAATTTCTCGGGTGGGCAGAATCCGGGAGTCGCGGCGGGCGCAGCGGCGGGTGGGCTCAGCGATCAGAACATCACTGGTGGCTCGGGCATAAATCTACGCGGGTTGGGGCCGGATGCGACCCTGACCCTGCTCAATGGCCGTCGCATGTCCTATGGCGGCTTCTCCCAAGCGGTCGATATCAGCACCATTCCGGTTGAGGCGGTAGAACGACTTGAGATCGTCCCAGATGGCGCGTCGGCCATCTATGGCTCTGACGCAGTAGGCGGCGTAGCCAACGTGATCCTCAAGCGCGACTTCGACGGCGTGACCGTGGGTGCGCGCTATGGCGGTGCCACCGACGGCGGGTTAATCACGCGCGAGTACAACGCCACCGCTGGCACTACCTGGGCTACAGGTGGCTTTATCGTGGCAGGGGAGAAAACCTCCAATGATCCGATCTACTCGGATCAGCGTGGCTATACCCAGTCGATGTACCGGCCTTCGACGTTGTGGCAGGGCAACGATCTGCGCAGCGGCGTGTTCAGCCTGCATCAGTCGCTGGGGAATGCCGTCGAACTGCATCTGGACGCGCTCGGGAGCGACCGGAACAGCCATACAGCGATGGCGTACCCCAGCGTTTACTACCCTTACAACGTAAAGACGAAGACCACCCTACTGTCGCCTAGTCTTGAAGTATGGCTACCGGGCGACTGGACGCTGACGTTCAGTGGGGCCGCAGGGAAAGAGAAGAACTCGGTTGCGCAGCCGACGGTGAACAGGGTAGGCGGGGTGGTCACTGCCGAAGGTCTCACCGCGTACAGGAACAAAAGCCTGACCTACGAGATCGGTGCGGAAGGGCCGTTGTTCACACTGCCCGGCGGCGAGGCAAGGTTGGCTACGGGTGCAGGCTATCGATACAACGACTATTTGGACCTATCGGGTCACACGATCTATGTCGAGGGTGACGAGAAAAGCCGCTTTGCTTATGCGGAGTTGAACCTACCGTTGGTAGGGCAGGAGCAGGGCATCGGTGGGGTTGAGCGGCTTGATCTGACAGGCGCAGTTCGCACCGAGGACGGCGATTACGGGAGGGTAACCACACCCAAGCTCGGGGTGATCTATTCGCCCAGCGCCGGCTTGACGCTGAAGACGTCTTGGGGCAAGTCGTTCAAGACGCCTACGCTACTGCAGCGCTATTCCAACCAGACCATCACCTATTATCCGGCCGCGACGTTTGGTACGGGCCACCCCGCGGATGCCACGGTGTTGTTGTTGGGGGGCAGCAACCCTGATTTGGGTCCGGAGCGGGCCCAAACGTGGAGTGCCTCGTTGGCATTCCATCCGGAAGCGTTGCCTGAACTCAATACGGAGCTGACCTGGTTCGACATTGACTATACCCAGCGCATCCTGCAGCCCATCGCCTCTCCTTACGGTTTGTTCGGCAATCCCATCTATGCGGATTTTGTCGATTACGATCCAACCGAGGCTGTGCAGGCGGCGGCACTCGCAGGCGCCAGTAACTTTTACAACTACGTTGGCATGCCGTACGACGCTGGCAAGGTCGTGGCGATCATTGACGACCGGTATGTCAATGCATCCCGGCAACGGATCCATGGGGCCGATCTATCGGGATCGTACCGGTTCGATCTGGGAGTAGGGCGGTTGACCATCCGTGGCTCGGCCAGTTGGTTGGACAGTACCCAGGCGGTGACTGCGGCTCAAAGCCCTTACGGTCTGTCTGGCACATTATTCTACCCGGCCAAGATCAACAGCCGGATAGGGGCAGTCTGGCAGCAGGGCAGTCTCACTGCTTCGCTGTTTGGCAACTACAAGAGCGGAGTGACCAACACCGCCGATGGTAGTAAGGGCGCCTCGTTCACCACTTTCGACGCCACGTTGCGCTATGACACCGGTGCGCGCGATGACGCATGGTCGAATCTGGTGCTGGAGTTGACGGCACAGAACCTGCTCGATCGTGCGCCACCGCTGTATGCGGTCAATTCGCTGACCAATGCCCCTTATGACTCGACCAATTATTCGGCGGTCGGCCGTTTCCTGAGTCTTTCCGTATCCAAGCACTGGTGATGTCGCGCAGTGAGCGCCATGCATTGCTGTATCGGATATAGGAGCGAGGTCGTAATGTCTTTTTCTTTCTACGCCACCATCAGGCGCATCTTGTGTGTAGGGTTGTTGCTGAGCGTGTTTGCTGTAGTCCCTCAAGTGTTCGCAGCATCGCCACGGCAGCTGGTGGAGATCGCAGACTTCAGCAGCCCCGTGGTGTCGCCGGATGGGACGCGTGTTGCGTTCCGGGTGTCTCGGGCATCGATTGAACGCAACACATACGACACCGTCTGGTACGTTCAGCGAATGGATGGATTGTCGCTGCCTCAACGTGTGGGCGACGGCGGTGTTGTATTGCGCGACTCGGTTGGTGTCCCCGTGCCGGCCATGGCCGTTTGGTCTCCGGAGGGGCGCTGGATCTACTACCGTGCCCGCCTGAATGGTCGTGTCGATGTCTGGCGCGCCTCAGTCGACGGTGGTGATGCCGAACGCGTGACCGGTGGTGACGCCGATGTGCGGGACTTTGCGCTGAGTCATAACGGCAAGGTGCTGAAGTACAGCGTCGGGCCGACCCGCGAGGACGTGGCTGCGGCGGAGAAAGCCGACTACGATCATGGCATCCGCGTCGACCGATCCACGCCACTCGGGCAGCCCCTGTTCCGGTCAGGTTATAACGAAGGGCGCCCCACCACCCAGCGTTTGGGTTCCTGGTTCTACCGGGTCGACCTGACTGCCAGTGTGCCTGATCGCTGGAAGGCGATCGACCTGGCGAGCGGTACGGTGCGGGATATCGCGCCGTCCGAAAGACCCCCTGAGGCGCTGACAGCGTCGGATCTTGTCAAACAGGTGCCTCACGTCTGGAAACTGACGCGCGATCGCAAAAGTGGTCGTATCGCGCTGCTGACGCGCACGGGAGCAAGGACGGACCATCCACGGATCGGGCTGGCTATGCTGCCGGCCCGTGGCTCACACCAGTTGGTGAAATGCGAGGCGGAGGCGTGCACCGGCAAGAGAATCAGTGGCGTGCAGTGGCGTCCAGGAACCGACGAAGTGATCTTCACCGTGACGCCCTACGATCATGGGTTCGCCCAGTCCATCTACCGCTGGAATGTAGACACAGGCGTAGTGCATCTGGTCGCCATGTCCAGTGGTATGTTCGGTGGGGAAGAACGCTGGGAGCCCGGGACCTGTGGTGTGTCATCCAAGGCGCTGGCGTGCGTGACGGCCAGTGCCAATCGACCGCCGCGGTTGGAAAGGGTCGACTTGCAGACCGGGGCGCGACAGGTGCTGTTCGACCCCAACAAAGCTCTGGCGCAAGACCTTTCCAAGATTCCAACACAGCTGTTGCGCTGGACGGATGCGAAAGGGAGGACGTTCACCGGTCAGCTCTACTCGGCGCGCCGGAGTGGTGACACACCACCGCCGTTGTTCGTCACCTACTACTGGTGTATGGGTTTCGTACGGGGAGGGGCTGGCGACGAGTGGCCTTTGGCCGCGATGGCGGAGCAGGGCATTTCCACACTTTGCATTAACGCGCCTTCGTTTCCACTCAATGCCGTTAAAGGCTACAGCATGGGGCAGTCGGCTGTGGAAAGTGCGGTGCGTCTGCTTGCATCGCAAGGCCGGATCGACAAATCCAAGGTTGGAATGGGTGGGCTTAGCTTCGGCAGCGACGTGACGATGTGGACGCTCACCCATTCCGACGTGATTGCAGCGGCATCGGTGGCGTCACCTAACATATCATCGATGTATTACTTGTTGGGCAGCAATATCGGCAAATCATTCTTGTCGGTACTGCGATCAAACTGGCAACTGGGTGCCCCGGACGAAACGCCGCGGCAGTGGCAGAAGATTTCGCCAATCTTGAATCTGGACAAGATTCGCGCCCCGATGTTGATGCAATTTCCTGAGCAGGAGTACATCTTCGCACTCGGCTACGCTATTCCGATGATGCTGAGTCATCGTGCGGATGTCTATGTTTTCCCTAACGAGCCACACATCAAGTTCCAGCCCCGACACAAGTTTGCCGTGTACACGCGCAATCTGGACTGGTTTCGATTCTGGTTGCAGGGGTATGAAGATCCGGATCCGTCAAAGGCACCGCAATACATCCACTGGCGCTCCATGCGGTCGAGTCTGCGGCAGGAGTACATTGTGCAATAGGATGCACCCTAGGGTTGATGGCGGACCCAGTTCTCGACCATGCACAGGTCGAACATTCTCAAGAATGTTCTATCGCGCGGGAGCAGGGGTTTTGAAAAGAAGGTACTGATGGCGCATGTGTCTAGGAAACCTTGTGACCTGAGTCGGCCTGACAGCAGGAAGTCTTCGATTTGATGCTTGTTCCGTTCATACACGGCGCCCAGGTAGCTCATGTAGGTTGCTTTGCTTTGGCGGTTTAGTACGTCGGGTGGCAAAAGGTCGGAAAAAGCAGTTCGTGCGACCGCACGATTCCTACCCCCGGCGATCCACATCCAGCTCGGTGCGCGGAGACAGGCTTCGATGACAGGTTGTGACAGCAGTGGGAACCGGAGGGACCGCCTGTATCCGCGAGCTGCTTGGCTTTCGAAGAGCTGATTTCCAGCTAGATCGAATATTCGCTCCCGGTCCCCCGGTAATGCATCCATGGGAGCTGCGAACCATGGATGTGCTTCCTGCTCCGCATATGCCGGGTTTGGTGTAAGGAATGTGGGATCTGGGTGGAAGGGGGATCGCAGCGGTCGCCGCAATTTGGAGAGGGTAAGTCGGGTCGCCTTCCAAAATGTACACTGGTGAACGCTAGCCAAGTCCCTTGCGGCGGTGATGGCGGTACTGAATCGATGTGCTCTCCATGCATCAGTACTGGGAGCTGCAGTTCGTAAATAGCAGAACACCGAGTCACCTCCTCCTCCCGTGTAGTAAGCGGTGGCGCCGTGGTATTCGGCGGCGGCCTCCAAGGCCTTATCCACTGCGTACTGCAATAGCCCGGTCGTGGGGGCTACGGAGTTGGGAGGTGGTGTGAAGTCGAAACGTGCGTTATCGAAACCAAGGTGTTCTGTGTGGAGTTCGGTGCTGAGTTGCCTGGCCATCTGGCGAGCGTATTGGCGCTCGTCCACCCCGGGAACCGGGGTAACCAGGTTGCAGCAGATGACGTGCTCATGGCAGTCCCGTAGGCATGCTGCGACGATGGAGGAGTCGAGTCCGCCGGATAGCTCCAGCAATATGGAACGATCCATGCCCGTCCATGCCCGGACGGCGCTCTCGACAGAGTGGCGGACCTGGGCGGCGGCATCGCGCGGGTCACGGTAACGGTGTTCACGGGCGACGAAATCCCAAGGAGACCATGCTTGCTGGACCGATGTCTCGGAACGACTTGTACGCAACGAGCACCCTGGCAGCAGTTCGACAAGTCCAGTGAACCCGGTACGCTCCGTCTTGATACCAGGGTGCCTCAGGCGATGAGCGATGAAGTCCCAGTTGATCTGCTTTCGGTAGAGAAGGACTCGGATCGCCAGTGAAACGTCTGACGTTAGGAAGCCAGTTCCATCCTTTATAGACCAGATGCATGGAAGGTTACCGGCAGCTGATGGGGCACGCGTCATCGTGAACGCGCCGGGGTGCCGTGTATCGGGCTGGATAATGAGGTAAGCGCCCCAATAGGTTTCCAGTATGTGCTTTAGGATCTGTGTTGGATCTGAAAGCCTTGGAAATCCTACGCTGTCACGGACAACGACCCCGTCCTGTGTAAACAGGTGGCCGATGAGTATCCCGCCGTTTGGCAGTGACAGTGTCGATATGCCCTCTGTGCCGAACAGTATCAGGGGACCGGACGTATAGCGGACGCACATGCCCGTTGCATGGAGTGTGTCAGCCAGTCTGGTAAATTTCGCGCTGCTGTGCTCTTCAGCTGGCTTCAGGATAGCGATGTAATCGTTGTCCATCAGATCACCCGTATGGGTGTGAAGGTTGACGTGTGTCCCAAGACATCGTTCAAAACCGTGGTGCCGTGCTGCACCCAGCTGTGTGCGGAGAACGGGGTTCCCGTCACGCCGAAGACAAGTTCAGCGTGCAGCTCACGCTTGGCCAGGAACTTGACCATCGCAATGGAATCGAGGAGGCAACATGTGTCTACGGGGACGTACAAGCGTGCGCTGCGAAAAGCAGCGGCTACTTCCAAGACACGGGCTTCGCTTGGACGAGACATCGAAGATTGGGATGTCCGTCTTTCTCGAAGGGATGCAAGATTCCGGAGGATTCGCTTCAGGCTATGGGTTTTCAGTTGTCGATGTATTGAGCAGACGATTATGAAGGTGTCCAATAGCTCGCCGACGTTTACCCGCTTGGCGTGAACGCCCCCTTCCATCGCACTACACGTGGGAATTTCTGTGGACGAGAGTGCTATGCAATCGGCATCGATTGGTTCGTTGATCAGTATTTTTCGTTCGATCAATTTACGAATGCTACTGTCTTGGGCATCACCATCATTCAGATAAGTGACCAGCGCAGACTCTAGATAACCAGTAAGACGAAAGTAGCGATCGTTCTGGATATCAAGGAAGACCAGATAGTCATCGACTCTGCAATAGGATAGGTCACCGTGCAGTCTGAGTTTTGCACCACTCCGGAGAAGAGGCGCGCCTTTCGGCGCGCCTTGTTGGTTATGCATCGGAGATGCCGCCAAGCGGTTCGCCGCCGAAGGGTTCGTTGCCTTCGCCGGAGCCTTTGGTTTCAATACTGGCAACGCCAAGCTCGATGACGTCTTCCGACGCATCGTTGCGGATGTTCTCGTTCGTGTTCATCTCGATCTCCTACGTCTACGTCATGGCATGTCCCATGACGTGGTCACCGTAGGCGCCGGAAAATTTGATCTTCAAATGATTATTGCTTTGTCATCCGGTGATTAAACTTGAAGCGTGATGTGCGTCACGCCAGGCGTATTCCATGTCTCACTTGCCGCCGGTGACATCGAGGAACGTGCCGGTGATGAAGGAGGCCTCGGCGCTGGCCAGCCACAGGATCGCTCTCGCCACTTCTTCCGGCTGGCCGCCTCGTCCCATCGGGATCGAGTCCCTGATGCGGTCCACCCGTCCCGGTTCGCCGCCGCTGGCGTGCATGTCGGTGTAGATGTGCCCGGGGCGTACGCAGTTGACGCGAATGCCTTCCCGCGCGACTTCCTTGGCGAAGCCGGTGGTGAAGGTTTCGAGGGCGCCTTTTGAGGCGGCGTAGTCCACGTATTCGTTGGGGCTGCCGAGCCGGGCCGAAGTCGAGGAGATGTTGATCACCGAGCCGCCATGCCCGCCATGGCGGTGAGACATCCGTTTCGCCGCCTGTTGCGCGCAGAGGATGGGGCCGATCGCATTGACCGCGAAGATGCGCTGTATCCGCTCGAACTCCAGGTCTTCGAGCCGGGACTGCCGCGCGATGATCGCGGCGTTGTTCACCAGTACGTCGATCCGGCCGAATGCGCGGTCGATTTCGGCGAACAGCCGGGTGACCTGCTGCGGATCCGCGCTGTCCGCGCGCACGGGTAGGGCACGGCGTCCGGCGGCTTCCACGTCAGACGCCACCGCGAGGGCGGCCGGCTCGTCGGAGACGAAGCTGATCGCCACGTCGTAGCCTTGTGCGGCGGCCAGCCGTGCCGTTGCGGCACCCACGCCGCGGCTTCCGCCCGTGACCAGGATCAACGGGGCCTGCGAAGTGGAACTCATGGGCCTGTCTCCATGGGATGGTGGAATGGCTATCTGGTCGAGCCGGGTCGCTGGTGCGACGCCGCCTCGTCTCACGCGGCCAGGCGTGTGTAACCCAGGCTTACCGGGCATGGGGCTCGGCAAGATCCAGCAGAGTTGTCGGCCCTAGTGCCGGTAATCGCTGCGTTCGTTGAGCAGCGCCACGATGCATGGAACGAGTCGCTTCCGGCGTTCGTGGTAGTCGTGCAGCGCGGCTTTCAGGGCCGGCATGTCGTGCGCCTGCCAGTGCCGGTTCAGCGTCGAGAGTTCTTCGAGGCCGTCCTCGACCAATTCCTGTGTGGCCCAGCGTATCGGCGCCAGTCGATCGTTGGCCAGTCTCACGGCGCGATGCAGGGATGTCCGGGCCGTCACGCTGGCGATCGAGTCGAACAACTGCCATGCCAGTCCGATCAGGTCGGCGTCGGTGGACCCCGGCTGCAGCGATTCCGTCTTGCGGGCTGTCGGCGCCGGGCCTTTGTCGCACGCCATCATCAGCAGGCTTTCCATCCAGTCATAGAGGTCGCGCATGTCGACCTCGGTGAGCAGCGGAACATACAGTCCGTCGCGGGCATGGTCGACGATCAAGGCTTCGCCGACCAGGCGGTACAGGGCGAAGCGAACGGGCGTGGAGCTGATGTGGAACTTTTTCGCAAGCGTGGTGGGATCAAGCCGTTGGCCCGGTGTGTAGGTTCCCGATCGCAACGCGAGCCTGATCTGCTCGTACGCGTACACACTCTTGGAATGGGTCGCATCCATGATTACCCCCTGTCTTTGGATGACACCTCCCACGCCGGAGGGTAGGGATCAGGCGTCATCCGCAGGATTCGACTTTCGTCTATCGGAGCGTGTGCGGAGTACGGAAGCGAGGGAAATATTTCAGGCGAATCAAGCAAGTGAAAACATGTCGCGACGCGATGCGCCAAGAGCCGGGCAGGCGCACTTCTTTTTCGTTTTGCGAGGTCCATCACACAAGCGGAGGGGTGTTGCGCTATCTGCTCGGCCACTTTCCGCGGGTTTGACGCTGACGCCCCTGATCATCGTGGTGCGGGAGGTGTTACGAGAATGGGCGCACTGATGCTGGCGCAGCGCAACTATTACGAAGGCGAACAGCAGCTACGTCGGGCGGCCTACCTGCTGCGCGACATGCAGCGGATGGGCTCTGGCTGGCTCCGCTACTTCAGTACCGTGGACGAGTACCAACGGGCGCGCCGTGGGTCGAAGCGACGTCGCGGTTGATCGAGTACTTTGACCCGCTGGAGCATCGAGGCACAGTGCCAATTGGTCAAGTCGGATCTTTTGCGAGCGATGTGCGATTTCCTGGCTGGAACGGATGGTCATCCAAATTCGCACGTGAGCGAGGACGACGTGACGGATGCAAACATCACTGGCAAGTCAGACTATCTCGTCATGAAAGCTGCAATGGAAAGAGACAGTATCGCCGTGGCCGACGAGCTGTTGGCAAGCAACCACGTGCCGCGCTCGCCGGGTAAGTCTTAGATACTTTTGTATTGGGGGCTGACATGTATTCGTGGAAACGCATCTTTGCTTTCGGCTCAATGAGTCTCTTTGCGATGGGCGCCACGGTAGCGCTGCACGCCGCGACTCCGGCGCAGGGGCGCCTCAATGAGCTGCTGGCATCGTCGCGGACGAAGGCGACACCTTCGTCATCGGACTTGTCAACGTTCAAGGGCCTGGTCTTGCAGTCCGGCTGGCCGACCGAGAAGCTGGTTGGGCCTGATGGAATGAAGGAGGCTGCCCGATTGCTGTTGGCCGAGCAGGCGGACAGTGCTTTCCAAGAAGCGGCGCTGGGGATGTTGATGCAGCGCGTCGGCATCGACGTCAGTGCGCTCGGGTTTGCGGAACTGAACGATCGCATCGAGCAATCGCACGGTCGGCCGCAGCAATTTGGGACGATATTCGTGTCGCAAAGCGGGCAGTATGCATTGCCGCCACAGATAAGCGCCCAGGCCGCGGACAATATGCGTGACAGCATCGGACTCGGGCCGGTGGAGATGGAGCTGCAAACGCTCAACGATCTGGCGGCGGTCGGTGTGCAAAGCCCGCGTGCGGCGGGCACATCTCGGCTTTACCAGCCCAGAGTTGATCCTACGAACCCCCGGCTGCGGGCACGGCTCGCGGCCATGGCCACCCAGGATCAGGCGGATCGGAACGCCGTGTACAAGGCAGGACCCGTTGTGGTGGGTCAGACGGCCGGCAAGGAAGTCCAAAAGATGCTGGCCGATGACAAGGACCATACCGCCGCCATCAAGGCAATCATCGAGAGCGGCGGTTTCCCGAGTGGCAGGGAAGTGGGCCGCGATGGCGTCGAAAACGCCTTTTTGCTGATTCAGCACTCGGCGGACAAGGGGTTCATGAAAGCTTCGGTATCACAGGTGCGGCTGGCCATGTTGCGAGGCGACCTGCCGCGCTCGGAATATGCCAAGTTCGTGGACCGCATCTTGATGCTTGACGGCAAAAACCAGATATACGGATCGCAGTTCCATGTCGTCGATCACAAGATGGTGCCGTACCCCATCGAGGACCCGGCGAATGTGGAAAGTCGCAGACGTGCGATGTACATGCTGCCCTTGAAGGTAAAGCAGGCGGAACTCAGCGCCGCGATGGGGGGCTAGGAAGCAGTGACTTCCGGGAGCGCAGTCGTGCCCCGGTCAATATCACGTGGCGAGCTGAATCATGGGGCGGCTCCCGGCCGGGAACCGCCCATTTTGGCAATGTGCCTCGGCATCCGCGGCGGCGGTGATCGCCTCGCCTGACCTTCACAGGGCCGCTTGGAGGTCCGCCAGCATGATCATCAGGATCAAGGGGTCAAGCGGCGACGGATCGAAGCCGAGCCGTTCGTAGAACGCCTTGGCGTCGGCCGAGAGCGCATGCACCAGCAGGCCGCGCACGCCAATCGCATCGGCCGCCTGGAGAACGCGGCGGCCGGCATCCTGCACCAGGGCACGGCCGAGGCCCTTCCCTTGCTGCGATTGATCCACCGCGAGGCGGCCGAGTACCACCACCGGAATGGGATCCGGCATATTGCGCCGGAATCGGCCCGGCGCGGCATCGACCGCCACGGCACTGGATGCCAGCGCGTAGTAGGCCACGACGCGGGAACCTTCGCAGACGACGAACGTGCGGGATGCTCCGCTGCCTTGATTTTTCAGGGTGCGCCGCTTGAGCCAGGTGTCCAGGGTCTCCACGCCCGAGGGAAAGGGCGCCACATCGTGCTGTGGGCCGAGTGGTTCGGGCGCGGCAAGGGTCATGCCTTGTCCCAGGGGGCGGGGGTCCGCATGGTTTTGCGCAGGCGTTCGTTCGGTTGCGGCGGCATGTCCAGGCGGGCCAGAAAAGCGGCGTAGGCTTTCGCGTCGGCCGTAATGACGGTTTGGTCCAACAGGGCTTCCTCAGCGGCCGCACGTGCAGCGTCCAGCACGAACGAGGTGCGGTTCTTCCCGCGCGCCTTGGCGGCGCGATCGATCAAGCTCCGTTCCTCGGGCTTGATCCGAAGGTTGAGCGTTTCCCGCTTGGGGTGGTCGGTGGTGGTGGCTGGCATGGCGCAGACTCCTGATCTTGGCCTCAGAGCCTGTTCAAGATCTCCCCTTCAGGCCGGGTCTGTTTGCCCACAGGCCGGCGTCATCGCTCCGTCGTGGACGGACGTCCACTCCCTCGCTCTTCCTTGGCCTGCGCGCAAACAGCTCCCGGCGCGGGCCACGGGGAGATTTTGAACAGGCTCTAAGGTCTACCATGATGTAACGACGTCGTCATTACATCGCTGAGGCTCGGGCGTCGGCATGGCAGTCGTCAATGGCCACTTACGGTGCAGAGGGGCGCGGTGCGTCCATAAACGCGAGGCGGAAAGGCTTCGCAACTCAAGCCTGGCAAGCTCATGCCGCAGGCAAATCACATTGGCGCGTCGCCCCTTGAGCTCGCAGACACGGTCTTCCAGCTTTGGCATCGTGCGCTCAGGCTGCGCACGATCAGGAAACCCAGCAACGGGATGACGGCCACGTACAGATATTGCGTCCGTGCCACGCCGATGCCGAACGGGAACCAGATGCCCGGCACGCCGAACGGGTCGAGCAGTTCGCCGCCGAACAGCGTGGCCATGACCGTGGCCAGCGTGACGAGCGCCAGGATCCGCGCAGGACCGTCGCGGGCGACGCGTGCGGCGATCACGACAAGCAGTGCGATGAAGCCGAGCCGGCTGGCGCTCGTCCAACTCGCCGAAGGGAGCTGGCTGCCGATGATGCCGACGACCGCCAGCACGACGGCCAGCACGTCGATGCTCTGCCATGGACGCTGGCACCAGCGGTTCCAGGCCAGTACCCAGGCGGCCATCGTCGGCACCCACATCACCGACGCCAGCCATACATAGGTCGCCAGGCTCTGCAGGTCGGTCCAGGCGACGATCGCATTGTTGAGGCGCCTGGCGGCGGTAAGCGCAAGCGCGGTGCAGGCGAAGGCGAGGAATCCCTTGCGGTTGCTGCGATGCCGGTAGCCGAGCGCCAGGCCGATGAGTGCCAGCATGCCGGCCGGCTCGACCGCGTCGGCGATGTAGCCGGCGATGGTCCGCTGCCATTGCACGCGGTGCAGCGCCTCGGCGGTCGGTTGCGGCGCCAGGATGGGGGCCGTGTGCATGCCGCCGCCGTCCGGGCTGACCCCGGAGATGGGGAGCATGTAGGTGCGCACGGCGAGCACGCCACGGGTGCCTGCCGCGTCGGCGGGAAGGGCGAACCGCAGCGGCCGCGTGCCGACGAGGCGCGGGTCGGGGCCGAGCCTGCCCGAGCCGCCCAGCAGCTGGCCGTTCCAGTACAACTCGTAGCCGTCCTCGACCAGGGTCGGGCCGAGGATGTCCCACGACGCGTGCGTGGCCGGCACCGTCACCGCGCGCCGGTACCAGGCGTAGCCGTGATAGCCGGGGTGGCCGTGCGCCATCCAGCCGCCCACGTAGTCGGGCAGGCCCACGTCGCCGTCGTGGCTGCCCGGCGGGGCGGTCAGGTCGACCGTTTCCCAGCCGCCGTCGTCCATGCCGGGGGCCGCCCAGCGCGGGTCGTCGCCGGTGTGGAACCGCCAGGGGCCGTCGAGCAGGGTGGCGGAGGCGCGCAGCGAAGGCGGGTCGGGACGGCCGCCCATGGCCAGGTCGAAGATTACGAGGACCAACGTCAGCAGCGCCACCAGGGCGATGCCGGCGATCAGCTTGCGTTGCGTCGCGTCGACCGGCGGCACAGGCTCGGATGTCGATGGGGACGTCATGCTGACCTCGGTATCATGGCGGTCGCTATCGGCAAGCAGGCTACCACTCAAAATCATTTTGGTGGTAGCCCACAAGTCATGCCGGATGGAGCAGGACCGCATGTCGCCCGAACACCGCCATCTGCCGCCACGGCCGATCGCCGCCATCCGGCTCGATGGCGGGCGCCTGTGCCTGGATTTCGTCAACACCATCCACGACCGCTACGCGGAGGAAATCGAGGATTACCTGCAGCAGCCGCAGCGCTATATGGAGTGGTGCATTCGCGCCGGCGCGCTGCATCCGGACGACGGCGTCCGCCTGCCGCGCGCCGCGCACAGGCGCACGGCGTTGATGCGTGAGGTGGAAGACCTGCGGCATCACCTGCACGAGCTGTTCGCGGCGCGCGTCGACGGCCTGTCGCCGCCCGCGGATGCGGTGCGCGGTCTTGACCGCTGGCTGCACCTGGCCTGGGCGAGCCAGTCGCTCGGCGCGGACGGGCACCTGCACTGGCACGCCGATGCCCGCGATGCGTGGCTGCCGCTGAAGCGCATCGCGCTGGACGCGCTGGACCTGCTCGGCGATCCGGCCACCTCGCGGCTTCGCCGCTGCGCCAATACCACCTCCTGCGGCTGGCTGTTCCTCGATACCAGCAAGAACCAGCGCCGGCGCTGGTGCGCCATGGAGACCTGCGGCACCATCGAGAAGATGCAGCGTTATCGCCGAGGTCGATGAACGGCGGCGGATGCGCCATCCAGTCGCATGCCCCGATGCCTGCCGGGCCCGCCGGTCATCTGCGGACGCCGGTCCGCGCGTTCAGCGTGCCAGCGCCTCTTCCACCGCGCTGAATGCCGACTTCCCGCCCAAGCGCTCGTCCGGCATGCCGGTGGCGAACCACACCACGCCGGTGCCGTGCTTGCGATCCACCCACAGCCCGGCCTGCAGCCCGTACGCGGAACCGGAATGGCCCACGCGCGGCACGCCGTCGCCGAACGGGTCGTCGCGGCAGCCCTTCACTGGCGTGGCCAGCGTCTGCACCGCCAGGCCGTAGCGGCAGAAGAAACCCTGGTCGACGTCGCCGCCGTCTTCCTCCCAGGTCAGGCCGTCGCCGGGGTGGTATTGCCACTCGGGGGTGACCATCGCCTGGATGGAGCGGGGCTCGAGCAGGCGCCTGCCGTCGATGCTGCCGTTGCCGAGCAGCAACCGGCCGATGCGCGCCAAGCCCCGGGCGGAGATGCGCAGGCCGCCCTGCGGCGAGAACAGCGCGCCGTTTTCGCCGGCGCGCCAGCGCGACAGGTCGCAGCGGCCGTCGCTGGCCGGCGTCACCGGGCAGGCGGGCTTGCGGCCGTGGTTGTCGTCCTTCACCGGCGTGCCGCCGGCGTCGTACAGCACCACCGCGCGGGCGGCGGTGGCGTCGCTGCACAGCGCCCAGTTGAAGCAGGCGTCGATGCCGAGCGGGCGCAGCACCAGGCGTGCCATCAGCTTGTCGAAGCGCTCGCCGGTGGCGCGCTCCATGATCTGCGCCACCAGCGGGAAGTTGAGGTTGGCGTAGCGGAAGTAGCTGCCCGGTGCGTGCTTCGTGTCCCACGCGCGCGGGTCCTCGAGGATGTCGCGCAGCCGGCCGCCCAGCGGCGTCTGCCAGTAGCCGGCGGCGTCGGTGAGGCTGGAGCGGTGCGACAGCAGCATGCGCAGGGTGATCGGCACCTGCGGGAAGGCCGGGTTGCGCAGTCGCCAGCCGAGCAGGGTGGACGCGTCCGCGTCCAGGTCGAGCTTGCCCGCCTCGACCAGCCGCATTACGCCCAGCGTGGTGACCAGCTTGGAGATCGAGGCGATGCGCACCGGGTCGTCGGCGGTGACCTCGCGTCCGGTGGCCTGGTCGGCGTAGCCGTGCACGCGGACGGCGGTGATGCCCTGGCGGTCGAAGGCGACGCGCACGGTGGCGACGGGGCCACCGGCCCACGCATCGGCGCTCAGCAGAAGCAGCAGGCAGACGATCCAGCGCAGGGTCATGGTTCGCTCCACTCGGGAAAGGCGCGGGCGGACACGCCGATGCGGCCCGCCTTGTCCGGTACGGTCGGATCCATTGTGCTGCGCCCGGCGGTGCGGGGCAAAGCCGCCGGGCGGACGCGGGCGGTGCCCCGCTGCCTTGAGCGAATGTCCGCTGCGCGGGCATACCCGTGGGCGTGCCGGTGGAATGGATAGAGCGACGGCCGTTTTTTCCGGAAGCGTCGTTCAACCCTGGCCGACAGGTCGATGCGTGGCGCACGTCCGCGTCACGCGTCTCCGACCGGCACCGCGACAGGATGGATGCGTCTGCGATGTGCAGTCGAACCCGTCGGAGGGCACGTGGACAAGAACCGTACCGAAGGCATGAAACACGAGGTGAAGGGGACGGCCAGGGAAGTGGCCGGCAAGGTCACCGGAAATGTCGGCAAGCAGGTCGAAGGCAACGTGGAAAAGCATGCCGGCAAGCTGCAGCATGCCGTGGGCAAGGCCGCCGACCAGAACCGCAGTGCGGCAGGAAGGCACTCGTCCTAGCCGTCGCCGGCGTTCGCATGACCGAGGCCGGCGAAATTCCGGTGTACGCACTGTCGCCGGATCGGCTCCTCCCCCTGCTTGCAGGGAGAGGTTGGTGCTCCCCAACCCTCCCCTGCACGCAGTGGAGGGAGTTTTCTCCGCAACATCCACCGCGCAAGGCGGTTGCAGCGCACGCCAGGCGGCGCGCGCCAGTCGTCAGGATTTCTTGCCGCCGTGGTCCTGCTTGTTCACCGTGGCCCAGGCGATGCGTTCGGCGGTCTTCCCGGACTTGCCTTCCTTCTTCTCGCTCTGCTCGATGTGCTGCGCCTGGCGCTTCTGCTTGTCGGTGTAGGAGGACTTGTCGCCCTTGGACATGGTCGTGCTCCGGTGGTCTGAGAGCCATGCCTTTCAACGTCTTTTCTCAGCCCAGCCCGTATGCTTGACGCTATCGTCAAGCAAGCGGAGAAGGACCATCTGGCAGGTTGTCGTTGAGA
>NZ_JASERU010000013.1 GCF_030504985.1 Fulvimonas sp. R45
AAAGATCAACCACTTGCGCCCGATTCCTCGAAACGCCCCAGAACATTTCGTCCCGGGTGAGCCGCCCATTCTACATCCCTTTCTACTGCCGTCAACACCCTCGAGAAGATTTTCTGCTGCCGAGGATGTTGCCGTAGGAAGAACCACTGCGGCGGGCGGCGAATACTAGGGAGAGGCCCTCTGCTTGGCAAGCTTTTTCGCGAAAATTTTTCGATGTTTCGCGCAACCCCTTGCCTGCGCTCATCATGGGAACTCTCCGCAAACCGCATCCGCCTCGCGCCGTTCAAGCAGCGACGAGGCGCACACGGGCGAAGTTGCGCTTGCCCACCTGCAGCACGCCCTCGAAGCCGGCGCCGAACACGCGCTGCGCGTCCTCCACCACCTCCGCGTCGATGCGTACCGCACGCTCCTTGAGCTTGCGGTTCGCCTCGGAATTGCTGGCGGTGAGCCCTGCCGCCGTGAGCAGCGCGGGCAAGCGCAGGCCTTCGGCGGACACCACGATCTCGCTGAGCGGCAGCAGCGACATGTCGCCCTCGCCGCGCACCACCGCGTGCCAGCCGGCGATGGCCTGCTCGGCGGCGGCCGCGTCATGGAAGCGCGCGGCCAGTTCGCGCGCCAGGCGCAACTTGGCGTCGCGCGGATTGAGCGACCCACCCTCCACTTCGCGCTTCATGCGCGCCAGTTCGTCCAGCGTCACCTCGAAGCTGAGCAATTCGAACCAGCGCCACATCAACGCGTCGTCGATCTTCATCGTCTTGGTGACGATGTCGATCGCCGGCTCGTCGATGCCGATGTAGTTGCCCAGCGACTTGGACATCTTATTGACACCGTCCAGGCCCTCCAGTAGCGGCATGGTCAGCACGATCTGCGGCGGCTGGCCGTGGTGCTCCTGCAGCGCCCGTCCCATCAGCAGGTTGAACTTCTGGTCGGTGCCGCCGAGCTCAACGTCGGCTTCGAGCGCCACTGAGTCGTAGCCCTGCACCAGCGGGTAGAGGAACTCGTGGATGGCGATCGGCTGCTGGGCGGCATAGCGCTTGGCGAAATCGTCGCGCTCGAGCATGCGCGCCACGGTGTGCTGCGCGGCCAGCCGGATCATGTCGGCCGCGCCCATCTTGCCGAACCACTCGGAGTTGAAGCGCACCTCGGTGCGCTCGCGATCGAGCACTTTGTACACCTGCGCGGCGTAAGTCTCGGCGTTCCTGAGCACGTCCTCGCGGCTCAGCGGCCTGCGGGTGACGTTCTTGCCGGTGGGGTCGCCGATCATCCCGGTGAAGTCGCCGATCAAGAAGATCACCTGGTGCCCCAGATCCTGGAACTGGCGCATCTTGTTGAGCAGCACCGTATGGCCCAGGTGCAGGTCCGGCGCGGTGGGGTCGAAGCCGGCCTTGATGCGCAACGGGCGACCGCGCTTCAGGCGCTCGGCCAGCTCCTCGCGCTTGATGAT
The DNA here is from genome assembly GCF_030504985.1 of Fulvimonas sp. R45. Classification (GTDB taxonomy): domain Bacteria; phylum Pseudomonadota; class Gammaproteobacteria; order Xanthomonadales; family Rhodanobacteraceae; genus Rhodanobacter_A. Next base: position 1,445 of record NZ_JASERU010000013.1, read on the forward strand.
CTCGTCCGCGCCGCGCGCGATAGTGGCCAGCGCCTGCTCAAGCTCGCTCATGCATTCCTCGGGGTTGTCGATTGAAGGGATACGTCGCGAAGGTTGCGCCGCACCATGGCCGTTAATTGTGCGTTAATCGCCAACCTCGCGCAAACCATTGATGGAAAAGGCGTTGACGCCGTTTGCACAAGCTCGTTATGGTACGCGCCGATTGATACTTTGTTACGCGGGGGGCCGGCATGGGCGAGGGCAAACGAGGCAGGCGCTTGATGCGCAAACAGGCGATCTGCCGCAAGGCGCAGCGACGCCATTCCCACTTCTACCAGCGCTGCGCGCACTGGTCGCTGAGCCCGCTCCACGCCGAAGCCGAACCGATCCGCTGGCACCGCGAACGCTGGATGCTCGCGGGCACCGCGCTGCTGATCACCGTGCTGTCCGGCCTGCTGATGCCCGCCTGGGCCAGCGCGATGCGCCCGGCACCGGTGCCGCCCGCGCGCACCCTGCTGCCCCTGGCGCTGCCCAAGCTGCCCCCGCCGACGGTCGACCGCACCAGCTTCGAGGCCTGGCGCACGGTACGCGTGCAACCCGGCCAGACCCTGTCCGACATCTTCCAGGCCCAGGGTCTGAGCCTGGTCGACCTGCACCAGGTGATCCAGGCCACCGGCGACCCCGAGCCGCTGCGCATGATCCGCCCGGGCGAGGCCTTCGACTTCCTGCTCGGCCGCGGCGGCAGCCTCGACGGCTTCCGCTTCGACAAGGACGAGACCACCCGCACCGTGGTGCGCTTCGACGGCAATGCACCCGCCGTCAGCCAGGAGCAGCGCGAACTGAACGTGCGCGAGCACGTGGCGCACGGCGTCATCGAGGATTCGCTGTTCGGCGCCGCCGCCAAGGCCGGCATGAGCGACGCGATGGTGGTCAAGCTGGCGGACATCTTCAAGTACGACATCGACTTCATCAAGGACATCCGCAGCGGCGACAGCTTCACGGTGATCTACAACGACGTCTACCGCGACGGCGCCTACCTGCACGAAGGCGACATCGTGGCGGCCGAGTTCGTCAACCAGGGCAAGCGCTACACCGCCTACCGCTTCAAGCAGGCCGACGGCACCATCGGCTGGTACAGCGAAGACGGCCGTCCGCTGCGCAAGTCGCTGATGCGCACGCCGGTGGCGTTCACGCGCATCTCCTCGCGCTTCAGCCTCGCCCGCAAGCACCCCATCCTGGGCTACACCCGGGCGCACAAGGGCGTGGACTACGCCGCGCCCAAGGGCACGCCGATCCACGCCGCCGGCGACGGCACCATCGTCTACCGCGGCTGGGAGAACGGCTACGGCAACTTCGTGCTGATCAAGCACAACAGCACCTACTCCACCGCCTACGGCCACATGTCGGGCTTCGCCAAGGGCGAGCACGTGGGCACTCACGTGCGCCAGGGCGAAGTAATCGGCTATGTCGGCATGACCGGCCTGGCCACCGGTCCGCACCTGCACTACGAAGTGCGCATCGACGGCCGCGCGGTGAATCCGCTCACCGTGACCATGCCCAAGCCGCAGCCGCTGCCCGCCGCGCAGCTGGCGAAGTTCGAGGCCAGCGTGGTGAAGCCGCAATTGGCGCGGCTGAAGATGCTCGACACCCGCTACCGCCTGGCGCACGCCAACACCGCCGGCAGCACGCACGACGAATAAGCCGCACGCCGCATGGATGACACCCGCGGGCTGTACCTCGGCCTGATCTCCGGCACCAGCGCCGACGGCATCGATGCCGCACTGGTGCGCTTCGAGGACGACACGCCGCGACCCGTCGCGGCACGCGTGCACCCGTGGCCCGCCGAACTGCGCGAGCGCATCCTCGCCGTGGCGCAGGACGAGCTCCGGCTGGACCTGGACGCCTATGGCCGCCTCGATGTGGCGATCGGCGCCTGCTTCGCCGACGCCGCGCGCCAGCTGCTCGCCGAAAGCGGCACCGATCCCGGCGCGGTGCGTGCGATCGGTTCGCATGGCCAGACGCTCCGCCATCGCCCGCACGGCGAACATCCCTTCACGCTGCAAGTGGGCGACCCGAGCGTGATCGCCGAGCGCAGCGGCATCGACGTGGTGGCGGACTTCCGCCGCGCCGACGTCGCCGCCGGGGGCCAGGGCGCGCCGCTGCTGCCCGCGCTGCACGCGATGCTGCTGGCCGCGCCGGGCCGCGAGCGCGCGGTGCTGAACCTCGGCGGCATCGCCAACATCACCGTGCTGCGGGCCGATGGCGGCGTGCTGGGCTTCGACACCGGCCCCGCCAACGGCCTGATGGACGCCTGGTGCCTGCGCCATCGCGGCGAGGCCTATGACCGCGACGGCGCCTTCGCTGCTGCCGGCCGCGTGGACGAGGCGCTGCTGCACGCGCTGCTTGCGGACGCCTACTTCGCGCTGGCGCCGCCCAAGAGCACCGGCCGCGAGCACTTCCACCTGGCCTGGCTCGACGCGCACCCGCGCGTGGCCGCGCTGGCGCCGGCCGACGTGCAGGCCACCCTGCTCGAACTCACCGCGGGCAGCGTGGCCGACGCGATCCGCGCCCATGCCCCGCAGGCGACCGACGTGGTGGCCTGCGGCGGCGGCGTGCACAACCCCGTGCTGATGCGCCGCCTGGGTGAACGGCTGGCACCGCGCGTGCTGCTGGACACCACCGCGTTCGGCATCGATCCCGATTACGTGGAGGCCACCGCCTTCGCGTGGCTGGCGCGGCAGCGCCTGCTGGGACGGCCGGGCAACCTGCCGGCGGTCACCGGCGCGCGCGGGCCGCGCGTGCTCGGCGCGGTCTACGCCGCGCCGCGCTGAACCGGTTCAGTCGCGGCCTTCCAGCAGCGGGTCGCCGAGGTTCGCGGGCGCCAGCTGCTCGGCGCGCGCCGAGGCCAGCGCCTGCAGCGCTTCCTGGAACACCGCCTTTTCCTTCGCGTCCCACTGGCCGCCGAGCACGGTCGCGGCATCCGGGTTGAGCAGGGTCTCGGCGAAGATGTTGCTGCTGGCCATGCCGAGCCCGTGCCGCAGCGCGTGCAGCACCACGTCGTTGATCGACCATTGGCGATCCTTGGCCAGCGACTTGATGCGCTCGGCCATCAGGCTGTCGATGTGACGTATCACGAGATCCGGCATCGCGTTGCTCCGTGCGCACGCTGAGCCCCCTGCGCGACCATGGTGGCGGTGCCGGCACACCTGGACAAGTGCCCGTTGCGGAACGCCCGCACATTTCCGGCGCGAGGCGCCTGGAGATCGTGAACAGGCTCTCAATGCGCCCGGACGCGCTCCACGCGGCCGATCGCCTCGCGCAGGGCGACCACCAGCAGCAGCCCCGGCAGGGCCGACAGCGCGGTGATCGCGAAGAAGTTCGACCAGCCCACGTGCGGCACCAGCCAGGCCGCCAGCGGCCCCAGGAACACCCGTCCCACCGCCGACAGCGAGGACAGCAGGGCGTACTGGGTGGCGGAGAAACGCACGTTGCACAATGCCGTCACCAGCACCACGAAGGCCGTGCTGCCCAGACCGCTGAAGAAGTTCTCGGCCCCCACCACGATCGCCAGCGCAGCCAGGTCCGGCCCGCTGTGCACCAGCCAGATGTAGCCCAGGTTCACCAGCGCCTGGCACACGCCCAGCACCAGCAGCGCGGTGAACAGCCGCAGCCGGGTCACCACCCAGCCGCCGGCCAGCGCGCCGAGCAGGCCGGCGAACAGGCCGAAGGTCTTGTTGATCGCACCCAGCTCGGTGAGGCTGAACTGCGGCACGCGCAGCAGGAAGGTGGTGGACAGCGACAGCGCGAACGCGTCGCACAGCTTGTACAGCACCATCAGCGCCAGCCAGGCCAGCGCCAGCACGCCGTAGCGCTCGAAGAAATCCATGAACGGCCGCACCACCGCCTCGGCGAAGCTGTGCAGGGGCTGCTCGTCGGGCGCCTCCGGCGAGGTGGCGGTGACCACGATCGCCGCCAGCATCAGCGCGCCCATCAGCCGGTACACCCAGGCCCAGCCCAGGTGGTCGGCGAGGATCAGCGCCAGCGCGCCGGACACCAGCATCGCCGCGCGGTAGCCGCCCTGCATGAAGGCGATGCCCCAGCCGCGTTCCTCCGGCCGCAGCAGGTCGGTGCGGTGGGCGTCGTAGGCGATGTCCTGGGTCGCGGACGAGAACGCCACCAGCACGGCGAGCAGTACCAGCATGGCCGCCGCCTTCTGCGGCGTGTGGAAGCTCATGGCGACCAGGGCGCAGCCGCAGATCGCCTGCATCAGGGCGATCCATCCGCGGCGGCGGCCCAGCCACGGCAACTGGAAGCGGTCGAGCAGTGGCGACCAGAGGAACTTGAACACGTAGGCCGTGCCGGTCAGCGTGACCCAGCCGATGTCCCTGAGGCTGAGGCCGGCGGTGGTGAACCACGCCTGCAGGGTCGGGTTGGTCAACGCCAGCGGCAGGCCGGAGGCGAAGCCCAGCAGCCCGACGCTGAGGATGCGCCAGCGGCGGCCGGGCGCGGCGGCCACGTCTTCAGTCGGCATAGTCGACGGTATACGGCGCGTGGTCGGAGAAGCGCTCGCCGCGGTAGATCGAGCAGGCCTTCAGCCGCTCGCGCAGCGAGGGCGTGGCGATCTGGTAGTCGATGCGCCAGCCCACGTCGTTCTCGCGCGCGCGGCCGCGGTTGGACCACCAGGTGTAGTCCTGGCCCTCGGGGTGCAGCGTGCGGTAGCTGTCCACCCAGCCGGCCTCGACCAGGCCGTTGAGCCAGGCGCGCTCCTCCGGCAGGCAGCCGGAATTCTTCTGGTTGGACTTCCAGTTCCTGATGTCCTTCTCGCTGCGCACGATGTTCCAGTCGCCGCAGATCACGTAGTCGCGGCCGCTCTTCAGCCAGCCGTCGAACACCGGCGCGATCCATTCCATCGCGCGGAACTTGAACTGCTGGCGCTCCTCGCCCGACGAGCCGGACGGGAAGTACAGCGACACCACGCTCAGCATGCCGAAGCGCGCCTCGACGTAGCGGCCCTCGTTGTCGAATTCGTCCCAGCCCAGCTCGGTCAGCACCTCGTCGGGCTCGCGCCGGGCGTAGATCGCCACGCCCGAGTAACCCTTCTTGCTGCTCGCGTCGCGGTAGAAGCAGTGGTGACCGTCGGGGCGGAACATCGGGTCGGCGAGCTGGTCTTCCTGCGCCTTGGTCTCCTGCAGGCAGACCACGTCGGCGCGCTGGCCGCGCAGCCATTCGAACACGCCCTTGTTCGCGGCCGAGCGGATGCCGTTGGCGTTGAGGGTGATGATGCGCATGGCGACTCCCGAAGCGATGGCGGGCATCATAGCAACCATGCCCACGCCACCCGCCATCCGCGTCTGCCCGGTGACGCCCGCGCTGCGCGAAGCCGTGCTGAAGATGCACGTGCGGCCGGCCCAGGACGGCTTCGTCAGCCCGCCGGCGCGCACCCTGCCCGACGCCGAGCAATGCCCCGGCAGCGAGCCGATGGCGATCCTGCTCGGCGACACGCCGGTCGGCTACTACCGGATCGAACGCAGCGCCCGCGGCATCACCGGCCGGGACGCCGACGCCGATGCGCTGGGTCTGCGCTCGTTCCAGCTCGACGCCGCTTGGCAGGGCCGCGGCCTGGGCCTGCCCGCGCTGGACGCGCTGCTGGCCGACCTGGCGCTGCGCCACCCGCAGGCCCGCCGCGTCGTGCTCGCGGTGAACCGCGACAACGCCGCCGCGCTGGCGCTGTACCTGCGCGCCGGCTTCGCCGACAGCGGCACGCTGTACCATGGCGGGCGCTCCGGGCCGCAGCACCTGCTGTGGCGCCCCCTGCCCTGACGAGACCCCGCATGCACGACTACCAGCGCGACTTCATCGACCTCACCCTCGAGCGCGAGGTGCTGCGCTTCGGCGAGTTCACCCTGAAATCCGGCCGCCAGAGCCCGTACTTCTTCAACATGGGACGGATCGACTCCGGCGCCGCGCTGGCCCGGCTGGGTCGCGCCTACGCCGCCGCGGTGGAACGCGCCGGGCTGGCGGTGGACATGCTGTTCGGCCCCGCCTACAAGGGCATCGCGCTGGCCGCCGCCACCGCCATCGCGCTGGCCGAGGCGCACGGCCGCGACCTGCCCTGGGCCTACAACCGCAAGGAAGCCAAGGACCACGGCGAAGGCGGCGTGCTGGTCGGCGCGCCGCTCAAGGGCCGCGTGCTGATCGTGGACGACGTGATGACCGCCGGCACCGCGGTGCGCGAGTCGCTGGCGCTGATCCGCGCCCACGGCGCCGAGCCGGCCGGCGTGCTGATCGCCCTGGACCGGCAGGAGCGCGGCCAGGGCGAGCTTTCCGCCGCCCAGGAAGTGCAGCGCGACTACGGCATCCCGGTGGTCGCCATCGCCAGCCTCGCCGACGTGCTGGCGTATGCCGGCGAACGCCCGGCGCTGGCCGCCGAGCATGCCCGCCTGCTCGCCTATCGCGAGCGCTACGGCGTCGCCGCATAGCGTTCCATGCGCGGCAACGTGATCCGCATCCGGTGTCGCCGCGGCCCCATGGCTATACTGCCGCGCAAGGGGGAATACATGCGCATCCATGCTTTCGTCATCGCGCTGGCCGCGCTGGCCGCGCTGGCCGCCGGGTTGCCGGCCCACGCGCAGCAGTCGAAGAACAACGGCGTCCGCTACCGCTGGGTGGACGCCAAGGGCCTGCCGCACTACAGCGACAGCCTCAGCGAGGGCGCCATCAAGGCCGGCTACGACGTGCTCAACGGCCAGGGCATGGTGGTGCAGCACGTGGACAAGACGCTCACCGCGCAGGAACGCGTCGCGGCGGAGAAGCTCGCCACGCAGCGCGCCGCCGCGCAACGTACGGCCCGGCAGCACGAGCGCGACGACATCCAGTTGCTCAACGCCTACCCGGACGTGGCCGCGTACCAGACCGCCCTGCAGCAGATCCTGGACAATCTGGACCAGCAGATCGGCACCACCCGGATCAACCTGCACAGCCAGGAAAAGGCGCTGGCCGACCTGCTGGCCCGCGCGGCCGACCTGGAAAACGCCAAGGAACCGGTGCCGAAGCCGCTGCACGACCGCATCGCCAGCCAGCGCGACGTGGTCGCCGACCAGCGCGCCACGCTGGCGCGCCAGCAGGACCAGCGCGACGCCACCGCACAGAAGCAGGCGCAACAGTTGCAGCACTTCCGCGAACTGAAGGAAGCGCAGAAGCAGGAACGCGGCTACTGAGACTGCGCTCTCCGGTTCAGAACGGCAGCTTCAGCCCCGGCTCGACCCGCAGCAGCTGTTCGCGGAACACCTGCTGGATGCGCGTGAGCGCCGCCTCGCTGTCGGCGTCGAAGCGCAGCACCAGCACCGGCGTGGTGTTGGAGGCGCGCACCAGGCCCCAGCCGTCCGGCCAGTCGGCGCGAACGCCGTCGATGGTGACCAGGGTGGCGTCGCCGAACTGCGCCTGCGCCTTGAACTTCTCCATGAAGCGGTAGTGCTCGCCCTCGGCCAGCTCGATCTTCAGCTCGGGGGTGGAGACGCCCTTGGGCAGGGTGGCGAAGATCGCCTCCGGCGTGCGCCCCTCCAGGTCGCCGGCGAGGATCTCCAGCAGCCGCGCGCCGGCGTAGATGCCATCGTCGAAGCCGTACCAGCGTTCCTTGAAGAAGAAGTGGCCGCTCATCTCGCCGGCCAGTTCGGCGCCGGTCTCGCGCATCTTGGCCTTGATCAGCGAATGGCCGGTGCGCCACATCAGCGGGCTGCCGCCGGCTTCCAGCACCTGGCCCTTCAGGTGGCCGGTGCACTTCACGTCGTAGATGATCGTGGCGCCGGGCTGGCGCGACAGCACGTCGCGCGCGAACAGCATCAGCAGGCGGTCGGGGTAGACGATCTCGCCGTCCTTGGTCACCACGCCGAGGCGGTCGCCGTCGCCGTCGAAGGCCACGCCGAGGTCGGCGCCGACCTGCTTCACCGCGAGCACCAGGTCCTCCAGGTTGTGCGGGTCGGACGGATCCGGATGGTGGTTGGGGAAGTGGCCGTCCACCTCGCAGTACAGCGGCACCACCTTGCAGCCGATCGCCTCCAGCACCTGCGGCACCACCGCGCCGGGGATGCCGTTGCCGCAGTCCGCCACCACCTTGAGCGCGCGCTCGGTCTGCACGTCGGAGGCGATCCGCTCGATGTAGTCGGGCACCACGTCCACGTGGCGCAGGCCGCCCTGGCCGTCGTCGTCCAGCGCGCCCTCGACGATGCGCCGGTACAGGTCCTGGATCGCGCCCTCGGACAGCGTCTCGCCGCCCACCACGATCTTGAAGCCATTGTAGTCCGGCGGGTTGTGGCTGCCGGTCACCGCCACGCAGCTGCCGGTGTTGAAGCGGTAGGCGGCGAAGTAGATCACCGGCGTGGGCGCGGCGCCCACGTCAATCACGTCGATGCCGGCGGCGCGCAGGCCGTCGGCCAGGGCGCCGGCCAGCTCGGGGCCGGACAGGCGCCCGTCGCGGCCCACCACGATCTCGCGCAGACCCTTCTCGCGCATGACCATGCCGATCGCCTGGCCCAGCGCCTTGGCCACCTGCGCGGTGAGCGTCGTGCCGACCACGCCGCGTACGTCGTAGGCGCGGAAGATGCCGGGGTCGACCTCGGCGGGGCTCGCCGCCGGCGGCTGCGGCGCGGGACGGGCGGCCGGCGGGCGCGGGACGGCCGGCGCGCGGGGCGGACGTTGTTCGGACACGGACGACACTTGGGGTTCCTCGAAAGTTGAAGGTTCCGGCGCACGCGCACGCGCGCGGCGCCACAGCAGCCAGCCGCCGCCGCCCAGCCCCAGCAGGGCCAGCAGCAGCGCCAACGCCAGCGACTGCGTCAGCACGATGTAGGCGCCGGGCTGCGCCACCGCCACGCTGAGCGTGCTGCCCGGCACCGGCTTGCCCACGGCTTCCACCTCGCCGGCGATGCTGCCGTGCGAGAGCAGCGCCAGGGCGCCGTTGTCGCCGTCCTGCTGCAGCACCAGTCTGCCGCCGCTTGGCGGAACCGCGTCGAAACGCCGCTGCAGCGGCGCGAACGGCAACTCGATCCAGGCCCAGGCCACCGGCCGCCGACCGGGGCCCACCGGCAGCACCTCGCTCAGCCGGCGGCCGTCGCCGCCGTGCGGGATCGTCTGCATCGGCGGCACGCCATCGGCGCTCTGCGCGGCCATCAGCTGCGCCGCCTTGGCGTAGCCGAACTGGCGGTAGTTGGCGTGCAGCACCTCGTCGAGGCTGCCGCTGTACAGCTCCAGCTGCAGCGCCTGCGGCAGCCGTTGGCGCAAGGCGACGGCCGCCGCAGCGGGGTCGGCCTGCACCCGCACGGGATCGACGCCGGCCAGCGCCTGCGCCAGCTGCGTGCGTTCGCGCGCGATTTCCGCCGCCAGCACCTGCACGGCCTGGTCCCGGGCCTGGTTCACCCGCGCCGTGGCGCGGCCCTGGTCGGCGATCAGCCAGGCCTGCCAGGCGCAGAACAGGCCGCCCAGCAGCAGCACGGTGGCGCCGGCCAGCGACAGCAGGCGGCCTGCGTCGAACTGCTTCGCCGTGCGCTGCCATCGCGCGAGGTTCATCGTCATGTCCCGCCCCCACAGGTCCAGACCGAAAGCACCTAGTGTCGCCCGGTGGAACCAAAACCGCCTTCGCCGCGCGCCGAGGGCGTGAACTCCGTCACCTGCTTCAGCCGCGCCTGCGCCACCGGCACCAGCAGCAGCTGGGCGACGCGCTCGCCCACCGCGATGGTGTAGGGCTGCGGGCCGCGGTTCCAGCAGGAGATCATCAGCGGGCCCTGGTAGTCCGCGTCGATCACGCCGACCAGGTTGCCCATCACCAGGCCATGTTTGTGGCCCAGCCCGGAACGCGGCACCACCAGGGCGCACCAGCCCGGGTCGCCGATGTGGATGGCGATGCCGCTGGGCACCAACGCGCTGTCGCCCGGCTGCAGGGTCAGTGGCGCGTCGATCGCGGCGCGCAGGTCCATGCCCGCGCTGCCAGCGGTGGCCGGTTCGGGCAACGGGATGCTGTCGCCCAGCCGCGGGTCGAGGACCTTCAGCTCGACGTCGATCATGCGCGCGACGCCTTGTAGCGCGCCGCCACCTCGGCCACCAGCTGGCGCGCCAGCTCGGCCTTGCCGGTGCGCGGCAGCTCCAGTTCGCCGTCGGCCCAGTACAGGGTGAGCGCGTTGTCGGCGGTCTCGAAGCCCAGCCCGCCGCCGACCTGGTTGGCGGCGATCATGTCCAGCCCCTTGCGCGCCAGCTTGCCGCGCGCATAGGCCGCCACGTCGTGGGTCTCGGCGGCGAAGCCGACCAGGAACGGATGCCGCGGCCGTGCCGACAGGCTGGCGAGGATGTCGGGGTTCTCCGCCAGCTGCAGCACCAGGTCGGCGCCGGCCTGCTTCTTCAGCTTGCGCTCGGCCACCTCGGCCGGACGATAGTCCCCCACCGCGGCGGCGCCGACGTAGATGTCCGCCCGTGCGCAGGCGTCGAGCACCGCCGCCTGCATCTGCGCCGCGCTGCGCACGTCGACGCGCGCGGCCACGCCGGGCGGCGTGGGCAGGCTTACCGGCCCGGCCACCAGGGTGACCCGCGCGCCGGCCTCGGCGGCAGCCTGCGCCACCGCGAAGCCCATCTTGCCGGAGCTGCGGTTGCCGATGAAACGCACCGGGTCGATGTCCTCGAAGGTGGGGCCGGCGCTGACCACCACGTCCAGCCCGGCCAGCGCGCCGTCGCCGAACGAGGCCGCCAGCGCGTCGCGCAGCTCGTGCGGCTCCAGCATGCGGCCGGAGCCCACGTCGCCGCAGGCCTGCTCGCCCGCCGCCGGCCCCAGCACGTGCACGCCGCGCGCGCGCAGCGTGGCCAGGTTGGCCTGCACCGCCGGGTGCGCCCACATCTGCTGGTTCATCGCCGGCGCCAAGTACAGCGGCGCGGCACTGGCCAGGCACAGCGTGGCCAGCAGGTCGTCGGCGTGGCCATGGGCCAACCGCGCGATCGCGTCGGCGCTGGCCGGCGCGACCAGGATGCGCTCGGCCCAGCGCGCCAGCTCGATGTGGCCCATCGCCGCCTCGGCCTGCTCGTCCCACAGGCTGGTGCGCACCGGCTGGCCGGACAAGGCCTGGAACGTGGCCACGCCGACGAAATGCGTGGCGCCCGCGGTCATCACCACGCGCACCTCGGCGCCCCGCTCGCGCAGGCGCCGGACCAGTTCGCAGGACTTGTAGGCGGCGATGCCGCCGGACACTCCGAGCAGGATGCGACGATTGGCTAGGCTCATGTAAGTAAGCGCTGACTGACGTTCAGCCCTAGCTTACTGGATTCGCCCGGCTTTCCCGCTGCCGTCTTCGCGCCCCGGCCCGCATGCTGGCGGGCATGAGCATCCGCAACTGGCCCGAGGGCGAACGTCCCCGCGAGAAACTGCTGGCGCGCGGCAGCGCCGCGTTGTCCGACGCCGAACTGCTGGCCGTGCTGCTGGGCAGCGGCGTGCGCGGCAAGGACGCCATCGCGCTGGGCCGCGAGCTGCTGGCCGGCACCGGCAGCCTGGGCGCCCTGCTCGGCCGGCCGGACCGGGCCGTGCGCGCCACCGGCCTGGGCCCGGCCAAGCGCGCCCGCATCGCCGCCGCGCTGGAACTGGCCCGGCGCAGCCTGGCCGAGCAGTTGGCCGAGCGCCCGAGCCTGGGCAACCCGCGCGACAGCGGCGCATTCCTCAGCGCCCGCCTGCGCCACCTGCCCTACGAGGTGTTCGCCTGCCTGTACCTGGACAACCGCCACCGCGTGCTGGCCTTCGAGGAACTGTTCCGCGGCACCGTGGATGGCGCCAGCGTGCACCCTCGCGAAGTGGTGCGTGCCTGCCTGCACCACAACGCCTGCGCGGTGATCTTCGCGCACAACCATCCTAGCGGCGTGGCCGAGCCCAGCGCCGCCGACCGCGCGATCACCCACGAACTGCGCGACGCGCTGAAGCTGGTCGGCGTGCGCGTGCTGGACCACCTGGTGATCGGTGCCGGCGCGCCGGTGTCGATGGCCGCACGCGGCCTGATCTAGGGAGGCGCAAAAAAAACGGCGCGGACCGTGGGTCCGCGCCGCGGCTGCCGGGGGGGAGGGGCGCAGCCATCGCCGTATCGCACCGACGGGGAGGTTCGGGGATACGCGACCAGTGTGGCCGCGCCGCGTGACGCGCGTGTGACACGCCAGACCGCGCCAGTGCGCGCCAACTTATGCACACACGCCCGGTGGCGCCGTTTGTCGGCCACGACCTCCCGCCGACATCAGGTTCACATCACAAGACATTGTTCTACATATGTTTTTGTCCTGAAACTTCATTTCAGGGCCATGTCGGCCGGATTCCCGCGCCAGGCGAGGCAACTTTCCCCACAGAGTTATCCACAGCGCTGTCCACGTTGTCCCCGGACGGCGCCGGGCGGGCTGGCATGGGCACGGTCTGTTACGATGCAGGGTTCCATCGAAGACGATCCCACCCCATGAAGCAACCGCTGCGCGACCTGCTGCTGCAGGCCCTCCAGGCCCTGCGGAACGACGGCACCCTGCCCGCCGACCTCGACCCGCCCGGGTTCGTGATCGAACGCGCGCGCAGCCGCGAGCACGGCGATTTCGCCACCAACCTGGCGATGCTGCTGGCCAAGCCGGCGCGCGCCAAACCGCGCGAGCTGGCCGAGAAGCTGGTCGCCGCGCTGCCGGCCAGCCCGCTGCTGGCGAAGGTGGAGATCGCCGGGCCCGGCTTCATCAACTTCTTCCTCGCTCCCGGGGCCTACCACGCCGAGGTGCGGCGCGTGTTCGCCGAAGCCGCCGCCTACGGCCGCAATGCCAGCGGCGCCGGCCGCACCGTGGGCGTGGAGTTCGTCTCCGCCAATCCCACCGGCCCCCTGCACGTGGGCCACGGCCGCAATGCCGCGCTGGGCGACTGCGTGGCGCGCCTGCTGGAAGCCAGCGGCTGGGACGTGAAGCGCGAGTTCTACTACAACGACGCCGGCGTGCAGATCGCCAACCTGGCGACCTCGGTGCAGGCGCGCGCGCGCGGGCTGGCCCCGGGCGACGCCGGCTGGCCGGAGGACGGCTACCGCGGCGACTACATCGCCGACGTGGCGCAAGCCTACCTGGCCGGCGACAGCGTCACCGTGGAAGGCCATACCGTCGCCGGCGCGAAGGACGCGGAGGACCTCGACGCGATCCGCGCCTTCGCCGTGGCCTACCTGCGCCGCGAGCAGGACCTGGACCTGAAGGCCTTCGGCGTCGGCTTCGACACCTACTTCCTGGAATCCTCGCTGTACGCCGACGGCAAGGTGGAGGAGGCCGTGCGCGAGCTGGTCGCCCACGGCCACACCTACGAGGACGGCGGCGCGCTGTGGCTGCGCAGCACCGACTTCGGCGACGACAAGGACCGCGTGATGCGCAAGTCCGACGGCACCTACACCTACTTCGTGCCGGACGTGGCCTACCACCTGTCGAAGTGGCAGCGCGGCTACGGAAAGGCGATCACCGTGCTGGGTTCGGACCACCACGGCTCGCTGGCGCGCGTGAAGGCCGGCCTGCAGGCGCTGGACGCCGGCATCCCCAAGGGCTACCCCGACTACCTGCTGTACCAGATGGTCACCGTGATGCGCGGCGGCGAGGAGGTGAAGATCTCCAAGCGCGCCGGCAGCTACGTCACCCTGCGCGACCTGATCGACGAGGTGGGCAAGGACGCCACGCGCTACTTCCTGATCTCGCGCAAGGGCGACTCGCAGCTGGTGTTCGACATCGACCTGGCCCGCTCGCAGACCAACGACAACCCGGTCTACTACATCCAGTACGCCCATGCCCGCGTGTGCAGCGTGCTGCGCCAGGCCGGCGAGAAGGGGTTCACGTTCGACCCGGATAATGGCCTGGCGCACCTGGCGCGGCTGGACAACGAGCACGAGCAGGACCTGCTGACCGAGCTGTCGAAGTACCCCGAGGTGGTGGAGGCCGCGGCGGCCGGCCTGGAGCCGCACCTGCTCGCCAACGGGCTGCGCGAACTGGCCAACGCCTTCCACGTCTACTACAACTCGCATCAGTTCCTGGTCCACGACGGGGACCTGCGCGACGCGCGGCTGGCGCTGGTGGTGGCGACCCGCCAGGTGCTGCGCAACGGTTTGGATTTGCTGGGCCTGGGCGCCCCGGAGAGCATGTGATGGCAGCACGCAAGGGCAAGGGCCGGCAGGCCGTGCGCAACAACGGCGGTGGATTCCCCAGCTGGGCCGGCGTGCTGATCGGCATCGCCATCGGCGCGGTGGTCGTGGTGATGCTGATGCGCCACTCGCTGATGCCGATGGCGCCCAAGGGCCCGCAGCCGAACGCGCAGGCCACCGCGCAGCCCGGCAGCGACGCCGGGCTGCAGCCCTCGTCCGGGGGCAGCGCGCCGCAGAAGCCGAAGTACGACTTCTACTCCGTGCTGTCGGAGAAGGAGGTGCGCATCCCCGACGCCGAGATCAGCGCGCAGGCCCGCGCCGAGCAGCAGCAGAAGCAGCAGGCCGCCTCCCAGCAGGCGCCGCAGCCCGCGACACCGCCACCCGCCGCCAACGCCCCGGCCGCGGTCACCCAGAACGTCACCGCCGCGCCGCCCTCGACCGTGCAGCCGGCCGCCACGGGCAACGGCTACCTGCTGCAGGTCGGCGCCTTTCCCGACGCCGCCGACGCGGAAGCGCTGAAGGCCAAGCTGGCGCTGCAGGGCTTCGTCGCCAACGTGCAACCGGTCAACGTGGGAGGCCAGACCTACCACCGCGTGCGCCTGGGGCCCTACCACTCCGCCACCAGCCTGGAATCGGTGAAGCAGCGGCTGGCGTCGGCGGGGATCCATGCGATCGCACTGAAGGAAGGCCGGTAGGCGCTCCCCTGCGCAACCGTCGGCGAAGGTACGTCTTCGCCGCCGCCGCGGGCTTTTCGCGCGCCGGGCGCGCTCCTACACTGGGCGGATGACGACCAAGACTGCCTGGATCACCGGCGCCACCGCCGGCTTTGGCGCCGCCACCGTGGAACGCTTCGTCGCCGGCGGCTGGCGCGTGATCGCCAGCGGCCGGCGCGCCGAGCGGCTGCAGAAGCTGGTGGATGCCCACGGCGCCGACAAGGTGCACACGAACGCCTTCGACATCCGCGACGAAGCCGCGCTGCACGCCGCCGTCGACGCCCTGCCGCCCGCCTTCGCCGGCGTCGACCTGCTGGTCAACAACGCCGGCCTGGCGCTGGGTACCGCGCCGGCGCAACGGGCCGACCTGGCGCAGTGGAAGCAGATGATCGACACCAACGTCACCGCGCTGGCGGCGATGACCCACCTGTTGCTGCCCCGGCTGATCGAACGCCGCGGCGCCATCGTCAACATCAGCTCGATCGCCGGCAGCTACCCCTACCAGGGCGGCAACGTCTACGGCGCCACCAAGGCCTTCGTCACCCAGTTCTCGCAGAACCTGCGCGTGGACCTGCACGGCACCGGCGTGCGCGTCACCTCGATCGAGCCCGGCATGGCCGAGACCGAGTTCACCCTGGTGCGCACCGGCGGCGACCAGGCCGCGTCCGACACGCTCTACGCCGGCGTCCACCCGATCACCGCCGGCGACGTCGCCGACACCATCTGGTGGATCGCCAACCTGCCGCCGCACCTCAACGTCAACCGCATCGAGATCATGCCAACCAACCAGTCGGCGGCGGGGCTGCAGGTGCATCGCGGCTGAGCCGGGGCCCGCACGCGATCAATCGCCCTCGCCTGCCGGGATTCCGTACTCCGCGCCCAGCGCGCGGTGGTGGACCTTGCCCCAGCTCGCCAGCGCATTCAGCGCCGGCCGCAGGCTGCGGCCAAATTCGGTCAGCCGGTAATCCATGCGCTGCCCCTGCGCGTCGCGCACCGTGCGGCGTATCAATCCGTCCGCCTCCAGTTGCCGCAGCTGCTGGCTGAGCACCTTGTGCGCCACCTGTGGCATGGCGACCTGGAAGTCGCTGAAGCGGCGGGACCGCGTCGACAGCAGCCACAGGATCATCGGTTTCCACTTGCCGTGGATCAGGCTGAGCGTCACGTCGACGGGACAGGCGAATGTTTTCCGGCGAGCGGTGGCCATGCGGAAACCTGTGGGCGGGCGGCTTGGTAACTTTCCGGTGCGTATCTTTTCGCGCGGAAGCGGCGGGAGAATGCCAGGCATCGCCGCAACCCGTCGAGGGTCGAAGCATGATCGTGGAGTACATCCGCTACAAGATCCCGTCGGCGGACGCCGCCCGCTTCGAACAGGACTACGCCGAGGCCGGACGCAGCCTGGACGCTTCGCCGCATTGCCTGGGCTACGAGCTGGCCGGCTGCCTGGACGAGCCGCAAAGCTACATCCTGCGCATCCTGTGGGACTCGGTGGGCGGCCACATGCAGGGCTTCCGCGGCAGCGCCGAGTTCCGCAGCTTCTTCGCCGCGATCAAGCCCTACGTCGGCATGATCGAGGAGATGCGCCATTACCGCGCCACGGCGGTGCAGCGGACGAAGACGCCATGAGCGACGACAGTATCCCCAGCCTCTACGAATGGGCCGGCGGCCTGCCCGCGCTCGAGCGCCTCACGGAGGTCTTCTACCGGCGGGTGCCCGACGATCCGCTGCTGGCACCGCTATTCGCCCACATGGACGCGCGGCACCCGCATTTCGTGGCGCTGTTCCTGGCCGAGGTCTTCGGCGGACCGCCGGTCTACACCCGGGAACGCGGAGGCCACCACGCCATGCTGTCACGACACGTCGGGCGGCACCTGGACGAGGCGCAGCGCGCGCGCTGGATGGCGCTGCTGCTCGAATGCGCCGATGCCGCCGGGTTGCCGGACGATCCGGAATTCCGTTCCGCCTTCGTGGGCTACGTGGAATGGGGCACGCGGCTCGCCCTGCTCAATTCGCGCCTCGACGTCCCGCCCGACGGGCATGCGCCGATGCCCGCATGGGGATGGGGCGAGACCGGCGGGCCGTATCGGGGCTGATGCGGGCCCGGGAACGGGCGGCGCGGCGGCTACTGCATGTACCAGCCGTGGCTGACCACGATGCTCTGCCCGGTCAGTGCGGCGCTGGGGAAGGTGGCCAGGTGGAGCGCGGTCTGCGCGATGTCCTCCACCGTGGTGAACACGCCGTCCACGGTGTCCTTCAGCATCACGTTCCTGATCACCTCGTCCTCGCCGATGCCGAGCTCCTTCGCCTGCTCGGGAATCTGCTTCTCCACCAGCGGCGTGCGCACGAAGCCGGGGCAGATCACGTGCGAGCGCACGTTGTGCGGCGCGCCCTCCTTCGCCAGCGTGCGGGCCAGGCCGAGCAGGCCGTGCTTGGCGGCGACGTAGGGCGCCTTCAGCTTCGAGGCCTCGTGCGAGTGCACCGAGCCCATGTAGATCACGATGCCGCCGCGGTCGCCCTGGTACATGTGGCGCAGCGCGGCGCGGGTGGTGAGGAAGCCGCCGTCGAGGTGGATGGCGAGCATCTTCTTCCAGTCGGCGTAGCTGAACTGGTCAATGGGATTGATGATCTGCACGCCGGCGTTGGAGACCAGGATGTCCAGCGCGCCGAAGGCGGCGACCACCTTGTCGGTGCCCGCATCCACCGCCGCCTCGTCGGTGACGTCCATCGCGACGCCGAGGGCCCGGCCACCCGCGGCGTTGATTTCCGCGGCCGCCGCGTCGGCCGCCTGCCGGTTGATGTCGCAGATCGCCACCTTCGCGCCGTGCTTCGCGTACAGCCCGGCGATCGCCTTGCCGATGCCGCTGGCCGCGCCCGTGACCAGGGCCACCTTGCCGTCGAGGCTGCTCATGCGCTTGCTCCGTGAGGGGGAGCCCGCATTGTAGACAGCGGACGTGACGGCGCGATCAGGCGTCCGCCCGCAGCTTCATCAGCCATCCTCGGCGAGGTAGGTGTAGGCGGTCAGGCCGCCGTCCAGCGCCCGGTACAGGGACTCCGCCGCCTCGCCCGCGAGGCCCGCGGCGGCGATGCGCTCGCGGTAGCGGGCACGCAGGGCATCGAGGTCGTAGCCCACGTAGTCCAGCATCAGGTCGGTGGTGTCGCCGCGGCGCCTGTGCGCGAACACGTAGCCGTCGCCGTCCACGCGCACGTTCACCGCGTCGGTGTCGCCGAACAGGTTGTGGATGTCGCCCAGGGTTTCCTGGTAGGCGCCGACCATGAAGATGCCGAGGCGATAGCTCTCGCCTTCGCGCAACGCGTGCAGCGGCAGGCTGACATCCACGCCCTCGGCGTCGACGTAGTGGTCGATGCGGCCGTCGGAATCGCAGGTGAGGTCGACGATCACGCCGCGCCGGGTGGGTTCCTCGCCCAGCCGCGCGATCGGCGCGATCGGGAAGATCTGCTCGATCGCCCAGATGTCGGGCACCGACTCGAACACCGAGAAGTTGACGAAGTACTTGTCGACCAGCTTCTCGTCCAGCTCGTCCAGCGCGGCGCGGTGCGAGCGCTCGCCGGGCAGCAGGCGCGTGCGTACCGCGTTGGCGATGGCGTAGTACATCTCGTCCAGCCGCGCGCGGTCGGCCAGCGCCAGCTGGCCCAGCGCGTACAGCGCCTGGCCCTCGGCCAGGTGGTGCTGGGCCTCGTGGAACAGCTCCAGCGCCGGGCGCCGGTCGAGCTCTTCCCAGGTCTCGCGCAGGCGGCGCAGCACCGCGGGCTCGTCCTCCGCGGCCGGCGGGATGGCGCCGGCCGGCACCGGCTCCACCTCGCTCACGTTGACCACCAGCACGGCATGGTGCGCGGTCATCGCGCGGCCGGCCTCGGTGAGGATGTGCGGCGCGGGCAGCCCTTCCGCCTCCACCGCCTCGGCCAGCGACTGCACGATGGTGGCCGCGTACTGCTCCATCGAGTAGTTGATCGAGTTGTGGCTGCGCGAGCGCGAGCCCTCGTAGTCCACGCCCAGGCCACCGCCCACGTCGACGATCTCCAGCGGCACGCCGAGCCGGGTCAGCTCGACGAAGTAGCGGGTGGCCTCGCGCATGCCGTTGGCGATGTCGCGCACGTTGGAGATCTGCGAGCCCATGTGGAAGTGCTGCAGCTTCAGCGTGTGCTTGAGCCCGGCCTGCTCCAGCCGCCCGACCAGGGTGAGCACCTGCGCCGGCGACAAGCCGAACTTGCCCTTGTCGCCGCCGGTGTTCTGCCACTTGCCAGCGCCGATCGAGGCGAGGCGCACGCGCACGCCGAGCAGCGGCTCCACGCCCAGCGCCTTCGCCTCGGCGAACACGTGGTCCAGCTCGGACAGCTTCTCGATCACGATGTGCACGCGCAGGCCGAGCTTGCGGCCGATCAGGGCCAGGCGGACGTACTCGCGGTCCTTGTAGCCGTTGCAGATCACGATGGACCCGGGCCGCGCCATGGCCAGCACGGCCATCAGCTCGGGCTTGGAGCCGGCCTCCAGGCCGAAGCCCTCGCTGCCGGCGGCGGCCAGCTCGGCCACCACGCCGCGCTGCTGGTTCACCTTGATCGGGTAGATGGCGGTATAGCCGCCCGCGTAGCGCCACTCGCCGATGGCCCGGGCGAACGCGGCCTGCAGCCGCGCGAGGCGGTCGGCGAGGATGTCCGGGAAGCGCACCAGCAGCGGCAGGCGCAGGCCTTCGCCGCGGGCGCGCTCGACGATGGCCGGCAGCGGCAGCGCCGGCCCCTTCGCGCCGCGCGGGCGCATCACGATGTCGCCGGCGGCGCCGACGTCGACGTAACCGTCGCTCCAGTGGCTCACGGCGTAGGTGTGGCGGGCGCTATCGACGGTCCAGGGCTTCGACATGGGGCGATCTCCTCGTACAGGCGGATGCATGTCGTCGCAGCGGCGAGCCTTGACGGTGGAACGGTCCGCCGGCCGGAAGCCTCACACGCCGCGGGGCCGGACGGACAGGCCATGCGCGCTTGCGCCGGGGCCGGGTCGCCGATTGTAGCGGCCCGCACCCGTCCGCGGCCGAACGGGCGCTATATGCGCCGCCGACCGGCTACAATTGGCTCCCTTTTGTCCCCCGTTTCATCCAGGAATGTCCGCCATGTCGCAGCCCAGCTGGTTCACCGAGGCCCACCAGGCTTCCGGCTCCTCCATCGGATACCGCGTGGAGAAGCTGCTGCACGCGGAGAAGACCCCGTTCCAGACCATCGAGATCCACCAGACCACCGACTGGGGCAACCTGATGGTGATCGACGGCTGCGTGATGCTGACCAGCCGCGACAACTTCCTCTACCACGAGATGATGACCCACCCGGCGCTGTTCACCCATGCGCGCGCCAAGCGCGTGGTGATCATCGGCGGCGGCGACTGCGGCACCCTGCGCGAGGTGCTCAAGCACGAGGAAGTGGAGAAGGCCACCCAGGTGGAGATCGACGAGCGCGTCACCCGCCTCGCCGAGCAGTATTTTCCCGAGCTGTGCGAGTCGAACCACGACCCGCGCGCCGAGCTGCTGTTCATCGACGGCATCAAGTACATGGCCGAGGCGGAACCGGAGTCGCTGGATCTGGTGATCGTGGATTCGACCGACCCGGTCGGCCCCGCCGAGGGCCTCTTCAACGCCGCGTTCTATGCCAGCTGCTACAAGGCGCTGCGCCATGGCGGCATCCTGGTGCAGCAGTCGGAATCGCCGATCGCGCACCTGGAACTGATCAAGTCGATGCGCTCGGCCATGCGCACCGCCGGCTTCAGCGCGGTGAAGACGCTGCCGTTCCCGCAGCCGTGCTATCCCACCGGCTGGTGGAGCTGCACCATGGCGCGCAAGGGCGGCGACCTGTCCGGCTTCCGCGAGCGCGGCGCGCTGAGCAAGAACTTCGCCACCCGCTACTACAACGCCGAGATCCACAAGGGCGCGCTGGCCCAGCCGGAGTTCATGCGCGAGGCGCTGGGCGAATAGGCGCCCGCTTCAACCCCGCTTAAGCCAGGCCCGCTAAGCTGCGGGCTTTGAGCGATGGAGACCGCCATGCGTGGATCGCGCATTCCCGCCCTCGGCCTGGCCTGCGCCCTGCTCGCCGTGGCGCTGCCCGCCGCCGGCGCGCCGAAGCGGCACGCCGCCGCGAAGAAGCAGGCCGCCGCTGCGGAAGCACGCACCAAGGCGCTGCTCGGCTTCCAGCGCGACCTGGTCAGCGTGCTGGCGCCGCGGGCGGACGCGCTGCCGCTGCTGGGCGCCGCGCTGCTGGCGCGGCCGCTGCCCGACCAGCCCAAGGTCAACAGCTATCCCACCCTGATCGCGCGCGCCGCGCAGGCCGCCGATGCCGGTCCCGCGGTGAGCTGGGCCCAGCTGCCCGACTGCGACGACAAGGCCGATGCCTGTCCCAACGCGCATGCGCTGGAGCGCCTGCTGCAGCAGGCGCCGGACAACGCCGCGGCGTGGATGCTGAAGCTGGGCCAGGACCTGCACGACATGCACAAGCAGGACGCCCGCGAGGACCTGTCCCGCGCCGCCGCCGCCCGCCTGTACGACGACTACGGCGGCACCAGCCTGAAGGCGCTGGCCTACGCGGTGGCCGCCCTGCCGCCGCCGCCCGCCACGCTGGACCCCGCGGCCCCGGCCGGCGCCGCCGGCGTGCAGGTGGCGATCGCCTTCGGCCTGGCCGCCGCGCAGCCGCAGCCGGGCCTGCGCGCGGTGGCCGGGCTGTGCAAGGACAACGCCGACGACGCCGGCTTCAAGGCCGACTGCCTGAAGCTGGGCAAGGTGCTGGAATGGGGCTCCAGCCCGCTGGCCCGCTCGCTGGGCCTGCACCTGCGTGAGACCCTCGACCCCGATCCCGCGCGCCAGCAGGACGCCCGCGAGGCGAGGCGCGTGCTGGTCTGGCAGGTGCAGAACTTCGCCCAGCTGGCCGCGCGCGCCCAGGGCGACAAGGCGCTGGCCCAGCACCTGCTGGCGCTGGCGCGCAACGGCGGCACCCAGATGAGCCTGGTGCTGGCCGCGCTGCGCGGCGCCGGCATCCCCACCGACCCGCCGGCGGACTGGCAGCCGCCCGCGCCCGAGTGACCCGGTCGCGACCGCCGGTTTCCAGCGCGCCCGCGCCCGGGTAGGCTTGGCCCCGACCTTTCGCGATGGAGGTGGCCGATGCTGACGGTGCTCGTGGCAAGCAGCAAGGGCGGTTGCGGCAAGAGTACGCTGGTCACCCAGCTCGCCTCGTACGGCGCGCAGAAGGGCTGGCGCACCGCCATCGTCGACGGCGACCGGCAGGGCTCCAGCTACCGCTGGGCCATGCGGCGGCCGGAACAGGTACCCGGCGTGCTGGGCCTGGAAGGCGGGCGCCGCGGCCTGCAGAAACTGCCGCCGGACACCGAGCTGGCGCTGATCGACACCCCCGCCGGCGCGCACGAGCGCGAGCTCGAACCCTACCTGGACGCCGCCGACGCGCTGCTGGTGCCGGTGCTGCCCTCCATGTTCGACCTCGACGCCACGCTGGACTTCCTGCAGCACCTGGGCGGCATCGAGCGGATCCGCCGCGGCAAGCTGCCGGTGGCGCTGGTCGCCAACCGGCTCAAGCCGTGGACCCACGCCAGCCAGGACGCCGTGGCGCAGCTGGCCGAAAGCGCGCCGTTCCCGGTGGTGGCGCAGTTGCGCGACAGCCAGGCCTATGTGCTGCTGGGCGCGCTGGGCAAGGGCATTTTCGACTACGCTTCGGAACAGGTGCGCAGCCACCAGCAGGACTGGACGCCCCTGCTGCGCTGGATCCGGCGCCAGCGCTGAAGCCTTTCCACGGAGCCGTTCCATGCACGAACTGATCCTGCTGCGCCACGCCGAGGCCCTGCCCGCCACGCCCGGCGACGGCGACCCGCAGCGCCGCCTCAGCGAACGCGGCGAGCGCGAGGCGCGCGCCGCCGGCGCCTGGCTGGCCCAGCATGGCGCCCGCCCGGACCGTGTGCTGTGCTCGCCCGCCGAGCGCGCCCGCGCCACCTGCGCGCTGGCGCTGGCCGAGCTGGCGCGCGCGCCGTCCGCGCAGGCCGCGACGGAGATCTACGACGCCACCCCGGGCGAGCTGCTGGCCCTGCTCGACCAGCACGAGGACGCCGGCACCGTGCTGCTGGTCGGCCACAACCCCGGCATCGAACGGCTGGTGGCCCTGCTGGTGGAAGGCCGCTCGGACGAATTCCGCGGCATGCCGCCGGCCGGCCTCGCGGTGCTGCACCTGGACGGCGCGCTGGAGCCGGGCAGCGCCCGCCTCGGCGCCTTCTGGTCGCCATAAGCGCCGGGGTCGCCTGCCGGTGTCGCCGCGCCCGCATCCGGCCTCGCGGCGGGCGCTGGTCCGCGCCGCGGCCTGGCTGGCGCTGCTGCTGCCGGCACTGCCCGTCCACGCCGCCTTCCCCGGCTACCGCATCGACAGCACCCGCTCGCAGGCCGTGTTCACGGTGCGCCTGCTGTGGCTGCACGAGATCGACGGGCGCTTCGGGCACATCGACGGCGCGGTGCTGGCCGGGCCGCGGGAAGGCACGGTGGTGGTGAGCGCCGCCATCGCGGTGGACAGCGTGGCGATGTCCTCGCCGCGCATGCGCCGCTGGGTGCTGTCGCGCGAATTCTTCGACGGCGCCGACTACCCGTTCATCCGCTTCGTCTCCGACCCGCTGCCGCAGGACGTGCTGGAACGCGGCGGCACGATGCCCGGCCGGCTCAGCCTGCGCGGCGTCACCGCGCCGGCCCGTTTCCAGCTGCACCCGCTGCGCTGCGACGGCGCGCCACCCGCGCCGTGCCGGATCGCGCTGGACGGCAGCCTGCAGCGCAGCGATTTCGGCATGGACGCGCACCGCACCGCGCTGTCGGACCAGGTACGCCTGAACCTGGCCATCGCGTTGACGCCGGATACGTGAAACCGGCGCAAACCCGTATCATGGGCCGGATGCGTCTTCGCTGGTGCGCCCTCCTCGTCTTCGCCTGCGCGGCCCTGTTGCAGGGCTGCACGCTCACGCGCGCGCAGATCCGCCGCGCCGACGCCCTGGTGGCGGCCAGCCCCGGCCGCGCCACGCTGTGCCAGCGCGCCGACCATTGCGCGCTGCCCTCGCCGTTGCTGCGCGCCGCCGACCAGGCGCTGGCCGAATCCACCGCGCAGCACCCGGTGAACATCGTCACCCTGCTGGACGACAGCGAAGCCGCGCTGGTGGCGCGGCTGAACCTGATCCGCGCCGCGCGGCGCTCGATCGACGTGCAGACCTACATCTGGGACCAGGACGACATCGGCCAGCTGGTGCTGGACGAGCTGGTGCAGGCGGCGCGGCGCGGCGTGCAGGTGCGCATCCTCGCCGACCAGCTGTTCTCGTTCGAGGACGTGGACCTGCTCGACCGCCTGGCGCGGGTCAGCCCCAACTTCCACGTGAAGCTGTACAACCCCACCTTCCACGCCGCGCACACGCCGCCGCTGGAATTCGCCGCCGGCGTGCTGTGCTGCTTCATGAAGTTCAACCAGCGCATGCACAACAAGCTGGTGCTGGTGGACGACAGCATCGGCATCACCGGCGGGCGCAACTACCAGAACCGCTATTTCAACTGGGACGACGGCTTCAACTACGTCGACCGCGACGTGATGGTGGGCGGCGCCGCCGCGAAGGAGATGGCCGCCAGCTTCGACCTGTTCTGGCACCACAAGCGCTCGGTGGCGCTGACCCACCTGCGCGACGTGAACCGGCGCATCCGCCACGACGCCTCGCCGCCGGCCTGGCCGACGCCGCACTACACCGACCCCGTGAGGGTGGCGCGGGCGCAGGAAGAGGCCGAGGACCAGGGCTGGTTGGCCCAGCACCTCACCGACCCCAGCCTGCGCACCGGCCGCGTGGACTACTTCAGCGACCTGCCGGCGAAGACCGACGAGCCGCACGAGCGCAGCGTGCGCGCGTTCACCTCGCACCTGATGCACCTGGTGGCGAACGCGAAGCGGGAGGTGGTGCTGCAGACGCCCTACCTGGTGATCAGCAAGCGCGCGCGACGCATCTTCGAGCGCCTGCACAAGGAAACGCCGCCGCCGCGCATCGTGATCTCCACCAACTCGCTCGCCTCCACCGACGCCTTCGCGGTGTATGCGATGTCGTACAAGCACCGCAAGCGCTACCTGACCAAGTTCGGCTTCGAGATCCACGAGTTGAAGCCGCATGCGGACAGCGCCGCCGAGGCCTACGAGCAGGCCAACGTCTGGGATCAGGACGGGACCATGCCAGACGACGACGGCAGCGGCGGAGAGGGCATCGCCGCGACCGGCGCGGCCGGCCGCGGCAAGGGCCGGCACGGCGGCGGGCGTCCGCGTTTCCCCGGCACCGTGCGCCGGCCCGGCCTGTTCGGCAGCAACGGCCGGCGCAACCGCCCGGCGCCGCTGCACAGCAGCGGCCGGCGCTTCGCGCTGCACGCCAAGTCGATGGTGGTGGACGACCGTTTCGCGATGGTCGGCTCGCACAACTTCGACCCGCGCTCGGACCACTACAACACCGAGGCCGGCGTGATCGTGTACGACCCGCGCTTCGCCGACGAGCTGCGCGATTCGATCCTGCGCGACACCGAACCGCAGAACGCCTGGGTGATCGCCGCGCGTCGCCCCACCGTGCCGGTGCTCGGCGGCATCAGCCAGGTGATCGGCGACGTCTCGGCCAAGCTGCCGCTGTTCGACCTGTGGCCGTTCCGCTACGCCACCAGCTACGACCTGAAACCCGGCTGCACGCCGCTGTCGCCGTTCGATCCGAAGTTCCACGACTGCTACACGCCGGTGGGCGACTTCCCCGACGTGGCGCTGTCGCCCAAGCTGATCGTCACGCGCCTGATCACCGCCTTCGGCGCCGGCGTGAAGGGCATCCTGTAGCGGCCGGAAGCCGGCTCAGAGCCTGTTCGCGGGCTACGCGGAGATCGTGAACAGGCTCTCAGGGCGCCTGCGCCACCTGCTCGCCGTCGCCCGCGGTGAAGCGCATCGGCAACTCGCCGCTGGCGCCGTCGGGATGGCCGACGGGCACCGCGAAGCGCCAGTCGCGCACGGTGGCGAGGGCATGCGCATCGAGCACGGCATCGCCACTGGAGGAAGCCACCGCGGCTTCGACCACGCGCCCCTGCCCGTCCACGCGCAACTGCAGCAGCACGCGGCCACGCAGGTGGTGGCGCATCGCCTCGTAGGGCACCGGGCGCGAGGGCATCGCCACCGGCACCAGCGCCACCGGCGCGGGCGTGCTCGCCTGCGCCTCGCCGGGATCGGCCTCGGCCCGGCGCCGGCTCGCCTGCACCACGTGCCAGGGCGCATAGGAGCGCACATGGCGATGCGGTGCGTGGTAGACCGGCCAGGCCCGCGCATGCGTCACCGCCGGTCCCGCCCAGCCGGCGGTCTGGCCGCTGAGCCACGCGGTACCGCCGATGCCGACGGCCAGCGCCAGCAGGCTCAGGGTGGTGGTGGTGCGCAGGCGGAACATGCAGGTGGGGATCCGGGCGCCCCGCGGGCGGCGGGGCCTCGACCAGCGATGATTCCCGTGGCGGGGTGTATCGTCGCTGAAGCCGCCCGCGCGCGTCAGGCCGGGCGTTCGAGGATCGCGGTGACGCCCATGCCGCCGGCGGTGCAGATCGAGATCAGCCCGCGGCCGGAGCCCTTCTGCTCCAGCAGCTTCGCCAGCGTGGCCACGAGGCGCGCGCCGGTGGCGGCGAACGGGTGGCCCACCGCCAGCGAGGAGCCGTGCACGTTGAGCCTGGCCGGGTCGATCGAGCCCAGCGGCGCGTCGAGCCCCAGCCGGTCGCGGCAGTAGTCGGCGCTTTCCCAGGCGCGCAGCGTGCACAGCACCTGCGCCGCGAAGGCCTCGTGGATCTCGTAGAAATCGAAGTCCTGCAGGCTGAGGCCGTTGCGCTTGAGCAAGCGCGGCACCGCGATGGTCGGCGCCATCAGCAGGCCTTCGCCGTGCACGAAGTCCACCGCGGCCACCTCGGCGTCGCGGAAGTAGGCCTGGATCGTCAGGCCGTGCTTCGCGGCCCAGCCCTCGCTGGCCAGCAGCACCGCGGCGGCGCCGTCGGACAGGCCGGTGGAGTTGCCCGCGGTCAGCGTGCCCTGGCCGGAGCGCTTGTCGAACGCCGGCTTCAGCGTGGCCAGCTTCTCCATGCTGGTGTCCGGGCGCAGGAAGCCGTCGCGCTTCAGGCCGCGGAACGGCACGATCAGGTCCTCGAAGAAGCCGGCCTCGTAGGCGGCGGCCAGCTTGCGGTGGCTGTCCAGCGCCAGCGCGTCCTGCGCCTCGCGGCCGACGTGCCACTCCTTCGCCATCTTCTCGCAGTGGTCGCCCATCGACATGCCGGTGCGCGGCTCGGCCACGCCGGGGAACGAGGGCTTCAGCTCGCCGAACGAGAAGCCGCGCGTGGCGGCGGCCAGCTTGTCCTGCCAGCCCCTGGCCCGGTTGATCGCCAGGATGCGCTTGCGCAGGCGCGTGCCGTAGACGATCGGCACGTCGCTGGTAGTGTCGGAACCCGCGGCGATGCCGGCCTCGATCTGCCCGGTGGCGATCTTGTTCGCCACGATGATCGCGTTGTCCAGCGAGGTGCCGCACGCACGCGCGGTGGTGATGCCCGGGGTGGTCGGCGCCAGGCCGGAGGAAAGCACCGCCTCGCGCGCCAGGTTCCAGTCCGAGGCGTGCTTGATCACCGCGCCCAGCGCCACTTCGCCCAGCTCCTGGCCATGCAGCGCGAAACGCTCCACCAGCGAGCCCAGCACCTTCACCGACATGCCGAAGTTGCCCACGTCCGCGTAGGCGGTGTTGTTGCGGCAGAACGGGATGCGGATGCCGCCGATCACGCCGACGCGCTGCAAGCTCTTGTCCATGATGTCCGGGTTGGGTCTGGGCGTCTGTCCGGCAAGGCTAACCCGCGCAGCCGCACGGCGAAAGCCCGGAACCGTGAATGCTAGAATCGGCGGTCTTTCGCCGTAGGGAACGATTCACGTGGAAACCCCGCAGCCGCACGCCCTGCCCGCCGTGCTGGCGCTGGAACTGCCGCCCGGCGCCACGCCCGCCCGGCTGACGCTGGACCGCGACGAGGCCGCCGAGCTGGCCGCGCTGGTCGCCGCCGACCTGCACGCGCTGATCCCGCGGGTGGACGCGGCCCGCCTTGCCGTGGCCGGCGCCCTGTTCGACGCGGTGGAACTGCTGCGCCCCGGCTTCCCGGTGTGGGCCACGCTGGACGAGCTGGCACGCCGCGTGCCGCGCGGCCACCTGGAAAACGTGGTCGCCTTCGGCAGCCACGACGGCCGCATGCCGGCGCAGCCGCTGGAACCGGACGCGGCCTACGCCGACGGCCCGATGCGCCTCGCGCCGCTGTCGCTGCTGGCGCCACCCGAACTGGCCGACACGTTGTCCGAACAGCTGGAAGTGCAGCTGGTCGGCCGCGGCGAGGCCGGCCCGCGCACCGCCGACTGGCTGATGCGCACGCTGGGCGTGCGGCTGGAGCACGCGCGCTACCTCAGCCGCAACGATCTGGTGGCGCTGACCTGCGTGCAGTACGAGCACGTGAACCTGGCGCCGCTGTGGACGCTGCTGGAAGCGGCCCTGCTCACCCCGTACCGCGAGGAAGCCACGCTCAGTGCGCGCGGCCTGGCGCTGCGCTACGCCAACGGCGAAGTGCGCGCGCAGTCGCCCGCCGCGTGGCTGGCCGCGCAGGGTGGCGAGCCCGCGCGGCGCGCGCACGATTTCGCCGGCGTGGTGTTCGAGCTGCGCCAGTACGCCGCCCTGCTCGACGCCCACCGCGTGCCGCTGGTCCTGCAGGACGACGCGGCCGTCGCCGGTCGCGGCTACCTGCTCGAAGCCCTGGCCGACGCCGATCCCGCCTATGACCCGCCCGCGCTGTACGCGCACGAAGCGCCCGGCCTCGGCGTGGTGGCGCTTACCGTGGCCCAGCGCGGCGACGGCGGCCACGCCCGCGCGCTGGCCCACGGTTACCCGCTGCACCCGGCCGCGCTCGGTCCGCTGGCCACCGCGCTGGCCGAGCGCCACGGCATGGCCGCGGACGTGCATGCGCTGGGCCGCGTGCTGCTGGACGACGAGGGTCGGCTCGGCGCGCCGGCCACGCCGCTGCACTGAGGGCCGCCGGAGCACGCACCGTGCGCGAATGCCGCGCCGGTGCCGTACCGACGGACGACCTGTGCGCTCAGCGCAACATCTGCTCGTACATGAAGTAATGGCAGCGGTCCATGCCCAGCCCTTCGTACGTGGCCTGGGCGCGCAGGTTCTCCGTTTCCACGTACAGCCGCACGCCGACCGCGCCGGCCTCGCGCGCACGGCGCGCCACCTCGGCATGCAGCAGGCGGAACACGCCGCCACGGCGCGCCCCGGGCGCCACGTACACGCTCTGGATCCACCAGAAGTCGCCGTCGCGCCAGTCGCTCCATTCGTAGGTGACCAGCAGGCCGCCGATGGCCGCACCGTCGCGCTCGGCGACCAGGTAGAAGCCGCGATGCGGCGCGTCGAACACGGCGCCGACGCCGCGCGCCAGCACGGCGGGATCGAGCCGCCTGGATTCGGTCTCCCATGCCATCGCGAGGTTCCATTCGACCAGGGTGGGAACGTCGGCGCGGGTGGCGGGGCGGATGATGGTGTCGGACATGGAGGTTTGCCGGTTGTCGGTTGGGGAATCGGGCGGGCCATCTTGCATGGAAGCCGGAGCGCCGTCACCGCTTGCGCGTGCGCGATGCGCCGAGCTTGCGGGTGAGCGTGTTGCGGCCCACGCCCAGCGCGGCGGCGGCATGCTGGCGGTGTCCCTGGTGCGCGGCCAGCGCGGCTTCCAGCAGCACGCGGTCGAGCGCTTCGCGGGCGCGGGCGTGGATGTCGGCCTCGCCATCGGCCAGCGCGCGCGCCGCCCAGTCGCGCAGCGCGTCGCTCCAGTCCTCGTGCGCGGCGGCAGGAGCCGCCCCCAGGTCCGCCGGCAGGATCTCTGCGCCGGGCGCGATCACCGCCAGCCGCCGGCACAGGTTTTCCAGCTCGCGCACGTTGCCGGGGAAATCGCGCTGCGCGATGGCTTTCAACGCCGCCTTCGCGAAGTGCTTGGGCGGCAGCTTCAGCTCGCGCGCGGCGGCGGCGAGGAAGTGCTGCGCCAGCCGCGGGATGTCCTCGCGCCGCGCGCGCAGCGGCGGCAGTTCGATGCGCACCACGTCCAGGCGGTGCTTGAGGTCGGCGCGGAAGCGGCCGGCGGCGGCCAGCGCGTCGAGGTCCTGGTGGGTGGCGGCGACGATGCGCACGTCGCAGCGGATCAGCTCGCGCCCGCCCACGCGATAGAACTCGCCGCCGGCCAGCACGCGCAGCAGGCGCGTCTGCAGGACCAGCGGCATGTCGCCGATCTCGTCGAGGAACAGCGTGCCGCCTTCGGCCTGCTCGAAGCGGCCGGCCACGCGCCGCTGCGCGCCGGTGAAGGCGCCGGCCTCGTGGCCGAACAGCTCGCTTTCCAGCAGCTCGGCCGGAATCGCCGCGGTGTTGAGCGCCACGAACGGCTTGCCGCGGCGCGCGCTTTCCTCGTGCAATGCGCGCGCCACCAGTTCCTTGCCGGTACCGGTCTCGCCGGTGACCAGCACGTTGAGGTCGCTGGCGGCGACGCGGCCGATCAGCCGGAACACCTCGCGCATCGGCGCGCTCTCGCCGAGCAGGGACGGGACCGGCGCCGGCGCGCTGGCGGGCAGCGGTGCGGCCGCGTGCGGCGCATCGGCCAGCGCGCGCCGCACCGCCGCCACCGCCTGGTCGAGGTCGAACGGCTTGGCCAGGTAGTCCGCCGCGCCGGCACGGTAGGCCGCGGCGGTGGTGGCCACGTCGGTGTAGGCGCTCATCACGACCACCGGGCCGATGCCGCGCGCCTGCAGTTCCGCCAGCAGGTCGAGGCCGCTTTCGCCCGGCATGCGCACGTCGGCGACCAGCAGGGCGGGCCGCGCGTCGCGCAGCGCGGCCCGCACCCCGGCGGCGTCGCCGAACTCGCGCACGGCCAGCCCGGCGTCGCGCAGCGCCTCGGCCAGCACGAAGCGCACGCTGCGGTCGTCGTCGATGATCCAGATGTCGTCAGCCATGCGTGCGCTCCAGGGGCAGGTACAGCGAGAACACGGTTTCGCCGGGACGGCCGGCGTAGCGCAGTTCACCGCCGTGTTCGCGCGCGATCTCGCGCGACAGCGCCAGCCCCAGGCCGCTGCCGTCGGCGCGGCCGGAGACCAGCGGCTCGAACAGGGTGTCGCGCAGCTCGGCCGGCACGCCGGGGCCGTCGTCGATCACGTCGATGCGCAATGCGCTGCGCAGCACGCGCTCGCCGATGCGCGCGCCGTGCTCGGCGCGGGTGCGCAGGACGAGCGTGCGCGCGCCGGCCTCGACCGCGTTGCGCGCCAGGTTGAGCAGCACCTGCTGCAGGCGGTCGGCGTCGCCGGTCAGGTCGGGCAGGCTGGGGTCGTAGTCGTGGCGCAGCGCCGGTGGCGCGGGTTCGGCCGCCAGCAGCTCGCACAGCCGGTCCAGCAGCCGGTGCGGATTGACCGGACCCAGCCGCGGCGCGCCGTCGTGATGCAGCAGACGGTTGGCCAGCGCGGTGAGGCGGTCGGTCTCGGCCAGCACCAGCGCGGCGAGCGCCTTGAGGTCGTCGTCGTGCAGGCGGCGTTCGAGCAGCTGCGCCGCGCCACGCAGGCCGGCCAGCGGGTTCTTCACCTCGTGGGCGAAGCCGCGCAGGGTGGCCGACAACGGCGAGACCGCGGGCGAGGATACGGCCAGCGCGTGCACTTCCAGCAACAGATTGCCGTCGCCCAACGGCTGCAGGCCCAGGTCGAGCCGTGCGTCGCCATGCGCCATGCCCCGCAGTTGCAGCGGCTGTTGCTCGGCCAGCGCGCGCGTCGCCAGTTGCTCCACGTCCGGTGCGGTCAGCAGCGCCGCCAGCGGCACGCCGACGGCGCTGCGCGGCCCCAGCTCGAGCAACTCGGCCAGCGCGGGGTTGCACCAGCGCACGCGCAGGCCGGCGTCGACCAGGGCCAACCCGGTCGCCATCTGCTGGGCCAGTGCGGGCATCGTTTCCATTGCACCATCATGGGCAATGAATCGCTTTGGTGCAAATGTCGCCGATGGAAACTTCACGGCGGCGTCGTGCAGCCGGCGCAACAGTGTGTTGCCCGAATGCGACTTTCGTAAGGCGTGCCAAGGCTTCACCGAATTAGTAAACTAACAAGTGCATAAAGCCTTTCCCCCACTTCCCCCAAGGCGTTCCCCATGCAACTTCCCTCCCTCCGCCGTCTCGCAGCGCTGGCCATGCTGGCGCTGCCGGCCGTACCGGCCATCGCCGGCACCACGCATCTCGAGCTGCAGGCCGGCCGCAGCTACATGGACAGCCACGGCGCGAACACCGCCTTCGTCGAGGCCGTGTTCGGCGAGCATCGCCTCGGCGACACCGGACTCACCTGGGCACCGGACGTCTCCGGCGGCTGGATCGACGGCCGCGACGTGTCGCGCTACCGCGCCGCGCGCTACACCACCCGCAACGAGGTCTGGCTGGTGGCGGCCGGCGCGCGCTTCCGCTTCGGCGACGAGTCCGCCTGGTACCGCCCGCTGTTCTTCAGCTTCCAGCCCGCCTACCACAGCGGCCGCACCCAGGCGTTGAGCAGCGGCTACGAATTCGTCAGCACGCTGGGCTGGCAGATGAAGCATTGGAGCTTCCAGATCCGCCACGTCTCCAACGGCAGCCTGCACGAGCCGAACCGGGGCGAGACGATGGCGCTGGTCGGCATCGGCTTCGACCTCTGACCGGCCCCGGCGGGACGGCGTCCGCTACGGCGACACCGTCCCGCCGTCGCCCAGCGTGTGCGCGGCGTCGCGCAGCTGGGTGCGCAGCAGGTGCAGCTGCACCAGCAACGGACGACGGCCGGGCGGGGCGTCCAGCACCGCGATGCGCATGGCTTCGTCCAGTTCCGCCACTGCCCGCTCGTGCGCGGCGGCGCCCGGTCGCGCGAACAACCCGGCCAGGCACGGCAGCACGGAACCTTCCAGACGTTCCCGCAAACCCAGCGGCAATCCGGCGGATGCCAAGCCTTCGCGCAGGTCGAGCACGCCGCGCCCCACGTTCATCACCAGCTGCGCCCAGCGCAGGGTCTGCGCGGTGATCTCGGCGCTGGCGCCGGGCTGGGCCAGCAGTTTCTGCAGCAGGTCGCGCGGCGCGGCCTCGAAGCGCGCGCGCTGGCCGGCCAGCGGTGCGCGGCAGGCCGCCACCACATAGCCGCGCAGGCGATGCAGCAGGCGTTCGCGCATCCAGCGGCCGCCGGCCGGCATGAAGGCGGCCAGCAGCACCAGCGCCAGCAGCACGCAGGACAGGTCGGCCAGCACGTCGTTGAGGATGCCGGCCCAGTCGTACGCCTGGCTGGCGCGCACGCCCACCGCGTCGACGAAGACGATGTTGAAGCCGGACCCCACCGAGGCCAGCGCGGGTCGCGTCAGCATGTAGCTGCCCAGCATCAGGAACGGCGCCAGCGCGCAGCACAGCATCGCGAAGCCATCGGCCTGCGGCAGCAGCACGGTGTAGCAGAACAGCGCGCAGGCCGCGGCGAGCAGGAAGCCGGTGACCAGGGTGCGCAGCGAGGCGACTGGGTTGGGACTGGAGCCGTACAGCGCCACGAACACGGTGGCGAGGATCGCCATGCCCAGCCCGCTGGGCCAGGCGGTGAGGATCCAGATCGCGGCGCCGAGCAGCAGCGCCAGCGCGGCGCGCACGCCCACCAGCGCATCGACCAGGGTGTCAGTGTGCGGCACGAAGCGGTGCTGCCGCGGCGCCGGCGCGAGGGTATCGTCGTCCGGCACCGGCGCGCTGCGCAGCGCGGCATAGGTGGAGGCGTAGCGCCGCATCGCGCGGGCATAGTCGTCGAGCAGCGCCAGCGCTACGTCGAGGTCGGCGCGCGCCGGCGCATCCAGCGTCTCGCGCAACGCGGCGGCCCGGGCGGGCAGGGCGGCGCCGAAGCGCGCCAGGTCCTGCGCCATCGCGCGCGCATGTTCGCCGGTGTGCGCGGCGAGGTCCACGTCCAGCGCCGCGGCCAGCGGCACGTAGAGGGTCTCCACCGCGGCCACCACGGCGGCGGCCTCCGCGTCGCGGGGCGCCGTGCCGACGGGGCCGCGGCGCCCGCGCAGGCGGTGCATCCAGTGGTGCAGGCGCAGCAGGCGCGTGTTCGCGTCCATGAACTCCAGGTTCAACTGCTCCACCGCGGCGCTGCGCGCACGTGTCTGCGCGTTCTCGAAGATGGTGGAGCTGCGCTGCGCCTCGAGCCCGATCGCCTCCATCACGAAGTCGCGCCAGCGCGCCTCGATGCGCGCGTGGTCGTAGGCGCCGGTAAGCGCGGCATGGCTGTAGCGGGTGAACGCGACGAAGCGCGCGCACGCCACGTACCAGCGCGTCGCGCAGCCGTTGCGGGAAGATCACGTCGCTGGCCACGCCGGCGCAGAGGATGCCCAGCATCACCTCCGACACGCGCGCCACCGCATCCTCGAAGATGTCGGTGGGCGCACCCACCGCGGGCAGGCCGATGATGCAGGCGGTGTAGCCGGACAGCACGAAGGCGTAGGAGGCGAAGTTGCGGTAACGCGCCGCACCGAAGGTGCACACGCCCACCCACAGCGCCAGCCCGAGCAGGAACGGCACGCGCTGCTGCGGCACCAGCGCGTACAGCAGCAGGGTGGCCGCCGCGCCGGCCAGGGTGCCGATAGTGCGGTAGAAGCTCTTGGCCAGCACCAGCCCGCTCTGCGGGCGCATCACCACGAACACGGTAAGCATCGCGGTGTAGGGCTGCGGAAGGTCGAAACGCAGCGCCAGCCACAGCGCCGCCAGCGCGGCCAGCAGGTTCTTCGCCACGAACAGCCACGACAGGCCCTCGCCACGCAGGACATCGCCCCATGCGACCGGTTCGGCGAAATACCTGCGGAGGGTGCCCATGTGGGCCATTGTCGCCGGTCGGGACGGCTGCGCGCGAGCGCGCGCGGCCGTTCGCTCAGTGCCCGCCGCCGCTGGAGGGACCGCCGCGCGGCACGAATGGCGGCTTGGCCAGCCAGATCACCACGATCAGGCCGAGGAAGATCCAGCCCAGCGCGTGCAGGATCTCGTTGAACGACATCTGGAACGCCTGCTGGGTGATCATGCCGTTCACCACGCTGGCGCCGCGCTGCGGGTCGCCGTGGCTGAGCTGCTGCAGCGCCGCCTGCGCGGTGGGGCTGTACGGGGTGATGTGCTCGGTGAGCTGCTCGTGATGCGCCACCGCGCGGCGGGTCCACATCAGCGTGGTGATGGAGGCGGCGAAGCTGCCGCCCAGCGTGCGCAGGAAGGTGGCCAGACCCGAGCCGGCCGCGATCTCGTTCTGCTGCAGGTCCGACAGCAGGATGGTCAGCACCGGCATGAAGAACAGCGCCACGCCCAGGCCCTGCCACAGCTGCACCATCGCCACGTGGTAGAAGTCGATCTGCAGGTAGAAGTCCGAGCGCATGAAGCAGGTGGCGCCCATCACCACGAACGACAGCGCGGCGAGGATGCGCAGGTCCATGCGCGTGGCGTACTTGCCCACGAAGAAGGTCAGCAGCACCGGGATCACGCCCAGCGGCGCGGTGGCGAAGCCGGCCCAGGTGGAGGTGTAGCCCAGGTTCTGCTGCAGCCACAGCGGCACCAGCAGGGCGATCGCGAAGAACGCGGCATAGGCCAGCACCAGCGCCAGCGTGCCCGCCGCGAAGTTGCGGTGGCGGAACAGGCGCAGGTCGACGATCGGCTCGGGATCGGTCAGTTCCCAGATCAGGAAGACCGCCAGCGCGACCGCCGCCACGATGCTGGTGATGATGATGAAGTTGGAGTTGAACCAGTCGGCATCGTTGCCCTTGTCCAGCACGATTTGCAGCGCGCCCACGCCCACGATCAGGGTGACCAGGCCGACGTAGTCCACCCGCGGCCGCTCCAGCTTCTCCACCTTCTCGCGCAGCTGCGCGGCGACCACCACGCTGGCGAAGATGCCGATCGGCACGTTGATGAAGAAGATCCACGGCCAGGAATAGTTGTCGGTGATCCAGCCGCCCAGGATCGGGCCGGCGATCGGCGCCACCACCGTCACCATCGACAGCAGCGCCAGCGCCATGCCGCGCTTCTCGTTCGGGTAGGTGCTGATCAGCAGGCTCTGCGTGATCGGATACATCGGCCCGGCCACCGCGCCCTGCAACGCACGGAACAGCAGCAGCATGCCCATGCTCTGCGAGACGCCGCACATGAACGAGGTGAGCGAGAACAGCAGCGTGCACCACACGAACAGCTTCACCTCGCCGAAGCGGCGGGTGAGGAAGCCGGTCAGCGGCAGCGAGATCGCCATGCTCACCGCGAACGAGGTGATCACCCAGGTGCTCTGGTCGTTGCTGACGCCCAGGTTGCCGGCGATGGTCGGCAGCGACACGTTCGCGATGGTGGTGTCCAGCACCTGCATGAACGTGGCCAGCGACAGGCCGATCGTGGTCAACGCGAGATTCGGTGGACGGAAGTGGCTGCTCATGGAACCGTGTCGGTGCGGGAAGGGAATTTCCCCTCCCCCTGCTTGCAGGGGGAGGCTGGGAGGGGGTGCTCTGGTGCCTAGACGAAGAGCAACCCCACCCCAACCCTCCCCTGCGTGCAGGGGAGGGAGGCACGCTGTCTTACTTCGAACCGCCCGCCATGTTGGCGTGGATGATCTCGGCGATCAGCGCGTCGGCCTTGTGCGCCTGCTGTTCGTACACGTCGGTGCTGAAGGCCGGCTGGGTCGGCGGCTGCTGGGCCAGCATCGGGCCGTTCTGGTCGTGCAGGTCCACATCCACGTTGAGCGACATGCCGATGCGCAGCGGATGCTTGTCGAGCTGGGCCGGGTCGGTGAACACCACACGCACCGGGATGCGCTGCACGATCTTGATCCAGTTGCCGGTGGCGTTCTGCGCCGGCAGCAGCGAGAACGCGCTGCCGGTGCCCACGCCCAGGCTCTGCACCTTGCCCTTGTACTTCACCGTGCCGCCGTAGACGTCGGATTCGATCTCCACCGGCTGGCCGATGCGCATGTGGGTGAGCTGCGTTTCCTTGAAGTTGGCGTCGATCCACACCTCGTGCAGCGGCACCACCGCCATCAGCGGCGCGCCCGGCGCCACGCGCTGGCCGAGCTGTACCGAGCGCATCGCCACGTAGCCGGTCACCGGCGCCACCAGGGTGGTGCGCTCGTCGTCGAGGTAGGCGGCGCGGAACTTCGCGGCGGCGGCCTGCACGTCGGGATGCGAGGCGACCACGGTGTCGTCCACCAGCACCTTGCTGGACTGGTACTGCTGCTGGGCGGTGACCAGCGCGCTCTCGGCGGCGGTCAGCTCGTCGCGGGCGTGCGACAGTTCCTCGGCCGAGATCGCGCCGGACCTGGCCAGGCCCACGCGACGGTCGTAGTCGGCCTTGGCCTTGGCCACCGCGGTCTGCCGCGCAGCCACGATCGCCTGCTGCCCGCTGACGCTGGAATACAGGCCGCGCACCTTGCGCACCGTGGCGGCGAGGTTGGCCTTCGCCTCGGCCAGCGCCACGTCGGCGTTGGAGCGGTCGAGCTTCACCAGCACGTCGCCCTGCTTCACCAGGTCGCCGTCGTCGGCGCCGATGGTGACCACGGTGCCGGGGATCTGCGGGGTGAGCTGCACCACGTTGCCGCCCACGTAGGCGTCATCGGTGCCCTCGTACCAGCGGCCGTCGAGGAAGTACCACAGCAGCCAGCCGATGAAGGCCAGCAGCACGACCGCGCCGAGCAGGCGCAACAGGAAACCGCGCCGCCCGTTCTTCGGCGGCGGGACGGCCGGGCTGGCGGCCGCGGTGGGATTCTGGCTGGACATGGGGCTGCCTCAGGAACGATGGTCGGAATCGGGGGAAACGGAGGCCGCGGCGTCGGCCGCCGGCGGCTGGTGGTCGGCGGTGGGGCGGTAGCCGCCACCGAGGGCCTGGATCAACTGCACGGACTGGTCGGCCTGCTGCGCCTTCAGCGCGGCCATGCGCTGTTCGGCCTCGAGCAGCTGCTGGCGCACGCTCAGCGCCTCCAGGTAGCTGCCGACGCCGGCCTTGTAGCGCTGCTCGGAGAGCTTCCAGGCCTGGCGCGCGGCGTCCAGCGCGCGCTGCTCGGCCTGCGCCTGGCGCTGCAGCGAGCCGAGCGCGTCGAGGTCGTCGGCGACCTCGTTCACCGCGCCGACCAGGG
The DNA here is from genome assembly GCF_030504985.1 of Fulvimonas sp. R45. Classification (GTDB taxonomy): domain Bacteria; phylum Pseudomonadota; class Gammaproteobacteria; order Xanthomonadales; family Rhodanobacteraceae; genus Rhodanobacter_A. The sequence continues at coordinate 39,492 of NZ_JASERU010000013.1, forward strand.
TCTGGTTGTACTGCGCCACGGCCAGGTCGTAGGCCGCGTCCTTGCCGCCCAGGTTGGCGCGCAGACGGCCGCCCTCGAAGATCGGCAGGCTCAGCGACGGTCCGAACTGGTAGAAGCGCGACGACGCCTCGAACAGGTTGCCCCCGCCCATGCTGAGCAGGCCGGCCATCGCGCCCAGGCTGACGTCGGGCAGGAATTCGGTCTTGGCAACCTTGATGTCCTTGCCCGCCGCCTCGACGCGCCAGCGCGCCGCCACCAGGTCGGCGCGGTGGCCGATCAGCTCCACCGGCAGGCTGGCCGGCACGCTGAGCGCCGCCGGCGGCAGCAGCTGCGGACGGGCGATGTCCAGGCCGCGATCGGGACCCTTGCCCAGCAGCACCGACAGCGCCGAGCGCGCCGCGTCGATCGCGCGCGCGGCCTGCGCCACCTGTTGCTCGGCGCCGGCCACCTCGGCGTTGGCCTGCTCCAGCTGCATGCGGTTGTCCAGGCCGGCGTCGACGCGCTGGCGGGTCAGCGTGCGCGTCGCGTTGGCGCGCTCCAGCTCGGCCTGCGCCACGTCCTGCTGCGCGTAGGCGTAGCCCAGCTGCACGTAGGCGCGGGCCACGTTGCCGGACAGCTCGACGCGCGCGGCGCGCGCATCCACCTCGGCGGCGCGGGCGCGGCCCACGGCGGCCTCCCACGCGGCGCGCTTGCCGCCCCACAGGTCCAGGTCCCACTTGAAGCTGGCGTAGGCGTACTTGGCCGCCGCGAAGTGGGCGAAGTCGCCGAACGCGCCCGGCGGACGCGCGCCGGAGACCGCGGCGCCGCCGTTCACGCTGGGCCGGCGCGCGGCTTCCGCCACGCCCGCCGCGGCCTGCGCCGCGCGGGCGCGGGCGTCGGCGGCGGCCAGGCCGGGGTTGCCGGCCAGCGCCTCGGCGATCAGCGCGTCGAGCTGCGGGTCGCCCAGCCCGGTCCACCAGTCCGCCTGCGGCCAGGTCGCGGCGGCGGCCTGGGCGCCGGCCAGGCTGCGCCCGGACGCCAGCGTGGACGGGTCGATCGGCTTGCCGTCGGGATGCAGCCCGCCGCTGCTGGCGCATCCGGCCAGGGCGAGGCTCAGTCCGACGGCTGCCGCGAGAAGATGCAGACGCATGGGTTTCGTTTCTCGGATCGGGGAGGGGTCAGTCGTGCCTGTCGCGGAGCGCGCGGAGCACGCGCTCCAGGTAGTCGTGCAGTTGTCGGCGTTCGGTCTCGTCCAGCGACCGTTGCGCGGCGGCCAGCACGCGGGCCTTGCAGCCGCCGAGCTGGCGTTGCAGCGCGTTGCCCGGCGCGGTCAGTTCGATGCGCAGCGCGCGCCGGTCCTGCTCGTGCGGGCGCCGGCGCAGGTAGCCCTTGCTTTCGAGCTGGTCGAGCTGGCGCGTCATCGCGCCGCCGTCCAGCTCCACCGCGCGGGCCAGCTCGGTGGCGGTCATCGGCCCGAGCTCGGCCAGCCTCTTCAGTATCAGGAACTGGGTGAAACGCAGGTCCAGTCCCTTGGCGGCCATTTCGGCCTCGATCGCGCGCACCAGCTCCGCACGCACCAGCGCCAGCAGGATGCCGAGGCTCTCCCGCGGAGTGTCGGTGGCTGGGGTACCGGAGGTATGCATGGCGGCGCATTTTATTGCCCAAGAAATATTTGTCAAGGCAAATATGTTTGCCGCAGTGTTTGCCTTGGCAAAATTTGCGTCAGCGCGCCGCTGGCCGCGCCGCGAGCGCGGCCAGCTCGTCGTCCACCCAGGCGCGCAGCGCCGGGTCGCGCAGCTCGAACAGGCGGAACACGCCCAGCGCGCGCAGCACCGGCAGCTGCGCCAGCAGGCGCGGTTCCAGCGCGCGGCGCAGCGCCTCCGGCGTGGCCGGGTCGAGCATCTGGTGGGCGCAGGCCACGAACGCCTCCAGCGGCGCCTGCGCCGGCGTGCTGGCGGGGGCGGGAAACGGGATCGGCGGCATGGCGTTCTCCGGCAGGGCCGGCCGGCGGGGACCGGCGGACGAGGGGGCGGGGAACCGCTGGCGATGGCTGCGGCATCGGGGTTTGGCGCGCGACGTCGCCAGTCGCCGTGCAGCTTACGCAAGCCCGGGCGAAAGCTGATAGCGTTATTTGGTCAACAAATATCGAGAACCGGACATGGGATCGTGGCACGAGCCATTGTGGAACCGCATCGAGCGTGCCGACGGCCCACCGGTGATCGCGTACTGGGACGAGGGCGACGCGGCCAGCGAGCAGAATGGCGAGACCCGCACCCACGACTGGCACCGCCACCTGCGCGGGCAGCTTTACTGCATCGAGAGTGGCCTGGTGCACGCGCGCACCCGCTACGGTTCCTGGCTGCTGCCGCCGCATCGCGCCGGCTGGATGCCGCCGGGCGAACTGCACACGGTGAGCGTGAGCGGGCCGATGAGCGGCTGGGGCCTGTTCCTGGCGCCGGACGTCTGCGCCGGCCTGCCCGATCGCCCCTGCGTGCTCGGCACCAGCGAGCTGCTGCGCGCGCTGGTGCGGCGCGCCAGCGAATGGGCGTTCGCCGAACGGCTGCAACCCGGGCAGGAGCGCCTGTGCGCGGTGTTGCTGGACGAACTGCACCGTGCGCCGCGCGAGCCGCTGCACCTGCCGATGCCGGTCGACCGACGCCTTCTGCGCATCGCCCACGCGGTGTTGAAGGCGCCGCAGGACAACCGCAGCCTGGAAGCCTGGGCCGAACGCGCCGGGCTGTCGGCACGCAGTCTGAGCCGGCTGTTCCGCAGCGAGACCGCGCTGAGCTTCGCGCAGTGGCGGCAGCAGGCGCGGTTGAGCCGCGCGCTGGAGCGGCTGGCCGAGGGCATGCCGGTGGCGCAGGTGGCCGAAGCGACGGGCTACGCCAGCGCGAGCGCCTTCATCGCGATGTTCCGGCGCGCCTACGGCCAGCCGCCGGCACGCTATTTCGAGCGTGCCGCGGCCATCGGCTGAACGCGGGCGCGGCACGGCTTTCGCGGCTCCGCTCAGCGCCGGCCCGCCTGCAACTCGTCGCGCACCAGCGCGGCCAGCGCCGGGTCGCGGATCGCGAACAGCTCGAACACGCCCAGCGCCTGCAGCATGGGCAGCAGGGCCAGCAGCCGCGGCTCGGCCTGCAGGCGCACCGCCTCGGGCGTGGCCGGGTCCAGCATCAGTTGGGCATTGACCACGAAATCGGTCAACGCATCCGATTCCACCAGCACGTCGCCGGCGGTTTCGCTGTCGATGGTCAGCAACGACATGTCGATCTCCTTCGCATCTGCAAGAGGGACGGGGGATGCGGCCTCGACGTTACCGGCGGTGCGCGTGGCTTCCATCCGGGACATGCGGTAGCGGGGCGGCATGGTGCGGGGCTGCGCCTTGCGCGCAACCGCGGGATGTCCCGGCCCGACAGGGCCGTCCGTGACGGACGGGCCGGGACATCCGTTGGAACGGGGGGATGGCGCCACCATAAGTCAGGGCGCGATACCATGGGCAGACTATTCCCGCTGCTGGTATTCCCACTACCACCCGGCGACACACGCATGCAGCATTCCCGGCGACGTTCCGAGTTGAAGGCCTTCCTGCGCGCGCGGCGCGGCGCGCTGGCGCCCGAGGCGGTGGGCCTGCCGCGCGGCGTGCGCCGGCTCACGCCCGGCCTGCGCCGCGAAGAGGTGGCCGCGCTGGCCGGGGTGGGCATCACCTGGTACACGTGGCTGGAACAGGGCCGCGCGATCAACGTGTCCGCCGCGGCGCTGGCGCGCATCGCGCAGGCGCTGCGGCTGGACGCCACCGACGAGGCCTACCTGTTCCACCTGGCCGGGTTGCCGCACGCGGAGCCCGCGGCGCGGCGCATCGTGCTGCCGTGCTCGCTGCAGGGGCTGCTGGACCTGTACCAGGCGCCGGCCTTCGTGATCGACCCGGTGTTCGAGGTGCTGGCGTACAACGCGATGGCCGACCGGCTCTACCGGTTCGGCGACTTCCACGGCCGCTTCGCGCGCAACCACCTGTGGAACGCATTCATGAACCCGGCGCGGCGCCGGCTATACGCGCCGTGCTTCGAGCCGGGCATGCTCAACCTGCTGGGCATGTTCCGCATGAGCCACGCCGCGCACCCGGACGACCCGCGCTTCGACGCGCTGATCGAGGCGCTGGCCGAGGCCAGCCCCGACTTCGTGGAACTGTGGGAACGCCACGCGGTGGCGCCGCTGCGCGCCTGGGACGCGCATTTCTGCCACCCGGAATTCGGCGAGGTGCGCGTGCACTCCAACCGCTTTCCGCTGCGCGACGGCCAGGCCGACGGCGCGGTGGCGTTCTTCTTCGTGCCCGCGGACGCGGCCACGGCGGAGAGCTTCGCGCGCATGGCGGCGCGGCTGCGCGGGGAGGGCGAGGCGGCGCCGGCCTGAGAGCCTGTTCAAAATCTCCCCGTGGCTTGCGCCGGAAGCTGTTTGCGCGCAGACGAGGAAGAGGGAAGGAGTGGATGTCCGTCCACGACTGAGCGATGACGCAGGGATGGCCCGGCCCTTCGCGTTGCCTTGCCCTGGCCGCCAGGGCAAGGCAACGCGAGCTACGGGCAGATTTGAACAGGCTCTGAGCGCGGGCGCCGCCATGCCGCCGCCCCGCGCGACGCGCGGGGCGGCTCGCCTCAATGCTCGTTCACCTGCAGGTGCTTCACCAGCAGGTCCAGCCTGGCCTTCATGTCGTCCTGCGCGTGGCTGCCCTCGACGCCGCAGAACGCGGTGTAAAGCACCGCGGGAGACGTCGCGCCGGCCTGCGCCACGACCGTGTCGATCTTCATCACGTCGTTGTCGTCGCGCGCCACGCCGTCATAGGGATGCTCGCGCCGCGACACCTCGCGCCACTGGCTCTGGAAGCCGTTGTCCAGGTCGGCGGGCGGCTGCGCGTAGCGCTGGATGGCGACCCGGTTCATGTCGTTCGGGTCGCGGTTCTTCCACAGCTGCACCTCGTCGATGCCCCACGCAGGCGTGCCGTGGTCGTCGAAATAGCCGAAGCCCAACATCAGCAGGCTGTCCGGCGCGATCTTCTGCAACGCCGGCGTGAACGAGAAAGCCATCCGCTTCGACGCATAGCTGAAGCGCCGGCCGTAGTCGAAGTCGAGCTGGATGTCCTTGAAGGCCGCCGGCAGCAAGGACGTTTGCCGCAGGTAGTCCTTCCACTGCGCCAGCGTTCCTTCGTAGTCCACGTCCACGAAATCGGCCAGCGCCTTCAGGTCGAGCAGGTTGTCGTGCTCGTGCCCCGGCACCACGAAGCGCAGCAGCATCACATCGCCGTCCGGCACCGGCAGGGTCATCACCGCTACGCGGACGTTGGCGTACGACAGCGGCCATTCGGCGAGCTGCCATGGCCGCTGCCAGCGGTCGACGTGCCGCGCCTGGTAGATCGGCGGGCCCAGCGAGGTGATCTTGACCTTCTCCGGCCCGACCTGGCGGTGGAAGAAGCCCGCCTTGGCCAGCTGCTCCATCGGCACGGCCGGGTCGGCGTAGAACCGGTCCGCCGGGAGATCGTCCGGCCGCCGCAGGTGGACCAGGCCGGTGCGCGCGAGGCTTCCGGCGTCCACGTAGCCATTGCTGCCCAGCGTGAACCGGTGCTGCTGCCGGCCGGCCCGCCCCCACACGCCGTCGCTGTCGCGCCCGATCAGCTGGGGAAAGTTGCTCAGCGAGGGCCGCCCGTACAGCAGTTGGTGCGAACCGTCGCCGTTCGGGAATAGGTTCGCCGGATCGCGCGCCAGCAGCGCCTTGAGCTGGGCGTCGCTGTGGGCGTCACCCAGCTTCAGGTAGGTGGCGGCGAAAGCGTCGAAGCCCAGCGGCAGCGCGAAGCTGGCCTTGAACCTGCCGTTCTGCACCGTGTCGAGCACGTCGAGCCGGTAGTTCGTCTTGGCGTCGATCACCGCCTGGTGCTCGGGCGCGCCCAGCACCTCGGCGATCGGCAGCGCGTAGTTGAGGTTCTCGTTGGCCGACTTCATCAGCACCACGCCGATGACCTTGCCGTCCTTGTCCAGCAGCGGGCCGCCGCTGTTGCCGGGCGAGGCGGCGGCGGAGAAGCGCATCCACTTCCAGGCGCCGTCCTGCTGTTCGGGTGTGTCGGAGGTGTACAGGCCGTCGCGGATCACCACGCCGGTGCCCAGCGCGTTGCCCACCGCATATACCACCTGGTTCAACTCCGGCCTGGCGTCCACCGCCAGCGCGGCGTCGCCGGGCGGCGGGCTGGCCAGCGAGAACACCACGAAGTCCTTGCCCAGCGAGAACTTCTCGATCTTGTCGATGGCGTAGACGCGGCCGCTGGCGTCGCGCAGTTCCGGCGCTCCCCACAGTCCGCCCACGCCCGCCAGCAGCACGTGGCCGGCGGTGACGTAGCGGTTGTGGCCCAGCGCGAACGCGGTGCCGATGGAGTGGTACTTGTCGGTGCGCTCCTGGTAGGGCAGCAGGTCCAGCGGCAACGGCTTCTCGTAGCTGAGCGGGTCCTTGACCGGCTTGGCCTCCACCACCTCGAAGGTGGCCGCCTGGACCTTCGGCAGCACGGCCGGATCCAGCGTGGCCGCGCGCGCGGCGCCGCCCATGGCCAGTCCCAGCCCGGCCCAGGCCAGCGCGGCCATGCCGGCCGCCCACGGCCGCTTCCGTGTATCTCTCGATGACATGCAGGATTCCCCTTGGCGAACAGGCCGCGCCCGGACCCCTCCCCGGCGTCCGCTCCGCAACGGCCCTGCCATGCATGGTGGCATGGTGAAACGCCGTTTGCATGGCCGCTGCGGGGCTTGCCCGGGCGCGCACGCGGACGCATGTAAGATCGGCATGACCCCCACCACTTCGCGTGCCGAGCACATGCGGCCCGATCCCTGCCCGCTGGATGCCTTCCACCCCGCCGTCGCGGCCTGGTTCCGCGGCGCGTTCGCCGCGCCCACCGCGGCGCAGGCACGGGCGTGGCCGGCGATCCGCGCCGGCGGCCACGTACTGGTGGCCGCGCCCACCGGCTCCGGCAAGACGCTCACCGCCTTCCTCGCCGCGCTCGACGCGCTGGTGCGCGAGGGCGTGGCCAACGGCGGCGCGCTGCCCGACGAGACGCGGGTGGTCTACGTGTCGCCGCTGAAAGCGCTGTCCAACGACATCCACGTCAACCTGGACGCGCCGCTGGAGGGCATCCGCGCCGAGCTGGAAAAGCTCGGCCTGCCCGGGGTGGCGATCCGCACCGCGGTGCGCACCGGCGATACGCCGCAGGCCGAGCGCGCGTGGATGCGCAAGACCCCGCCGCACGTCCTGGTGACCACGCCCGAATCGCTGTACATCCTGCTCGGCTCCGCTTCCGGCCGCGAGATGCTGAAGGGCACGCGCAGCGTGATCGTGGACGAGATCCACGCGGTCGCCGGCAGCAAGCGCGGCGCGCACCTGGCGCTGTCGCTGGAGCGGCTGGAGGCGCTGTGCCAGCGACGGCTGCAGCGCATCGGCCTGTCGGCGACGCAGAAGCCGATCGAGGAAGTCGCCGATTTCCTGGTCGGCGCAACATCTCCCTCTCCCCTTTGGGGAGAGGGCCGGGGTGAGGGGCCCACCTCGCCGCAGCCTTCATCGAAGCAGGCTCCAGGCAAGGCTTCCGCGAGCACCCACTCCTCATCCGACCCTCCGGGCCACCTTCTCCCCGGAGGGGAGAAGGGAAAATCGCACTGCACCATCATCGACACGGGGCATATCCGCCAGCGCGACCTCGCCCTCGAGGTCCCGCCGGTGCCGCTGGAAGCGGTGATGTCGAACGACGCCTGGGTGCTGGTCTACGACCGCCTGGCGCAGCTGGTGCAGGCGCATCGCACCACCCTGGTGTTCGTCAACACGCGGCGGCTGGCCGAACGCGCCGCGCGGCACCTGTCCGAGCGGCTGGGCAAGGAAACCGTCGCCGCGCACCACGGCAGCCTGGCGAAGGAGCAGCGCCTCGACGCCGAGCAGCGCCTGAAGCGCGGCGAGCTGTCGGTGCTGGTGGCGACCGCCTCGCTGGAGCTGGGCATCGACATCGGCGACGTGGACCTGGTCTGCCAGCTCGGCTCGCCGCGCTCCATCGCCGCCTTCCTGCAGCGCGCGGGCCGCTCCGGCCACCACGTCGGCGGCACGCCGAAGGCGCGGCTGTTCCCCACCACGCGCGACGACCTGGTCGAATGCGCTGCCCTGCTCGACGCCGTGCGCCGCGATGAACTCGACGCGCTGGTGCAGCCACCGCAGCCGCTGGACGTGCTGGCGCAGCAGATCGTCGCCGAGGTGGCCTGCCGCGAATGGGACGAGGATGCGTTATACGCACTGGTGCGTGGCGCGCATCCGTACCGCGCGCTGGCCCGCGCGGACTTCGACGCGGTGGTGCGCATGCTGGCCGAGGGCTTCACCACCCGCCGCGGCGCGCGCGCGGCCTACGTCCACCGCGACGCCGTGCACCACCGGCTGCGCGCCCGGCGTGGCGCACGCCTCACCGCGCTCACCTCCGGCGGCGCGATCCCCGATACCGCCGACTACCTGGTGGTGCTGGAGCCGCAGGCCACCGTGGTGGGCACGGTGCACGAGGACTTCGCCGTCGAGAGCCTGGCCGGCGACATCTTCCAGCTCGGCAACACCAGCTACCGCATCCAGCGCGTGGAGCCGGGACGCCTGCGCGTGGAGGACGCCCACGGCGTGCCGCCCAGCATCCCGTTCTGGCTGGGCGAGGCGCCGGGGCGCAGCGACGAGCTGTCGTTCGCGGTGTCGCGGTTGCGCGAGGAGATGGACGCCCTGCTTGAACCCCTCTCCCATCGGGAGAGCACTGTCCTGAGCGCGCCGAAGGAGGGCAGGGGTGAGGGTTCGGTTTTCGCCCCCCCTTCTGACACGACCGAACCTTCTCCCCCAGCCCCTCCCCCGGAGGGGGAGGGGAGCAAAGCGTCGGCCTGGCTGCGCGACGAGCTGGGCCTGGGCGAAGCCGCCGCGCGGCAGCTGGTCGAGTACCTGGCCGGGGCGAAGGCCGCGCTGGGCACGCTGCCCACCCAGTCGACCCTGGTGTTCGAGCGCTTCTTCGACGAATCCGGCGGCACCCAGCTGGTCATCCACGCGCCGTTCGGCAGCCGCATCAACCGCGCCTGGGGGCTGGCGCTGCGCAAGCGCTTCTGCCGCCAGTTCAACTTCGAGCTGCAGGCCGCGGCCACCGAGGACGCGATCGTGCTGTCGCTGTCCACCAGCCACAGCTTCCCGCTGGAGGAAGTGGCGCGCTACCTGCATTCGGGCACGGCCGAGCACGTGCTGGTGCAGGCCCTGCTCGACGCACCGCTGTTCCCCGCGCGCTGGCGCTGGAACGCGGTGACCGCGCTGGCGCTGCCCCGCTTCGCGGGCGGCAGGAAGGTGCCGCCGCAGCTGCAGCGCATGAAGAGCGAGGACCTGCTCGCCGCGGTGTTCCCCGACCAGGTCGCCTGCCTGGAGAACATCGTGGGCGAGCGGCAGATCCCCGACCACCCGCTGGTGGCGCAGACCCTGCACGACTGCCTGCGCGAGGCGATGGACACCGACGGCTTGCTGCGCCTGCTGCGCGGGCTGGAAAGCGGTGCGATCCGGCTGGTCGCGCGCGACCTTCCCGCGCCCAGCCCGCTGGCCGGCGCGGTGCTCAACGCCGCGCCCTACGCCTTCCTCGACGACGCCCCGCTGGAGGAACGCCGTACCCGCGCGGTGCGCCAGGACGTCCCGGCCGGGGCCGGCGACATGGGCCGGCTCGACCCCGATGCCATCGCTGCGGTGCGCGCCGAGGCCTGGCCCGAGGTACGCAACGCGGACGAGATGCACGAGGCGCTGGATGCGCTGGGCGGCATCACCGCGGCCGAGGCGGCGACGAACGAAGGCTGGGAAGACAAGCTGCACGCATTGGCGAGGGATCAGCGCGTCACCTGTTTGTCTCTCTCCCCTCCACAGGCTTCTGCGCCCTCTCCCCTGCGGGGAGAGGGCTGGGGTGAGGGGACAAGCTCGCCTCGATCCTCATCGAAGCTCGCCTTTGGAAATGCTCCAGCGGGCACCCGCTCCTCATCCGCCCTGCCGGGCACCTCCTCCCCGAGGGGGAGAAGGAACGACGGCGTGTGGGTCTGCGCGGAGAAACTCCCGCTATGGCGGGCCGTGCATCCCGAGGCTGCGCTGCATCCCGCCATCGCCGCGCCCGCCGAATACGCCGCGCAGGCCTGGACCCGCGAGGACGCCCTGCGCGAACTGGTGCGCGGCCGGCTGCTGGGGCTGGGGCCGGTCACGGCGGACGCGCTGGCCGCGCCGCTGGGCGTGCCGCCTGCCGAGGCGGAAACCGCGCTGCTGCGCCTGCAGGCCGAGGGCTACGTGATCCAGGGAACGTTCGACCCCGCCGTCGCCGGCACGCAGTGGTGCGAACGCCATCTGCTGGCGCGCATCCACCGCTACACGCTGGGCCGGCTGCGGCGCGAGATCGAGCCGGTGAGCCGGCGCGAGCTGATGCGCTTCCTGCTCGACTGGCAGCACGCGAGCCCGGCCACCCGGCTGCGCGGCCCCGACGCGCTGCCGGCGGTGCTGGCCCAGCTGGAAGGCTACGAGGCGGCGGCCGGCGCCTGGGAAACGGAGATCCTGCCCACGCGCATCGCGGACTACTCGGCCAGTTGGCTGGACGCGCAATGTCGCGCCGGCCGCATCGGCTGGAGCCGGCTGCGCGCGGGCGGCGGCGGCGGGCCGGTGCGCGCCACCCCGATCGTGCTGCTGCCGCGTCGCCAGATGGCCGTCTGGGCGGCCATCGCCGGCCGCGACGACGCCCAGGACGAACTGCTCTCCTCGCGCGCCCAGGCGGTGGCCGACGCCCTGCGCGAACAGGGCGCGCTGTTCTTCGACGAACTGCTCGCCGCCACTCGCCTGCTGCGCACCGAGCTGGAGGACGCGCTGGGCGAGCTGGTCGCCGCCGGCCGCGCCAGCGCCGACAGCTTCGCCGGCCTGCGCGCCCTGCTGCTGCCGGCGGCGAAGCGCGAGGCGCCGCGGCACCGGCGCCTGCGCCGGCACCAGTTCGGCGGCATCGAGGATGCGGGCCGCTGGTCGCTGGTGCGGCGGCTCCTTCTCCCCTCCGGGGCACGCGGGGAGCGGCCATGGACGGCTGCAGCTTTGGGGAGCGAGGAGAAGGTGGCCGCCGAGAGGCCGAATGAAGGGCGGGCGCTCGCGGGGAAGGCGGGTGAAGCGTCGACGCAAGACTCGCCCCTCGCCTCAATCCCCTTCGACCGGCTCAGGGCGGGGCTCTCCCCGCAGGGGAGAGGAGGCGAACGTGGCGCTTCGCGCCCAGGTGAGTCAATTGAAACGGAGCACGTCGCCCGCACCCTGCTCGCGCGCTACGGCGTGGTGTTCTGGCAACTGCTGGAACGCGAGGCGCCCTGGTTGCCGCCCTGGCGCGAGCTGCTGCGCGTCTACCGGCGACTGGAGGCGCGCGGCGAGATCCGCGGCGGCCGTTTCGTGGAAGGGCTGGTGGGCGAGCAGTTCGCCCTGCCCGAGGCGATCGCGCCGCTGCGCGCGATCCGCCAGCGCGGCGCACAGGACGAGCTGGTCTGCATCGGCGGCTGCGACCCGCTCAACCTGGTCGGCGGCGTGCTGGCCGGCGACAAGGTGCCCGCGGTGCCGGGGTCGCGCGTACTGTACCGCGACGGCGTGCCCGTGGCCGCGCGCGTCGCCGGGAAGTTCGTGGCGCTGGCGGAATTGCCGCCCGAGCTGGCGCAAGCCGCCCGCCGCCTGCTGCTGCATCCGGCGGCTCGATCCGTGGACGACGCCCTGCCTTCGAGCCGCGCCGGATGAGCCGGCCCCGCCGCGCATAAAAAAAACCGCAGCCCGGAGGCTGCGGAAGGGGAGATCGGGGTGCCTCGCGACACCCCGCGCGGAGTTTTCAGAAGTCGTAGCTCACCGCGAGCCGCACGTAGCGCGGCGCCTGGCGGTAGATCACGCGGTCGTAGCTGTCGGTCGGCACCGCGCCGGTGCTGCCCCAGCCGTAGTCGAGCAGGGTCGGGCGCTGCTGGTTGAGCAGGTTGAACACGTACAGGTCGAAGGCCAGCCTCTTGCCTGCCCAGGCCGGTCGGTATTCCGCGTTGGCCGAGAGCTGCCACTGCCACGGCGGGCGCCCGGCCCGGCCCGGCGGCTCGGGCTTGTGGTCACAGAAGTAGTAGGCCGAATAGCCGTAGCTCTGTGGGTCGGGGTTGCTGTCGTCGAAGCCGAACGAGCCCAGGCAGCTCTTCGGCGCGCCGGACGAGACCAGCACGTTCGCGCCCAGCAGCCATTCGTCCGTCAGCTGGTAATAGCCGTCGAACTTGAACTGGTGGCGGCGATCGCTGGCCTGGTCGCCGTTGGAATAGACCATGATCGCCGGGTTGTCCCACGACGTGGTCGCCGAGATGTCGGATTGGCTGACGTCGGTGCGCACCTGGCCTTCGGTGTTGCCGTAACTGCGCGAGTAGAGGTAGCTGAAGGAGCCGTACCACGTGCCGTCGAACGGATGCTCCAGCTTGAACTCCAGGCTGTAGTAGTTGCGCTTGAGGTGAGGGAAGCCATAGTCGTCGTTGCTGACGCGCACGGTCTCGTGGCCACCGTCCTTGGTCTGCAGCACGTAGTCGTTGGCCACGCCGGGATTGAAGATGCGGCAGCCTTTCAACGGCGCCAGGTTGTCCACGTCGATGCCCTGCTTCGCCGCGGTGGCGAGGATCACGTCGGTGTCGCAGACGTCGTCGATGGCGCTGCGCAGCCGGCGCACCATGCCCTTGACCCCGTACACCCACACCGGACCGAGCTGCCTCTGGAAACCGAGGATGAACTCGTCCTGGTATTCCGACTTCAGGTTGCTGGAGGCCACCGTGGCGGGATCCGGCGCCTCGCCCAGCTCGCCGTCGGGCGACACCGGGTGGTGCGGCGGCAGCTCGGTGAGGCCGGTGGGGGTGCCGTCCGGCCCGATGCCGGTGTAGGTGTAGTAGTGGTTGGTGTACAGGCTGCCGCCGGCGGCGCGGATCGCCACCTGGTTGGGCAGCGCCAGGTAGTAGCGGCCGGCATTGCCGAACACCTTGAAGCTGGCGTCGCCGTTCACGTCCCACGCGAAGCCAAGGCGTGGCGCCCACTGCGGCCTGGTCTGCCGCACGTAGGCCTGGCCGTTGACGTTGTAGTTGGTGAAGGTGTCGTTGCGCAGGCCCAGCTTCAGCAGCAGGCGGTCGTCGACCTGCCAGGCGTCCTCGACGTACTGGGCGCGCTGCACGGTGCGCGCCGAGGCCATGGCGGAATACGAGTATTGGCTGACGTAGTAGCCGGTCTCGCCGCCGGGATAGCCGACCGGGGACGGCACGCCGTTGGCCGGGTCGATCGGCGCGGTCGGGTCGTTCGAGGCGTTGTGGTAGATCCACCAGTAGCCCGGGCCGGAGGTGGTCGCGCCCTGGTCGATGGCGCGCGCCACCTGGTTGTCGATGCCCGCGCTCAGCGTATGGTCGCCGAGGCGGTAGGACAGGTCGATGCGCAGGTTGGTGGTGCGGTTGCCGGCGTCGGCGGCGTTGATGTAGCCGAACGGCTGCAGGCTCCTGATCGGATTGCTGCCGACGATCGCCGGGTTTTCCGCGGTGATGCTGCTGATGTAGGTCTTGCTCGCGTCGTAGCCCGGGTAGTCGGTGTAGTTGATCTGGTGCATCTTGCCATACAGCGCCGTCAACGTGAGGTTGTCGGTGAGGTAGCCGGTGTACTTCAGCACACCCATCTTGCTGTTGTTCTTGGTTGGCGCGCTCCGGGCGTGGAAGGCGCCTTCCGTGTCGGTGGCGTAGTCGTAGTCGTACTGGTTGGCCTCGTAGGAGGTGGTGGACGAGGCCGCGGTCAGCTCCAGGATGTTGCTGTCGTTGATGTTCCAGTCGACCTTCGCGTACCAGCGCGGGTCGTGGTACTTGTATTGCGTCTTGTACGGACTGCCGATGCTGCCGATGCTGCTGCCCTGCTGGCGCTCCACCTCGTAGGCCGCGTACAGGAACAGCTTGTCCCTGACCAGCGGGCCGCCCAGGTAGCCGCTGACGTCGGTGTCCCAGCTGCCGTTGTGCTCGTAGCGGCCGTACAGCTGGCCCTTCTTCGCGCCGCTGGCGTAGTAGGTGTTGGCCGTGTCCGCGCGCAGGAAGCGTGGCGTCCACGACACATGCGCGCCGAAATGCCACTCGTTGGTGCCGCGCTTGCCCACCTGGCTGATCACGCCGCCGTCGGAGCGGCCGTATTGCGCGCCGTAGCCGCCGGACAGCACCTCCTGCTGCTCGATCGCGTCGTAGGGCAGCTGCATGCCGCCGATGTTGGTCAGCGGGTTGCTGGTGTCGAAACCGTTGATGTAGTACGCGTTCTCGCTCACCGAGGAACCGCTGAACGACACCGCGCTGCCGAACGCCGGACTGCCGGCCACCACGCCCGGCGCCAGCATCGCCACCGCCTCGGCGCTGCGCGCCAGCGGCAGCTTGGCCAGTTGCGTGGCGGTGACCACGGTGCGCGAGTCCACGCTGGTCACGTCGATCGCCGGCAACGCGTTGGCGTTGACCGTGATCGCGCCCAGGTTCTTCGCGTTCGACGCCGCGGCGGCAGCCGCTTCGGCGAAGGACACCTGCGTGCTGGTGCCCACGCGCAGCTCCACGTTGTTGCGCGCATCCAGCACCTGACCGTCGCGCATGAGGCTGACCGTGTAGTTGCCGATCGGCAGCGCCGACGCGTTGAAGCGCCCCTGCGCGTCCACCGGCACCTCGCGGACCAGGCCCGACGACGTGTTGCGGATATGCACCGTCTCGCCCGCGGTCGCGGGCGCCGTGCCGAAGATGTTGCCGGTGGTGGACTGCGCCAGCGCGGCACCGGTGCCGGCCAGCGCCAGCGCGGTCGCCAGCAGGCTGCGCCGCAGGCGACGCGATCGGCTCGCTCGTACTGAATTCATCCCATGCTCTCCCCATGCGTGTACGCCGCGGAGACGACTCCGGCGGCTCGGCAGCGCGCTCCCCAAAGCGCGGCAGGCGAGGGCCTGCCAGGCACAGGCTAGGCCGAAGCAAAAGAAAATGTCAAACAATTGGAAGTTTCTGTTACTGACTATTTGCTTTCATATGTAACATATATGGCAAACACCTCGGTCCATAACTGACGTGGATCGATCTATGTGAAAGCATTCACAATACCGAGCAATTCGACCCGGAAAGGCCGGCGGATGGCATGTCGGATGCTTGCCCGCGCCACGCGGCGTCCGCCGCCGGCGCGGATGTCGCGGCGAGGATCAGGCCTGTCGCCAGCCCGCCAGCACGGCGGGCAATCCGCGCATGTCGGCGAACACCCGCGCCACGCCCGCGGCGAGCAGCGCGTCGGCATGGCCATGGCCGGCGGAAGCCGGCGCGTAGCCGAACACGGTGGCGCCGGCGGCGAGGCCGGCGCGGGCGCCGGTGACGGTGTCCTCCACCACCGCGCAGCGCACGGGCGGCACGCCCAGCGCCGCGGCGGCGGCCAGGTACACGTCCGGGTGCGGCTTGCCGCGCGGCTGTTCCTGCCCACTGAAGACACGGCCGGTGAAGCAGTCGAGCAGGCCGATCTTCGCCAGCTGCAGCTCGACCTTGTGCCGGTCGGCGCCGGACGCCACCGCGATGCGGCCACCCAGCGCCGCATGCAGTGCGCGCACGGCGCCGGTGGCGCCGGCGACTTCCACCAGCTCCAGCGCCAGCGCCGCGTTGCGCCGCTGGCGGAACTGCTCCAGCCAGGCCTCGGTGAGCGCGACGCCGGTGCGCGCCTCGATCAGCGCCGCCTCGTCGCGCACCATCTTGCCGACGAACACGCGCATCGTCTCCGCCAGGCTGATCGCCCAGCCCAGCTCGCCGAGCATCTCGGCCAGCACGCGGTTGACGATGGGTTCGGAATCGACCAGTACGCCGTCGCAGTCGAACAGCACGGCATCGAAGGGCAGGCCAGAGGCGGCACGGGCGGGTTCGGGCGGCATGCGCTCAGTCGCTGTGGTCGGCGACGTGCACCAGCAGGCCGTCGCGTTCGCGGAACTCGCTGCGCCCCGGCATGGCGATGGACTGGCCGGCGCGCACGCCGTTGGGCAGGTCCACCGCGAAGGTGCCTTCGAAGAAGACCTGCACGTAGGCCGTGCCATCCTGCTGGTGGTAGCCGGTGATGGTCTGGCGGCGCGCGGAGAACAGGTGGCGCGAATTCTCCGCCAGCCGTCGGAGCTCCTCGATGCCCAGCGTGCGCACGCTGAGCCGGCCGGCGGTGTAGTTCTCGAACACCACCTCGCGGTGCACGGCGGCGAGCATGGCGTCCACGTCCATGCGGTTGTAGGCGGCGAGGTAGCGGTCGATCAGCTCGCGCATGCGAGGCATCCGGGGGCGGCGGGGGCGGCGGGGGCGGCCATTGCAGCACGCTCCCGCCGCGTCCGCCAGCCCGCCCCGCGCGACGCGGGGCGGGCCGGTTGCCTCAGTGCTTCACGTTGTCGGTGGCCTCGATGAAGCGGGCGACGTTGTCGTGCAGCTTCTGCAGCGAGGGCAGGTGCGCGTACACCATGTGCCCGGAGGGGTACCACGCGTAGGAGATGTTCTTCTGCAGCGAAGCCGGGATCGGCAGGTGTTCCATCTCGTACTGCGCGGTGTAGAACGGCGTGGCCAGGTCGTAGTAGCCGCCGTTGAGCAGCACCTTGAGATCGGGGTTGGTCTTCATCGCCATCGCCAGGTCGCCCATCACGTTGAGCGCGCCGCCGTGGTGGTGGTGCTTCATGTCCCAGTGGTCGATGTCGGCGAACAGGCGGTAGCTGCGGTGCTGGCCGAACTTCAGGTCCTTGCGCACGTAGTCGTTGAACGCGGCGACGTAGGCCGAGCTGATCGCCGAGGACTGCGGGTCGTATTCCGATTCCTTGCCCATCGGGTCGAGCGTGGGGCCGGCGAAGCGGCTGTCGAGGCGGCCGGTGGTCTCGTCGCCCTGGGTCAGCAGCTCGTGCTCGAACATGCCGCCGGTGACGCGCAGGTTCGCCTTCAGCAGGTAGTCCACCGGCAAGCCGGTGTACTGGTGCAGCTTCTCGGCCACAGCCTGCTTGCGTGCGGGATCGAGCGTGCTGCCGGCCATCAGCGCGCTGGCGTATTCGCCGGTGGCGTAGCCCTCGACTTCCTTGAGGAAGCTGTCCAGGTCGGCCGGCGGCTGCGGCAGCTTGTGGTGGTAGTACGCGGTGGCGGCGAAGGTGGGCAGCGCCAGCTCGTAGGCCAGGTCCACGCCGGGGTTGCGCTCCGGGCCGTCGATGCTGAGGTCGAAGTTGAGGATCTGCGAAAGCAGGACCACGCCGTTCAAATCGACGCTGTCCTCGTTCTCCAGGTCGTTCGCCAGCACTGCCGAGCGGGTGGTGCCGTAGCTTTCGCCGAACAGGTACTTGGGCGAGTTCCAGCGACCGTACTTCGACAGGAACCGGGTGATGAACTGGGCGAAGGCGTGGCCGTCGCCGTCCACGCCGTAGATCGCCTTCTTGCGCTCCTCCATCTGCTTGGCGCGCTTGGCCGGGTCCTTGTCGTCGGCGATCAGCCGGCTGAAGCCGGCGCCGGGCGCGTCGATGAACACCAGGTCGGTGGCGTCGAGCAGGCTGTAGTCGTTGTCGACCAACTGGTACGGCGCGGCCGGGGTGTGGCTGTCGTCGCTGGTGACCACGCGCTTCGGCCCGAACGCGCCCATGTGCAGCCACACCGTGGCCGAACCGGGGCCGCCGTTGTAGACGAAGGTGATCGGCCGTTGGCCGGCCTGCGCGCCCTTCTTGAAATAGGCGGTGTAGAACATGCTTACCGTGGGCTCGTCTTCCTTGTCGCCGGTGCCGTGCAGCACCAGGGTGCCGGCCACGGCCTGGTAGGCGATGCGCTTGCCCTCCACCGTCACCGAGCCCTCGCTGGTGGACGATTGCGGCTGCACCAGGGCGGCGTCGGACTGGTGCTGGTCGGCCGGTGACGACTTGTCGTGCGTGTCGCTCGCCATGCCGGCGGTGCTGAGCAGCAGGGCGGCCACGGCCGTGGCGAGGGGAAGCTTGCGCATGGGTGGGGATTCCTCGGGACTGCGCACGACGCGCGGAAGCCTGGCAGCTTAGGCGCCTCCGAGTGCCGCCTTCATACCCCAGAAGTCATGCCCCGCGCGTGAGCAGCGCCACCGCGAGCAGCGCCAGCGCCAGGCCGGCCAGGTTGACGCGCCCCAGCCGCTCGCGGAACAGCGCCAGGCCGACCAGCGCGCCCAGCGCCACCACGCCCAGGTTCATGCTGGCGAACACCCGCGCGGGGTCGTGCGGCAGTGCGCGGTGCGCGCGCAGGTAGAACAGGATGTTGCCGAAGTTGCACAGCCCCAGCAGCACGCCGCCGGCCAGGCCGCGCCAGCCGAAGCGCGTGCGCCGCGCCAGCTCGGTCGCGAACGCCACCACCAGCGCCAGCGCGAACATCGCCAGCAGCGCGGCGCCCAGCGGCACGCCGGCCGCGGCCACGCGCTTGAACAGGATGTCGATCGCGCCGAAGCCGGCGAACACCAGCAGCGGGTAGCCCCAGCGCGCCATGCCCTCGCCCGCGCCGCCGCGTTCCGTCCGCCACACCATGCCGGCCAGCGCCAGCAGGCCCAGCGTGCAGCCGGCCGCCTTCGCCGCGTCCAGCCGCTGGCCGAACAGCACGAACGCCGCCAGCAGCGAGACCAGCAGGGACAGCCGTTGCGCCGCGTCCGAACGCACGATGCCGGCGTGCCGCACCGAGGCGCCCAGCGCCAGGAAGATCGTCGGCAGCAGCACGCCCAGCCCGGCCAGCGCCAGCCACGGCGCGCCCGGCTGGCGCAGCGCATCCAGCGGCGGCCGCAGCACCAGCGCCGCCAGCGCGGCGGCGACGACGTAGTTCCACGCCACCGCCTGGCCCACGTCGACGCCGGCCCGCCGCGCCAGCTTCAGCAGCACCGACACCAGCACGCTGCACAGCACGCTCAGCAGCACGTAGACCATCGCGGGATTCCACAGCGAAACGGCTGGCGAGCGTACACCGGTTGCGCGCTTGCCGCGCCGGCGGTGGCGTGGAAGCATCCACGCGACCACGCCCGGAACCCGCCATGCAGATCAGGCCGCTCACCCCCGCCGACGCCCCGGCCTACCAGGCGCTGCGGCTGCTCGCGCTGCGCGAGAGCCCGGCCGCCTTCAGCGCCAGCCACGACGAGGAAGCCGGGCGCGACATTGCCGAGGTGGCCGCCCGGCTGGTGGCCGCCGACGGTTCCGTGCGCATGCTCGGCGCCTTCGAGGGCGACGTATTGGCGGGCTTCGTCGGTGTCCTCCATCCGCAGCGCGCCAAGCTGCGCCACGCGATGGAACTGGCCGGCCTGTACGTCGCCCCGGCGCACCGGCGGCGCGGTGTCGGCCGCGCCCTGCTGCACGCGGCCATCGCGCAGGCGCGGGCCACCCGCGGCGTGCGCCAGCTCAAGCTGGGCGTCAACGCCTCCAACGCGGCGGCGCTCGCGCTGTATCGCGCCGCAGGGTTCGAGACCTACGGCGTGGAGCCTGCCGCGCTGGCGATCGACGGCCTATTCCACGACGAAGCGCTTTGCATGCTTCGCCTGCGCGACAGCTAGACATCGCCGCACCCGGGAACCCATTATTTTGCCCGGGTGTTATTGACAATGTTTTTGACCCGGGCAAAATAGGCGGCCGGTCGAACCCGGAATTCCGCCATGCCCACGCACGACACCCCCACCTGCACCGCCTTCGACGGCCATGCGCTGGTCGCCTCCGGCACGCTCGCCGAGGTGGCGCTGGCGGTGAGGCGCCTGCTCGACAGGCACCCGACCCATACGCCACTGGTCTTCGACGACGCCACCGGGCAGACGATGGAGATCGACTTCCGCGGCAACGCCGACGAGGTGCTGGCCCGCCTGCAGCCGGCGGCGGGCAACGATGCGCCGCGCGGCGCGGGGCGCCCCCGGCTCGGCGTGGTGGCGCGCGAGGTGACCCTGCTGCCGCGCCACTGGTACTGGCTGAACAGCCAGCCCGGCGGCGCCTCGGCCACGCTGCGCAAGCTGGTGGAGGAAGCGCGCCGCAGCAGCACAGCGAAGGACCGCGCGCGCCTCGCCGGCGAAGCCGCCGACCGCTTCATGCGCGTGGTCGCGGGCGACCTCGCCGGCTACGAGGAAGCCTCGCGCGCGCTGTGGCGCGGCGACCGCGACGCCTTCAACCGCCTCACCCGCGGCTGGCCGAAGGACGTGCGCGAGCACGCTCGGCGGCTCGCCGCGATCGCGCGCGACGCCCAGGCCGAGGCCGGCTGAACCTCCACCCGCACACGCCATCCGGAAAATTCCCCATGCCTTCCCCACCCCGCGTCTCGCCGCTCGCCCTGCACGATTTCCGCCTGCTGTTCGGCGGCGGCGCGATCTCCGCCCTGGGCGACCAGTTCACCCTGGTCGCCCTGCCGTGGCTGGTACTCAAGCTCACCGGCAGCCCCGCCGCGCTCGGCCTGGTGCTGGCCACGATGGCGCTGCCGCGCGCGGCTTTCATGCTGGTCGGCGGCGCGGTGGTGGACCGCCTGTCGCCGCATTGCGTGCTGCTCTGGGCGCGCGCGGTCAACGCCCTGCTGGTCGGCCTGCTGACCGTGCTGGTGTTCGCCGGCGCGATCCGCATGCCGATGGTCTACGCGCTGGCGCTGGGCATCGGCCTGTCCACCGCCTTCGCCTACCCGGCCGGCTCCACGCTGCTGACCCGGCTGGTGCCATCGCAACAGCTGCAGCCGGCGAACGCGCTGATGATGGGCGCGCGCCAGCTGAGCCTGTTCGTGGGACCGGCGCTGGCGGGCCTGGTGATCGGCACCGGCGCCGCGGCGAACGCCGCGCACGGCATGCTGGACGCACGCGGCCTCGGCATGGCGTTCGGCATCGACACGCTGAGCTTCGCCTGCTCGCTGTCTGCACTGCTGCTGATCCGTGTCCGCGGCGACGGCCACGAACGCGCCCCGGCGCAGGGCGTGTTCGCCAACGTGGCCGCCGGCCTGCGCACGATCTGGGCCGACCTGCCGCTGCGCGCCTTCATGCTGTACGCGGCGGCGGTCTCGGTGTTCGTGGGCGGTCCGCTGCAGGTGGGCCTGCCGGTGCTGGCCGACACGCGGCTGGACCTGGGCGCGGCTTCGCTCGGCATCCTGATGACCGCCAACGGCGGCGGCATGCTGGTGGGCGGCTTCCTTTCCGGCCAGGTCAGCCGGCTGGCGCGCGGCCGGCTCGGCCTGATGGTGCTGGGCATCGACAGTCTCGCCGGCCTGGCGCTGGCCTCGCTCGCCTGGGACCACTCCACGGCGGTGGGCGCGGCCCTGCTGGCCGCCACCGGCGTGCTCGCCGGCATCGTGCAGATCGCCATCGTCAGCTGGATCCAGCGTCGCGTCGCGCCGGCGATGATGGGTCGCACGATGAGCGTGCTGATGTTCACCTTCATGGGCCTGGGCCCGCTGTCCGCGGCGATCGCCGGCAGCCTGTTGAAGCTCATGCCCCTGCCCGCGCTGTTCGCGGGCGCCGGCCTCGCGCTGACGACGATCGCGCTGTCCTGCATGACCAGCCCGTCCCTGCGCGGCATCGGCGCGCCGGCGCCGGCGCCCGCGTGAATGGTCGATGCCGGCAGGTCCCGCCGCGCGGGGCCTGCCGGCGATGGATCACCAGCCCACCGTGATCGTGGCCACGTCGGGATGGGTGCCGATCAGCGAGGAGCTGAAACCGCGCACGTCGTCGTACGGGAAGCCGTAGGTGAGCCCGTCGATGCTGTGCGCGTGCCAGAACGCGGAGTAGGCGTTGGTCGGCGCGCTGCCGTAGAAGTTCGCCGCCGTATCCCAGTTCGCCGCGTTCTCGGCCACGTGGCGGTTCAGGGCGGCGTCCAGCTGCGCCTGGATCTGCAACTGCTTGGCCGTCGCGACGCCCGGCGCGGCATTGCTGGCGTCGTTGAACACGCCGTTGCCCAGCAGCACCTCCTGCGTGGTCGGCACGTTGTTGATGTAGTACGTGCCCTGGCCGTCGGTGAACACGAACTGGTTGCCGACGACGTGGCCGGTGAAGGTGCCCTGGGCATCGCTGAACACCAGCGACTGGCTGCGGTACTGGTTCCAGACGGACTGGATGTAGCTGTCCAGGTAGGTGGCCTGGGCGCCGCCGCTGCCGAAAGCGCCGTGCGCCGGCGCCACGATGCGGTAGGGCGCCTGCACCTGGGCCAGCGACTGGAAGGGCTGCGGCACCTGCGCCACGAACTCCTGGAACAGTGCCGCGCGGGTTTCCGTTTCGCCCACGGTCCGGTCGTAGCCGCCCGCGTCCTGCAGCCGCAGCCGAACCGGGAAGCCGAACTGGTCGACGCGCGTGGTGTTGCCGTAGAAGTTGGTGGCGTCGATGTTCACTTCCACGAAGTCGTAGGTCACGTCGATGTTCGGGTCGGTGGGGTTGTCGATGTTGGGACCGGTATAGCCGTACACCGGGTTGCCCACCGCCTGGATGAACATGGGGCTGCCCACGCTCAGGTAGATCCGCGCCGAGAGGATCTGCGGCACCGTGAACGACTTGCACTGCGAGAACGGGATCGAATAGTCGGCGTAGTTCTGGCCGTTCTTGCTCAGCTCGCCGTTGTCGCCGGGCGCCATGGGAATGAGGGCGCCGCTGCAGTCGACGTGCACGAAGGTGCCCGGATGGGCCGGGTCCTGGCCGACCATGGTCCAGTAGATCTGGTTGTCCTGGTACGCGCCGCCGGTGCCGTTGACCAGGTTGAAGGTGGTGCCGGCCGCCGGGAATACCGGGCTGGGCGAGGGTGTGGGCGTCGGCGAAGGCGTCGGCGCGGGCGCGGGCGCCGCGTAGGTCAAGGTTTGCGCAGGCGTGTCCACCGCCGAGCCGTCGCTCTGGCCGATGGTGAACCAGTAGCTCACTTCCTCGCCGCTGGAGAGGCCGGAGATCTGGTAGGTGTTGTCGGTGCCGCTGTTGGCCATGCGCACGTTGAGCTGGCCGCCGCCGGCGACGCTGTAGTGCACGTCGGCCCACGTGCCGCCATCGGCGTAGAACTGCACCACGCCGCCCGCCTGGGCGGTGGCGCCGTAGCTCGTCGCCGGCGCCGGCGATGGCGCGGGTGCCGGCGTGGGCGTGGGTGCCGGCGTGGGCGTCGGGGTGGGCGCCGGCGATCCGCCGCAGCTGCCGGTGGCCGTCCACGGCTGGCCGCTGCCGGCGCCGCCGTTGTGGGTGGCCGGGTCGTCGCCCTGCGTCCACCAGTTGGCCACGTAGTCGATGCCGTTCTCGCTGGCGGTGTTTCCCTTGGTGTACACCGACGATGCGTTCCAGGCGGCGGCGCAGGTCGTCTGCGCGTGCACCGCCTGCACCGGCAGCAGCGTCAGCGCGGTGGTGGAAAACGTCGCGCCGATCGCCGCGCCCAGCGAGCCCAGGGCCAGCATGGGCCAGGTCGCCGATCCTTTCTTCTTCTGCATGGCTGTCTCCTCCGCTTCGGATGAAATCGATGATGGTCAGCGGCGATTGCATAGCCCCGCTCCGGGCGGCCACGTGGGCAAGCGCCATGGCGCATCCATGCCGGAACCGCTTTTCATGACTTCGCGACAGCCGGGCAGGGGCCACCCGGTCTGCGGCCACACGGAAATCGCCGGGCGCAGCGCGGACAGGCCATCGGACGGGCCTGCCTCCCTCCCCTCGCAGCGGCGCGCCTTGGCACGCGGGGTGCCTGGCGCCAACGACGCTAGTCTCAAAGTACAAGCGCTGTCAATCAAAAATACCAGCGCTGTCTTTTCGATGCGCGAAGCTGTGAGGCAGAAGACAGTTCGGTGGGCGAACGGGGGTCGGCCCGCGAGGAGGCCGGAAGCGGCAACTTGATTCCGGACGGACGGCCATCGGCTCCGCGAACCGCCCAGCCCGCCGCCCCGGCACGGGCCGGAGGCGCTTTTCAGCCGACGAAGGACCGGTCATCCCGTAACGGCCGCGCCCGACCGGGCCGTGCAATCACTGGATTCCGGCCTGCGCCGGAATGACAGGCAAGAGGGTGAGGCCGACGCGCGCCCCGCACGGCTGCGGGTGCCCGAAACGGTTCAGTGCGACAGCGGCCTACGTCGGGATGACGTATCCGACGGCAGGGCCCTATGGCCGCCGTCGAACGACGGCGCCACCGGCGCCGGCATGGCGGTACGCGCGATCAGGCGCGCAGGGGGCGCAGCGCCGCCGCCTCGCGCGCCAGCTGCTCGATGCCGGACCAGTCGCCGGACTGCAGCTTGTCCTTCGGGGTGAGCCAGGAACCGCCCACGCAGACGACGTTGGGCAGGGCGAGGAAATCCGGTGCGCTGGCGAGGCTGATGCCGCCGGTGGGGCAGAAGCGGATCTGCGGCAACGGGCTGGCCCAGGCGCCGAGCAGCTTCGCCCCACCCACGGGCACGGCGGGGAACAGCTTCAGGTGACGGTAGCCGCGTTCGAGCAGGCTCATCGCCTCGCCCGCGGTGGCCACGCCGGGCAGCAGCGGCAGCTCGCCGGCGTCGGCGGCGTCGAGCAGCTTGGGCGAGGCGCCGGGCGACACCGCGAAGCGCGCGCCGGCCTGGCGCGCGGCTTCGAGCTGGTAGCCGTCGAGCACCGTGCCGACGCCCACCACCGCGCCCTCCACTTCGGCGGCGATGGCCCGGATCGCGTCCAGCGCGGCCGGCGTGCGCAGCGTCACCTCGATGCTGCGGATGCCGCCGGCGACCAGCGCGCGCGCCATCGGCACGGCATGGGCCACCTCGTCGACGATCACCACCGGCACCACCGGAGCGAGCGCGAGGATGTCGGCGAGTTGCTGCTGCTTGGTTTCCTGCGGGGTCATGGCAATGGCTCGTCTGGGTTCCGGGTTCAGGCGTCGGCGGCGTGGTGGCGGTCGTGCCTGGCGAAGATGGTGGCGCCGGCGTCGGCCGAGCCCACCGCGTTGCGCAGGGGGGCGAACAGCTCGCGCCCCATGCCCACGTGGCTGGCGGAAAGGTCGGCGTGCGCCTGCGGCCGCGCGGCCCACTCGGCGGCGTCGACCCTGGCCTCCAGCGTGCCGGCGATGGCGTCGAGCTTGATGATGTCGCCGTCGCGCAGCTTGCCGAGCGGGCCGGCGTCGATCGCCTCGGGGGTGACGTGGATCGCCGCCGGCACCTTGCCGGAGGCGCCGGACATGCGCCCGTCGGTGACCAGCGCCACGCGGCGCCCGCGTGCCTGCAGCACGCCCAGCACGGGAGTGAGCTTGTGCAGCTCGGGCATGCCGATCGCCTTGGGCCCCTGGAAGCGCACCACGGCGACGAAATCGCGGTCCAGCTCGCCGCGGTCGAAGGCGGCCTTCACCTCGTCCTGGTGGTGGAAGATCACCGCCGGCGCCTCGATCACCAGCCGGTCGCCCGGCACCGAGGACACCTTGATCACCGCGCGGCCGAGGTTGCCCTTGAGCACGCGCAGTCCGCCGTCGGCGCGGAACGGTTCCGTGGCCGGGCGCAGCACGTCGAGGTTGCCGCTGGCGGTGACTTCGTTCCAGGTCAGCTTGCCGGCGCCATCGAGCGCGGGCATGCGGCGGTAGGCGTCCAGTCCCTTGCCCCACACGGTGTGCGCGTCGCCGTGCAGCAGGCCGGCGTCGACCAGCGAGCCGATCAGGAACGGCATGCCGCCGGCCTGGTGGAAATGGTTCACGTCGGCCGATCCGTTGGGGTAGACGCGCGCCATCAGCGGCACCACGCCGGACAGCGCGTCGAAGTCTTCCAGCGTGAGCACGATGCCGGCGGCGGCGGCCATCGCCACCAGGTGCAGCAGGTGGTTGGTGGAGCCGCCGGTCGCATGCAGGCCGACCACGCCGTTGACCACGCTGCGCTCGTCGAACATGCGGCCCAGCGGGGTGTACTCGTCGCCCTGCGCGGTGAGCGCCGCGGCGCGGCGCACCGCGGCCTCGGTCAGCGCGTCGCGCAGCGGCGTGTTCGGATTGACGAAGCTGGCGCCCGGCAGGTGCAGGCCCATGATCTCCATCAGCATCTGGTTGGAGTTGGCGGTGCCGTAGAAGGTGCAGGTGCCCGGCGAATGGTACGAGGCGGCCTCGGCCTCCAGCAGCTCGGCGCGGGTAGCCTTGCCCTCGGCGTAGCGCTGGCGCACCGCGGTCTTGGCGTCGTTGGAGATGCCGCTGGGCATCGGCCCCGCCGGCACGAACACCGCGGGCAGGTGGCCGAAGCTCAGCGCGCCGATCATCAGGCCCGGCACGATCTTGTCGCAGATGCCGAGGAACAGCGCGGCGTCGAACATGTCGTGCGACAGCGCCACCGCGGTGGCCATCGCGATCACCTCGCGCGAGAACAGCGAAAGCTCCATGCCGGCGCGCCCCTGGGTGACGCCGTCGCACATCGCCGGCACGCCGCCCGCCACCTGCGCGGTGACGCCGGCCTCGCGCGCCACGCGGCGGATCAGCTCGGGGTAGTGCTCGTAGGGCTGGTGCGCCGAGAGCATGTCGTTGTACGCGGTGACGATGCCGAGGTTGGGCACGGCGCCGGCGCGCAGCGCGGCCTTGTCGTCGGCGCCGCAGGCGGCGAAGCCGTGCGCGAGGTTGCCGCAGGAGAGCTGGCGGCGGTGCGGGCCGTCGCCGCGCGCGGCGTCGATGCGCGCCAGGTAGGCGTCGCGGCGGGCGCGGCTGCGCCCGGCGATGCGGGCGGTGACGTCGGCGACGACGGGGTGCAGGGTGGTCATGCGGAACTCCTGGCCGCGCGGTACCGGGCGCGGCCGCCAGTCGGGCAGGGTGCGGGGAAGGTCTCGTCCGTGCGGATTCCGGGGATACCCATCACGGACACCAGAAGGTTTCCAGCGTCGGCGCGGCGCGCAGCACCGCGGCCACCGGCAGCGTGCTGCCGGGCGCGCACGCGGCATCCAGTACCGCGCGCTTGGCCTCGCCTTCGATGTGCAGGAACAGCGCGTGGCTGTCGAGCAGCGCGGGCAGGGTGAAGGTGATCCGCGGCTCGCCGGCGCCGGGCGCGCGCATCGGCAGCACGCGGGCGGCACCCTTGCGGTCCAGCGCCTCGGCGAGGCGGTCGCCGCCGGGGAAGAACGAGGCGGTGTGGCCGTCGCCGCCCATGCCCAGCACCACCGCGTCGAAGGGGGCTGGCAGCGTGGCGACGCGGGCGCGCAGCGCCGGCATCGCCGCTTCCGGCGTGGGCGCCTCGGCGTACAGCGGCACGAAGCGCGCGGCCGCGGCCGCGTGCTGCAGCAGGTGCGCCTTCACCAGCCGCGCGTTGGAGCGCTCGCTGCTTTCCGGCACCCAGCGTTCGTCCACCAGGGTCACGGCGACGCTCGCCCAGTCCAGCGGCTGTTGCGAAAGGCGCTCGAAGAAACGCTTCGGCGTGCTGCCGCCGGATACCGCCAGCACGGCGGCGCCGCGGCCGACCAGGCCGGCGCGCAACTGGCCGGCGACCCGCGCGGCCAGCGCCTCGGCCAGCGCTTCGCCGTCGTCGTAGCGATGCAGGGCGGGCGCGTCGGGCATCAGCCCTCGTCCTCGTGCCAGGTGCGGCCGTCGCGCTCGATCAGCGCCACCGCGGCGCTGGGGCCCCAGCTGCCGGCGGTGTAGGGCCGCGGCGGCTCGCCGCTGGCGGCCCAGGCGGCCAGGATCGGGCCGGCCCAGCGCCAGGCCGCCTCCACTTCGTCGCGGCGCATGAACAGGGTGGGGTTGCCGCGCACCACGTCGAGGATCAGCCGCTCGTACGCGTCCGGCTGCTGCACGCCGAAGGCCTCGGCGAAGCTCATGTCCAGCGGCACGTGGCGCAGGCGCAGGCCGCCCGGGCCGGGATCCTTGATGGTCAGCCACAGCTTCACGCCCTCGTCGGGCTGCAGCCGCAGCACCAGCCGGTTCTGCCCCAGCGGGCCGGCGCTGCCCTCGAAGATGGAATGCGGCACCGGCTTGAACGCCACCACGATCTCGGACACCCGCTCGGGCAGGCGCTTGCCGGTGCGCAGGTAGAACGGCACGCCGGCCCAGCGCCAGTTGCCGATCTCGGCCTTCAGCGCCACGAAGGTCTCGGTGTCGGACTTGCCGCCGTCGAGCTCCTCCAGGTAGCCCGGCACGCCCTGGCCTTCGGAGGCGCCGGCGCGGTACTGGCCGCGCACGGTGAGCTGGGCGGCGTTGCCGGCGTCGATGGGCCGGAGCGCGCGCAGCACCTTCAGCTTCTCGTCCCGCACGGCATCGGGCGCCAGCGAGGCGGGCGGTTCCATCGCCACCATGCACAGCAGCTGCAGCATGTGGTTCTGCACCATGTCGCGCAGCGCGCCGGCGCGGTCGTAGTAGCCGGCGCGGCGGCCCAGGCCCAGCGTCTCGGCCACGGTGATCTGCACGTGGTCGATGTGGCCGGCGTTCCACAGCGGCTCGAACAGCGCGTTGCCGAAGCGCAGCGCCAGCAGGTTCTGCACCGTTTCCTTGCCGAGGTAGTGATCGATGCGGTAGGTCTGCGACTCGGCGAACACGCGGCCCACGTCGTCGTTGATCTTGTTCGCGCTGGCCAGGTCGCGGCCGATCGGCTTCTCCAGCACCACGCGGGCCTTGCCCTGGTTCAGGCCCTGCCGGCCCAGGCGCTCGCAGATGTCCACGAACAGCTCGGGCGAGGTGGACAGGTAGAACACGCGGATGTTGTCCGGCCGCTCGCCGAGCAAGTCGGCGAGGCCGTCCCAGCCTTCGTCCCTGCGCGCGTCCAGCGCGCGGTAGCCGACCAGGGCGAGGAAGGCGTCGCGCTGTTCCGGCGTGTCGTCGGCCGCCTTGCCCAGCGCCTCGCGCACCAGGGCGCGGTAGCCCTCGTCGTCCAGCGGCTCGCGGGCCACGCCCACGACCCGGCTGCCCGCGCGGATCTGCCCGGCCAGGTAGCGGTGGAACAGCGCCGGCAGCAGCTTGCGCACGGCCAGGTCGCCGGTGCCGCCGAAGATCACCAGGTCGAACGGATCGACCGGCAGGGAGGATGGAGTCACGGCGCACCTCGTGCGAGTGAGCAGGTGGGTGGAACCTCGATCGTACCAATGTCATACCAGACAAGACCAGTCCGCTGCATACGAATTCATATGCCCTTTCGGAAAAAGGGATCGTCACGGAAAGCCGCCGCCAAGGCCCGAGTTGTCCCAGTGGTGCGCCATTGGTATGGTAGGCGTCGCCCCGTCCGCCCCGCGGCCGGCGACCCGGACGGCCCCGTCAGGCACGGCGCCGATGAGGAACAGGCCTCCATGCACAGCGCACTCGCCGACGAATACCGCCGCCTCTGCCGCGACACGGCCGCGCACCAGCCGCTGGCCTACCTGCGCCTGCGACGCGCGATCCGCAACGTGATCGAGCACCGCGCGATCGAACCCGGCCAGACCCTGCCCAGCGAACGCGACCTGGCGCAGACCCTGAGCCTGTCGCGCGTCACCGTGCGCAAGGCCATCGCCGGCCTGGTCGAGGAAGGCGTGCTGACCCAGCGCCACGGCGCCGGCACCTTCGTGGCCGAGCGCATCATCAAGCCGATGTCGCGCCTGACCAGCTTCACCGAGGACCTGCGCGCGCGCGGCCTCGACCCGCGCTCGGAATTCTTCGAGCGCGACGTGGGCGAGGTGACGCCGGAGGAGTCGATGGCGCTGAACCTGTCGCCCGGCGTGCAGGTGGTGCGCCTGCACCGCGTGCGCTACGCCGGCGACGAACCGCTGGCGATCGAGCGCACCGTGGTGCCGGCCAGCGTGCTGCCCGATCCCATGCTGGTGCACGACTCGCTCTACGAGGCGCTGGAGACCCGCGGCTGCCGCCCGCGCCGCGCGCTGCAGCGGCTGCGCGCCGTGCTGCTCGGCGCCCGCCACGCCCGCCTGCTGCACGTGCCCCCCGGCAGCGCCGGCCTCAACATCGAGCGCCGCGCCTTCCTCGACGACGGCCGCGTGGTGGAATTCACCACGTCCTGGTATCGCGGGGATATCTACGACTTCGTGGCGGAGTTGCAGACGGATTGATTGCCCGGCCTGATGCAGCCCGGCCTTCGTTCTGGAACACTTCTGCGCGATGTGCATCCACGCCAGGGCATGATCGTCGCCCGGCGGCATTCCACCCGGATTTTCGACCATGTCCCAGCCGCTACCGCCATCCGTTCGCCAATGGCTCGCTGAAGCCGGCCGGGCAATCAACCAACGGCAGCCAGACCTGGCGGAAAAAGCGCTGACGAAGGCGCTAGCCCTTGCACCAAACCTCGCCGATGCGCAATTCATGTATGGGCTTGCCCTGCTGATGCGCGGCGATGCCGGCAAGGCGATCGGCTTCCTGCGCAAGGCCGCCGTGCAACGCCCGGCGGATGCCAACATGCGGATGTATCTGGGCTGTGCCCTGCATGATGCCGGCGCGTTGGACGAAGCATTGGACCACCTGCAGCGGGCTTGCGAGCTGGCGCCACAACAGTCCGCCCCCTGGTACAACCTCGGCAAGGCACTGAAGCAGCGCGGGCAATCGCGGGAAGCCGACCAGGCCTTCCGCCGCGCGCTGGCGCTGGACGAGGGGCACGCGCTGGCCCGCATCGGCGTGGCCGACATCGCCACCATGCAAGGCGACATCCCGCGTGCCGTGGCGGAGTACCGTCACGTGCTGAGCAGGCATCCGGAGTGCGCCGAGGCCTGGCACGGCCTGGCCAACCTCAAGACCGAGTCGCTGGGACCTGCCGACATCGACCTGATCCGCCGCGCCCTGCGTCAGCCCAACCTGGCTTCCGAGACGCGGGTGCTGCTCGGCTTCAGCCTGTTCCGGGCGCTGGAAGACCAGCACGACTACGCCAACGCTTTCGAAGCGCTGCGCCAGGCAAACGCGGACAAGCGGCGCCAGGTGGAGTGGAACGCTGCCGCCGAGCGCACGCAGATCGACCGCATCATGGAAGCCTTCAGCGCCCCGCTGCCTGCACCGCTGGACTCCGCGCTGGGCCACGAAGTCATCTTCATCGCCAGCATGCCGCGCTCGGGCTCCACGCTGGTCGAGCATATCCTCGCGACCCATCCCGACGTCGCGGGCGCCAACGAGATCCCCGACCTACCCCAAGTCATCGAAGACGAATCGCGCCGCCGCGGGCAGCCCTTCCCGCAATGGGTCCCCGCCGCCACCGACGACGACTGGCAACGGCTGGGCCGGGACTACCTCGCCCGCACCGCGCGCTGGCGCGAGCAACACCCTCGCTTTACGGACAAGAACGTCGCCAACTGGCCGCTACTGGGCGCGGTCCGCCTCATGCTGCCTGGGGCAAAGATCATCCACTGCCACCGCGATCCGGTGGAAACCTGCTTCTCCTGCTACCGCCACCTGTTCCGGCACGGCGTGCATTACAGCTACGACCTCGGCGAGATGGCGGAGTACTACCGCGACTACGAGCGCCTCAGCGCGTTCTGGCTGGCGCGCCACCCTAGACACGTACTCGACTACCCCTACGAAACCCTGGTGCGGGAACCCGAGGTGCAGATCCGCCGCCTGCTGGCATTCTGCGAACTGGACTTCGATTCCGCCTGCCTCGCGCCCCACCAGACCAAACGCGAGGTGCTCAGCACGGCCAGTGCGGCGCAGGTGCGCGAACCTATCCGCGCCGGCACGGCGCATAGTGCGCCCTATCTGGAATGGTTGCAGCCGTTGCGAGAGCGCTTGGCGCGCTGAAACGGACAAGGCCGCCGGTTGCCCGGCGGCCTTGTCCGTTTTCATCCACCACGCAATGCTGCCGCTGTGGCAGCATTGCGTGGAGATTGTTGCTTACCAGTCGTACTTGACGCTGAACTCCGCGTACCGCGGGAGCTCCACCGCATAGCCCGTCACACCGCCGATAGGCAGCTTGTACGTGGGATCCGGTGCGCCGCCCACGCCATCGTGGGTAACAGTGTAAGCCGTGGTGTTCTGCTCGTTGAACACGTTCTGGACCTGCACCTGGAGAGTCAGGTGCTTGCCGGCCCACTCCGGGATGTAGCTGACCGAGAGGTCGAGCTGATGGGTCCACGGCAGATGACCGGCCCTGCCCGGAGGCGACGGCTTGCCATCGCACCAGTGGTAGGCCTCGCCGTAGCCTTCCGCATCGATCTGGTCCGGGCCCCAGGCGCCCAGGCAGGTGATAGGCGCACCCGACTGGATGATGTACAGACCGCTGACCAGCCACTCGGGGGTAATCGAGTAGGTGCCGTAGGCCTTCAGCGTGTGGCGATGCGAGTTGGGCAATTCGCCGTTCGAGTACTGCATCAGTTCCGGGAAATCCCAGGCTTCGCTGATCGAGGCGGACTGGCCGCCACCCGCAGCGGCCGAAGCATTGGAGACCTGTCCAAGCGGCGAATAAGTCGGGCCCTCCGTGGTGCCGTAGCTCTTGGCGAACACGTAGTCGATCTTGCCCATCCACTTGCCATCCCACGGATGCTCAAGGGCTTCTTCCAGGCTGTAGTACTTGCGGAATGCAGCCGGGAAGCCCGTGACGTATCCACCGGTCACCGTATGCGGGTTCCATGTGTAGGTCTTGTAGGTGCCGTCGGTCGCCAGGTAGCGCACCTTGTTGCTGCGGCCTGGGTTGACCAGGATGTCCGTCTGGAACGCGCTGTCAAGCGCATCGGCAGGCTCGGTGACCGTACCGGTATCGTCGATGATGTTGTTCATCCTCGAGTAGGTCGCCTGCGAGGTCCAGACCAGCGACTGGCCGAATGCGTTGAACGACTTCTGGAAGCCCAGCACGTACTCATCCTGGTACATCGGCTTCAGATCCGAGGCGGCAATCGTCTTCGGGTCCTTCGGTGTGCCGTACTCGCCATCAGGCGAATAAGGCGTCGCAGTCGTGGGAACCTGGGTCAGGCCCTGCGGGATGCCGTTCGCATCGATGGACGCATAGGTGTAGTACTCGTTGAGGTAGGCATTGGCGCCTGCCATGCGTACGCCGAGGCCCGTGGGCAGGGCGAGGTAGTAACGCCCCACGTTGCCGTACAACTTGGCGCTGCTGTCGCCGAAGATGTCCCAGCTGAAGCCCAGGCGCGGCTGCCACTGCGGCGAGGTTTCCCGGATGTAGGGTTGGTTGCCAGCGCTGTAGTTGGTGAACTGGTCGTTGCGCAGGCCGAGGTTCAGCAGCAGGTTGGGCGTAACCTGCCAGTTGTCCTCGACGTATTGCGCCTTTTGCTCCACCGTGAACGAGGCCACGCCGCCATACGTCCGCTTCACGACGTAGTAGCTGGCGGCATCGTCGCCGGTACCTACCGCGCCGCCATTGGGGTAGTTGATCGGGTTGGCGACGCACTGGCCCAACGCGTTGCACGACAGGGTGGGCTTGGAGAAGTTCTTCGAGCCTTGCTTGCCGTAGATCCAGTAATACCCCGGGCCGGCGCTCTGGCTACCGTCACTGATATCCGTGCTGCGCATGTTGTCCACGCCGAACTTCACGTCGTGGTCGCCCAGCTTCCAGTCCAGGTCCAGGCGGAAGTTGTTTTCGGTGGATCGGTGGTCCGGAGAGGGGATGGTCAACGCGTTGTTGTTCGTGTTGCCGGAACCCGGCACGGTCGGGTTCTGGCTTCCCACGCCAGACACGCCCGCCAGTAACAGATCGAAGCCCGGATAGGTCAATTGCTGGCTGTAGTACGTGCTCTTCATCTTGCCGGCCAGCACGCTCAGCGTGAGGTTGTCGGTGATGTACGAGGTGTACTTCAGGATGCCGATGTCGAACTTGCTCGAGTACAGCGGGTTGTTGATGCTGTTGAAGCTGCCTACGGCATTCGTGCTGTAGTCGTAGTTGTAGGCGTTGTTCGAGAGATCTTCGGCCTTGCTCGAGGCGTAGGTAGCCTCAAGAACGTTGCTGTCATTGATGTTCCAGTCCAACTTGCCGTAGAGCTTGGGCAGGCTGGTGCTGCGCGAGTTGTAGTACGGCGAGTTGACCGAGCCGGTGGACTTGCTGCTGTCGTGCTGGGCTTCGGCCGTGAGGTAGAAGAACAGCTTGTCCTTGATCAGCGGACCTGAAATGTAGGCGTCATAGACCGTGCTCCAGTCCTTGTTCTTGTGGCGATTGACGAATATGTCGCCAGGTTGCTGCCCTGCCGTCGTCGACGCCGGGTTTGCATAGTAGATGTTGTCGTAGGTGCTTCGCGCCCAGCTCGGTGCCCAGGTGACATAGACGCCAGCGTGGAAATCATTGCCGCCGCGGTGGCCGATCTGGCTGATCACGCCGCCGGTGGAGCGGCCGTATTCGGCACCGTAGCCGGACGTGATGGTCTGCTGCTCGGCAATGGCGAAGTACGGCAGGGCGATGCCGCCCGCATTGCCCACCGGGTCGGTGGTGTTGAAGCCGTTGACGTAGTAGGCGTTCTCCGCCGTCGAATCGCCGCCGAAGGAGATCAGCGGCGTCCCGGCTGGGCCAGTACCTAGGCTGGCGTTGCCGCCGGCGACACCGGGTGCCAGCACGGCGATGGATTCGGCATTGCGTGCCAACGGCAGCTGCTTCAACTGCTGGGCGGTGATCACGGAGGTCTGGCGGGTCGAGGACACGTCGATCGCGGGAAGTGCGTTGGCCATGACCGTGACGCCAGACAGGTTCTCCACATTCTTGGAGGAGGCAAACGGCACTTGAGCGGCACCACCAACGCTCACCGCCACATGGTTCTGTGACGAGACCGTCTGGCCATTGCTGATCAGCGACACCGTATAGTCGCCGCCTAGCGGCAGGTTGGTGACGCTGTAGCGGCCACTGCTGTCGACCGGCACCTCACGGGTAAATCCGGTTTGGTTGTTGACAACCCTGACTGTTTCGCCAGCCGCCACCGGGGCGGTACCGATAATCGAGCCTGTCGTGGCCTGGCCATAGGCCAAGCTGGTGAAGCCCAGGCTCACGGCCAAGGCGGCAGTCAAGGCGTTGCGGCGGTAAAGGCAACCCCGCGCCATGTGCTTGTTCATTTGTATCTCCCCGGAAACAGCCCAATTGAGGGCAACTAGATAATGACTACGCCAACCAGTTCAGGCAGGTAATGGCGATAATCGCGAGGAATCCGTTTGGATTTGAAACCCGTCCACATGGATTCATAAAGTGAATGCCATCCATACGCATGTTCACCTCGAATTCCTGGCGCAGACTCCCACCATCAACCCCCGGACCCTCTCTTGGCCGAACTTAGTTTGTCCGAATGTGACTGTCAACACTTTCTTAGCAATTGTTATACAGCCATCTAAAATGGCAAGTTCTTGCGAAAGCAATATCTTTCGCCATTTCCCGACGACTTATTTCGGTGCAGGGAACATATGTCTGTCATTTGGAACCTACACATCAGGTCCGAAGCCTGCGCACAAGTTGCAGACTGCGAATAAACTATTTACTTATAAGAACTTATGAGCGCATGTTGCAGACATCGGCTTCTCCCCCGATCTGGGGCTCCTACACCACCTCATATCGGCCTCCATGTGTCATGGGCCATCTTTCGGACCCGCGAATCATGGATAACAGTCATTGTTTCGCAAAAAATTGCGTGCTGCGGCAATTTCATGCCGCGCCTCGGACATACATGCCGGAAAGTGACTGAACTTGTGAGAAAACGCGACGATGTGCTCGCATGTTCGCAATCGAAATAATTGGCGGTCCAATCGCACATATTTACTGCATTATGTTGACCTGCCGCACGCTGCAGACTCAAGACTCGCCCCCACCGGAAGGCACAGCGGAGACATGGCGTATCCGGCAGGGAAAGCGTCCCATGCCTTGCTTGGCCGAAACTATCCGGCCCGCAGCTGCTGCCTCATGCCGCTCCACGGCTCGCCGAAGGCCGCGCCAGGCCCGGCCATGCCTTTCGGCACGGCCGGACTTCAGGCACATTCACGGGTCCGGCCGGACAGGCATAAAGGTGCCATGACCCCGTTCCTTCGCCACGACGCAACCGCCGTCGCGTTCCGCACGCGCATGGCCCCGCACATGGATGTCCACCGCGCCGTGCGCGGGAAGAGGCCCGCATGAATCTGTTCGCGCCGATGATCCGCCGCCCGGCCGGCACCTCGCTGCTGGCGATCGGCCTGGCCATCGCCGGCTTCTGCGCCTACCTGCTGCTGGGCGTGGCGGCCTTCCCGTCGATCGAATTTCCCGGCGTGGTGGTGTTCGCGCAGATGCCGGGCGCGAACGCGCAGACGATGGCGAGCACGGTGGTGTCGCCGCTGGAACGGCACCTGGGGCGCATCCCCGGGATCAAGCAGATGAGCTCCAGCACCAACGACGGCGGCACGCAGATCCAGATCCTGTTCGACATGAGCCGCCATGCCGACCAGGCCGCGCGCGACGTGCAGGCGGCGATCAACGCCGCCGCGCCCGACCTGCCGCCGGGCCTGCCCAACCCGCCCCAGTACTTCAAGTTCGACACCTCGCAGATCCCCATCCTGCTGGTCTCGATCACCTCCTCCAGCCTGCCGCCCGACAAGCTCTACGACCTCACCGACACGCTGCTCAAGCCGGCGGTGGCGCAGATTCCCGGCGTGGCGCAGGTGCAGCTGGGCGGCGGCACGCCGCATGCCGTGCGCGTGGCGCTGGACACCGACGCGCTGGCCCATGCCGGGATCACCGCCAACGACATCGCCAATGCGCTGCGCGCGGCCAACGTCACCTCGCCCCAGGGCATGTTGAGCAACGGCGCCACCCAGATGACGGTGACGGCGAACGATTCGCTGCAGACGCCGGCGGACTTCGCCCGCCTGGTGGTCGCGGTGCGCCATGGCGCGCCGGTGCGCCTGTCCGACGTCGCCACGGTCACTGGCGGCCAGCAGGACAAGTACGCCGCCGCCTGGTTCAACGGCCAGCGCGCGGTGGTGATGCAGATCACCAAGCGCAACGACGCCAATGCGGTGGCCACGGTGGAGGCAATCCGGGCCCGCCTGCCGGAGCTGCGCGGCCTGCTGCCCGCCGACGTGGCCATCACGCCGATTTTCGACCTCACCCCCACCACCTTGTCGGCGCTGCACGAAGTGGAAGTGGCGCTGCTGGTCAGCGTGGTGATGGTGGCGCTGGTGATGCTGGTGTTCCTGCGCCGCCTGAGGCCCACGGTGATCGCGATGTTCAGCGTGCCGCTGTCGCTGGCCGGCGCGCTGGTGACGATGTGGGTGCTCGGCTTCACCCTCAACATCTTCTCGCTGGTGGCGCTGGTGCTGTGCGTGGGCTTCGTGGTGGACGACGCCATCGTGGTGATCGAGAACATCGTGCGCCACATGGAGCAGGGCATGAAGCCGCTGCCGGCCGCGCTGGCCGGCGTGCGCGAGATCGGCTTCACGGTGATCTCGATCACGCTGTCGCTGATCGCGGTGTTCGGGCCGATGGTGTTCGGCAACAACATGTTCACCCTGCTGATGCGCGAGTTCTCGGTGACGCTGATCGCCACCATCGTGATCTCGGCGGTGGTCTCGCTCACGCTCACACCGGCGCTGTGCGGGCGCTGGCTGGACGCGCATGACGACGCCCACCGCCGGCCGGGGCGCCTCGAACGCCTGGCCGAGCGCTTCGACCGCTGGATGCTGCGCGTCTACGAGCGCGGCCTGGACTGGGCGATGCATCATCGGCGCATCATGCGCTGGCAGCCGGTGCTCCTGCTGGTGCTGACCGTCGTGCTGGCGGTGCTGGTGGGCATGACGGCCGGCGGCGGATTGATGCCGAAGGAGGACACCGGCCTGCTGCAGGTGGGCATCACCGCCAACGCCAACATCTCGCCCACCCTGCTGGCCACGCGCACGCAGGAGGTGGCCGCGAAGATCCAGGCCGATCCGGCCGTGCGCGACGTCTCCGCCTTCCTCGGCAACGGCAACGGCATCGGCGCGGTCGGCAACGAGTCCAACCTGTTCGTCGACCTGAAGGACCTCGGCGACGGGCCGGGCGACCGCCACGTGCCCGCACAGGCGGTGGTCGACCGGCTGGCCAAGCAGTTCAAGAACGTGACGGACCTGAATGTCTCGATCAGCGTCAACCAGTTCTTCGGCGGGGGCGGGGGTTCGGGCAACGGCAAGGGGCAGTATTCGTTCCAGCTCGACAGCCTCGACGGCACGCCGCTGCAGCAGCCCACGCTGCGGCTGGCGCGGGTGATGCGCGGCATGAAGCAGTTCCACGACGTCAGCACCAGCTTCGACAGCATCGGCAAGCAGCAGATGCTGCAGGTGGACCGCGCCACGGCCGCGCGCCTCCACGTGAGCCTGTCCGACGTGGACGACGCGCTGTCCAACGCCTTCGGCCAGGGCTTCGCCACCACGATCTATTCCGACATCAACCAGTACCGCGTGGTGATCACCTCCGACAAGGCCGATTCCCTGAGCCCCGCCTCGCTGCTGAACACCTACGTGCGCAGCAGCCAGGGCAAGATGATCCCGCTCTCGGCGGTGGCGACCATCCATCCGGCCATCGCGCCGACCACGATCAGCCATTTCGACCAGATCGAATCAGCCAGCATCAACTATAACCTGGCCAAGGGCGTGAGCCAGCTCGAGGGCCTCAAGCTGGTCGACCAGGCGATCTACGCCGCCCAGCTGCCGGCCGGCGTGCAGAAGAAGTACACCGGCGACAACAAGAACCTGATGGAGGCGCTCGGCAACGCGCTGATCATGCTGCTGGCGGTGATCCTGGTGATGTACGTGGTGCTGGGTATCCTCTACGAGAGCCTGATCCACCCGCTGACCATCATCTCGACCCTGCCCGCCGCCGGCATGGGCGCGTTCCTGGCGATGCTGGTCACCCATACCCAGCTCACCATGATGTCGGTGATCGCGGTGCTGATGCTGATCGGCATCGTGAAGAAGAACGCGATCCTGATGGTGGACTTCGCCCTGGTCGCCGAGCGCGAGCACGGCCGCACGCCGCCGGAGGCGATCCGCGAGGCCGCGCTGGTGCGCTTCCGACCGATTACCATGACCACCCTGGTGGCGATGGGCGCGGCGCTGCCGCTGGCGATCGGCTTCGGCTACGGCTCGGAGATGCGCCAGCCGCTGGGCATCGCCATCCTGGGCGGCCTGCTGGTATCGCAGCTGCTGACCCTGCTCAGCACGCCGGCGATCTACCTGTGGCAGCACGACCGCCGCGAGCGCAGGGCGAAACGCCGCGCGCTGCGCGAGGAGATCCGCCGCCAGCGCGAACTGGCGAAGCGGATGCCGGCGCTGCCGAAGTAGGCGGCTGCCCGTTCAGGTCCCGGGGCGCCAGGTCCAGGCCAGCTTGAAGTAGACCTCGCTGCCGTGGCCGCGCTGGCGCCGGTCGTCGGGATACTCGCCGGCGCCGCGCACGCCCCAGTACAGCTGCAGGTCGCGCGACCAGTCCCAGTTGAATTGCAGGCTGGCCTGGGTGGCGCGGTAATGTTCGCGGCCCGGATAGCGGCGGTCGGTACTGTGCCGCTGCCAGGCCAGCAGCGCATACAGGCGGGCGGAGAAGTACCAGGTGGCGTAGAACTGCCGGGCCGCCTCGGTGAGCCGGTGCGCTTCGCCGGGACGGCGATCGAGCAGGCTGCGGTCCTCGCGCCATTCCAGCTCCAGCCGGTCCCACGGCCGGGTGACCAGGTGCAGGCCCCACGTGGTGCCGGGCACCACGTCGCCGCTGGCGTAGTCGACCACGCGGCCGCGGCTGCCGGTGAAGCCCAGCGCCGGGATGCGCGGCGCCGGATTGACGCCGAGCTTCCACTCCACGTAGCGCACGTGCCGCTCGCGCCCGTTGCCGTCGAGCACGCTGGCATCGGGGTGCAGGCGGATGTCGGCGGCGAAGTCGCGCCAGCCGGCCAGGACGAGTCCCAGTGCGGGATCGAACTCGTGCCCGCGTTGGCCGCCGATGCCTTGCACTCGGTCGATCCAGACATAGGGCTCGATGGTGTTGATCCACTTGGCGGTGGAATAGAACGGCCGGTTGTAGTCGTAGTGCAGCGCCTGGTAGCCCACCCGCGGCACGTAGCCCAGCCAGCTGCGGAAGCCGGGATCGTAGCGCTGGTAGCGCAGCGTCCATACGTTGCGCGTGCTGTGGTCCCACTCCAGCCACAGCGCGCTGCCGCGAAGCGATTGTCCGCGCCAGTCCGCCGCGAGGTCGGGCCGGTTCGGGTCGCGCGTGTCCGATTCCAGCCACTGGCCGATCAGGCGGTCGGTGCTGTCGGCCCAGCTGCCGTCCACCCCGGCGACCCGGTTGCGGCTGCCGTCGTCGTTGTCCTTCACCGCCAGCAACGCGCCGGCGTCGCCATGGGCCAAGGTCTGGCGCAGGCGCGCGAAGCCATCGCGCGAGTCGAAGTCCGGCAGCACCAGTGAGGAGCCGAGAAAGCCGGGTTCGATGATCGCCGGGCGGCCGCCGTCGCGGGCGAGGAAGGCCGTGCCCTCCAGGCCGTCGGAGCGCCGGGTGTAGCGCAGCCCCCAGTCCGGCGCGGCCACGCTGCGGGTGTAGACGGCCGGAATCAGCGTGGTGACCAGGTCGGCGCCCTCGCGGAAGAACGGCCGCTTCTCCGGCAGGTCGAGCGCGAAACGCTGGTTGGCGGTGAGCTGCGCCTGGTCGGCCTCCACCTGCGAGAAATCCGGATGGACCGTGACGTCCAGCGCCGCGCCGGGCCGCGGCAGCCATTTCGCGTCGAAGCTGGGCCGCCAGCGCAGGTCGTCGGCGTGGCCGTAGCTGCCGCCCTCGTGGCGGCGGGTGATGGTGAGGCCGGGGGTGAGCAGCACGGGCTCCGCGTGCGGCTCCAGGTCGTCGAACTGCACGGTGCCGGCGTAGCAGAGGAAGCAGCTGGCGTCGTGCGGAAACGGCGCGCTGGCCATCTGCGTGTTCTCGTCCCGCGGCACGCCGCGGGTCACCACCACCGCCCAGCGCTGGCGGCCGCGCCGCGCGATGCGCAGGGTGGTCAGCGGGATGCGCATCTCCGCGGTCCAGCCGCGCGCGCCGACGCGGGTGGCCACGTCCCAGTCGTAATCGGGGTCCAGCGTCTCGGTCTGCTGCGCCTCGTTCTGGTAGCCGTCGGTCTTCACCCCGCGCGCATCGACGCGGAACAGGTAGGAGCCGCGTCGCGTGCCCTGCGGGTCGAGGTAGATCTGCACGTAGTCGTGCGAGGCGTTGACCTTGTCGCGGCGCACGAACGGTTCGCGCAGGCGCGCGGTATCGCGCAGGTCCATGCGCAGCCCCACGTACAGGTAGCGGTCGTCGTAGAGCAGGCGTACCTCGGTGTGCTCGGGCGCCGGCGTGCGGTCGCCGGGATAGGTTTCGTAGAAGCGCTCGATCGGCGCCGCCGACGCCCAGGCCGGATCGTCCAGCCCACCGTCGAACAGCGGCGGCCGCGCCACCCGCACGGCGCGCACCGACTGCGCCTGCATCGCCGCATGCCCGCCGGCGGCTGCCGCCCAAGGCAGCAGTGCCAGCACCGCGGCCACCCAGCATGCCTTGCCCACGCGCCACCTCCCCTCCAACCGGACCTGGCAGCTGGAATCGCAGACGGTCCGCCGCGGGGTCAAACCGCTTTCGGCGAACGGCACCGGCGCGTCGCCAAGCGGTCTTGCCGCCACCATGGCGCGGGTGCACGCTGCCCGCATGCCGATCCGCCATCCGCCGCTGCCCCTGCTGGTCGCCACCCTGGCGCTGTGGGCACTGGCCTTCGTGGCGTGGACGGCGAACGAGCTGCTGCTGGATCCGATGCAGCACGAACTGGATCTCGCGCTGCGCCGGCTGCTGCTGTGCCTGTTCGGCGCGCTGCTGTGCCTGGCGCTGGCGCCGCCGCTGCGCCGGGCGCGGACCCGCGGGCACCAGCTGCTGGCATGGGTGGCCGGCGGCGTGCTCGGCGCCAGCGCGCTCTACGCGTCAGCCGAGTGGCTAGCGATCTATCGCATCCGCCCACTGTGGGGCGACGCCGGCTGGGCGCACGTCACCGATACGGCGATGACGGTGTTCTGGGCTTTCGTGGCGTGGGTGCTGCTGTTCCTGGCGCTGGCCGCGGAGGAGGACCGCCGCGAACGCGAACTGCACCTGGCACAGGCCACCGCGCTGGCGCTCGACGCCCAGCACCGGCTGCTGGTGCAGCAGCTCAATCCGCACTTCCTGTTCAATGCGCTCAACACGGTCTACGCGCTGGTGCTGGAAGGCGACGACGAGCGGGCCCAACGCAGCGTGCTGGCCTTGTCCGCGTTCCTGCGCCGTTCGGTGGACGGCACTTCGTCGCTGCAGGTGCCGCTGGCCGACGAACTGGCCGCGGTGCGCGAGTACCTCGACATCGAGCTGGCGCGCTTCGGCGACCGCCTGCGGCTGGTGGAGATGATTCCGCCTGCCCTGCTGCTGCGACCGGTGCCCGCCCTGATCCTGCAGCCGCTGGTGGAGAACGCCATCAAGCACGGCCTGGCCGGCGCGGTGCAACCGGTGACGATCCAACTGTCCGCCATGGCCGCCGACGGTAGCTGGGTGCTCGCGGTGGAGGACGACGGCCACGGTTGTGCCGGCGAGGTGAAGCGCGGCGTGGGGCTCGATCACGTGGCGCGGCGGCTGGCGCTGCTGTACGGCGCAACGGCGCGGCTGGAGGCCCGCATGCGGCCCGGCGGCGGCTTCGTGGCGCGCCTTCACCTGCCCGAGTCGCCGCCGTGAACGCCATGCCCTTGCGCGTGCTGATCGTGGACGACGAGCCGCCGGCGCGGCTGGCACTGGAGCGCCTGCTGCGCGCGCTGCCCGCGGTGGAAGTGGTCGGCAGCGTGGGCGACGGCCTGGAGGCGCTGCGGCGGCTCGCCGTCACCGATGCCGACCTGCTGCTGCTGGACATCGAGATGCCGGTGCTGGCCGGCATCGAGCTGGCGACGCGGCTGCACCCCGCCGTCACCCCGGTCGTGGTGTTCGTCACCGCCTATCCGCGCTACGCCAGCCGCGCCTTCGACGTGCAGGCGGCCGATTACCTGCTCAAGCCGGTCGCGCCTGCGCGGCTCGCGCTGGCACTGGAACGCGCCCGCGCCCGGCTGGCCGCATGCAACGCCGGGCAGCGCATCGCCGCGCTGGA
The DNA here is from genome assembly GCF_030504985.1 of Fulvimonas sp. R45. Taxonomy (GTDB): domain Bacteria; phylum Pseudomonadota; class Gammaproteobacteria; order Xanthomonadales; family Rhodanobacteraceae; genus Rhodanobacter_A. The sequence continues at coordinate 82,341 of NZ_JASERU010000013.1, forward strand.
AGCCGCCCTGCACGCGCTGCGCGCCTCCCCGGCCGCCGCGCAACCCACGCATGTGTGGGTGGAGTTCGGCCGCGGCCGCAAGCGCCTGGCGCTGAACGAGATCGAATGGTTCGCCGCCGACGGCGACTACGTGCAGGCCCATGTCACCGAGCGCAGCTACCTGATGCGCGACAGCCTCAATCACCTGGAAGCGGTGCTGTCCGCGGCGCGCTTCCTGCGCATCCACCGCTCCACGCTGGTCAATCTGGACGCGGTCGATCGCGTGGGTACCGCCGCCAATGGCCAGTTGCTGCTTGCCATGCGCAACGGCGGCACGCTGCCGGTGGGCCGCCGTTCGCGCGGTCGCGTACGCGGCGTCCTCGGCACGCGGGCCTGCCATGATGGAGGGGCGTGACCTCGCCAGCGCGTCGCGCGCCATGTGCGGGAAGCAGGATGGACTCCGCAGCGCCGGCCAGCCGGGCCCACACGGCGCGGCAGGCGAGGGCGCCTTCGCGTCCTCGCCTGCGCCATGCGCCTACAGCGCGTAGTACATCTGGAATTCCAGCGGGTGCGTGCTGGCGCGGTAGCGGGTGACTTCCTGCATCTTCACGCCGATGTAGGCGTCGATGAAGTCGTCGGTGAACACGCCGCCAGCCTTGAGGAAGTCGCGATCCTTGTCCAGCGCGTCCAGCGCCTCGTCGAGGCTGGCGCACACCTGCGGGATGTTCTTCTCCTCTTCCGGCGGCAGGTCGTAGAGATCCTTGTCGGCCGGCGCGCCCGGGTCGATCTTGTTCAGGATGCCGTCGAGGCCGGCCATCATCAGCGCGGTGAACACCAGGTAGCCGGAGTTCATCGGGTCGGGGAAGCGCACCTCGATGCGGCGGCCCTTCGGGCTGGCCACGTAGGGAATGCGGCAGCTCGCCGAGCGGTTGCGCGCGGAGTAGGCCAGCATCACCGGCGCCTCGAAGCCCGGCACCAGGCGCTTGTAGCTGTTGGTGGTGGAGTTGGCGAAGGCGTTGATCGCCTTGGCGTGCTTGAAGATGCCGCCGATGTACCACAGCGCGGTCTGGCTGAGGCCGCCGTAGAGATCGCCGGCGAACAGGTTCTCGCCGTTCTTCGCCAGCGACTGGTGCACGTGCATGCCCGAGCCGTTGTCGCCCACGATGGGCTTGGGCATGAAGGTGACGGTCTTGCCGTTCTGGTGCGCCACGTTCTTGATGACGTACTTCATCGTCAGCAGTTCGTCGGCCTTCTTCACCAGCGTGTTGAACTTCACGCCGATCTCGCACTGGCCGGCGTTGGCCACCTCGTGGTGGTGCACCTCGACCTTCTGGCCCAGCGATTCCAGCACCTTGCACATGTCGGCGCGCAGGTCGCCCAGCGTGTCCACCGGCGACACCGGGAAGTAGCCACCCTTCACCCCGGGGCGGTGGCCCATGTTGCCGTCGTCGTACTTGAAGCGCGAGCTCCAGGCGGCCTCGTTCGACTCGATCTCGTAGAACACGCGACCCATGTCGTTCTGCCAGCGGATCGAGTCGAAGATGAAGAATTCCGGCTCCGGTCCGAAGAAGGCGGTGTCGGCGATGCCGGTGGACTTGAGGTAGGCCTCGCCGCGCTTGGCGATCGAGCGCGGGTCGCGGCCGTAGGCCTGCAGCGTGCTCGGCTCCAGCACGTCGCAATGCAGCACCAGCTGGGTGTGCTGGCTGAACGGGTCGAGGTAGGCGGTGTCCGGGTCGGGCATGAGGATCATGTCCGACTCGTTGATGCCCTTCCAGCCGGTGATCGAGGAGCCGTCGAACATCTTGCCGTCCTCGAAGGTCGACTCGTCGATGGCGTGTGCCGGGAAGGTCACGTGGTGGTGCTTGCCGAGCATGTCGGCGAAGCGCAGGTCGACGAACTCGACCTCGTGTTCCTGGATCAGGTCGAGCACTTGCTGGGCGGTCATGGAGGAACCTCGGCGGTGGTTGACGCGTGGATCGGAGCAAGGGCCATGCCAGGCACGGAAAACCTTGGCAGACAGGCTACTAGCATCGACGCGGCCCTGCTGAAGGCACCATAATGGAGCAAACGTGGCGAAAAACGCACCACATTGAACCATGCGTCCCCTGGCCGGGCTCAGAAGGTCCGGCTCACGCCCAGCACCAGGGTGGCCCGGCCCAGGTAACGGCCACGCGCATCGGTGTAGACGGCGCGGCGGGCATCGGTGTCGTACCAGGCCAGCGTCGCCGTCCAGTCACGGCCCAGGGTGCGCGTCACGCCCAGCTTCCAGTCGGTGTACGAGGCTTCGCCGTGGCGGGCCACGCGCTGGCGGCCCACGTGCGCGTCGAATTGCCAACCCGGCGCCAGCGCCCGGCTCCAGGCCAGGTCGAGATAGCCGCTGTGCCGGCTGCCCGGCACGCCGAACAGGTTGCCGAATGACAAGGCGTATTTCAGCGTCAGCGCCTTCCAGCCCAGCGCCGCGTAGCCTTCCAGCGTGCGTGGCTGCGTGTAGTCGTGCGGATAGCTGCCGGGGTAGTCGTACGCGTACAGGCCGGCGTCGCCGCGCCAGTCGCCGCCGAGGCTGCCGCGCCAGCCGGCCCAGGCGTCCAGTTCCACGCTGCTGGAGACCGGCCGCGCCGGCGTCGAACCGTCCGACAGCCAGCTGACGTTGCTGCCCCAGCCGCCGAGATACCAGCCACCGGCACCCTCGTACTCGGCCCCGGCCTGCGCGGCTGGACGGTGACCGGTCTGCGAGAGGCCGCGGAACAGGTAATCACTCGCCAGCGCGACGCTGCCCGCGAGCGTTCCCGCCGGCGCATCCGCGGCGGGCAGCCCCGCGGCAGCCAGCATGGCGACCAGCGCGAGCGCGCGTTTCGTGCCTCGGACCATCGTCGTCTCCCCGGAAAGTGCGCGCGACTTCGTACGGACGTCTAGACGTCCATATGCAAGGCGGCACGACCATGCCGCAGGGAAGCACCAGCAAGTTGCGTGCCGACGGGCCGCCGGCCCGCCGTGCGGCCGTGCGCATGGAAGGCACGCGCGACTGCGCCAGCACGGGGATTCCGCGGCCCCGAAGCGGTGCAAGGCGCCTTCCGCCGGGTGCGAGATGAAGCGCCGGCAAACGGCCCGCTCCCGGCCTTGCGTCGCGCCCCGACGCCGGCCCGTCTGCCGCTAAGCTATGCGCTCTTTTTGCCGCCGCCGCGGCCAGCCTACGGACCCGCTCCCGTGACCGACCTCATCCACGTCATCCTGCTCGGCATCATCGAAGGCATCACCGAGTTCCTGCCGATCTCCTCCACCGGCCACCTGCTGATCGCCGAACACTGGCTGGGCGCGCGTTCCGACCTGTTCAACGTGGGCATCCAGGCCGGCGCGATCCTGGCCATCACGCTGGTGTACTGGAAGCGCATCTGGCAGCTGCTCACCGGCTGGCGCGACCCGGCCACGCGCGACTACCTGGCCAAGCTGGTGGTCGCCTTCCTGATCACCTGCGTGCTGGGCCTGGTCGCCACGCACTACGGCTTCAAGCTGCCGGAGACGGTGACGCCGATCGCCTGGGCGCTGGTGATCGGCGGCCTGTGGATGATCGGCGCGGAGCAGATCGCGGCGCGCCAGCCGGACCGCAGGGAGGTGACCTGGACGGTGGCCATCCTGGTCGGCGTGGCGCAGATGGTGGCGGGCATCTTCCCCGGCACCTCGCGCTCGGGCGCCACCATCTTCACCGCCTTGCTGTTCGGCACCAGCAACCGCCCGGCAGCCACCGAGTTCTCGTTCCTGGTCGGCATTCCCACCATGTACGCGGCCACCGGCTATGAACTGCTGAAGGTGCTGAAGGGCGGCGGCGCGGCGCACGAGGACTGGACCGCGCTGGCGGTCGGCTTCCTGGTCTCGCTGGTGGTCGCCTTCGCCGCGGTGAAGTGGCTGCTCGGCTACATCCGCAGCCACCGCTACACCGCGTTCGCGGTCTACCGCATCGCGCTCGGCGTCGCGCTGCTGCTGCTGATGCCGACCGGCGCCTGAGCCGCCGCCGGCAGCGCCTCCATGCCGGCCTTGCAGCCCACCTTGCAGGCCGGCACGTTGGTGCGCTGGAACAGCTCGTGCACCCACTCGATGAAGGCCTGCACGCGGGCGGACAGGTGTTTCTTCTGCGGGTAGACGATCCACACCGGCGAGCCGGTGGAGATGGTGTCTTCCATGATGACCCGCAGCTTGCCGTAGCCGATCGCGCTGGCGGCCAGCCAGTGCGGCACCTGGATGATGCCCAGCCCGGCGATCGCCGCCTGGATCACCGATTCGCCGTCGTTGATCAGCAGGTGCGCGTCGATGTCCAGCGCGATGCGTCCGTCCGGCGTGTCGAACTGCCACTGATAGGGGCGGCCGCTGGTCGGGTAGATGTAGTTGATGCAGCGGTGCTGCCTGAGGTCGTCGATGCTGGCGGGCGCGCCGTGCCGTTCGAGGTAGCCCGGCGACGCGCACAGCACGTTGCTGAAGTAGCCCAGCTTGCGCGCGATCAGGTTGGAATCCTCCAGCTCGCCCATACGGATCGCGCAATCGATGCCTTCCTCGATCAGGCCGATGTTGCGGTCGCTCATCGACAGCTCCAGCCGGATGTCCGGGTAGCGCGCCTCGAATTCGGCCAGGTTGGGGATCAGCGCGGCGCGGCCCACCGACACGTTCACCGCCACGCGCAGCTTGCCCTTCGGCCTGGTGCGGGCGTAGTTCAGCGCCTCCACCGCCTCGCCGAGGTCGGCCAGGATGTCCTTGCAGCGCTGGTAGAACGACTCGCCGTCGTCGGTGAGCCGCAACGCCCGCGTGCTGCGGAACAGCAGGCGCACGCCGATCTGTTCCTCCAGCCGCGACACCGCCCGGCTCACCCCGGAAGGGGTCATGCCGAGCTGGGCGGCGGCGGCCGCAAAACTTTTCGCCTCGACCACGCGGACGAAGCTTGAAATTGCCGAGAAGTCTTCCATACCGGTCATTATGCGGTCATTCGTGATTCGCGGTCACGATTGGCATGCGTCTGAAGTGGGTTAACTGTACCGTACAGTATTTATATTATCGCGCTCCCCGCCGTGCTGCATCGCCGCACGGCCCCCATCCCCAGGGAGCGTGACGGATGAAGAAGAAACTGATCCTGGCCGGCCTCGCCATCGTGGCGGTGGCCGGCAGCTGGGCCCTGCTGGGCAGCCATGGCAGCACTCATGCCCAGGCCGCCGCCGGCGGCCCGCCCGAGGTGACCGTGGCGCCGGCCCTGCTGCGCCCGGTGAGCGACAGCGCCGAGTTCACCGGCCGCGTGCAGCCGGTGGACAGCGTGGACGTGCGTCCCCGCGTCGGCGGCTACATCGACGCGGTGGCGTTCAAGGAAGGCGCCCTGGTGCACAAGGGCGACGTGCTGTTCCGCATCGATCCGCGCCCGTTCCAGGCCGAGGTGGACCGCCTGGCCGCCCAGCGCGACCAGGCCAGCGCGAACCTGAAGCTGGCCCGCGACAACGCCGACCGCGCCCGCCGCCTGCTGGCCCAGCACGCCATCGCCCAGGCCGAGGCCGACCGCCAGGCCACCGCGGCGCAGAGCGCGCAGGCCGAGCTGGCCGCGGCCGAGGCGGCGCTGGCGTCGGCGAAGCTCAACCTGGGCTTCACCCAGGTGCGTGCGCCGATCGATGGCCGCGTCAGCAACGTGCGCGTCACCCCGGGCAACCTGGTCGGCAGCAGCGACGTGCTTACCAGCGTGGTGTCGGTGAACCCGGTCTACGTGTACTTCGACGTGGACGAACACACCTGGCTGAAGCTCGACCACCTGCGCGCGGCCGCGCACCGCGACGGCCGCGCGCCGCGCATCGAGGCGGCGATGGCGCTGGCCGACGAGACCGGCTACCCACACGCGGGCCGGCTGGACTTCGTCGACAACCAGCTGCACGCCGACTCCGGCACCATGCGGCTGCGCGCGGTGTTCGACAACCGCGACGGCCTGTTCACCCCCGGCCTGTACGCCCGCGTGCGCCTGCAGAGCGGCCAGCCGCAGCCGCGCCTGCTGATCGACGACCGTGCGGTGGGCACCGACCTCGGCAACCAGTTCGTCTACGTACTCGACGCCGCGCACAAGGTGCAGTACCGCAAGGTCAGCACCGGCCCGCTGTACCACGGCCTGCGCGTGGTGGACAGCGGCCTGAAGGCCGGCGACGTGGTGGTGGTGAACGGCCTGCAGCACGTGCGTCCGGGCGTCGAGGTGAATCCCAAGCAGGTGGCGATGACCTACCGGCTGGACGCCGGCGACAAGGCGGTGGTGGAGGCGTCCGGCAACGACGACTCACGCACCGCGATGGCTACGCCGCCCGCCCACGACCCGCAAGGCTGAACGCCTCCCTCCCCTGCGTGCAGCAGGGGAGGGCCGGGGTGGGGTGCAGCCCACCAGCGAAAACCACCCCCTCCCAACCTCCCCCTGCACGCAGGGGGAGGAGCCAAACGCCGCCACTGGCAAGGCACTCAAGGATTTCCCATGAAAAACATCGCCCAGTTTTTCGTCGACCGGCCGATCATGGCCGCGGTGCTGTCGCTGCTGTTCGTCATCACCGGCGGCATCGCGGTCTTCCAGCTGCCGATCAGCGAATACCCCGAGGTCGTGCCGCCCACCGTGGTGGTCAAGGCCAACTATCCCGGCGCCAACCCCAAGGTGATCGCCGAGACCGTCGCCACCCCGCTGGAGGAGCAGATCAACGGCGTGGAGGGCATGCTGTACTCGTCCTCGCAGGCCACCAGCGACGGCGTGATGACGCTGACCGTGACCTTCGCGCTCGGCACCGACCTCAGCACCGCCCAGGTGGAGGTGCAGAACCGCGTGGCGCAGGCGCTGCCGCGGCTGCCCGAGGAAGTGCAGCGGCTCGGCGTGACCACGCAGAAGAGCTCGCCCGACCTCACCATGGTGGTGCACCTCACCTCGCCCGACCAGCGCTACGACATGCTGTACCTGTCCAACTACGCGCGGCTGCACGTGAAGGACGTGCTCAGCCGCCTGAACGGCGTGGGCGACGTGCAGATCTTCGGCGCCGGCGAGTATTCCATGCGCGTGTGGCTGGACCCGAACAAGCTGGCCCAGCGCGGCCTGACCACCGGCGACGTGGTGAACGCGATCCGCGAGCAGAACGTGCAGGTGGCCGCCGGCGCGCTGAATGCGCCGCCGGTGCGCGGCGACGCCGACTTCCAGCTCAACATCAACACCCAGGGCCGGCTGGCCACGGTCGACGACTTCCGCAACATCATCGTGCGCACCGACCACGACGGCAGCGTGGTGCACCTGCGCGACGTGGCGCGGGTGGAGCTGGGTTCCAACCAGTACGCCCTGCGCAGCCTGCTGGACAACCAGCCGGCGGTGGCGATCCCGATCTTCGCGCGGCCCGGCTCCAACGCGATCCAGATCTCCGACGAGGTGCGCGCCACCATGGCGCAGCTGAAGAAGGAGTTCCCGCAGGGCGTGGACTACCACATCGTGTACGACCCGACGGTGTTCGTGCGCGGCTCGATCGAGGCGGTGGCGCACACCCTGCTGGAAGCGATCGCGCTGGTGGTGCTGGTGGTGATCCTGTTCCTGCAGACCTGGCGCGCGTCCGTCATTCCGCTGATCGCGGTGCCGGTGTCGCTGATCGGCACCTTCGCGGTGATGTACCTGGTCGGCTTCTCGCTCAACGCATTGAGCCTGTTCGGCATGGTGCTGGCGATCGGCATCGTGGTGGATGACGCCATCGTGGTGGTCGAGAACGTGGAGCGGCACATCGAGTTGGGCCAGTCGCCGAAGGAGGCCACGCGCAAGGCGATGCGCGAGGTCACCGGGCCGATCGTGGCCACGGCGCTGGTACTGTGCGCGGTGTTCATTCCCACCGCCTTCATCAGCGGCCTCACCGGCCAGTTCTACCGCCAGTTCGCGCTGACCATCGCGATCTCCACGGTGATCTCGGCGTTCAACTCGCTGACCCTCAGCCCGGCGCTGTCGGCGATCCTGCTGCTGCCGCACGGCGCGCCGAAGGACCGCCTCACCCGCGCCATCGACCGCGCGTTCGGCTGGCTGTTCCGCCCGTTCAACCGCCTGTTCCACCGCGGCGCGGAACGCTACGTGGCAGGCACCCGCCGGCTGCAGGGCAAGGGCCCGGCCGCGCTGGTGGTGTACGCCGGCCTGATCGCGCTGACCGCGTTCGGCTTCTGGCACGTGCCCACCGGCTTCGTGCCCACGCAAGACAAGCAGTACCTGGTGTCCTTCGCGCAGCTGCCCGACGCCGCCTCGCTGGACCGCACCGAGGACGTGATCAAGCGCATGTCGGCGATCGCGCTGAAACAGCCGGGCGTGCAGAGCGCGGTGGCGTTCCCGGGCCTGTCGATCAACGGCTTCACCAACGCCTCCAACTCGGGCATCGTGTTCGTCACGCTGAAGCCGTTCGACGAGCGGCGCAGCGCGGACCTGTCCGCCGGCGCCATCGCCGGCGCGCTGAACGCGAAGTACGCGGCGATCCAGGACGCCTACATCGCGGTGTTCCCGCCGCCGCCGGTGATGGGCCTGGGCACGATCGGCGGCTTCCGCATCCAGATCGAGGACCGCGGCCAGCTCGGCTTCGACGCGTTGTACAAGCAGACCCAGGACCTGATCGCGGCCAGCCGCAAGGATCCCGCCCTGGCCGGGCTGTTCTCCAGCTTCCAGGTCAGCGTGCCGCAGGTGGACGTGGACGTGGACCGCGAGAAGGCCAAGGCCGAAGGCGTGGACCTGGGCGACGCCTACCAGACCATGCAGGCCTACCTCGGCTCGCTCTACGTCAACGACTTCAACCGCTTCGGCCGCACCTACCAGGTAAACGTGTCCGCCGAGCCGTCGTTCCGCCACGACCTGGAGGACATCAGCCAGCTGAAGACGCGCAACGCCAAGGGTGACATGGTGCCGCTGGGTTCCTTCGTCACCGTGAAGCGCGGCGCCGGTCCGGACCGCGTGCAGCACTACAACGGCTACCCCACCGCCGAGATCAACGGCGGCCCGGCGCCGGGCTTCAGCTCGGGCCAGGCGCAGGCGGCGATGGAGAAGCTGGCTGCGGAGCACCTCCCGAACGGCATGAGCTACGAGTGGACCGAGCTGACCTACCAGCAGATCCTGGCCGGCAACACCGCGGTACTGGTGTTCCCGCTGTGCGTGCTGCTGGTGTTCCTGGTGCTGTCCTCGCTGTACGAGAGCTGGTCGCTGCCGCTGGCGGTGATCCTGATCGTGCCGATGGTGCTGCTGTCCGCGATCGCCGGCGTGTGGCTGTCGGGCGGCGACAACAACATCTTCACCCAGATCGGCCTGATCGTGCTGGTGGGCCTGGCGTGCAAGAACGCGATCCTGATCGTGGAGTTCGCCCGCGAGCGCCAGCACGAGGGCATGAGCCGCCACGAGGCGGTGCTGGAGGCGGCCAGGCTGCGGCTGCGCCCGATCCTGATGACCTCGATCGCCTTCATCATGGGCGTGGTGCCGCTGGTCACCTCGCACGGCGCCGGCGCGGAGATGCGCCACGCGATGGGCGTGGCGGTGTTCTCCGGCATGCTCGGCGTCACCCTGTTCGGGCTGATCTACACCCCGCTGTTCTACGTCGTGATTCGCGCCCTGGTGGAGCGCCGCGAAGCGCGCAAGCGCGCGCAGGCGAGCGCACGGCCGGCGCTGGAGGGCCATTGAGATGACACGTTTGCTACGCAGTACCGCACTGTTCGCCGCGCTCGCGCTGGCCGGCTGCGCCAGCGTCGGGCCCGACTACAAGGCGCCCGCCGCGCCCACGCCGCAGCTGCAGGGACTGGACGCGGCGCGCGAAAGCGCCGCGCAGTTCCAGGCCGCGTGGTGGAAGCAGTTCGGCGACCCGACGCTGGACGCCTTGATCCAGCGCGCCGCCGCCGGCAACCTCGACCTACGCATCGCCCAGGCGCGGCTGGCCGAATCGCGCGCCCTGCTGGGCGGCGCGAAGTCGCAGCAGTGGCCCACCCTCGACGCCGGCGCCAGCTACACCCGCAGCCGCGAGCAGACGCCCGGCGTCAGCGACCAGCGCAACACGGTGACCGCCTACCAGGCCGGCTTCGACGCCAGCTGGGAGATCGACCTGTTCGGTGGCGTGCGCCGCTCGGTGGAAGCCGCGCGGGCCGACCTCGGCGCCGGCGAGGCCGCGCTGCAGGGCGCGCAGGTGAGCCTGTTCGCCGAGGTGGCGCGCAACTACTTCGAGCTGCGCGGCACCCAGCAGCGGCAGGCCATCGCCGAACGCGACATCGCCAACCTGCGCGACACGCTGAAGCTGATCCAGGCCCGCGCCGAGGTGGGCACCGCCTCGGAGCAGGACGTGGCCAGCGCCCGGGCGCGGCTCAGCGCGGTGGAAGCCCAGCTGCCGCTGCTGGACATGCAGGCGCATGCCGGCGAGTACCGCCTGGCCGTGCTGCTGGGCGAGCAGCCCGGCGCGCTCGACGTCGACGTCTCGCCCAAGACGTTCAAGCCGATCGACGCCGTGCTGCCGATCGGCGCCGCCGGCGACGTGCTGTCGCGCCGTCCCGACGTGCGCATCGCCGAGCGCGAATACGCCGCCGCCACCGCGCGCATCGGCGTGGCCAAGGCGGACTTCTTCCCGCACATCTCGCTGGGCGGCTTCCTCGGCTTCCTCGCCGGGCGCAGCAACGACTTCGGCAGCCCCGCCACGCGCGCCTGGTCGATCGCGCCCAGCATCACCTGGCAGGGCCTGAACGTGCAGCGCGTGCGCAGCGAGCTGCACGCCGCCGAGGCGCGCGCCGACGCGGCGCAGGCCGGCTACCGGCGCACCGTGCTGGAGGCGATCGAGGACGTGGACAACGCCGTGGTCGGCTACAACCAGCAGCATGCACGGGTGGAGAAGCTGGTCGAGCAGGCGCAGCAGAGCCGCCGCGCCGCCAAGCTGGCCAAGGTGCGCTACGAGCAGGGCGCCACCGGCTTCCTCGAACTGCTGGACGCCGAGCGCGTGCAACTGGCCGCCGAGGACGACCTGGCCCAGGCGCAGAGCGCCATCGACACCCGCGCGGTGGCGCTGTACAAGGCGCTGGGCGGCGGCTGGCAGGCCTGCGGCGACGCCCGCTGCACGCAGGTGGCGCAACCGGCCGTGGCCGACGCGCCATGAACGCGCCGCCGCGCCGGGAGGCGGACGCCGACCCGCTCCCGCCCACCCACCGCGTGGCGCTGGTCACCGGCGCCAACCGCGGGCTGGGCTTCGAGGTGGTGCGCCAGCTGGCCGCGCGCGGCTACAGCGTGCTGCTGGGCGCGCGCGATTCCGCCAAGGGGCGTGAAGCGGCGAAGCACCTCGCCGGCCTGCCCGGCGAGGTGGTGCCGGTGCGGCTGGACGTGACCCGCCCCGACCACGTCGCCGGCCTGGCCACGCGCATCGAGCGCGACTACCGCCGCCTCGACGTGCTGGTGAACAACGCCGGCGGCCACGCCGACCGCGAGGCGCGCGCCGAGACCGCGTCGCCCGACGACGTGCGCGCGGCGCTGGAAACGAACCTGCTCGGCGCCTGGCAGCTCTGTCGCGCGCTGCTGCCGCTGATGCGCCGGCACCGCTACGGCCGCATCGTCAACGTCACCAGCGGCTGCGCCGCCAGCATGGCGCCCGACGCCATCGGCTACCCCGCCTACCGGGTGTCGAAGGCCGCGCTCAACGCCTGGACCCGCGCGCTGGCCGCGGAACTCGCCGGCAGCGGCATCCTCGTCAACGCGGTCTGCCCCGGCTGGGTCGCCACCGGCCTGGGCGGCCCCGGCGGCGGCCCGGTCGAACGCGGCGCCGCCGGCATCGTGGCCGCGGCCTGCCTGCCCGAACCCGGCGTCAACGGCGCGCTGCTGCGCGACGGGCAACGCATCCCGTGGTAACCCGCGAGGACCGAAGCATGCCGCAAACCGGCCACGTCAACCGCCGCGTGCTGCTCGCCCGCCGCCCGCACGGCCTGCCGACGGCGCAGGACTTCCGCCTCGACGAGACGCCCGTGCCCGAGCCGGGGGAAGGCCAGCTGCTGCTGCGCACGCTGTATCTCTCGCTCGACCCCTACATGCGCAACCTGATGGACGAGGGCGGCACCCGCTACGCGTCCGCAGTGCCGCTGGGCGCGCCGATGGTGGGCGGCACGGTGAGCCGCGTGACCGCGTCCCGCCATCCCGGCTTCCGCGCCGGCGAACTGGTGCTGGGCAACGCCGGCTGGCAGGACTACGCGCTGTCCGACGGCAGCGGACTCACGCCGCTCGGCGACATGCCGCAACCTTCGCTGGCGCTGGGCGCGCTCGGCATGCCCGCGTTCACCGCCTACGTCGGCCTGCTCGACATCGGCCAGCCGCAGCCGGGCGAGACCGTGGCGGTGGCCGCCGCCACCGGCGCAGTGGGCGCGATGGTGGGCCAGATCGCGAAGCTGAAGGGCGCGCGCGTGGTCGGCATCGCCGGCGGCGCGGACAAGTGCCGCCACGCGGTGGAACGGCTCGGCTTCGACGCCTGCCTCGACCGCCATGCGCCACAGTTGGCCGAACGGCTCGCCGCGGCCTGCCCGGACGGCATCGACGTGTACTTCGAGAACGTGGGCGGCGAGGTGCTGGACGCCGTGCTGCCCCTGCTCAACGACCATGCGCGCGTGCCGGTGTGCGGCTTCATCGCGCACTACAACGACGTCACGCCGCCGGTCGGCCCCGACCTGCGTCCCGCGCTGCTCGCCGCCGTGCTGCAGCGGCGCATCCGCATGCAGGGCTTCATCATCCTCGACCATTACGCCGATCGCTTCGACGCCTTCCGACACGAGATGACCGCCTGGATCGCGCAGGGCCGGGTACAGCCGCTGGAAGACGTGGTGGATGGGCTGGAACAGGCGCCGGCCGCCTTCATCGGCCTGTTGCAGGGGCACAACTTCGGCAAGCGGGTGGTGCGCGTCGCCGGGGAATGAGCGTCCGCTCGTCCGCGCCTGGCGCGCTTCGTCTCCCCCGTCCCGCGTTTCGTCGCGATGCCGGCTGCACGCCGGTGCGCACGGCTGCAAGGCTGCTCGCCGACGCAACGCCGGAGATGCCGCCATGCACGCCCACGCCACCGCCGCCAGCGCGGACCGCCTCGCCACGGATCGCACTGCCGACCGCACCGCGCCACGTCCACACGCAGCGACGGCGTTGCGCGCGACCGGCATCGCCTGGTTCGCCCTGGCGGCGCTGGGGCAATTGCTGTTCGCCGCCTACGTGCTGGGCTTCTACGGCCGGCTGGCGCTGCAGGGCCGGCCGCAGGACTGGGACCGGGTGCTGCCGCACGGCTACGTGGCGGGCGACGCCTGGTTCAACCTGGTGCTGGCCGTGCACCTGCTGTTCGCGGTGGCGGTGATCGCGGGCGGCCTGCTGCAGTTCGTGCCGCGCATCCGCCGCGCGGCGCCGGCCTTCCATCGCTGGAACGGCCGCGCCTACCTGCTGCTGTGCGCGGTGCTGGCGCTCGGCGGACTGGACATGGTGTGGGTGCGCGGCGGGGTGGTGGGCGACGTGTGGCAGCACCTCGGGATCAGCCTCGACGCGCTGCTGATCCTCGGCTTCGCCGGCGCGGCCTGGCGCTGCGCCCGCGCGCGCCGCATCGACGCGCACCGGCGCTGGGCGCTGCGGCTGTTCCTGGCGGTGAGCGGGGTGTGGTTCTTCCGCGTCGGCCTGATGGGCTGGCTGGTGGTGAACGGCGGTCCGGCCGGCTTCGACCCGGACCGCTTCACGGGGCCGACGCTGACCGTGCTGTCGTTCGCGCAGACCCTGCTCCCGCTGGGCGTGTTGCAGCTTTATCTGCACGCCCAGCGGCGCGATTCGCCGCGGCTGCGGCTCGCGGTCGCCGCCGGGCTGGCCGGGCTGACGCTGCTGATGCTGCTCGGCATCGGCGCGGCCACGGCATTCATGTGGCTGCCGCAGATGGCGAAGGCGTAGCCCCGCAGGCGCGCGCTCCGCCGATGCCGCAGCACGATCGCCTGGACTATGCTCGCGCCATGTCCGCCGCCGTTCCCATCCCCGCGCAACCGCATGGCCTGGCCCTGCTGCTGGGCTGGCGGCGCGTGACGTTCGCGCTGGGCGCGGCGCTGGCGCTGGGCCTGCCGTTCGCCTTCCGCTGGCCGGACGGACCGCTGCCGCTGCTCGGCCTCACCGCCACGCTCGGCCTGCTGGCCATGTTGGCGTACGGCGTGTTCGAGCAATGGCCGCGCCGGCTGCCGTCCTGGCTGGCGCGCTGGGCGTTGCAGGTCGGCGCGGTGGCGCTGGCGATGCCGCTGGGCATGTCGGCGCTGTACCTGTTGGTGGCTACGCCGGGTTCGCCGCCGTTCTGGCGTGGACTGGAACAACTCAACGACTGCGTGATCCTCACCTTGATCGCGCTGCTGCTGGCGCCGTGGCTGGCACTGGCGGCGCTGCTGCGGCGACAGGGCGCGCTGGCCCGCCACCAGGCGCTGGCCTTCGCGCTGGAACGCAGCGAACTGGAACGCCAGGCGCTGCAGGCGCGGCTGCACCTGCTGCAGGCGCAGGTGGCGCCGCATTTCCTGTTCAACACGCTGGCCAACGTGCAGGCGCTGGTCGACGCCGGCTCGCCGCAGGCGTCCGCCGTGCTGCGCCGGCTGGTGGCCTACCTGCGCGCGGCCGCGCCGCGCCTGCACGAGCCGGTCGCCACGCTGGGCCGCGAGGTGGAACTGGCGCGCGCCTACCTGGAACTGATGCACCTGCGCATGCCCGACCGCCTCGCCTTCGCGCTGCACGCGGACGAACACGCACTGGCGCTGCGCTGCCCCGCGATGACCCTGCTGACCCTGGTGGAAAACGCGGTACGCCACGGCATCGACCCCGGCGAGGACGGCGGCCGCATTGACGTGCGGGTGCAGCGACAGGACGGGCGTTGCGTGGTCTGTGTCGACGACACCGGCATCGGCCTGCAACCGTCGTCCGGCGCGGGCAGCGGACTGGCCACGTTGCGCGAACGCCTGCGCCTGCTGTTCGGCGATGACGCCGCGTTGCGCATCGAGGCGCGCCAGCCGCACGGCGTGCGCGCCCTGCTGGAGTTCCCCGCGCAGGCGGCGGACCCGTGACCACCACGCACCCTACGGCGCTGGTCGCCGACGACGAACCGCTACTGCGCGAGGCGCTGGTGCGCCAGCTCGCGCAGGCCTGGCCCGCGCTGCGCGTGGTGGCGCAGGCGCGCAACGGGCGCGAGGCGGTGCAGCAGTTCGAGGAACACCGTCCCGACGTGTGCTTCCTCGACGTGCACATGCCCGGCCTGTCCGGCATCGAGGCGGCGCGCCATATCGGCGGGCACGCGCAACTGGTGTTCGTCACCGCCTACGACCACTACGCCGTGCAGGCCTTCGAGCAGGGCGCGCTCGACTACCTGGTGAAGCCGGTGGAGCCGGAACGGCTGGCCGCCACGGTCGCGCGGCTGCAAACGCGATGGCAGGCCGCGGCGCCCGTGCCCGGCATCGAACAACTGCTGCAACGGCTGGCCGCGCAGTTGCAGGGCGAAGCCGGCCGCGCGCCGCTGCGCTGGCTGCGCGCCCAGGTGGGGCAGGCGGTGCGGCTGATCGCGGTGGAGGAAATCGACTACCTGCGCTCCGACGCGAAATACACCCGCATCGCCTGGCGCGGCGACGATGGCCGGCCCGGCGAGGCGGTGGTCGGCACGCCGCTGAAGGCACTGGCGGCGCAACTCGATGCCACGCGCTTCGCCCAGGTGCACCGCTCGGTGGTGGTGAACCTCGGCGCGGTCAGCCACGTCGTGCGCAACGCGCAAGACACCGCCAGCATCCACCTGCGCGGCCGCGACGAGACGCTGCCGGTGAGTCGTCGCTACCTGCATCTGTTTCGCACGATGTAGGTGGGTGGGCTTCAGGTACCCACCTGCTCACGACCTCCAAGCGTTCCCCCCGTCATCCCAGCGGCTCTCAACGGCCAAAGGGCCGGTCAAGCTGGGATCCAGTGCCTCTGGGCTTTGGGGGAAAGTCACTGGATTCCTGCTTGCGCAGGAATGACGGTGGGATGGGTGGAGAGGGTGGACGGAGGATTCGGGGCCGGGAGATGAATCGCAAGCAGCCCTCAACCCTTGCCGAGCCCGGTATGCGCCGAATACAGCGCCCGCCAGCGGCCGTCGACGTAGACGAACACGTCCGAGGAGTACAGCTTGCCCTTGGTGGCCGGCGATGCGCTGACGAAGCTGAGGATCGCGGTGTCGCCCTGCAGCGTCACCTGCTGCTCCACCGGATGCGCCTTCTGCCACGCGGCCACCTGCTGCTTCATCGCCTGCGAGCCGCCGTTCTTCGCGGCATGGGCCAGGATGGCGGCCTTGGTCGCGAACGTGCCGGCGACGCCCACCGAGCGGTAGCCGGGCAGCAGCAGGCCGTCGAGCCAGGCGACGTCGCCGCCTTCCTCGGCCTCCAGCCAGTGCTGGTCCACGGCGATCACCGCCGCGGCGGTCTTCGCGGTCTCGTCCACCGCGTGGCCGGCGGCGCTGGCGCGCACGGCCAGCACCAGCGCGGCCAGCGGTACCAGGGCGAGGGTCAGCGGAACCTGTGATTTGCGCATGGGTCGTTCCCGTGGTGGTCGGAACATGCAGGCTGCGTGCGGCGGCGCCATGCCACAGCTCCGCGATGACGGACGCACGCCCCGGCGTGACGAGCGGTCGCCGTGCAAGGGCCGGCGGTGGCGACGCACGCGCGACGGCCAGGGACGCCGCCCGTCCGCGCGTTCCGCCCGCTCGTCACGCGGGAACCCCGCCCGTCACCGCCGCCGCGACCGGCCGCGGCCGGCACGCTAGCGTCCGGCCACGGGCGCCATCGCGCCATGCACGGAAACCGCCATGTCCTTGCCGACCCTGTTCGCGCTGCTCGCCGCCACCGCACCGGCCGCGACGACGCCGGCGCCCGCGCTGGCCCCGCTGGCCTGGTTCGCCGGGCACTGGCGCTGCGAGGGCCAGTTCGCGAACGGCAAGCCGGTCCGCTCCCGCGAGGACTTCAGCATCGAACTCGGCGGCCAATGGCTGCACATGCGGCACGCGGACGATCCGCCGAACCGCTACCTCGCGGATTCGTGGTGGGGCTACGACAAGGCCACGAAGCAGTTCACCGTGACGACGTTCGACAACTTCGGCGGCGCGCGGCGCTACGTCTCGCCCGGCTGGGTGGGTGACACGCTGGCGCTGGAGAATACCGCGACGCGTGGTTATCTCGACCGCTTCGCGTTCCGCCGCCTTGGCGACGCCACCTACCGCGTGACCTACACCTACCGGAACGGCGGCGCCGCGTGGCGATTGGGCGACAGCCTGCGCTGCACGAAGGCGGCGCCCGGTTCCTGGGGAACGCCGCCGACCCCGCCCATGCGCCACCACCACGAGGAATAAGCCGCCATGCTCCATCCGATGAGCTTCGCCCTGTGGCTGGCGTGGGCCGCCCCCGCGGGCGCCCACGCCGCGCCACCTGCAGCCACGGCCACGATCTTCGCGCCGCAGGCCATCCCCGGCGCCGCCGACGATGGCGCCGCCGCGTTCACGCCGGACGGCGACACGGTGTACTTCATGCGCGGCACCGGCGACGGTTCCACGCTGGTGCTATCGCACCGCCGCGATGGCCGCTGGTCGACGCCGATGCCGGCGCCGTTCTCCGGGCGCTGGCGCGACCTCGACCCCGCGATGGCGCCGGACGGCTCGTACCTGCTGTTCGCCTCCAACCGCCCGGCGACGCCGGGCGGTCCTGCGCTCGACGGATTGCATGCCGGCAAGCGCTACGTCGGGCACGGCATGAACCTGTGGCGGGTGGATTGGCAGGGCGACCACTGGAGCGCGCCGGTGCGGCTGCCCGACACCATCAACCGCTGCTCGCTGGTCGGCGCCCCGAGCATCGCCGCCGACGGCAGCCTGTACTTCCTCGGCTGCGACGCGCGCCGCGGTGATTTCACGCTGCTGCACTCCGCGTATCGCGGCGGCCGCTACGAAACGCCCCGCGCGGTCGCGCTGGGCGATGCGGGCGCCACGCTCCGCGATCCCGCCATCGCGCCGGACGGCTCGTTCATCGTGGTCAGCATCAGGCACGCCGCGCAGCAGCCCTACCGCCTCGCCATCGCCTTCCGCACGCGCGACGGCTGGAGCGCGCCGCAGGATCTCGGCGACACGGTCAACGGCGGCAAGGAGAACATGGGCGCCCAGCTCGGCCCCGGCAACACGCTGTACTTCTACAGCGACCGCCCGGCCACCGGCGCGCAGGCGAACGCGGCGTGGAACAACGGCCACGACCACATCTGGCAGGTCTCGCTGGCGCCGTGGCTGGACGCGCATGCCGCCCGCGCGCATTGAGCCTCGCCACCGCTTCCCACCACCCGAGGAATATCCGATGCCCCGCAAACCGCTGCTTTCGATCCTGGCCCTGGCCCTGGGGCTGTGTACCGGAGCGCCCGCGCTATCGGCACAGGCCGCCGCGACCCCGGCGTCGCCGCCCGTCGACTGGCCGTGGGCGATGGCGCACGACGCTTCGCCTGCCTTCAGTCCGGACGGCGACACGGTCGTGTTCTCGCGCGGCAGCGGCGCGTCACGACGGCTGTACGTGGCCCATCGCCGCGACGGCGCTTGGTCGGCGCCACGACGCCTGCCATTCTCGGACCGCTGGATGGACCTGGAGCCGGCCATGGCGCCGGACGGCCGCCACCTGGTGTTCGCCTCCAACCGGCCGGGGGCCGGCGAGGACAGGCCGCTGGACGGCCACTGGGGCGGCCAGGCGTGGCCGGGGCGCGGCGGCAAGCTGTGGCGCGTGGACCGCGTGGGCGACGGCTGGGGCACGCCGGTGCGCCTGCCCGACGACGTGAACACCGGCAGCTCGACCTTCTCGCCCGCGGTGGCAGGGGACGGCAGCGTCTATTTCATGCGCGCGATCCCCGCCAGCGGCGCGTTCCGGCTCTACCGCAGCCGCCGCGTCCACGGCGTCCTGCAGCCGGCGCAGCCACTGGCGCTCGGCGCGCGCGGGGATCGTTCGGACTACGACCCGACGGTGGCGCCGGACCAATCCTTTATCGTCTTCAGTTCCGACCGGCCGCCGGCGCCATCGAACGGTGGCGACCTGTTCATCGCCTTCGCCGTGCCGGGCGGCTGGAGCACGCCGGTGGACCTGGGCCTGGCCGGCAACGAGGCGCGCCTGGGCCCGGACCACGCCACGCTGTACTACACCGCGCCGGACCACCGCATCCACCGCCTGTCGCTGGCGCGCTGGCTGCAGCATCGGCCGCCGCGCTGAACGCCCGCACCCATGAACGCATCGCCCGCCGGCGGCCGCCGCACGCCTGCCCTCCAGCACTGTTCAGCGCCGCGCCGCGACCGCACACTGCGGTCGTGGCGCGCCGGCCTTCCGGCGGCCGTTGCCCGGGAGGACCGCGTGACCGACCAAGCCCGATCCCAGCGCCTGCAGACGCTGGCCCTGTCGTTCGGCTTCTGGACGCTGCTGGCGCTTTCCTACGCGCTCAGCGGCGGGCTGGCGGCGATCAGCGAAGGCTACCCGCCGGGCTGGCTGCGCAACCTGGCCTGGAACCTCGGCAACTTCTGGCTGTGGATGGCGCTGGTGCCGGTGGTGGGCTGGCTGGGCCGGCAAGGCGCGGGACGCGGCTGGCGGCGCTTCTGCGCGGTGCACGTGCCGGCCTCGCTGGCGGTGGCGCTGGCGCAGATGCTGGTCCACCTGGTGGTGTTCTGGGTCCTGTGCGGCCCCGGGCGCATGCCGGGGGTGCACACGCTGGGCCAGTACGTGCGGATGGAGTTCGCCTACAGCTACCACCTGGCCGTGCTCACCTACTGGATCGTGCTGGTGGTGCTGCTGGGCATGGAGTCGCGCCGCCGGCTGCGCGACGAGCGGCTGCGCAACGCGCAACTGGAGACGCAACTGGCGCAGGCGCAGCTGCAGGCGCTGCGTATGCAGCTGCAGCCGCACTTCCTGTTCAACACGCTCAACGCGATCTCCGCGCTGGCGCTGGCCGACCCGCTGCAGGCGCGGCAGATGATCGCCCGCCTCAGCGACTTCCTGCGCCTCACGCTGGAGGAACGCCACGCGCCGCAGGTGCCGCTGGCGCGCGAGTTGGAGTTCCTGCGCTGCTACCTCGACATCCAGCAGGTGCGCTTCCAGGACCGGCTCGGCACGCGGCTGGAGGTGGACGACGACACGCTGCGCGCCGCCGTGCCGAACCTGATCCTGCAACCGCTGGTGGAGAACGCGCTGCGCCATGGCTTGCTGGCCAAGGCCGAGCCCGGTCACCTGCGGGTGGCCGGCCGCCGCGAGGGCGACCAGCTGGTGCTGTGCGTGGACGACGACGGACTCGGCCTGCCGCCCGACGGCGCCAGCGAGGGCATCGGCCTCACCAACACCCGGACCCGGCTGGCGATGCTGTTCGGCGGCGACGCGCGGCTGGAACTGCAGCGGCGCGACGGCGGTGGCACGCGGGTGGAACTGCGGCTGCCGTTCCGCGAGGTCGCCGTGTGAGCGCGCCGCCGATCCGCACCCTGCTGGTGGACGACGAGGTGCTGGCGCGCCTCGCCCTGCGCCAGGCGCTGGCCGCGCATGCCGACGTCGACATCGTGGGCGAATGCGGCAACGCCGCCGAGGCGCAGCAGGCGATCCAGGCGCTCGAACCGGACCTGCTGTTCCTCGACATCCGCATGCCCGGCATCGACGGCTTCAAGCTGCTGCACCGGCTCAAGCCGCAGGCGCTGCCGATGGTGGTGTTCGCCACCGCCTACGGCCAGCACGCGCTGCGCGCCTTCGACGCCAGCGCGATCGACTACCTGATGAAGCCGATCGACCAGGCCCGCTTCGACCAGGCGATGGCGCGCGTGCGCCGGCACTGGCACGGCCTGCACGCGCCCGCGGCGGCGACGCACGCGCACGCCGCGCACCTGCAGCGCATCAGCGTGCGCGTGGGCGAGCACATCCGGGTGGTCGCGGTGGACGAGATCGACTGGATCCGCGCCGACGGCAACTACGTGCAGATCCACGCCAACGGCACCCGCTACCTGCACCGCGAAACGCTGAGCCACCTGCTCGCCGCGCTCGATCCCGCGCGCTTCCTGCGCATCCACCGCGGCGTGATCGTCAACGTGGAGCGCATCCGCGAGGTGCATCCGCTGTTCAAGGGTGGCGCCGAGGTGGTGCTGCACGACGGCACCCGGCTCGATCTCAGCCGCCGCTTCCGCGCCGGGGCTCGGGTGGCGCTAGGACTGCCGTAGGAATCCGGCGCCGCTCGCGGCAGGCAGGCATCCGCCTGTCCCACCGACCTCGCCGCCGGTCACAAAGGCGCGGTGGCGCGCGGGCGCCCGGGCGCATCGTGGCGGCATCCCGTCCCCACGAGAAAGGACCGCACCATGCCTCGCACCGTCTGCCTGCTGGCGCTCGTCCTGGCCCTGGCGCCGCTCGGCGCCAGGGCCGGCACCCTGGTCGGCCCCGGCACGGTCTCCACCGGGCTGCAGGAAACCTCGGCCGCGCTGACGCCGGACGGCAACACGCTGTACTTCATGCGCTCCGACTTCGCCGAGCGCGATGACACCATCCTCGTCTCGCACCGCGTGGACGGACGCTGGAGCGCGCCGCAGGTGGCCGCGTTCTCCGGGCAGTGGCACGATTCCGAACCCGCGCTGTCGCCCGACGGCCAGCGGCTGTACTTCGTCTCCAACCGCCCCGTCCAGGCGGGTGGCATGCCGCTGACCGCGGATATGAACGGCCACCGCTTCACCGGCACCAACCTTTGGTTCGTGCAGCGCCGGGCCGATGGCCGCTGGGGCGAACCGGTGCACGTGGACGGCGCGCTCAACGACGGCGCGATGATCTACAACCCCTCGGTGGCGGCCAACGGCGACCTCTATTTCTCCGCGCATCGACCCGACTCCGGCGCCGCCTACCAGATCTACGTGGCGCGCCGCACCGCGCAGGGCTACGCGACGCCGCAGCGGGTGGACCTCGGCGATGTCGCGCGCAACCGCATGGACCCGGCGATCGACCCGCAGCAGCGCTTCCTGGTCTACGCCGGCAACGAGGGCGACTCGCTGGGCAGCGCCGATCTCTACATCGCCTTCCGCCAGCCCGACGGCCGCTGGGGCAAGCCGCTGCACCTGCCGGGCGAGGTCAACAGCGCGGCGCTGGAGAACGCGCCCTCGCTGGGGCCGCGCTTCGGCGAGCTGTATGTCGCCAGCAACCGCCGCGACGAGGTCGCCTTCCCCAAGCCGCGCGACACCGCAAGCACGTTGCAGCAGCGCCTGCGGCAGCCGCTGAACGGCTCGCGCAACCTGTGGCGCTTCGACATCTCCGGCGTGCTGCGCGCGCATGGCATCGCCCCCTGACCCGGAGTCCCCATGATCTCCATCCGCCTGCTGTCCATCCTGCTCGGCGCGGCGTCGCTGCCCGGCGCAGGCGCCGCCGCGGCGCCCGCCACGGCGCCCGCGCTGACGCCCGCCTTCCGCGTCGGCGCGACGCTGGGCAACGTGTTCTCGCGCACCATCGCGGTCCACGCGCCGGGCTTCGATGATGCTGTTCGCCGCATCAGCGGCACCGCCGTCTACCGCGTCATCGACGCTTCGCCCGCGCGGCCGCGCCTGCGCATCGATTACGACTATGACGGCCGGCCCGCGGGCAGCGGCACGGTGGAACTGCCCGACGGGGGCGCCACCAACTGCTTCAACGGCCAGTGCGCTCCCAACACGGACGCCAGCGGACTGGCCTACAACCCGCGCCTGTGGGGCCGGCCGCCGGCCACGCTGCGCGTGGGCCAGCGCTGGACGGTGGACATCGCCGGGCCATGGGAGCTTGGCCCCGCCGGGCGGCAGACGGTGACCGTGGTGGCGCTGGACCCGGCCAGCCGCACCGTCACGCTGCAACGCGAAGGCACCGGCGACGGCGCCTGGCTCGGCGACGCGCCCACGCTCACGCTGAGCCGGGGCGGCCACGCCTACGCCATGGCGCGGCAGGCCGGCCGCACGCACTGGCGCGGCTACACCATCTTCCGCGACGGCATCGTGCTCAGCGACGAACTGGTCAGCACGCGGCCGGTGGCGCTCACCTCGCCGCAGCTCGGCCGCATCGAGGCCACGGAGCGCCAGTACATCCTGCTCGATGCGATGCCGGCAACGGCGGCACCATGATGCAGACGTTCCTGCCCCGCTGCGTGCCCGGCGCCAGCCTGCCGCTGGCCGTGGCCGCAGCGCATGCCGCCGATGCGACGACCGCCGTGACGCAACCGGTCACGCTGGGCCGCCTTTCGGAGCGCGGACAATGATGCGGATTGCAGGTGCCTTGGTATTAGGTTGCCTTGCGGCAGCACCAGGCGCATCAATTGCGGCCGGCACGAAGACGCCTTCGTTCCCCGCGCCGCAAGTGTTCGCTCCAGGAGAAATTTCGACGACCTCCTCGGTTGAATGTTTCTCGTTGATGGCTCTTTCCTGATTTTCACTTCCAACCGGCCCGAAGCTCCGGGAGGAAAGCCGTCGCACGGGGGAAATCTCTGGCGTGTCGGCCGTGCCGGTGCCGGTTGGGGAACACCCGTGCGGTTGGACAGCATCGTCAATTTCGGCGGACATATCTACGCGCCCAGCGTTTCGGCGAACCAGGATGTGTACTTCTCCAGCGCGGACAATCCCCAGCATCTTTTCCACGTCTACCGCGCCAGGCGGGTGCACGGCGAGTACGCAAAGCCTGTCGAATTGAAGCTCACACCCACCGGCGCGCCCGCCGGCATGGAGGAACTCGATCCGGCCGTGGCGCCGGACGAGTCCTTCGTCCTTTTCAGCGCGGGTGTGCGGGGCTCCCCGCAGCCTTACCATCTCTATCTCGCGTTCCGGGACGGCGCGGGGTGGACCACTCCCGTCGATTTCGACCCGGCGCTCGATCCCTACGAACCCGATTGTCCCCAGCTCGGCCCCGATGGCACGACGTTGTACTTCACCAGCAAATACACCGGTCCCACCCAGTGGGCGCGGCGCTCACGCGGGGAAACCGAACGCGATCTGGCGCGGGATCGTGCATGGGACAACGGCGTTACCCACATCTGGACGTTGTCGCTCGTCCCGTGGCTGCAGGCACACGGGCACGGCACGGCGGCGACCAAATGAGCAATGCGTGACAGCGCCCGTGCCGGGATCCATCCGGGCACCTGGGGAATCTCCGGGCTCGTTATTCCCGCGCAGGCAGGAGGCGCCGGGTTGACGGGCAAAACAAGAGCTAGCGCTGCACCATGTGCGAGAACCATTCCCAGCCGCGCATGTGCTCGGCGACCAGCTTCACGCTGGTCAGCATCGGCACCGCCAGCAGGGCACCCGGCACGCCCCACAGCCAGCCCCATACCAGCAGCCAGATCAGGATCGCGATCGGCGACAGGCGCATGCGCCGGCCCAGGATCATCGGCGTGACCAGGTTGCCCTCGACCGCGGTGAGGCAGGCGAAGCACAGCGCCGGCAGCAGGGCGCGGGCCAGCTGGTCGAAGTGGATCAGGCCCACCAGCAGCAGCATGGTGGTGGTGGCGATCGCGCCCACGTAGGGAATGAAGTTGGCGAACATCGCCACCGCGCCCCACAGCAGCGGATCCGGCACGTGCAGCAGCCACAGGATGCCGGCGGTGAGCCAGCCCAGGCTGAAGTTGATCAGCAGCGTGGTGAGGATGTAGCGCGACACCTCCGCCTGGATGCTGCGCACGATGGACACCGCGTGGCGCTTGTAGCGGAAGTCCGGCGCGATCTCGACCAGCCGCCGCAGCAGGCTGTCGCCGTAGATCAGGAAGAAGAACACCAGCAGCACCACCGTGAGCACCGCCGCCAGCACCTTCGGGGTGTTCGACACCACGTCCCAGGCGCTGATCGCCACATCGGCCGGATGCGGCACCACCCGTGTCGGATGGCCGTTGACCAGGGTCTGGGTGGCGCGGTTGGCCGCCTCCAGCGGGCGGGTGAGGTGTTCCAGCTTGGGCACGAAGCTGCGGATCGCGCGCGGCGCGTCGTGGAACCAGCCCAGCGCCGGCTGCGCCAGCAGGCCGATGCCGGTGCCGATGGCGCCGATCAGCGCCAGCATCAGCACGCTGGCGCCCAGCGCGCGCGGGATGCGGTGGCGCGCGGCGAACGCCACGATGGGGTTCAGCGCCAGCCCGATGAAGGCGGCCAGCACCAGCGGGATCAGCAGGGTGCGGATGATCGTGGCGGTGTACAGCAGCGCCAGCAGCAGCATCGCGTTGAGCACGACGCGGATGGCGCGCAGGTGGCGGCGCGTGCCGCGCGCGTGGCGCAGCCGGTGCACCAGGCTGGGCGCGTGCAGCAGCGCCGGCTCCGCGGGGGCCGGAGGCACCGCTTCGGCGCCGGCGGCCACCAGGGGCGCCGGCGGCGTGGCCTCGATGTCGTTCATGCCGCGTCGTCGCGGCCGGTGGCCGCGCCGAGTTCGGCGACCAGCCGGGTGCCGTAGGCCACCGCCTCGGCCAGCCCGCCGCCGAGCAGCGAACCCAGCCCCGGCACGCGCAGCGGATGCACGTTGAGCCGGCCCAGCACGAACCCGGCGCCGGCCGCCGCGCCCACCGTGGCCAGCGGATGGCGATGGCCGCGCGCCAGCAGCGCCGCGGCCGGGATCGCCAGCTCCGCCCGGTGCGCGGCCACCCGCGCCCGGGCCGCGCGCACCTCGCCCAGCCGACGGAACAGACTCATGCCTCGCCCTCCCCTTCGTGCGCCTGCCCGGCCTCGACCTCGCGGTCGGCGCGGCGCCATGCCTCGCGCATCATCGCATGCCATTCGCCGCGGGTGGCGGGCAGGCTCATCCAGTGCATGCAACGGCGGAACAGCAGGATCGCGCCGAGCAGGAACAGCACCTGCAGCAACGCCAGCGCCAGCAGCGCCCAGATCCACGAACCGAACCACTTCGCCAGCGACACGCCGATCAGGCCGAGCAGGGTCAGCCCCAGCCCCACGCCGGACACGGTGGCGGCCAGGCCGGCCAGCAGCAGCCAGGACACCGCGCTGCGCGCCAGCCCCAGCTCCGCCGCCAGCAGGTGCATCTGCGCGCCGAACAGCTTGCGCACGGCGCGGGCGAGCTGGCCCAGTTCGTCGAGCAGTCCGGTCGTGCCGCGGCCGGCCGCCACGTCATCGGGCGGCGGCGCGGGAGCCGCCTGCTCGCCCGCGGGATCGCCCATCGGTGCCCGGGTCCGCGGCGTCAGCGACGCAGCAGGCGGCCGAGCAGCCAGCCCGCGCCCAGCGCGATGGCCACGGCCTGCACGGGCTTCTCGCGCACGTAGTCGCGCGCCTGCTCCAGCCATTCGTCGGCGCGGTCGACGGTACGGTCGTAGGCGGCGCGGCCGCGCTCGCCCAGCTCGCCGGCCTTGTCGGTGGCGCGGGTGGCGGCGCCGGCGGCCTTGTCGGTGGCGCGGTGCAGGCTTTCCTCGACCTGGTCCGCGGCGCGCTCCACCGCGTCCTTGGTGCTGGCCACGGCGCTGGAGGTGGCCTGCTTGAAGCGCTCGGCGCCTTCCTCGATACGCCGGCCGGCGGCGCGGGCCTCGGCTTCGGCTTCCTGCGTCTGGACTTGCTTGCTCATGGGGTTCTCCGGGGTCGGGGGATCACTCTAGCGGCTCGTGCCCGGCTGCGGGGGCGGCGACCGGCGGGTCGTTCAGCTGGCGCGCCGGAAGAACGCGATCAGCGCCAGGATCAGGAAGATGACGAACAGCACCTTGGCGATCCAGGCGGCGGTGCCGGCGATGCCGGTGAAGCCGAGCAGCGCGGCGATGATGGCGATCACGAGAAAGACGAGGGCATAGTGCAGCATGGCGGGTTCCTCCAGGTGGTGCGGAGCGGCCCACGCGCCCCTCGACGCCATTTCTCCACAAGCCGTGCGCGCTGGGCGTGAAGGTCCGCCCGCCGCGCCTGCACGCTCCACCGACATTTGTTGCGGCACCGACGCCGCGGGGATTCCGGTCGCACGCGCGGTGCGCGCGGACCGGGCTCCTGCCCCTGCGTCGCCCTTCAGCCGGCCACGGGACGGATGGCGTAGGTGCCCACCAGCTCCGCCTCGGACAGCACGTGGCCGGCCATCGCCGCGCGCAGCTCGGCCAGGGTGAAGCCCGGGCGCAGGTCCAGCGCCGGCACGTCCAGCGCATGGATGCGGAAGTGGTAGTGGTGCACGATGCTGTCGTTCCACGGCGGGCAGGGGCCGTCGTAGCCGAGGTAGTCGCCGGCCATGTCGGGGTCGCCGGCGAACCAGCCGGTGTAGTCGTTCCTGCCCTGCACGCTGCCGGGCGGGCCATGCGGCTCGCGCTTGCCGTGCGGCACGATGCCCTCGCCGCAGGCGCCCTCGGCCAGCTCGCCGCACTCGGCGGGGATGTTGGCCATCAGCCAGTGCGCGAATTCCACCCGCGGCAGGTCGGCGGGGACGGTGCGCCCCTCCTGGTTCACGTCGTCGCCGCGGCTGGGCACGTCGGGGTCGATGCAGGTGAGCACGAAGGAACGCGTGGCCGGCGGGGCGCCGGTCCAGGCCAGGTGGGGGCTGCGGTTGTCGGACAGCGCGACCGGATGGCCGGGTCGGCCGAAGGCATTCCCGGGAGGCACGGGTCGGCCGTTGGAAAAGTTGTCGCTGAGCAGTTGCATGGGTTCCGGTGTTCCCTGTCTGGTTTGGGTATCGCCCGGGATGGGTGCGTACGCCTTGTCCGCGCCGGGCCTGCGGATACGGTGGTCGTCTCGCCATCGCGATCGCGCGCATGCCGGTTTCCCGCCACGGCAAACGGCGATACTAGCGCCAGCGGGATGAAGATGCGGTCGGGACGCCAAGTCGTGCCCCGCCGCAAAAACCACGCGATGCTCTGCTAACGTGGCGCCCTTCGCAGGGAGGACGCATGAGCGAACTGGAAGACCTCACCACGCTGGTGCGGGCGGCCACGCCGCTGCTGGTGATCGAGACGGTGGACGAGCAGCGGGTGATCGAGTGCTTCCGCCACGTCATCGCACAGGCGCTGCGCCCGCTGTGGCGCTGGACGCTGACCGACGGCCTGCAGCGGCTGGACTTCGCCGCCGCCGGCGACGCGGTGGCGCCCGACGCCACCGCCACGCTGGACGCGATCCGCGACGCGGCGGAACCCGGCATCTACCTGATGTTCGACTTCCACCCGTTCGTGCGCTACGCGATGAGCCTGCGCCTGCTGCGCGAGATCGTGCAGCGCCAGCGCTCGGCCGCGCACACGGTGGTGCTGGTGGGCGCGAAGATCGAACTGCCCGAGGAACTGGAAGCGCTGGCCCTGCGCGTGCCGCTGTCGCTGCCGGACATCAAGGAGCTGGCCGGCATCCTGCGCGGCGAGGCGGTGGCCTGGCAGCGCGAGCACAACCGCCGGCTGGAGGTGGACAACGAGGCCGCGCGCACCATCGTGCGCAACCTGCTCGGCCTGTCCGCGCCGGACGCCCGACGGATCGTGCGCAAGCTGATCTACAACGACGGCGCGCTCGGCACCGCCGATCTGCCGGTGCTGATGCAGTCGAAGTTCGACCTGCTCAACCGTTCCGGCCTGCTGCACTACGAATACGCCACCGCCAGCTTCGCCGACATTGCCGGCGTGGCCCAGGTGCGCGCATGGGTGCAGCGCCGCCGCGCCGTGTTCCTGGCGGCCGCGCCCGATCCCGTGCTCGACCCGCCCAAGGGCGTGCTGCTGCTCGGCGTGCAGGGCTGCGGCAAGAGCCTGGCCGCCAAGGCGATCGCCGGCGGCTTCGGCGTGCCGCTGGTGCGGCTGGACTTCGGCACGCTGTACGACAAGTACCAGGGCGAGACCGAGAAGAACCTGCGCGAGGCGCTGGCCAGCAGCGAGCTGCTGGCGCCGTGCGTGCTGTGGATCGACGAGATCGAGAAAGGCCTGGCCAGCGGCGGCGGCGAGGACGGCGGCGTGTCGCGCCGCGTGCTCGGCTACCTGCTCACCTGGATGGCCGAGCGCAAGGCCAAGGTGTTCGTGGTGGCCACCGCCAACGCGGTGCACGAGCTGCCCGCCGAACTGCTGCGCAAGGGCCGCTTCGACGAGATCTTCTTCGTCGACCTGCCGCGCGGCGAGGTGCGGGCGGAGATCTTCGCCATGCACCTGAAGCGCCGCAAGCTCGATCCCGCCGCGTTCGACCTGCCCGCGCTCGCCGCGGCCAGCGAGGGCTTCTCCGGCGCCGAGATCGAGCAGGCCATCGTCAGCGCGTTGTACGACGTCGCCAGCGGCGGCGAACTCGACCAGGCCACCCTGCTCGCCGCGCTGGGACAGACCCGGCCGTTGTCGGTGCTGATGCGCGAGCAGGTCGACGCGCTGCGCGCCTGGGCCCAGGGTCGCTGCGTGGCGGCGGACTGAGCGTCTGTCCATGGAAGCGGAAGACCTGAAGCGCCTGGTCTCCACGCACATGCCCTACGGCAAGTACCAGGGCCGCCTGCTCGCCGACCTGCCCGGCGCCTATCTGGCCTGGTTCGCCCGCCAGGGCTTCCCGCCCGGCGAGCTGGGCCGGCTGCTGGCACTGATGCTGGAGATCGACCACAACGGGCTGAAGCGCCTGCTGGAGCCGCTGCGGCCGCGCTGAACTGCCGAACGGGCCTCTCCCCGGAGGAACCGCCGGATCAGGCGCGCTGCCTTGCCCCCAGGGCCCCGTCCGCCACCGCATTGAACCGCGCCGCGATGTAGTCGTCGCAGAAGCTCACCATGTCGCGGCCGCGGATGAAACCGCAGTGGCCGCCATGGTCGGCGATGTCCAGTTCCACGTCGGGCGGCAGCTCGAGCTTCTCGAACGCGGCGACCGGGATCACCGGGTCGTCGCGGGCGGTGAGGATGGTGGCGGGCACCTGCATCGCCTTCAGCGCGGCGCCGGCCACCGAATAGCCGTCCAGGTAGGCCTGCAGCGAACCGAAGTCGGTATGGCGCAGCACCAGCGCCTCGGTGAGGCCGCGCAGGTCCTGCTTCAGCTCGGCCAGCTCGAAGTAGGTGCGCTGCGGGAACGCCGCCTGCTTGAGCCGCAGCGATTGCCGCCACTTGTGCATGAAGTAGGCCTGGTAGATCCAGGGCGCGGACTGCTCCAGCGAGAACAGCCCCTCGCCGGGATCGATGATGGGACAGACCGCCAGCGCGTAGGCCAGCGGCACGCCGGCCGCCGGCGCCGCCAGCGCGGCGCGCAACGCGAAGTTGCCACCCAGCGAGAAGCCGGCCAGCGCCAGCGGCCGCGCCGGCCAGCGCCGCGCGATATCGCCCAGCGCGTGCACCACCTCGTCCAGCCGGCAGGAGTGGAACAGCGCCTCATTGAGCCCGTGGCTGTCGCCGTGGTCGCGGAAGTTGAGCCGGAACACGTCCCAGCCCTCGGCCAGCAGGCGGCTGCCGGTCTGCAGCACGTAGGTGGAATCCACGCTGCCTTCCCAGCCGTGGAACAGCACGGCCAGCCCGCGTGGCCGCGGCCGCGCCCGCTGCGCGGTGAACGCGCCGGTGAGGCGTACGCCGCCGCCGCCGTCCACCATGACCGGTTCGGCGCCCTGCTGCACGGCGCGCGCGGCGCGCGGCAGCAGCAGGCGGCGCACGCCGCTGGAGGAGAGCATGGTCTGCAGGTGTCCGCTGGTGAGCGGCCAGGGCGGACGGAAATCCCTTCCGCGCGGCAGGCTCATGCGGCGCGGTCTTCCAGCGCCGCGCCGATGCGCTCGCGCGCCAGCTCGGCCATGCGGCGGCGGCCGTCGGCGCCGGCCGGCACCGGCGCCAGGAAGTGCACTTCCGCGTCCATCGGGGCGCCGCCGAGCAGGCGCAGGAAGTTCTGCATGAAGTTCTCGTCCTCGCGGAAGCCGGCGTCGACGATGCGGCGCCCGTGGCGCGCGAAGCGCAGCGCCACCGGCTGCACCGGCACCCCGGCGTCCAGCGCCGCCTGCAGGATGCGCGCGTGGAACACCTTCAGCACGCCGTTGTGGCCGGTGCCGCCCTCGGGGAACACCGCCACCGAGCGGCCGCCGCGCAGGCGTTCCACCATGGTCTGCATCACCGCCGACAGCGAATGGTTGCTGCCGCGGCGGTGGAAGATGGTGCCGCCGCTGGCGGCCAGCCAGCCCACCAGCGGCCAGTGCGCGATCTCGGCCTTGGCCACGAAGCAGGCCGCGCGCTGGCTGTGCAGCAACTCGATGTCGATCCACGAGGTGTGGTTGGCGACGAACAGCACCGGATCGGCCAGTGGTTGGCCGAAGCGCACCGAGCGCAGGCCGAAGATGCGCATCAGCGCCGTCGACCACCCACGGATCAACCGGTGCGCGAAGGGCTCGCGGCCGTTCTTCATCACGCGGTCGCGGTTCCAGCTCATCACGAAGGCCGCCAGCAGGATGCCCAGCAGGATGTGGAGCAGCAGCAGGGGCACGCGCCACAGGTAGCGCAAGGGTTGCAGGGCGTCGCGGGCCGGGGCGGGGGTGGTGGCGGAGTCGGTGCTCATGAACGGGTTAGTTTAGCGTTAGGCGCCGGGCTCTGCGCACCCGTGGCGCGCTTCAGCCGTGATGGTCCAGTTGCGCCAGCGGCAGCGAGGGCGAACGCTTCACCGTGCGCAGCACGAAGCTGGAGTTCACGTCGGCCACGCCGGCGGCGTTGAGCAGGTGGTCGAGCAGGAAGCGCGAGAAATCCGCCAGGTCCGCCACGTAGACGTGCAGCAGGTAGTCCATGTCGCCGGTGAGCGCATGGCAGGCCACCACCTCGTCCCAGCCGGCCACGCCGGCCACGAAGCGCTCGATCACCGCCGCCTCGTGCTTTTCCAGCTGCACGCGCACGAAGGCCTGCAGGCCCAGGCCCACTGCCTGCGGATCGACCTGGGCGGCATAGCCGGTGATCACCTTGTCCGCCTCCAGCCGCTGCAGCCGGCGCAGGCAGGCCGAGGGCGACAGGCTCACCCGCTCGGCCAGTTCGGCATTGGTGATGCGGCCCTCGCTCTGCAGCACGGCGAGCAGGCGCAGGTCGGTCCGGTCCAGGGTGGCCATGCACGTTTTCCCCGCCAAATAGACAAGTCGTGCATGAATATTGCGCCAAGACCCCAATGGATCACAACATCACAACCTTCATGCGGCCGGATCGCCGTATGCTCTTGACTGTCATCCCGGCGCAGGCCGGCACGACGGACTTCCCACGCCCGGAACACGCCATGGACCCCAGCCCGCCCCGCAAAGTCGAACACCAGCAGACCGACCGCGGCTACGTGCCGGTCTACGCCACCGGCGTGGTCGAGCAGCCCTGGGCCAGCTACACGCGCACCGACCACGAGGTGTGGGACACCCTGTACCAGCGCCAGCGCGAAATGCTGCCCGGCCGGGCCTGCCGCGAGTTCCTCGACGGCGTCGAGCGCTTCGGCCTCGGCGACGGCGGCATCCCCAGGTTCGACGAGCTGAACCGCGTGCTGGGCCAGGCCACTGGCTGGGAACTGGTGGCGGTGGAGGGCCTGTTGCCCGACGAGGTGTTCTTCGACCACCTGGCCAACCGCCGCTTCCCGGTGAGCTGGTGGATCCGCAAGCCCGAGCAGCTCGACTACCTCAGCGAGCCGGACCTGTTCCACGACCTGTTCGGCCACGTGCCGCTGCTGCTGAACCCGGTGTTCGCCGACTACATGCAGGCCTACGGCAGGGGCGGCATGAAGGCCTTCGCCATCGGGCCCGAGGCGCTGATGAACCTGACCCGCCTGTACTGGTACACGGTGGAGTTCGGCCTCATCCATACCGCCGAGGGCATGCGCATCTACGGCGCCGGCATCGTCAGCTCCAAGGGCGAGTCGATCTACAGCCTGGACTCGCCCGCGCCCAACCGCATCGGCTTCGGCCTGGAGCGCGTGATGGGCACGCGCTACCGCATCGACACCTTCCAGCAGACCTACTTCGTGATCGACAGCTTCGAGCAGCTGTTCGAGGCGACCCGGCCCGACTTCACGCCGATCTACGCGCGGCTGCACGAGCAGCCGACCCACGCCGCCGCCGACGTGCTGGCCGGCGACCGCGTGTTCACCCGCGGCACGCGCGAAGGCTTCGCCACCAACGCGGATACCTGAGCGCCGTTCCCGTCGCACCGAGCCGGGCCGGCCTTGCGCCGGCCTTTGCGAGCCGCACACTTGCATCGGGCCGCCGGCGCCTCCATGCGGGGAGCCAGGCCACCGGATGCGCAGGGAAGCCATGCTCGTCGAATCGCTCGCCAGCCTCGACCTCAACGCCATCGACACGCTGGTCTTCGCCGGTGGCGGCAACCGCTGCTGGTGGCAGGCCGGCGCGATCTCGCACCTGCTCGCCCAGCATTGGCGGTTGCCCGCGCAACTGGTGGGCACCAGCGCCGGCGCTGCGGTGGCCGCGGCCTTCCTCACCGCCGGGCCGCAGGCCGCGCTCGCCTCCTGCCAGCGCCTGTACGCCGATCGCACGCGCATGTTCGAGTGGCGCGGCCTGCTGCGCGGCCGCCTGCACTTCGCGCACCGGCACATCTACCCGGCGTGGCTGGCGAGCTTCGTCGATGCCCGCCATTTCGAGGCGTTCCGGCAGTCGTCGAACCAGTTGCAGGTGGCGATCACCCGGCCGGCACGCTGGCTGGGGCTGCGTGGCTCGGTCGCCATCGCCACGCTGGCCTACCTGGCCGACAAGCTCCTGCGCGGGCCGCTGCATCCCCGACTGCCCCGGCTGCTGGGACTGCGACAGGAACTGCGTGCGCTGCACGAATGCGCCAGCCTGGACGAGGCCCGCGCCCTGCTGGCCGCAGCCGGCGCCGCGCTGCCGTTCATTCCCTCGCGTCGCATCGAGGGCCGGCCGGCCTTCGATGGCGGCTATACCGACAACGCCCCGCTGCCCGTGCAGAGCGCCGGCGAGAGGGCACGCACCCTCGTGCTGCTGACCCGGCGCTACCCGAAACTGCCGCCGCTGTTCCGCATCGACGGCCGCACCTACTGGCAGCCCAGCACGCGCATCCCGGTCGGCATGCTCGACTGCACCGCACGCGCCACCGTGCTCGATGCCTGGGCGCTGGGCGAACGCAACGCGCGCGAGGCACTGGCGAACGGCCGTCTGCGCATCGGCTGAACGCCGGCATGGTGTCTCACGGTAGGCGTGGAGCACGCCGACCAGGTACGCACCGCGCCGGTCCGCCACGGACTGCCCGGGCGCCGAGGTGCAAGCCATTGCCGAGCCAGTGAGGGCCCGCCTTGCGGCCGGCGCCCGACAAGGGTGACGTCCAGGAAATCCGTCGCGCGTTCGGCCAGGCCGCGCGGATGCATGGCAGTTGCGTACGGCGCGCCCGGCTCGGCTTGGCCGAGAGGTGGGCAGGTTGTGCCTGGGATGCCGAACGAGACCGGCTAGGGCCGCGTCAGCTCGCTCACCTGCAGCACCTGCGCGATGTGCCGACCATCCCAGCGGTAGATCAAATGCTGCGCCTGCACGCAGGGCGCGACCACGTCCGGATAGAACGCCGCCACGCATTCGCCGCCGGCATGGCGCGCGCTGTCGTAGACGATGCCGTTGGAACCGGCGTGGCGCAGTGCGCGGGCCAGCGCCACGCCGGGAGCGTAGTCCTGCGGGTCGTGCGCCGCCGGCCAGCCGTCGCGGATGTCGTGCAGCCTGCAATCGATGCTGGTGCGATAGCAGCGCATCTCGACGTCGCAGGCCGGTTCGGCGGTGGCGGCGAGGAAGCGCTGGCGGTGGTACACCGTTTCCTCCACCGCGGTGGCCACGCTGTGCGCGGCGTAGAACACGCCCCAGCTGCCGTCGGAAAAACGGCTGCCCTCGGGATTGAGGTGGGTGAAGGCGGCCATCACCGGGGTGGAACCCGGGCCGCTGATGCGCCGCTCCTTCGGCACCAGTTCCAGCTCGCCGGCTTCCTCGCGCAGGCGCGGATTGGTCATCGCCTCGATCGCGAACAGGGCATCCAGGTCGGCCGGATCGGCGATGCGGTCGAACACGCCCACCGGCGGGAAGCGGCTGGGCACGATGCGGTAGGCGCGGCTCCAGCGGATGCGTTTGACGGGCGGCAGGTTGGCAGGCATCGGAACTCCGGTCATCCATTGGGCGAGGCCTTGATTCCCTCCCCTGCTCCGCAGGTGTTCAGCCCGGACACATAGCGGACATTCGTTCGGAGAGATGGTGGACACGTTCAGGGCAGCCTCCGGCCGCTGGTGGAAGTGTGCTCGATGACATCG
>NZ_JASERU010000014.1 GCF_030504985.1 Fulvimonas sp. R45
CGCATCAAGGTCATCAAACGCATGGCCTACGGCTACCGCGATGATGCCTATTTCTTCCTCAAGATCCGGGCGGCCTTCCCCGGAGTTGGGAGATGAACCTAAAAAAAGCGCCGCCACGAGTGGCGACGCTTTCGCATTGAAAATCCCGACAGGTGGGGCACAGGGGGGCGGCCGCAACCTGTCGCTGACGTAACCTCGCCAGCCTGCGCCCATCCTGGGCCCTGGGGAAGTGCATGGCGCTCGCCCGGTCCCGACAGGCGCGGACGACTGGCCATGGAGTCATGGTGCCCGCGTTTCCGGGCAAATGGGATCAGACGCTTCCTAAAATCATTCAGCCATTAACTCAAAAATCCGTAATTGCGCGCGAACTCGTATAACTGACTGTTGCTGGAAAGGCCCAGCTTGCGCATGGCGTCATTCTTCTGCTGGCTCACCGTTTTCACGCTGCGGTTCAATTGCCGCGCGATTTCGGAAACGCTCTGGCCGCCGACATACATGCGCACCACTTCCGCCTCGCGCGGCGACAGGGTGGACAGCGCGGCCTTGAGCGAAAGCGCCGGCGCGTTTCCGTCTTCCGGCGATGGCGTGGCCTCGATGTCCTCGCGCATCCGTTCGCTCAGGTAGCTGCGCCCGTTCATCACCGCCTGGCAGGCCACCAGCAGCTCGCGGGTCATGGCCGTCTTCGCCACGACGCCGGCCGCGCCGCCCGCGAGCATGCCGCGCACCAGCGCCCGGTTGTGCACCATGGTCAGCACGATGACCGGCAAGCCGGGATGGCGCTGGCGCAGGCGGCGCAGCAGCACCAGGCCGTCCTCGCCACCTTCGCAGGGCATCGAGAAATCGGTGATCACCAGGTCGCAATCGCTTCCGGCGAGGCGCGCAAGCAGTTCCCTGCCGCTGGCCGCTTCGCCGACCACGCGCCATGGGCCGTCCTGCTGCAGCATGGACTTCATGCCCATGAGAACCACCGGATGATCGTCGGCTATCACCACTCTCACCGGCGCGGTGCCACTTGTCATAGACAGGCATACCTCGCGTCGCGCGCGCGACTCCGGCCCCGCGACGCCCGGACCATCCGGACGAATCGCCCGCGAGGCCCGGGTGCGGTGGCACCGCGCATCGGCTGACGGCCGCGACCCCGCCGCGCCCGTGTCGTGTCCGGATCCCGGCAGCAAGCCTCAGGGGGTGAGGGCATGGCTGCCGTCGACGTAGACTCATCGACCCATGTCGTTCCCTCGGCATGTGGGAAAACATCGACGCGCCCGGCCACGGCTGTTCGCCGCGGCCTCGACACGCGTCATGTCGAGGGAAATGGTGCCAGTCCGATGCTCAGAATGTGATCAGACGATTCCTAAAGTGCGGATGCGTCTGGAACGTGGCAACGACGCAGCCAGGCGCCTTCGGCGGTCTTCCAGCGACCGGCTCAGGTGAGCAGGCCCCATACCCGCGCGTACTCGTAGAGCTGGCTGTTGCTGGTGAGACCCAGCTTGCGCATGGCGTTGTTCTTCTGCTGGCTCACCGTCTTCACGCTGCGGTGCACGCGTTCGGCGATCTGGGTGATGGTGAGGCCCGAGGCGTACAGGCGCACCACCTCCGCCTCGCGACGCGACAGCGTGGAAGGATCGTCGCCGGCCAGGGACCGGTCCTGGCCCGCGTCCTGGCCCTGCACCTCCGCCAGCGCCTCGCGCATGTGCTCGCCCACGTAGGTGCGCCCGGCGGCCACCGCGCCGATCGCCAGCAGCAGTTCGTGCGTCATGGCGGCCTTGCCCACCACGCCGTTGACGCCGGCGCCCAGCATGCCCCGCACCAGCGCGGGGTTGTGGATCATGGTCAGCACGATCACCGGCAGCGAGGGATAGTCGCGGCGCAGCCGCTTCAGCCAGGCCATGCCGTCCTCGGCGCCGGCGGCGTCGGGCATCGAGTAGTCCGTGATCAGCAGGTCGCACTCGCAGCGCGGCAGCAGGGCCAGCAACTCGCGGCCGCTGCCGGCCTCGCCGACCACCCGGATGCCGGCGCCGTGCTCGCGCAGCAACGCCTTGATGCCGAACACGACGACCGGATGGTCGTCGGCGATGATGATCCTCAGGGGCTCTCCGTTCCTCACCTTGGTCCTTGTCCGCTGATATCGCCCAATGGCGCAGGTGCCATTTGAAGTAGCATTCGCGAAGGTTTCATTTTCTCCCAGAAAATGCACATCGCTGCTGAATGACCTCTCCATGCGCCGGCGTATGACGTCCACCGCCCCCCGTCGCGACGCGCTTTCGGGAAGCGTACAGCCGTTGGCGCCGACGTGCCTCGCCGCCCTGCCCGGCGCGCTTCCGGTCCGCACCAGCATCGACCTGCTCGCCGGCCTGCTGCTGTTCAGCGGACTGCTGGCGCTGGGATTGCTGCGCATGCTCTGGCTGCAGCGCCGGCGGCTGGCCGAGACCGAACGGCGCCTGCAGCGGCAGGCGCAGGAGATCGCCCGCCGCGACGAGGCCGCGCGCCACGCCAATGCCGTGGGGGAAACCCTGCGCGAGATCACCCGGCGCATCCCGGTGGTGGTGTTCGCCGTGCGCCGGGGACGCGGACATGGCTACCGGCTGACCTTCCTGGCGGGCGACCTGCGCGCGCTGTTCGGGCTGGAGCGGCAGGACCTGCTGGCCAGCGACGACGTGCTGCTCGAATGGCCCTTCCAGGACCGCGTCCATCCCGAGGACCAGGATGCCCTGCAGCGCCAGGTGCGGCGCGCGGTGCGGCACGCCGGCGCGGTGGAATTCGACTTCCGCGCCTACGGCCTCGAAGGCCTGCGCTGGGTCCGCATGATCCTGGCCTCGCATCGCGAGGCCGACGGCGAGACGTGCTGGACCGGCTACTTCATCGACACCACGCGCCTCAACGCGCACAACCAGAGCCTGCGCGCCGCGCGCGACGCGGCCGAGCGCGCGTCCAAGGCCAAGGCGGATTTCCTCGCCACCATGAGCCACGAGATCCGCACGCCGATGAACGGCGTGATCGGCATGCTGGAACTGCTCGGCCACACCCCGCTCGACACCGACCAGCGCGAGCTGCTGCACGCGGTGGAAGACTCCGCCGGGGTGCTGCTGCAGATCCTCAACGACGTGCTGGACTTCTCCAAGCTCGAGGCCGGCAACCTGCGCCTGGACCCGGCGCCGTTCGACCCGCGCGTCCTGCTGGACAACGTGGTCGGCCTGGCAGCGGGCGGCTTGCGCCGCAAGGAGCTGGACGTGTCGCTGGCGATGGACGCCGCACTGGCCGGACGCCTGCTCGGCGACGGCGTGCGCATCCGGCAGATCCTGCTCAACCTGCTCGGCAACGCGGGAAAGTTCACCGAGCGCGGCGGCATCTCGGTTTCGCTGCGCGTGCTCGGCGACGACGGCGACACCCAGCGCCTGCGCCTGCGCGTGGAAGACACCGGCATCGGCATCCCGGCCGACAAGCAGGCCGGCCTGTTCAGCCCGTTCGCGCAGGCGGAGTCGTGGACGGCGCGCCGCTACGGCGGCACCGGCCTGGGCCTGGCCATCTGCCGCCACCTGGTGCAGCTGATGGACGGCGAGATCGCGCTGGCCAGCGAGCCCGGCGCCGGCACCACGGTGACCGTGCACCTGCGCTTGCCGGTGGCCCAGCGCGGCATCGAGGCAGGTGCCGCCCACCTCGGGCGGCACGCCGTGGTGCGGCTCGCC
The DNA here is from genome assembly GCF_030504985.1 of Fulvimonas sp. R45. Classification (GTDB taxonomy): domain Bacteria; phylum Pseudomonadota; class Gammaproteobacteria; order Xanthomonadales; family Rhodanobacteraceae; genus Rhodanobacter_A. Next base: position 3,684 of record NZ_JASERU010000014.1, read on the forward strand.
TCGCCCGCGCTCGCGGCGGCACTGGCCGACCACCTGGTCGCGCTGGGCCACAGCGTGGAGATGATCCCGCCCGACCAGCCGCTGCGCAGCGGCATCGCCGCCAACCTGCTGTTCGTCGATGCGGACGACCATGCCAGCCCGGCCCGCATCCCCGCCCGCGTCGTCGCCCTAGACGCCGGTCCCGCGGCGCCCGCGATGCCGTTCGAAGGCGAAGGGCGCATCCTGCTCGCAGCCGCGCCGCTGAAATGGCAGGGCGTGCTGCGCGCCTGCGAACTGGCGCTGGCGCCGCCGGCGCGCACGCCGCCGGCGAACCGCCTGCCCGCCGCCACCGCCCCCGCGCCGGCGGCGCCCCCCACCGCCGCGCCACCGGGGCATGGCCGCATCCTGGTCGCCGAGGATCATCCCGTGAACCAGGCGCTGACCCGCCGGCAGCTGGCCCTGCTGGGCTGGGATTGCGACGTGGTAGCGGATGGTCGCGCCGCCTACGAGGCGCTGTGTCGCCACGATTACGTGCTGCTGATGACCGACTGCCAGATGCCCGGGATGGACGGCTACGAACTGGCCGCCGCCTGGCGACGCCACGAGGCCGGGCTGGGCCGCGCACGCCGCCTGCCGGTCATCGCCATGACCGCGCATGCGCTGGATGGCGAGATCGCCCGCTGCCGCGAGGCGGGCATGGACGACTACCTCAGCAAGCCGGTGCAGTTGCGCGCGCTGGAGGAAAAGCTGTCCGCCTGGCTGCCATCCGGCACCGCGGCGGCGCACGCCGCGGGAGACGGGCCGCCATTGCACGGCGACCTGCGACGACTGCTGCGGGAAACCGGCCAGGCCGATCTCGCCGCGATCGAGCTCGCCGCCGGCGAGGACGATGCGCCACGGGCCGCGCAACGCCTGCACCGCCTGCTCGGCGCCCTGGCCGTGTTCGGCGACGACCCGCTGCTGGACGAGGGCCGGCGCCTGCTCGATGCGCTGGAGGGCGACCGCCCCCACGCGGCCCTGCGCGCATGCGCCGCCAGCCTCGACGACCTGCGCCGCCTGCTCGAACGGATGACCGGCGAGTCGGCCGCCGCAAGCTGATTTTCCGCCGGAAAACGGGACGCAGTTGGCATTTTTCCGGGTCGTCCCGCAGAATTTGTCCCAACCCGGGTCGTGGAGGCGTGTCGAGGATGCGGCATGCATGCGACGCCCCGTCCGGAACGCAGGGGGCGTTCCGCTGCGCCGGCATATGCCAGCGTGGACTTGCAAGGATTCGAGACATGCATGCCAAGCGCCGCCCGAGCACCCGATCCGCACGTTGGCTTGCCGTGGCGTTGCTGGCCGGTCTGGCCGTTCCCTTCGCGCACGCCGGCGACTGGACCTACCGCGTGCACCCGGACGACACCATCTGGACGCTGGCCCGCCGCTACCTGAAGGCGGACGTGCCCTGGCAGAAGCTGCAGGCCTACAACCACGTCGCCGATCCGTACCACCTGCCGCCCGGCTCGCGCCTGCGCATCCCGGTCGGCTGGCTGCGCGTGGAACCGGCCAGCGCCACCGTCGCCGCCACAATCGGCGACGCGCATGCCTGGCTGCCCGGACAGGCGCAGCCGGTACCGGTGACGCCGGGCATGAAGCTCGACTACGGCGCGCGCGTGGACACCGGCGCCAACGCCAGCCTGACGCTGGAGTTCGCCGACGGCTCGCGCATGCTGGTGCAGGCCGGCAGCGAGGTGACGCTGGACCGGATGAGCGCCTACGGCCGCACCGGCATGGCCGACACCCACTTGCGCCTGCAGCGCGGCCGCATCGTCAACGACGTCACGCCGATGCCGGGCAACACCGCGCACTTCATCGTGCAGACCCCGGGCGCGGTGTCCAGCGTGCGCGGCACGCACTTCCGCGTGGCCGCCGGAGACGGCCATTCGCAGACCGAGGTGCTGGGCGGCCGCGTGGACGTGGCCGGCGCGCGGCGCCACGTACAGGTCGGCAAGGGCTCCGGCGTGGCCATCGAGGACGGCCAGCGGCCCGGCCAGGTGCGCCGCCTGCTGCCCGCGCCCGAACTGCACTGCCCCGCCGCGCCGGTCACCCGGCTCGCCTACGCGGTGGACTGGCAGGCCCTGCCGGGCGCCACCGCCTATCGCGTGCAGATCGCGCGCGACGGGCGCTTCGCCGCATTGCTGTTCGACCGCGTCACCGGCGCGCTGCCGCATGCGAGCCTGCCGGACCTGCCGAACGGCGACTACGCCCTGCGCGTCCACGGCATCGACGCCGACCGGCTGGAAGGCCTCGACGCCAGCTGCCTGCTGCACGTCGCCACCCATCCGCAACCGCCGCTGGTGCAGGAGCCGCAGCCCGGCGGCAAGGCGCGCGACGAACGCCCACGCTTCCGCTGGACCGAGAGCAGCGAAGCCGCGTCCTATGCATGGCAGCTCGCCGGCGACCCGCAATTCCGGCAACTGCTGGCCGAACGGTCGACGATCACCGGCGACCACGTGCGCGCGCCGGCGGCGCTGCCGCTGGGCCGCTACTACTGGCGCATCGCCAGCCGCGACCGCGACGGCCGCCTGGGGCCGTACACCGACGCCCTGCCCTTCGACCGCGTGGCCCCGCCGCCCACGCCTGCCGTGGGCGAACCGAAGCGTTCCGGCGACGAGCTGACCCTGGGCTGGCCGGCCGGCGCGCCCGGGCAGCGCTACCGCGTCCAGATGGCGCGCGACCCGGGCTTCGCCAAGCCGGCCATCGACCGCACCCTGGAACAGCCTTCGCTGACCATGCGCAAGCCCGCCTCCGGCACCTGGTACGTGCGCGTGCGCACCATCGACACCGACGGCTTCGCCGGCGCCTGGGGACCGGTGCAGAAGGTCAAGCTGCCGTGCATCCCCTGCCGCATCGCGGCCGGGGCGGGCGGCGCGACCCTGCTGTGGCTGCTGTTGTGAACCCCGCGCACGCGGCGGCGCCCCGTCGAACCATCGTGCTTCGCTGATGCGCGACGGCTTTGCCTGGCTGGTGCGCGTCGCGGCCTGGCTGGCCGGCTGCGGACTGCTTGCGCTGCTGCTGGCCAGCGGCATCGCGACGCGCGCGGACAACGCGCTGTACGACCTCAACATGCGCCACTGGGGCTATGCCGCCGGCGACGACGTGGTGATCGTGGCGATCGACCAGAAAAGCCTCGACGCGCTGGGCCACTGGCCCTGGCCGCGCGACGTGCACGCGCGGCTGCTCGACCGCCTCGCCGCCGACGGCGTGCGCGCCGTCGGCCTCGACGTGATCATGACCGACGCCGACGACGCCCATCCGCAGAACGACCGTGCCCTGGCCGCGGCGGTGCGGCGCGAGGGCCACGTGGCGATGCCGGTGTTCGCCGAGCCGGGCGAACTCCATGGCCCGCTGCAGGAAATGCTGCCGATCCCCGCGCTGACGCAGGCGGCGGCCGCGCTCGGCCACGTCGACACCCCGAACGGGCCGGATGGGGTGACGCGCGGCGCCTACCTCGACGCCGGGCTGGGTCGCGCATACTGGCCTTCACTGGCGCTGGCGCTGGATCGCGTGGGCGGCGGCGCCGGACGCGATACCGCGCTGCCCGGCTTGCGCAACCCGGAGCCGTCCGATGCCTCGCCCTACCTGTGGGTGCGCGACCACTACGTGCTGCTGCGCTATGCCGGACCGGTCGGCAGCTTCGGCCAGGTTTCCTACGTCGACGTGCTCGACGGCAAGCTGCCGACCGGCCTGCTGAAGGACCGGCTGGTGCTGGTGGGCGCCACCGCCGAGGGCATGCGCGACATCCTGCACACGCCCGTGGGCCTGATGCCGGGCGTGGAATACCAGGCCAACCTGCTCGAATCCCTGCGTCGCGGCCTGCTGGTGACGCCGCTGGGGTTCACCGGACAGTTCCTGGCCGGCATCGTGGTGCTGGCCCTGGCCTGCCTGCTGTACGGATGGCCCGGCATGCGGCGCGCCTGGCGCGCGGCGCTGGCCGGGCTGTCGCTGGCGCCGGTGGCCGCCCTGCTGCTGCTGCGCCTGGCCGGCCTGTGGTGGCCGCCGGCGACCTGCATGCTGCTCTTCGCCGCCGCGCTGGCCGTCACCGGCCTCGTGCCCCGGCGCCTGCGCCGCCGGCGACCGGCTTGACCCCCGCCGCGCCCGCCGCCATCCTGCGGCGTTCCGTTTTCCCGGTTCACCACGCATGAGCAGTCGCTACAACGCCGCCGACATCGAAGTCCTCTCCGGCCTGGACCCGGTCAAGCGCCGGCCCGGCATGTACACCGACACCACCCGCCCCAACCACATGGCGCAGGAGGTGATCGACAACTCGGTGGACGAGGCGCTGGCCGGCCACGCGAAGAACATCGAGGTGACCGTGCACGCCGACGGTTCGGTGGAAGTGGCCGACGACGGCCGCGGCATGCCGGTGGACATCCACCCCGAGGAAGGCGTGCCCGGCGTCGAGCTGATCCTCACCCGGCTGCACGCGGGCGGCAAGTTCAGCGGCAAGAACTACAACTTCTCCGGCGGCCTGCACGGCGTGGGCGTGTCGGTGGTGAACGCGCTGTCCACCCGGGTGGAGGTGAACATCCGCCGCGACGGCAGCGAATACCGCATGGCCTTCGAGCACGGCGACCGCGTCAGCGAACTGGAGGTCGTCGGCAGCGTGCCGAAGAAGAAGACCGGCACCACCGTGCGCTTCTGGGCCGACCCGAAGTACTTCGACTCGCCGAAGATCTCGATGGGGCGCCTGAAGCACCTGCTGCGCGCCAAGGCCGTGCTGTGCGCGGGCCTCAACGTGAAGCTGGTCGACGAGGCCAGCGGCGAAACCAGCGAGTGGCACTACGAGGACGGCCTGCGCGACTACCTGCGCGGCGAGCTGGGCCAGGCCGAGACGCTGCCGCAGGAGCTGTTCGTGCACCACGTGGCGCGCGACACCGAGGGCATGGACGTCGCCCTCACCTGGCTGCCGGAAGGCGAGCTGGTGCAGGAAAGCTACGTCAACCTGATCCCCACCGCGCAGGGCGGCACCCACGTCAACGGCCTGCGCAGCGGCCTCACCAACGCCATCCGCGAATTCTGCGACATCCGCAACCTGCTGCCGCGCGGCGTGAAGCTGGCGCCGGAGGACGTGTGGGAGCGGCTGTCCTTCGTGCTCAGCGCCAAGCTGCTCGACCCGCAGTTCGCCGGCCAGACCAAGGAGCGGCTGTCCTCGCGCAACGCCGCCGCGCTGGTCGAGAACGTGGTGCACGACGCCTTCAGCCTGTGGCTGAACCAGAACGTGGAGACCGGCGAGCGCATCGCCCAGCTTGCCATCGAGCACGCCAGCGCGCGGCTCAAGGCCGCCAAGCAGGTGGTGCGCAAGAAGATCACCCAGGGCCCCGCACTGCCCGGCAAGCTGGCCGACTGCACCGCCACCGACCTGTCCCGCACCGAGCTGTTCCTGGTGGAAGGCGACTCCGCCGGCGGCAGCGCCAAGCAGGCGCGCGACAAGGAGTTCCAGGCGATCCTGCCGCTGCGCGGCAAGATCCTCAACACCTGGGAGGTGGAATCCACTTCCGTGCTGGCTTCCGAGGAAGTGCATAACCTGGCCGTGGCGATCGGCTGCGATCCCGGCAAGGACGACCTCACCGGCCTGCGCTATGGCAAGGTCATCATCCTTGCCGACGCGGATTCCGACGGCCTGCACATCGCCACCCTGCTCTCGGCGCTGTTCCTGCGCCACTTCCCGCACCTGGTCAGCGAGGGCCACGTGTTCGTGGCGATGCCGCCGCTGTTCCGCGTCGACGTGGGCAAGCAGGTGTTCTACTGCCTCGACGAGGGCGAGAAGCAGGCCATGCTCGACCGCGTCCAGCGCGAGAAGATGAAGGGCGCGGTCAGCGTCACCCGCTTCAAGGGCCTGGGCGAGATGAACCCCGCGCAGCTGCGCGAGTCCACCATCCACCCCGACACCCGCCGCCTGGTGCAGCTCACCGTGGACGACGGCGACGGCACCGCCAAGCTGATGGACATGCTGCTGGCCAAGAAGCGCGCCGGCGACCGCAAGGCTTGGCTGGAAGAGAAAGGTGATCTCGCCACGCTGGAGGTGTGAGATTTGCTCCCTCTCCCCTTTGGAGAGAGGGCTGGGGTGAGGGGCCAATCTTGCGATAAGGTGAGGGCTTGGCTGATTCGCTCCGCATGAAAGATCGACGCGAGCACCCGCCCCTCACCTCGATCCTCTCCCCGCAGGGGAGAGGAAGAACGTCAAAGGCATCACGCGCATGGCCCTGACCCCGCCCTTCGACCTCCAGCGCTGGATCGACGAACACCGCCACCTGCTCAAGCCTCCGGTGGGCAACAAGTGCATCGTCGACGGCGACTTCATCGTGATGGTCGTGGGCGGACCCAACGCACGCACCGACTACCACTGGGACGAAGGCCCGGAATTCTTCTACCAGCTCGAGGGCGAGATGGTGCTGAAGGTGCAGGACGACGGCGTGGCGCGCGACCTGACGATCCGCGCCGGCGAGATGTTCTACCTGCCGCCGCGCGTGCCGCACTCGCCGCAGCGCATGCCGGATTCGGTGGGGCTGGTGATCGAACGCAAGCGCCTGCCCCACGAGAAAGACGGCCTGCTGTGGTTCTGCGAGCGCTGCAACCGCAAGCTCTACGAGGAATACTTCGTGTTGGAAAGCATCGAACGCGACTTCCCGCCGGTATTCGATCGCTTCTACGCCTCGCGCGAGGCGCGCACCTGCGACGCCTGCGGCCACCTCAACCCGGCCCCCGCGAAATACGCGTAGAAGCACCCTGTGCGCGAATGGCTTTTTGCGGAAAGAGCATTCGCGCGCAGGAGCACCCCTACAACCGCTCCAGCCACTTGCGCGCCATGCGCCGCACGGATCCGTCGACGCCCGGGTCGGCGGCGACCTCGCGCACCGGTCGCCACGCCAGCCCCAGCGATTCCTCGTTCGCCGCAAACGCCTCGCCGGCCGTCGCGCGCACCACGTAGCGCACGTCGTAGTGCCAGTGTTCCGGCTCCGCGCCGCGCGCCGGACGAGGTTCGCCCGGAGCGAACCCGGACGACGCCGTCGGCCCGTCAGGGCTGGCCACGGGGACGTGGGCAGCAATGCGATGGCGATCGAGGTCGAAGATGCCGCCTTCCACGCGCAGGCCTTCCACGCCGGTTTCCTCCTGCGCCTCGCGCAGGGCCACGCGCGCCAGGTCGGCGTCGCCGTCCGCGTGGCCGCCCGGCTGCAACCAGCGCCCCAGCTTCCGGTGGTGCATGAGCAGCACGCGCCCGCCGTCGGCGCTGACCAGCCAGGCCGAACCGGTGAAGTGGCCGGGCGCATGGCCGCGCTCGAACACGGCCGCGTCCGAGGCCAGGAAATCGACGAAGCGGACAACGATGCCGGCCTCCTCCGGATGGCGCGTGCGGTAGTCGTCGAAGGCAGCGGCGAGATGCGGAAAATCGTGTGGCATGACTTGTGGCAGGGGGCGCGGGGACCAGCGCCCATTCTAGCTGCGCCGCGTCTTGTACCCCTCCCACCGCTCGGCTAAGGTTGGCCGTCCGTCGGCTCGTCGCGTCATTCCTCGTCGCGTTTCCGCACGAGCGTGACGCCGTTGTTTTCCGGGGAGCCACTGCATGCTGTTCAAGCGCGTCAAGCCGATCGACCAGATCATCGCCACGGCGGAGAAGAAAAGCCTCACCCGCCAGCTCGGCGCCTTCCAGCTCACCATGCTCGGCATCGGCGCGATCATCGGCACCGGCATCTTCGTGCTCACCGCCGAGGCGGGGCAGAAGGCCGGCCCCGGCATGATGATCTCCTTCGTGATCGCCGCGGTGGTCTGCGCGTTCGCCGCGCTCGCCTATGCCGAACTCGCCGCGATGGTGCCAGTCGCCGGCTCGGCCTACACCTACACCTACGGCGTGCTCGGCGAAGGCGTCGCCTGGATCGTGGGCTGGGCGCTGGTGCTGGAGTACACCATCGCCGCCAGCACGGTGTGCGTGGGCTGGGCCGGCTACGTCAACGGCCTCCTTGCGCATGCCGGGCTCGGCCTGCCGCATTTCCTGCAGGTGGGCCCGATGGACGGCGGCAGCTTCAACCTGCTGGCCTGCCTGATCGGCCTGGCGATCACCTTCCTGCTGGTGATCGGCACCTCGAAGTCGGCCAAGGTCAACACCGTGCTGGTGCTGATCAAGATCATCGCGCTCACCGCCTTCATCATCGTCGCGCTGCCGGCGGTGAAGGACCAGAACTTCACGCCCTTCGTGCCGAACGGCTGGGGCAGCCCGATGGGCGGCATCGGCGTGCTGGGCGCGGCGGCCTCCATCGTGTTCGCCTACATCGGCTTCGACGCCATCTCCACCGCGGCCGAGGAAACCCGGAACCCGAACCGCAACATCCCGATCGCGCTGATCGCCTCGCTCGGCGTGTGCACCATCTACTACCTGCTGGTGAGCTACGGCGCCGTGGGTTCGGTGGGCGCGCAACCCATGCTGGGCCCGGACGGCGTGGCGCTCGAACCGGGCACGCCGGCGTTCGCCGCCGCCTGCGACGGTTCGCAGGCGCTGGTCTGCAGCAAGGAAGCGCTGGCCCACGTGGTGCGCCTGCTCAACCACAACACCATCGCCGCCGGCATCGCCTTCGCCGCCGGCATCGCGCTGCCGTCGGTGATCCTCACGATGACCTACGGCCAGACCCGCATCTTCTTCACCATGTCGCGCGACGGCCTGCTGCCGAGCTCGCTGGCCAAGATCCATCCGCGCTTCCACACGCCGCACGTGATCACGCTGATCACCGGCACCTTCGTCTCGCTGTTCGGCGCGCTGTTCCCGGTGGGCATCCTCGCCGACATCACCAACTCGGGCACGCTGTTCGCCTTCATCATGGTGGCGGTGGGCGTGCTGATCCTGCGCCGCACCCAGCCCGGCCGCCCGCGCCCGTTCCGCACCCCGATGCCGTGGGTGGTCTGCCCGCTGGCGGTGATCGGCTGCCTGCTGCTGTTCCTCAACCTGTCGAAGGAAGCGAAGATCACCTTCTTCGCATGGGGCGCGATCGGCCTGGTGGTGTACTACCTGTACGGCTATCGCAAGAGCCACCTGGCCACCGGCCGCGAGCCGGACTGAGGCCGACGCACGGCGACGAACGACCCGGCCGGCGTGACAAGGAGCATGCCGGCGCCATCTGGATTCCCCATGCTCAAGCAACTACTCGCCCGCAAGACCGATTTCTCGGACGCAGACATCGGCGACGGTCCTGGTCTGAAGCGCACGCTGGGACCATGGGGGCTCACCGCGCTCGGCATCGGCGCGGTGATCGGCGGCGGCATCTTCGTGATCACCGGCCAGGCCGCGGCCGAGCATGCGGGCCCGGCCATCATCCTCGCCTTCGTGATCGCCGCGGTCTGCTGCAGCTTCACCGCGCTCTGCTATGCCGAGTTCGCCACGCTGATCCCGATGTCCGGCAGTTCGTATTCCTACGCCTACGCCACGCTGGGCGAGCTGGTGGCCTGGTTCATCGGCTGGAACATGGTGCTGGAATACGGCGTGTCCGCCTCGGCGGTGGCGGTGAGCTGGACCGGCTATTTCACCAGCCTGCTCGACCATATCGGCATCCATCTCCCCGCCGTGCTGACCCATGCGCCGCTCGCCTACCAGGGCGGCCACCTGGTGGCCACCGGCGCGCTGTTCAACCTGCCGGCGGTCGCCATCGTGCTGGCGCTGACCTGGCTGTGCTACGTGGGCATCCGCGAATCCAGCGGCGCCAACCTGGCGATGGTGATCCTCAAGGTCGGCCTGATCGTGGTCGTGATCGCCGCCGGCTGGCACTACGTGAACCCGGACTACTGGCACCCGTTCATCCCGCCGCAGCAGGGGCCGGAGAAATACGGCTGGGCCGGCATCATGCGCGCCTCGACCCTGGTGTTCTTCGCCTACATCGGCTTCGAGGCCACCTCGACCGCCGCGCAGGAGGCCAAGAATCCGCAGCGCGACCTGCCGATCGGCACGCTGGCGTCGCTGGCCGTCTGCACCATCCTCTACATCGGCATGGCAGCGGTGATCACGGGGCTGCTGCCATTCGACCAGCTGGGCACCAGCGAGCCGGTGGTCACCGCCGTGAAGGCCCATCCCGAGCTCGGCTGGCTGCGCTGGCTGGTGGAGATCGGCGCGCTGATCGGCCTGTCGTCCGTGATCCTGGTGATGATCATCGCGCAGCCGCGCATCTTCATGATCATGGGGCGCGACGGCCTGCTGCCGCCGGTATTCTCGAAGATCCACCCGCGCTACCACACGCCGCACATCAACACCGTCATCACCGGCCTCGGCATCGCCGCGTTGGCCGCGGTGTTCCCGCTCGACGTGCTGGGCGACCTCGTCTCGATGGGCACGCTGATCGCCTTCGTGGCCGTCTGCGCCGGCGTGCTGATCCTGCGCTACACGCACCCCGAGCTGCCGCGCACCTTCCGCGTGCCGTGGGCGCCGGTGATCTGCGTGCTCGGCGTGCTCTGCTGCCTCGGCCTGCTGTATTGGGAAAACTGGTACCAGTGGCTGCTGATGGGCATCTGGACCGCGATCGGCCTGGTGATCTATTTCGGCTACGGCCGCCGCCACAGCCTGCTGCGCGAGGGGGCGGCGGCAAGCGGCGGCGCCTATCAAAAAGTCGCCAAAGTCGACTAATTCCATCGAAATTCATTAAAAGCCGCTTAACGTCGGCGAAACTTCAAGTACAGGCTTGTCATAAGCCGGACTTGCGATTGTCGACGCAAGATATTGAAATTCATGGAAAAGTAACACGGGCATCGCAAATCACCCAAGGTCATTCGCCCGCGCCCGACAACCGGAGTATGATCCCCAGTCCGTGGGTTGATCACTTGGCAGTGGGCCCCGGATCGCCGCCCGGCGCGTCAGGCGAGTCAGCTCCTCAGCCTGGCGCGCCTGGGCCGGCACCTTCCCCACGGCGCGCGACCGCCTCCTGCGCCTCCCCCGCACGACAGCCAGCAAAAAGGCCGGCACATGGCCGGCCTTCATGCGTGTTGCGGCGCCGCCTCAGGCTTTCTTCGGCGTGTGCGACACGCACCAGCCCTTGGCGTTGACCGACTTGCCCGGGAACAGCTGGCACGGTCCGTAGCCCGAAGGGCCGCCGGAGTAGAACTGGCAGTTGGCGCAGACGTCACCGGCCTTGTGCTTGGGGTTCTTGCTGGTGCTCGCGTCCTCGACGTAGTCCAGCGCCTTGGCGGTGGGATCGGCATCGGTGACGTGCGGCAGGTCGGCGGCGCGGGCCAGGCGCGGCAGCCCACCGGCCACGGCCGCCACGGCGGCGGTGCCGGCGGCGATCTTCAGGAAACGTCGGCGCGATTCGTTGTTTTCTTCTTGCGACATTGGAAACCTCCGTCGTTGGAACAACCCCGCCGCTTCCACGGCGGAACCCCGGACATGCTACGCCGCCCGCCCCGGGCATGGCGCGAATGGCTCGCATTTCCTCCAGGAAGACCGTTCGCGCATGGTGTATAGTTCCGGCTCATTTGGACGTCCATTTGCAATGACCCAGACCCTGCCCGATTCGATCCCGCCCGAGCTGTTCGCCGAACGCGCCGACGCCATCGCCGATGCCGCGCGCGAACTGGCCGCGCAGGGCTGGACGCCCGCCACCAGCAGCAACTTCTCCATGCGCGTGGACGGCTCGCACGCGGCCATCACCATCTCCGGCCGCGACAAGGGCCGGCTGGGCCGCGACGACATCATGCTGGTGGACATGCAGGGCCAGGCCGTCGGCACCGACGCCCGTCCCAGCGCCGAGACCGACCTGCACACCCAGGTCTACCGCCGCTGGCCCGGGGCCCAAGCCGTGCTGCATACCCATTCGCGCACGCAGAGCGTGGCCTCGCGGCTGTTCGCGCGGGATGGCGTGGTACGCCTGGAGGGCTGGGAGCTGCAGAAGGCCATCGCCGGCCATACCACGCACGAGGGCACGCTGGAAATCCCGGTCTTCCCCAACACCCAGCACATGCCCGAACTGGCGGCGCGCGTGGATGCCTGGCTCGACGCCGGCAAGCCGCTCGCCGCCTACCTGATCGACGGCCACGGCATCTACACCTGGGGCCGCGACATGGCCGAGGCGCGGCGCCACCTGGAGGCGCTGGAGTTCCTGCTCGGCTGCGAACTGGACCTGAGGAGGCTTTCCGCATGAGCCGTCTGCGCATCTTCGACGAGAACCGCCCCGGCACGCCGCTGTCCGTCCACACCGCGCACGCGGCCATCGCCCGCGAGCTGGCCGGGGTCGGCGTGCGCTTCGAGCAATGGGCCGCCAGCCAGCCGATCGCCCCTGGCGCCAGCCAGGACGAGGTGATCGCCGCCTACCGCGCCGACATCGATCGCCTGATGCGCGAAGAAGGTTACCAATCGGTCGACGTGATCAGCCTGGCGCCGGACCACCCCGACCGCGCCGCACTGCGCCAGAAGTTCCTCAGCGAGCACACCCACAGCGAGGACGAGGTGCGCTTCTTCGTCGCCGGCGCCGGCCAGTTCACCCTGCACATCGACGGCAAGGTCTACGACGTGCTGTGCGAGGCGGGCGACCTGATCGGCGTGCCCGACGGCACCCGCCACTGGTTCGACATGAGCGAGGCGCCCAGCTTCGTGGCGATCCGCCTGTTCACCAACAAGGAAGGCTGGGTGGCCAACTTCACCGGCAGCGACATCGCGCAGGGCTTTCCGCGGATGGAGCCGGTAGCCGCCACGGGCTGAGCTGGCGCCCTTCCCTGGCTGGCACGGCCGCCGGGCGATCGGCGCGATGACGAGAGCCCCTGAGCTTCCGCCGGTAGTGGCAGCCTGCCAGAATGCAGGGCTCGACAGGGGGAGCCACACATGGAAACCAGCTTCAAGTCTTCGCTCAACGCGTCCCGCGGCGCCGGCCCGCGCCACGTCTGGATACTGGTCGCCGCGCTGGTGCTGCTGATGGCGCTGTGGTCGAGCATCGTCACCATCGGCCCCGGCAACCGGGGCGTGCTGATGACCTTCGGTGCGGTGCACGAGGGCGTGCTGGACCCCGGCCTGCACTTCAAGCTGCCGTTCGTGCAGACGGTGAAGCAGATGAACGTGCAGATCCAGAAGTCGCAGACGAACGAGACGGCGGCCAGCCGCGACCTGCAGAACGTCTCGACCGAAGTCGCCGTGAACTGGGCGATCAACCCGCTCGACGCCGAATGGGTCTACCAGCACCTCGGCGACGAATCCGAGCTCGCCAGCAAGGTGATCGCGCCGGTGGTGTCCAACGCGGTGAAGGCGGTTGCTGCCAAGTACAACGCCGAGGACCTGATCGAAAGCCGCGACAAGGTCGCCGCCGAGATCCAGCAGCAAATCATCACCGCCCTGAACCAGTACAAGGTGCAGGTACAGGGCGTGAACATCACCAACTTCCAGTTCAGCCATGTCTACACCGAGGCCATCGAGCAGAAGCAGGTGGCCCAGCAGCGCGCGCTGCAAGCCACCTACGACCTGCAGCGCACCAAGATCCAGGCCGAACAGGAAGTCGCGCAGGCCGAGGGCCAGGCACAGGCGCAGAAGCTCCTGCAGCAGACCCTCACCCCGCAGATCATCCAGCTCAAGGCCGTCGAGAAGTGGAACGGCGTACTGCCGCAGGTGGTGGGCGGCAACGGCACGATTCCCATGATCGGGCCGGTCACCCCGGCGGGCAAAGGCAGCGCAGGGGCCAACTGAGGCCGACGCGGCACGCAGTGCAGGTGCGTCGCCAGGGCGCGTCGGCCTGGTGCAAGCCGGGTAAACTGGCCACCCCGTCATATCCATTCCCATGGCCATGCCCGAAACCCGCGCCATCGTCACCGACATCGAAGGCACCACCAGTTCGATCAGCTTCGTCAAGGACGTGCTGTTTCCCTACGCCCGCAAGCGCCTGCCCGCCTTCGTCGAGACCCATGGCGACCATCCCGAGGTGCAGCACTGGCTGCATGTCGCGGCGAAGGAGGCCGGCTACATCGAGGCCACCCGGCAGGAAGTGGTGGAGCTGCTGCTGCGCTGGATCGACGAGGACCGCAAGTCCACCGCGCTGAAGGCGCTGCAGGGCATGATCTGGCGGGAAGGCTACGAAGCCGGCGACTATCGCGCGCACGTCTACCCCGAGGTGGCGGCACGGCTGCGCGCCTGGCGCGCCGACGGCCTGCGGCTGTACGTGTATTCCTCCGGTTCGGTGCCGGCGCAGCAGCTGTTCTTCGGCTACAGCGAGGCCGGCGACCTCACCCCGCTGTTCGCCGGCTATTTCGACACCGAGACCGGACCCAAGCGCGAGCAGGCCTCCTACGAAAAGATCGCCGCCGCCATCGGCGAGCAGCCGCAGCACCTGCTGTTCCTGTCCGACATCGCGGAGGAACTGGATGCCGCTCACGCCGCCGGCTTCCAGACCGGCTGGCTGGTGCGCCCGCCGCAGCCGTTGCCGGTGCAGCCGGCGCACCCGGCCTACGCCGATTTCGACGCCATCGCCCCCTGACCTCCCATGGCCCCGGGCCTGAACATGCGCACCCTCGTCACCGCCCTGCTCGCCTTCGCCGCCGGCGTGCTGCTGATGCTGCTGCTTCCCGTCCACGCCCCCGCGCCCGTGCCGGTGGCGCCGGCCGCCGCCGGCAGTGCCCAGCCAGCGCACGCGGCGAGCACCGTTGCCGATGACGGCGACGAGGACGAGGACGCGAACAGCTGGCCGAGCCAGGCGCCGACGCCGGAGCAGGTGCTCTACGCGCAACCGACGATGGTGCGCGATGCGCTGGCGAAACTGGGCGCGCGTGCGCCCGGCAGGCCCAACCTCTACCTCGTCGCCTTCGCCGGCGACGGCGGCGAGGACGTGTTCCGCAACGAGGCCGAATACGCCGCGCAGCTATTCACCCGTCGCTTCGGCTCCGCCGCGCACGCGCTGGTGCTGGAGAACAACCCGGCCACGCTCGCCACCCGCCCCCTGGCCGATTGGAGCAACCTGGAAGCGGCGCTGGACGGGCTCGCCAAGGTCATGCGGCCCGATGACGTCCTGCTGCTCTACCTCACCACCCACGGCAGCGAGGACCACCAGCTGCTGGTGGACATGGACCCGCTGCCGCTGGACCAGATCGGCGCGCAGGACCTCGCCGGCATCCTCGCCGAGCATCCGTTCAAGTGGAAGGTGGTGGTGGTCAATGCCTGCTATTCCGGCGGCTTCATCCCGCCGCTGAAGGGCGCCGGCACCCTGGTGCTCACCGCCGCGCGCGCCGACCGCAGTTCGTTCGGCTGCGGCAGCGAATCGGACATCACCTACTTCGGCCATGCCTGGCTGGTCGATGCGCTGAACCGCACCGACGATCTCGTGGCGGCGTTCAGGCAGGCCAGGGCCGAGATCGCGCGATGGGAACAACGCGACAAGCTGACGCCCTCCGAGCCGCAGATCGACGTCGGCAAGGGCATCGAGGCGCAGCTGGCAGCATGGCGCAAGGGTCTCGTCCCCGGACCGGCCGTGCCGTTCACGCCCGCCGCGCCGGCGCCGGCGCCGGCCGCCAGTGCGATCGCGCCGATGCCTTGAAACCTTTTCAGCGCCCGGCGTGACGCTGCGCCAACACGGTCGCCACGTCGGCCAGCGACAGCCCGCGCGCGCGCAGCAATACGGTCAGGTGGAACACGAGGTCCGCCGCTTCGCCCAGCAGATCCTCGTCGCCCTGGGCCACGCCGGCGAGCGCGGTTTCCACGCCTTCCTCGCCCACTTTCTGCGCGATGCGGCGCGTGCCCGCCTCGAACAGCTTCGTGGTGTAGCTGCCCTGCGGGCGTGCGGCGTGGCGCTGCGCCACCAGCGCATCGAGTTCGGCGAGGAAGCCCAGCGGCGGACGCGCGTCCTCGCCGAAACAGCTGGACGTGCCCAGGTGGCAGGTCGGCCCCTGCGGCTCGGCCTGCACCAGCAGGGTGTCGGCGTCGCAGTCGGCGCGGATGGATTTCAGCGCCAGCACGTGGCCCGAACTCTCGCCCTTCGTCCACAGCCGCTGCCTGCTGCGACTGAAGAAAGTAACCCGGCCGCTGCGCTGCGTCTCGGCCAGCGCCTCGGCGTTCATGTAGCCCAGCATCAGCACCTCGCCGGTCAGCCAGTGCTGCACGACGGCGGGCAGCAGGCCGCCGCCCTTGGTCCAGTCGAGGCGGGAAAGGTCGATCGGGTTCGCAGCAGTCATCGGGACACCTGTTGAAGCCTCGTCGCCACTGGGGCGACGGCGTTGGAAAGCTAGGCAATGCGCACCGCCACGCCCTGTTCGCGCAGGTAGCGCTTGAGCCCGGGTATCGCGATCGCGCCGGAGTGGAACACGCTGGCCGCCAGGGCGCCATCCACGTCGGCGTCGCGGAAGGCGTCGCGGAAATGCTCCGGCGTGCCCGCGCCGCCGGAGGCGACCAGCGGCACCCGGCAGATGGCGCGCACGGCCTTCAGCTGCGCCAGGTCGTAGCCCTGCCGCACGCCGTCGCTGCCCATGCAATTGAGCACGATCTCGCCGGCGCCGCGCCGCTGCGCCTCGGCTACCCAATCCAGCGTGCGGCGCGGCAGGGCGCGCGTCTTCGACGGGTCGCCGGTGTACTGGCGCACGCGCCATTCGCCGTCGGCATCGCGCAGCGAGTCCACGCCCACCACCACGCACTGCACGCCGAACGCGGCGGCCAGCTCGTCGACCAGTTCCGGCCGTTCCAGCGCGGGGGAATTCACCGAGACCTTGTCCGCGCCCGCATGCAGCACCGCGCGCGCCTCGTCCACGCTGCGGATGCCGCCGGCCACGCAGAACGGGATGTCGATCACCCGCGCGACCTTCTCGACCCAGCCCCGGTCCACGCTGCGCCCCTCCGGGCTGGCGGTAATGTCGTAGAACACCAGCTCGTCGGCCCCCTCGTCGCGGTAGCGCAACGCGAGGTCCACGATGCCGCCCATCGCCACGTGGTCGCGGAAACGCACGCCCTTGACCACCTGGCCGTCGCGCACGTCGAGGCAGGGAATGATGCGCCGGCTCAGCATCGCGCGCCTCCCGCCGCCATGTCTTCTCCCTCCCCTGCTTGCAGGGGAGGGCTGGGGAGGGGTGCTTTTCCGGCGCGGCGCAAGAGCTTTACCCCCTCCCGACCTCCCCCTGCGCGCAGGGGGAGGAGACAAGCCGGCGAGTTCGTTACTGTGTTCATGCTGCCAATGCCTCCTGCACGGTGAAGCGCCCTTCCAGCAAGGCACGCCCCAGGATCACGCCGCGTGCCCCGGCTTCGCGGGCCGCACGGATGTCTTCCAGCGAGCGCACGCCGCCCGAGGCCTGCACGGCCAGCGACGGCACGGTCCCGGCAAGGTGGCGGTACAGGTCGAGGTTGAAGCCGGCCAGCATGCCGTCGCGGTCGATGTCGGTGCACAACAGGTGGCGCGCGCCCTGCGCGGCGTACCACGGCGCCAGTTCGTCCAGCGTGCCCGCCTCGGTCTCGGTCCAGCCAGCGCTGGGCAGCGTCCAGCGGCCATCGGCGCGGCGCGTGTCGAGCGCCAGCGTCAGGCGTTCGGCGCCGTAGTCGCGCAGCCAGCCGGCCACGCGACCGGGGTCGCGGATCGCCACGCTGCCCACCACCACGCGGGTGACGCCGGCATCGAACAGCCGGCGCAGGTCGCCCTCACCGCGCACGCCGCCGCCGGCCTGCACCAGCAGGCCGCCGCCGGCGATCGCCTCGATCACCGCGAGATTGTCCAGCGTGCCGGAACGGGCGCCGTCGAGGTCGACCAGGTGCAGCCAGCGCGCGCCGGCATCGGCGTAACGTTGCGCCAGCGCGCGCGGATCGTCCGCGTAGGTGGTCTGCTGCGCGTAATCGCCCTGCTTCAGGCGCACCACGTGGCCGCCGCGCAGGTCGATGGCGGGAATGACCGTGAACGTCATAGTTCGAGGAAGTTCTTCAGGAGCTTCGCGCCGACGGCGGCGGAACGCTCGGGGTGGAATTGCATGCCGTGGAAGTTGCCGCACGCGACCACGGCGGAAAACGGCCCGCCGTATTCCGCCGCGGCCAGCGTCCATTCGCCCGCGGGCACCGCGTAGCTGTGCACGAAATAGGCCTGCTCGCCCTCGGCCAGCCCCGCCAGCAGCGGGTGTTCCCGCCGTACGGACAGGCCGTTCCAGCCCATGTGCGGCACGCGCAGGCCGGGACGTTCGGCGAAGCGGCGCACCGGCGCGTCGATCAGCCCGAGGCAGGCGGTGTCGCCCTCTTCCGAATGCGCGCACAGCAATTGCATGCCGAGGCAAACGCCGAGTACCGGCTGGGTCAGCGAACGCAGCAGGTCGACCAGTCCCGACTCGCGCAGGCGCGCCATGCCCGGGCCGGCCGCGCCCACGCCGGGCAGGATCACCTTGTCGGCGGCACGGATCGCCGCCGCGTCCGCGGTCAGGGCCGCGTCCACGCCCAGCCGTTGCAGCGCGTAGCGCACCGAGCCGATGTTGGTGCCGCCGGCGTCGACGAGCACGACGGCCATCACAGCGTGCCCTTGGTGCTGGGCAGTTCGTCGCCCTCGCGGCGGATCGCCTGCCGCAGCGCGCGCGCGGTGGCCTTGAAGCTGCCTTCCACCATGTGGTGCGCGTTCTCGCCGCGCACCGACAGGTGCAGGTTCGCGCCCAGCGTCTCGCACAGGGAACGGAAGAAGTGCGGCACCAGCTCGGTGGGCAGCCCGCCCACGCGGTCGCGCGGGAAGTGCCCCTCGAATACGAAATACGGGCGGCCGGACAGGTCCAGCGCGGCGCTCGCCAGCGCCTCGTCCATCGGCAGCGTGAAGCCGTAGCGGCCGATACCGCGCTTGTCGCCCAGCGCCTGGCGCAGTGCCTGGCCCAGCGCCAGCGCGCAGTCCTCCACGGTGTGGTGCTCGTCGATGTGGGTGTCGCCGGCGCAGACCAGTTCCAGCGCGAAGCCGCCGTGCTTGCCGAGCTGTTCCAGCATGTGGTCGAAGAAGCCCAGCCCGGTGTGCACTTGCGGCTCGGCCACCCGGTCCAGGTCGACACGTACGGCAATGCGCGTCTCCCGGGTGTTGCGCACCGCTTCGGCGATGCGCGGGGCATCCAGCACCTGGTGCGCCACCTCGCTCCAGCCGATGCCTTGCGGCCCCACGCGGAAGCCACGCACGCCGAGGTTGGCGGCCAGCTGCAGGTCGGTCTCGCGGTCGCCCACCATCACCGAGGCGGCGCGGCTCCAGCCGTCGTCGGCCAGGTAGTGGCGGAGCAGGCCCGTGCCGGGCTTGCGCGTGTCCAGCCCCTCGTGCGCGAAGCTGCGGTCGATCAGCACCTCGCGGAAGACGACGCCCTGCGAGGCCAGGATGCGCAGCAGCAGCTCGTGCGGGCCGCGGAACCGCTCCTCCGGGAAACTCGCCGTGCCCAGGCCATCCTGGTTGCTCACCATCACCGGCTCGTAGCCGGCGGCGACGAAGCGCTGCAGCGCGGCGACCACGCCGGGCAGCAGGGACAGCTTCTCGTAGCTGTCGATCTGCTCGTCGGCGGGTTCCTCGATCAGGCAGCCGTCGCGGTCGACGAAGAGCAGCTTGCGGCTCATGCCGCGCCACCCGGAACGGCGGAGGCCGCGCGGGGACGGCGCGCCTGCGGCGACTTCAGGGCCACCAGCACGCGCCGGTTTTCCTCCGGCGTGCCGATGGTGATGCGCAGGGCGTCGCCCAGCCGCGGGTGGCGGCGCACGTCGCGCACCACGATGCCCGCGGCCAGCAGGCGCGCCATCGCGGCATCGGCGTCGGCGAAGCGCACAGCGAGGAAGTTCGCCTGCGACGGCAGCACCTCGCGCACGCCCGGCAGGCGGGCCAGCGCCGCGCGCATGGCCTCGCGCTGCTTGCGCACCACCGCGACGCGCAGGCGCACGTTGGCCTGGCCCCAGCCGGACAGCGCGACCAGCGCGGCGTCCACGCAGGGCTGCGGCAGCGGATAAGGCGGCATGATCCGGCGCAGCAGCGCGACCACGCCGGCGTCCGCCAGCAGCGCGCCGACGCGCACGCCGGCCAGCGCCCAGGCCTTGGACAGGGTGCGCAGCACGGCGAGGTTGTCGTGGCGGTCGATCAGGTCCGCCACGCTGCCCTCGTCGGCGAATTCCACGTAGGCCTCGTCCACCACCAGCAGCGCGCGGCCGGCCAGCGCCGCCGCCAGCCGCTCGATGTCGGCCCGCAGCACGTCGCGCCCGGCCGGGTTGTTCGGCCGGCAGACGAAGACCAGCTTCACCGCCGGCGTCAGCGCGGCCAGCACCGCGTCCACGTCCAGCGCGAAGCCCTCGCCCAGCGGCACCTCGACCACGCCGGCGCCCTGGATGCGCGCGCACACCGCATACATGCCGAAGGTGGGCGGCTGGACCAGAACGGCATCCTCGCCGGCGCGGCAGAAGGCGCGCACCAGCAGGTCGATCGCCTCGTCGCTGCCGCGGCCCACCAGCAGCTGTTCGCGGCGCACGCCGTACAGCAGCGCCAGCGCGTCGAGCAGCGCCGCCGGCTGCGGCTCCGGATAGCGGTTGCTGGCATGTCCGGTGTCGCCCACCGGGGCCCAGGCCGACTCGTTCGCGTTGAGCATCAGCCGGCCGCCGGCCGCCTCCATGCGCGCCGAGGAATACGGTTGCAGCGCGCGGATCTCCGCCCGCGCCAGGTCGAGCACGTTCATGCCATGGTCTCCGGGAAAGGGGGTGCGGCGGCTTCGTCCAGCGCCGCCAGTCGCAGGGTCACCGCGCGCCGGTGCGCTTCCAACTGCTCGGCCGCGGCCAGCGTCGCGGTGCACGGTCCGATCGCGCGCAGGCCGTCGGCGGACAGCTGCTGCACCGTGATCTGCTTCTGGAAGCTGGCCACCGACACGCCGCTGTAGCTGCGCGCGTAGCCGTAGGTGGGCAGCACGTGGTTGCTGCCGCTGCAGTAGTCGCCCACCGACTCGGGCGTCCACGCGCCGAGGAACACGGAGCCGGCGCTTTCGATGCCGTCGAGCCAGGCGCGCGGCCCGGCCACCTGCAGGATCAGGTGCTCGGGCGCGTAGCGGTTGCTGACCTCGACCGCCTGCGCCAGCGACGCGACGCGGATCAGCCGGCTGCGCGAGAGCGCCTGCGCGGCGATATCGGCACGCGGCAACGCGGCGCACTGCGCCTGCACCTCGCGTTCCACGCGGTCCAGCAATTCGGGGGAATCGCTGAGCAGGACCACCTGCGAATCCGGACCGTGCTCGGCCTGCGACAGCAGGTCGGCGGCGACGAAGGCCGGATCGGCCTGCGCGTCGGCGACCACCAGCACCTCGGACGGGCCGGCCGGCATGTCGATGGCCGCGCCGTCCGGGTCGGACGACACCTGCAGCTTGGCCTCGGTGACCCAGGCGTTGCCGGGACCGAACAGCTTGTCGCACCGGGGCACGCTCGCCGTGCCGTAGGCCATCGCCGCGATCGCCTGTGCGCCACCCAGCTTGAATACCTTGTGCACGCCGGTCAGGCGCGCGGCATACAGCACCGCCTCGTCGCAGCGCCCGTCGGCGCGCGCCGGCGAGCACAGCACCACCTCGCGGCAACCGGCGATGCGCGCGGGCACGCCCAGCATCAGCGCGGTGGACGGCAGCGGCGCGCTGCCCGCCGGCACGTACAGGCCCACGCGCGCGACCGGGCGCAGCATGCGCTCCACGCGCACGCCGGGCGCCGTGTCCAGCGCCACCGGCTGCGGCGCGGCCGCGCGGTGGAACGCCTCGATCCGCGCGGCCGCTTCGCGGATCGCATCCTTCAGTGCGGGGGCGAGCGCGGCCTCGGCGGCGTCGAACTCGTCCACGCCGACCTCGATGGCGTCCAGCACGCAACGGTCGTACTTCGCGCTGAGTTCGCGCAAGGCGTCGTCGCCGCGCACGCGCACGGCATCGATGATGCGCCCGACGCCGGCGCGCAGTTCGTCGCTGCGCGACTGCGCCGGGCGTGCCAGCGCCTCGCGGCGGGCGGCCTCGTCCAGCCGCGTCCAGTCCAGGCGTTTCAGGGACATCGCGTTCATGCCAGCATCTTCTCCACCGGCAGCACGAACATCTCGCGCGCACCGGCGCGCTTGATCTCTTCCAGCTGGCGCCAGCTCACCTCGCCTGCGCACAGCGCCTGCAGCATCAACTGGTCGGGCTGGCCGGCCACCGGCAGCAGGGTCGGCTGCGGGCCGCCGGGCAGCAGGCGGGTGATCGCGTCCAGGGCGCCCCGCGAGGCCTGCAGCAGCAGCAGGCGCGACTCCCGCACCTGGATCACGCCGTCCAGTCGCTTCAGCAGCAGCTCCAGCATGTCGCCGCGCTCGTCGGCCGGCAGCGCCTGCGGCCCGGCCAGCACCGCCTCGCTCTCCAGCAGCACGTCGGCCTCGCGCAGCTGGTTGGCGACCAGGGTGCCGCCGCTCTGCACCAGGTCGCAGATGGCGTCGGCCGTGCCCAGCCGCGGCGCGATCTCCACCGAGCCGGCCAGGGTCACCACGCCGGCGTCCACGCCCTGCGTGCGCAGCCATTCGCCGAGCAGGCCCGGGTACGAGGTGGCGATGCGCAGGCCGGCCAGCTGCCGCGGCTCGCGGTAGTCGGATTCCTGCGGCACCGCGATGGACAACCGGCAGCGACCGAAGCCCAGCGGGCGCAGCTCGGTCAGCGGCTCGGCCTCGCGGCCGGCGGCGAGGCGGAATTCGTCGAGCACGTTGCGGCCGACGATACCGAGGTCGCACACGCCCTGCGCGATCAGGCCGGGGATGTCGTCGTCGCGCACCAGCAGCAGGTCCACCGGCTCGCCCTCGCCGAAGCAGAACAGCTTGTCGCGGCTCTGCCGGAAGGTGAGCCCGCAGCGCTTGAGCAAATCCAGCGCCGGCTCGGTGAGCCGGCCGGATTTCTGCATCGCGATGCGCAGGCGGTCGCGCGGCTTCATGCCTTCGCTCCGCGCTTCG
This sequence comes from Fulvimonas sp. R45, assembly GCF_030504985.1. Classification (GTDB taxonomy): domain Bacteria; phylum Pseudomonadota; class Gammaproteobacteria; order Xanthomonadales; family Rhodanobacteraceae; genus Rhodanobacter_A. The sequence continues at coordinate 26,525 of NZ_JASERU010000014.1, forward strand.
CCGTCGCCTTCTTCGCCGCGCCGCGACTGCGCGCGGCATGCGCCGCGGCGAGGTAGCCGCCGCTGCCCTGGTTGAGGTAGCGCGCCACGCGGCCGATGGTGGTGATGCTCACCGCGGTGCGCTCGTGGATCTCGCGGTAGGACAACCCGTCCAGCAGGTACGGCACCACGCGCCAGCGGTCCACCATCACTTCCAGCTCGGCCGGGGTGCACAGGTCGTGCAGGAACGCGGCCATCTCGTTCGCGTTCTTCAGCGACAGCAGCGCCGTGCACAGGCTGGCCTCGGCGGACTCGGCGGGCGTTTCCGGATCGAGCGATCGACGCTTCATAATGTGATAACGCGTTAGTACGATGGATCAAGGATACTCGATGTTTCGCAGTGCAGCAAGCGGTGGCTCCGGTGGCTGGCCGGGCGCGGGATCGCGGCTGAAGCCGCCCCTGAGAGCCTGTTCGGTTGCCTCACCGGAGCGAAAGCGGCATGGACGAAGCGGTCATGGGCGGAAGCGGTGAAGTGCAGCGTCCCAGGGTATGGCCCGGGCACTCAGTGGAATTTCTCGCCGCGCGCGAGCATCTCGATGATCAGCTTTGTGCGCTTGGCCCTGGTCTCCGGCCGCTTTGCCGTTTGCAACCGGTAGGCAATCGCGTACAGATTGGCCTTGTCGAGTGTCGCGTAGAACTGTTTCGCCTTGGCGTTGCGCGCGAGTTCCCTAACGAATTCCGGGGGCACTGTCGCGTTGGCGGGAGAATCGTACGCGGCGGCCCACCTCCCGTCGGCCTTGGCCCTGTCGATCTCCTGGAGACCGGCAGGCGTCATTCGGCCCTCCTGGACAAGCCGATCCGCATGCGCAACATTTTTCTTGGACCAACTGCTCCTTGCCCTGCGCGGCGTGAATTTTTGCACCCACGAATTCGCGTCGAACGGCAGCTTTTGCCCATCTATCCAACCGAAGCACAGCGCCTGGTCAAGCGCCTCGGCATAGGTGACCGATGGAACGCCAGAGTCTTTCTTGTAAATCCGCAGGAGCAGGCCGGAAGCTCGGGCGTGCTCCTGCGCCATCCATGCGCGAAGCTCTTCCGATGACCGGAAACTCCGCAGTTGCGGCATGGCACGGGAAGGCGGCTTGCCCATTTGTGGGATCTATTCAAGTCCACGCGGTGGTCGCACTGTATCAAGTCCCAGGCCGGGCCGCGGCGCAAGGCAGGCTTGCGACGCCCACCTGCGTTCGTCAGGCACGGAAACATGAACGCCTCGCGACTCGGGGAGGCAACCTCGCGCAGGAAGCCGGGCCAAGTTCCGGAAAATACCGGCGCATGTCGAACCCGCCTGGGCTGCTGATACTTTTTTGCATCACGCTTCGGCGTGGACCAGCGAAGGCATTGAAGCCAGCCTGAAATGAAGAAGGGCGGCCCGTGGGCCGCCCTCGTCCATGCCTCGCCCAGCCACGGGTCAGTCCGGCCGCAGCGCCCGTTCGCGCACCAGCTCGCACACCGTGCGCACGTCGCCGTCCATCGCCCGGTCGCGGTGCATGAAGCCGATGTGCCGGCGCAGCTCATCGTGCGCGCGACGCACCGCAGAACCGGCGTGGAAATCGCCCGCATGGGCCAGTGCCGAGACCAGCGCACGCACTTCCCCGACGAACTGTGCATGTTGCGGATGGTCCTCGCGCGGCGCGTTGGCCACCTTGGACGCCAGCGCCTGCCAGTCGCCGCGCGCGGCCAGCCGGCGGGCGGCGTTGAGCATTTCCTGGCGGAAATCCAGCGCCTGCGCGGCGGTATACAGCTCCAGCGCGATCACGTGGCCCAGGTCGTCCATCATCTCCAGCACGTGGCGCGCCTCGTTGGCGCCCATCGAGACGTGGTCCTCGGCGTTCGCGCTGGTCGGCACGGAATACACGCTGGCCGGATGCGCGCGGGTGGCGAGGTCGTTGACCAGCGCCGCGGCGGTGTACTGCACGATCATGAAGCCGGAATCGGTGCCGTCCTCGTTGCCGGTGAGGAAAGCCGGCAGGCCGTCGTTGGTGGCCGGGTCGACCAGCTTGTTGAGCCGCCGCTCGGAGATCGAGGCCAGCACCGGGATCGCCGCCTTCACGTAGCTCATCGCCAGCGCCAGCGGCATGCCGTGGAAATGGCCGGCCGAGATCACCTGGTCCTCGATGAACTGCGCGCCCTCCGCGTCCGGGAAGACCAGCGGGTTGTCGGTCACCGCGTTCAGCTCGATGTCGATCACGCGGCAGGCCTGCGCCCAGGCGTCGCGCACCGCGCCGTGCACCTGCGGCATGCAGCGCAGGCAGTAGGCGTCCTGCGGCTGGTGCTTCTTGCCGCCCTTGAACGGCAGGAAGCGCGCGTAGAACGCCTCGCGGCCGTGGCGCTGGTTGGCCGGCACCCAGTCCCAGCCGATGTCGAAGGACAGCGCCTGGTCTTCCGGCGTGCTCCACGCCTCGGCGCTCCACGGCTTGAAGCGCGGCACCAGGTGGTAGGGAATGTCCACCAGCGTGGAGCCTTCCAGCAGCGCGCGCACGTGCGCGGCGGTCCCGACCTGGCCCGGGTGCGGGCGCAGCGCGTGCACTTCCGGCCGCAGGGCGCCGCTGCGGCCGGCGAAGGCGTCCAGCGTCATCGCCGCGGCGAGGTCGGCCAGGCCGAGCAGGTAGTCCAGGTCGTCCAGCGCCAGGGTCGCGGTGGCGAGCATCTGCGCGGTGCCGTTGTTCAGCGCCAGGCCCTCCTTGAACGACAGGCGTACCGGTTCGAGGCCGGCCCGCTTCAGCGCCTCGCCACCGGGCAGGCGTTCGCCCCGGTAGAACGCCTCGCCGCCGCCGAGCAGCACGATCGCCAGGTGCGACAGTGGCGCCAGGTCGCCGCTCGCGCCGACCGAACCCTTCTCCGGCACCACCGGCACCACGCCCGCGTTGAGCATCGCCGCCAGCGCCTGCAGCGTCTCCACCCGGATGCCGGAATGGCCGCGCATCAGCGTGTTGACCCTGATCGCCAGCATCGCGCGCACCACGTCCGGCGCGAACGGCTTGCCCACGCACACGGCATGGGTGGTGATCAGGTTGTGCTGCAGCTCCTCCATCAGCGTGCCCTGCGGCCGATGGGGATGTCCGCCCGGCAGCTCGTCGCGCACGCGGTGCGCGCCCAGCAGCTTGTCGGCGTTGCTGCCGAAGCCGGTGGTGACGCCGTAGGTGGGCTCGCCGCAGCTGACCTTGTCGGCGAGGAAATCGGCGGCGCGACGCACGCGCCCGAGCTGCGCCTCGTCCAGCGCCACCTGCGCCCCGTGCCTTGCCACCGCCACCAGCTGTTCGCGGGTGAAGCTGCTGCCGTCGAGAATGATCTTGTCCACTGATGTTCCGCCTTGTTGGATGCCGCGCTGCGGTGCCTGGCGCGGGTCGTCTGGGAGCAGGATGGATTCCCGCTCGCGCGGGAATGGCGGCGGGGGATGATCTGATGCGCCGGCATCATCCCTCGCCCCTGCTCTCACCCCATCGCCGCCGCCTGCTCCAGTTCCACCCGCAGGGTCTTGACCAGCTCGGTGCGCGCCACCTCGAACTGGTCCTCTCGGCGCAGGTCCTTCACCGTGACCACGCCCTTGGCGAGCTCGTCCTCGCCCAGCACCACGACGAAGCGGATGCCGGCGCGGTCGGCGTACTTGAACTGCTTGCCCAGCTTGCCGCCTTCCAGCACCACCTCGGTGGCGATGCCGGCGCCGCGCAGCTCGCTGGCCAGGGCCAGGTAGGCCGGCATCCGCGCCTCGTCCATCTGCGTCACCAGCACGTCCACCGTGCTGCGCGCGGTGTCGACCAGGCCGGCATCGCGCAACTGCCAGTACAGGCGCGTGAGGCCGATGGAGATGCCCACGCCCGGCAGCTTCGACTTGGTGTACTGGCTGGCCAGGTTCTCGTAGCGTCCGCCGGAGCAGATCGAGCCGATCTGCGGGTGTTCGTTGAGCGTGGTCTCGTAGACCGTGCCGGTGTAGTAGTCCAGGCCGCGCGCGATCGAGAGGTTCAGCGCGAAGTGCGATTCCGGCACGCCGAAGTCGCGGATCAGGCCCAGCACCTCCTTCAGTTCCGCCCGCCCCTGCTCCAGCGCCTCGGGGCCGCTGCCCAGCGCGTCGAGCTTGCCGAAGGCGTCCTCGAGCGAGGTGGAGCGCACCTGCACGAAGTCGAGGATCTTCCCCGCCACCTCGGCGGACAGGCCGAAGCCTTCGCCGGTGAGCGTATCGCGCACGTAGTCGGCGCCGCGCTTGTCCAGCTTGTCCACCTCGCGCAGCACCAGCATCTGCCGCTCGCCATCGGCGATGCCCAGGCTCTCGAAATAGCCGCGCATCAGCTTGCGGTTGTTGAGCTGGATGGTGAACGGGCCGATGTCCAGCTCGCGGAACACGCTGTAGATCACCGCCGGGATCTCGGCGTCGTAGCGCACCGACAGGCCGTCCTTGCCGATGACGTCGATGTCGCACTGGTAGAACTCGCGGAAGCGGCCACGCTGGGCGCGCTCGCCCCGGTACACGCGCTGCATCTGGTAGCGGCGGAACGGGAAGCTGAGGTCATGCTCGTGCTCGGCCACGTAGCGCGCCAGCGGCACGGTGAGGTCGAAGCGCAGCGCCAGCTCCGGCGTGCCCTCTTTCGCCAGCGCGCCGGTGGACTGCACGAAGTACACCTGCCGCTCGGTCTCGCCGCCGGTCTTGGTCAACAGCACGTCGGAGAACTCGATCGCCGGGGTCTCCACCGGCAGGAAGCCGAAGCGCTCGTAGTTGCGGCGGATCGTGTCGAGCATGCGCTGGAACGCGATCTGGTCGAGCGGCAGCAGCTCGAGCACGCCGGGCATGGTGCGGGCCGGGGTAAGCGCCATGGAATCCTCAGATTGTGCAGTGACGGAAAGCCGTGCGACGGCAGCCGCATAGGGTAGCAGATGGCCGCCTTTCCCCGGCCGGGCGCCGGCACGGGAAAGCCGCCATGGCCTGTTGCCAAGTCGGTGCGGGGACACTAAGATACGCGGCTCCCGCGGGGTGTAGCTCAGCCTGGTAGAGCGCTACGTTCGGGACGTAGAAGTCGCAGGTTCAAATCCTGTCTCCCCGACCAAGATCAAAGCGAAAAGCCCTGGAAGCACCGGCCGTGCCTCCAGGGCTTTTTTCGTGGCGGTTCCGGCGGCCACCGGCCCGCGGCAACGGTCACCGTACCCTTGCGCGCCGCCCCAGCGCATCGACCAGGCTGCGCATCAGCGGCTTCATGTAGTAGCTGCCGTCCGGGCAAGCCTGGACCTGCACGCCATGCCTGGCCAGCGCGCCGGCGACGAGCGGCCCGACGGCGGCCACCACGGTCCCGGCCAGGGCCTTTTCCAACGAGGCGAGGGCATCGTGCGCGGCCGCCAGCCGGAACAGGCGCTCGACCTGCTGCATGCTGGTGAAGGCGATTGCGTCGATCGATCCCCGTGCGATGCGCTCGACCATCGCCAGCACCTGCGCGTCGTCGCTGGCGTCGGCATAGCGGTAAGGCGCGACGGGCAGCGTACGGGCGCCGGCTTCGGCCAGGAACGCCATCAGCGGCGCATTGGGATCATCGCCGTACAGCTGCACGCCGACGCGGCGTCCGCGCAGATCCAGGCTTCGGAGGCAGGCGATCACGCCGGCCGTGGTGGCGGGGTCGGCAACCAGCGAGGGCCGCAGGCCAAGCTCGCGCAACACCCTGCCCGGCTTGGGCCCGCGCGCGACGATGCGCGCCTCGCCCAGGCGCTGGACGAAACGTGGCCGCCACGCCGGCCGGTACGTGTCGAGGACGCCAAGCAGCCGGCGCAGGCCCTCGCCCGTGAGCAGCAGCAGGTCGTCGCACGCGCATGCGTTGAACCGCCCCAGCCAGTCGAGCAGCGGCGCCGGATCGGGCGCATCGCGGATATCCACCAATGGACAGCGCAACACGGAGGCGCCGTGGCGCTCGAGCAGCGCGGCGAAGACGTCCAGCTCCCGCGACTCGGGGACCGCGATGCAGCGGCCCGCCAGCGCCGCCATGGCCGTGGCGGGCGCGACGCGTCCCGTCATCCATCCGCCTCCACCGCGGCCAGGCATGCCGCGGGCGCGGTCGTTGCGGGCGCAGCAGGGGGCTCGCCGAACCAGGCATGCTCCCGCGCACAGGCGGCGACCGCGCCAACGATCAACAACGCCGGCGAGCGGACGCGGTGCCGCTTCGCCAGCTGCGGCAGGTCGCCGATCACTCCGGCGATCACCCGCTGCTCCGGCAGGCTGCCGTTCTCGACGATCGCCACCGGCGTGTCCGCCGCTCGGCCAAGCGCCAGCAGCCTCGCCGCCAGCGCCTCGACCCGCTCCACGCCCATGTAGACGGCCAGCGTCTGCCGCGCGTCGGCCAGCGCGGCCGCGTCCAGGGTGTCGGCGGCGTCCTTGCCGTGCGCAGTGAGCAGGCAGACCGATTGCGCAAGCCCGCGATGGGTCAGCGGGACGCCGGCGAACGCGGCGCACGCCAGCGCGGCGGTGATGCCCGGCACCACCTCGCAGGTGACGCCATGGCGGCGCAGGAAGGCCAGTTCCTCGCCGCCGCGGCCGAACACGAAGGGGTCGCCGCCCTTCAGGCGCACCACGCGTCGCCCTTCCCGCGCATGCGCCAGCATCAGGCGGTGGATCCGCTCCTGCGTCACGCGGCGGCCACCGCAGCGCTTGCCCACGTCGATGCGCTCGGCGTCGCGGCGGGCCAGCGCCAGGATCCCGCGGCCCACCAGTTGGTCGTGCAGGATCACGTCCGCCTCGTTCAGGACACGCAGCGCCTGCAAGGTAAGCAGGCCGGGATGGCCGGGACCGGCGCCGACCAGCGCCACCGAACCCTTGCGCGGCGCCCCGGTACCGGCCTCCAGCGCGGCGAGCAGCGCCTGCTCCGCCTCGCGCGGACGAGCGTTGCGCAGCAAAGGCAGCACCGGCCCGTCGTGCAGCCAGTCGTAGAATGCCCGGCGGCCGGCAAGGTCGGCGTGGCATCGCAGGATGCGCGCGCGGTGGCGCTGCGCCAGCGCCGCCAGCGCACCCAGCGCGTGGTCCAGCGTGCGCTCCAGCGTCTCGCGCACGCGGCGCGACAGCGCCGGCGCCGCCCCCGCCGTGGAGACGGCCACCACCAGCGGCGCGCGATCGACCACCGCGGGCACGTGGAAGCGCGACAGCGCGGCATCGTCCACCACGTTGGCGAAGATCCGCCGCGCATCCGCCGCCGCCGCGACCGATGCGTTGAGCGCGCGGTCGCCGGAGGCGGCGATCGCCAGCCACATGCCGTCGAGCCAGTCCGGCACGAACCCGCCGCGGCGCCACGCGATGCGTCCGTCGTCCGCCCACTGCGCCAGCTCCGCGTCCAGCCGCGGCGCGCCCACGGTGACCCGCGCCCCCGCCTCGAGCAGGGCCGCCGCCTTGCGCCGGGCGACCGCGCCGCCGCCGACCACCAGCACCGGCAGTCCATGCAGGTCGGCGAAGAGTGGATACGGCTTCTTCATGGGACTCTCCGGTTTGCCGTCGCTTCGTTTCAGGTGTCGGACCCGGCGTGCGCCTCGGTGACCAGCCTGCGCAGTTCCGGGATGCACGAGCCGCAATTGCCGCCCGCGCGCAGCGCCGCAGTGACCTGCGACGGCGTATCCAGCGTGCCGGCGCGGATGGCTTCGCGGATGGTGTTCCGCCCCACGCCGAAGCACGCGCACACCACCGGGCCGGGATCGACGTCCCCGCCCGGCGGCTCGCCCGCCAGCAGGGCCGCGCGGTCTGCTTCCTCCAGGCGGTCTCGCGCGAACAATCCGGCCAGCCATGGGCGCGGCGGCAGTGCGGGACGCGCGGACAGGAACACGCAGGCCTCGATGCGACCCTGCGCCAGGCGCACCGCGCGATAGACGCCGGCGTCGCGGTCCGCGTGTTCCAGCCAGTCGGCATCGGCCGCATGCGCGCCCAGCCATGCCCTGGCCCAGGCGCCGCAGTCCCGTGGCCATTCGCGGTGCGCGATCTCGTAGCGCAGGAAGCGCTCGCCGCGGATCGCCGTCCAGTAGTCGAGCGGCGCGGCCGGCAGATCGTCGCGCGAGAACGCGCAGCCGTACCAGCGCACCGGGAACGGCTCGACCCGCACCGGCGTGTGCTTGAATTCCGGCTGGCCGGACACGGGATCGAGCACCGGGTTCACCAGGCCGCCGACGCGCGCATCGGACGCGAACTGGCCGTTCCAGTGGATCGGTGCGAACGCCGTGCCCGCCAGGATGCCGCCGCCATGGCGCACGCGCGCCACCATCGAGCCCCAGCGCGAACGCACGCGGGCGAGTTCGCCCTCGCGCACGCCGCTGCGCAGGGCGTCGTGCGGGTGCATGTCCACGAACGGCTCGCTGGCGTACACGGCGAGCCGCGGCGACTTGCCGGTGCGCGTCATGGTGTGCCACTGGTCGCGCACGCGGCCCGTGTTGAGCGCCAGCGGGTACTCGCGTTCGACGGCGTTGCCGGGCGCGCGTGCCGACACGGCGACGAAGCGCGCGCGGCCGGCGGCGTGCGCGAAGCTGCGGTCCGCGAACAGCCGCGCCGTGCCCGTGCCGTCGGCGCGCAGCGGCCACTGCACCGGTTCCAGCGCGTCGTAGGCCGCGGGCGTGAGCGACGCCAGCGCGCCGAGGTGCAGCAACCGTCGCGCCGCGGGCATGCCGTCGCCGCCGGGGGCCTGGTTGCGCCAGGCCGTGAGCCCGGCATGTTCGACGAAGATGTCGCGCGGCCCCTCGAAACGGAAGCCGTCCGCGAAGCCGAGCCGCCGCGCCACCTCGCACACGATGCTCCAGTCCGCCCGCGCCTCGCCCGGGGCGGGCAGGAACGGCCGCTGGCGCGAGATGCGCCGCTCCGAACTGGTCACGGTGCCGTCCTTCTCGCCCCAGCCCAGCGCCGGCAGCAACACGTGCGCATGCGCCGTGGTGTCGGTGCGCTCGACGATGTCGGAACACACCACCAGTTCGCAGCCCTCGAGCGCGCGCCTCGCGCGGTCGGCGTCGGGCAGGCTGACCACCGGGTTCGTCCCCATGATCCACAGCGCCCTGACCTTCCCTTCGAGCACGGCGTCGAACAGCGCCACCGCCTTCAGCCCGGGCTTCGCGGCGATGCGCGGCGAGGACCAGTAGCCCTGCACGATGGCGCGGTGCACCGGATCGTCCAGCTCCATGTGCGCGGCCAGCATGTTCGCCAGGCCGCCCACCTCGCGCCCGCCCATCGCGTTGGGTTGCCCGGTGAGCGAGAACGGCCCCGTGCCCGGCCTGCCGAGGCGCCCGGCGATCAGGTGGCAGTTGATGATGGCGTTGGCCTTGTCGGTGCCGCTGGACGACTGGTTCACGCCCTGCGAGAACACGGTGACGACGCGCTCGTGGCGGGCGAACAGCCGGTAGAACGCCAGCAGGTCCGCCAACTGCACGCCGCAGATGCGCGCCACCTGCGCCGGGTCGCCGGCATCGGCCCCCGCGGCCGCCAGCGCGGCGTTGAGCCCGCGGGTATGGGCATCGACGAAGCCGACGTCCATCACGCCATGCTGGAACAGGAACATCAGCAGGCCGTTGAACAGCCATGCGTCGGTGCCCGGCCTGAGCGGCAGGTGTAGGTCGGCCGATTCGCCGGTGGCCGTGAGGCGCGGATCGATCGCCACCAGCTTCGCGCCGCCCTCCCTGGCCTTGACGATGCGCTGGAACACGACCGGATGGCACCACGCGGTGTTGGACCCCACCAGCACCACCAGCTCGGCCTGCTCCAGGTCTTCGTAGCACCCCGGCACCAGGTCCTCGCCGAACGCGCGCCGGTGCGCCGCCACCGCCGAGGACATGCACAGGCGGGAGTTGGTATCGACGTTCGCGGTGCCGAGGTAACCCTTGGCCAGCTTGTTGACGACGTAGTAGTCCTCGGTCAGCAATTGCCCGGACACGTAGAACGCCACCGCGTCGGGGCCGTGCTCGTCGACCACGCGGCGGAAGCCCGACGCGACGCGGTCGAGGGCCGCGTCCCAGCTTGCCTGGTGCATGCCGCCGTCCGCGCCGCGCATCCGCGGGTGCAGCAGGCGGCCCCGCAGGTCCGTCGTCTCGCCCAGGGCGGCGCCCTTCACGCACAGCCGCCCGCGGTTGGAAGGGTGCCGCGGGTCGCCGGCGACGTCCACCGCGCCGGCGGCATCGACGCCGGCCAGCACGCCGCAACCGACGCCGCAATAGGGGCACGTGGTGGCGACCCGGGCGCTCACCGGTCCCCGCGCCCGACCTGCACGAGGTCGCCGTCGACACGGACCTTCCACACGCGCACGCCGTGCTGCGGCGCCTCCAGGCACTCGCCGGTGCGCAGGTCGAAGTGGTGCTTGTGGATCGGCGAAGCCACCACGACGCGCTCGCCCAGGCTGCCGGTGAGGCCGCGCGAAAGCACGGCCGCGCCGTTGTCCGGGTCGATGTTGTCGATGGCGTAGAGCGCGTCGCCGGCGAGCCGGAACACCGCGACCTGCTCGCCCTGCACCAGGGCGCAGACGCCGGTATCGGGCACGATCTCCCCGATCCGGCAGACGGACGTCCATTCGCTGCTGGCTGTGATGCTGTTCATCGGCTCACTCCGTTTCGACCACGACGGGAATGCCGCCCAGGCGGCCGCGCTTCTCCTCCGCCGTCGCGGGGCGGACCTGCCCGCGCACGGGCACGAAGGCCACCTGGTCGTCGGCGGCCTCGCTGTTGACGAAGTGGCGGAAGCGGGCACGCACCTGCGGGTCGTCCACGGCCTTCTTCCACTCGCAGGCATAGGCGTCGATCACCTGGCGCATCTCCGACTCCAGCTCGGCGGCGATGCCCAGCCTGTCGTGGACGACCACGTCGCGCAGGTAGTCCAAGCCGCCTTCGAGGTTGTCACGCCACGTACTGGTGCGCTGCAGGCGGTCGGCGGTGCGGATGTAGAACATCAGGAAACGGTCGATGTAACGGACCAGGGTGTCCGCATCGAGGTCGCCCGCCAGCAGTTCGGCGTGCCGCGGCTTCATGCCGCCGTTGCCGCACACGTAGAGGTTCCAGCCGTGCTCGGTGGCGATGACGCCCACGTCCTTGCCTTGCGCCTCGGCGCACTCGCGCGCGCAGCCGGAGACGCCGAACTTTAGCTTGTGCGGCGAGCGCAGGCCCTTGTAGCGGTGCTCCAGGCCGATCGCCATGCCCACCGAGTCCTGCACGCCGTAGCGGCACCAGGTGGAGCCCACGCAGGACTTCACCGTGCGCAGCGACTTGCCGTAGGCGTGCCCCGACTCGAAGCCCGCCGCGATCAGTTCTTCCCACACCAGCGGCAACTGCTCCAGCCGCGCGCCGAACATGTCCACGCGCTGGCCTCCGGTGAGCTTGGTGTAGAGGCCGTGCTTGCGCGCGATCTCGCCGATCCGGATCAAGCCTTCGGGCGTCACCTCGCCGCCGGGCATGCGCGGCACCACCGAGTAGCTGCCGTCCTTCTGGATGTTGGCGAGGAAGTAGTCGTTGGAATCCTGCAGCGCGGCATGTTCCTGCTGCAACACGAATTCGTTCCAGCACGACGCCAGGATGCTCGCCACCGCGGGCTTGCAGATGTCGCAGCCCAGGCCTCGGCCATGGCGTGCCAGCAGATCGTCGAAACGCTTGATGCGCCCGACGCGCACGAGGTGGTACAGCTCCTGCCGCGAGTGGGCGAAGTGCTCGCAGAGGCGGTTGTCCACGGCTAGCCCCTGGCGTTGCAGCTCCGCTTTCATGATCTGCGTCGCCAGCGGCACGCAGCCGCCGCAACTGGTGCCGGCGCGCGTCGCCTGCTTGAGCGCGTCGATGGTATCGGCGCCCGCCGCCACCGCCGCGCACAACTGTCCCTTGCTGACGTTGTTGCAGGAACAGACCTGCGCCGACGCCGGCAGCGCATCCACCGCCGGCCCCGCCTTGGGCTTGCCGTCGAGGGCGGGGAGGATCAGCGACTCGGGTGACTCGGGCAGTTCCAGGCCGTTGAGCATCATCTGCAGCAGCTGGCCGTAGTCGCTGGCGTCGCCCACCAGCACGCCGCCGAGCAGGCGCCGGCCGTCCCCGGACACCACCAGCTTCTTGTAGACCTGCCGGCGGCCGTCGCTGAACTGGTAGCTGCGGCTGCCCGGCGTGGCGCCGTGCGCGTCGCCGATGCTGGCCACGTCCACGCCCATCAGCTTGAGCTTGGTCGACATGTCCGCGCCGGCGAACTCCGGCAGCTCCGCGGCCTGCCGGCGCGTCAGCAGCGCGCCCAGGTGCTTCGCCACCACGCGCGCCATCTCGTAGCCGGGCGCCACCAGGCCGAACACCTTGCCGCCCCATTGCGCGCACTCGCCGATGGCGTAGACGTCTCGGTCGCGCGTGCGGCAGAAGTTGTCGACCATGATGCCGCCGCGCTGGCCCACGCCCAGCCCGCTCAGCCGCGCCAGTTCGTCGCGCGGGCGGATGCCGGCGGAGAACACGATCAGGTCGGTCTCCAGATGGCCGCCGTCGGCGAACACCATGCGATGCCGGCGCGTTTCGCCGTCGTCGATCCGCAACGTGTTCTTGCCGGTGTGCACCACCAGGCCGAGTTCCTCGATGGCCTGTCGCAGCATCTGTCCGCCGATGTCGTCCACCTGCACGGCCATCAGCCGGGAGGCGAACTCGACGACGTGCGTCTCCAGCCCCAGGTCGCGCAGCGCCTTGGCGCACTCCAGGCCGAGCAGGCCGCCGCCCACCACCACGCCGTGCCTCGACTGGCCGCCCCATCGCACCAGCGCATCGAGGTCGTCCAGCGTGCGGTACGCCAGGCAGCCGGGGCGGTCGTTGCCCGGGATCGCCGGCACGAACGGCGTCGAGCCGGTGGCGATCACCAGTTTGTCGTAGGGAACGACGTTGCCGCCATCGGTCGTCACGCGCTTCATCGCGCGGTCGATGCCCACCGCGCGCGTGGCCAGGCGCAGGCGCATGCCGTTCCGCTCGAAGAAGCCGGGCGTCACCAGCGAAAGATCGTCGGCGCTCTTGCCCGCGAAGTATTCCGACAGGTGGACGCGGTCATAGGCGGCACGGGTCTCCTCGCACAGCACCGTGACGTCGAGACCCGACGACGGCAAGGCCGCCAGCTCCTCCAGCAGCCTGTGGCCGACCATCCCGTTGCCCACCACCACCAGTTTCATCGTCATGCCGATGACCTCCCGCCGAATCAGTCGATGGCCATGCCGGCCGGGCCATGCGGCCCGCCGGCATGTGCTGTCCTGCAACACGCATGCCATCAGGCGCGTTCCCGCGAAAGCGGGAAATCAACGGGAAAAGCCCATCAGATCGACGGTCCTGGTGCACCAGCGATGGATCGGCGCACGCCAACTTGCACCATCGCAGTGCGGCAAACCCTCGGGCAGATGCGCTGCCAACGCCTTCCGCCGGGCAGGCAGGCGGGACGGAACGGGTGCCGGTTCAGCCTGCCACGGCCAGCGCCGCCAGCCGATCCAGCTCGTCCTCGACGAAACCGGCCTCCAGCCGCGCGGGCCGATTGAAGGGGCCGCGCAGGCTCACGCCCAGGTAGTCGCGCAGCAGGCCGAAGAAGGTCTCGAAAGGATCGATCCCGTCGCGCTCGCAGCACCAGCGGTACCAGCGTGTGCCGGCCGCCACGTGGGCCACTTCCTCGCGCAGGATCACCTCCAGCACGGCGATGGTGCGTTCGTCGCCAGCGTGGCGCAGGCGCTCGATCATGCCCGGCGTCACGTCCAGGCCGCGCGCTTCCAGCACGCGCGGCACCAGGGCCATGCGCGCGGTGTCGTGATGGGCGGTCTTTTCGGCCATCTCCCACAGGCCGTTGTGGGCGTCGAAGTCGCCGTAGGCGTGGCCCAGTTCGGCCAGTCGCGCGGACAGCAGCGCGAAGTGACGCGCCTCGTCGTGGGCGCAGCTGGCCCAGTCGCGGTAGTAGCCGTCGGGCATGTCGCGGAAGCGGTAGACCGCGTCCCAGGACAGGTTGATCGCGTTGAATTCGATGTGCGCCACCGCGTGCACCAGGGCGGCGCGACCTTCGGCCGTGCCCAGGCCGCGTTGCGGGACCTGGCGGGCGTTGACCAGGCGCGGCCTGGCGGGGCGGCCGGGAGTGCCGACCGGCCCGGGTAGCGGCGAGGACGGATCGGGGCGAAGTTCGCCCGATTGCACCGCGGCCCAGGCGGCATGGGTGAGGCGCAGCTTTTCGGCCGGGTCGCTGGCGTCGAGGCAGGCCTTGGCGGTGAGGTGGAGGTCGGTCATGGAGTTTTCGCGAGCACCCGCCCCTCACCCTGCCCCCTCCCCGGAGGGGAGAGGGGAAAAACACGTCACGCGCTGCGGCGCGCGGCCTTGGCGTCGTCCGAGCGCAGCATCTCGATCTGCTGCAGGTAGTTCTTGTCGAGGCCGGTGACGTATTCGCCATTGAAGCAGGAGGCGTCGAACTGCTTCAGTTCCTCGTTGCCGTCCTGCACCGCCCACACCAGGTCGTCCAGGTTCTGGTAGATCAGCCAGTCGGCACCGAGCATCGCCTCGACTTCCCGCTCGGTCTTGCCCGCCGCCACCAGTTCCGTGGCCGAGGGCATGTCGATGCCGTACACGTTGGGGTAGCGCACCGGCGGCGCGGCGGAGGCGAAGTACACCTGCTTCGCGCCGGCGTCGCGGGCCATCTGGATGATCTGCCGCGAGGTGGTGCCGCGCACGATGGAATCGTCCACCAGCAACACGTTCTTCTTGCGGAACTCCAGGTCGATCGCGTTCAACTTGCGGCGCACCGACTTCACCCGGTCGCCCTGCCCCGGCATGATGAAGGTGCGGCCCACGTAGCGGTTCTTGACGAAGCCCTCGCGGAACGGCACGCCCAGCACCTCGGCCAGCGCGCTGGCGGCGGTGCGCGCGGTGTCGGGGATCGGGATCACCGCGTCGATGCCGTGGTCCGGCCGCTCGCGCAGGATCTTCTCGGCCAGCTTCTGGCCCATCCGCAGGCGCGCCTTGTACACCGACACGTTCTCGATCATCGAGTCCGGTCGCGCCAGGTACACGTATTCGAAGATGCATGGCGCGTGCGTGGCGCCGTCGGCGCAGCGGCGCGTGTGCAGTTGGCCGTCGTCGGTGATGAACACCGCCTCGCCCGGCGCCACGTCGCGCAGGCGCTTGAAGCCCAGCACGTCCAGCGCCACCGACTCGGACGCCACCGCGTACTCGCGCCCCTCGGCGGTGACGCGCTCGCCCAGCACCAGCGGGCGGATGCCGTGCGGGTCGCGGAACGCCAGCAGGCCGTAGCCCAGCAGCAGCGCGATGCAGGCATAGCCGCCGCGCGCGCGCGCATGGACCGCGGCCACCGCCTTGAAGATGTGGTCGGGCGTCAGCGCCATGCGCTCCTGGATCTGCAGCTCGTGCGCCAGCACGTTGAGCAGGATCTCCGAGTCCGAATCCGTGTTGATGTGGCGGCGGTCGTCCTCGAACATCTCCTTGCGCAGCGCCTCGGTGTTCACCAGGTTGCCGTTGTGCGCGAAGGCGATGCCGTAGGGCGAGTTCACGTAGAACGGCTGCGCCTCCTCCGCGCCCTCGGAACCGGCGGTGGGATAGCGGCAGTGGCCGATGCCCACGCGCCCGCGCAGCCCGCTCATCGCGCGCTGGTTGAACACGTCGCGCACCAGGCCGTTGCCCTTGTGCAGGCGCAGCCGCGCCCCGTCCACGGTGGCGATGCCCGCCGCGTCCTGGCCGCGGTGCTGCAGCACGGTGAGGCCGTCGTAGAGGGCCGATGCCACTTCGGTGGTACCGACGATGCCGATGATTCCGCACATGGAACTGCTACCTGCTGCTGTTGGCCGTTGCCACCGGCCGCGCCACGGCGGCCTGGGTGGAAGATGGTGGCGGCGATGCCGTTTCTCCATGGGCCGGCTGGACGCCGGCCGGCAGGGAAACCGGCAACGCCGGAAGATGGTCGGGCACCGCGACCGGGTGCAGGTGTTCGCGCACGCTTTCGGGCAGGCGCTCGCCCAGCCAGGCGGCGGCCACCTGGAACTGCGGCAGCAGCACCGAGCGCTGCCACCACGGCTCGTGGGTGAAGGTGGTGAAACCGCACAGGAACACCACCAGGGTCACCAGCAGCACGCCCCGCGCGAAGCCGAACAGCATGCCGAGCAGGCGGTCAGTGCCGCCCAGCCCGGTGCCTTCCACCAGCCGGTGCACCACGAAGCGCACCAGCGCACCCAGCACCAGCACGGCGAGGAAACACAGGCCGTAGCCCACCGCCAGCCGCACCACCGGCACCTCGATGCTGTGCTCGAAATGCGCGGTCACCGCCGGCCCGAACGTCCAGGCCACCCAGAACGCGGCGATCCAGGTGACCAGCGCCAGCACCTCGGAGACCAGCCCGCGCCACAGGCCGATCAGCACCGACAGGCCAAGCACGCCGACGATGGTGTAGTCGATCCAGCTCACGGGCATCCGCCGTTGGAAAAGGAAACCGCGCTCAGGGCACGCCGACGACGTTGCCGGCCAGGCCCAGCTTCGCCTTGATCTGGTCGCGGACGCGCACCGCGTCGGCGCGCTGCGTCTGCGGGCCGGCGCGCACGCGCCACAGCCGCTTGCCGCCCGCGTTCACCGAGTCCACGAAGCCGTCGAAGCCGGCCGCGCGCAGCTTGTCGCGCAGCGCGTTGGCGTCCGCCTGGCTGCCCATTGCGGCCACCTGCACCGCCCAGCCGCCGGCACGGGCATGGCCGGCGGCCGCCGGCGCGGGCGACGGGGCATCGCCGTCCGGCGTGCTGGCGCCGCTTTCCAGGTGGACCGGCGCGCCCGGGATCGACTGCAGGATCTTCAACCGCGCCGCTTCCGCCGCCGCGCGGGTGTCGAACGGACCGGCGCTGACCAGGGTCAGCGACTGGCCGGCGCGCTGGATGGCATGCCCGCCCGCCGGATAGCCCAGCGCCTTCACGCGCTCGATCAGGCGTTGCGCGCCACTGGCGGAATATGCGCTGAGGTTCAGCGTGAAATGGCCGCGCGCCGCCGTGGCGGGCGCCGGTGCGGGTGCGGGCTGGACCGGTGCCGGCGTGGGCGACTTGGCCACGGGCTGCGCCGGCGCGGCCGCGGCGGGTGCCGGCGGCGTGGCGCCCTGCGCACGGCCCGGCGCGGCCGCGTCGGTGCCCACGTCGCGCGGGCGGTTGGAAGCGATGTTCACCGTGGCCAGCTGGCTGCCCGCGCCCGGCGTGGTGGTCGTCCCGGTGGCCGATTCCAGCGGGATCACCGGATGCCCCGGCGTGCCGCTGGACGTCGCCGCGGCCGGCGCCGACGCGCTGGCCGCGCCGCCGGGCACCAGGCTCATGGTCTTGGTCTGCAGGTCGCTGTCGGGCGCCGGCGGGATCGCCAGGCTCACCGACGACTGGTCCGCCCCGGCCGCCGGCGGCTTGCTGGAGAAGAACATCGGCACGAACAGCACCGCCAAGGCGATCAGGACGGCAGCTCCCAGCAGACGTGTGTTCAAGAGTTCACTCCAAGGCGGCGAAACGGCATGACCCGCGAATTATACCTGTCCGCACCGGGCTTTACGGCCTTGCGCCGCAAAGCGATTCAGGCGGGGCGCTGCAGCACCGCACCCGCCACGAAGAACGAGCCGAAAGCCAGGATGCGCTCGCCCGGCCGTGCCGCGGCCAGCGCCGCGGCCAGCGCCGCCGCCACGTCGCCGTGCGCATCGAAGCAGGCCTGCGGCAGCGTGCGCGCCAGCGTGTCGGCCAGCGCCGCCGCCGGCAGGCCGCGCGGGGTGTCGCGCTCCAGCCCGGCCAGGTGCCAGTGCGCGACGCGCGTGCCCAGCGCCGCGAGCACGCCGGCCACGTCCTTGTCCGACAGCGCGCCATACACCGCGTGCGTGCGCGTCGGCGGCTGCGCGTCCAGCCAGGCCGCCAGCGCGCGGGCGGCCTGCGGGTTGTGGCCCACGTCCACGAACAGCGCCGGGTCGCCGCCCAGCGCCTGCAGGCGCGCCGGCACCCGCGCATCGTGCAGGCCGGCAGCAGCGGCGACGGCCAACGCGTCGGGCGACAGCCAGGGCATGCCGTCCGCCATCGGCGCGTGCAGCGCCGCCACGGCGGCGGCGGCGTTGGCGTACTGCACCGGCGCGGCCAGCGCGGGGTCGGGCAGTTCCAGCACGGTGCCGTCGCGATGGCGCCAGCGCCAGCCGTGCGCATGGCGCTCGACGTGGAAATCCAGCCCGGCGCGCTCGACGCGCGCGCCGCAGGCGGCCAGCGCGTCGAGCAGGCCGGCCGGCGGATCGTCCTCGCCCACCACCACCGGGCGCCCCACCCGGGCGATGCCGGCCTTCTCGCGCCCGATGCTGTCGCGGTCCGGGCCCAGCCAGTCCATGTGGTCCAGGTCCACGGTGGTGACCACGGCCACGTCCGCGTCGACGATGTTCACCGCGTCCAGCCGGCCGCCCAGGCCCACTTCCAGCACCGCCGCGTCCAGCCCGGCGCGGGCGAACAGGTCCAGCGCGGCCAGCGTGCCGAATTCGAAATAGGTGAGCGGCAGTTCGCCGCGCGCCGCCTCGATGCGCTCGAAGCTGGCGACCAGCGCCGCGTCGTCCGCCTCGGCGCCGTCGATGCGGATGCGCTCGTTGTAGCGCAGCAGGTGCGGCGAGGTGTAGCTGCCCACGCGCCGCCCGGCCGCGCGCAGCATGGCTTCCAGCAGCGCCACGGTGGAACCCTTGCCGTTGGTGCCGCCCACCGTGGCCACCCGCTTCGCCGGCGCCGGCGCGCCCATGCGCCGCCACACCTCGCGCACGCGCTCCAGGCCCAGTTCGATGCTGCGCGGGTGGACGCGCTCCTGGTACGCCAGCCATTCGGCGAGGGTGCGGGACATGCGGTTGCTTCGGTGGGGAAATGCGGCCGCCCGGCGGCCGGGAGCGGCAAAGCTTAAGGCATCCAACCACCCTGGCGGCAGTCGCCAAGGCCGTCACTCCAGCGAAAGCCCACTGTTGTCCGGAATATTTCCTGCCGCTGGATGAGCTCCTCCCCCTGCGTGCAGGGGGAGGCCGGGAGGGGGTCACGCCTTGGCTTTCAAGTCCAAAGTACCCCTCCCCAACTCTCCCCTGCACGCAGGGGAGGGGGCTGCCCCGCTTCCCCTTCGAAGCAAACGGCAGTCTTACCCGCACGCCTGTTTGCTCATCTTCGACGCAAGCTCTTGGCCGGCATCAACAGACAGCAGTGGGCGAATGCTGGAATGACGGCAGGCTGGGACAACGGTGAGGCCGGGATGGTGCTGGGAAAGGCTCCCCTCAACGCAGAGGATGGGCGAAGGCGTACAGCGACCAGGCGCAACCGAACAGCATCCATGCGGTCGCGACCACGGCGACCAGCAGCGGCAGATGGCGATCCAGGCGGTGGTGCAAGGCGGCGATGGCGTTCATGGCGATATCTCCTCGATGGGTTTCGGACTACGGGAGACATCTTCCGCGGCGCGCCGCGACGCCGGCAGAAGCAGGCGTCAGCGGTCGGCGATGACAGGCGTCACAAGGCCAGCTTGCGCAGCCGCAGCGCGTTGCCCACCACCGACGCCGAGCTGAGGCTCATCGCCAGCGCGGCGATCATCGGCGACAGCACCAGACCCAGCACCGGGTACAGCACGCCGGCCGCCAGCGGCACGCCGACGCCGTTGTAGACGAAGGCGAAGAACAGGTTCTGGCGGATGTTGCGCACCGTGGCCTGCGACAGCCGCCGCGCGCGCAGGATCGCGCCCAACTCGCCCCTCACCAGGGTCACCTGCGCGCTTTCCATCGCCACGTCGGTGCCGTTGCCCATGGCGATGCCGACGTCGGCGGCGGCCAGCGCGGGTGCGTCGTTGATGCCGTCGCCCGCCATCGCGACCCGGCGGCCTTCGGCGCGCAGTGCGTTCACGGCCGCCGCCTTGTCCGCCGGCGACACTTCGGCGCGCACCTCGTCGATGCCCAGCTCGTGCGCCACCGCCTCTGCCGTGGCGGCGCTGTCGCCGCTGAGCATCACCAGGCGCAGGCCGGCGGCGTGCAGGTCCGCGACGACCCTGGCCGCGTCCGGCTTGATGCGGTCGGCCACCGCCAGCACCGCGGCCGGCGCGCCGTCGATGGCGAGGAACATCGCCGTGGCGCCATCGCTGCGCAGCGCCTCGGCACGGGCGTGCGCCGCATCGTCGAGGACGACCCCGAGTCCGGCCAGCAGCTTCGCGTTGCCCAGCGCCACCGCGTGGCCGTC
Source organism: Fulvimonas sp. R45 (assembly GCF_030504985.1). Taxonomy (GTDB): domain Bacteria; phylum Pseudomonadota; class Gammaproteobacteria; order Xanthomonadales; family Rhodanobacteraceae; genus Rhodanobacter_A. Next base: position 46,686 of record NZ_JASERU010000014.1, read on the forward strand.
CACCGTGGCGCTGACGCCACGCCCGGCCAGCGCGCGGAAGCCCGTGGACTGCAGCACGGGCACGCGCTCGGCCTGCGCGGCCGTGACGACCGCATGCGCCAGCGGGTGCTCGCTGGAGCGCTCCAGTGCGGCGGCCAGCGCCAGCAGGCGTTCGCGCGGCCACGCGCCCAGCGGCACCACGTCGCGCAACGCAGGGCGTCCTTCGGTGAGCGTGCCGGTCTTGTCCAGCACCAGGGTGTCGATGTCGCGCAACGCCTCGATGGCGCCGGCATCCTTGAACAGCACGCCGTGCTGCGCTGCGCGACCGCTGGCGACCATGATCGAGATCGGCGTGGCCAGCCCCAGCGCGCAGGGACAGGCGATGATCAGCACCGACACCGCGGCGATCAGCGCATGCGCCAGCCGCGGCGACGGCCCCAGCACCGCCCAGGCCGCGAAGGCCAGCGCCGCCGCCAGCACCACCGCGGGCACGAACCACGCCGCCACCTTGTCGGCCGCGCGCTGCAACGGCGCCTTGCTGCGCTGCGCCTGCGCCACCAGGGCCACGATCTGCGCCAGCAGGGTCTCGCCGCCGACCTTCCTCGCGCGCATCACCAGCGCGCCGTCGCGGTTCACCGTGCCGCCGGCCAGCGCGTCGCCCCGGCCTTTCGCCACCGGCATCGGCTCGCCGGTGAGCATGGATTCGTCCACGTGGCTCGTGCCGTCCAGCACCTCGCCATCCACCGGCACCTTTTCGCCGGGGCGCACGCGCAGGGTGTCGCCGGCGCACACCTCGTCCAGCGGCACGTCGGCCTCGCTGCCGTCGGCCTTGATGCGGCGCGCGGTCTTCGGTGCCAGTCCCAGCAGCGCCTTCAGCGCCGAGCCGGTGCGGCGGCGCGCGCGCAGCTCCAGGAAGTCGCCCAGCGACACCAGGGTCACGATCACCGCGGCCGACTCGAAGTACACGCCCACGCGGCCATGCGCATCGCGGAAGCCCTCCGGGAAGATGCCGGGCGCCAGGAAGGCCACCATGCTGTAGACCCAGGCCACGCCGGTGCCCAGCGCGATCAGGGTGTACATGTTGGGCGACCACGGCTTGAGGGAGCGCCAGCCGCGCGCGAAGAACGGCGCGCCGCCCCACACCACCACCACGGTGGACAGCAGCGCCTCGATCCAGCCCGTCACGCCGTCCCACGGCGAAGGCAGGCGCCAGCCGCCGGACAGGTGCGGCCCCATCGCCAGCAGGAACACCGGCGCGGTCAGCGCCAGCAGTGTCCGGAAGCGGCGCGCCATCGCGCGCAGTTCGCCGCCATCGTCCTCATCCAGGCTGGGCATCATTGGTTCCAGCGCCATGCCGCATTTGGGGCAGTCGCCGGGGCCGACCTGCCGTACTTCCGGGTGCATCGGGCAGGTGTAGATCGTCCCGGCGGGCGCGGGCGGCGCGGGCCGGGGATCGCCGAGGTACGCCGATGGATCGGCCACGAATTTTTCGCGGCAGCGCGCCGAGCAGAAGTGCCAGGCGTGGCCGCCATGCTCGGCGTGGTGCGGCGTGGCATGCGGGTCGACGTCCATGCCGCAGACCGGGTCCTTCGCCCTGTGGGCATGCTGCGCGTGGTCGCGGCGGGAATCGTGCGGCTGCCTGTGCGACGTCGATGCCGTGGCGGCCTTCGACGAGCAACAGCCGTCCGCCGGGCCGTCCCGCCCTTCGTGCAGGTACGCCGCCGGCGCCGCGTCGAACTTCGCCTTGCAACCGCCGCAGCAGAAATGGAACGGGCGCCCCGCATGCGTGGACCGATGGGGCGTGGCGGAGGGGTCCACGTTCATGCCGCAGACCGGATCGACCGCCGTGGCGGCCGGGCTGGCGCCGTGGCAACAGGCGTGGGCGTTCATTCCGGCGCCTCCTCGCTGCTCAGCGCGCGCAGGATCGGGCATTCCTCCGGCTTGCCGTGGCCCGGGCACGAGGCCACCAGCTGCGCCAGCCCATCGCGCACGCGCTGCAGCTCGGCGATGCGCTGTTCGATCGCCGCCAGCCGCTTCTGCGCGCGCTGCTTCACCGCCTTCACCCCGCGCTGGCGATCCGCGGACAGCGCCAGCAGCTCGCGGATCTCCTCTAGCGTGAAGCCGAGGTCCTTGGCTCGGCGGATGAAGCGCAACTGCGCGACGGCGTCCTCGCCGTAGCTGCGGTAGCCGGAGGCGCGCCGCAGCGGTTCCGGCAGCAGGCCTTCGCGCTCGTAGTAGCGGATGGTGTCGATGGCCACGCCGACGCGCTTGGCGACGGCACCGATGGTGAGGGAGACGGTTTGCGTGTTCATGGCTTAAGTCTAGAGCCTTGATCAAGGTCCAGAGTCAAGCTTCCATCGACAGTCGATCGCCGGGTCAGCCGTAGACCTTGCGCAAGGCCCGCCGCATCCGCGCCAGCGCCGCCGCGATTTCCGCCGTGTCGATCACTCCGTAGCCGAAGGTCACCGCCGGCTCCACCCGGCGCGTCATGGCGTAGTCCGCGGTGGACTCCGCGCCCGGCGCGTGGCGCAGCACCACCGGCAGCAGCCGCGACGCCGCCGCGGGGTCGCGCAGGCGCGCGGCGAGGTGCAGGCCGGCTTCGGAAGGAATCGGCTCCAGCCATTCGCCCAGTTCATGGCGCAGTCCGTCCAGCAAGGCCTCGCGCCGCGCCGCGTAGATCGGCCGCATGTGGCGCACGTGGCGGGCGAGGTGGCCGTCGCGGATGAAGGCCGCCAGCGCGGACTGGGTGACGAGGTCGCAGTGGGAGTCGCAGCAATGCTTGACCATCGCCAGCCCGTCGCGCGCCCATGCCGGCGCCACCACGAAGCCCTTGCGCAGCGCGGGGAACAGGCTCTTGGAAAAGGTGCCCACGTAGAACACCCGGCCGTCGCGGTCCAGCGTCTGCAGGGCGTCCAGCGGACGGCCGCCGAAGCGGAACTCGCCATCGTAGTCGTCTTCCACCACCACCGCGCCGCGGCGGCGCGCGAAGTCGAGCAGCTCGGCGCGCCGGCGCAGCGACATCGCCACGCCGGTGGGCGACTGGTGCGAGGGCGTGACGACGACGATGCGTGCGTCGTCGGGCAGCCGTTCCACGCGCAGGCCTTCGTCGTCCACCGGGATCGGCACCAGCCGCGCGCCGGCGGCGGCGAAGGCGGCGCGCACCGGCGGATAGCCGGGTTCTTCCACTGCCACTCGGGTCTGCCCCGGCGTGACCAGCAGGCGGGCGACCAGGTCGAAGGCCTGCTGCGCACCGGAGGTGACCACCACGTCGTCCGCCGCGCAGGCCACCGCGCGGGCGAACGCCACGTGTTGCGCGATCGCCCCGCGCAGCGCCTCGATGCCCTGCGACGGTGGATAGGCGAACGGCTCGCGTGCGAGCCGGCGCAACTCGCGCGCCATCAGCCGCCGCCAGAGGGCGTGCGGGAAGTGGCGATGGTCGGGAAGGCCGAGCCGGAAGTTCTGCGCCGGCAGCACGCGCGGCGGCGAGGGACGCAGGAACGGCGTGCGCCAGGCCGGCGCGAAACGCGGGGCCGTGCCGGCCGCCATGGCGCGCCCGGGACGCGGCGGACGGCGCGCGATCCCGGCCACCCGCGGCCGCGCCCCCTGGCGCGGCACCAGGTAGCCCTCGGCGACCAGCAGGTCGTAGGCGGCGACCACCGTGTTGCGCGCCACGCCCAGCGCCTCGGCCACCCGGCGCGTGGCGGGCAACGGCTCGTCGACCGGCAGGCGGCCGTCGAGGATCGCCGCGCGCAACTGCTCGTGCAGTGCGCGGGTGCGCTCGCCGCGCGCACGCGGAACGGTCACCGGAAAGGAAAAAACTGGCTCCATAACATTCTGCGAAAATGGATCAACCAAGGGTCCAGATTACGCCTAGAGTGGGCCCCGAATCGATCCCCGCCCCATGGAGCCCGGCCATGACCCTGTCGATCTGCGCAACCTGCGGCACCCAGTACCCGAACACCCCCGCGCACTGCCCGGTGTGCGAGGACGAGCGCCAGTACGTCGGCACCGGCGGCCAGGCCTGGACCACCCACGAGGCGCTGAAGGCCACGCATACGCTGCGGCTGGACGACGACGATGGCCTGCTCGGCATCGGCCTGTCGCCCGCCTTCGCGATCCACCAGCGCGCGCTGTACGTACCCAGCGACGCCGGCAACATCCTGTGGGAAGCCTTGAGCCTGGTCACCGACGACGCCGTCGCCGCGTTGAAGTCGCGCGGCGGCGTGGACCTGATCGCGATCTCGCACCCGCACTTCTACGCCTCGATGCTGGAATGGAGCGAGGCGCTGGGCGGCGTGCCGATCCTGCTGCACGAGGCGGACCGCGCCTGGGTGCGCCGCCCCTCGCCCGCCATCCGCTTCTGGCGCGGCGACCAGCACCGTCTCTCCGACGCGGTGACCCTGGTCCGCAGCGGCGGCCACTTCCCCGGCAGCACCGTGCTGCACTGGAAGGACGGCCCGCGCCCGGGCGGCGCGCTGCTGGCGGGCGATTCACCGCAGGTGGCCGGCAACCGGCGCCGCGTGTCGTTCATGCACAGCTACCCCAACTACATGCCGATGCCCACCTCGGAGGTACGCGCCATGCAGGCGCGCCTCGCCGGCTTCCAGTTCGAGGACGTGTATGGCTACACCTGGGGTCGCAACATCATCGGCGGCGGCCGCGCGGCGGTCGACGCCTCGTTCGCACGCTACCTGGCCGACGTGGCCGCCTGAGTCCGACACGGGAGTCCATCCGCATGAACCGCCTGCACGACTACCTGCCCGCGCGCTTCAGCCGCGCCGACGACCGCACGTGGGTCCCCTCCTCCACGCCCGGCAAGTCCTCCAGCCCGCTGCGCTTCCTCGCCGACGACCGCGGCTTCGTGGAGCTGCTGCGCATGGAACCCGGCGTGGTGATGCCGCTGCACCGCCATACCGGCGAGATCCACGCCTGGAACCTCGCCGGCACCCGCAAGCTGTGCACCGGCGAGCTGATCGGCCCCGGCGACTACGTCTACGAACCGCCGGGCAACGTCGACTGGTGGAAGATCGTGGGCGACGAGCCGATGCTGGCGCTGGTGGTCGTGATGGGCGCGGTCGAGTTCCTCGGCCCCGGCGACGTGGTGACCTTCCGCGCCACCGCCGGCACCCAGCGCGCGGACTACGAGCGCCATTGCCGCGAACATGGGTTGCCGGTGCGGGACCTGTTCGACTGAACGGGGCCCGGTCAGCCTCCTGGTCCAGCCGGCCTTCAACCGTTCCCGCCGGCTTCCCCGTCCGGCACCACCGTGATGGTGACCTTGGACGGATGCTGCGCGTCGTGATGGATCACGTTGCGGGCGATGACGCCCCTGGCCTCGTCGTAGTTGTTGCCGCCGGTGTTGAGGTTGCGGTCGAAGCGCGGGAAGTTGCTGCTGGAAACGTCCACGCGCAGCTTGTGCCCCGGCTTGAAGTAGTAGCTGGTGTCGATCGGCTGGAAGGTGACCTTGTACACCTGGCCGGGCGACATCCATGCCAGCGGCTTGTCGTAGCCGTTGCGGTAGCGCATGCGCTGGATGTTCTCGGTGATGTTGAACGCGCGGCCGTCGGGGTACACGTCGATCACCTTGAAGGTGAGGTCGGTGTCCTTCGCGCTCGAGGAAACGTACAGCGTCACCGTGATCGGCCCGCTGACCTCGGTGCCCTGCTCGAAAGGCCTGGAGTCGTAGACCAGGATGTCGTTGCGGGTTTCCTGCGGGCGCTGGTCGTAGGAGCCGAATTTCACCGCCGAGCCCTGGCAGCAACCGCCGCCGCCGAAGGTGGGCACGGGGTTTTCCGGGTCGTAGACGAACGTGTCGGGATGGTCCGCGGCGGGCGGCGCGTCGACCAGCCGGCCGTTGCCGTAGAGCGTGTTGGCCTGGCCCTCGCTGGCGAAGTAGAGATCCCGCGTCGTGGCCCCGGCCGGCGGCCAGGTGTCGGCCTTTTTCCAGCGGTTCGCGCCCATCAGGTAGTACATCACCCTGGGCTGCTTGGCCAGGATGGGGCTGTCCTCGCCCTTGAGGTAGTGGTCGAACCAGCCGTAGACAAGGTCGTTGTAGTCGAAGCGCGCATCGCCCACGTCGAGGTCGCCGATCATGGTGTGCTCGCTGGCGCGGGTGTACGCGCAGTGCAGCACCGGCGCGATGATCGCGTACTGCTGGTCGGCGACGGCCTTCGGCGCGGTGCGGCGCACCTCGTTGTAGGCGGCGAGGTTGGGCGACACGGACACGTCGAACCAGCTCATGAACCACAGGCCCGGCTTGCTGATCCTGAGCTTCTCGTTCCACAGCCCGCCCTTGTACCAGGCGGGATCGTTGGGCGTGCGTGCGATCATGTCGCCGCCGGTGGCCACCGGCATGTGCGTCTCGAAGATGCCCGGCGGGCCGCCCACGGCCTTGATGATGTCTTTCTCGGGCAGGTGCCAGAACGCCTTGTTCCAGTCGACCGGCGGCATCTGCGGGGCGAGGTCGTAGAAGTGCGAGGCGTTGACCAGGTCCGCCTGCGAGGTGCCGTGCGGGAACAGCGGCCGCGTCTGGTTCTGGATGCCGTAATCGTAGATCCAGGAAATGAACAGCATCTGCACCGCGCCGCCGCGGTACCAGTTGCCCTGCTCGTAGTACGGGCCGACCTTGCCGACGCCGGCGCCGAAACCCTGTACGTTGAACGTGGCCAGCGCGGGATCGTCCTGCGCCACCACGGCGAGCTGCCATTCGGCGGTCGACGAGCAGCCGGTGGTGCCGACCTTGCCGTTGGACCACGGCTGCGAGGACATCCACCTGAGCTCGTCGCTGGCGTCGCTCAGCGGCATGCCGAGGATGTCGTAGTTGCCCTCGGAGAAGAAGTGGCCGCGCTCCTGCATCTCCACGTAGGCGTAGCCGTGCTTGACCGCCTCGAGCTCGCGCGTCATGTCGCGCGGTGCGCCGAGCTTCACGTCCCAGAAATTGAAGTTGTACGGCGTGCGCGAAAAGATGGTCGGCACCTTGCCCGCGCCCTTCGGGCGGTAGATGTCGGCGGCCATCAGCTTGCCGTCGCGCATCTTCACCATCACCTTGCGGTCGATCACCGCGACCTGCTCGAGCTCCTTCTCGATGGCGTTGCGCTTGGCGATCAGCTGGGCCTGCGGATCGGGGGGCTGTTGCGCGGCGGCCGGGGTCGCCACGAGCAGCGATGACGCCCACGCACAGGCGAAGGCGGAAGCCAGCGGTTTCAGGCGCATGCTCGAATCCCCTACGAATGTTCCCCGAGTGTCGGACAGCCGGCAGGCCCAAGGAACATGACTAAGGGCATAGGCGAGGTCCGGCACGCGCCGGGGACGCCAGGCCACCCCGGCCAGGTCACACCGGCAGCGCGCTGGTCTTCTTCACCGTGCGCAGCGCCAGCGTCGAGTGCACGCGCACCACGCCGGGCAACTGGGTGAGGATGTCGGTATGGATGCGCTCGAAGTCGGCCGAGTCGGCGTAGGCCACGCGCACCATGTAGTCGGCGCCGCCGGCGAGCAGGCAGCACTCGGTCACTTCGGGATGGTGCTGGATCGCCGCCTCGAAGGCGTCCAGCGCGGCGCGTCCCTGCTGGTCCAGCGTGACCAGCACGAAGGCGGTGCCGGACAGGCCCACGGCCTTCTCGTCCAGCAGCATCACGTAGCGCGAGATCAGGCCGCGCTCCTCCAGCAGCTTCACCCGGCGCAGGCAGGCCGAGGGCGACAGGTTGATCCGCTGCGCCAGTTCCACGTTGGTCAGGCGGCCGTCTTCCTGCAGCCATTGCAGGATGCTGCGGTCGCGCTCGTCGAGCATCGCGCCGGAACGTGACATGAAATTCCACTCATAGGCCAGGTTTGTGGACGAAAATTCTACCGTCGCACGTTAACAGCCGACAAATCCGCGAAAAATTGCTCGCTGAACGGATCATACTTCTGCGGTTTCGGACCGCACCTGCGGTCCGGTTCCTCCACCTCATCAGCGAGACAGCCAGCCATGCGCATCGGTGTGCCGAAAGAAATCAAGAACCACGAGTACCGCGTGGGCCTCATCCCCTCGTCCGTGCAGGAACTCGTGCACCACGGCCACCAGGTGCTGGTCGAGACCGGCGCCGGCCTCGGCGCGGGTATCAACGATGCCGACTACGTGGCGGCGGGCGCCACCATCGCGAAGGATGCCGACCAGGTGTTCGCCGACGCCGACATGATCGTCAAGGTGAAGGAGCCGCTGGCGGTGGAGCGCAAGAAGCTCCGCAAGGGCCAGATCCTGTTCACCTACCTGCACCTGGCGCCCGACCTAGAGCAGACGAAGGACCTGATCGCCTCCGGCGCGATCTGCGTGGCCTACGAGACGGTGACCGCACCGAACGGCACGCTGCCGCTGCTGACCCCGATGTCCGAGGTCGCCGGCCGGCTCGCCCCGCAGGTGGGCGCGCATTCGCTGGAGAAGGCCCAGGGCGGCCGCGGCGTGCTGCTGGGCGGCGTGCCGGGCGTGCCGGCGGCGGAAGTGGTGATCCTGGGCGGCGGCGTGTCCGGCACCCACGCGGCCACCATCGCCGTGGGCATGGGCGCCAAGGTCACCGTGGTGGACCGCTCCGCCGACGCGCTGAAGCGCCTCTCGGCCCAGTTCGGCACCGCGATCTCCACCGTGTTCTCCACCCGCGCCGCGATCGAGGAACTGGTGCGCCGCGCCGACCTCTTGATCGGCACCGTGCTGATCCCGGGCGCTGCCGCGCCGAAGCTGGTCACCCGCGACATGTTGAAGACGATGAAGCCGGGCTCGGTGATCGTCGACGTCGCCATCGACCAGGGCGGCTGCGTGGAGACCTCGCACGCCACCACCCATGCCGACCCCACCTACGTGGTCGACGACGTGGTGCACTACTGCGTGGCCAACATGCCGGGCGCCGTGGCGCGCACCTCCACCTTCGCGCTGAACAACGTGACCCTGCCGTTCGCGCTGGCGCTGGCCGACAAGGGCTGGAAGCAGGCGCTGGCGCAGGACGCGCACCTGCGCAACGGCCTGAACGTGTGCGAGGGCAAGGTGACCTGCGAGCCGGTCGCCCAGGCGCACAACCTGCCCTACGTGAAGGCGGAAACGGCGATCGGGATGTAACACCCGCAATCGCGGCATGCCACCGCCAGGGCCCGGCGCGAATGCGCCGGGCCCTGGCGCATCAGCCCGCCGGTGCCCATGACCGGCCCCGGTGGTTCAGGCGGGCGTCCGCCTGCCGTAGCTGGCAGGCGTGACACCCATGACCCGGTGGAACATCACGCAGAACGCGCTGCAACTGGCGTAGCCGGCGTCCCGCGCCACGCTCTTGATCGAAGCGCCCGCATGCAGCCGGCTCAACGCGCGGGCCAGCCGCACGTGCTGCCTCCAGCGCGCGAAGCCCATCTTCAGTTCGCTCTCGAAGAGCCGCGCCAGCGTCCGGCTGCTCGCGCCGACCTGTTGCGCCAGCTGGTCGAGCGTGTCGGCCCGGGACGGGTCGGCCAGCAGGCGGCCGCATACCTTATTCAACCGCGGGTCCGACGGTGTCGGAATGTGGATGGCCGCCTCGTCGGCGCCATGCAGTTCGTGCAGCAGCAGCGGCAGCATCATGCGCATCCGTTGCACGTCCCCGGCCCCGTGCGCGCCGACCATCGCCAGGATGAGTTCGCGGAGCAGGTCCGTGATCGCCAGGATCCGGCAATGGCCGCCGAGCAACGCCCCCGCGGCCCGGTCCAGATACAGCGTGCGTATCGCGACATGGCCTTCCATGCGTATCTCGTGCGGCATCGCGGCGGGCACCCACAACGAACGCTGCGGCGGCACGATCCAGATGCCCTCGCGGGTCGTCACCTGCATCACGCCCGAGGCGGCGTAGATGAGCTGCCCGCGCTTGTGTCGATGCCGCGGGATGAGGCAGCCCTTCGGGTAATCCTTGGCCAGCGCGGTCGCCGGCCAGGCCGGGATCGAGCCGGCGCGCTGTCTGGAATGCGACACAGCATGGCCTCCTTTCGATATACGGACACCGCTAGGCTGATTCTGGGCGAACGGCGGTTCCACGGCAATGCGCACCGGGTTCCACCGGCGCATCCGCGGCACGCCGCGAAGCAGGCATAACCGGAGGCCTTCCGATGAACGATCACCCCATCTCGCGACGCACGGTGCTCAAGGCGGGCGCAGCCGCCGCCGGGGCGCTTGCGCTGGGCAAGCTCCCCCTGCCCGCCGAAACCCGCGACGCATCCGAACAACCGGCCCTCGTCGTGCTCTGGCTCAACGGCGGCCCGGCGGGCCTGTTCAACAGCGCGGACTCGTTTCTTTCCAGCGGCGGGTTCGGGGTGACTGCCGACAATGTCCGCCACCTCGGCAACGGCCTCTGCGTCGACGCCGGTTCGCTTGGCGCCCTGCCCGGCGTCGCCCTGGCGCACATGGCCTCGGTCGATTTCCGGCATGGCCTCTACCCGCACGCGGATGCGCGGGCGGCGATGCTGGAAAGCGGATCGCGCAGCCGGCTGCTGCGCATGGCCGCCGCCATGCCAGACGCCGCAGCCCGCTGCATGGTCGTGAACAGCCTCGGCCTGCCGGTCGGCGTCAAGGCGACGCCTCCTGCGGAAGGCCGCGTCGCGCTGGAGCGCAGCCTGAGCCTCGACGACGCGCGCGGGCATGTGCCGGCCACGCAACTCGACGCCATCCGCGGCGCCTACGGCGTGCCCGCCGGAAGCACCGCCATCGACAGCCAGCGCGCGACCTTCGCCGGCGTCGAATCGATGATCCACGCCGGCGCCGGCGTGATCTTCGCGCAGCCGGCCTACACGGGGCGCCACGACCGCCAGTTCGACACGCACCACGACGACACCGGGACGCTGGCGCGCGACATCATGGCCCCCATCACGCCGTCGCTGGCCACCTTCCTCGACCGTGTGATGGCCCTGTCGCGGCGCAACGTGGTGACGCTGCTGACCGGCGAATTCAGCCGGACGCTGCCGGGTTCGGACCATGCCCCGGGCGGCACGGCGACGATCATCGGCAAGTACGTGAGGACCGGCACCGCCGGACGGCAGGGGCCCGGCGGCTCACCGCCCGAACATGCTTCATCGCCGGAAAGCCTCTGGGCCTACGTCGCCGCCGCCCTGCGCCTGGACGGGTCGCCGTTTGGCCGCAACCCGCATCGCGAACTGATGGCCTGAGCCGCGCGTGCCCGGTCAGGCCGCTTCGTCCTCCGCTGCCACGAAACCGCCGGTCTGCCGCTTCCACAGCCGCGCGTACAGGCCGTCGCGCGCCACCAGCTCGGCATGCGTGCCGGTTTCCACGATCACGCCCTTGTCCATCACCACCAGCCGGTCCATCCGCGCGATGGTGGAGAGGCGGTGCGCGATGGCGATCACCGTCTTGCCCTGCATCAGCAGGTCCAGGCTTTCCTGGATCGCCGCCTCGGCCTCGGAATCCAGCGCGCTGGTGGCCTCGTCCAGCACCAGGATCGGCGCGTCCTTCAGCAGCACGCGGGCGATCGCGATGCGCTGGCGCTGGCCGCCGCTGAGCTTCACGCCGCGCTCGCCCACCAGCGCCGCGTAGCCGGTGCGGCCCTCGCCGTCGACCAGGGTGGGGATGAACTCGTCCGCACGCGCCTTGCGCACGGCGTCCAGTACCTGCGCCTCGCTGGCGTCGGGCCGGCCGTAGAGGATGTTGTCGCGGATCGAGCGATGCAGCAGCGAGGTGTCCTGCGTCACCACGCCGATCTGCGAGCGCAGGCTCTCCTGCGTCACCTGCGCCACGTCCTGGCCGTCGATGGTGATGCGGCCGCCTTCCAGGTCGTACAGCCGCAGCAGCACGTTCACCAGGGTGGACTTGCCGGCGCCGCTGGGCCCTACCAGGCCGATCTTCTCGCCCGGTCGCACGGCCAGCTCCAGCCCGGAAATGACGCCGCCCTTCTTGCCGTAGTGGAAGTGGATGTCGTGGAAATGCACCGCGCCGTTGGTCACCTCCAGCGGCATCGCGCCCTCGCGGTCCTGCACGGCGCGCGGTTGCGCGATGGTGGTGATGCCGTCCTGCACCGTGCCCACGTTCTCGAAGATGCCGTTGACCACCCACATGATCCAGCCGGACATGTTGTTGATGCGGATCACCAGCCCGGTCGACAGCGCGATCGCGCCCACCGTCACGTGGCCGCGGCTCCACAGCCACAGCGCCAGCGCCGAGGTGCCGGCGATCAGGAAGCCGTTGAGCGTGGTGATGCTGGCGTCCAGCGTGGTGGTGACGCGGGTCATGCGGCGCAGCTTGTCGGTCTGCTCGCCCATCGCCTCGGCCACGTAGGCTTCCTCGCGCCTGGTGTGCGCGAACAGCTTCAGCGTGAGCACGTTGCTGTAGCCGTCCACGATGCGGCCCATCAGCTTGGAGCGCGCCTCGGACGCCTTCCACGAGCGTTGCTTGATGCGCGGGATGAAGATCCACAGCAGCCCGACGTACAGGAACACCCACGCCACCAGCGGCACGGCCAGCCAGAAGTCCGCGTGCGCGAACAGCGCGACGGCGCTGCCGGTGTAGATCAGCACGTACCAGATCGCGTCCACGATCTGCACCGCCGATTCGCGCAGCGAACCGCCGGTCTGCATGATGCGGTTGGCGATGCGCCCGGCGTAGTCGTTCTGGAAGAAGCCCAGGCTCTGGCGGATCACGTAGCGGTGGTTCTGCCAGCGGATGCGGTTGGTGAGGCTGGGCACGATGGCCTGGTTCACCAAGAGGTCGTGCAGGCTGTTGAACACCGGCCGCGCCACCAGCGCGACCAACGCCATGCCGAGCAGCTCGCGGCCGTGCCGCTGGAAGAAGTCCGCCGCGGGGACGCCTTTCGCCATGTCCACGAGGCGGCCGATGAAGCCGAACAGCGATACCTCGATGATCGCCACCATGAAGCCGACCACGACCGCCGCCGCGAACACCGGCCACACCTGGCGCAGGTAGAACACGTAGAAGCGCCACACCGATTGCGGCGGCATGCCGTCGACCGGCTCCTTGAACGCGTCGATCAGGGATTCGAACCAGCGAAAGATCATGGGGGCGCGCACGAAGCGGGGGGAGCCCTAGCGTGGGTGCCCGTCCGCCCGGACGCAAGGGGCGGCGCACACACGGAACATCGACGCCATCGTTTCATCCGGACACGAAACCTCTGCTGACAGTGCGCTGGCAGCATGGCGACCGGAGGATCCGCCAGGCAGCGGCCGATCCGCCGATACCGGGAGCATGCATGTCAGCCACCACCCTGCACCGGGCGCGTCCGCTCGGCCTGGTCACCGCCACCACCAGCCTCGGCTTCCTGGTGGTGCAGTTGGACGTGTCCATCGTCAACGTGGCGCTGGTGCGCATCGGCCACGCACTGCACGGCGGCATGGCCAGCCTGCAATGGGTAGTGGACGCGTACACGCTGGCCTTCGCCGCCTTCCTGCTCTCGGCCGGCGCGCTGGGCGACCGGCTGGGCGCGCGCCGCGTGTTCGTGCTGGGACTGGGCGTGTTCGGCATCGCCTCGCTCGCCTGCGCGCTGTCGTCGGACCTGCCACTGCTGGTGGCGGCGCGCACCCTGCAGGGACTGGGCGCTGCCCTGCTGATGCCCTGCTCGCTGGCGGTGCTCAACCACGCCTGCGGCGACGACGCCGCGGCGCGCGCCCGCGCGCTGGGCCTGTGGACGGCCGCCGGTGGCGTGGCGCTGTCGGCGGGGCCGCTGGTCGGCGGCGTGCTGATCGACCGTTTCGGCTGGGCCAGCATCTTCTACATCAACCTCCCGGTGTGCCTGCTCGGCATGGCGCTGGCATGGCGCTGCGTGGAGGAAACGCCGCGCCACCGGCACGACGGCGGCCTCGATCTCCCCGGCCAATGCTGCGCGGTGGCGATGCTGCTGGGCGTGACCGGTGCGGTGATCGAAGCCGGCACGCTCGGCTGGCACGCTCCGCGCATATGGCTGCTGTTTGGTTTCGGCGTGCTGGCGGGCCTCGCCTTCCTGCGCATCGAATCGCGCAGCCGTGCGCCGATGCTGCCGCCCGCCCTGTTCCGCCGGTGCGCCTTCAGCGCCGCCACCGCGGTGGGCCTGGTGGTGAATTTCGCGCTGTACGGATCGATCTTCGCGTTGAGCCTGTATTTCCAGCGCGTGCGCGGCTATTCGCCCTCCGCCACCGGCCTGGCCTTCCTGCCCTTCATGGCCGCCGTCACCGTGGCCAACGTGGCGGGCAGCCGGCTTGCCGCGCGCACCGGGCCACGCTGGCCGATGGCCGCGGGCCTGCTGCTCGGCGCCATCGGCTTCGCCCTGCTGCTGTCGATCGACGCCCAAAGCGGCTATGCGTCGCTGATGGCGCGGTTGCTGCTGATCCCGGTCGGCGTGGGGGTGGCGGTGCCGTCGATGACCGCCACCGTGCTGTCCAGCGCGCCCCGCGCCCGTTCCGCCCTGGCCGCCGGCGTGCTCAACACCGTGCGCCAGGCCGCCGGCGCGGTGGGCGTGGCGGCCTTCGGCGCGCTGGCGGCGACGGACATGCTCGGCGGCATGCGCGCGGCGTTCGGCCTGTCGGCCGTGCTGCTGGTCGTGGCCGGCGGCCTGGCGGCCTGGGGTGTACGTAGGGATGATGGCTAAGAGCCTGTTCACGATCTCCCCGTAGCTCGCGTTGCCTTGCCCTGGCCGCCCGGTGGGAGTGCGTGGCGCAGCGCCTGCCTGGCGGGCAGGCCTGCCCCTGCGAAGGCAGGGGTCAAGCCGCGCGCTGCCGCCTGGCGGCCATGCGAGGCCAACGCGAGGCGTCTGGAGATCGTGAACAGGCTCTAAGGTTCACGCGGCGCGCGCCTCGACTGGCCGCCCTGACGCAGCACCAGGGCGACGACCTTGCCCGATGCATCGCGCTGGAAGTCGATGCTGATCCCGGCGGCGCTGGCGAAGAATGCGTCACGGGCGGAGGCCTGCAGGGGAAACGCATCCTGCCCGGTAGCGCGGGCGTGAAGCCCGTTACCGTCATGGGACACCGTGAGCACGAAACCCTGTGCCAATGCGTATCGTCCCACGTAGTCGTCCAGCAGGGACGACGGCAGGCGCACGGCCTTTTGCAATTCCGGCAGCGGCGACCTGGGCGACAACGCGGCCATGCCCAGCCGCGTGAGATCGCTTCCCGCGACGGCGCTGTTCGTCAGCAACACCACGCCGTGGCGGCCATCCGCGGTGAATCCCACAAAGCTGCTGTAGCCGCCGGTCTCGCCGTTGTGCCACACCACCGGGCCATCCGGCGTGGGTGTGGTCATCCAAGCCAGGCCGATGCGCCCCAGCGGGCCGACGTCGCGACGCGGCTGCTGCGCCAGCTTCATCGCGGCCGTCAGCGGGGTGGCCGCCAGGCCCATGTTGGCTTCGAGGTACCGCAGCATGTCGTGGCCGTCGCTGAGCACGGCGCCGGCGCCGGCCAGCGCATCGAGCCATTGCCAGTGCCCGGCGGGCTGGCCGGTGATGCCGTGGCCAGGCGCCAGTCGCGCACGCAGCGCCGGGGTCAGTTCGACGCCCGTGCTGTCCATGCCAAGCGGCTGCAGCACGTCACGCTTCAACAGCGCGCCGTAACCCAGCCCCGCATGCGTGGCCAGCGCATAGCCAAGCAGGCCGATGCCGACATTGGAATATTCGTACTTCGCGCCTGGATCGCGCGGTAGGGCATAACTGGCGAGGAAGGCCCTGAGCTGCCTTGAGTCGTAACGCGCATACGGATCGGCCAACGATGCAGCGTCCAGGTTGACGGGTACGCGCGGCAGGCCGGAATACTGTTCGGCCAACAACCCCAGCGTGATCGGCTTGCCGTCGCGCGAAGGGATCTTCCAGCCCGGCAGCCACGACGCCACCGGCGTGTCCAGCGCGGCCTCGCCCTGCCGTACCTGTCGCACCAGCAGCAGCGCGGTGAAGGTCTTGGTGACGGAGCCGATCTCGAACACGGTATTCGCATCCGGCGGGCGTCCATCCGGCAGCTTGCCGTAGCCGGCGATGGAGACGCGGCCGTCGTCGACCATCGCCACCACCAGCGCCGGCGCGATGCCGGCATCGGCAAGCTGCCTGGCGGTGGCGGCGACGCGCGTGGGAACCGCCTGCGGCGACCCGGCATGGACGGGGAACAGCGACGGCAGCAGCGCGGCCATCAGGGCGAGGCGGAAACCGTTCATCGCATCACTTCCTTGGCGTGGGGGCCTCGGGCAGTTCCTGCATCACTGCCGCCAGCCGTTGACGATAGTCGGCCAGCGCCTTGCGGCCGGCGGCGGTGATCCGCAGCTCGGTCAGCGGGCGCTTGCCGCGGAAACTCTTCTTCACTTCGACCAGGCCGCCCGCCTCCAGCTTGCTCATGTGGCTGGAGAGGTTGCCCTTGCTGAGCCCGCTGACCTGCTCCAGGAAGCCGAATTCCACTTCCCGGGCATTGGCCAGCACGGCCAGGATCAGCAGCCGCGCCGGCTCGTGCACCAGCCGGTCCAGCGCCATCACCTCGCCGATGCGCGACGTGCCGCTCATGCGCCGTCTCCCGCGTCGCGCAGGTGCGCGAGCCGCTCGCGCAGGGCGAGGAAGCGGCGGTGATCGGCCATGCCGGTGCCGATGAAGAGCAGCGCCGCCAGCGGGAACAGCAAGGCCAGCAGGGCCATCGGCGGGTTCGCGGCGGCTGCCGTCGTGCCGACCACGGGATACGCGAACCCCGCCCATGACACCGCCGCCTGGCAGAACAGGAACGTGCCCACGAAGAATTCCAGCGGACTGCGCAGCCAGAACCAGCTGGCCGGCACCAGCAGCCAGAGCAGCGCCAGGTAGCCGAGCTTGCCGGCGCCGAACGGCCACGCACGCGTTCCCACCGTCACCAGCACGGCCACCAGCAGCACGACGCCCACGCAGAAGGCGTGCGTGCGGCGCACGGTCGCCGTCGCCTGCTCCTCCACGTGGCCGAACCGCTGGTAGTAGCGCCGGGCCAGGACCTGCTTGGCCAGCAGCCACGCCAGCGGCAGCGCCACCAGCGCGATGCGCAGCGCCGGCGACGACGGCAACAACCCGCCGGCCAGGTAGGACGCGATGCAGCACAGCCCGCCCAGCACCGAAGCCAGGCCGCCGGCGCTGCGCGAGTAGCGCGCATAGTCGCGGGTCAGTGTTTCCAGCTCGTGCAGGCGGCTTTCGTCGAAGGCGGTCATGGCGGCATCTCATGGAAATTGCAAATAAGTTTGCAGTGCAAACTAGTCTATGTCAACTGCCCATCGAAGCCACGCTGGAACCCGTTCCGGATCGTGCGCGGTCCGCCTACAGCCCCGGCAGGCGGTCCTGCCGGTCGCGCCGCGACGCCAACCGGTCGGCCAGGCGCGTCGGCTCCGGCAGGCGGTAGCGGGTGCAGCAGGCCAGCACCAGCCCCGGGGCGGTGTCGAGCGCGACGCGATGGCCCGGCGAGACGATCAGCGGCCGCACGCCGTCCTTGCTGCGCAGGACGGTGCCGATGGTCCTGCCGTGGTAGCGCAATGCGGCGCGATCACCACGCCGCGGACCGATTTCGTCGTGCGTGCCGACCAGGATCGACTTGGCCACGCCCACCGTGGGCAAGCCGGTGACCACGCCCAGGTGCGCCGCGATGCCCAGCCCGCGCGGATGCGCCACGCCCTGCCCGTCGACGAAGACCAGGTCCGGCGTGCGCGGCAGGCCCGCCAGCGCCTCGAGCACGGCGGGCAGTTCGCGGAAGGACAGCAGCCCCGGGATGTACGGCATGCGCGTCGGCAGGCGCGCCAGCGCCTCGTCCTGCGGCGCCAGCGTGCGCGCGTCCAGCAACACGGCGGCGGCGCGGGTGACGGTGCCGTCGGCTTCGAAGCCGACGTCCACGCCGGCGATCCAGCGCAGCGGCGGGTAATCGTCCTCCAGGCGCACGCGCGCGGCCAGACGCGCCTGCAGCGCGCGCGCCGCCGCGACATCGCCGTCCCAGGCAGGCAAGGCGTCCGAGGCGGCGACGGTGGGCTTCTTCATCGGGGCCAGCCTGAACGCCCGCCGCTGAACGCGCCGTCAAGGCGCGCCGTGGCGATTGACCGTCCCCGATGCCGCCCGGATCATGCGCGCATGCCCGCCCTGCTCCGCATCCTGCTCGCCCTGTCGCTGCTCATCGGCAGCCCGCTGCTGCGCGCGCAGGACGCCGCACCGGCCGGCGCCTCCAGCGCGCCACCGCCCCCGCAGGCGCTTGCGCAGCTGCGCAAGCAGCTCGACGGCATCAAGACCACGCTCAGCGGCAAGCAGGTGAACGTGCCGTTGGCGGACCTGCGCAGCATGGCGCTGGACGTGCAGCAACGCGCCGACGGCATCGGCGACGCGCTGGAGCCGCAACTGGCCAGCCTGCAGGCCAAGCTCACCGTGCTTGGCCCCGTCCCCGCGCAGGGCGCGCCGGCCGAGACGCCGCAGATGCGCGCGCAGCGGCGCCAGCTCGACCGCGACAGCAACCAGCTGAAGGCCGAGATCGACCAGGCCCGCCAGCTCAGCCGCGACGGGCTGCACCTGTCCACCCAGATCGCCTCGCTGCGCCGCGAACGTTTCCAGACCCAGCTGGGCACGCGCACCGCCACGCCGTTCAGCCGCGCGTTCTGGAGCGACCTGCGGCACAGCCTGCCGGGCGACCTGGCCCGGCTCGGCCGGCTCGGCGGCGACGCGCGCGAGGCGCTGGCCGCGGCCTGGCAGCCGCCGGGCCGGTGGCCGCTGCTGCTGTGCCTGCTCGGCGCGGCGCTGGTGCTGCTCTTCGGCCACCGCCCGCTGGGCCGGCGGCTGCTGGGCGCCGCCTGCCGGCGCCTGCCCGACGGCCACCTGCGGCGCAGCGCGATGGCGGTGGGCACGGTGCTGTCGGTCACGCTGGACGTGGGCCTGGCGGCGCTGCTGGCGCACCTCGCGGTGGACTGGAACGACGCGCTGGGCGACGAACTGGACGAACTGGCGCGCGCGCTGGTCACCACGGCCTTCTTCGCGGCCTACGTGGCGGGACTCGGCCACGCGGTGCTCTCGGCGCGGCGTTCGTCGTGGCGGCTGCCGGCGCTGTCCGACGAGGCCGCGCAGTCCCTGCGCGCGCTCCCGTGGCTGCTGGGCGCGGCCGCGCTGCTGCTGGGCGCGCTCGAACGCATCAGCGGCTACATCGGCGCCAGCCTGGCCAGCACGGTGTTCGTGCGCGCGGTGCTGGCGCTGGTGATCAGCGGCCTGGTCGGCCTGGCCCTGGCACGGCTCGCCCGCGCCCGGCGCCACCTGCTGGCGACCGGCGAGGCACCCGTGCGCCGGCCGCTGTGGGTGGGGGTGCTGCTGGCCGCGCTGGGGCTGGGCGTGGTGCTGGCCTGGCTCGGCGTCGTCACCGGCTACCTCGCCTTCGCGTTCTTCATCGCCTGGCAGATGCTGTGGCTGGGCGTGATCGTGGCCACCGTGTACCTGCTGGCCTACCTGCTGAACGACGCCTGCAACGCGCTGCTCGACCCGAAGCAGGCCAGCGGCCGCCGGCTGCAGGCGGCCTTCGGCCTGTCGCCCTCCGCCCTGGCGCAGGCCGCCGCGGTGTTGTCCGGCGTGGGCCGCGTGCTGCTGGTGCTGTGCGGCGTGGCGGCGCTGCTGGCGCCGTTCGGCGCCGGCCCACAGGAACTGCTCGGGCGCGTGGGCCACTTCTTCGGCGAGCACCAGTACGGCGGCCTGGTCATCAAGCCAGGGGCGGTGCTGCGCGCCATCGTGGTATTCACCCTGGGCCTGATGGCGATCCGCGCCGCGAAGCGCTGGCTGATCGAACAGGTACTGCCGCACACCGCGCTGGACGCCGGGGTGCAAAGCTCGGCGGTGACCCTGCTCGGCTACGTGACCGTCGTGGTGGTGTTCGCGCTGGCACTGAGCATCGCGGGAGTGAGCCTGCAGAACATCGCCTGGATCGCCAGCGCGCTGTCGGTGGGCATCGGCTTCGGCCTGCAGGCGATCGTGCAGAACTTCATCTCCGGCCTGATCCTGCTGGCCGAGCAGCCGGTGAAGGTGGGCGACTGGGTGAGCCTGTCCGGCGTCGAAGGCGACATCCGCCGGATCAGCGTGCGCGCCACCGAGATCCAGCTGGGCGACCGCTCCACCGTGATCGTGCCGAACTCGCAGCTGATCACCCAGAACGTGCGCAACGTCACCCGCGCCGGCGCCCAGGGCCGCGTGCGCATCCTGCTGCCGATGCCGCTGGACACCGACGCGGCGAAGGCGCGCGAGTGCATGCTCGATGCCCTGCAGCAGCACCCGGCCACGCTGGACACGCCCGCGCCGATGGTCCGCCTGGACGAGATCGTCGCCGGCTCGATGAACTTCAGCGCCGTGGCCTACGTGCACAGCCCGCGCGACGTGGCCGGGGTGCGCAGCGACCTGCTGTTCGACATCCTCCGGCGCTTCGCCGATGCCGGGCTGCCGCTGTCCACGCCGCAGAGCATGGTGGTGCGCACGCTAGGGCCGCTGGGCGAGGACAGCCCCGCCGTGCCGCAACCGGCGACCTGACGGAACGGCGCCGCGATGGGCTGGCACAGCATCGTCCCCGCGCCGCCGCTGGATGCCCTGGTGGAAACCCTGTGGGACTGGGACATGCCCCCGGCCGCGTACCGCCGCGAGCGCATCCTGCCGGTGCCCGGCACCTCGCTGGTCATCAACCTGCACCAGGACGAGACCCGCGTCTGGCGCGACGACGGCCGCTGCGAACGCGCCTCCGGCAGCGTGATCGGCGGCCCCTTCCGGCATGGCTGGATCATCGACACCGACGAACAGGTGCGGGTGATGGGACTGGCGTTCCGCCCCGGCGGCGCGCATGCGCTGCTCGGCATCGACGTGCAGGAACTGGCCCTGCGCGACGTGGACCTCGACGCGCTGTGCGGCCCCGCCGTGCGCCGCCTGCGCCAGCGCCTGCTGGAGACCCCCTGCCCGCTGCGGCGGCTGGCGCTGCTCCAGGACTGGCTGCGCGGCCTGCATCCCGATCCCGTGCCCGATCCGGTGGTCACGCACGCCGTCGCCACGCTGGCGTGCGCGCCGCAGCTGGCACGCATCGGCGCGCTGCAGCGGGACAGCGGCTGGTCGGCACACCGCTTCGCCACGCGCTTCCGCCGCCAGGTGGGCATGACGCCCAAGCAATTCGCGCGGCTGCTGCGCTTCCGCGCGGTAGTGGCGCAGGCGCACCCGCAGCGGGAGATCCGCTGGAGCGAGATCGCCGTCGACGGCGGCTATTGCGACCAGGCGCACCTCTGCCACGAATTCCGCGCCTTCGCCGGTCTCACCCCGGGCGAGTTCGCCGCCCGTCGCGGCCCCTGGCCCAACCACCTGCCGCTGGATTGAACTGGCCGGGAAAATCTACAAGACCGTGCGACGCCGCGGCGCTACGCTGCCGGACACCTGTCAACGCGAGGTATCCGCATGACCACGACCACCCCCGGCGGCAGCACCATCGTCCCCTGCCTGCGCTACCGCGACGCCCATGCCGCGATCGACTGGCTGTGCCGCGCCTTCGGCTTCGAGAAGCATGCCGTCTACGACGACGACGACGGCGGCGTGGCGCACGCCCAGCTCGTCTTCGGCCACGGCATGGTGATGCTGGGCAGCGTGCGCGACAACGACTTCGGCCGGCACATGGCCCAGCCGGACGAGACCGGCGGGCGCGAGACGCAATGCGCCTGCGTCATCGTGGCCGACGTGCGCGCGCACTACGAGCGCGCCAGGGCCGCGGGCGCGGCGATCGTCGACGACTACGCGGAAAAGGACTACGGCGGCGCCGGCTACGCCTGCCGCGACCCGGAGGGCCACCTGTGGTACTTCGGCAGCTACGACCCGTGGGCGGACTGACGCCGCCCGCCCTTTCCCGGAGCCCTCAACGGCCGAAGTGGATTTCCTCGCCCTCGTGGCTGCGGTCCCAGCCGCGCAGTTCGTCGCGGATGTAGGCGATGCGCTGGCGGCCCAGCGCGTTGCGCTCCTCGTCCAGCACCTGGCCGTCGAGCAGTTCGGCCATGCGCTGCGCGGTGGGCAGCATGGCGTCCCAGGCGTCCAGCGCCGGCAGCGGCGCGGGCAGGGTCATGAAGAAGCTCATGCCGGGCGTGCGCAGGGCCTCGAGCCGGCCGAGGTCGAAGCTGCCCGGCTTCAGCATGTTGGCCACGCTGAACACCGGCCCCAGCTCGCGCTTGCCGTCCAGCAGGCGGTGGTAGATGCCCATGTCGCCGAATTCCAGGCCGGCCTTCTCCGCCGCCACCACCAGGTCGGGGCCATGGAAATGCTGGCCTTCGCGCGCCACCACGAACAGGGTGACGATGCGCTCCACCGGCAGTTGCGCCGGGCGTCGGCCCAGGTCCGAGCGCGGCGGCACCACCACCGGCGCGGGAACTGGCGCCGGCACGGGCGCAGCGACCGGAGTCGGCGCGGGGGCGGGCGCCGGAACCGGTGCCGCCACGACGGGTTCGGCCGCCGGGACCTCGCCCGGGCTGCGCAGCGCGTTCACGATGGAGGCGGCCGTGCCGCTCAGCGGCACGGGCTTCGGCTTGCCGCCGGCATGCTCGCTGGCGAGCGTCGCGCCCAGGCGTTCCAGTTCCTCGCGCAGGCCCACGTCCAGCTCGCCCTGCATCGGCGCGGGCTCCCTGCCGGCCGACGGGGGCGCCTCGTCCGCGCCGGCCTCGCCGCCCAGGGTCGGCTCGCGGCGCTCGTGCGGCGCCTCGTCCGGCGGCGGGCGACGGCGCCCCTGCTCCCGCTTCGGCTGGCCGAACAGCCAGATCAGCACCAGCACGATCAGGCCGACGATCAGCAGCGGGACGCCCACGGCGGGGTTCCAGGCCAGCGCGGATACGAACGGCAAGGTCATCTCGGGACTCCTCAGGCTGCTCCGGCCAGTTTAGCCGCTTCGGCCAGGTCTACCTGCACCAGGCGCGACACGCCGGGCTCGCGCATGGTCACGCCGCAGAGCTGGCTGGCCGCCTCCATGGTGGCCTTGTTGTGGCTGATGAAGATGAACTGCACCTTCTCGCTCATCTCGCGCACCATGTTGGAGAAGCGGCCCACGTTGGCCTCGTCCAGCGGCGCGTCCACCTCGTCGAGCAGGCAGAACGGCGCGGGGTTGAGGCTGAAGATGGCGAACACCAGCGCCACCGCGGTGAGCGCCTTCTCGCCGCCGGAGAGCAGCGAGATGTTGGACGGCCGCTTGCCCGGCGGCCGCGCCATGATCGACACGCCGGTGTCGAGCAGGTCGTCGCCGGTCAGTTCCAGGTAGGCGTGGCCGCCGCCGAACAGGCGCGGGAACAGTTCCTGCACGCCGGCGTTGACCTTCTCGAAGGTCTCCTTGAAGCACTGGCGGGTCTCGCGGTCGATCTTCTTGATCGCGCCTTCCAGCGTTTCCATCGCGTTGTTGAGGTCGGCGAGCTGGTTGTCCAGGTAGGTCTTGCGCTCGCTCTGCTCGGCGTGTTCCTGGATCGCGGCCAGGTTCACCGGCTCCAGGCGCGCGATCTTCTGCGCCAGGTCGGAAAGCTGCGTGCGCCACTGGCCGGCGTCGGCCTCCTCCGGCAGCTCGGCGAGCAGCGGCTCCAGCTCCAGGCCGGAGGCGACGATGGCCTCGGCCAGCTGGTCCGCGCGCATCTGCAGGGCCTGCGCGGCGAGGCGCTTCTCCGACACGCTTTCGCGCAGCGCGGCCAGGCCCTGTTCGGCCAGGTGGCGCTGCTGTTCCAGCTTGCGGAATTCGATGTCGCAGTCTTCCAGCGCGCGGCGCGCCTCGACCAGTTGCCGGTCCACCAGCAGGCGCTGGTCGAGGTAGGTCTGGCGCTCGGCTTCCAGTTCCGCGATGGGATCGGAACCGGCGGCGAGCTGTTCGGCGATCTCGCTGCGGCGGGCCTCGACCTGGCGCAGCTGCGTGTCCAGCCGGGCCAGCGCCTGCTCCAGCGAGGCCAGCGAGGAACGCTTGGATTCCATCGACAGCGCCAGCGCATGCGCCTGGTCGGCCGCCTCGCGGGCGTTCATGCGGGCTTCCTCGCGGGCTTCGAGCAGGGCGCGGCGCTCGTTTTCCAGCTCGCGGCGCTGGTCTTCCAGGTCGCCCATGTGGTTGACCGACTCGTCCAGGCGCGCGCGCGCCTCGCGGGTCTGCGTCTGCAGCTCGTCCAGCTGCTCGACCAGCACGGACAGCTCGCCGGCCACCTTCTCGGCGCGGGCGCGGGCGGTTTCCACCTTGCCGCGGTGGCTCTGCAGCTGGCCGGCCAGCTCGGACTGGCGGCGGTGGGCGTTGTACAGCTCGCGCTGGGCGTCGTCGCGGGCGCGCTCGGCCTCGAACTTGGCGGTGCGCAGCTCATCCAGGCGGGCAGCCGACTCCTCCAGCTGCGCTTCCAGCGTGGCAATCTGTTCGGTCAGCAGGCGGATGTCGCGCTCGCGCGCCAGCACGCCGACCTGGTTGCCCTGGGCGCGGCGGATGCGCGCCCACTGCGGCGCCAGCCATTCGCCGCCGCGGGTGATGATCGATTGGCCGTCGGCCAGCGCGCCGACGCGGTTGCGCGCCTCGTCGAGCGACTCGGCGGTGCGCACCTGGGCAAGCAGATGCATGGCGGCGGCCGGGCCGCGCACCTTGGCGGCCAGCGTGCCTTCGGCGCCCTGCCCGCCTTCGGCCGAGGCGAGCAGCGCGAGGTCGGCCTCGCCCAGCGTGCCGAAGTCGCCGGCCAGGCCCAGCGGGTTGTCCACCAGCACGCCGTCGAGCAGACCGGCCAGCACGGTTTCCACCGCCGACTCCCAGCCCGCGTCGACCTGCAATGCCTCGCCAAGGCGGCGCGCCTTGTCCAGGCCCAGGCCGGCCAGCCAGCCGCTGGCGGCGCTTTCCTCCTGGCCCAGCGCGGCATGCTGCAGGGCCTCCAGCGAGGACAGCCGGCCACGCGCGCTCTGCAGCTGCTGGCGCGCCTCGTTGAGCGCCGACTGCACCTGGCGTTCCTCGTCCAGCACCTTCTCGTGCGACAGCTTGTGCTGGTCGAGCAGGCTGCCGAGCGACTCGACGCGCTCGCGCTGGGTGTCGTGCTCGACGTGCAGTTGTTCGGCGGCGGCGTCCAGCGCGGCCACGTCGGTGGCCTTCTGCTCGGCCTCCAGCGCCTCGCGGCGGCGGGACAGGTCGACCGCCTGGCGGTCGAGGTAGTTGAGCTTGGTGCGCTCGACCTCCGCGGCGCGGCTGGATTCGCCGGCGGTGCGCGTGTAGGCGTCCCAGCGCTGCTGCCAGTCGGCCAGTTTCGCTTCGCTGCCGCGTACCGCCTCGGCGGTGTCGTCCTGCATCTGCTGCAGGGCTTCGAGCTTCGGTTCGCCCTCGGCCAGGGCCATGCGCAGCGCCTCGATCTGCTCGCGGTCGTTGGCAATGTGCGCGGACAGCTCGCCGTGCTCGCGCTCGGCCTCGCCTTGGGCGCGCTGCAGGCGCTCGGCGGTTTCCTTGTTGAAGCGCACCTGCTGCTCGACGCGGGCGATCTCGGCGCCGACCTTGTAGACCTCGGCCTGCACGCCGTTGAGGTGTTCGGTGGCGCCGGTGTGGCGCTCGCGCACCGATTCCAGCTGCGCCTCGATCTGGCGCTGGGCGGCGAGCTGCTTCTCGATCTCGACCTCGGCGGCGGACAGGCCCTGCCCCTCGCCCTCATGCTGGCCCTTCAGCGCGCGGTACTCCAGCGCGCGCAGCTCGGCCTCCCTGCGGGTCTGCTCCTCCTTCAGCGCCTTCCAGCGCTCGGCGGCCCGGGCCTGGCGGTTCAGGTGCTCGAGCTGCTTGTCCACCTCGTCGCGCACGTCCTTCACGCGGTCGAGGTTCTCGCGGGTGGCCTTGATGCGGCTCTCGGTCTCCTTGCGGCGCTCCTTGTACTTGGAGATGCCGGCGGCCTCCTCCAGGTGCGTGCGCAGTTCCTCGGGATGCGCCTCGATGATCTGGCTGATCATGCCCTGCTCGATGATCGAATAGCTGCGCGCGCCGAGGCCGGTGCCGAGGAACAGGTCGGTGATGTCGCGGCGGCGGCAGCGCGCGCCGTTGAGGAAGTAGGACGACTGCCCGTCGCGGGTCACCTGGCGCTTCACCGAGATCTCCGCGTACTGCGCGTACTCGCCCTGCACGGTGCCGTCGGCGTTGTCGAAGATCAGCTCGACGGTGGCCTGCCCCACCGGCTTGCGCGCGTTGGAGCCGGAGAAGATCACATCGGTCAACGAGTCGCCGCGCAGGCGGCTGGCCGCGCTCTCGCCCATCACCCAGCGGATGGCGTCGATGATGTTCGACTTGCCGCAGCCGTTCGGGCCCACCACGCCGGTCATGTTGGTCGGCAGGTGCAGCGTGGTCGGGTCGACGAAGGACTTGAAACCGGCGAGTTTGATCGTGGTCAGGCGCATGCGGCGTCGAGGGTTCCGGCTGAACGTGGGCCCGCGGCGGGGCGACGGGTCACTGTGCCAAACGCAGGGCGATGCCGCAATGCGCTCGGGCGGGTGAAAACGGTTGAACTGTACGTTTCAAGCCATTGAATCTACTGATCAGGTGTCTTCGCGTCGATGGACAAGGCATGGATGCCGTTGTTCATCAGCCCATCGAGCGCGGCGTACACCATGCGGTGCCGCTTGATCGGCAAGGCGCCAGCAAAGGCGGCGCTGACGATGCGCACGTGGAAATGCCCCTTGCCTTCGTTGGCGTGGCCGGCGTGCTTGTAGCCCTCGTCCAGCACCTCCAGCTCGAGCGGCGCCAGCGCCTCGGCCAAGCGGCGGCGGATCTCCTCGACCATCGCCGCGCTCACGGCAGGGTCTTGCGGAACGGCTTGACCTCGACGCTGGCGTACACGCCGGCTGCCACGTAGGGATCGGCGCCAGCCCAGGCTTCCGCTTCGGCCCGATTGGGAAACTCGGCAATGATCAAGCTGCCGGTGAAGCCGGCCGGCCCGGGATTTTCCGACTCGATCGCCGGGAACGGCCCGGCCAGCAGCATCCGCCCCTCGGCCTGCAGCTTGTCCAGCCGCTCCAGGTGCGCGGGGCGCGCGGCCGTGCGCTTGTCCAGCGAGCCGGGATGATCCTTGGCGATGATGGCGAACCACATGGGGCAGACTCCGGAGGCAAAGCGGCATTTTACCCGTCCTTCCGCCGGACATGGCGACGCGCCCTTGAACACGGCAGCGCCGAGCCCATGTCTGTGGCCTCGGCCGACGGCCAAGCCTGGGGAAGGAACACCATGTGGACGACGTTCGTGGACTGCATCGGCGGCCTGCTCGCACAGCTGGCGTCCCTGCTGGACGGCAGCTACGGCCTCGCCGTGATCGCGCTGGCACTGGCGGTGCGCCTGGCCTTGTTGCCGCTGACGCTGCACGCCGCCGAGCAGGGCTGGCGGCGGCAGCGGAAGCTGGCGGCGCTCAAGCCCGAGATCGAGGCCTTGCGCCAGCGCCATGCCGGCGAGCCGGCCGCGCAGGCCGCCGCACTGCAGGCGCTGTACCGCCGGCACGGCATCGGCGCGGGCCTGGGCAGCGGCCTGCTCACTGCGCTGGTGCAGGCGCCGCTGGGCATGGGCATCTACGCGGCGATCCGTCGCGGTGCGGCTGGCGCCGGTTCGTTCCTGTGGATTCCGAAGCTGGTGCGCCCCGACCTTGGCCTGGCCCTGCTGGTGGCGGCCCTGAGCCTGGCGGCGGCGATGCTGAACCCGATGCTGCCCGAGCAGGCGCGCACCGTGCTGCAGTGGCTGCCGGCGCTGGTCGCGTTTTTCACGGTGTGGCACCTGGCCGCAGGCCTGGGCCTGTACTGGCTGGGCTCCAGCTCGGCGACGGTGGCGCAGACGCTGCTGTTGCGGCGGCGCATCCGGCGGCTGGCGGATCGCCCGGTGGCGATTTAGAAATTCCGGTGCTCGGGGACGCGAAGGCCCGCATGCCGCGGGCCTTCGCCGTTCGCCCGATCCACGGCTCAGCCCTCGGGCCGCATGTACGGGAACAGCAGCACGTCGCGGATCGAGGACGAGCCGGTCAGCAGCATCACCAGCCGGTCGATGCCGATGCCGAGGCCGCCGGTGGGCGGCAGGCCCACTTCCAGCGCGCGGATGTAGTCGGCGTCGAAGTGCATCGCCTCGTCGTCGCCGGCGTCCTTGGCATCCACCTGGGCCTGGAAGCGCGCGGCCTGGTCCTCCGGGTCGTTCAGCTCGGAGAAACCGTTGGCCAGCTCCTTGCCGTTGACGAACAGCTCGAAGCGGTCGGTGATGCCCTTGTCGCTGTCGTTCTCGCGCGCCAGCGGCGAGACCTCGACCGGATGCTGGGTGATGAAGGTGGGCTGGACCAGGGTGTGCTCCACCGTCTTCTCGAAGATCTCCAGCAGCAGCTTGCCCCAGCCGTAGCCGTCCTTGACCTGCACGCCGAGGCGCCTGGCGTGCGCGGCCATCGCTTCGCGGTCGCGCAGTTCCCCGCGCTTGATTTCCGGGTTGTGTTCCAGCACCGCGTCTTCCATCGTCCAGCGGCGGAAGGCGGGGCCGAGGTCGATCTTCGCGCCGTCCCATTCCAGCTGGGTGGTGCCCAGCACGTGCTGCGCGGTTTCCCGGATCACCGACTCGGTGAGGTCCATGATCTCGTCGTAGGTGGCGTAGGCCTGGTACAGCTCGAGCATGGTGAACTCGGGGTTGTGCCGGGTGGACACGCCCTCGTTGCGGAAATTGCGGTTGATCTCGTAGACACGGTCGAAGCCGCCGACCACCAGGCGCTTCAGGTACAGCTCCGGCGCCACGCGCAGGAACAGGTCGATGTCCAGCGCGTTGTGGTGGGTGACGAAGGGACGCGCCGTGGCGCCGCCGGGGATGATGTGCATCATCGGCGTTTCCACTTCCATGAAGCGGCGCGGCGCGGCCTCCAGCCACTGGCGGATGAAGCCGATGATGCGCGAGCGCAGCTGGAAGGTGCGGCGTGCCTCCTCGGTGACGATCAGGTCGACGTAGCGCTGGCGGTAGCGCTGCTCCACGTCGGCCATGCCGTGGTGCTTGTCCGGCAGCGGGCGCAGGCTCTTGGTGAGCAGGCGCAGCACGTCCACCTTCACCGACAGTTCGCCGGTCTTGGTGCGCATCAGCAGGCCTTCGGCGCCCACGATGTCGCCCATGTCCCAGCCCTTGAACGCCTCGTAGGCCGCCTCGCCCACCGTGCCCTGGTGGATGAACAGCTGGATGCGGCCGGTCATGTCCTGCACCTGCGCGAAGCTGACCTTGCCCTGCACGCGCTTGAGCACGATGCGGCCAGCGATCTTCACGCAGCGCGCGGCGGCCTCGATCGCCTCGGCGGTATGCGCGTCCTTGTCGGCGTATTCGTCCTGCAGATCGCCGGCGAAGCTGTCGACCTTGAAGTCATTGGGAAACGCGATGCCCTGCCCGCGCAGCGCCTTGAGTTTCTCGCGGCGCTCGGCGATCAGCTTGTTCTCGTCGACAACGGGCTGGGTATCGATGGTTTCGCTCATGGGTTTTCCGTGGTGGCCGGCGCATTCGCGCCGGCTGATGCAGTGTTCTTTATGGAGTGGCTCGAAATCCCCGTTCGCGCCGAGCGCAGCTTGCGACAGCAGGCGGAGTCGAAGCGCCGGGCGGCGTGGCCCTTCGACTCCGGCACGTCGGCCCCATGCTCAGGATGAACGGAATATGGGCAGGTGGAGCAATCAATCGTCCTTGCCGAACACGTGCTTCACCGCCTGCTTGGTGGCGTCCCAGCCTTCGCGCGCGCCGTGGCCGACGGCGAGGCCGGCTTTCTTCGCACCATGGCCGACGGCGAGGCCGGCCTCCTTCGCACCATGCCCCACGGCAATGCCCGCCTTCTTGGCGCCGTGGCCGATGCCGGTGCTGGCGTCCTTGGCGCCATGGCCGACTTTCCTGGCGGCATGCCTGGTCGCGTGGCCCACGTCGCGGGCGCCATCGGCGACACCGTGGCCGACGGCTTTCGCGTCCTGCTTGATGCCGCTGCCCTGCCGCGGCTGCGCGCTCGCGCCGAACGCCGCCAGGGCGGCACAGGCAAACAGGAGGCTGCACATCTTGCTGGCATTCATGCTGGCTACCTCGTCAGTACTGGAACCGGAAAATCTATACAGGCGGTTTTCCGTACCAAGGCTGAAGCCATGGCGCGGATTCCTCAGGCGTCGATGCGCTTGGCGCCCGCGTCCAGCCCGGACTTCAGGCTGGCCTCGACGAACTCGTCCAGGTCGCCGTCCAGCACCTTCTGCGTGTCGGAACGCTCCACGCCGGTGCGCAGGTCCTTGATGCGGCTCTGGTCGAGCACGTAGTTGCGGATCTGGCTGCCCCAGCCGATGTCGGACTTGCTGGCTTCCAGCGCGTCGCGCTCGGCGTTGCGCTTCTGCACTTCCAGTTCGTACAGCTTCGCCTTCAGCATCTTCATCGCGCGGTCGCGGTTGGCGTGCTGCGAACGCTCGGTCTGGCAGGCCACCACCACGCCGGAGGGCACGTGGGTGATGCGCACCGCCGACTCGGTCTTGTTGACGTGCTGGCCGCCGGCGCCGGAGGAACGGTAGACGTCGGTCTTGAGGTCGGCCGGGTTGATCTCGATGTCGATGTCGTCATCGACTTCGGGCGAGACGAACACGCTGGTGAAGCTGGTGTGGCGGCGGTTGTCCGAGTCGAACGGGCTCTTGCGCACCAGCCGGTGCACGCCGATCTCGGTCTTCAGCCAGCCGTAGGCGTAGTCGCCCTCGACGCGGAAGGTGGCCGACTTGATGCCCGCCACTTCGCCGCCGGAGGCTTCCAGCAGCTCGGTCTTCCAGCCGCGCGATTCGGCCCAGCGCAGGTACATGCGCAGCAGCATCTCGGCCCAGTCCTGCGCCTCGGTGCCGCCGGCGCCGGCCTGGATGTCGACGAAGGCGTTCATCGCGTCCATCTTGCCGGAGAACATGCGCTGGAATTCCAGCTTGCCCACGCGCGCCTCGAGACCGGCCACGTCGGAGGCCACCGAGGCGATGGTGTCCTCGTCGCCGTCGGCCGCGGCCATCTCCAGCAGTTCCTTCGCGTCGGACAGGCCGGCGCTCAGCTCGTCGATGCCGGTGACGACGGTGTCCAGGCGCGCGCGTTCGCGGCCCAGCTCCTGCGCGCGCGGCGGATCGTCCCAGACGTTGGGGCTTTCCAGTTCGCGGCTTACTTCTTCCAGGCGCTCGCGCTTGGCGGCGTAGTCAAAGATACCCCCTAAGCGACTCGACGCGGGCCGTGAGGTCCGCGATCTGCGCGAGGATCGGATTGGTCTCGATCATGGTTGGAACCGGTGAGGAATTCGACCGCCCATGGTACCAGAGCCATCGCCCGGCTTGGATAAGCCGACCAGCCTGCGTCCCCTATACTCGCCGCCACGACCGGGCGGGGGGGTGGGGGGCAAGCGGACATGCAGTGGATCGCCAAAGGAATGTACGGCGGGTGGATGCTCGTCACGGGGCTGGCCATGGCCGCATCCGCGCCGGACGAGCCGCAGATCGTGCAGTCCGTGCAGAAGGCGGTGGCCAGCGCCGATGTCCCGGCCTTGGCCGAACTGTACCGGCACCCGCCGGACCCCGCCGCCCGAGTGCTCGCGGCGATGGGCCTGGAGCGCATCCATTACAACCTCGACCAGTCCAGCGCGGATGCGCGGCTGTGCGAGCGCGCCTTGTTCGACACCCGACCAGGCGTGGCGTACTTCTGCGCCGTGTTCGGCAACGGCAACCTGCGCCTTAGCGGGGGCCACGTGGTGGCCGACGCGGCCGAAGCCGCCATCGTCGAACGTTTCGCGGGCCGCGTGCCGAAGTCGCGGCTCGACCGCCTGCGCGACTATGTGAAGGCCCACGCCAGCGAAGCGCCGCTCGGCGTCGACATGCCTGACCACGACTTCGCCCTGCCGCTGGAACACGCGCCGGGCGACAACCGCGGCGCGCTGGAAGTCGCAGCCAACGGCGCGAAGGCGCGGCTGGTGGTGGACACCGGCGCCGGCGACATCGTGCTCGACGCCGCCACGGCCGGGCGCCTGGGCGTGCGCCTTTCCGGCCGCGAACGGCATGCGAACGGCGTGCTGTCGCGCGACGTGGCGTTCGAGACCGGAACGCTGGACAGCCTGTCGATCGGCCCGGTCACCCTGCATCACGTGCCGGTGTCGGTAGGTCCCGCCAGGTCGCGCCTGGTCGGGCTGGACATACTCAAGGTGCTGGGCACGTTCCGCATCGCACGCGATGCCCTCACCGTCTACCGCTCGCCTGCGCACCGCCCGGCCTGCGAACAGCCGCTGTTGATAGCCAGCGGCCCGTGGGGCAATTCGATCCGCGCCACGGTGGCACTCTCCATCGAAGGCAGGCTGCGCACGGCGCTGATCGACAGCGGCAGCGTGTTCTACCTCAGCGCCGACGGCCCGGCCATGCAGGAACTGGCCACCACTTATGCCCATCGCGTACGCCTGCACGACATCGGGCCGCGCCTGCATGCGGCCCGCGTCGGCCAGGCGACCGCCCGTGTGGTGATCTCCGGCCAGCCGATCGAGATGACCTTCGGCGTCTTCAAGGACGCCAGCCTGCCCTGGCACTACGTGCTGGGGAGCGGCGCCCTGGGCGACATGGACTTCTTCTTCGACTTCCCGGGCCGCCACAGTTGCCAGTTGCTGCACGCCGGCCTGCACTGAATCAGGCCAGCGCCTGTGCGTGGACGCCGCGCACGGCGCGCCCCGACGGATCGGCCATGCCGGCGAAGGCCGGGTCCCAGGCCAGCGCCGCGGGCGAGGAACAGGCGATGGACTTGCCGCCCGGCACGGTGGCGGCGCAGGCCGCGCCGGGGAAGTGCCGCTCGAAGAGGGTGCGGTAGAAGTACGCTTCCTTGGTCGCCGGCGTGTTGTACGGAAAACGCGCCGCCGCCGCGGCGAATTCGCGGTCGCTCACGAACTGCCCGGCGTGCGCCTTCAGGCCGTCGATCCAGCCGTAGCCCACGCCGTCGCTGAACTGCTCCTTCTGCCGCCACAGGATCTCCTTCGGCAGCGCGCCTTCGAACGCCTCGCGCAGCACGGCCTTCTCGATGCGGCCCTGCCCCGCCATCTTGTGCGCGGCGTCCATGCCCATCGCCACGTCGACGAATTCCAGGTCGAGGAACGGCACGCGCGCCTCCACGCCCCAGGCCATCATGGCCTTGTTGGCGCGCAGGCAGTCGTAGCTGTGCAGCGCGTCGAGCTTGCGCACGGTCTCCTCGTGGAAGGCCTCGGCCGACGGCGCCTTGTGGAAGTACAGGTAGCCGCCGAACAGTTCGTCCGAGCCCTCGCCGGAGAGCACCATCTTCACCCCCATCGCCTTGATCCGCCGCGCCAGCAGGTACATCGGCGTGGCGGCGCGGATGGTGGTGACGTCGTAGGTTTCCAGGTGGCGGATCACTTCGGGAACCGCGTCCAGCCCCTCCCAGAAGGTGTAGACGAAGCCGTGGTGCACGGTGCCCAGCGCGTCGGCGGCCACCTGGGCAGCGGCGAGGTCGGGCGAACCCTCCAGCCCGATGGCGAAGGAATGCAGGCGCGGCCACCAGGCCTCGCTGCGGTCGTCGTCCTCGACGCGCTCGCGCGCGAACTTCGCGGCGCAGGTGGCCACCAGCGAGGAATCCAGTCCGCCGGACAGCAGCACGCCATACGGCACGTCGGTCATCAGCTGGCGGTGCACGGCCTGCTCGAAGGCCTCGCGCAGGCGCGCCGGCGGCACCGCATGGCCGCGGGTGGCGGCATGGTCGCGCCAGCGCCTGTGGTAGTAGCGGCGCAGCTCGCCGCTGGCGCTGTCGTACACGTGGCCGGGCGGGAACGCCGCCACGTCGGCGCACACGTCCGCCAGCGCCTTCATCTCCGACGCCACGCACAGCCGGCCCTGCGCGTCGTGCCCCCAGTACAGCGGGCACACGCCGATGGGGTCGCGCGCGATCAGGTAGCGCTGCGCCGCGCCGTCCCACAGCGCGAAGGCGAAGATGCCGTTGAGCCTGCCCACGAAATCGGCATCGCCCTCGCGGTACAGCGCGTTGATGACCTCGCAGTCCGAGCCGGTGGCGAAGTCGTAGGCGCTCGCGGCGCGCAGCTCGCGATGGTTGTAGATCTCGCCGTTCACCGCCAGCGCCAGCGCACCGTCGCGCGAGCGCAGCGGCTGCGCGCCCGAGGCCGGGTCGACGATGGCCAGGCGCTCGTGCACCAGGATCGCCCCCGTGTCCACGAACACCCCGCTCCAGTCGGGGCCGCGGTGGCGCTGGCGCAGGGACAGTTCCAGCGCCTGCCGGCGCAGCGCGGCCACGTCGTCGCCGGGTTGCAGGTCGAACATTCCAAAGATCGAACACATCGCGAAAGCTCTCGGTGATCCTGCTTGTTGAAAGTCGGCCATGGATGGCCGGATTTGCCTTGCGCGAACGGATCCGCGCACCCACCAGACGCACAAAAAAACCGAGGCCCGCACTGGGCGGGCCTCGGTCGCGTGTCTGGTGGTGTTTCCTTCAGCTACGCGCGGGCCCGCCAATGGTTGGCGTTGTTGTTGTTCGCGCGATTGTTGTCGACGACCGCGACGAAGCCCCGCGCGGCAGGCGCGGTGGCGGTCGTGGAGATGGCGGTCGTGGAAGTCATGCGGCGACTAGAACAGAAAGGAGTGCCCGCGCGCAAGTGACGATTCGGCCTATGCCGGTTCCGCCAGGCGCGGCTCGGCGATCCACGCCATGGCCTGCGCCAGCTGGGCGTTGGAGAACACGCGCAACTCGGCCGGCACCAGGAAGCGCATCGCGGCCGTGGTGGTGCGCAGCCAGGGGACGTCGGTCACCAGCGCCAGGCGGTCCCAGCCGCTGAAGTGTCGCAGCCCCAGCTTGGCGTCGTCCCACATCGCGCGCGGCTCCAGCCCGCCGAAGTCCTCCGGCACGTGGAACAGCAGCCGCAGCTTGCGGTTGAGCGCGAAGGCGGCCTCGATGTCGGGCACCAGCACGCGCTCGTAATCCGCCGCCGTCAGTTGGCCGCGCGCGCGGAAACCCAGCGCGCCGGCGGGCAGGCCTTCGATTTGCTCGATCATGGGCGACCTCCGCGGGCTGATGGACGGCCCGAGCATGCCCGCCCCGCCGTGAACGGTGCGCGAGCCGGCTCAGAGCCTGTTCAAGCTCTCCCGGCGCGGGCCACGGGGAGATTTTGAACAGGCTCTAACCGGCCGGCTCCACGTGGCGCAGCAACAGCCGCACGCTTTCGCGCCCCTGCCAGTCGTTGACCACCAGTTCGTACGCGGCGCGCAGGCGGGCCGGTGGCGGCGGGCCGGGCCAGGCGTTGAACATCACCGCCTCGTGCAGCGCGCCGTCGCGCGGGTCGCGCAGCTGCAGGCGCAGGTGGCTCTCGCCCATCACCTTCCAGCCCGCGCAGTCGAACACGTTGTCGAACACGGGTTCCGGGAAGGCCTGGCCCCACGGGCCGGTGTCCCGCAGTTGGCGGGCCAGCTCCAGCGTGAACGCGCCGGGCGGCAGTTCGCCATCGGTGTAGAGCGCGGCCTGCAGGCGCTCCGGCGCGATCAGCTCGCGCGCCGCGGTGTCGAAGGCGGCGGCAAAGCGGGGGTAATCGGCGGCCCTCAGGCTCAACCCCGCCGCCATGGCATGGCCGCCGAAGCGCTCGATCAGGCCGGGGTGGCGCGCGTCGATCACGGCCAGCGCGTCGCGCAGGTGGAAGCCGGGGATCGAGCGGCCGGAACCGCGCAGCTGGGCACAACTTGTGTGCGCATCCTGCGCACGAAGATCAAGAAGCGACGATCCATCGCCGCACCCTTCAATAGAAGCAGACGCAAACGCGATGACGGGGCGATGCAGGCGTTCCTTCAGTTTGGAGGCCACCAGCCCGACCACGCCGGCATGCCAGGACGGCTCGAACAGGGCCACGCCCACCGCATCGGTCTGCGCCGCCTGCGCCACCATCGCCTCGGCCTCCGCCACCATCGAGGCCTGCAGGTCGCGGCGTTCGCGGTTGATCGCGTCGAGCCGTTCGGCGTGGCGGCGGGCCTGCGCCGGGTCGTCCGCGAGCAGGCATTCCACGCCCAAGCGCATGTCCTCCAGCCGGCCGGCCGCGTTCAGCCGCGGCCCCACCGCGAAACCGAGGTCGCTGGCGCACAGCGTGCCCAGGCTGCGCCGGCCGGCTTCCACCAGCGCGGCGATACCGGCGCAGCAGCGGCCGGCGCGGATGCGCTTCAGCCCTGCCGCCACCAGCACGCGGTTGTTGAAATCCAGCGGCACCAGGTCGGCCACCGTGCCCAGCGCGACCAGGTCGAGCAGCGTGGAAAGGTCGGGCTCCGGCGCAGCCAGCACACCGCGCGCCCGCAACCCCGCGCGCAGCGCCAGCAGCAGGTAGAACATCACGCCCACGCCGGCCAGGCACTTGCTGGGAAAGGCATCGCCGCGCAGGTTGGGATTCACCATCGCATCCGCCGCCGGCAGCTGCTCGCCGGGCAGGTGGTGGTCGGTGACGATCACCCGCGCGCCGCGCGCACGCGCCGCCGCCACGCCGGCCACGCTGGCCACGCCGTTGTCCACGGTGACGATCAGTTGCGGCACCGGCTGCAGCGAATCCACCAGCGCCGGCGTCAGGCCGTAGCCGTGGACGAAGCGGTTGGGCACCACATAGTGCACCCGCCGCGCGCCCAGCAGGCGCAGGCCGCGCACGGCCACGGCCACGCCGGTGGCGCCGTCGCAGTCGTAGTCGCCGGCGATCAGGATCGACCAGTCGTCCCGGATGGCTTCGGCCAGCAGCGCCACGGCCTCGGCCATGCCGCCCAACGCATGCGGCGACAGCAGGTGCTGCAGGCGGTGCTCGGCCTGCGCCGGCGCCAGCACGCCGCGCGCGGCGTACACCTGCCGCAGCACCGGGTGCACCGCGGCGTCCCAGCCCGCCGGCTCGCCTTGCGCGATGCGTCGCCGCAGCTCGAGCGGTCGCGCCAGCCCGCCGCTCAACGCGCGTACCCGCGCCACACGCGCCAGCGATGCCACGGCCGATAGAGCCAGCGCTCGCCGCTGGCGAAGGCCAGGCGCACGGCCTGCCGGCGTGCCTGCGCCTGCAGCACGGGCCAGCAGTCGCGCTCGATCACGTCCACCGGCAGGTCCTGCAGATCGACCAGGCTGCCCGCCCCGGCGACAGCGACGGCTTCCGCCGTGCGCGCCCGGCACGGCACGCCGGCGCGCGCGGCCAGCGCCGCCAGCAGCAGGTCGTCGCCGACCGCGCTGGCCAGCGGCGTGCGCACCTGCGCCGGCAGGCGACCGGCGCCCCACAGCCACAGGCTGTTGACTGGCGGCTCGCCGCGTCCGGCGCGCCCGGCGTTGAGCGGGTGCTGGTGCAGCAGCACCTGCACCTCGTTGAACAGCACGCGCCAGCGGCGCCCGTCCGCGCCTGGCGGCAGGTGCTGGGACAGGTCCTCGCCCAGCGCCTGCTCCGGCGCGGCGAACGGCGGCGGTTCCAGGCCGTGGGGCAGGCGCAGGTGCCAGCGATCGGGTGTGGTGGGTTCCAGCCGCATGCCGGCTTCCTCGAACACCGGCCGCACGGCCTCGGCCAGTTCGCGCGCCTCGTCCGCGGTCAGGTCCATCCGGCCGCAGGCCAGCAGGCGCGCCCCGGTCAGGTCCGGTTGCACCCAGGCCGGGTCGGCGCACAGCCAGGCCGCATCGCCGGCGTCGCCGGCCAGGTGCTCGCGGACCAGTGCGGCGGCCGGCAGCAACGGGACGCCGACGTCGAAATGGCCGGCCAGGCCGCCAAGGTAGCCCCGCGGGCCGTCGGCCAGGCGGTCGGCGCGCGCCAGCAGGCGGCGCAGCGGATGGTCCGGCGCGAAACGGGCCAGCGCGGGCAACCAGAACTCCGGGACTTGCAGGGCGTCGGCATGCATCGGCGGCCTCAGGCTTCCAGTTGTTCGTACAGTTCCATCCACTCCGCCTCCAGCGTGTCCTTCTCGCCGCGCAGCCGGGTCTGCTGCTGGCCCAGCTTCATCAGCTCGGCGGTGGAGCCTTCGTAGGTGGCAGGGTCGGCCAGCCGGGTTTCCAGCGCCGCCAGCTCGGCGTCGATGGCGGCGACGCGGGCCTCGATCTTCTTCACCCGCTGGCGCGCGGTCTTCTCGTTCTCGCGCTGCCGGGCGGCGTCGCGACGGCGGTCGGCGGCGGACACGCCAGGGCGCGCATCGGCGGGCGGGCCGCCCTGCCCGCGTTCCCCGGCCTTCGCGCTTTTCTTCGCCGCGCCGCCGCGCGCGCGCAGCCAGCGGGCGTAGTCGTCGAGGTCGCCGTCGAACGGCTGCGCCTCGCCGTCGGCCACGCGCCAGAAGCTGTCGCAGACCATGCCGAGCAGGTGGCGGTCGTGCGAGACCAGCACCAGCGCGCCGTCGAAGCCGGCGAGCGCATCGGCCAGCGCCTCGCGCATGTCCAGGTCGAGGTGGTTGGTGGGCTCGTCCAGCAGCAGGAGGTTGGGCTTGTCCCAGGCGATCAGCGCCAGCGCCAGGCGCGCGCGTTCGCCGCCGGAGAAGCCGTCGATGGATTCGAAGGCGCGGTCGCCGGCGAAGTTCCAGCCGCCGAGGAAGTCGCGCAGCGCCTGCGCGGGCACGCCCGGCGCCTTGTCCTGCAGGTGGTCGAACGGGCTCAGGCCCTCGTGCAGGCTTTCCACCGTGTGCTGGGCGAAGTAGCCGATCTTCAGGTCCTTGTGGGCCTTGCGTTCGCCGGCCAGCGGCGGCAGGTCGCCGACCAGGGTCTTCACCAGGGTGGACTTGCCCGCGCCGTTGGGGCCGAGCAGGCCGATGCGGTCGCCGGCCTCGAGCCGGAAGCGCACGTCGCGCAGGATCACCGTGGTCTCGCGGCTCGCCGTATCGTGGCCGGGCAGGTGGTCGTCGCCCTCCTCCCGCGTGCCGGCCGGATAGCCCGCATCCACGCCCTCGAGCTGCAGCATGGAATCGGGCACGCGCTCGGGCCTGGCGAACTCGAAGTGGAACGGCCGCTCGGCGCGCACCGCCTCGGTGCCGGCCATCTTCTCCAGCCGCTTCATGCGCGACTGCGCCTGCTTGGCCTTGCTGGCCTTGGCCTTGAAACGGTCGATGAAGGACTGCAGGTGCGCGCGCTCGGCCTGTTCGCGCTCGTGGGCGATCTGCTGCTGGCGCAGCTGCTCGGCGCGCAACCGCTCGAAGTCGCTGTAGTTGCCGGTGTACAACCGGGCGCCGCCGGCGTCGAGGTGCAGGGTGTGGTCGATCACCGCGTCGAGGAACTCGCGGTCGTGCGAGATCACCAGCAGCGTGCCCTGGTAGCGGCGCAGCCATTCTTCCAGCCACAGCACGGCGTCGAGGTCGAGGTGGTTGGTGGGCTCGTCCAGCAGCAGCAGCTCGGACGGCGCCATCAGCGCGCGCGCCAGGTTCAGCCGCACGCGCCAGCCGCCGGAGAATTCCCTCACCGCGCGCTCGTGCGTTTCCGGCGCGAAGCCCAGGCCGTGCAGCAGGCGGCCGGCGCGGGCGCGGGCGTCGTAGCCGTGCAGTTCCTCGATGCGGTGGTGCGCCTTCGCCATCGCCTCGGTGTCGCCGCGTGCCTGGGCATCGGCCTCGTCACGCAGCGCTGCCGCCAGTTCCGCGTCACCGCCCAGCACGTAGTCGAGCGCGGGGTCGGGCAGCGCCGGCGTCTCCTGCGCCACCGAGGCCAGGCGCAGCTTCGCGGGCATGTCGAGCTCGCCGGCGTCGGCCTCCACCTGCCCCTGCAGCGCGGCGAACAGGCTGGACTTGCCGCAGCCGTTGCGCCCCACCACGCCCAGCCGCCAGCCGGATTGGATCACCAGGTCCACGTCGGAGAGCAGCAGGCGGCTGCCGCGGCGCAGGGCGAAATGGCGGAACGCGATCATCGGGGAAGCTTCACGGAAAGGCTGGCCGCGCATGATAACGGTTGCGGGCGTCACATCTGCCGCATCTGCCCATGGTCAGCGCCCCGGCAGTTCTGCTACAACGCGGCGCATCGCCCAGTGCGGAGAGGGGGAATCATGTTCAAGCACCGTTTCGGCCTGCCCATGCTGGCGGCCCTGGCCTTCGGCGTCGCCCTGCCGCAGGCGGCCCATGCGGACAACCTGCTGATCAAGCGCGTGCAGCAGGAAAAGGGCATGGACCTGCCGGCCCGCGGCATGACCACGGCCCAGGTCGAGAAGCGCTACGGCGAACCGCAGCGCAAGCTGCAGCCGCGCGGCGGCGACACGAAGAAGCACCCGGTGATCAACCGCTGGGAGTATGCGAACTTCATCGTGTACTTCGAGCACGGCCACGTGATCCACTCCGTGCTCAACACGCCGGCCGGCAACAACCACGACCCGGCCGCGGCGCAGTAAACCCGCCCGCCGAAGCCGCTACAATCTCGCGCTTCGCCCGACACGAAGCGTGGACTTCCGCATGACCGCATCGCCCCCACTGCGCCTGCCCGCCGAATGGGAGCCGCAATCGGCCGTCCTGGTCGCGTGGCCGCACACCGGCACCGACTGGGCCGAGCGCCTGGCCGAGGTGGAGACCACCTACGTGGCGCTGGCTGCCGCGGTGACGCGCTTCCAGCCGCTGGTGGTCGTGGCCGCCGACGACGCCGTGCGCGCGCATGCCGAAGCGCTGCTGCGCGGGGCCGGCGTCAACCTCGCCCGCGTCCGCTTCGTCGAACTGCCCTACGACGATACCTGGCTGCGCGACTCCGGCCCGATCACCCTGAAGGGCGACGACGGCCGCTTCCAGCTCGCCGACTTCCGCTTCACCGGTTGGGGCGGCAAGTTCGGCGCCGACCAGGACGACGCGCTGATCGCCGGCCTGGTCGAGGCCGGCGTGTTCGGCCGGGCCGCGCACCGGCGTATCGACTGGGCGCTGGAAGGCGGCGGCATCGAGAGCGACGGCGAAGGCACCGTGCTCACCACCTGGACCTGCCTGCACCAGCGCCACCCGGAGCAGAGCCGCGAGGCGATGGACGCGATCCTGCGCGACAGCCTGCACGCAGGGCGGATCCTCTGGCTCGACCACGGCTACCTGGAAGGCGACGACACCGACGCCCACATCGACACCCTCGCCCGCTTCGCGCCGGGCGGGCGCATCGTGTACCAGGCCTGCGACGATCCCGCCGACCATCACCACGGCGAACTGGGCCGCATGGCGACCGAGCTGGCTTCGCTGCGCACCGCCGACGGCCGCCCCTACGCATTGCACCCGCTGCCGTGGGCCCGGCCGATCCTCGACGAAGGGCGCCGTCTCGCCGCCTCGTATGCGAACTATCTGGTCGTCAACGGCGCCGTGCTGGTGCCTGCCTATGGCGACGCGGCCGACGACGCGGCCGCGCGCGTCATCGGCGCCGCGCATCCGGGGCGCGAGGTGCTGCAGGTGCCCTGCCGCCCGCTGATCTGGCAGAATGGCAGTCTGCACTGCATCACCATGCAGTTGCCCGCCGGGCTGGTCGACTAGGCCCGCGCGTGGCCATCGCGCGCCTCGAGATATTCGCAAGGCGACGCCAACGCATTGCCGCCGCGCCCTTCGCCGACTTCTCGATCTTCCAGGTGCGCGCCGGCCACAAGCGCCTGGGCGACGGTCGGCGCCAGGACGACATCCCCACCGGCGGCTTTGCCGCGGTGGCGCCCGGGCAACTGTTGCATGTGGAGAACCTGCCGCCGGACGATGGCGCGTATCGCGCCGTCTGCCTCTGCCTGCCACAGGCGATGCTGGCGCCAGCCGACATGGCGCCAGCCGCCGCAGCGCCATGGGCGGCGTTGCCCAGCCTCCGTGCATTGGAACAGGCCTTTGCCCATGTCGAGCAGGGCGTCTCCGAACGGCTTCCGGAAAACCTGCTGCGCCACCGCGTGGCGGAACTGGTGGCGGCCGTGGCGCTGGCCGGTTACCGCCCGCCGGTGCAGCGCGACCGCGGACTGGGCGAGCGCGTCCGCCTGCTGCTCAACACCCAGCCCGCGCGCGGGTGGCGCGCGGAAGAGGTGGCGGGACAACTCGCGCTCAGCCCCGCCACGCTGCGCCGCCGACTGGCCGAAGAGGCGACCGGCTTCCGCGGGATCCTGGAAGAGGTGCGGCTCACCCATGGGCTGGCGCTGGTGCAAGGTTCGCACAAGCCGCTCAAGCAGGTAGCCGCCGAGTGCGGCTATGCCTCGCCTTCGCGCTTCGCGGCGCGTTTCCGCGCGCGCTTCGGCACCCTGCCCTCCGAACTGCGTGATTGAGCGGATCGAGCTGGCACTTGCGCGTTTCGGGCCATCGCGGCCATGCAAGGCCACGCACCATGCGTGCACCCCATCTCCGCGAGGTTTCCCATGCGTCGTCTGATCGCCGCGCTGTCCGCATCCGCTTTTGCGCTGAGTGCCTGCGCCTCCGGTTTCCAGGTGCAGGTCGACGGCGAACACGGCCGCCTGCCCGCGAGCAGCAGTTTCCATGGCTTCGGCTGCACCGGCGACAACCGCGCGCCGGCCGTGCATTGGCAGCACGCCCCTGCCGGCACGCGCAGCTACGCGCTCACCGTCTACGACCCGGACGCCCCCACGGGCAGCGGCTGGTGGCACTGGATGGTGGTCAACCTGCCCGCCTCGAGCAACGCGCTGCCGGCAGGCGGCCGCCTGCCGCCCGGCGCGCTTGCGGTACGCAACGACTACGGACAGGCGGCCTGGGGCGGCCCGTGCCCGCCCAGGGGCGATGCGCCGCACCATTACATCTTCACCGTGTATGCGCTGGACGTGCCTTCCATGGAACTTCCGGCGGGCGCTTCACCGGCACTGGCCGGCTTCATGATCCATGGCCACGCACTTGGCAAGGCGCAAGCCACGCTGACCTACGGCCGCTGAACAGTCGACGGGAGCCGGCCGGCCAGGCTCGCTACACTATGCGCTTTCGCACTCCGGCGAGACCGCATCCATGACCCGCAAGACACTCAAAGTCGCGCTGCTGCAGGAAACCGACCGCGGCAGCCGCGACGCCAACCTCGACGCCATCGAGACCGGCCTGCGCGACGCGGCGAAGGCCGGCGCCGAGCTGGTGCTGCTGCAGGAACTGCACAACGGCCCGTACTTCTGCCAGCACGAATCGGTGGACGAATTCGATCGCGCCGAGGCGATCCCGGGCCCCAGTACCGGACGCATCGGCAAGCTGGCCGAAGCACTGAAGCTGGTGGTGGTGGCCTCGCTGTTCGAGAAGCGCGCGGCCGGGCTGTACCACAACACCGCGGTGGTGTTCGACCGCTCCGCGGCCATCGCGGGCACGTACCGCAAGATGCACATCCCGGACGACCCGGCGTTCTACGAGAAGTTCTACTTCACCCCGGGCGACCTCGGCTTCGTGCCGGTCGACACCTCGGTGGGCCGCCTCGGCGTGCTGGTGTGCTGGGACCAGTGGTACCCGGAAGCCGCGCGCCTGATGGCGCTGGCCGGCGCCGAGCTGCTGCTCTATCCCACCGCGATCGGCTGGGACCCGAACGACGCGCAGGACGAGAAGGACCGCCAGCGCGAAGCCTGGATCACCGTGCAGCGCGGCCACGCGGTGGCCAACGGCCTGCCGCTGCTGGCCTGCAACCGCACCGGCCACGAGTTCGACGCCTCCGGCGTGGGCGCGGGCATCCGCTTCTGGGGCTCCAGCTTCGTCGCCGGGCCGCAGGGCGAGTTCCTGGCCCAGGCCGGCACCGACGCGCGCGAGCTGCTGGTCGTGGAGATCGACATGCAGCGCAGCGAACACGTGCGGCGCATCTGGCCGTTCCTGCGCGACCGCCGCATCGATGCCTACGATGGCCTGCTCAGGCGCTTCATCGATTAGTGCATGGTTTTTGCAATCATCCCTGATCGCGAAGATCAAATGGGTGGCCATCCATGGCCGCACTCCTCAATCCGCGACGATCATTCCGGCCGCGGGCGTTCAGACGGGCCGCTCATGGCCGCGCTTGACTTGCTTCGCGCAGAACGCATCCCCATGCTTGGGGTCTCCCCTTGACCGGCGTCACCCCACGCATGAGCGTCCCTGAACCCGCCCTGCCCCTGCCGCCCGTGCTGCGCGACCAGCCCATCGAGCGCGTCCACCGCGACGGCGTGGAATACGTGGTGCTGGGCACCGCCCACGTCTCGCGTACCAGCATGGAAGCGGTCGAGGCCCTGCTGGAGCACGAGCACTTCGACGCGGTGGCGGTGGAACTGTGCGAAAGCCGGGCGCAGGGCATGCGCGACCCCGAGGCGTTCAAGCAGATGGACCTGTTCCAGGTGATCCGCCAGGGCAAGGCCGGCATGGTCGCCGCGAGCCTGGTGCTTTCCTCGTTCCAGAAGCGGCTGGCCGACCAGTACGGCATCCAGCCCGGCGCCGAGATGAAGGCCGCGATGGACGGCGCCGCCGCGCGCGGCCTGCCGCTGTGGCTGGTCGACCGCGAGGTGGGTACCACGCTGAAGCGCGCCTGGCACAGCGTGGGCTTCTGGCAGCGCTTCGGCCTGCTCGGCGGCCTGCTCGCCAGCGTGTTCGAGCGCGAAGACATCGACGAAGGCGAGATCGAGAAGCTCAAGCAGGGCGACATGCTGGAAAGCGCCTTCAGCGAATTCGCCAGCGGCTCGGCGCCGCTCTACCGCAGCCTGATCGCCGAGCGCGACGCCTTCATGGCCGCGCGCCTGCGCGAGGAAGCCGCGCGCTCGTCCACTGCCGCGCCGCGTCGCGTGCTGGTGGTGATCGGCGCCGGCCATCTGAAGGGGCTGTGCGAACACCTGCGCACGCAGCAGGACGACCCCGCCGCCGAAGCCGCCGCGCTGGCGCAGGCGCCGCCGAAGGCGCGCTGGCCGAAATGGCTGGCGGTGGGCCTGGTGCTGCTGGTGTTCGCGGCGATCGCCTGGGCGTTCCACCGCAACGCGGCGCTGGGCACGCAGGCGCTGCTGGCATGGGTGCTGTTCACCGGCTGCTTCGCCGCGCTGGGCGCGCTGGCGGCCGGCGCGCATCCGCTGAGC
The DNA here is from genome assembly GCF_030504985.1 of Fulvimonas sp. R45. Lineage (GTDB taxonomy): Bacteria > Pseudomonadota > Gammaproteobacteria > Xanthomonadales > Rhodanobacteraceae > Rhodanobacter_A. The sequence continues at coordinate 91,438 of NZ_JASERU010000014.1, forward strand.
ATCGCCGCCGCCTTCGTCGCGGCGCCGATCAAGCCGTTCCGCCCCGGCATTCCCGCCGGCGGCATCAGCGCGATGGCCGAGGCCTGGGTGCGCCGCCCGCGCGTGGCCGATTTCGAGTCGCTGCGCGATGACATCGGCCACTGGAAGGGCTGGTGGACGAACCGCGTGGCGCGCACGCTGCTGAACTTCTTCCTGGTCAGCCTGGGCACCATCGTGGGCGAATACAGCGCCGGCATCCACATCGTCCGCAGCCTGTTCTGACGCGCCCTGGGCGCTGTTGTTCCGGTTCGCGCGCAGCGTCTATACTCCGGGGAATACCGTCCATGTACCCGTCGGAACCGTGGGGAATCCTCTCGATGACTCGATTGCAGTTGCTCGGCCTCGCAGCAGTTTCCGCCCTCCTCGCCGCCGGCGCGGCCCAGGCCAACGGCAACCCGGCCAACGGCCGCAAGCTCGTCTACACCTGCGCAGGCTGCCACGGCGTCCCCGGCTACACCAACGCCTATCCGGACTACCCGGTGCCCAAGCTGGCCGGGCAGAACGAGCAGTACATCGTCAGCGCGCTGCACGAATACAAGAACGGCGACCGCCATCACCCCACCATGATGGCCCAGGCACAGAGCCTGTCCGACCAGAACATCGAGGACATCGCCGCGTACCTGTCCAGCATCAAGCCGAACAAGTAATCCCGGACTCCAAGGATCCCGCATGACACGCGCGCTCACCCTGCTTTCGCTCGGCGCCGTCCTGGCGCTCGCCTCCGCTCCGCTGCTGGCCGGCGGCAACGCCGCGGACGGCAAGACCAAGGCCGCCGCCTGCTTCGCCTGCCACGGCGCCGACGGCAACGCGGTCGACCCGCAGTACCCGCGGCTGGCCGGCCAGTACAACGAATACATCCAGCAGGCCCTGCACGAATACAAGGACGGCCGCCGCGACAACCCGATCATGAAGGGCATGGTGGCCACGCTGTCCGACCAGGACATCGAAGACATCGCCGCCTACTTCTCCAGCCAGCCGAACAAGCTGGACACGCTGAAGGGACACATCCAGGGCGACTGAACGTCCCCCGTCCTCCAGATGCCAAAGCCCGCCGCATGGCGGGCTTTTTCATGCCGCGGGCCAGTCGCTCAGCCGAGCGCGGACTGGCCTTCCTGCCGGCGGTAATAGGGATTGCTGCCGCCGGCGTGGTCGGTGCCGTCGCGCACCGCGGTGACCTCGGGGACGCGCTCGCGCAGGGTCTTCTCCACGCCCTGCTTCAGCGTCACGTCGACCATCCCGCAGCCGTGGCAGCCGCCGCCGAACTGCAGCAGCACCGCGCCGTCGGCGTCCACTTCCAGCAGCGTCACCCGGCCGCCGTGCGAGGCCAGCCGCGGATTGATCTCCGATTCCAGCACGTAGCGCACGCGCTCGACCAGGCCGGCCTCGACGCCGGGTACGTCGCCCTTGATCCGCGGCGCGCGGATGTTGAGCTGGCCGCCGGTCTTGTTCGGCTCGTAGTCGATGCTGGCGCCGTCGAGCCAGCGCGCGCTGTCGCCCTCGACATGGAAATCGAAGCCGGCGCATTCCACCGTCCACTCCGAGCCGGTCAGCTCGGCCGGCTCGCAGAACTCCAGCTCGCAGTTCGCCGCCGGCGTGCCGGGCTCGGTCACCCGCAGGCGGATGCCCAGGCCCTCGATGTCCTGCTGGGCGAGCAGGCGCAGGAAGTGCTGTTGCGCGCGTTCGGTGATGTCGATCATGCCGGTTCCGTTGCAGTCGGGCGTCGCCCCGGTACGGCCGGGGCGGAAACAGCACCATTTTAGTCCAGTTTCATCCGCGGTGCGCGGTTTTGACTTTTTCGCGCGCAGCTTCGACGCTAGCCGGCCCTGCCCCGCCATCGGAGACATCCATGCACGCCACGCCCCTCGCCGCCCAGCACTGCCAGCCGCGCAAGGGCAGGGAACACGCGCTGGACCGCGCCGCCATCGACGCCCTGCTGCCGCAACTGCCCGGCTGGACGGTGAGCGCGGACGGCAAGGCGCTGGTGAAGGACTTCCGCTTCGGGGATTTCCACCGCACGCTCGGCTTCATCAACGCGGTGGGCTTCATGGCCAACCACGAGGACCACCACCCGGACCTGGAAGCCGGCTATGGCCACTGCCAGGTGCTGTGGTCCACCCACGACGTGGGCGGGCTGTCGCTGAACGATTTCATCTGCGCCGCCCGCGTCGAGGCCCTGCTTGCGCGCTGACCCGCCCGCCTACTCGCCGCGCGGGTTCGCCTTGTTCCGGTCCCACACGTAGGCCAGCTTGCCGCCCTTGCTGGCCAGCGCGTCCAGGAAGTCCTTCAGTTCGCCCGGCAGGGGGGCTGAAAAGCCGTAGCTGCGCCCATCCAGCTCGAAGCCCATGTGCGCCGCGTGCAGGAACAGCCGGTGCAGGCCGTAGTCGCGCAGGCGCCTGTTCATGTCCTTGTCGCCGTATTTCGTGTCGCCGGCGACCGGGTGGCCGATGTGCGCGGCATGCACCCGGATCTGGTGGGTGCGCCCGGTGCCCAGCGTGGCCTGCATCAGGCGCGCGCCGGGGTACTGCTCCATCTCGCGGAAGAAGGTGAGCGAGGGCTTGCCGTCGTCCGCCACCCGCACCATCCGCTCGCCGCCCTGTAGGACGGACTTGCGCAACGGTGCGTTGACGTCGAACTTCGCCTTGGGCGGATGCCCCACCAGCAGGCACAGGTACTGTTTGGTGACCTCGCCGGCGCGGATCGCCGCCTGCAGGCCGACCAGCCCCGCGCGGCTGCGGGCCAGCACCAGCACGCCGCTGGTGTCGCGGTCCAGCCGGTGCACCAGTTCCAGCGACTCGTGCGGACGCGCCGCGCGCAGCAGCTCGATCGCGCCGTGGCTAACCCCGCTGCCGCCGTGGCTGGCGATGCCGGAGGGCTTGTCGATGACCAGGAAGTGCTTGTCCTCGAAGATCACGGCGTCGGCGACCTGGGCCACCAGCTCGGCGGGCGGCCCCTGGACAGCCGGACGCTCCGCCACCCGCACCGGCGGGATGCGCAGCGTATCGCCCGCCGCGAGACGGGTGTCCGGCTTGGCCCGCTTGCCGTTCACCCGCACCTGGCCGGTGCGCAGCAGGCGGTAGATCATGCTTTTCGGCACCCCCTTGAGCAGGGCCGCCAGGGCATTGTCGATCCGCTGTCCCTCGCGCTCGGGACCGATCTCGACTTGACGTACACCGTGAGGTGCGCCGGGGGAAGTTGCCGTCTGCATTGAAAAAAACCTGGCGAAATAGGATACTCGGCCGGCGCTGTGCCCTGCCCGCCCGAAGACCGGCGGCGTGGGGCGCCCACCCGTGACGTCGGCGAGGATTGCGCCGGTCGCCTTCTCCGGCAGCCGGTCGCTGCTCTCCCTTTCATCGTAACGGTTCGGGTTGCCGTTTGTCCGCTGCCGCAGGGTCGCGGGCCGGCTGGCGCGATGCCACGAATCACCCCGGAGCCGGCAACGGCGCCGTTTATTTGCCGCTTCACCGCAGCGGCGCGATCCCCGGCAGGCCGCCCCCATCGGCGCCACCGCGGCACGCGACGCGCGGCAAGCTGAGGAAAAACCTAAAATGAAACGCATGTTGATCAACGCAACTCAGCGTGAAGAGTTGCGTGTGGCCATCGTCGATGGCCAGAACCTCTACGATCTCGACATCGAAATCCCCTCCCGCGAGCAGAAAAAGGCCAACATCTACAAGGGCCGCATCACCCGCGTCGAGCAATCCCTGGAAGCTTGTTTCGTCGACTACGGCGCCGAACGCCACGGCTTCCTGCCGCTCAAGGAGATCGCCCGCAGCTACTTCACCCCGGGCCTGGATCCGCACAAGGCGAACATCCGCGAGCTGCTCAAGGAAGGCCAGGAGGTCGTCGTCCAGGTCGAGAAGGAGGAGCGCGGCAACAAGGGCGCGGCGCTGACCACCTACATCAGCCTGGCCGGCCGCTACATGGTGCTGATGCCGAACAACCCGAAGGCCGGCGGCGTGTCGCGCCGGATCGAGGGCGAGGACCGGCAGGCGCTGAAGGAGGCGCTGGACCACCTCACCGTGCCCGACGACATGGGCCTCATCGTGCGCACCGCCGGCATGGGCCGCGACGCCGAGGAACTGCAGTGGGACCTGGACTACCTGCTGCAGCTGTGGAAGGCGATCTCCGCCGCCGCCCAGTCGCGCAAGGCGCCGTTCCTGATCTACCAGGAATCCAAGCTGTTCATCCGCGCCCTGCGCGACTACCTGCGCAACGACATCGGCGAGATCCTCATCGACGAGGAATCGCTGTACAACGACGCGCGCGACTTCATGCAGCAGGTGATGCCCAACGCTCTGCGCAAGCTCAAGCTGTACCGGGACGACACCCCGCTGTTCTCGCGCTACCAGATCGAGACCCAGATCGAGAGCGCGTTCGACCGCCAGGTGCGCCTGCCGTCCGGCGGCTCGATCGTGATCGACCAGACCGAGGCGCTCACCGCCATCGACATCAACTCGGCCAAGGCGACCAAGGGCTCGGACATCGAGGAAACGGCGTTCAACACCAACCTCGAGGCCGCGGTGGAGATCGCCCGCCAGTGCCGCATCCGCGACGCCGGCGGCCTGATCGTGATCGACTTCATCGACATGGACAGCCCGCGCCACCAGCGCGAGGTCGAGGAAAAGCTCAAGGACGCCCTGAAGCTGGACCGCGCCCGCGTGCAGGTGGGCCGCATCTCGCGCTTCGGCCTGCTGGAGATGTCCCGCCAGCGCCTGCGCCCCAGCCTGGGCGAAGCCACCCAGATCGTCTGCCCGCGCTGCGAGGGCCACGGCCAGATCCGCGGCGTTGAATCGCTGGCGCTGTCCACCCTGCGCCTGATCGAAGAACACGCGATGAAGGACAACACCGGCCAGGTGCTGGTGCAGGCCCCGCCCACGGTGGCCAACTTCATGCTCAACGAGAAGCGCGCCAGCGTGGTCGAGATCGAGCTGCGCAACAAGGTGCACGTGGTGATCGTGGCCGACGACAAGCTGGAGACGCCGCACATCGAGATCCAGCGCATCAAGGAAGCGGACATGGGCGAGCACAGCAAGCCCAGCTACGAGCGGCTCACCGCCGTCGAGGCCGCGCCGATCCCGAAGATGGGCCAGATGCTGGGCAGCGGCGAACAGCCCGCCGTCACCGGCGTGGTGCCCGCCACACCCGCTCCCGTGCGCGAGGAAACGCAGGCGCCGGCACCGACGCCCGCCACGGCACCGCGACCGGCCGCGCCACGCCGCGCGGCCCCGGCCGCCGCACCGACCGGTGGCGTGATCTCGCGCCTGCTCGGCTGGTTCCGCAGCAGCGCCGCCGCGCCGGCGGCTCCCGCGCCGGAGACGCCCCGGAACGAGGACAAGCGTGCCGGCCGCAACCGCGACAACCGTCGCGAAGAGCGCCGGGACGACCGCCGCCAGGGTGGCAATAATGCGGGCCGCGCCGGACGCCGCGATGCGCAGCCGCAGAACACCGGCCGCAACGCCAGCCAGTCGCAGGGCCGCGGCAACAACCCGCGCCAGCGCGGCAACGACCCGGCCCAGCCGCGCCCGGCGCAGGCCGCCAAGCCCGAACGCCAGCCGAAGCCTACCGTGCAGGCGCCGGCCGGCGAACCCGCCGCCGAGCGCAAGGCCGCCGTGGCGCCGGCGAAGCCGGAACGTCCGCAACGACCGCCGCAGGAAGAGCGTGTCGCGCCGGCCGTGGCCCCCGAGGCTACCGCCAAGCCGGCCGAGGAGCAGGCCCCCGCCATCATCGCCGACACGGCGGTAGCGGCGGCCACCGCCCCCGAGGCGGCCAACGAGGTCGAGACCGAGGGTGGCCAGTCCCGTCGCCGCCGCGGTCGCCGCGGCGGTCGCCGTCGCCGCCGTCACGACGAGTCCACGGCTGCCGCGCCCCATGCGGAAGAAGCCAAGGCCCTGGATGACGAGGACCGCGACGAGGACCGCGACGACGACAGCGCGCCGCAGGCTGACGAGGCTGCGCCCCGTGCGTCCTCCACCGAGCCTGCGCAGGCCACCGCAACGGCGGTTCCGGCAACGGAGTCCGCGCCCGCTGCAGTGCCCCGCCCTTCGGCGGAGGCGGCCCACCCGCCGTCGATCTCCCGTCCAGCCGCCGCACCGGCGAGCTTCCAGCTCCCGGCGTTGCCGCCGATTCCCGCCGCGGTCGCGGCAGCGGCAATCGTGCCAACGGCCACGGCGACCGGCACCGGTGAACCGGCGAAGGCCGCTCCCGCGGCCGAGCCGGCACGGCCGGCCAGCGCCGAGGACGCAGAGCCCGTGGCGGCAAGCCGTCCAGCCCCGCAATCGGCAGGGCCGGCCGCCACGCCCCCGGCACCCGCACCGACGCCCGCACCCGAGATGGCCCCGGCCAGTACGGAATCCTCGCAGGCGGCCGAAACGGGCCAGGCCGTCAGGCAAGCATCCGCGCTTCCCGCACAGGGCGACCTGCTGGCCGGCTCCGCGCCGCGGCCGACTCCGGCCCCGGTGCCGACGGCCGAGCCCCACCCGGTCGCCGATGCCGGACGCGACGCCGACCGGGCCTCGCACTCCTAGGCACCAGGCAGGCACGAAAAAGGCCGGACATTGTCCGGCCTTTTTCGTTGCATCGGATGCGCCTGCGGCTAGCTGCCAAGCTGCTGGCTGCGCGTGTCCAGCAGGCCGTGCACCGTCATCAGGTGCGCCAGGCTGATCACGTGGTCCACCTGCAGCTTCTCCATCAGGCGCTGCTTGTAGGTCGACACCGTCTTGGGGCTGAGGTTGAGCTGTTCGCCGATCGACGTGAGCGCCTTGCCGCGCACCAGCATCATCGCTACTTCCAGTTCGCGCGTGGAAAGCGCGTCGAACGGCGAGCTGTCGCCGTCCAGGGTCGCCAGGGCGAGCTGCTGCGCCACCGCGGGCGCCAGGTAGCGCCGACCGCCCGCCACCTGGCGCACGGCGCCGAGCAATTCCTCGGCCGAGCACCCCTTAGTCAGGTAGCCGAGCGCGCCGGCATCCAGCAGGCGCTTGGGGAAACGCGCGTCGTCCACCACCGTCACCACCACGATATGGGTCGACAGGTTGGCCCGCGACACCCGCTCGGTCAGCTCGATGCCGCTCATGCCCGGCATGTGCACGTCGACCAGCGCGATGTCGGGCGACAGCGAGCGGATCAGGCGCAGCCCCTCCTCGGCGGACCCGGCCTCGCCGCAGACGCGGATGTCGGGCTGCTGCTGCAGGATCATCCTGAAACCGGTGCGAACCAGCTCGTGGTCGTCCACCAGTACGACGTCGATCATCGCTTGCACCCCTCCCTGTCAGGCCAAGGCAAGGTAGGCGGGAGAGGCCGCCAATGCAAGCCTTTCCCCCTGCCTGCCGGGAGGAAAGCCGGTACCGACAGCGCGCGTAGGAAACCGCCGACATACAGGGTGTTCACGCTTGGGCATGCTACGCCTGCGGGCATCCATGCGAGTGGGATGCCCGCGGATGGCACGAGGTCCAGGCACACTCGCAAGGGGATGGTCATGGTGATCTATTCGCTCGACCCTGCAAGCGACGGCAGCTGGAACATCCGGCGCGCCGGGACCGTGCTGTTCAGCCAGCTCCGGCTGGGACCGGCGATCCAGCTCGCGCGCGAAGTGGCCCGCGACGAGCACCTGCGTTCCGGCCGCAGCATCGGCGTGGAAATGCCCGGCCCGGCCTCCACCATCCGCCTCGCCCAGTACGCCCGCCCCTGCGTCGCGCCGCAAAGCGCGGTGGCCTAGGCCACGCCTTTCATCGATGCCGTGAGTGTGCCCGGAGCGGGGGTCGAACCCGCATAGCCTTGCGGCTGAGGGATTTTAAGTCCCTTGCGTCTACCAGTTTCGCCATCCGGGCGGATGGGGGCGGAGAGAGTGGTGAGTGAGTGGCTTCCCACTCCACCAACGCCCGCGGCGCCTGGTCAGGTCGGAAGGTTTGACCTCCGAGTTTGACCCAGTGGGCGAAGGCTATCGCCCTTCGCTTGGTTGAGCAATCACCCTGATGCGCCACGCTCGTACCCGTTCCTTGCGTACCGGGTAGCCTGCCGATTGACCATGGCGGACCCGCACTGGACGCTAGGCGATTGCCGACGAAAGACGGTGCTCATCCCGCGCCGCCTTCCACACTTCCCGGGCGGCATCGGCATTCATCAGCATGATCCCCAGCCCAACCACCAGATCCGGCCACGCGGAATGGACGAAGGTGGTGATGACACCGGCGCCGATAATGGCCATGTTGGCGAGGGCATCGTTTCGGGCAGACAGAAATGCCGCCTTCGTCAGGCTGCCGCTGTGCTTTCGATACCTGGCGAGCAGGAAGGCGCAAGCCAGATTGACGACCAAGGCGCCGGCGCCCGTCACGGATAGAGGCACAGGGTCCGGAGAGATGAAGTGCCCAATCTTCACCCACACGGACCAGAGCATGGCGACAGCCGGAAGGAGCAGAATGCTTGCCAGGGCCATGCCCACATAGGCCCGCGCCCGCATGCTCCATCCCAGGGCGACCACGATCAGCAGATTGATCGAGGCGTCTTCCAGAAAATCAATGCTGTCGGCAAACAAAGAGACAGAGCCGATGCGCAAGGCACGGCGAACTCGACGCCAAAGTAGGCGAGATTGAGAAAGGCCACCATCAGCACGGCTCGCCTGAGGCGTCGATGATCAGGCGGTCCTGCCGTCGGAGAACGTTCGCTCGGATGGTGGGTCATGCAAGTCCTTCAAGGGTCAGAGCAACTTGATGCCCCAGGGCCGGACCGCCCAGGCGAACAGCCCGAAACAAACGATGGCCACCACGGCACTCAGTCCCAAAGCAGGCCAGAAACCGAACCGGTTGAACAGTCGTGGAAAGAGCAAGAACATCGGCAGCGTGGGCACCACATACCAAAACGTATACCAGGCATGGTTGGTGATCTTTTCGGCCGGCTGCTTCTCGATGTGGAGCCAGGTGAGCGCCAACAACGTCACCATCGGCAACGAGGCCAACAGCGCGCCCAGCCGATCACTGCGCTTGGCGACTTCCGAGACCAGGACGACGACCGCGGCCGTGATGGCGTATTTGGTGATGATCCAAGGCATGAGGCTGTTCCAGTGCGTCAGCGCAGGTAACTGCGCAACACGGCCATGACGGGCTCCAGCTCACGCAGGGCCTTCGGGTTGCTGGCTGCGACATGTTCTTTCAGGTGGTCTTCCAGCAGTTGGCTCATGAGCCCCTGGACCGCTCCACGGATCGAAGCCGCCTGTTGCAATACCGCCCCACAGTCTGCATCGGCTTCGAGCGCCTTTTCCAAGGATGCCACCTGACCACCGATGCGGCGCACGCGGGTGATCAGGGCTTTCTTGTTCTGGATGGTGTGGGACATGGCGATCTCCTGGCGACTTCCATAGTATAGGGGGGTATACATCTACGAGATAGTCCGTGACCATGCCCGACCCCGCGCCCTTCCGGCATTCCCATCGATTCAACGAGGGCAGTCCGCTGGCCGAGAAGAACACCCTGCGAGCCGTCGTCATCACCGCGATCATGATGGTGGTGGAGATCGTGGGTGGCTACGCCCTCAACTCCATGGCGCTTCTGGCCGATGGTTGGCACATGAGCTCCCATGCCCTGGCGCTGGGAGTGTCGGCGGGGGCCTACGTTCTGGCCCGCCGGCTGGCCACGGATCGGCGCTTTGCCTTCGGCACCTGGAAGATCGAAGTGCTGGGCGGTTACAGCAGCGCCCTTCTGCTGGGTGTGGTGGCGGCGCTCATGCTCGTCCAGTCCGTGGAGCGCCTGGTGCACCCCGCGGCCATCCATTACGACCAGGCCATCCCGATCGCGGTGGTGGGCCTGCTGGTGAACCTGCTGTGCGCCTGGCTGTTGAAGGACGGCCACCACCATCACGGACACGACCATGAACACGATCACGGCCACCGCCACCACGATCTGAACTTGCGTTCGGCCTACCTGCATGTCGTGGCCGATGCCGCCACCTCCGTGTTGGCGATCCTGGCGCTGTCGGGTGGGAAGTTCCTCGACATCAGTTGGCTGGACCCCCTGATGGGCATCGTCGGCGCCGTGCTCGTCGCGCAATGGGCCATCAGCCTGATCAAGCAGTCCGGCCGCATCTTGCTCGACGCCGACATGGATGCGCCGGTGGTCGAAGAAATCCGGGGCGTGGTGGCCGACAAGCTTCCCGGCACGGCCATCACGGATCTGCATGTCTGGCGCGTCGGCAAAGGCCGCTACGCCTGCATCCTCGCCCTGGTCACGGACCAGCCGCTCACGCCGGCGGTGGTACGTAGGCACCTGGCAGTCCATGAGGAACTGGCGCATGTCACCGTGGAGATTGCCAAGGCGGATGCGCCAGCCATCGTGTTCCTCCCCGGCAACAGCGCGCCTGACGGAAGGCCTGTTACCACAGCTAGTGCTTCGCGGCAGGAACGAAGCGAAGGTCCTGGTAGTCCCAGCTGAAATCGGCCAGCGGCGAGACGGCCTTCATCGTCATCCGGTCGATGCCGCCGTCGGGATCGATCGCGAAGGTGACATAGGCATCCTCCACGTCGGGCATCGCCCAGTGCGTACGGAAGGTGTCGTACTGCACGTGCTCCAGCGTACCGCGCATCCCGGGCGAGCGGTCGAGGCTGATCTCCAGCGTGCCGCTCTTGCCCAGACTGATCGTGGCGTTGCCGTACCACGGGTCGCTATAGACGCCGGCATAGCCTGACAGCGGCAGGGACGGCCCGCGTTCGGAATGCCTGGCCGCGCCTCGGGTGTGCAGCGCGGCGATGGCGCTGGCGTGGATGTCATCGAACATCCGCTTGTAGCCGGCGATCCAGTCAGGCGAAGGCAGCCCTAGCAGGGTATCGAGCAGATGTTCGCGCATCGCGAACAAGGCGCCGGCGTCCTCGGAGTTGAGCATGATGGCGAAGGCCGCGTGCTTTTCCGGAATGATCACCACCGCCGACACGCCGCCCAGCACGCCACCGAGATGGGTGATGATCTTGTGGCCGCGATAGTCCTGTACCTCGAAGCCCAACGCGTAGGCATCGAACTGCGGTTGCGCCAGGGCGACCTCGGGCGGCAGCGGTTCGATCGGGATCAGCGTCTGCGGCATCCACAGCATCTTCGCCGCCGCCGCGCTGAAGATCCGCTTGCCGTCATCCAGCCGCCCCCGGTCCAGTTGCAGCTGCAGCCAGCGTCCCATGTCCGCCGCGCTGACCTGCAATGCGCCGGCCGGCGCGAACACGTCGCCGGTCATCACCGTGGCGAGCACCGCCTGCTTGCCGACGCCACGTACCGGTGTGGTGTTCCTGGCATGCAGCGCCACCTGGTCGGCGGTACGCGCGTCGATGCTGGTCCGCGTATCGCGCATCTCCAGGGGATCAAGCACGTGCTGCTGCACGAAATCCTCCCAGCGTTGGCCGGAAACGGCCTCGACCAGCTGGCCTGCCACGATGTACAGCACGTTGTCGTAGTCATAGCCGCTGCGGAACGAGTGCGCGGGCTTCAGGTAGCGGATGTCGTGCACCAGTTCCGCGCGGGTGCGGTTGGTGGTCGGGAACATCATCAGGTCGCCCTCGCCCAGGCCCAGGCCGCTGCGGTGCACGAGCAGGTCGGTGACGGTCATTTCGCTGGACGCGTAAGCGTCGTACATGCGGAATCCAGGCAACTTGTCGACCACGCGGTCGTCCCAGTGCAATTTGCCTTCATCGACCAGGATCGCCAGCGCGGCCGCAGTGAAGGCCTTGGTGTTGGAACCGATCGGGAAGATGGTGTGCGCATCCACCCTGGCACTGGCGCCCAGCTTGCGCACGCCCCAGGCGTAGGTGGTGGTCTTGCCGCCGTCGATGACCACCGCCGCCATGCCAGGCGTGCCGAAAACACGCATCGCTTTGCCGGCGTAGGCATCCAGCGTCGACGCCGAGCCGGCCCTGGCCGGCCCGGCTTGGCCGAGGCCCAAGGACAACAGCACGAACAGCGCAAGCACGATCGTGACCGGTCTGCGGCATGCGCCGGCGCCCGACAGCAGACCATGCTTGCGAAGTCGATGGATCATCAGCGTATCCTCTTCGATGGCGTTGCCCGCCGTCGCCGGCCGCATCGGCGCCGGATACCGTCAGGTCTTGGGTTTGCCGCCGCGTTTGCGCGGCGCGGCGCCATTCTGTGGCCTTTTTGCGGATGCGGACGCCCTGCGCCTTTTGGTGACGGGCGGCGCCTCGACATAGCCCACCAGTTTCTGGCGCAACTGCGTGATGTCGCCGATGCGATCGAACATGTCGCCCTGAGCGCGGGCGACCGCGCCGATCAGCAGGCTCAACAGGCTTATGACGGCGGTGAAGTTGTGCCACGGCCGCTCCATCTCGGCCGGCAGCATCAGCACGTGGTCGGTGAGCTGGCGCGCCCAGTAGCACTGGCTGTCGGTGATGATCGCCAGGGGGATGCCGCGTGCCGTGCACTCCTCGGCCAGGATGCGGAAGTGCCGCGAGTAGCGCCGGAAATCGATCAGCAACACGCAGCTCTTCCCGCTGGAATCGAGCAGCAGATCGGTATAGGCGCCGTCCAGTCCCTCCTCGAACCGCGTGCGCGGCTTGATACTCTGCATCAGGGTCGCAAAACCCAGCCCGAGAAAGCGCCCCTGGTGGAAGCTGGCGACCGAGACACGGTCGGCATTCACCAGCAAATCGACGACGGCTTTCCACCCCGGCGTGCGGGTCAGCGCATAGGCCGTGGTAATGCCGCGTATCTCGGCCTTCAGGCTGTCGGGCATCGTGGCGGGATCGCCCACCACGTCCGGGTTCCGGTACAACTGCAACCACGGCGCATCGCCACGCAGCTCCTCCTTCAGTTCGTTGAGGCCGTCGTAGCCGAAGCTGCGCAGGAAACGCCCCACCGTCATCGCGCTGACGCCCACGCGCCGGCCCAGCGACGAGGCGGTCTCGAACGGGATGCCGCCGGGGTTCTGCAGCAGGTAGGCCGCGATCTTCTGCTCAGCCGTGGTGAGGCCGTCCCAGCGATCTCGCAGCTTTTTTTGCAGGTCTTTGATCATCAGCGCACGCTCATCCGACCAGCACCGGGGTGCCGCCGGCGTCTCCATGTCGTCCCACGCCGCGATGGCGTCGGCCAAGCATATACAAAAGCGCGGCGGACAACCCCGAGACCGCGCCGACCAGCACGAAGAACAGGCCGTGATTCATTTGGCTCCACAACGTTCCCAGCGCGCCGGCCAGCAGGTTGCCGAAGAAGCCGGCGAAGAACCACGTGGCAATGCTGGTGGCGCGAAATCCCTCCGGGGCCATGCGACCGAACAGCGCCAGGCCCACGGGCAGGATGTACAGCTCGCCGATGGTGAACACCACGAACCAGACGAACAGCCATATCCAGCTGGCGCGCGTGCCATGCGCTTCGCTCCAGGCCGTCACCAAGCCCAGCGCCACGTATGATGCGCCGACGATGGTGGCGCCGAAGGCCATCCGTGCCAGCAGCGGCGTATCCAAGCCGCGCTTCGCCAGTCGTGCCCAGCGTGCGACGAGGATGGGCGTGAAGATGAACACCGCCAGCGAGTTGATCGACTGGAACCAGGTCATCGGTATCACCCAGCCGGACGCCAGTTGCCGGTCGATGCCGGTATCGGCCCACAGCGCGATGGTGTTGCCGTTCTGCTCGTAGGCGCCGCGAAAAACCACCACGATGGCGGCAATCCCCACCAGCAACGCGAAGCGCTTGCGCGCCGCCTGGTCCATCCGTGGCCGTGCCGCGCGCGCGCCGGCGCCGCGCGCCGGCTCCCGCGGCAGGTAGCGGCGTCCGGCCAGATAAATCACCAGCGACAGCAGCATGCCGATGCCCGCCGCCGTGAAACCCCAGTGCCAGCCATAGGCTTCGCCCAGGGTGCCGCACACCAGCGGCGACAGGAACCCGCCCAGGTTGATGCCCACGTAGTAGATGCTGTACGCGCTCTTGCTGCGCGTGTCGCCATCGCGGTACAGCCCTTCGACCTGGCTGGCGAGGCTGGGCAGGAACAGGCCGTTGCCCAGCGCGATCATGCACAGCGCCGGATAGAACAGCGCATCGAACGACATCATGAAATGCCCGAACGCCATCGTCACGGCGCCGATCACCACCGCACGCTCCTTGCCCAGCCAACGATCGGCGAGCATGCCGCCGAACACCGGCGTGAAGTAGACGAAAGCCGCGTACGCACCGTACACCAGCGAGGCGTACTCCTGGCCCATGTCCAGGTGCATGGTCATGTAATAGACCAGGATCGCGCGCATGCCGAAGAAGGAGAACATCTCCCACATTTCGGTGAGGAACAGGACGGTCAGGCCGCGCGGGTGGCCGAACCAGTTTTTCCCGGTGGCCGGGCACGTGGCCGGGGACATCACGTGGACGCGTCTCCTCGGGGATCGCACCTGTCGGGCCAGGCCGGCACGGCCGCCGGACCGCCCCAGAGGGCCTCGGGGCACCAGATGGCGCCATCCTCGTACACCACCGAAGGCGACCAGTCGACCAGCAGGCCGAGCGGGCCGTCGAGATCCACCACGTCGCACAGCTGGCCCACCACGAAGGCGGGCCCCATCGCCAGCGACGAACCGCCCATGTTGCCGACCATCAAGCCGAAACCCAGCCTGCTCGCTTCCTCGGCCATGGCCAGCGCCTCGGTCAGCCCGCCGCATTTGTCGAGCTTGATATTGATCACGTCGACGCGACCCGCCAGCTTGGCCAGGTCGCCGCGGTCCTGCACGCTTTCGTCCGCGGCGATGCGGATCGGTCGTTCCAGGCCATCCAGCCACGCCTCGTTGCCCACCGGGAACGGCTGCTCGACCACATCCACTCGCGCCTCTTCCAGCGTGGGCATCAGGCGCGCGAACGATTCGCGCGTGAACCCCTGGTTGGCATCGACCATCAGCCACACGTCCGGGCGGGCCTCGCGCACGGCCAGCACACGCTCGGCATTGCGGTCGTCGTCGGTGAGCTTGAGCTTGATCGCCCTCGCCTGCGTATAGGCCGCGGCGCGGCGGGCCATCGTGTCCGGATCCTCGGCGCTCAGCGTATAGGTGGTACGCAGCGGTCTCGGCGCCGCCTGCTCGGCAAGCTCCCAGACGGGCTTGCCGACACGCTTGGCTTCGAGATCCCACAAGGCGCAATCCAGCGCGTTGCGCGCGCCGCCAGCCGGCAGCAGCGCCTGCAGCTCTTCGCGCGTGATGCCCGCCTCGACCCGCGCGCGCATCGCCTCGACCTGCGCCAGCATCGAGGCCGAGGTGTCCTGGTGGTAGTAGACGCCCTGCGCCTCGCTGCGTCCCACCCGGCCCTGCTCGTCGACCAGTTCGACGATCAGCGCATCGAACGCGCTGAAGGTGTAGCCGGTGATGTGGAACGGGGTCTCGATCGCCCAGCGCCTTGGCGTCGCCCGCAGGCGCAGGCGCCCGCCGTCGTGGATAGTCATGCGTGCTTCCCTGGATGTGGGATGTGTGGCGGCGCCGATCCGCCGCCACGAAAACGGGACGTCAGTAATGGACGTTGAAGCTGACCATCCTGAGTACCAGGACCAGCCACGCCAGGTAGATCGCCGCCAGCGCCAACAGTGTTTCGCCCGCCAGCACCCAGCGGCCGCGACGCGGCGCCATCCAGCTGCGCACCGTGTGGTTCACGACGGCTGCCGCGCCCAGCAAGGCCAGCACGCCCGCCGCGTAGAGCAGGTACAGCCAGGGCGTCGCGCCACCTTCCAGCAGGAGGCTCTGGTCGGCGGACAGGGCCACCATCAGGATCAGCCAGCCGAGCAGGGTGGCGAAGAGCACCAGCACGCCCAGCCGCGAGCACAGGCGGGAACGGCGTTGCCGGGCATCGAGTTCGAGTCGCCGGCCGTAATGACGACGTACCAGCCAGCCGCACAGCCAGCTCAGCAGGGTGGCCAGAAGCAACAGCAGCGACAGCGTGCCCCATACTTCGATGCTGCCCAGCGCGCGCAATCCGGTCACCGACTGGAAGATCATGACAGGCGGCAAGGAGTCGGTGGCCCAGTAACGGATGTCGCCATGCGCGTCCGCGACGAAATCCAGGTGGTAGGGGCCGTCCACCTGCTGGTACTTCAGCGGCCCCACCTCGCGCCAGTGCATCGGCGCGCCGGACGGATTCATGAAGGGCGCGCTCAGGATCGTGCCGTCAGGCAAGGCCGACACCTTGGTCTGGGTCAGCGCATACAGCATCCGCAAGGCGCTCTCGTTGCGGCGACTGGCGAGATACCAGCCCGCAACCCGCGCGGCGTCGGCCTTCGCCGTGGCCGCCGTGGGCAGATGCGGCGTCGCGACCGGGAAGTAGCGGTCGAGGAAGGCATCGAAGATCGCGGCGCGGATCACTTCGGCGCCACCTTCGTTGCCGGCGCTGTTGAACGACATGAAGACGCCGACGTCCGCATCCAGCAGCAGGTGCAAGTCCGTGTGGAAGTAGTCCGTATCGCCAGCATGGCCGACAATGGCCTGGCCGTTGCGGTTCTCCTGGTAGAAACCCAGCGCAAAGCCATTCAGGCCCGGCGCTTCGGTGTGTTGCGGGCTATGCATCAGGGCGGTGGTGGCCGGCGTCAGGATCTTGCCGCCGGCATAGCTGCCGCCCTGCAGCTGGGCGATCATGAAGTGCGCCATGTCCAGCGCCGTCGAGCTCATCGCGCCGGCCGGCGCCGGGTCGACGATCTCGAAGGGCTTCGGCTTGCCGTCCGAAGCCTTGTCGTAGCTGTCGCCCATCAGCGGCGCCAGCCGCGCCGGCAGGGGTTGCCGGAACGTGGAGTGCTGCATGTCCAGCGGCTTGAAGATGTGCTGCTCGATGTAGTCGTCGAAGTCCTGCCCCGACACCCGCTGCACGATGTAGCCGGCCAGGCCGCAGCCGTAGTTGGAATACGCCACCACCTGGCCCGGCGGGAAGATCCGCGCCGGCAGGTGCGTTTTCAGGTAATGCTCCAGGTCGACCGGCTTGCCGTCGGTGGAGATGAGGTCGCGCGCGGTGTCTTCGAACCCCGGGGTGTGCGTCATCAGGTTGCGCAGCGTGATCGGCCTGCCCTGGTACGGCGGGACCTTGAAGTCGAGGTACTTGTTGACGTCGCTGTCCAGATCCAACTTACCTGCCTGCACCTGCTGCATCACCGCCGTCCAGGTGAACAGCTTGGAGGTGGAGCCGATGCGGAACAGCGTGTCGGTGGGGGACGGCACCGTATGCTTCTGCAGATTGTCGTAGCCGTATCCCTTGGCGAAGATCACCCGGCCGTCCTTGACCACCGAGATCACGCCACCCGCCACGTCGCCACGCTGCAGCGCAAACGGCACCAGGCCGTCGAGGAAGCTCGACAGGTCCGCAGCGGTGAGCTCCGGCGCCTGCGCGCGCGGGGCCGCGGCCGGGTCGGTGACGACCGGTTCAGGCGCAGTCGCGGTTGCGGGGACCGCCGGTGCGGGATGCGCCGGCGGTGGCACCTGCGCCATCGCCAGCCCGATGGCGCAGGTCGCGGCTAGCGCGGCGAGGAATTTCACAGGGCGATTCATGACGCGGTTACTCCGATGAGTCATGTTCAGAAGTCCAGGCCGACAGTCATGCCGAAGGTGCGCGGCGGCACATAGGACGCAGCGAACGGAGCCCCCCGCGGATCGGTGGTTTCCGAAGACAGCGCCGTGATGCCATGCGCGTTGGTCGCGTTCTTGACGTAAGCCCTGATGGTCCAGTCACCGACATAGACCCCGGCGTGCAGGTCGATGCCGTGATAGGCCGGCACCGAAAAGCGCGGCCCCGGCGCGGACAGGAAATCCGTCATGCGCGCGCCGACGTACCGATAGCTTCCGCCGACAAAACCCGACCAGCCGTCGCCCAGCGGGAAGTCGTAGTCCGCGCCCACGCTGGCATTCCATTTCGGCACCCACGGCAGGCGGTCGCCGTTGTAGCCGTACAGGCCGGCCGGCGTATCCGCCGTCAGTTCCGCATCGGTCCAGCTGGCGTTCGCCGACAGCACCAGGCCGCGTGTGGGTTCGTATTTCCAGCTGGCTTCCACGCCCTGGCTCTTCGCCTTGCCGCCATTGCCGAGGAAGCTGAAGCCGCCGGCCGTGGTCGCGAGCTGGATCTGGCTCCAGTCGATGTAGAACACGTCGGCGTCGAAGACCATGCGCCTGTCCAGCAGGGTGGATTTGAACCCCAGTTCATAGCTGGTCAGCTTGTCCGGCTTGAAGCTCGTCGGGGCGCCCAGGCTGGGCGGCACACCTACGTTGGCTCCGCCGGGACGGAAGCCCGACGCCACGCGCGCATAGGCCATCAGGTTGTCGCTGAACCTGAAACTGGGATTGACCAGGTAAGTGACGGGGGTGTCCGTGCTGCGGGTGGTGAACTGGCTGTCCCCCGTCAACAGGCCGCTGCCCGTCTGCGTATACGCGGTGCTGTCGTGGGTATAGCGCGCGCCCACCAGCACGCTCAGCCGCGAGGTGGCGTGCCAGGTCACGTCGGCGTAACCGGCCCACTCCTTGAAGATGCCCGGGCCGATGGAAACGTCGGCCAGCGTGGGCAGGTCGATCGGCGCTCCGGTCGTCGCGTCGAACACGTTGTAGGACTGCCGGTTCGTGGTGTTTTCGCGCGTGTAGAACACGCCCGCGCGCCACGCCAGCGTCTGCTCCGTCGGCGATTCCAGCCGCAGCTCCTGGGTGAATTTGCCGAGGGTGATCGGGTCGACGATCGAATACCCGCCATTGGCCAGGCCGAAGGCGGGATTGAGCAGCGGGCCAAACGCGGTGGTCACATCCTGGTTCTGGTTGACCTTCTGCGTGCCGTAACTGCTCGAAGACACCAGCGTGGCCCAGCCGAGGTCCGCATTGATCGCGAGGTCGTAGAGGCGATACTTGACCTTGAACAGGCCGGTGCCCGCGGCGCGGCTCTGCTTCTGGTAGCCGTAGACGGGCTTGAGCGTGGCCGGATCCACTTCCACGCCGGCATTGGCCAGGCCGTCGCCAGCGAGGTTCTGCGCCAGCGCCGAAAAGCGCACCGATACCTTGTCGGTCGGCGTCCACAAGACCTGCGCGCGAGCGCCATCGACCTTGTCTTTGTTGACCTCGGATTGGCCAGTGGCCACGTTGTCGATGTAGCCGGGATCGTCGCGGTGATAGGCATTCACCCGCAGCGCCAGCTGGTCCTGGACCAGGGGGACATTGAACATGGCGCGCTCGGTAAAGCCGCTGCCGCCTCCGCTCACGCTGCTGTAGCCCACCGTGGCGCGGCCGTAGGCACGGGTGGCGTCCGGTGGCGTGGTGACGAACTTCACCAGCCCGCCCAGCGAGTTCGCGCCGTACAGCGTGCCCTGCGGGCCACGCAGCACCTCGATGCGCTCGATGTCGGCCGGATCGATGTCCGGAGTCAGCAAGCCGCCGAGGGCATATACCGTGCTGGATCCGTACGGAGCGTCGTCGACATAGGTGCTTACGCTTGAATTGGCCTGCCCGCTGCCCGACGTGATGCCGCGCAACACCAGCTGGGTTTGCCCCGCCGCGGTGGAGACAAGGTTGAGCCCGGGAACCTGGGTCGCGTAATCGACGAAGCTGTTGGCACCCTCGCGGCGGAGGTTGTCGCCGGAGACCGCCGACACTGCCATCGGCACGCTCTGCAGCAGTTCGCTGCGCTTGTTCGCGGTGACCACGATCGCCCCCAGGTCGACCGGTGCGCTGGATGGACGCCGGTCGCGTTTCGCGGCGTCGGCATCTGCCGCGGGGGCCTGGCTTTGCGGCCCTGCCGCAGGGCCGCCGCCAGACGCCGATGGCCTTGCCGTGGCACTGAAGGATCCAAGCAGGGCCATGGCTATGGCGAGACTCAAGCCACGGCGCCGCTGCTCCAGCTGATGAAATTGCATGACGCTCTCCCCCGACGGAACCGCATGGACATTCCACAGGCACGTTGATATACACTTAACAATAACCTGTCAAGATAAATTTTTATCAGAACGAACCGCCCGGAAGTTTCCGTGGGTACACCTCTTCAGAGGTCGAGCGATGGAAACGCTGAAGAATGAAGCCGCGGCGTATCCGCCAGAGTCGCGGGCGAGGGGCGCGAATGAGGTTCGAGCGCCGGAAAGGAGCATGTGTCGCCGTGAGCTCGATCTGGGATGGCCGGCAAGATCGGCGGTACGGCGCAGAGGCTGTGCCCGGATGCGCCACGCCGAGCGTGACCAAGGGCTACGCCCGAGTGCGGCGAGCGAGAAACAGGCACGCATCAAGGCGCAGGAACGCGAAGTGACGGGTGCGCGAGACCAGCGAGAGCCTGCGTGAGGCATCAGCGGCGTCGGCGACTACGGCAACGCCCTAGACGATCAGCGGTGTGCACAAGGCTGAGGTGGTCCGTCGACGCTCCTGGCCCGGCATCAGGCCGCGGGACTGGCCACGCTGGGCAGGATATGGCGGAGAGAGTGGGATTCGAACCCACGGTAGGCTTGCACCTACGGCAGTTTTCAAGACTGCTGCCTTAAACCGCTCGGCCATCTCTCCGTTTGTCTGCGCGAACAGGCGCGCTACGCACGCCACTACGGCAGTTTGATTCCGGGCATCCTGCCCTTCACCCCGGCGGGGCCGGCGACTGCGTCGCCGTTCGCTTCGGCATCCTGCCTTCGCGTCAAGACTGCTGCCTTAAACCGCTCGGCCATCTCTCCGTTTGTCTGCGCGAACAGGCGTGCTACGCACGCCACTACGGCAGTTTGATTCCGGGCATCCTGCCCTTCACCCCGGCGGGGCCGGCGACTGCGTCGCCGTTCGCTTCCTATCCTGCACGCCTCTCGGCCCTCGGCCTATTGCAGGGAGGCCATGCTATCAGGCTCCGGGCGTGCGGTGACGATCCGGGGCCTTGCGCGACAGGGCGACCAGCGCCCACAGCGCCACCAGCACCGGCACCAGGGCGCCGGCCAGGGCCAGCAGCACGGCGGGATGGCGGATGCTCACGGGGACCAGTTGAGTGGCGGCTGCGAAGGCGACGGTGCCCAGTCGGAGGCCGCGCCGGGCACGGGCGACCCAGAACGAAGCCAGCACCAGCGCGAGGGCTGCTGCGCTCAATACGAAATCCACCCGCGGCAAGGCCCACACGTCCGCGAAGCCGAGCCGGGTAGCGATCACCGAGGCCAGCACCGCCAGCAGGAAGTAGCTGGTGTAGAACTCGACCCTGTCCCAGCGGCCGCGCGCCGGCCCGGCGTTCACGCAATGCGCTCCAGTCCGCGCATGTAGGGGCGCAGCGCCTCGGGCACGTCGATGGAACCGTCGGCGTTCTGGTTGTTCTCCATCACCGCGATCAGGGTGCGGCCCACGGCAAGACCGGAGCCGTTGAGCGTGTGCAGCAGCTCGGGCTTGCCGGTGTCCGGGTTGCGCCAGCGCGCCTGCAGGCGGCGGGCCTGGAAATCCTCGAAGTTGGAGCAGCTGGAGATCTCGCGGTAGGTCTGCTGGCTGGGCAGCCAAACTTCCAGGTCGTAGGTCTTGGCCGAGCCGAAGCCCATGTCGCCGGTGCACAGCAGCACCTTGCGGTACGGCAGGTCCAGCTTCTGCAGCACCTTCTCGGCATGGCCGACCATTTCCTCGAGCTGCGCATGGGAGTCGGCCGGCCGTGCGACCTGCACCATCTCGATCTTCTCGAACTGGTGCTGGCGGATCATGCCGCGCACGTCGCGGCCGTAGCTGCCGGCCTCGGCGCGGAAACACAGCGTGTGCGCGGTCAGGCGCAGCGGCAGCGCCTCGGCGTCCTGGATGGTGTCGCGCACCAGGTTGGTCAACGGCACCTCGGCGGTGGGGATGAGGTAGCGCTTCGCCTCGCCCACCCGGGTGGCGAACAGGTCGTCCTCGAACTTGGGCAGCTGGCCGGTGCCCTGCATGCTGTCGGCATTGACGATCACCGGCACGTTGCATTCGAGATAGCCGTGCTCGGCGGTGTGCAGGTCGAGCATGAATTGCGCAAGCGCGCGGTGCAGGTGCGCGAGCTGGCCGCGCAGCACGGTGAAGCGCGCGCCGGACAGCTTGGCCCCTGCATCGCCGTCCAGCCAGCCGTGGCGCTCGCCCAGCTCGACATGGTCCTTCACCGCGAAGTCGAAGCTGCGCGGCGTGCCCCAGCGGGCGACCTCGGCGTTGTCATGCTCGTCCTTGCCCAGCGGCACGGAGGCGTGCGGAAGGTTGGGAACGCCCAGCGCGATGTCGGCCAGCTTCGCCTGCACCTCCGCCAGCGCCTGCTCGTTGGCCTTGAGCCGGTCGCCGATGCCGGCGACCTCGGCCATCAGCGGTGCCACGTCCTCGCCCTTGGCCTTGGCCTGGCCGATCGCCTTGGAACGGGTGTTGCGCAGGTTCTGCAGCTCCTGCGTCTCGGTGGACAGCCGCTTGCGCTCGCTCTCCAGCGACTCCACCGCGGCGACGTCGAGGTCGAAACCGCGGGTTTCCTTGAGGCGCGCCGCGGTCTCGGCGAGGCGCGAGCGCAGCAGGGCGGGGTCCAGCATGGCGTGATCCGGATGGGCGGCGTAGCCTTCGATTATCGCCGCCCCGCCCCGCCGCCCGCAACGCGCGGCTCAGCGGCGGCGACGCGCCTCGGCGCGGGCGGTGCGCAGGGCGCCGAGCTTCTCTCGCAGCTTCTGCTCCAGCCCGCGATCGACCGGCTCGTAGAACACCGTGCCCTCCAGCGCCTCGGGCAGGCATTGCTGGTCGAGCGCCACGCCGCCCTCGACGTCGTGGTCGTACTGGTAGCCCTTGCCGTAGCCCAGGCCCTTCATCAGCTTGGTAGGGGCGTTGCGCAGGTGCATCGGCACCTCCAGCGTGCCGGTCTCGCGCACGGCGGCGCGGGCAGCGTTCCAGGCCTGGTAGGCGGCGTTGCTCTTGGGCGCGACCGCCAGCCAGATCGCCAGTTGCGCCAGGCCCAGCTCGCCTTCGGGGCTGCCCAGGCGCTCGTAGGTGTCCCAGGCGTCCAGCGCCATGCGCCAGGCGCGCGGTTCGGCCAGGCCGACGTCCTCCACCGCCATGCGGGTCATGCGGCGTGCCAGGTAGAGCGGATCGCAACCGCCGTCGAGCATGCGCGCGAGCCAGTACACGGCGGCGTCGGGATCGGAGGAACGCACCGACTTGTGCAGCGCGGAGATCTGGTCGTAGAACTGCTCGCCCTGCTTGTCGAAGCGGCGGGTGCGGTCGGCCAGCACCTGCGCCAGGGTCGCCTCGTCGATGCGCCCGTCCTGCGCCAGCTCGGCAGCGATCTCCAGCAGGGTCAGCGCACGGCGCACGTCGCCGTCGGCGGCCTGGGCGATCAGCTGCAGCGAGGCATCGTCCACCTCGAGCCGCGACGCGCCGAGGCCGCGTTCGGCGTCGGCCAGCGCGCGCTTGAGCGCGGCCACGATGTCCTCCGCCGAGACCGCTTCCAGCACGTGCACGCGGCAGCGCGAGAGCAGCGCCGAGTTCAGCTCGAACGAAGGGTTCTCGGTGGTGGCGCCGACGAACAGGATCACGCCCTTCTCGATGTGCGGCAGGAAGGCGTCCTGCTGCGCCTTGTTGAAGCGGTGCACCTCGTCCACGAACAGCACGGTGCGCCGTCCGCGCGCGAAGTTGGCCTCGGCCTCGGCCAGCGCCTTGCGCACCTCGGGCAGGCCGGAAAGCACCGCCGAGATGGCGCGGAAATCCGCGTCGGCGTAGCGCGCCACCAGCAGCGCCAGCGTGGTCTTGCCGCAGCCGGGCGGCCCCCACAGCACCATCGAGTGCACCCTGCCCGCCTCCAGCGCGCGCCGCAGCGCCTTGCCGGGGCCGACCAGGCGCTGCTGG
The DNA here is from genome assembly GCF_030504985.1 of Fulvimonas sp. R45. Classification (GTDB taxonomy): domain Bacteria; phylum Pseudomonadota; class Gammaproteobacteria; order Xanthomonadales; family Rhodanobacteraceae; genus Rhodanobacter_A. Next base: position 115,190 of record NZ_JASERU010000014.1, read on the forward strand.
CCCACGACCTCGTCGAGGTCGCGCGGCCGCATGCGCTCGGCCAGCGGCTTCAGCGCCTCGGGCTCGCCGCTGGCGAACAGGTCGGTGGGGGAAGCGGAACGGCTGGACATGGCTGCATGATAGCGCGCCCTCCAGGACGGTCTCTCAGCCGCGCGGCTGCGCCACTTTCATCGTGTATTGGCGATAGGCGCCGTAGCCCACGCCGCAGGCGCCGGTCAGGACGGCGGGAATCAGCAGGGTGTGTTCGCCCAGCAGGCGGAACAGCTGCGCCCCGGCGGCGCTGCCGAGCATGAAGGTGCCCGCCACCAGCGCGCACAGGCGCAGGCGCAGCGTGTCCACCGGCAACCGGCGCAGCATCTGGCCCAGGTAGATGCCCATGTCGGTGAAGATGCCGGTGACGTGCGTGGTGCGGAACACCATGCCGCTGTAGGTGCTGACCATGCCGTTCTGCAAGCCCACCGCGACCGAGGCGAGGTACAGGCCGATCGAGCTGTTCGCGTCCAGCAGCGGCACCGCGGCGAACAGCAGCAGCGACTCCAGCGTCAACGCCACGCCGTAGCGGCGCCCCAGCTTCAGCGCGGTCTGCTGCACGATGAAGCCGCTGAGCGCGGCGCCGAACACGAACGCGGCGATGGTCAACGCCCAATGCCACGCCTCGCCACCGTCGCCGGTGCCCAGGGTGATGCCGAGCAGGCTGGTGTTGCCGGTCATGTTGCTGATCGACTGGTGGCGGAAGCCCAGGTAGCCGCAGGCATTGACCATGCCCGCGATGAACGCGAGCACGCCGCCGCCGACCCACGCCCAGCGCGGCAACTGGCGCAATACGGGCATGGGCGGATCAGTTCTTCAATGGCCGGGTGGTGATCACCGGCAGGTCGCCGATCACGTCGGCGTCCTTGGGCGGGGTGAAGTTGAAGGTCTCGGGCGGGATCGGGGCGTTGCGCTTCCAGTCCGAGAAGCGGATGTCGGTGGTCGAGCCCAGCCGGTCGCGGAAGACCATGCGCGCCAGGCCCTGCGTGCCGAAGCCGAGCTCGGCGTAGTCGAACTGCGGGTCGGCCTCGGTGGAGGTGAGACGCAGCCATTGCAGGCCGTCGCGCTCGCCTTCCTCGGTGACCTTGAAGTTCTTGTCCAGTTGCGACACGTCGGTGAGCACGGTGAGCGGGCTGTGCGCCTCCTCGGTGCTCTGCTTGCGCACGGTGACCTGTTCCAGCGAGGGATCGTACAGCCACACGCGGCTGCCGTCGGCCACGATGACCTGCTTGTACGGCGCCAGGGTGTCCCAGCGGAACTCGCGCGGCGCCTCCAGCGCCAGCGTGCCGGAACTGGCCTGGCCCGGCTGGCCGTTGGCGCCGGTGAGGGTCTGGGTGAAGCGGCCGGTGAGCGAGTGCAGGCCGTCGGCGAAGGCATCGAGCCGGGCACGGGCGGGGCCGGTGGCGGCCTGGGCCAGGCCGGCCAGCGTCAGCAGGAACGCGGCGGCGACGATCGGGAAGCGTTTCATGGAAACCCTGTAGGCAAGACGCGAGGCGCAGCGTGCATTGTAAGCGGGAAGGCTTAACCGTTCGCTTTCGGCGGGCGACGACCTGCTCCTTCTCCCCTCCGGGGAGAAGGGTGGGATGAGGGGCCAATCTTGCCTTGTCGCCTGGTCGGAGCGGCTTTGCTCGCGGGCTTGTCGCGAGGTTGGCCCCTCATTCCAGCCCTCTGAGAGCCTGTTCAAAGTCTCGTCGAAATCCAGGAAGCTAGCGGGATGAGAGCCCGTTACCCCAGTGATCTAAGAGCCTGTTCAAAGTCTCGTCGAAA
>NZ_JASERU010000015.1 GCF_030504985.1 Fulvimonas sp. R45
AGGTGGCGCAGAAACAGCAGGCCGGCCTCGACGGCGAACCCGCCCCCGACACGCTGAACGCCCTCGCCGCGCAGACCGCGCTCGCGCAGGAACTGGCCGTGACCCGCGAAGGCACCGCCGCCGGCCAGGGCATCGGCGGCGGCGAAGGCAGCGCCACCGGCTGGAGCAAGCCCCACCTCGTCGCCCACGGCCAGGACGGCCTTGTCGCCGTCACCCCGAAGCACGCCGCATGGATCGGCGGCACCGACACCCTGCTCACCGCCGGCCAGGATCTCGGCTGGATCGCCCAGGGCCAGTGGAGCGCCGTCGCCGCCCGGGGCATCGCCCTCTACGCGCAGGGCAGCGACGCCAGCCGTCCCGTCAAGCAAACCGGCATCCGGATCCACGCCGCCAGCGGCCAGCTCAGCGCGCAGGCCCAGCAGGACAAGGCCGACTTCGCCGCGCAGAAAGCCGTCACCGTCTCCAGCAGCCACGGAAGCATACGCGCCAGCGCCAGCCAGCACGTACTGCTCACCGCCGCCGGCGCCTATCTCAAGATCCAGGGCGGCGACATCGAGATCGGCGCGCCGGGGAAGGCGGAGTTCAAGGGGGCGCAGAGGGAGATGGCCGGGCCACAATCGGGGGGAGCCTCGCAGGTGACGTTGGCGAAAGCGAAAGCCGATCCATGCAACTTCGCGTTGCAGGGCGCAGCAGCCAATGGCAACGCCACGGTGCCGCTCCATGCCTGAAATGCAAGTCATCGAGCATCGCCTGCTGGACGAGCACACTTTTCTGTTGCTCGATCAGGCGCATGCCCGAAGCAGTTTCTGGCGCGGGATGCCAGGCATTTCGATAGCGCCGACGGTGCTGGAAAAGGAAGCTGCGGCCTTGCCTCGATTGGTGGCCGTCGATCAACTCGATCAGGCGCAGCGCGTGCAAGCACTCGACGACCTACTTTCGGCTCCGGTGGAAACGCCGAGGCCCGTCGCGGCCCTCATGGTTTCGGATGGTGGCATCGATCGGCTTGCGAAGCATCTGAGTGCGCGCCTGGTGGTGTCGATTCCGCTCCAGGGCAAGCACCTGTTCCGTTACTACGATCCCCGCGTATTTCGTCACCTGCTATGGATGGCGGCACCCGCCCAATTGGCGGCTTTGTTTGGCCCCGTATCGGCTTGGACGTGGTGTGACCACCAGGGACATTGGCACCGCAGCCTTCCACCCCAAGGGATCGAGCCGGCATTGTCATTCCACCCAACGGGGTTGGACCTGGCACGCATTGGCTTGCTGGAACGATGCCTGAAAGTCCTGCGTAACACCGTGCCGGATTACACGGACGACGCTGGAGATGTTCAGCCGCGCCATGTTAATGCGCTGCTGGACGTCGCGCTGGCACATGGCCTGATAGACGAGGCCGACCTCCACCTGTATGTGGTACAGGCCGTCCGCTTTCATCCCCGTATCCACAGCCATCCCGACCTCGTGCGCCGGTTGCAGGCCGCAAGTACCGACGACAGTTACGTCGGCGCCTGCTCCGATCTCGATGCCGACACGCTGACTCGCTACGCCCGCGAACTGAGCAGCCCATGCAAGGACCACGCATGATCACCCCGACCACCTGCCCGTTCTGCGACAAGAAGGGCCTGCCCATCCTGCCGTTGCGCTATGCCGTGGCACGTGCCGACATACCGCACGCACCAAAGCTGCAAGCACCCTTCGGCCAAGGCGTGCAGGACATCGCCCTGCCCGAAAAGGAAGCCCACTACACGTTGCGCTTTTTGCGCAGCGGCTACCTGTACATGTTCGACGAGCGACGTGGGGAATGGACAGCCTACGTCGTGACGAACGAGGGCTACCTGTTCGAGTTCGACCCGCATGCTTCGACGGCACCTGCCGTCCATGACACCCACTTCGCTTGCACGCGAGCCGGCGATGCCCACGTGGCCCGCTGCGTGACCGTCAAAGATGCCAGGCACGCCACCAAGGTGTGGCTCGGCTTCTCCGATACAACATGGACACCGGCCGTATTGGAAAAGCACGCCAAACAGGCATGGCGCGAGGCGCACATGCGCGCCTTCGACGTCGCGGCATGGCGCGGCGGCGGTGCGCAACCGCATGCCGACACCGCGGACAAGGTGTCGGCGCTGGTCGCCGAGTTCGCCACCGACCCGGTGTTCGTCGTCAACGCAGTCAGCCGCATGGCGGCAAAGTTTTCGTCCAGGGTGCGCGACGCGGCTCAATCGGCCATGCAGAAGCTGTCGCCCTGGAACTACTCGCCACAAGGCTTTACAGGGATCAAACCCCAGGCCGCCGGCATGGCCGAATGGGCCATCGAGGCGGCGAAGCCATTCAAGCCCGCCATGGTGGCGATTCCCGATGCGGCGGGCATCGCGATGGAGCTGAACCACTTGGCCATCCAGCGCGCCCTGGAGTGGACGGAAAACCCGGATCGGCAATGGGCGTTTTCCACCGCCACGACCATCAGCGGCATCCGTGAAGCGGTCATGCATGGCGCGGTGCAATCGGAAAGTCAGGCGCGCATGACGCAAGCGCGGATCAACCTCACGAGCGATCACGGGCCGTTGACCAATCCCTTCCTGTCCAAGTCCGATCGCGACATGCTTGAAAAGTCGATCACCGACAGCGGCAAGATCAGCCCGGAAGAAGCCGAACGCACCGGCAAGGACGCGTGGTCCAAGTACGAGAAGATGTTCAACGAGCCGACGAGGGAAGCATTCCTCAAGCAGTACGCCAGCGGATTCAACACCCTCGAAAAGCAGACGATCAAGCCGCTGGACACGGCGTATCTGGCGTGGCTCAAGAGTGAGCCGTTCAAGGCCCACTTCACGCACAACTTCGACCCAGCCAATGTCGAAAGCGGCATGGCCCATCAAGCAGTCATATACGCGTGCATCAAGGACGCCAGCGGCCGCAAGGGGCCGTCCGACTACTTCAAGGCATGCCTGGGCAACGACCCGACCCAGCCGGGCGAAGTCGTGCTGCGTGCGCTGGTGTTCAACCAGGACCAGCTTGCGCGCAAGTGGAACGAAGCGGCGGCGGAAAAAGGCACGGAACGGGAAACGCCATGGCTGGATATGGGAGAGAAAATCTACGGCGGTTTCAAGGATATCTTGGGCAAGGAGCACGCCAGTGAACTCCAGGGTGCCTTGGCCGGATTGTCCAAATACATCTATGAGATGAGTGCGCCGATCATGGAGCGCCTGAACGCGGCGGCCGCCAATGGCACGGCTGCGCTGGCACAGGCGGCCTTACCCGAGCAACGCCTGCTTGGCCTCATGCAATCCATCGTAAGCGCCGAGCACCCGGACAAGGTGCTGGTGGACTTGCGCGGCCTGCAGACGCGCAAGCAGGCGGCGCGTGCATTGGCCGGTTTCCTGGCAGAGTTGACCGGAGAGAACGAGCAGCGATGGCGCAGTGGTGCACGTGCGGCGCTTGATGAAGCGGCAGCTGGCAGAACACAAGGCTACCCGTACCAAGGCTTGTTCGTGGTGGACAAGAAACAGTTGGCGCGGTTGAACGGCATGAAGGGGGTCAAGCGCGCGGCAGGCGTCCTGTCCGCTACCGACGAAACCGAGTTCGAGACGCTGTTGCGCGGCAACGCGCGTTACGTGATCGGGCGTGAGGTTACAGCCAGCGGTCTGGGCCTGATCCTTACCGGTTTCGTGTTGACCAATTCCTACGGTGAACTGATGAAGGCCGAGGGTACGGAGCACACGATCAAGGCCTTCAACTTCGGCTCGGGCGCCACCGCTGCGGTGGGTGAGATGGGGCAGATCGGTGGAAAAATGCTGAGCAAGACCGCATGGGGGGGCAGCGGCTTCTGGGGTGGCGGAAAGGGTGTCAATGGGCAGGTTTGGTAGTTGGGCTGAGTTGGCCGAAGGGACAGGAAAGTTGCTTGGGGTCATCGGCGGTGTGGTAGCGGGTTTAGTGCAAATTTATGAAGGTGGCAAGGCTTTTATGGAGGGCGATGTAGCATTCGGAATCGGTACGGCTATGTTGGGTGTCGCAACGGGTGTCGTTGCTTATTTGGTGTTCGCAGCCGCCATCACTGCCGGCATTGGATTAATTATCATATTAATATTGGTTGTTATTGGTTACCTTGTTTCCTTACTAAAACACGACAAACTACAACATTGGCTGGATAGCTGTTACTTTGGTAAACACGATCTAAATGAAGAGGGATTCAGTAGCCTTGGTGATCAAAATGCGGCCTACACTGTCATGGTAAATGGGGCTTAGTCATGATGAGTGGATGGACAGTCAAGTGGCGGTTGAATCGATTGCTAACGCAACAAGAGAAAGATGACGAGCTTCCTCGTAATAGGGCTCGTAATATTGAGCCAGATGACAGGGGTGTCTCGCTCCGATTCAATTCAACCTTTGTTGAAATCGTGGATCGAAGATTCAGATTGAGAGGATGGCTCTTTACGATGATTGGTGCGCTCATGGCGCTGGCTATAGCCATACTTGGCGTATCCGTATGGTTTTGGCCAGTGCCTGATACGCAAGAATATATTCTTGGTGAGGCAATATTATTTGCCTTTTGCATACCCATGGCATGGCTCGTTTGGTGGGCACTCCCAAATAGAGATTTCTTTACTTGCACCTATTACCCCATCCGCTTCAATCGCAAGACCCGACAGGTCTACGTGTTCCGCGACAAGCGCGATGGCGGCATATTGACGATGCCGTGGGACGAGGGCTTCTTTCACATCGGCCAAGGATTGCGCGACAAGCGGCTGCTCGATCTCCGCTGCCATGTGCTGGATGGCGAAACGGTCAAGGATACCTTCGTCACCGGCATGTACTACCTGCAAAAGGAGCAGGTGCAACAACTGTGGGAATTCGTGCGCCGCTACATGGACGAGGACATCGACAGTCTCGGCAAAGTGGAGATCTGGACCTCGCCAGCGCCAACGTTAAAGAACTGCCGCATCATGGTCGGCATCACGTTCGGCGGCCTGTCTGGACTCGGGGCCATCCTGTGGCCGCTGGCAGCTCCGGTCATCTTGACACGCTGGCTGGTGTTGCGAACCTGCAAGGTGCCGGTGTGGCCGGCAGAAATCGAGGCCGCCTGTCGCATCGAGCCCAACGATCCCCACCACTTGCCCGAACCAGAGTACATCGGCCAGTTCGCCGTCGAGCGGGAAATGGCCAAAACCTCGCACAAGACGGCGGCCTGACTATCGAATCGCCAAGGTACTGGTGGGCTTGCGCGGCAAGCAGGTGGCGCGTGCATTGGCGTGCTCGACAAGATGTACGACAACACGATGCGATACACAGCGAGCGCTGTTCGAGGTTCCCGCCTTCGGCTTTTCGCCGCACAGGTTCGTCGATGCCAGTGCACAGGCGGAAGAATTCCTGGCCGAGGCGGCCAAGGCCTGCGCCATTCACAGGTCGGCACTGTCGAGCTTGGACGATGCCACCGGCATCGCCATGGAACTGAACCAGCTGGCCCAGCATCGCGCTGCGGAGTGGACGGAAGAGCCCCCGAGCGAAAGTGGAAACTCCAGACCGCCACGACCATCGAGTCGATCAAGGCTGCCGTGGGCAATGGCGCCGTCAAGCAGGAGAGCGCCGGCCGCGAGCACCATGCCGAGGCCGATTTCCACAGCGTGGCGGGAGCCGCCTCGATCCCGGCCAATACCGATGCAGGCGACTACCTGCCCTGGCAGGCCGAGTTCGTCGGGCGGCGCAAGCGCGCCGTCGTCATCGTGTGCAAGAAGATCCGCAGCAAGGCCGAGTTCCACAATGTGATGCAGCACATGACGGGGAACGCGCCACCGACGCCAGGGGCTGGCAAGCCAACTTCTCGCACGTCAAGGCGTTCCTTGACATGGGAGCGGACAGCCAGGACTTGGACAAGCAGGTAGACGACTACGTGGGCGGCTTGGCGATGCTGGATTCCGGCGCAGGCTTGCAAATGCTTTACGAGGGTTTGTACGGCGCACCGGTGCTGGGCTATGCCTTCGTGGACAATACGGAGCCGGTCTACATGGCGCGCGCGGACATGGGCGACCATGCCGGCTACGCCGTGGCCGGCGGCTACAACCCGGGGCCGGAGTGGCCGGATTTCCTCGATGATGGCAACAGCCCCACGCGCTACACATAACGACGGCTGCGCCATTTGAAGCAGCACGCGCGGCACCCGATTTATGCGAAGAGGTTAATTCAAGGGAGAGGCGCTGTTGACCGCGCAGCGAAACTGGGCTCCACCGCTTGGCTTGTCCTTCCAGCGGTGCATCGTCATGCTGTATCTCGCATTGTCGGAACTGCGAAGCACCTTGTCGCCGCCGGCAGACGGACCGGCCGGGTCGTTTTCGCCCGAATGGGCATAATAATTCGCCGCGTACCAGTCATTGACCCACTGCGGGTTCCCGACCATGTCGTACAAGCCAAGCGGCGAAGGCGGAAACAGCGCAATGGCTGCTCCGTACTTGAGGGACAGTTTTTCCAATAGCTCCGAAGTGCCTACGTTCTTGTTGTAATCGATCTTGCCGTCACTCGTGGGATAGACGATGAAGCGCCCTCTATTCCTCGCCGCATATTCCCACTGCGCCTCGGTGGGAAGATCGAAAGGTTTGCCTGTCAGCTTGCCGAGCCATTGGCAATAGGCCTTGGCCTGATACCAGTTCCCGCCAAGCGCGCTGTCGGCCTTCAGGATGTCGCGCAATTCTTCGGCACCCATGACAGGTTGACCGGTAGCCTCCGAATACAGGTCCGACTCCGCCTTGGTCACCAGGTACTTGCCGATCGAATAACTCGTCAATGTCACCTCGTGCAGCGGACTGCTGTTGGAATTGTTGTCCCATGGCAGGTGCTCCCTGCTCTGCAATCGCCCAAAGTCGCCCATCTGGAATGTGCCGCCCTTGACGAACACCTGGTCGCGCAGCGCCTTGGTCTTCAGCGCCTCCAGCCGTTGCTGCAACGTACCGGTCTGGATCGCTTTCATGTCCGCCACCAGCGATGCGGGCTGCTTGAAGGCCGATAGATCGGCCGGCAGCGGATGCTGGGTCACATCCGGATAAATGCCGTCCTGGGGCGAAGCGTTTTTGGCGGCGGCGGCAACTGCAACCAGCGTGAGGACGAAGCCCAGTGCGAGATTCCGCGGTGTCATGTCGTGCTCCAAGCAGAACGAGGCCGTCATGGCCGATGATGGCGCATTGTAGAAGGCGGGCAGGTGCCCCGTGTCGGCCCGCCATCACGACAAGTACGCTTCGAGTCAGTTTTTCCTCGTGACGCTTCAGGCCGTGGCACGCACCGTCTCGGCAGGATCGGCTTTCTACCACCCCGCGGATGCGCCGCCTCCGCCTGAGCTTCCACCGCCATCGCTGCCGCTGGAACTGCTGCCCGAGCTTCCGCTGAAGGACGCGCCGGACGAATTTCCGCTGCCCAGCTTCCAGCCGCCGGCCGTACCCAAGGCGACGTTGGCGATGCGTTCCACGAGGTTCCTCGGCCGCAGGCTCCGGCGCGTGCGTGCGGAAAGGGCCATGTAGCGGTATCGATGGTTGGTGCCCAGGTACCGGAGGACCGGAAAGGCGACGGCATGCAGCCATGCCAGCGCGGTGGCGCCGGCCTGACCGGCCATCATGCTGCCGGGGATGGTCCAGAAGAACAACAGGACGAAGCCCAGGCCCCAGCTCCAGAACATCATGAAGCCCCAGCCCAGCAGGCGAAGAACGAAACCGACACCATCGGTTTCAGCGCGGTCCGGCCACGGGCTCCACAGGTTCAGTGCAAGCACTTCGAAGACGACCAGCAGGAGCAGCGCCGGAACGGCGCCGACCCACTTCCAGAAACCATGCGACGAAGAGGGCTGCTGCATCCATTGCGCCGACCCGGAGGTGTCCCAGGTGCCATGCAGGGCCACCACGATGCCTTCGGCTCCCTGCAGCAGGGCACGGTTGGCATCGCCGTTCCGCATGGCCGGCACTACGCGGTGCCGCAGGATCAGCGAGGCGGTCACGTCGGTCAGCACGCCCTCAAGTCCGTAACCCACCTCGATCCGCGCCCGGTGCCGGTTGGGGGCCAATACGAACAGCACGCCGTCGTCGACGCCTTTTCGCCCAAGCCGCCGTCGCTGGAATTCATCCACGGCATAGGCTTCGATGCTCTGGCCGTGGAGATCGGGCACGGTCTCCACCAGCACTTGCACCCCGGTCTGCCGTTTCAGGTGATCCAGCGCGGCCGCCAGCTTCGCGCCGGCGGCCGGCGAGACGACGCCCGCATCATCGACGACGTAGGCATTGTCCGCGGCGGACGGCGCATGGACATGCAACTGCCATGCGGCCAGGGACCAGACCAGGACCACCACCGCAGCCATGGCCTTGCGCACCGATTGCCAGGGCGTCGCCGCGTGGCCGAGCAACTCGCTTACCGACGTCCGGCGCCGGCGAGACGGCTTCTTTGCCACACCCGTTCCTCCCTGATCGACGGACCGCATGACCCGCCATGCGGACACCTTGCCGCTCTGCGGCTGGCATTGCGCCTACGGCCGCCGCAACGCCCTGTGCGCGATGTCGCGCCGGCAGAACGCGCCGTCGAAGCGGACCTTTTCCACCGCGGCGTAGGCGCGTTCGCGGGCGGCGGCGATGTCGGCGCCGAGGGCACAGACGGTGAGGACGCGGCCGCCGGTGGTGACGACGCGGCCTTCGGCGTCGAGCCTGGTGCCCGCATGGAAGATCTTGGCGTCATGGCCGAGGTCGCTTTCGAGGCCGGCGATCACGTCGCCGCTTTTCACCTTGCCGGGGTAGCCGGCGGCGGCCATGACCACGCCGAGCGAGGGGCGCGGATCCCATTGCGCGCGGGTGTGGTGCAGCTCGCCGTCGAGCGCGGCCTCGATCAGGTCGACCAGGTCGGACTTCAGGCGCAGCATGATCGGCTGCGTCTCCGGATCGCCGAAGCGCACGTTGAACTCGATCACCTTGGGGTTGCCGCCCTGGTCGATCATCAGGCCGGCGTAGAGGAAGCCGATGAACGGCGCACCCTCGGCCGCCATGCCGTGCAGGGTGGGCTCGATCACCTCCTTGAGGATGCGCCGCTCCACCTCGGGCGTGACCACCGGCGCGGGCGAGTATGCGCCCATGCCGCCGGTGTTGGGACCGAGGTCGCCTTCGTCGCGGCGCTTGTGGTCCTGGCTGCTGGCCATCGGCAGGGCGTGGCTGCCGTCGCTCATCACGATGTAGCTGGCCTCCTCGCCGTCGAGGAATTCCTCGATCACCACGCGCGCGGAAGCGTCGCCGAAGGCGTGCGCGCCGAGCATGTCGTGCAATGCCAGTTCCGCGTCGGCCAGGGTCAGCGCCACCACCACGCCCTTGCCGGCGGCCAGGCCGTCGGCCTTGATGACGATGGGCGCACCATGCCGGCGCACGTAGGCCAGCGCGGGGTTGATCTCGGTGAACACCGCGTAGCGCGCGGTGGGGATGTTGTGGCGGAGCAGGAAGTCCTTGGCGAAGGCCTTGGAACCTTCCAGCTGCGCGGCGACGGCGCGCGGGCCGAAGATGCGCAGGCCGGCGGCGCGGAACCGGTCCACCACGCCGGCCACCAGAGGCACCTCGGGGCCGACCACGGTGAGGCCGATCTTCTCGTCCTTCGCCAGCTTCAGCAGGCCGTCGAGGTCGGTCACGGCGACGTCGGCGTTGCGCACGCCACGCTCGCGCGCGGTGCCGGCGTTGCCGGGCGCCACGATCACCTCGTCCACGCGCGGCGACTGCTTGAGCTTCCACGCCAGCGCGTGTTCGCGACCGCCGTTGCCGATGACGAGGACTTTCATGCTTGCTCCAGCGGACGAGGGATGGTGCCAGGAGTGGCGTGGCCCGTCATTGTAGAGGCTTGGATCACGCCTGCGCAGCGCGAATCGATACGGAGCAGTGCCCCTGTATACCGTTCGCGTTGAGCGTAGCTCGCGTCAGCGAGCGAAGTCGAAACGCCATGTACCCTTCGACTCCGGCCCTGGCGGGCCTACGCTCAGGGCGAACGGTGTTCGACGCTACCTGATCTGGCCTCCCTCCCCACCGGAGCGGGAAGGAAAAGCGATCAGCCCAGCAGCTCCAGCAGGTCCGCGCGCGGCAGCTTGCCGGTCTCGTTGCGCGGCAGCGCGTCGACCAGGCGCAGGCGGCGCGGCAGGAAGACCGGGTCGACGGCACAGCGCAGGGCGTCGAGGATGGCGTGTTCGTCCAGGCTGGGCGCCACCGCCAGCGCGGCGATGCGGCGCACGCCGATGGCGTCCGCCTCGTCGAGCTGGAGCACCACGCCGTCCTCCACGCCCGGGATCGCCAGCAGGCGCCGGGTGAGGTCGCCCAGCGAGGCGCGCTTGCCGGCGATTTCCAGCAGGTCGGCGTGCCGGCCGCACAGGCGGAAGCGGCGGCCCTCGTCGTGCAGGGTGACGAGGTCGGCCAGCGTGGCGGGCTCGTCGAGTTGCGGCGCCTCGATGCCGGTGCCGTCCGGCTGCGGGTGCAGGCGCACGCCGGGGTAGAGCGTCCACAGCTCGTCCCTGGCCAGCCGGCGGCCGGCGAAGGCGCAGGTCTCGGTGGAGCCGAACACCTCCAGCAAGGGCGCGCCGAAGCGTCGCTCCGCCGCGTGCGCCAGCTCCGTCGGCATCACCGCGGTGGCCGACAGCAGCGCGGCCAGCGGCGGCAGCGCGACGCCGGATTCGACCAGCGCGCGCAGGTGCACCGGCGTGGTGACCAGCACGCGCGGCGCGGGCACCTCGGCCAGCGCGGCGGCCACGTCGGCGGGGAAGAACGGCCGCCCCGCATGCACGCCCACCGCGCCCAGCAGCGGCAGCAGCACGCTCATCTCGATGCCGTAGATGTGCTGCGGCGGCACGGTGGCGACCACGTGGAAGCGCTCGCCGGCCACGCGGCGCAGCATCGCCAGGTTGCCGGCGGTGCCGGCATGCAGGCTGCGCCACGTCTTGGCGTGGGCGCGCGGCATGCCGGTGGAGCCGGAGGTATAGCCGATCGCCGCCACCTGCGCCGCGGGTATCGCCGGCACCGCGCCGACGACGGGCGCGATGTCCGCCGCCAGCGGCGGCAGGCGGCGATAGCCGGGGGGCGCGGGCTGCAATGCCAGTTCGCCCAGCGCATAGGCGCCGGGGTGTGCGGCCATCACGTCCTCCACCGCCAGCGGTGCGCGCGAGGGCGGCAGCAGGTTGGCCTGGCCGCGCAGGACGATGGCGCAGAACGCGACCAGGAAGGCGTAGCGGTCCTCGCACAGGTTCACCGCGGCCGGCGCATCGGGCAGCAAGGCGGCCACCTGGTCCACGTGCGCCAGGAAACGCGCTGCGTCGATGGGCACGCCGTCGCGCCAGGCCAGCGTCCGCCCCACGGGCGCAGCCAGCAGCGGCAACGCGCGCGCCGCCTCGTCGTGCCGGTAGGTGTCGTAGACGATCGCCAAGCCCTGATTCCCGTGTGACCCATGAAACGGCCGCCGCATGCCGGTTCGCGGCGGCGGACAGTACCGAAGGAAAACCGAACCGCGAGGCCCCATCCTCGCCGCGGCCGCTGAATCGCAGCCGACCCACCGCAGGCGGCGTTCAGGCGCGGATGATAGCGCCGGTGAGCGCGTCGCGGATGGTGGACGGGCGCTCCTGGCCTCCCAGTGGGGCATCGAGCACCCCGTCCAGCGCGTCGCCGAAATAGTCGCGCACGGCCTGCACGGAGCGGGCGGAAGGTTGGCCATGCGGGTTCGCGCTGGTCGAGACCAGTGCGCCACCGAAGGCCCGGCACAACGCGATGGATGGCGCGTGCGCGGTAACCCGCAACGCGATGCCGGCATGCGCGCCAGCCACCCACTCGGGCACCGCGGAGCTGCGCGGGAAGATCCAGGTGTTCGGGCCGGGCCAGCTGGCGCGCGCCTGTGCGAGTACCTCGCCCGGCACGCTTGCCAGGTCGATGTAGCGCTCGACCTGGGCGAAGTCGGCGGCGATCAGCAGCACGCCCTGGGTGGGCGGGCGCTGCTTCAGCGCGAAGATCCTGTCGAAGGCCGCGCGGTCGTGCGGGTCGCAGCCGAGGCCGTAGACCGCCTCGGTGGGATAGGCCAGCACGCCGCCCGCGCGCAGCAGCGCGGCGGCGGCGTCCAGCCCGTCGAGGGTGAAGGTCTGCGGCATCAGACGGGCGTCTTCTTCGTGGCGACCTTCTTCGTCGCAGTCTTTTTCGCCGCGGTCTTGCTGGCGGCCGTCTTCTTGCCCGCCGCCTTCTTCGCGGCGGTTTTCTTCGCCGGCGCCACCTTCTTCTCCGCGACCTTCTTCGCGGCGGCGGTCTTGCGGCCGAAGCGCCCGCCCTTCTTCACTGGCGCGGCGGCGAGCAGCTCCAGGCACTGCGCCTCGGTGAGTTCCTTCGGCTCGGTGTCCTTCGGGATGCGCGCGTTCTTCTCGCCGTCGGTGATGTAGGGGCCGTAGCGGCCGTTGAGCACCTGCACGCCGTTGCCGAAATCCTGGATCACGCGATTGGCGAGCAGGGTGAGCTTGTCTTCCACCAGCTGCAGCGCGCGCGGCAGCTCGATGGTGTAGGGGTCGTCCTCGGGCTTGAGCGAGGCGTAGGTGCTGCCCTGCTTCACAAACGGGCCGAAGCGGCCGATGCCCACGCTGACCTCGTCGCCGTTCGGCGCCTGGCCCAGCTTGCGCGGCAGCTTGAACAGCTCCAGCGCCTCGTCCAGCGTGATGGTGTGCATGCTCTGGCCGGGGCGCAGGCTGGCGAACTGCAGCTTCTCGTCGCTGTCCTTGTCGCCGATCGCGGCATACGGCCCGAAGCGGCCCAGCCGCACGAACACCGGCTTGCCGCTCTTGGGGTCGCTGCCCAGCTCGCGCGCGCCGGTGGCCTCGCTGCGGTCCACCGATTCGGTCTTCTCTTCCACCTGCTGCTTGAACGGCTGCCAGAAGCGCTGCATCAGCGGCACCCAGGCTTCCTCGCCGCGACTCACGGCGTCGAGTTCGTCCTCCAACTTGGCGGTGAAGTCGTAGTCCACGTAGCGGCTGAAGTGCTGGGTGAGGAACTTGCCCACCGCGCGGCCGATGTCGGTGGGCTTGAAGCGGCGGCTGTCGAGCAGCACGTACTCGCGGTTCAGCAGCACCTGGATGATGCTGGCGTAGGTGGAGGGACGGCCGATGCCGTATTCCTCCAGCGCCTTCACCAGCGAGGCTTCGGAATAGCGCGGCGGCGGCTCGGTGAAGTGCTGGTCGGCCTGGATGTCCTTCAGCGGCACGTCCTCGCCCTTTTCCAGCTTCGGCAGGCGGCGGCCTTCGTCGTCGTCCTCCGCGCTCTTCTGGTCGCGGCCTTCCTCGTACACGGCGAGGAAGCCGGGGTCGACCACGGTGGTGCCGGTGGCGCGGAACGCGGCGGGGCCGCCGGCGGCGTGCGGCAGCTCGAAGTCCACCGACACGGTGTTCAGCGTGGCGTGGATCATCTGGCAGGCCACGGTGCGCTTCCAGATCAGCTCGTACAGCTTGCGCTGCTCGTCGTTGAGGAAGGCGGCCACCTCGCGCGGCGTGCGCATGGCCGAGGTGGGACGGATCGCCTCGTGCGCCTCCTGCGCGTTCTTGCTCTTGGCCTTGTAGAACTGCGGCCCGTCGGGCAGCGCCTTGTGGCCGTAGTCGCGCGCGATCAGCGCGCGCAGCTCGGCCAGCGCGTCGTCGGCCAGCGCCACCGAGTCGGTACGCATGTAGCTGATCAGGCCAACGTTGCCTTCGCTGCCGAGGCTCACGCCCTCGTACAGGCCCTGCGCCACCTTCATCGTGCGGCTGGTGGTGAAGCCGAGCTTGCGCGCGGCCTCCTGCTGCAGGGTGGAGGTGGTGAACGGCGGCGCCGGACGGCGCTTGCGCTCCTTGCTGCCCACCTCGCTCACGGTGAGGCGGCCGTGCGCGGCCTCCTTCAGCGCGGCGCGCGCGGCCATCGCGTCGGCCTCGTTGGTGAGGTCGAACTGCTCGAACTTCTTGCCGTGCAACTTGGTGAGCTTGGCGCCGAACTCGCCGTCGGCGTGGCGCAGCTGCGCCTCCACCGTCCAGTACTCGCGCGCCTTGAACGCCTCGATCTCCTCCTCGCGCTCCACGATCATGCGCAGCGCGGGCGACTGCACGCGGCCGGCGGACAGCCCGCGCTGCACCTTGCGCCACAGCACGGGCGACAGGTTGAAGCCCACCAGGTAGTCCAGCGCGCGGCGCGCCTGCTGGGCGTCCACCAGGTCGTGCGAGAGCTGGCGCGGCGCGGCCACCGCGGCCTTGATCGCCTTTGGCGTGATCTCGGAGAACACCACGCGGTGCATGCTCTTGCCGTTGGCCAGGCCGCGCTCCTTGAGGATCTCGCTGATGTGCCAGCTGATCGCCTCGCCTTCGCGGTCCAAGTCGGTGGCGAGGTAGATGTCGTCGGCGAGCTTGGCGGCCTTGGCGATCGCGTCGACGTGCTTCTCGTTGCGCTCGATCACCTCGTACTTCATCGCGAAGCCGTGGTCGGGGTCGACCGCCCCCTCCTTCGGCTTGAGGTCGCGCACATGGCCGTAGGAGGCGAGGACCTGGAAGTCCTTGCCGAGGTATTTGTTGATCGTCTTGGCCTTGGCGGGCGATTCGACGATGAGCAGGTTCTTGGCCATGCAGCGTGTTATCCGGAGGTGGGCGCCGTCGCCGGGCGACAGGCATATATATCTAGTGAGACCACGCCGCCGCGCCGACTGTCAAGCCGGGCGGCGTGAAAATGCGCTGCCATGGGGGTTCCGGCCGGCCTGCCGTCAACCCGGCAGGCGCTGGTAGCGGTTGCCGGGCAGGCCCTCGACGACGCCCTCCAGCTCCAGCATCAGCAGCATGGAGGACAACGCCGCCGCGCCCTGGCCGGTGCGTTCGCACAGCGCGTCCAGCGGCGCCGGGTCGTGGCCGAGGGCGTCGAGCAGGCTCCGGTAGTCCGGGTCGTCGCGCCAGCCGGCCGCGGCGGCGGCCGTCGCCCCGGCCACCGGGCCGTCCAGCCGCGCGGCCAGTTCGCGGCCCAGCTCGCGTGCGGCCGGCGCCAGCGCCTCGGCCACCTCGGCCGGGGCCTCCACCAGCCGGGCGCCCTCGCGGATCAGCCTGTGGCAGCCTTGCGCCAGCGGGTTGTGGATGGAGCCGGGCACGGCGAAGACCTCGCGCCCCTGCTCGCCGGCCAGCCGCGCGGTGATCAGCGAGCCGGACTGCAGCCCCGCCTCCACCACCAGGGTACCCAACGCCAGTCCGGCGATGAGGCGGTTGCGGCGCGGGAAGTGGTCCGGCCGCGGCGGCGTGCCGGGTGGGAATTCGCTGACCAGCGCGCCGCGCGCCACGATGTCCCGCGCCAGGTCGAGGTGCTTGCGCGGGTAGACCCGGTCCGGCCCGGTGCCGACCACCGCGACGGTGGGCGCGCCGGCGTCCAGCGCCGCGGCGAAATCGCGTGCGGTCGCCCGGCCGGCGGCGGTGGCGCGGCGCGCGCCCACGACGGCCACCTGGGGATGCAGCAGCAGGCCGGCGTCGCCCGCCACGAACAGCGCCGCAGGCGGCTGCGGGATGCTTTCCAGCAGCGGCGGGAAATCCGCCTCGGTGCAGCACAGCAGGCGATGGCCCGGTTCGGCCAGCCAGGCCAGGTCGGATGCGAGTTGCGCCTCGTCGGGCCGGTCCAGCCAGGCGGTGGCGCGTTCGTCGAGGCCACCGGCGAGACGGCGCAGGCGGGCCAGCGCACCCTCGATGCGGCCGTCCGCCGCGGCCAGCGCCTCGCGCAGGCCGCCCGGACCCAGCCCGGGCGTGCGCAGCGCGATCAGCCAGGCGCGCAGGTCGTCAGATGCGTTCATGGCGCGCAGTCTACGCGAGGGCGGACACGGAAACGGCGCGGGTTGGCCGCGCCGTGGTGTGGGTGGAGGCTGATCCGGCATCTCGCCCTCCCCTGCTTGCAGGGGAGGGTCGGGAGCGGTCATGCGGCCGCGGGGTTGGCCCCTCACCCCGCCCCCTTCGACATGCTCGGGGCGGCGCTCTCCCCGGCGGGGAGAGGGGAGAAGCGCGCCTTACTCGGGCTGGCGCAGCTTGTCGCCGATCTTGACCGGGCGCAGGCCGTCCATCACCAGGCCGTAGCTGACGCGGTCGAAGGTGCGGAACACCATCACGTGGCCGATGTACTCGTCGGGCAGCTGCACCTTCCTGCCGGTGCCGCGGTCCCAGCTGTCGTGGGCCACGTCGTCGAAGGTGCGCTCGCCCGGCTGCCAGACGGCGAAGGTGGTGCCGTTGTCCACGCCGTCCTTGCTGCCCACCGACAGCGCCACCACCTGGCGCGGACCGACCGCGTCCAGCGCGTCGGCGAAGGCGATCACGCGGCCGTTCGCGGGCAGCGACTTCGGCGGGTGCGGGGCGTAGTAGGGATCGTACTTCGGGCCGTCCAGCGGCAGCACGCGGTCGCCCGCGCGGATCTCCTGCTTCGCGTCGAGCAGCAGCAGGGTGGACGGATCGCCGCCACGCAGCGTCTCGGCGGTGCCGATCACGGTGACTTCCACGCCCAGGTCGTCGCCGCGGCCGTAGTGGCCGTCGTTGCGGAAATCCTCCGACCAGGGGCTGCGCACCAGCGCCACGTTGCTGTCCAGCAGGTGGCCGACCACCTCGCTGTCGTCCGACTTCTTGCCGTCGAAGCCGCGGAACACGTGGGTGGGCCGCACGATCGCCCAGCGCTGGCCGGGCTGCGCGTCGAGCCCGCGCACGTAGACGTTCTGGCCCACGGTGCCGCGCAGCTGGTTTTCCTCGAAGCCGACCACGTAGGGCGCGGAACTCACCGCGTTGGAGTCCAGCACCCGCATGTCCTTGAGGAACATCTTGAGGTCGGCCAGCGGGATCGCCGGCACCGCATTGTCCTCGCGATGCACGCCCGGCTCCAGCTTCAGGTGCGGGCCACCGATGAAGGACAGGTTGAGCACGTCGCCGGGGTAGATCAGGTGCGGGTTGCGCACCTGCGGGTTGGCCTGCCAGATCTCCGGCCACAGCCACGGCTTGGACAGGAACTTGGCGGAGATGTCCCACAGCGTGTCGCCGCGACGCACCGTGTAGGTGTCCGGGTGGTCCGTGCGCAACTGCACGCCGGCGGCGTAGACGGCCACGGTGACCAGCATGCCGGCCAGCAGCCCGATGGACTTTCGTATCATAAGCGGGGATCCCCCTTCCCAAGCTCGGGCGAGTGTAGCCCAACCCAACCGGCCCGCAACCGGGAGCAGTTGGCAAAACTGCCTGCCGGACGCGAGCTTGGCGACGTACAATGATGCGCATTCTAGATGGCGTCCGGGCTTCGGTTTCAGCGATTCGCCCGCATTTCGACGCCAAGGGCCGCAGCGCTTTTCACGCGCCGCCCCAGCCAAGGTGACCCCCATGTCCGTACTCAACATCCTCGAATTCCCCGATCCCCGCCTGCGTACCCGGGCCGCGCCGGTCACCGTGTTCGACGACGCGCTGCGCCAGTTCGTCGCCGACATGTTCGAGACCATGTACGCCGCCAACGGCGTCGGCCTGGCCGCGACCCAGGTCAACGTGCACCAGCAGGTGCTGGTGATCGACATGAGCGAGGAGCGCAACCAGCCGCTGGTGCTGATCAACGCCGAGATCGTGGAGAAGGACGGCGCGCAGGTGTACCAGGAAGGCTGCCTGTCCTTCCCCGGCATCTACGCCGACGTTACCCGCGCGCTGAAGGTGAAGGTGAAGGCACGGGACGTGGATGGCAACGCATTCGTCTACGAGGCCGAGGGCCCGCTGGCGGTGGCCGTGCAGCACGAGATGGACCACCTCGCCGGCAAGGTGTTCGTGGACTACCTGTCGCCGCTGAAGCGCTCGCTGCTGCTCAAGCGCCTGGAGAAGCACCGCAAGCAGGCGGCCAGCGCTTGAGCGCACGGTCGTTGCGGGTCGTCTTCGCCGGCACCCCGGACTTCGCCGTCCCCTGCCTCGAGGCCTGCCGCGCCAGCGGCGCCGAGGTGGTCGCCGTCTACACCCAGCCCGACCGCCCCGCCGGCCGCGGCCGCAGGCTCGCGCCCAGTCCGGTGAAGCAGGCAGCGCTGGCCGCCGGCATCGCGGTGGAGCAGCCCGGATCGCTGAAAGACGCCGAGGCGCAGGCCACGCTCGCCGCCTACCGCCCCGACCTGATGGTGGTGGTCGCCTACGGCCTGATCCTGCCGCGCAAGGTGCTGGCCATCCCGACCCTCGGCTGCTGGAACGTGCATGCCAGCCTGCTGCCGCGCTGGCGCGGCGCGGCGCCGATCCAGCGCGCCCTCCTTGCCGGCGACGCCGAGACCGGCGTCGACCTGATGCGGATGGAAGCCGGCCTCGACACCGGCCCGGTGCTGCTGGAAAAGCGCACCCCGATCACCCGCGAGGACACCGGCGGCTCGCTGCACGACCGCCTCGCCGCGCTGGGCGCCGAAGCGCTGGCCGAAGGCCTGGCCCGCACCCTCGCCGGCGAGGCGCTGGCCGCCACGCCGCAGCCGGCCGAAGGCGTCACCTACGCGCACAAGCTGGACAAGGCCGAGGCCCGGCTCGACTTCGCCCGGGCCGCGATCGAGCTGGAACGCCAGGTGCGCGCCTTCGACCCGTGGCCGGGCAGCGACGCCGAGATCGCCGGCGAACGCCTGCGCATCTGGGCCGCCACGGCCCTCGGGCACAGCCATGCCGCGGCGCCCGGCACCCTGCTCGCCGCCCGCCGCGACGGCATCGACGTCGCCTGCGCCGACGGCGCGCTGCGCATCACCGCCGTGCAGCGTGCCGGCGGCAAGCGCATTACCGCCGCCGACTACCTCAATGCACGCCCCGAGCTGCGCGAGGCCGGCCAGTGAGCCGTCACCTGCTCCCTCTCCCCTTGGGGGAGAAGGCTGGGGCGAGGGGCGGGTGCTCGCGGCAACGTCACCGGCTTACCGGTCGAAAACCCGGACAGCACGGTGCACGCCAGCCCGGGCGCCACGGCAAGCCCCATCCCCTCACCCCAACCCTCTCCCCGATGGGGAAAGGGAGTAAAGCGCGATGAGCGCCGACGTGCGCGCGCTGGCCGCGCAGGCGCTGGCGCAGGTCGCGCTGCACGGCGCCTCGCTGCGCGAGGCGATGGAGCACCACGCGCCGAAACTCCCGGACGCCCGTGACCGCGCCCTGCTGATGGCCTTGGTCAGCGACGGCGCGCGCTGGTGGCCGCGCTTCGACGCCGCGCTGGACCGCCTGCTCGACCGCCCGCTGCGCCGGAAGGAGCCGGCGGTGCACGCGCTGCTGGTGCTGGGCCTGGTGCAGCTGGAGGTGCTGGAACTGGCCGACTACGCCGCGGTCGCCGCCACGGTGGAGGCCGTGCGCGCGCTGAAGCGGCCGCCGCTCGCCGGCCTGGTCAACGCGGTGCTGCGCCGCTGGCAGCGCGAACGCGCCACGCACCTGGCCGCGCTCGACGCGCAACCGGAAACCCGCCACGCCCACCCGCGCTGGCTGGCGCAGGCCATCGCCCACGACTGGCCCGCGCAGGCCGAGGCGGTGATGACGGCGGACAACCGCGAGCCGCCGCTGATGCTGCGCGCCAACCGCCGCCGCACCGACCGCGACGCGCTGGCCGGGCGCCTGCGCCTGGACGGCCAGGCGGCCGAGCCGCACGCCTGGCTGGCCGATGCCATCGTGCTGCCGCACAGCACCGACGTGACCCGCCTGCCCGGCTTCGCCGACGGCCTGTTCGCGGTGCAGGACGGCGCGGCGCAGATCGCCGCCGACCTCGCCGGCGTGCGCGACGGCCAGCGCGTGCTGGACGCCTGTGCCGCGCCCGGCGGCAAGGCCTGCCACCTGCTGGAACGCGCCGACGTCGCGCTGACTGCGCTGGAGTTCGAACCGAAACGCGCCGGGCGGATCCGCGAGAACCTCGCCCGCCTGCACCTGCGGGCGGACGTGCGCGTGGGCGACGCCGGCGACCCCGCCGCGTGGTGGGACGGCCAGCCGTTCGACCGCATCCTCGTCGACGCACCCTGCTCGGCCACCGGCGTGCTGCGTCGCCGCCCGGACGTGCGCCTGCACCGGCGCCTGGACGACATCGCGGCGCTGGCCGCACAGCAGCGGCGCATCCTGGACGCGCTGTGGCCGCTGCTGGCGCCGGGCGGGCGGCTGCTCTACATCACCTGCTCGCTGCTGCGCGCGGAAAACGAAGGCGTGGTGGAACCCTTCCTCGCCGCGCACGCCGACGCGCACGTGGTGCCGTTCGGCTTGCCGGTGGGCCAGGCCGCGGCCGCGGGCTGGCAGATCCTGCCCGGCGACGGCGATCTGGACGGTATGTACTATGCGGCCATCGAGAAATCCGCTTCGCCCTGAGAACCCGTTTATGCCCGCTTTTCCCCAGGCCACGCCGCAGGAACGCCGCCGCTTCTGGCTGCTGCTGCTGATCGCGCTGGTGATCCTCGGCGCCGGCATCGGCCTGCGCGACCCCTGGCCCTCGGACGAGCCGCGCTTCACCCTGGCCGCGAAGCAGATGGTGGAAAGCGGCGACTGGCTGTTCCCGCACCGCGGCGTCGAACTCTACGCCGACAAGCCGCCGATGCTGATGTGGCTGGAGGCGGCCAGCTTCGAGCTGGTGCGCAGCTGGCGCATCGCCTTCATGCTGCCCTCGCTGCTGGCCGCGCTGGGCACGCTGCTGCTGGTCTACGACCTCGGGCGGCGGCTGTGGAACCGCCGCACCGGCCTGTACGCGGCGGGCGGCCTGCTGCTGGCGTTCCAGTTCGTCTACCAGAGCCAGCGCGCGCAGATCGATCCGCTGGTGGTGTTCTTCATCACCGCGGCGAACTGGGGCCTGCTGCGGCACCTGCTGGCTCCGCCCGACACCGGCGCGCCAGCGAACTGGCCGATGTACTGGCTGGGCTGCTTCTGCGCCGGGCTGGGCGTGATCACCAAGGGTGTGGGCTTCGTCGCGCTGTTCATGCTGCTGCCCTACGCCTGGGCGGCCTGGCGCGGCTGGGACGGCGTGGCGCGGCCCGGCCGTGGCGCCACATGGCGCTGGCTGCTGGGACTGGCGGCGGCGCTGGCGGCGATCGCGCTGTGGCTGGTGCCGATGCTGCTCGTCGCACGCGCGCGCGCCGGCATCCCGGCCTACCCCGCCTACGTGCATGACATCCTGTTCCACCAGACCGCGCAGCGCTACGCCAACGCGTGGCACCACATCCACGCGTGGTGGTACTACGTACCGATCGTGCTGTTCAGCTGGCTGCCGTTGTCGCTGACCTACGCCGGCAGCGCGCCGCGCTGGTGGCAGCGGCTGCACGCACGCGACGCCCGCGTGCTGCTGCCGCTGGGCTGGGTGGTGCTGGTGCTGCTGTTCTTCAGCGCCTCGCCGGGCAAGCGCGACGTGTACATCCTGCCCGCGCTGCCGATGCTGGCGCTGGTCACCGCGCCGTTCCTCGACGAATTGCTGCCGAAGCGCTGGCTGCGTGCGTCGGGCCTGCTGTTCATCGCCCTGCTGGGCGTGGCGATGCTCGGACTGGGCGCGTGGGCGCTGCACTCGCACTCGCCGAAGGTGGTGCAGTTCGCCGCCCGCCGCGACCTGGCCGGCGATGGCGCTGCGCTGTGGTGGATGTGC
Source organism: Fulvimonas sp. R45 (assembly GCF_030504985.1). Taxonomy (GTDB): domain Bacteria; phylum Pseudomonadota; class Gammaproteobacteria; order Xanthomonadales; family Rhodanobacteraceae; genus Rhodanobacter_A. The sequence goes on from NZ_JASERU010000015.1 coordinate 21,531, forward strand.
GTCGTGCTGGGCGCGGTACAACTGGCGCTGGTCGCCGCGCTGCGCCTGCGCCGCGCGCTGTGGGCCGTGTGCGGCGGCATGGCCGCGCTGTGGCTGGCCTGGGGCTTCCGGGCAGTGCCGCTGCTCAACGATTCCAGTTCCGCGGCCGGGCTGATGCGCGAGGTGCGCAGCCACCTCGCGCCCGGCGACCAGCTCGGCCTGGTGGCCTGGAAGGAGCAGAACCTGCTGATGCTGGAGCGCCCCGCCGTCGACTTCGGCTTCAAGGTGCCCTGGCACCTCCAGTTCGCCCGCGCCACGCAATGGCAGGCGCAGGCGCCGGCCACGCGCTGGCTGTTCGTGCAGCAGCCGGCGATGGGCGACTGCGTGGACCGCGCCAGGGCGATCTACCTCGGCCACGCCAACCAGCGCGACTGGTGGATGTTCAAGGCCGACGCGGTGGTGCCCGGCTGCGTGCCCAGCGCCGCGGTGGACGAATCGCCGGATGGCGATCCCGACGCCGGTGCCGCTGCCGTGCCGGGAACCGACGCGACGGCCGGTCCGTGACGGCGACGTCGCGCATCCAGCTGCTGGCGCGCGACAACGGCGCCGGCCTCAGCCGCGACATGGCCCTGCTCGCCGCTGCGCTGGGCGAGGCGGGCGCCACGGTGCGCACGACCGCGCTGCCGCACCGCGGCCGTCTCGCCGAGTGGCTGACCCGCGCGCGCCTGGCCGGCCGCGCGCCGGCGTTCGATCTCAACCTGATGCTGGAGCGCGTGCGCCCGGAATTCGCGCGCGCGGCACGGCGCAACGTGCTGGTGCCCAACCCCGAATACTTCCGGGCGCGGGACCGTGCCGCGCTGGCCTGCATCGACGAGGTGTGGGCCAAGACCCGCCACGCCGGACGCCTGTTCGCGGCGCTGGGCATGCCCGTGCGCTACATCGGCTTCGCCAGCCCCGACCGGCGGGACCCCGCGGTGCCACACCGCCACGCCTTCTTCCACGGTCCCGGCCGCAGCAACAACAAGGGCACCGCGGCGCTGCTGAGGCTGTGGGCCTCGCACCCGGGATGGCCCACGCTGACCGTGGCCTGGCGGCGCAAGCGGGTGGAACTCGATGTGCCGCCGGCCAACGTGCGGCTGATCCGCGAGCACCTCGACGACGACGCCTACCGCCGCCTGCAGAACGAGCACCGCTTCCACCTGTGCCCCTCGCAGACGGAAGGCTACGGCCACTACCTGGTCGAGGCGATGAGCTGCGGCGCGGTGGTGGTCACGCTGGACGCCGAGCCGATGAACGAACTGGTGACCGCCGAACGCGGCGTGCTGGTGCCGGCGACGGCCACCGGCACGCAGGACCTGGCCACGCTGTACGGCTTCCGAGACGCGGACATGGCGCGCGTGATCGAGCGCTGCGTGGCGATGCCCGAAGACGAAGCCGGCATGCTGGGTGCGGCCGCCCGCGCCTGGTACGAGGCCGAGCGCGCCGCGTTTCCCGGTCGGCTGCGAGCCGCGCTCGGCACGATTTAGCCGTCCAGACGTTCCGGCGTCACGAATTCCGCGAGATGGCCGTCGATGCCGCGCTCGCAGCGCACGATGCCTTCGGTGCGGGTGGCGTGGAACAGCTGGTTGTTCGGCAAGCTGAGATCGTCCACGTCGGGCTGGGCGCGCGAGCTGTGCCACAGGTGCACGGCCAGCGCAGCCCATTTCAGGGCACGGCGGCGCAGGCCGGCATTCTCCAGCCGCGCCACCAGTTCGCGGTCCTCGGCGCCGTAGCCCTCCATGCGTTCGTCGAAACCGTTGACGCGCAGCAGGTCGTCGCGCCAGAAGCTCATGTTGCAGCTCATCACCCGGCCGCCGCTGCGCGAACGCGCCTTCCAGCGCGCCAGCTGCGGCTGGCGGAAGGCGTACAAGCGCCTGGTGCCGTCGAACTCGTGGAAGTCCGCCCGCGACCACGGCGCGAAGACCGGCCGTGCACTCGCCAGCAGCCGCGCGCTCTCTTCGCGCGTGGCCTTGATGCGCCCGCCCTGCAGGAAGAAGCCGCGCTCGGCGAGCATCAGGTGATCGGCCACGAAGCGTGGATGCAGCAGCATATCGCCGTCGAGCAGGATCACGTAGTCGCCGCGGCTGGCGGCGATGCCGCGGTTGCGCGCGCGCGCGGCGCGGAAGCCGAGGTCCTCCTGCCACACGTGGCGCAGCGGCACCGGGAAGCCGCGCGCCATGCGTTCGACCAATGCGCGGGTTTCCTCGCCGGAACCGTCGTCGGCCACGATCACTTCGTCTGGCAGGCGCGTCTGCGCGGCCAGACTGGCCAGCAGGCGCTCCAGCGCCTCGGGCCAGTTGTAGGTGAGCACGATGGTGCTGGTTTTCATGTCGAATCCGTGCCCGGAGCTTGCGATTCTCTTCCGCCCAGCGAAAAGCTCATCGCCAGCGGCAGCCAGGTGAGCAGCCATGTCGGCCTCGGGCTGTCGATCAAATGCGGCAGGTCGAACTGCACTATGATCGTGGCAAGCACCCACGTGGACAGGACAAGCCGGCCCAAGACTTCATAGCGATGCTGCCAGCCCCGCCAGCCCAGCATGCCCCAGACGACAAGCCCCATGAGCAGGCCCGGCACGCCCAGTTCAATGGCCAACTGGCTGAACAGGTTATGCGCGTGGGTAAGTACCAGGCCGCCTACATCAATGTTGAACACGGCTCCCTGCCCCATGCCAAGCCAAGGATGCTGCTGGAACAGTTGCCACGAATTTCTCAGGATCTCCGGACGGAGTGACCAGCCCCGATTCGTCAAGTCCGGCAAGGTGAAGGCCGCGCCCGCACAACCCAGCACGAGCAGCGCAATCACCTGCCAGCGCGCGCGCGCGCCATGCTGGCACAAGCAGAACACCAACAGTGCCGCGAACAGGCCGCCCCATGCGCTGCGCGTGAAGGTCAGGAAGACGAACAGCACCAACACGGCCACCGCCACCGCCTGTGCGATGCGGTAACGGACTGCTTCGACGGTCCATGCAGACAGCCACAATACGGCCGCCGCCATCGCCGCGGCCGCCAGGTTAGCGTTGTTCATGACCCCGAACGCGGATAGCCGCCCGTCGCCATGATCATCCACCTGGAAAACCAGCATCGCGGCAAGCGCCGCCAGCGTCATGACGACACCGGCACAAGTAAGCAGCCTGCGGATGTAATCCTCCTTTCCCTCGATGGCCTGCGTCCATCCATACAGGAACAGCACAATGCTCACGCTGCGCCCCAGTTCACTGGAGGGGTGGGCAGTCGTGCTCCAGGCCAGGGACACCACGCCCCACGACAATAGCGCCAGCACCCACTTCATCGATGGCTGGCGCCACAACAGGGCGAAACTGCCCGGTTGCAGTACGAGCAGCAGCAATGCCGGCAGATACAACGTCAAGCCGAGCACGTACTGGTAGAAGTGCCCTGGGTTGTAGGAAACCCCCGCCGGCAGTACGGCCATGCCGGCAAATAGCCACATAAGACCAAACCGCAACAACCGGCGCAGCCAGAGCCCAAGGTCGGCGCGTATCTGCTTGTCATGTCCAACCTGCATTGCCGCTGGTTACTCCGCCACGTTGGTCGAGCTTGTTTCACGCAAATCCACGAGGCCTCCGGCAAAATCGCCCAAGTGCGCATCCACCCCCTGCGGAGAGCGGACGCTGCATGTATCGCGGCTGGCATAGAGAAGCTTGTTATTCGAAAGCTCCGGATCGCTTGGATCCATCGTCGATACGCAGCGGTGTTCCAGGTGCAGCGCAAGCCCCGCGAACTTGATCTGGCAGCGCCGCAAGCCCGCGTTCTGTAGCCGGACATCCAGCTCCAGGTCTTCGCTGCCATAGCCGTGCATGCGTTCGTCGTAACCGTTGACCCGTAACAGGTCCTCGCGCCAGAAGCTGACATTGCAGCCCATGGGATGCCCGCTGGAGCGCGACTTGAGGCGCGCCAGCCACGGCAGCCGCAAGGTATGGTGCCGCCTGCCGTAGTGGTACGTGCTGCGATCCGCGTTGTCCCGGAAATAGGCATCGACGAACCACCCGAAGCAGGGCTTGCCCCCCGCCAGCAATCTGGCCGTTTCCGCCTCGGTAGTGCGTATGCGGGTACCTTGCAGGAACCTTCCTGGCCGGGCCAGACGCAGGTGGTCGGCCACAAAATGGCGATGCAACAGCATGTCGCCGTCTGTCTGGATGACATAGTCCGAGCGCATGGCTGCAATGCCGCGATTCAAGATACGCGCCTTGCGAAAGCCTTCATCCGGTTGCCAGACATGTCGTAGCGGAACGGGAAAACCCTTGGCGATCGTGCGCAGGAGGCTGGCCGTGTCCTCGCGGGAGCCGTCGTCCGCGACAATGACCTCGTCTGGCAACCGGCTTTGCCAAGCCACGCTCCGCAAAGCGAGCGCCAGCGCTTCTCTCCAGTTGTAGGTGGAGATCAGCATGGAAACCGTGGTTGAGGATGACTTGTGCATGCAACGCCGATTCTGCATTCGTGTGTCTGACGGAGACGTGGACCGGGGGGTTTTGCGCCATCGCTCCGTCAGGAATGATTCACACACGCTTATCTCAGGCCGGCATGGATGCCTCGAACAAATCCACCAGGACGCGGTGCCGGTCATATTGGTGAACGATCGGCGCCACCCTTCCATCGGTGTTGAGTAAATACCCCGTCTCCGACAATACGAATATTGCCGGATCAAGACAGCCAAGCGTCGCTATTCTTGATTTTAGCGGCTGACAAGGATGCGCATCGCCAAGTTCGCCACAATAAAAGAGCTTGTTGTGAAAAGCCTGATCGTAAATGCGCGTCTTCATGTGCCGGAAGGGCAACCTGAGAGCTTCCCGCAGGATCAGGTCGACGTACCGTCGCACCGCCTCGAAATCCCCTAATGTCACCCCGGAGCAGGACACCTGCTTGTGGCCGAGTTCTCTCAACATCGACTCTCCATAGGCGTCGAGCATCCAATCGCGGTCGAAAGGTTCCGTGGCAATCGTAAGATCTTCGCTCTCCATGCCCACATGCAGGCCCGGCTCCAGGTCACGGAAAGGATTGCTCTGAAAAACCACATCGCGGACGTCGCTTAGCAGAACGCGCACAAAGCCGGCATGCGCCGCCAAATAATCTGCATAGTAAAAATATCGAGTCACGTGCGGCTTGCCATGGAAGCGGAGCAGCGCCCGTTTCAGCACACTGATACGTTCCGCAGGCATTGCCGCAGCCAACCGTTTTAAGCAGGAGCGCACCAACTTGGGATGCTCATGAATGCTACGAATGCGTACCAGATCGACCTCGAGTGAGGGCGCATACGTGCGCAACATGTCCTTCATCGAACCAAGCTGGCTTCCATGGACAAAGAGTACCAATCGACCATTGAACCCGGTTTGGGCAAGGCTCTGCGCGAATAGCCTAACCTGGCCGGCGCAGTAACCTGCGGCGGCGCCCAGGATGAGATCGTTCCGGTTGTCCAATGGATCCCTCTGTACTGGCGCGGTTCGCATGGCGAGCGGACAACCCGTTCGTCTCTCAAGATCTCCCTCGAACCTTGGACATCTTAACGGATGCGCATTGAGTGATGACGGGTGACCCGTCACGCGCGGCGCGTATGAGCGCTTCGCCCGCTAGAATGCCGCCATGCCGACCCTGCCCCTCACCCTCGCCGTCATCGCGTACAACGAAGCCGACTGCATCGCGCGCTGCCTGGACAGCGTGCCGTTCGCGGCCGAGAAGCTGGTGGTCGATTCGGGCAGCGACGACGGCACCGTGGCGATCGCGCGGGCGCATGGCGCGCGCGTGGTGCACCAGGACTGGCTGGGCTTCGGCCCCCAGCGCAATTTCGCCAGCGAGCAATGCGCCCACAACTGGATTCTGGTGCTGGACGCTGACGAATGGCTGTCGCCGGAGCTGGCCGCCGAGCTGGAACGCCGGCTGCCCGCGCTGATGGCCGGCCCGGCGCCGGCGGCGTACCTGCGCCGGCGCACCATCTACATGGGCCGGCCGATGCGCTGGTACCGCCCCGCCGTGGGCGAGAAGCTGGCGCGCCTGTACCACCGCGGCCGCGCCCGCTGGACCGATGCGCGCGTGCACGAGTCGCTGCGCTTCGAGGGCGCCGCGCCCACCCTCGACGCGCCGTTCGACCACGCCAACAACCCCACCCTGCCGCACAAGCAGCTCAAGGTGCTGCGCTACGCCGAACTGAAGTGCCGCGACTGGCTGGACAAGGGCAAGCCCGTGCGCATGTGGCAGACCCCGTTCGTGTTCGCGCTGGCCTTCCTCAAGGACTACCTGTTCCGGCTGGCCTTCCTGGACGGCTGGCGCGGCTTCATGGTGGCGCATACCGCCGCCGCCTACGCGGCGTACAAGCGCATGCGCCACTACGAGATGGTCCACAACCCCGCGTCGGTCGCGGAAGCGGCCCGCGTCTTGAGCAAGCATCACATCGAACGTTGAGTCTCCCGCAACCCCAGTGCCCGGATGGCGAACCCGCTCGGCACGTTTGCCTCCTCTCCCCTCTCGGGGAGAGGATTGAGGTGAGGGGCCGGGCTTGCCGCGACATCCATCGAAGCACGCCCTGCCCTGATCCAGCGTCTCGGCGAGAGCCCCCTCACCCCAACCCTCTCCCCAAGGGGGAGAGGGAGAAAAGTAAGCTAGTCCCTCCCTCCAACAACCGACCGCCATGCCCAAGCACTACCTCCTGTACGGCTCCGAACGCTATGCGCTGGCCATCCTGCGGCCGATCCAGGCGGCGATCCGCGCGCGCGGCGACGAGGCGGCGTGGTTCTTCGACGGCCCCGGCGCCGAGGACCTGCACGCCGACGAGCGCCTGCTGACGGTCGAGGAGGTGCGCGCGTGGAAGCCGCTGGCGGTGATCACCTCGTCCAACGCGGTGCCGCACTTCTTCCCCGGCGTGAAGGTGGAGACCTTCCACGGCTTCGACGCCGGCAAGCCGCGGCACATCTACATCCGCGGCTTCTTCGACCTGTACTGCACCACCGGCCCGCGCGACACCGCGCAGTTCCAGGCGCTGGCCGACCAGCTCGGCCACTTCAGCGTGGTCGAGACCGGCTTTCCGAAGATCGACCCGTTCATGCGCGAGCTGGGCGGCGCGGTTCCGCCCGTGCGCACCCCGCCGGTGATCCTCTACCACTCCACCTTCTCGCCCTCGTGGAGCGCGGCCGAGACGCTGTACGAGGAGGTGAAGCGCCTCTCGCGCGACGGCCGCTGGCGCTGGATCGTCACCTTCCACCCGAAGATGAACCCGGAGACGGTGACGAAGTACAAGGCGCTGCAGAACGACCACCTCGTGTTCGCGGAGAACGACAACATCCTGGGGCTGTTCAGCCAGGTGGACATGATGTGCTCGGACACCAGCTCCGCGCTCAACGAGTTCCTGCTCACCGGCAAGCCGGTGGTGACCTTCGACAACCGCCGCCCCGGCCCGCAGCTGATCGACATCCACGACGCGAAGGACTTCGAGCCGGCGATCGAGCGCGCGCTGAGCCGCCCGCCCGAGCTGATGCAGGCGATCCGCGAGTACGCCGACGCGATCCACCCCTACCGCGACGGCCGCTCCAGCGAACGCGTGCTGGACGCCATCGACGCCTTCGTCGCCGGGGGCGGCCGCAACCGCCGCGCCAAGCCGTGGAACCTGTGGCGCAAGCTGAAGATCCGCCGCCGCATCGGCTACTGGGGCCCGGCGCGCCTGCCGCGCTGAGCGCGCGGGCTCACGCTGTTCAGGGTGTCCCGCTAGAATCCGGACCGACTCCGCCGAGGTTGCCCCGTGTCGAACGCCTACCGCCGCTCCGAACACCTGCGCGCCCTGTGGCCCTGGCTGCCGTTGTGGCTGCTGGTGGCGCTGCTGGCGATCTTCTCGCACGGGCCGATGCCGCTGTACTCCACGCGCACGCTGGCAGTGGCGTGGGAAATGTGGAGCGAGCACCACTGGCTGGTGCCGCACCTCAACGGCCAGCCGTACAGCGAGAAGGCGCCGCTGCTGTTCTGGCTGATCCACGCCGGCTGGTTCGCGTTCGGCGTCAGCGACGTGTGGCCGCGCGTGCTGGAGGTGGCCTTCGGCGGCATCGAGCTGGTGCTGCTGTCGGCGCTGGCGCGGCGGATGTTCCCGCAGCAGGCCTGGGTGGCGAAGGCGGCGCCGTGGATGCTGCTGGCGCTGTCCTACGCCTTCCTGTTCGGCCTGCAGATCATGTACGACGCGCTGCTGGCGATGTGGGTGCTGGCGGCGCTGCTGTGCCTGGCGCCGAAGGCGCGGCGCGAGGAGCCGCGCTGGCTGCTGTTCGGCGCGTGCGTCGGCCTGGGCCTGCTGACCAAGGGACCGGTGATGCTGCTGCACGTGGCGTTCCCCTGGCTGCTGGGACCGCTGTGGAGCGACTGGGCGCGCCACCATCGCGCGCGCTGGTACGGCCGCGGCGTGCTGGCGTTGCTGCTCGGCCTGGCGCTGCTGCTGGCCTGGGCGCTGCCGGCCGGCTTCGCCGGCGGCGAGGCGTACCGGCACCGGCTGTTCTTCGCGCAGACCGCGGCGCGGGTGATCCACGGCGTGCAGACGGCGGAGCCGCTGCAGAGCCACGCGCACCCGGTGCCCTGGTACCTGCTGATGCTGCCGGTGCTGCTGTTCCCGTTCATCGGCTGGCCGCGCGCCTGGGTGGCGCTGGGCATGCTGCGCCGGCCGCTGGCGCCGGGCCTGCGCTTCGCGCTGTGCTGGGTGCTGCCGACCTTCGTGGCCTTCTCGCTGGTGCGCGGCAAGCAGCTCTACTACCTGCTGCCGGAACTGGCCGGCGCCATGCTGCTGCTGGCCGGCGCGGTGGCGCTGCTGCGCGAGCGCCATGCGGCGCTGGCCAACAACGCCTGGCTGGGCACCTGGCCGCTGGGCGCCGGCGGCATCGCGCTCGGGCTGTTCCTGTTCGCGTTGCCGGCGCTGGCCGCCGGCCACCACGTGCACGGCCAGTGGCTGGTGGGCGCGGCGCCGTACAGCCGCTTCTTCGGCGCGCTGTTCGTGCTGCTGGGCCTGCTGCTGCTGCTGCGCGGGCGCGGCGAGATGCGCCGGCTGGCGTTCGCCGGGCTGATCGGCACGCTGGCGCTGAACACGCTGTTCACGCTGACCCTGTGGCACCGCTACGACCTGCGCCCCACCGCGCAACTGCTCGGCGCCGCCGCCGCGGAACACCGCGCGCTGGGCATGGTGGGCGGCTACGACGGCGAGTTCGACTTCGCCGGCCGGTTGCTGGACCCGGTGACCGAGCTGCACGGCGACGACGCGGTGAGGGCTTTCGCGCAGGCGCACCCGGACGGCCTCGTCGTGACCCATCCGGAGCGGCTCGATGCCGCCGCCCTGCGCTACGCCCTGCTGGCGCAGCCGTTCCGCTCGTCGTGGCTGGTGGTGTGGCCGGCGCCCACCCTGGCCGACCTGCGCAGCGGCATCGCCCCGCCGGAGCCGCGACAGCCGCCGCGCATCTATTCCGCCGACGACTGGCGCTACCGCACCCTGCCATGAACATCGACGGCCTGCGCGCGCAATGCGGCGGCCCGCGCGACGGCGCGCTGCTGCGCTTCGCGCTGGGCGGCGCGCTGCTGGACGCGGGCGACGCCGCGGCGGCGGTGGCCGAACTGCGCCAGGCGCTGGCCTTCGACCCGGCCTACTCCGCCGCCTGGAAGCTGCTGGGCAAGGCCTGCCTCGCGGCCGGCGACACGGCCGGCGCCGCCGACGCCTGGCGCCGCGGCATCGAGGCGGCGCGGCAGCGCGGCGACAAGCAGGCGGAGAAGGAGATGACGGTCTTCCTGCGGCGGGTCACGACGGGTTGAAGCCGGCTGTCGCGGCGCGATGCATCGCCCCTTGTGATCTGTCTGCCTTGCGCACGCTGCAACACTGCGCTCCGGGCGGCCCGCTCCCGGCTGCCGAACCCTCTCCCTGACAGGGCGAGGGATTCCGCCCCCGACCTCGAGGGCATTCACGCGACTCAGCCGGATTTGGCGTAGGGATTGGGCAGGTTGTGCGCCGACCAGCGCCGGTACTGCCACTGGTACTGCGCGAAGGCGCGCCCGATGCAGGCCTCCACGCCGCGGTTGAGCGCGGCGCAGGCCACCGCCAGGTCCGGGTCGTCCAGCCCGTCCGGCGCGGGCAGGAAGTGGATGCGGTAGCCCGCGCCCTTCGGCAACCGCTCGGCGAAGGCGAACAGCACGGTGGCGCCGGTGCGCGCCGCCAGCCGCGGCAGCAGCACCATGGTCAGCGCATCGCGGCCGAAGAACGGCGCCAGCTGGCCCTCGCCTTCGCGCGGCTTCTGGTCCGGCAGGATGCCCACCGTGCCGCCGGCGGCGAGGCGCTTGTACAGCGTGCGCACCCCGGCGCCCTCGGCGCGCACCTGCTCCGGCGCCAGCGCGCCGCGCACCTTGCGCAGCAGCGGCTCCAGCGCGGCGACGTGGGGCGGGCGATAGAGGATCGCCATCGGCGTGCGGCTGCACAGCCAGTAGTTCAGCAGCTCCCAGCAGCCCAGGTGCGGCGCGGCCACGATCACGCCCTTGCCGGCGGCCAGCGCGGCGTCGAACAGCTCGCCCCCGCGCACCTCGCGCACCAGGGCCAGCGCCTGTTCGGCGCCGCTGCCCCAGATCTTCACGATCTCGGCGCCGGACTTGCCCGCTTCCGCCAGCGCCGCCTGGCGCAGCCCGACACGCGCGGCCTCGTCCAGGCCGGGCCGCGCGATCGCCAGGTTCACCGCCACGGTGTGCGCCATGCGGCCGCGCCGCCACGCGGCCAGCCGGCCGGACAGCGCGCCCAGGCCGTGCAGCGCGCGCAGGGGCAGCCGCCCGGCGAGGCGCAGCAGCAGGTACAGCAGGTAGATGTCGAAGCGCATGCGCCGCGCAGTGTAGCGACTCGCGGCAGGCTTGCCTCGACGGCACCAGTCGCTATGCTGGGCCGTCCCTGCCCGCGGCCCTCCATGATCGCCCTGATCCAGCGCGTCAGCACCGCCCATGTCGACGTCGACGGCGAGACCGTCGGCGCGATCGGCCCCGGCCTGCTGGCCCTGGTGGGCGTGCAGCCCGGCGACGGCGAGGCGCAGGCGCAACGCCTGCTGGAACGCGTGCTGGGCTATCGCGTGTTCGCCGACGGGGCCGGCAAGATGAACCGCTCGCTGGCCGACACCGGCGGCGGCCTGCTGCTGGTGAGCCAGTTCACCCTGGCGGCCGACACCCGTTCCGGCCGCCGTCCCAGCTTCACCACCGCCGCGCCGCCGGAACAGGGCCGGCGCTGGTTCGACCGGCTGGTGGCGCTGGCCCGCGCCGCGCACCCCGGGGTGGAAACCGGCCGCTTCGGCGCCCATATGCAGGTGCACCTGGTCAACGACGGCCCGGTCACCTTCTGGCTGGAGGCCCCCTGAACGCCTCATTCGCCCGCAGACCCCGGTCTGGCGCGATTCTTGCGTGTCCGGCCGCGTCGTTTCCCACCTTGAAAACTGGTCAAAAAAGCATCACATCGCTATACTGATCGGTTCCTGCATCCGCGGCGGTAGGTATGAACAGCAAAGCTCCCGAACAACAGTCCGAAATCAAGGCGCTCATTTCCAAGGGCCTGGAACAGGGCTACCTGACCTACGCCGAGATCAACGACCACCTGCCCGACGACATCGTCGACCCGGAGCAGATCGAAGACATCATGGCGGTGCTGAAGGGCGTCGGCATCGAGGTCCATGACGCCGCGCCCGACAACGACACCATCGCCGACGGCGCCGCGCCCGGCGGCGGCGGCGACGACGAGGCCGCCGAGGAAGCGGTGGCCCTGCTCTCCGCCGTGGACGCCGAGGTGGGCCGCACCACCGACCCGGTGCGCATGTACATGCGCGAGATGGGCACGGTCGAGCTGCTCACCCGCGAGGGCGAGATCGCCATCGCCAAGCGCATCGAGGAAGGCCTGGCCCAGGTGCAGACCGCGCTGGCCAGCTTCCCGCTGACCATCGAACTGCTGCTGGAGGAATACGACCAGCACCTGGACGGCAAGCGCCGCCTCAGCGAGATCCTCGCCGGCTTCCTCGACCTGGAGGCCGCCGCCGACGCCGCCCGCCTGGAAGCCGAGGAAGCCGCCGCCAACGCCACCTCCGACGACAGCGACAGCGACGCCGACGAGGACGACGACGCCGACGACAGCTCGGACGACGAGGAAGCCGGCTCCAGCGGCCCCGACCCGGAAGAGGTCAAGCGCCGCATGGAGCTGCTGCGCGACTACCACGGCAAGTTCCAGAAGGCCGCGGTGAAGGCCGCCGGCATCACCGACAAAAAGATCGTCAAGCTGCGCGAGCAGATGGCCGAGGAATTCCTCAAGCTCAAGCTGCCCAGCGCGCTGATCGACAGCTTCGTGCGCAAGCTGCGCGAGGTGGTGGGCGACATCCGCCACCACGAGCGCGTGCTGATGGACATCTTCGTCAAGCAGGTGAAGATGCCCAAGGCCGAGTTCCTGAAGACCTTCCCCAGCAACGAAGGCAACCCCGAGTGGGCGGCTGAGCTGAGCCGCAAGCGCCAGAAGTGGACGCCGAACATCAAGGCCCACCGCGAGGCGATCGACGCCGAGCAGGAGAAGCTGGCCGCGATCGAGCAGAAGCTGTTCCTGCCGCTGACCGACATCAAGGACATCAACCGCTCCATGAGCGTGGGCGAGGCCAAGGCCCGCCGTGCCAAGAAGGAGATGGTCGAGGCCAACCTGCGCCTGGTGATCTCGATCGCCAAGAAGTACACCAACCGCGGCCTGCAGTTCCTCGACCTGATCCAGGAAGGCAACATCGGCCTGATGAAGGCGGTGGACAAGTTCGAATACCGCCGCGGCTACAAGTTCTCGACCTACGCCACCTGGTGGATCCGCCAGGCGATCACCCGCTCGATCGCCGACCAGGCGCGCACCATCCGCATCCCGGTGCACATGATCGAGACGATCAACAAGCTCAACCGCATCTCCCGCCAGATGCTCCAGCAGTTCGGCCGCGAGCCGACGCCGGAGGAGCTGGCCAAGGAGATGGACATGCCCGAGGACAAGATCCGCAAGGTGCTGAAGATCGCCAAGGAACCGATCTCGATGGAAACCCCGATCGGCGACGACGAGGATTCCCACCTGGGCGACTTCATCGAGGACAGCAACGCGTCCTCGCCGATCGAGTCGGCCACCGAGACCGGCCTGATGGAGACCGTGCGCGACGTGCTGGCCGGCCTCACCCCGCGGGAAGCGAAGGTGCTGCGCATGCGCTTCGGCATCGACATGAACACCGACCACACCCTGGAAGAGGTCGGCAAGCAGTTCGACGTCACCCGCGAGCGCATCCGCCAGATCGAGGCCAAGGCGCTGCGCAAGCTGCGCCACCCCAGCCGTTCGGAACAGCTGCGCTCGTTCCTCGACGTGGATTGACGATCGACATTCCCCCTCTCCCGCTTGCGGGAGAGGGCCGGGGAGAGGGCGACGGCCGCGCAAGCGGCCGTCATCGTTTCCGGCCCCCGCTCAACTCAACCCATGTCGTAGAAGAACTGCTCGCTCGCCACCTTGCCGTCGCGCACGTGGTACACGCACAGCTCCGACATCTGCACCCGGCCGCGACCCTTGAACGTCACATCCATCGTCATCGTGACGCCGAACCACGAACCGGCCACCAGCGGATCGCTCACCTCGCTGGCGTGCACCGCCTCGACCATCGCGGCGAACTGGCGGCCCTTCTCGTAGATCGCCTCCAGCCCCTTCGCATCACCCAGCGCACCCGCCGGCGCGCCCGGCATCTCGATGCTCACCGCATCGGGCGCGAACAGCTCCCGCTGCGCCTGCTCGTATTCGCCCTTGCGGCACAGCTCGACCAGTCGCTTCGCCACGGCCTCGGTATTCATGGACAGTCTCCGCGTTGATGGAGCGGCCATGCTACGCCCGGCTGTTGCCAGCGTGCTGTCAGCAGCTCCTGCGGCGCTCGACGCCCGCGCCCCCCGCCGCTACCATGCCGCCTGCCGCGCCTCCGCCGCGCGCGCCATCACGGGCCTATAGCTCAACGGTTAGAGCAGGGGACTCATAATCCCTTGGTTCCAGGTTCGAGTCCTGGTGGGCCCACCACATGCCGCACCAGCGCGGCTCCTGCGAAACGACAAGCCCAACTGGCGCGAAGCCCCGCCTTTCCACGCCGGCCGGCGGCCGGACCCGCGCCGTTGCCCGGCGCGGGTCCGCTGGACCGGGGACCCCGTGCGTGCGTGCGCTACGCCCGGCGCGAGGCGAACACCCCTTCGAAGTAGTTCTTGGATTTCTCGATCTTGGCCCGCTGAAGGTCGTCGATGAACTTGTCGAGCTCGTCGCGGTAGTCCTTCGAGTCCTTCCACTGCTGGTAGTTGAACACGCCGACCAGCGATTTCGCGGCGAAGTTGAAGCGGTAGCGGTCCACCGAAACGCAGCCGGCGGTGATCTCGAACGTCTCCTTGGTGAACTCCGTCCAGAAGCAGCGGAGCTTGGGAACGTATATCCAGGCGCCGTCCGGGAGCTGGAACACCTCGTGGGCGATGCCGAGCGAGGCGTACTTGTAGCCCTGGCCGTCGTCCTCCACTTCCAGCCGCATCGCCTCGCCCTGGCTGCGCAGGAACTTCTGGAAGTCGGCCATGGCCGCTCCCTCGTTCACCGCCGCGTCGAGAAGGATCTCGAGGAAGGCGGTCGACACTTCCACGCCCTCGATCGTCCGGTCTTCCGTCCGGTCGACGCTCTTGAACTGCGCGAACCACGCCTCGCCGATGTAGGAGAAGGGCTCGAACCAGGTGTCGAACTCGTGCAGCTTGGCGGTGTCTTCGCCGCTCGTGGCCAGAACCGCGGCCGTCACGATGCCGATGAGTGACTGGAGCTTGCCGCCCAGCACCAGGATGTCGTTCATGAGGTCGGGCGGCGCCTGGTTCGCGATCGGCAGGATGTAGGACACGAAGCCGTCGCTGTCCTCGATGTTGGGGTTGTATTCCTCGTCCGTCGCCGCCGCGGGGCGGATGCCCTGGAAATAGCTTTTGGCCTTGGCGATCGCGGCGAGCTGCTTCTGGTCGACAGTGGTCATTGTTCGGTTCTCCTTGGCGGTATGTCAGATTCCCAGGATGTCTTCCCTGAGATATTTCAGGATGTTGTAGTACCAGCCGATCGTGGGATCGCCGTCCCATTGCTGGATGCGCGCCCAGTCGGTGACGACGTTCCAGAGGGTCATGGCCGCAAGTTCGTTGTCGGCCGGGGCGTCGGGGAAAAGGGCGAAGATCTGGGGATAGGCGGTGATGGTCCCGTTGGTGATGTCCCGCACGGCAAGGGCCGCCGCCGGCAGCACGTCGTTCGTGATCAGGTCCAGCATTCCCTGCAGGTCGCCGTCGGGCTGCCGGAAGTAGCCGGCGCCATAGGCGGTGCCCCACTCGTGGGAAGACGCCTGGTTGATGGACATCGGGCAGGCGGTCTCCTCCTGCCACTCCCTGGCCGCGCCGTCGCGGGTCGATTCGCCGCGCTCCCGGCGGCCGCCCGGCAGCGCATAGCGGCCACCGCCATTGAGCGGTTGCCCGTTCGGATGGAGGCTGCCGCCCCCGCTGCTGAAGTAGTACCCCAGCGCCGGCTTGGTGCCCAAGAGGAAGTCGCCGTTGGCGGTATATACGCACGCGTACACCTGCATGTCCCTGGCCTCCTTCGTGTGTTGAGGATCGACGGTCCGCTGGAATCCCCTCGCCGGCCGGCCCGGCCCCGTCGTGGTGGCACGGGCCGGCCCGGGAGTGCTCCACGAGGCTGCGCCCGCCGCCCCTGCCGCTCAAGGCAATCCGGTCAAGCCGCGCGCAAGGGCCGTTGCGCGGGACTTGAGCGCGGCGCGGAAGCGGGCGCGGCCGGTCTCCGCGACGCGGGGACATCGGACAATTGCGGCAGTGGCCGTATCGCGCCGGGATGGGAGCGGCAAATGGACAGGGACGACCCCGCGGGACGATCGCGGCTCCGCCTGACGGCGCGGGAGCGCGAGGTGCTCGCGCTGGTCGCGGCCGGGCACGGCTGCCGGGCGATCGCCCGGTCGTTCGGCCTGTCGGTCGGGACCGTCAAGAAGCACCGGTCGAGCATCCTGCGGAAGTTCGGGCTGCACTCGTACGCGGGCCTCGTCGCGCTGGCCCTGTCCGCGTTTCCGCCGACCTTCGCGGTGGATCCGGAACGCCCGCTAACGGCCTGCGAACGGCAGGTCGTCGGGCGTGTCGCGCTGGGGCTGACCACCAAGCAGATCGCCGTGGAACTCGGCATCAGCCCGCACACGGTCGGCACGCACCGGAACAACGCCATGCGCCGCTGCGGAGCCCACAAGATGGCCGAACTGCTGGCCATCGCCCGCCGGTGGCCTAGCGTTTCGGACCAATGGTGACGGCGGGAGCCGGCGGCTAGGCTTGACCGCCGGATCCGGCCCACGGTTGCCGGCATACGGCCACGATGGAGTGTCGTGGCCCCAAGGGGGAAGGCGATGGTCCGACGTGCGGCGACCGGCGAGAGGCCGGCGGTCCCTGATTCATACGGCAACGGCGCGCACGGCGAGCGCCTGCGCATTGCGATACAGCAACGCGGGATGCGCAAGCTCAGCGTGGTCGCGTGTTCGGTCGGCGTCACCGAAAGCGCGGTGTCGCGGTGGCGCAGCGGCGGCGCCATGACGCTCGGCAACGTCGCCAACGTCTGCCTGGCGCTGGACATTTCCGCGGACTGGCTCGTTCTCGGCCGCGGCCACATGGACATGCACCTGGCCGGCGCGGCGCGCGGGTTCCCCCACATCGCCCGCAGCGTCGCCAAGCTGTCGCCGCACGCGCGGCGGCAGCTCCACCACTTCCTGGCCGCACTCGTGGACCCCTGACCGCGCCAGCGATGGAAGTTTGTTTCTAAAAATTGAATTTGTGCAATGCAAATTGCAATTTGCACGAACGTTCCTATCCTCGTCCAGTCCGCGTAACGTTCCGGCGGCACGCTTTCGTTCCTGAACTGCCGGCCCGCCGGCGTCGACGCTCTGGAGGTGGCATGCGGACTCGATGGTTACCGGCGCTGGTCCTGGCGCTTGCCGCCACGGCGGCGGTGGCGGCCGACGGTCCGCCCGCCGGCGGTCATTACGTGCTGGTCAGCCACGCCGCCGACTCGGACGTGTGGTGGAACACCGTCAGGAACGCGATCCAGCAGGCCGGCGAGGACTACGGCGTGCAGGTGGACTACCGCAACCCGCCCGACGGCGACCTGGCCGACATGGCGCGGCTGCTCGAGGTGGCGGCCGCGCGCAACTACGACGGCGTGGCCTTCGACATCGCCGACGTCGACGTGCTGTCCAGACCGGCCGCGCGGATCGCCGCCAAGGGCATCCCCATCGTCACGATCAACTCCGGCACGCCGCAGGAGAGCGCCAGGCTGGGCGCGATCATGCACATCGGCCAGCCGGAGTACGCGGCGGGCAAGGCCGCCGGCGAGCGCGCCAGGGCCGCCGGTGTCCGGTCGTTCGTCTGCGTCAACCACTACGCCACCAACGCCGCCTCGTTCCAGCGCTGCCGGGGCTTCGCCGATGCGCTCGGGGTGGACGCGCGCAGTTCGATGATCGATTCCGGCGTGGACCCGGTGGTGGTGCGCAGCAAGACCAGCGCCTACCTGCGCAAGCACCCCGGCACCCAGGCCGTGCTGGCGCTCGGCCCGACCTCGGCCGAGCCCGCGCTGCAGGCGCTGCGGCGGATGAACCTGGCGGGCAAGGTCTACTTCTGCACCTTCGACCTGTCGCCCGCGATCATCGCCGGCATCAGGAGCGGCGAGGTCGCCTTCGCGATCGACCAGCAGCCCTACCTGCAGGGCTACATGGCGATCGCCGCGCTGGCCATCGCACACGAGCGGCACACGCACGACCCGGCCGCGATCGTGGCCGCGCTGAAGGCCAACCCGAAATTCCAGGCGCGCCTGAAGGCCTATGGATTGAACCCCATCTACGACAGCCACGGCGTCAGCACCGGCCCGTCCTTCGTCACCCGGGACAACGTGGACGTGGTCGCCCGCTACGCCGGGCAATTCCGTTGAGGCATCCCATGTCGCCCACCGCCCATGCCCCGAAAACCGCCCCGGCACGATGACCCCGGAGACTCGATGAACGTGACGACTTCGCAAGCCGCCCTTTCGAGCAAGCCGGACGCGCACGGCGCCGCAGTGGACGAACGCGTCCGCCGCATCCCGCGCTGGCGCGGACTGTTCAACCGCCCCGAGTTCGGCGCCATCGCCGGCACCGTGCTGGTGTTCGTGCTGTTCGGCGTGTTCGCCGGCGACTCGGGCATGTTCAACCTCGACGGGGTGATGAGCTGGACCCAGGTCGCCGCCTACCTCGGCATCCTCGCCGTGGGCGCGTGCGTGCTGATGATCGCCGGCGAGTTCGACCTCTCGATCGGCTCGATGGTCGGCTTCGCCGGCATGATGATGGCGGTGCCGGCGTCCTTCCTCGGCTGGCCGGTGTGGGCGTCGGCGCTGTTCGCGTTCGCCGGCTGCATGGCGCTGGGATGGCTGAACGGCTACCTGGTGGTGCGCACGAAGCTTCCCAGCTTCATCGTGACGCTGGCCTTCATGTTCATCCTGCGCGGCGGCACCCTGGTGCTGTCCACGCACTTCGCCAACAGCACCATCGTCGGCGGCATGGGCGATCGGCTGGCCGCCGACCCGGTGGTCGGCACGCTGTTCCAGGGCACCACCTTCCACGCCCTGTTCGCATGGCTCGCCCGTGCCGGCCTGGTCGACACGCTGCCGGACGGCGCGCCGGTGGTGGACGGCCTGCCCAAGGTGCTGCTGTGGTGGCTGGCGGTGGCGGTGGGCGCGGGCTTCATGCTGTCGCGCACGCGCTTCGGCAACTGGGTGTTCATCGTCGGCGGCGACAACGGCGCGGCGAAGAACGCGGGCATCCCGGTGCACCGGGTGAAGATCAGCCTGTTCGTGTTCACCGCGTTCTGCGCCTGCCTGTTCGGCGTGCTGCAGGTGGCCGACGTTGGCTCCGCGGCGGCCGACCGCGGCCTGCAGAAGGAGTTCGAGGCGATCATCGCGGCGGTGATCGGCGGCGCCCTGCTCACCGGCGGCTACGGCTCGGTGCTGGGTGCCTGCTTCGGCGCGCTGATCTTCGGCGTGGTGCAGGTCGGCATCTCCTTCACCAGCATCGACTCGGACTGGTACCGGGTATTCCTCGGCGCGATGCTGCTGCTGGCGGTGCTGTTCAACCACTACATACGCTCGCAGGCCGGCCGCTCGCGCGCCGGTGCGGGCCAGTGAGGATGCCGCCATGACGACCGCCGACCAGCACGACTACATCCTCCAGCTCGAAGGCGTCAGCAAGTTCTTCGGCACGGTAATCTCGCTGCAGGACGTCACCCTGCGCCTGCGCCGCGGCGAGGTGCATTGCCTGCTCGGCGACAACGGCGCCGGCAAGTCCACCCTGATCAAGACGCTCGCCGGCGTACACCGCCCCGACCGCGGCCGCTACCTGGTCGATGGCGAAGAAGTGGACTTCAAGTCGCCACGCGAGGCGCTGGACCGCGGCATCGCCACCGTCTACCAGGACCTGGCGCTGGTGCCGCTGATGGGCGTGGCGCGCAACTTCTTCGCCGGGCGCGAGCCGGTGCGGAAGCTGTTCGGCGTGATCCCGGTGATGGACATGAAGCACGCGGCCGAGGTCTCGGTCGCGAAGCTCGCCGAGATGGGCATCCACGTGCGCTCGCCGCAGCAGCCGGTCGGCACCCTGTCCGGCGGCGAACGGCAGTGCCTGGCGATCGCGCGCGCGATCCACTTCGGCGCCCGCGTGCTGATCCTGGACGAGCCCACCGCGGCGCTCGGGGTCAAGCAGAGCTGCAACGTGCTCAAGTTGATCCACGCGGCGCGCGAACGCGGCATCTCGGTGGTCTTCATCACCCACAACGTGCACCACGCCTACCCGGTCGGCGACAGCTTCACCGTGCTCAACCGCGGCCGCTCGCTGGGCAGCTTCGCCAAGGGCGACATCGGCGAGGCGGAAGTGCTCGAGATGATGTCCGGCAACGCCGAGATCCGCGGCCTGCTCGACGAACTGGAAGGCCGCGCCACCGCCTGAGTCCCCTTCGACCGTCCCCACTCCCCCACACTGGCCAGCGATGAACGAACGCACCTACGACCTGATCTGCCTGGGCCGCCTCGCGGTGGATCTCTACGCCCAGCAGCCCGGGGCCCGGCTGGAGGACGCCAGCAGCTTCGCCAAGTACCTGGGCGGCTCGTCCGCGAACGTCGCCTTCGGCACCGCGCGGCTCGGCCTGCGCACGGCGATGCTGAGCCGGGTCGGCGACGACCACATGGGGCGCTTCCTGTGCGAGACGCTGCAGCGCGAAGGCTGCGACACCGGCCAGGTGCGCATCGACCGCGAACGGCTGACCGCGCTGGTGCTGCTCGGCATCGAGGACCGCGACACCTTCCCGCTGATCTTCTACCGCGAGAACTGCGCCGACATGGCGCTGTGCGAGGACGATATCGACGAGGCCTTCGTCGCCTCCGCCCGCGCGCTGGCGATCACCGGCACCCATTTCTCCACGCCCCGCGTGCACGCGGCCAGCGTGAAGGCGCTGGACATCGCGCGCCGCCACGGCGTGCGCACCGTGCTGGACATCGACTACCGCCCGGTGCTGTGGGGCCTCACCGGCCGCGCCGACGGCCAGACCCGCTTCATCGCCGACGCCGGCGTCACCGCGCACCTGCAGGCGATCCTGCCGCGCTTCGACCTGGTCGTCGGTACCGAGGAGGAGTTCCAGATCGCCGGCGGCGCCACCGACCTGGTCGCCGCCCTGCGCGCGGTCCGCGCGGTCACCGCGGCCACCCTGGTGGTGAAGCGCGGCGCATCCGGCTGCAGCGTGCTCGAGGGCGACGTCCCGGCCGACCTCGACCAGGCACCGGGCTACGCCGGTACCCGCGTGGAAGTGCTCAACGTGCTCGGCGCCGGCGACGCCTTCCTGTCCGGCTTCCTGTACGGCTGGCTGCGCGGGGCAGGCATCGAGCGCAGTTGCGCCTACGCCAACGCCTGCGGCGCGCTGGTGGTGTCGCGGCACGGCTGCGCGCCGGCGATGCCCAGCCGCGCGGAGCTGGACTACTTCCTTGCCCGCGGCGAACGCCTGCCACGCCCCGACGCCGACCGCGAACTGGCCCACCTGCACCGCGCCAGCGTGCCGCGCCGGGCCTGGAACGACCTGCACGTGTTCGCCTTCGACCATCGCAGCCAGTTCCACGAGCTGGCGCGCGAGTGCGGCGCGGACGAATCGCGCCTGCCGCGGCTCAAGCAACTGCTGGTCGAGGCGGTGGCCCGCACCGAGCAGGCACTCGGCCTGCACGGGCGCGTGGGCGTGCTGATCGACCAGCGCTACGGCCAGGACGCCCTGCACGCGGCCACCGGTCGCGGCTGGTGGATCGGCCGCCCGGTGGAGATGCCCGGCTCCAACCCGCTGGAGTTCGAGTTCGGCCGCTCGGTCGGCAGCCAGCTGCAGCACTGGCCCGCCGAACACGTCGTCAAATGCCTGGTGCCGTTCGATCCCGACGGCGAGCCGGAAGCGCGGCTGGAGCAGGAAACCCAGTTGTGCACGCTGTACGACGCCGTGCTGCACAGCGGCCATGAGCTGCTGCTGGAAGTGATCCCGCCGCCGAACCCGGACGCCACCGGCACGCCCGGCGAGCGCGTGCTGCGCGCGATGAAGCGCATCTACAACTTGGGGCTCCGCCCCGAGTGGTGGAAGCTGGCGCCGCTGCCGGCACCGGACTGGGCCGCGATCGACGCACTGATCGCCGCGCGCGATCCGTACTGCCGCGGCGTCGTGCTGCTCGGCCTCAACGCGCCGTTCGCCGAGCTGGCCGAGGGCTTCCAGGCCGCCGCGCGCAGCGCCAGCTGCCGCGGCTTCGCGGTCGGCCGCAGCCTGTTCCTGGGGCCGGCGCGGGCGTGGCTGCAGGGCGGGATCGACGACGCGGCGCTGGTGACGGACGCCGCCCGCCAGTTCGCCGAACTCGCGGACCTGTGGCGGCAGGCGCGCGGGTCGCGCATGCACGACGGGGTCGCGGCATGAGCGCCACCGTGCGATTGACGATGGCGCAGGCGCTGGTGCGTTACCTCGCCGCGCAGCGGGTGCGCGACGAGGACAGCGGTGCGCTGCTGCCGCTGTTCGCGGGCGTGTTCGCGATCTTCGGCCACGGCAACGTGGCCGGCCTCGGCGAGGCGCTGTACCACGCGCGCGAACGGTTGCCGACGTGGCGCGCGCACAACGAGCAGGCGATGGCCCACGCCGCGATCGCCTACGCCAAGGCGCGGATGCGGCGACAGATGATGGCGGTGACCACGTCGATCGGCCCCGGTGCCACCAACCTGCTCACCGCCGCCGCGCTGGCCCATGTCAACCGCCTGCCGGTCTTGCTGCTGCCGGGCGACGTGTTCGCCTCGCGCGCGCCCGACCCGGTGCTGCAGCAACTGGAGGAGCCCGGCGACGGCACGGTGAGCGTCAACGACTGCTTCCGCCCGGTGTCGCGCTACTTCGACCGCATCGTGCGGCCGGAGCAACTGCTCAGCGCCCTGCCGCGCGCGCTGCACGTGCTGACCGATCCCGCGCTGTGCGGCCCGGCCACCCTCGCGCTGCCGCAGGACGTGCAGGCCGAGGCCTGGGACTGGCCGGAAAGCTTCTTCGCCGAGCGCGTGCATGCGTTCCGCTGCATGCCGCCGGCCGACGACGCCATCGCCGAGGCCGCGCAGGCCTTGCGCGAAGCACAGCGGCCGGTGCTGATCGCCGGCGGCGGCGCGCTCTATGCCGGCGCCGGCGAGGCGTTGCGCCGCTTCGCCGAGACGCACGGCGTGCCGGTGGCCGAGACCCAGGCCGGCAAGGGCGCGCTGGCGTGGCACCACCCGCTGCTGCTGGGGCCGGCCGGCGTCAGCGGCGGCACCGCCGCCAACGGGCTGCTGGCCGAGGCCGACCTGGTGCTGGCGGTCGGCACCCGCCTGCAGGACTTCACCACCGGCTCCAACGCGCTGTACCGCGCGGCGCGCATCGTCACCCTCAACGTCGACGGTTTCGATGCGCTGAAGGGCGGCGGCGTGCAAGTCGTCGCCGATGCGCGGCTGGGGCTCGACGCGCTGTCCGCCGCGCTCGGCCCGTGGCGCACCGACGACGCCTGGCGCACGCGCGCCGAACGCGCCGCGGCGGACTGGCGCGCCATCGTGGACCGCGTCACCGGCCGGCGCGAATTGCCGGCGGGCACGCTGCCCTACGAAGGCGAAGTCATCGGCGCGGTGCAGCGTTCGTGCGCCGACTCCGCGCGCCACGACATCGTAGTCGGCGCCGCCGGCACGCTGCCGGCCGAGCTGGAAAAGCTGTGGCGCACCGAGACGCCCGGCGGCTACCACATGGAATACGGCTACTCCTGCATGGGCTACGAGATCGCCGGCGGCCTGGGCGTGAAGATGGCCCGGCCCGAGCGCGAGGTGGTCGTGATGGTCGGCGACGGCAGCTACCTGATGCTCAACGCCGAGATCGCCACCTCGGTGATGCTCGGCCGCAAGCTGGTCGTGATCGTGCTGGACAACCGCGGCTTCGGCTGCATCGACCGGCTGCAGCAGGCCTGCGGCGGCGCGCCGTTCAACAACATGCTGGGCGATTGCCTGCACGGCCCGGACGGCGTACCGGCCATCGACTTCGCGGCGCACGCGCGCGCGATGGGCGCCGAGGCGGAACACGTGCGCGACCTCGCCGGACTCGAACAGGCGCTACAGCGCGCCCGCGCCGCCACCCGCACCTACCTGATCGCCATCGACACCGACCACCGCCGCACCACCGCCGAGGGCGGCTGCTGGTGGGAGGTGGCCGTGCCCGAGGTGTCCGGGCGCGAAAGCGTGCGTGCCGCGCGGCGCGAGTACGAGGCGGCCGTGCAGAAACGGTCCGGTTCCAACCCCGGGAAGAATCAGGATGGGAAGACCCATGACTGACCAGGCAGCCACCCGCCCCTTCGAGGTGAAGATCGGCATCAACCCGATCGGCTGGAGCAACGACGACCTGCCCGCGCTGGGCGGCGAGACGCCGTTGGCGACCGCGCTGGCCGAGGGCCGCGCGATCGGCTACCAGGGCTTCGAGCTGGGCAACAAGTTCCCGCGCGAGCCGGCGGCCCTGCGCGTGCTGATGGCCGCCTACGGGCTGGAGGTGGTGTCCGGCTGGTACTCGGGCCGGCTCGCGCAGCGTTCGGTGGAGGAAGAAATCGCGGCCGTGGCGCCGCACCTGCGCCTGCTCGCCGAAAACGGCTGCGCGGTGATGGTGTACGGCGAGGTGGCCGATGCGATCCAGGGCGAGCCGTCGGTGCCGCTGTACAAGCGGCCGCGCTTCCGCGACGACGACGCCTTCAAGCGCTACGGCGAACGGCTCACCGCGTTCGGCCGCCACCTGCTGCGGCACGGCGTGCGGCTGGCCTACCACCACCACATGGGCGCCTACGTGGAATCGCCCGGCGACATCGACCGCCTGATGGCACGCACCGGCCAGGAGGTGGGCTTGCTGTTCGACAGCGGCCACGCGTACTTCGGCGGTGGCGATCCGCTGGCCATCCTCGACCGGCACATCGACCGCGTCTGCCACGTGCACTGCAAGGACGTGCGCCCGGCGATGGTCCGCCACGCGTTCAACCGCCAGTGGAGCTTCCTCGACGCGGTGTTGAACGGCGTGTTCACCGTGCCCGGCGACGGCGCCATCGACTTCGCCGCGATCGTCGAGCGTCTGCGCGCGCACGGCTACCGGGGCTGGCTGGTGGTCGAGGCCGAACAGGATCCCGCCGTCGCGCCCAGCTACGCCTATGCCGCCAAGGGCTACCGCACCCTGCGCGCGCTGGTCGACGGTTCACCGTATCGGGAGGTCGCATGAGCCTGCTGGTGAAGGGGCGGCCGCAGGGCCGCGAGATCGTCAAGGTCACCCCGGCGTCGGCGGGCTGGAAGCACGTGGGCTTCGAAGCCCTGCGCCTGGCGCCGGGCGAACGCCTGCAGCTGGTGCTGCCGGACGGCCGCGAAGGCTGCCTGGTCGTGCTCACCGGCAGCGCCGACGTACTGGCCGATGCGCAGCGCTTCGAGCACCTGGGTGGCCGCGCCAGCGTGTTCGACGAACGCGCGCCCGACGCCGTCTACGCCCCGCCCGGCACCCGCTTCGAGGTGACCGCGCACGACGCGGTGGAACTGGCGCTGGCCACCGCGCCGGCGAGCGGAAAGTTGCCGGTGCGCCTGCTGCCCGCCGCCGGCATGAAGCGCTCGGTGCGCGGCCAGGGCAGCAACACCCGCTACATCTGCGACATCCTGCCGGAGACCGAGCCCGCCGAGTCGCTGCTGGTGGTGGAGGTGGTCACGCCGGCGGCGCACTCCTCCAGCTACCCGCCGCACAAGCACGACACCGACCGGCTGCCCGACGAGAGCGCGCTGGAGGAAACCTACTACCACCGCATCGACCCGCCGCAGGGCTTCGCCTTCCAGCGCGTCTACACCGACGCGCGCGACCTCGACGAGTCGATGGCGGCGGGCGACCACGACGTGGTGATGGTGCCGCGCGGCTACCACCCGGTGGTAATGCCGCACGGCTATCGCGGCTACTACCTCAACGTGATGGCCGGGCCGCGGCGCGAGTGGCATTTCAGGAACGACCCGGCGCACGACTGGTTGATGACTTAACTCCTTCTCCCCTCTGGGGAGAAGGTGGCCCGAGGGTTGGATGAGGGGCGGGTGCTCGCGACGAGCATCGATCGACGCACGACTTCGATGGAAATTTCCCGCAAGAACCGCCCCTCACCCCGGCCCTCTCCCCGGAGGGGAGAGGGAGCAAACCGCGCATCTTTGAGAGGTATTCGACATGTCCGCCCAAGCTTCCGCATCCACCCCGGCGCCGACCACGATCGGCCACTACATCGGCGGCCAGCACCACGCCGGCCGCGGCGCCCGGATGCCCCTGCACAATCCCGCCAGCGGCGCGCAGATCGGCGAGATCACGCTGGCCACTCCGGAAGAAGTGGACGCCTGCGTGAAGGCCGCGGAAGCCGCCTTCCCCGCCTGGGCGCAGACGCCGCCGCTGAAGCGGGCGCGGGTGATGTTCCGTTTCCGGGAACTGCTCGAACGCGACATGGACCAGCTCGCCGCCACGATCACCCGCGAGCACGGCAAGCTGCTTTCCGACGCCCGCGGCGAACTGCAGCGCGGGCTGGAGGTGGTCGAGTACGCCTGCGGCATTCCCGAGCTGCTGAAGGGCGACTACACCGGGCAGGTCGCCCACGGCATCGACGCCTGGACGGTGCGCCAGCCGCTGGGCGTGTGCGCCGGCATCACGCCGTTCAACTTCCCGGCGATGGTGCCGATGTGGATGTTCCCGATGGCGCTCGCCTGCGGCAACAGCTTCGTGCTGAAGCCGTCCGAACGCGATCCCGGCGCCAGCCTGCTGCTGGCCGGACTGCTGACCGAGGCCGGCCTGCCGGACGGCGTGTTCAACGTACTGCAGGGCGACAAGGGCGCCGTGGACGCGCTGCTGGACCATCCGCGGGTGCGCGCGGTGAGCTTCGTCGGCTCCACGCCGGTGGCCGAGGCCATCTACGCTCGCGGCGCCGCGAGCGGCAAGCGCGTGCAGGCGCTCGGCGGCGCCAAGAACCACATGGTGGTGATGCCGGACGCCGACCTGGACAAGGCCGCCGATGCGCTGGTCGGCGCCGGCTACGGCGCGGCGGGCGAGCGCTGCATGGCGATCTCGGTCGCGGTGGCGGTGGGCGACGCCACCGCCGACGCCCTGGTCGAGAAGCTCGCGCCCAGGGTACGCGCGCTGCGCGTCGGCGACGGCATGGACGCGCAGGCCGAGATGGGGCCGCTGATCACCGCCCAGCACCGCGACAAGGTCGCCGGCTACATCGCCGACGGCGTCGCCGCGGGCGCCGAGCTGGTGGTGGACGGGCGCGACTGCCGTGTGGCCGGCCGCGAGCACGGCTACTTCCTCGGCGGCAGCCTGTTCGACCGCGTCACCCCGGACATGCGCATCTACCGCGACGAGATCTTCGGGCCGGTGCTGTGCGTGGTGCGCGTGGCCGACCTCGCCGCCGCGCTCGCGCTGATCGGGGACAGCGACTACGGCAACGGCACCGCGATCTTCACCCGCGACGGCCACGCGGCGCGCGAGTTCGCCCACCACGTGGACGCCGGCATGGTCGGCGTCAACGTGCCGATCCCGGTGCCGATGGCGTTCCACGGCTTCGGCGGCTGGAAGAAGAGCCTGCTGGGCGACCACCACGCCTACGGCCCCGAAGGCGTGCGCTTCTACACCCGGCAGAAGGCGGTGACGCAACGCTGGCTGGCCGACGCCGCGGGCCACGGCGCGCAGTTCGCCATGCCGACGCACTGAACCCGCCGCGCGCGGGCCGCGCCGGACAGCAGCGACCGATAAACCCGGTCGACGGAAACCTTTAACCGTTTCCTCGGCCAGCGGTCATGCTCCGGTCATGAACAGAATTTAATTTCCATGATTACTAATTTGTGCAATGCAAATTGCAAATGGGTAGAAGCGCACGCATCCTTGCTCCATCAGCGCGGCAGCGTCTCCGGATGCCGTTGCGACCGCGCCGGGTGCAGTGCCTTTTCCTGTCGTCGATTTGCGTAGGGGGAGAGCGTGAATGGTGACCCGCAGACAGTTCCTGCAAGGCGCGGCCTCGCTGGCGCTGCTTGGTAGCCGGCCGGGCCGATCGTCGGCGTTCGCCGCTGCCGGGCGCGCCGCGCCCGCGACCGATGCGGCGACGGCCGGCGGCTGGACCCGCCACGTCGACGTGTTCACCGGCACCGGCGGGCACGGACATACCTATCCCGGCGCCTCGCTGCCGTTCGGCATGGTGCAGCTCAGCCCCGACACCCACGAAAGCGGCTGGGACGCCGCCTCGGGCTACCACCAGGGCGACGGCTCGATCATGGGCTTCTCGCATACCCATCTCAGTGGCACCGGCATCGGCGACATGCTCGACGTGCTGTTGATGCCCGCACAGGGCCCGGTGCTGCTGCAACCGGGCCGCCGCGGCCTGCCGGACGGCAACTTCCACTCGAAGTACGACGGCGTGCCGAATCCCAGGGCGCTTCTGCCGGACAACCATGCGCAACCGGGGCGCGGCTACCGCTCGCGCTACGACCAGGCCTCCGAGCAGGCGCAGCCGGGCTACTACCGGGTGCGCCTCAGCGACCACGACATCCTCGCCGAGCTGACCGCCACGCTGCGCGCCGGCCTGCATCGCTACACCTTCGCCCGCAAGGGCGCGGGGCACCTGCTGCTCGACCTCGCCCACGGCTACCACACCGATCCGGCGCAGCCGGCGAAGATCACCGATGCCGAGCTGCGCGTGGTCGGCGACGACACCCTGGTCGGCGGCCGCCGCGTGCACGCCTGGGCCGACGGCCGGCACGTCTACTTCGCGTTGAAGCTGTCGCGCCCGTTCACCCGCGCCGAGCTGTACTCGGACGACCAGCCGCTGCACGGCGCGAAACAGGCGAAGGGCGCCCACCTCAAGGCCGCGCTGCACGTCGCCGACGCCGGCAGTGCGCCACTGCTGGTGAAGGTGGGCCTCTCGGCGGTGGACACCGACGGCGCGCTGCGCAACCTCGACACGGAAATCCCCGGCTGGGATTTCGAGCAGGTGCGGCACGCCGCCACCGCCAGCTGGGAGCGCGAGCTGGGCCGCATCCGCGTGCAGGACGCGCCCGCCCCGGTGCTGAAGACCTTCTACAGCGCGCTGTACCACACCCTGCTGGCACCCACCCTGTTCAGCGACGTCGACGGCCGCTATCGCGGCATGGACCAGGCCGTGCACCAACTGCCGCAGGGCCGGCACAACTACAGCACCTACTCGCTGTGGGACACCTACCGCGCGCAGCATCCGCTGCTCACCCTGGTCCAGCCCGAGCGCGTGCCCGACCTCGTCGATGGCCTGGTGCGCATGGCGGTCGAGAGTCCGGACGGCCCGCCGGTATGGCCGCTGCAAGGCATCGAGACCGGCTGCATGATCGGCTACCACTCCGCGGTGGTGCTGGCCGAGGCGCACGCCAAGGGCTTCAAGAGCATCGACTACGCCAGGGCCTGGCCGGTGTTCCGCAAGCGCGCGATGGACGACGACTACCGCGGCCTGTCGTACTACCGCAAGCTCGGCTACCTCCCCAGCGACAAGGAGGCCGAGGCAGTCAGCAAGACGCTGGAATACGCCTACGACGACTGGGCCATGGCGCATCTGGCCGAGGCGGTGGGCGCGCACGACGACGCGAAGACCCTGCGCCAGCGCTCGCGCAACTATCGCCACCTGTTCGACGCGAAAAGCGCGTTCATGCGCCCGCGCGGCAGCGACGGCGCGTGGCTGCAGCCGTTCGATCCGCGCGGCATGGGCCATTCGAAGCAGTGGCGCGACTTCACCGAGTCCAACGCCTGGCAGGCCACCTTCCTCAACCAGCACGACCTGTACGAATACATCAGGCTGTTCGGCGGCGACGCCGCCTTCGTGGCGAAGCTCGACGGCCTGTTCGAGGCGGACCCCACCCTGCCCGCCGACGCGCCGGCGGACATCGCCGGCATGGTCGGCCAGTACGCGCACGGCAACGAGCCCAGCCACCACGTGGCCTACCTCTACGCCTACGCCGGCGCGCACCACAAGACCCAGGCGCGCGTGCGCATGCTGCTGGAAGGCATGTACGCGGCGGCGCCGGACGGCATCGCCGGCAACGAGGACTGCGGCCAGATGAGCGCGTGGTACGTGATGAGCGCGCTGGGCCTGTACGCGGTCGACCCGGTCAGCGCCCACTACGTGTTCGGCAGCCCGCTGCTCGCCCATGCGGAGATCGACGTCGGCCGCGGACGGGTGCTCACGGTGCGCAGCCGGGGCAACGGACCGGGCCGCCCGTACATCCAGTCGGTCGCATGGAACGGCCGGCCATGGACGAAAAGCTGGATCGGCCATGCCGAGCTGGCGCGGGGCGGCACGCTGGAGTTTGTGATGGGCGCCACGCCAAACCAGCGCTTCGGCACCGCCCCCGCCGACCGTCCGCCCTCCTTCGGCAGCGCCGCGGCCTGACCGCCGATGCAGTCGCGCGCTCCCGCTTCCGTCATGCCCAGGCCATCGACCACAACGACGATAGCGCTCCGAAGCGCTGTCGCTTCCCGACCAGACGCCACCACCATCCAACCGGAGATCCGCGATGCGTCCCAACACCGTCAGTAGTGCGATCCGCACGGCCCTGCTCGGCAGCCTGCTGCTCGCCGGCGCCGTGCCCGCCTTCGCCCAGGACAGCGGCACGACCCGCCAGGGCACGCCCGCCACCCAGGCCGACCAGACCAAGGCCAAGGACCTCAACACCGTCGTCGTCACCGCCCGCTCCGGCGTGGAGACCCGCACCAAGGCCGAGACCAGCTACTCGATCACCACCATCGACGAAGACCGCCTGCGCATGCAGGCGCCAACCTCGGTCACCGAGGCGATGAAATCGGTGCCCGGCTTCTGGGTCGAGGCGTCGGGCGGCGAGGCCAGCGGCAACATCCGCGCGCGCGGCATCCCGGTCGACGGCTTCGGCTCGGTCACCCTGCTGGAGGACGGCATGCCGGTGCAGCACGACCCGGCGCTGGGCTACCTCAACGCCGACCAGGCCTTCCGCCTGGACGAGACGATTGAACGCATCGAGGTGGTGCGCGGCGGTCCCTCGTCGGTGTTCTATTCGAACGCGCCGGCCGGCGCGATCAACTTCATCCCGCGCCGCGTGGGCGACACGCCCGAGGGCCTGTTCAAGTACACCACCGGCAACTACGGCCTGAACCGCGCCGACTTCTGGTACGGCACGCCGGTGGGCGACGGCTGGAAGTTCGGCGTGGGCGGCTTCTACCGCAAGGACAACGGCATCCGCAACCCGGGCTTCGACGCCAACAAGGGCGGCCAGATCCGCATGAACATCGCCAAGGACTTCGAACACGGCAGCTTCAGTGCGGACGTCAAGCACATGGACGACGACGTCGCCCTGTACCTGGGCATCCCCATGCGCACCACCGCCAACGGCGACATCCGCGCGGTGCCCGGCTTCAACGGCAACTTCGGCACGCTGGCCGGGCCGGAGACCGAGCACGCCATGATGAAGGAGGCCAACGGCGGCCTGTACGACTTCGACAACAGCAAGGGCACCCACGTCAAGCGCGACCAGCTCACGCTGAAGTTCAACCACGACCTGGGCGCCGACTGGAAGCTCGCCGAGTCGATGCGCTACAGCGACACCAAGACGCAGCGCAACGGCATGTTCCCCAACGCGCTGTCGAGCGCCGACAAATTCCTGACTTCCGCGTCGAACCTCAAGGCCTGGGCGCCCTACCTGCCGGCCGGCACCACCGGCCTGGAGCTGCGCTACGTCGACAACCCGGCGCAGGTGTTCGACAACAAAGGCCAGAACGGCAACGGCCTGGTGGTGATCGGCGGCCTGCGCGGCGTCACCATGCCGCTGCAGGAGTTCGACAACGACCTGCGGCTGCTGCGCAAGTTCGACATCGGCGGGCAGAGCCACGACGTCACCATCGGCTACTACCGCGCCCACTTCAACCAGGGCTTCAGCCGCTACTCCTCCACCGTGCTGCTGGACGCGCGCGACCGCGCGCGCCTGCTCGACCTGGTGGCGGTGGGCGCCAACGGCCAGCCGCTGGGCACCCTCACCGACAACGGCTTCTACAGCTACGGCTACGAATGGGAGAACGCCAACGGCAGCTCGACCACCAACGCGCTGTACCTGTCCGACGAGTGGCAGGTCACCGACGCCCTGCGCATCGACGGCGGCGTGCGCTGGGAGCATGTGAACACCAAGGGCTGGGTCGAGCTGAAGCAGAACGTCAACCTCGGCACCTTCCCCACCTCCAGCATGAAGACCGGCACCGGCCAGACCGTCAGCTACGACCACGGCTTCCACAAGCTGGGCTGGACGCTGGGCGTCAACTACCAGTTCTCCGACCGCACCGGCGTGTTCGCGCGCTGGACGCCCACCTACCGCCTGCCCAACCTCAGCACCTACATCACCAACGCCACCGCCACGCCGCTGATCCAGACCATGAAGCTGGGCGAGGTCGGCTACAAGTTCTCCAACCGCTGGCTGGACCTGTACGCCACCGCGTTCTACACCAAGTACGACGACGTCGGCTTCAGCAACTACGTGTTCGACCCCAACAACAACACCTCGGTGGCGCAGACCGGCTACGCCAGCACCAAGACCAAGGGCCTGGAGCTGGAGACCACCTGGTTCCCGACGGACTGGTTCGACGTGCAGCTGACCGCCACCTACCAGGACCCGAAGTACGAAGGCCTGCGCTACACCGACAAGGATGCCAGCGGCGGCCCGGTGCTGCGCAACTACACCGGCAACCAGCTGATCCGCGTGCCGAAGATGAGCTACCGCGTCGTGCCCGGCCTGAACCTGCTCGACGGCAGGCTGCGCCTGCAGCTGGCCTACGAGCACGAGGGCCAGCGCTACGTGGACACCGCCAACTCGGTGAAGCTGCCGGCGTACGACGTGCTGAGCGCCAGCGCCCGCTACGACGTGCTGACCAACCTCTCGCTGTTCCTGTACGCCGACAACATGACCAACTCGCTCGGCCTGACCGAGGGCAACCCGCGCGCCGGCGAGCTGGCCAGTTCCGACGTGGGCGCCAACACCTTCATCGCGCGCCCGATCCTCGGCCGCGCCTACCGCGCCGCCGTCATGTACCGGTTCTGAGGGGATGAGCACGCTGCCCCACCTGCGCCGCTGCGCCCTTGCCGCCGCGCTCGCACTGCTGCCATGGACGGCGGCATGGGCCGGCTGCGACCTGGAAAAGGCCTCGCCCGGCTGCGACCTGGCCGCGCTGGACCGCACCCTGCACATGAACGACCTGCAGGCGGTCGGCACGCACAACAGCTACAAGCAGGCCATGCCGCCGGCCGAACTGGCCGCCCACCGCGCCCGCGACCCGCGCGCCGACGGCATCGACTACGGCCACCGCCCGCTCGGCGAGCAGCTCGACCACGGCGCGCGCACGCTGGAGCTGGACGTCTACTACGACCCGAAGGGCGGCTACTACGCGCACCCGCCCGGCGCGCTGCGCAAGGGCTACGCCCGTTCGCCGTGGTCGCCCGCCGCGACGCTGCAGATGCAGCAGCCGGGCTTCAAGGTGATGCACATGGCGGACATCGACTTCCGCAGCAGCTGCCAGACCTTCGTCGCCTGCCTCACGATCATCCGCGACTGGTCGCACGCGCATCCGCGGCACGTGCCGATCATGCTGCTGATCAACGCCAAGGACGACCCCGAAGGACCGGGCGCCGTCGCCCCGCTGCGCTTCACCGAGGCCGCATTCGACGCGCTGGACGCGGAGATCCGCTCGGTGCTGTCGCCGGCCGACCTGGTCACGCCCGACGACGTGCAGGGCCGCTACCCGACGCTGCGCGACGCGGTGCGGGCCGGCCACTGGCCCACCCTGGGCCAGGCGCGCGGCAAGGAGTTCTTCGTGCTCGACGAGCACGAGCGCAAGGTCGCGCTCTACCGCGGCGCGCGGCCTTCGCTGGAAGGCCGGGTGATGTTCATCAACACCGGCGAGGACTCGCCCGCCGCGGCCTACCTCACTCTCAACGACCCGCTGGGCGAAGCGGCGAGGATCAGGCGCGACGTCGCCGCCGGCTATATGGTGCGCACCCGCGCCGACGCGGACACCGTCGAGGCGCGCCGCAACGACACCCGCCGCCGCGATGCCGCCTTCGCCAGCGGCGCGCAGTATGTCTCCACCGACTACCTCCGGCCCGACCCGCGCTTCAGCCCGTACCGCGTACAGTTGCCCGGTGCCGGGGCCGCACGCTGCAATCCGCTGCGCGCGCCCGGCTGCCACGCCATCGCCGCGGGAGGACAGCCATGAGTGCGCGCCATCGACGCTTCGGCCTGCTGCTGGCCGGCCTGCTGCTGGCCGGCGCGGTGCCCCCGTACGCCATGGCCGACGCCCCGCAGGCCGTGCACGAACGCCCCGACCTGGTGCTGCGCGGCAGCCTCGACGGCAGCGACAACCACAGCTACCGCGAGCTGCCGTTCAGCGTGCCCGCGGGCACCGGCCGCATCACCGTGAAGTTCGACTACAGCGGCCACGACACGGACCACACCACCATCGACCTGGGCCTGCTCGGGCCGGATGGCTTCCACGGCCAGGACGGCTTCCGCGGCTGGACCGGCGGCTCGAAGCGGCTGTTCACCGTGGCCACCAGCGACGCCACGCCGTCGTTCCTGCCGGGGCCGATCCGGCCGGGCCGCTGGCGCCTGCTGCTCGGCATCCCGAACATCCGCAAGGACAGCCACGCCACCTACACCGCCGAGATCTGGTTCAACCGCCCGGACGATCCCGCCTGGGAACCGGCCGTGCTGAACCCGCCGCTGCGCGACCAGCCCGGCTGGTACCGCGGCGACCTGCACATGCACGACGCGCACAGCGACGGCAGCTGTCCCAGCCAGTCGGGCAAGCGCGTGCCCTGCCCGCTGTTCCTCACCGTGCAGGCGGCGGTGAAGCGCGGGCTGGACTTCATCGCGATCACCGACCACAACACCACCTCGCAGCTCGACGCGATGCGCGAGCTGCAGCCGTACTACGACCGCCTGCTGCTGATCCCCGGCCGCGAGCTGACCACCTTCACCGGCCACGCCGGCCTGTTGGGCACCGCCGCGCCGGTGGACTTCCGCGTCGACGGCAAACACGTGAAGGGCTGGACCGCGCTGGCGAAGCAGGTGGCCCCGCTGCACGGCCTGCTCTCGATCAACCACCCGATCCGCCCCAGCGGCGAGGTCTGCATGGGCTGCGGCTGGACCGCGCAGCCGCCGATCGACATGGCGCGGGTGCAGGCGATCGAGATCGTCAACGGCATCGACGCCGGCACGCCCTTCTCCGGCGTACCGTTCTGGGAGCAGCAGCTGGCCAGGGGCTACCGCATCACCGGCATCGGCGGCAGCGACAACCACAATGCCACGCAGGACACGGTCGGCCTCGGCTCCAACCCGGTCGGCCATCCGATCACCGTGGTCCACGCGCAGGCGCTGTCGATGCGGGCGATCCTCGACGGTGTGCGCGCCGGCCACGTGTTCGTCGATACCGAGGGCAGCCGCGACCGCCTGCTGGAGATGAGCGCGCAGAGCGGCGACCGGCACGCGGCGATGGGTGACGCCATCGATGCCGCCGCCGGCGCTTCGGTGCATGTCGACATCCACGTGGCGCACGCGGCGGGCGCGAAGCTGGTGGTATTCCTGGACGGCAAGCCCTACGTGCCGTCCGTCGACACCGCCCTGGGCAGCGCCGACCAGCACGTCGGCTTCGACTGGCGCAGCGACGGCAGGCGCCACTGGCTGCGCGCGGAAGTGCGCTCCGCCGCCGGCGTGCCGCTGCTGATCGGCAACCCGATCTACGTCAATGCCGACTGACATGACGCCCGGCATGGCATGCACAAGGGAACCTCGAACATCCCCAAACGCCCGTCATCCCGGTGCAGGCCCACTGCTGTGCGGACTATTTCCACTGCCGGATGAGCTCCTCCCCCTGCATGCAGGGGGAGGTTGGGAGGGGGTCACGCTTTGGCTTTCAAGCCAAGAGCACCCCTCCCCAACCCTCCCCTGCACGCAGGGGAGGGCGCCTTTTGCCCCGCCCTTCAAGGCAAACGGGC
The DNA here is from genome assembly GCF_030504985.1 of Fulvimonas sp. R45. GTDB lineage: Bacteria > Pseudomonadota > Gammaproteobacteria > Xanthomonadales > Rhodanobacteraceae > Rhodanobacter_A. The sequence continues at coordinate 57,195 of NZ_JASERU010000015.1, forward strand.
CATCTTCACCACGCTCCATTGCCGATCCTTGGCGCAAGCGCTTGACCGACATCATCAACTATTCCGGACAGCAGTGGACCAGCACCGGGATGGCAAGCCATCCGAGGCGCCCATGAAGGACCGGGGGAGGTCCCGATGACACGTTCCATCCTCTGCTTCGGCGAGGCGCTGATCGACATGCACGCGCAGGCCTTCGACGGCCGCGGCTTCGCGCAACAGCTGCGGCCGTTCGCCGGCGGGGCGCCGGCCAACACTGCGGTGGCGGTGGCGCGGCTCGGCGGCCACGCGCGTTTCGCCGGCATGCTGGCGCAGGACCGCTTCGGCGACTTCCTGCTCGACAACCTGCAGCAGGCCGGCGTGGACACCGCCGACGTGGCGCGCACCGACGCCGCCAACACCGCGCTGGCCTTCGTCACCCTGGACGCGCGCGGCGAACGCAGCTTCAGCTTCTACCGCCCGCCCGCCGCCGACCTGCTGTTCCGCGCCGAGCACTTCCGCGCCCAGGCCTTCGACGACACCGCCGCCTTCCACGCCTGCTCCAACAGCCTCACCGATCCGCAACTGGCTGACGCGACGCTGGAGGGCATGCGGCGCGCGCGCCGCGCCGGCACCCTGGTCAGCTTCGACCTGAACCTGCGCCCCGCGCTGTGGCCGCGCGACGGCGAACCCCGCGCGCCGTCCTGGCAGGCACTGCAGCTGGCGGACGTGGTGAAGCTGAGCGCCGAGGAATTCGCCTGGCTCGCCGACGACGGCGAAGAGGCGCTGCTGGAGCGCCTGTGGCGCGGCGCCACGCGCCTGCTGGTGGTGACCGACGCGGAACGGCCGTTGCGCTGGTTCCGCCCCGGCGCCCGCGGCGAGCTGCCCGGCTACCGCGTCGACATGGTGGACAGCACCGGCGCGGGCGACGCCTTCGTCGGCGGCCTGCTGCACCAGTTCGCCGTGCAGGGCATCGGCCCCGCCGGGCTCGACGGCTGGATCGACGACCGGCCGCGCCTGCACGCCGCCCTGCGCTACGCCAGCGCCTGCGGCGCGCTGGCGGTGACGCGCCACGGCTCGTTCGCGGCGATGCCTGATGCCGCCGAAGTCGCCCGCTTCATGGAGATGCATGCATGATCACGTCGAACTTCCGCGCCCGCCTCGCCGGTGTCTTCGCGCTGACGCTGGCCGTGCCAGCGACGCCGTTGTTCGCAGCGTCAACCGCGCAGACCACGCCGGTCGACTGGGTCGACCCGCACATCGGCACCGCCGGCATCGGTTCGGAATACGGCGGCACCATGCCGCTGGTGACCACCCCGTTCGGCATGACCAACTGGACCCCGCTGACCCGCCAGAACCGCGTCAGCGTGAGCCCGTACAACGACGCCGACACCCACATCCAGGGCTTCATCGGCACGCACCAGCCGGCGATCTGGATGGGCGACTACGGCTACGTCACCCTGATGCCGGAACTCGACGGCCTGAAGTACGCGCCCGAGGCGCGGCAGCTGAAGTTCTCGCACAAGGACGAGGTGGCCACGCCCTACGGCTATGCGGTGACGATGGACAGCGACGGCCGCCGCATCCGCGCCGAGATGACCGCGACCGACCACTGCGGCTACCTGCGCTTCACCTTCCCGGCGAAGTCCAACGCCGGCGTGCTGGTCGAGGCGACCCGTCCGGGCATCCACGGCTACGTCGAGGTGGACGTGCGCAGGCACGAGATCCGCGGCTACAACCCCGACCGCCAGGACGCCGACCTCGGGCCGCTGAAGCTCCCGAACTTCAAGGGCTACTTCGTGGTGCGCTTCCGGCAGCCGTTCAAGGCGCAGAGCGTCTACCAGGGCGTGCTGGTGCGACCCGGCAACCACACCCAGGTCGAGGGCGACAACGTGGGCGCCTACGTGTCCTTCGACACCGCCGCCGGCCAGCCCATCGAGGCGCAGGTGGGCACCTCGTTCATCAGCCTGGCCCAGGCGCAGGCGAACCTCGGCGCGGAACTGCCGGGCTGGGACTTCGACGGCACGCGCGCGGCGCTCAAGGCCACCTGGAACCGCAAGCTGGGCATCTTCGACATCGACGGCGCTACCACGGCGCAGCGGCACATCTTCTACACCGGGCTCTACCACGCGCTGCTGTACCCGCGGCTGGCCTCCGAGCACGGCCGCTACTACAGCGCCTTCGATGACCAGGTGCACCAGGGCGTCTCCTATACCGACTACTCGATCTGGGACACCTTCCGCGCCGAGAACAGCCTGCTCACCCTGGTCGCGCCCGAACGCATCGACGACATGGTGACGGCGCTGCTGCAGGACGCCGACGAGGGCGGCTGGATGCCGAAGTGGCCCAACCCGTCCTACACCAACATCATGATCGGCACCCACGCCGATTCGCTGGTCGCCGAGGCCATCGCCAAGGGCTTCAAGGGCTTCGACTGGCAGCGCGCCTACGCAGCCGTGCGCAAGGACGCCACCGTGCCGCCGGACGGCGACACCACGCGGCGCTGGTTCGACCGCGAACCGCACACGCCCTACGAGGCGCGTGCCGGGCTGACCTACGCGCTGAAGCTGGGTTACATCCCCGCCGACAAGGTCGCCGAATCGGCCTCCAGCACGCTGGAAGAGGCCTACGACGACTACGCGGTGGCGCAGGTGGCCAAGGCCACCGGCCACGAACAGGACTACGCGCACTTCCTCGAGCGCTCGCTGGACTACCGCAAGCTGTTCAACCCGGCGCGCGGCTTCATGCAGGCCCGCAATGCCGACGGCTCCTGGGCCTCGCCGGACGAAGGCTGGACCGAGGGCGACCAATGGGTCTACCTGTTCGCCGCGCTGCACGACATCGGCGGCACCGTGGCCCTGCTGGGCGGCCCGGCCGCGGCCCAGACGAAGCTGGACGCGCACTTCGACGGTGGCCACAACCACCACGACAACGAGCCCAGCCACCACTACGGCTACCTGTACGACTTCATGGGCGCGCCGTGGAAGACCCAGGCGCGGGTGCGCGCGATCGCCGCCGACGCCTACTCGGACACGCCTACCGGCATCCTCGGCAACGAGGACTGCGGCCAGATGTCCGCCTGGTACGTGTTCACCGCGCTGGGCTTCTACCCGGTCAACCCGGCCTCGGCCGAGTACATGATCGGCAGCCCGCTGTTTTCGCGCGTGGCTGTGCACCTGCCGGGCGGCAGGACGTTCACCATCACCGCGAAGAACAACTCCGCCACCAACGTCTACATCCAGTCGGCCACGCTCAACGGCAAGCCGCTCGACGTCCCGGTGATCAGCCACGCGCAGATCGTGGCCGGCGGCACGCTGGACTTCGTGATGGGGCCGCGCCCCTCGCGCTGGGCCGCCGGTTGGCGACCGCGGCCGGTGGCGGCGGATTGATACACTTGTTGCTACGCACCAACCAATGGCGATGGAACCCATGAGCAGCCCGAAGACCGTCGACGACCTGTTGCTGGACATCGCGCGCGACTTCGAGACGCTGCCGCCGCAGTTGCAGAGCATCGCCAGCTACCTCGAGCGGCAGCGCGCGAACATCATGGTCCAGCGCATCAACGAAGTGGCCGAGGGCAGCGGCGTGCATCCTTCCGCGGTGGTGCGCTTCGCCAAGCGCTTCGGCTTCTCCGGCTTCCGCGAACTGCAGTCGGTGTTCCGCAGCCACTACACCGACACCGTGACGCCGACGCGCAGCTACCAGCAACGCGTGCGCCAGGCGATCGCGGGCGGCCAGGCGATGGGCCCGGCCGAGATCGCGCGGCGCTTCATCGACGCCAGCCGCGCCGGCCTGGACGAGCTGGCCGGCGACTTCGACAACAAGCGCTTCAACGCCGCGGTCGACCTGCTGGTGAAGGCCGAGAACATCTACGTGGTCGCGGTGCGGCGCACCTTCAGCATCGCCAGCTACTTCGTCTACGCGCTGCAGCACACGCACAAGCGGGTGCACCTGGTCAGCGGCCTGGGCGGCATGTACCACGAGCAGATCCGCAGCATCGGCAGGAACGACGTGCTCGTCGCGATCAGCTTCCCGCCGTACGGCCGCGAGACGCTGTACTGCAGCCGGGTGGCACAGCAGCACAAGGCCCACGTGCTGGCCATCACCGACAGCGCGCTCGGCCCGCTGGGCAGCGAGGCCAGGGTCACGCTGAAGGTGAGCGAAGGCAGCGCGTTCGGCTTCCGCGGGCTCGCCAGCACCCTCTGCCTGTGCCAGTCGCTGTTCGTGGCGCTGGCCTACAAGCTCGAACTCAAGCTCGAAGAGACGTCCCACCCTGGGGGATACGATGACTGAACGGATCGACGTCGCCGTCTTCGGCGCCGGCCGCATCGGCACCATCCACGCCGGCAACCTCGCGCGGCACGCCCGCGCGCGGCTGCGCTGCGTGGTGGACATGAACGCGGAGGCGGCCACGGCGCTGGCCGGACGGCATGGCGCACGCGTCGCCTCGGCGGACGAGGCACTGGCCAACCCCGCGGTGCGAGCGGTGATGATCTGCTCCAGCACCGACACGCACGCGGACCTGATCCAGCGCGCCGCAGCGGCCGGCAAGGCGATCTTCTGCGAGAAGCCGGTCGATCTCGACGTGGAACGCGCGCGTGCCTGCGCCGCCGCCGTGCGCGCGGCGGGCGTCACCTGCATGATCGGCTTCCAGCGCCGCTTCGACCCCACCTTCGCCGCGCTCAAGCGGCGCCTGGACGCCGGCGAGATCGGCACGCCGGAAACGCTCGTCATCACCAGCCGCGACCCCGCGCCGCCGCCGGTCGAGTACCTCGCGCGGTCCGGCGGCGTGTTCAAGGACATGCTGATCCACGACTTCGACATCTTCCGCTGGATCCTCGGCGACGAAGCCGTCGCCGTCCACGCCACCGGCGGCTGCCCCGGCCTGCCCGGGGTCGCCGCCGCCGGCGACCTCTCCCACACCGCCGTGACCCTGCGCACCCGCGGCGGCGCGCTGTGCCAGATCAACACCTCGCGCCGCGCCGCCTACGGCTACGACCAGCGCTTCGAAGTGCTCGGCAGCCGCGGCCTGCTGCAGGCCGGCAACGTGCGCCCCACCCAGGTCGTGGCCTGGGGCGAGCAGTCGATCAGCAGCGACACGCCCGAGGCCTTCTTCCTCGAACGCTACCGCGAGGCCTACGCACTGGAGATCGAGCACTTCCTCGACGCGCTGTGCCACGGCACGCCGGTGCGCACCACCCTCGAGGACGGGATCAAGGCGCTGGAACTGGCGGAGCTGGCGACGCGGTCGTGGCGCGAAGGGCGGTCGCTGGACATCGCGGCCTGAGTGCCTCCTACCGCGTCGGGCGAGGTGCAGCGAGAAGGCGAGTCCATTTCTGGTGGCGACCGCCTATCCGGCCCGTCATCCCGGCGCAGGCCGGACAAGCGCGCAGCGCGCAGAACGCCCGCAGGGCGGCCCCGAAGGGGCGAGCGCAGCGAGTCATCCAGTAGCGACCACGCCTGCTCGGGCCTCACGGCTACTGGATGACCAGACCTTCGTCTGTTGATAAGGCGCCTCCGGCCTGCGCCGGAATGACGGGCGAGGGCCATGAGGCCACCGGCCCGTGGTTTTCTACTTCATGGAACGCATGGGTTCTCAGCGTTCGCCGCGCTCGATCCGTTCCAGGATGCGGCGCAGATGCGCGAGGTCGGTCGCCGAGAGCTGCTGCAGGCCCGCCGGCGCGTCGTCGCGCACGGTGCGGTGCATCTGCTCGACGACCTTCCGCCCCGCGCGGGTCAGCGAGACCAGCTTCGCGCGGCGGCTTTCCGGATGCGGCTGCCGCTCGACGAGCCCGCGCCCTTCCAGGTCGTTCACCGCCACGGTGGTGGCCGGTGCGTCGCTGCCGGTGTCGTCGGCGATCTGCCGCAGGGTCATCGGCGCATCCACCAGCCGCCACAGGATGCGCACGCGGCTGAACGGCAGCCCGGTGGCCTCGCTCACCTTGCGGCGCCAGTCGCGGCGCGTTTCCCACACCAGCCCGACCATCCGTTGCCACAGGGCGTCGGCCTCGCTGTCGTTGTCAGTGGGTCGGGTCATGCGGTCGCTCCCGCAGGCGCTTCGTCCAGCAAGTGTGCCGCATGGCGGGTCGTCCCGCGCGCCCATGGCGTGTCGGATAGCCAGCCGAGCACCACCACGGCGACGCCACCGCCGGTGACCAGCCACCAGAAGGGATGCGACGCCTCGGCGAAGCCGTCGTGCACATGCGCGCCCAGGATGGTGCCGGCCAGCGCCACGCCGAGCGACGCGCCGATCTGCCGGCTGGTGGACGCCACCGCCGCGGCGAGGCCGGCCTGCGCCTTGGGCATGCCGGACACGGCGGTGTTGGTGATCGGGGCGTTCACCATGCCGAAGCCGATGCCGAAGATGACGTAGGTGAACAGCAGCAATGACATTGGCGTGGTCGCCGTCAGCCGCGTCATCAGCAGCGCGCTGGCGAGGGTGGCCGCGCCCGAGGCGAGCAGGGACGGGCGCGCCCCGTACGCGCCGACCAGGCGGCCGGACAACGGCGAGCAGAGGATGGTCGCCAGCGCCAGTGGCAGCGTGCACAGGCCGGTCTGGAACGCCGACAGCCCGCGCACGTCCTGCAGGTAGAGCGCGTTGAGGAAGAGGAAGCCGGAGAACGCGGAAAAACTGCATACGGCGATCAGGGTCGCGCTGCTGAACGGCGCGCTGCGGAAGAAGCGCAGGTCGATCAGCGGCTCGCGGCGCCGCGGCTCGTAGGCGAGCAGGGCGCACAGCGACAGCGCGGCCACGGCGAAGAGCCCGACGATCGTCGTCGAACCCCATCCCGCATGCGGGCCTTCGATGACTCCATAGGTCACGCTCGCCAGGATGGTGAACACCAGCCCCTGCCCGACCGGGTCGACCCGCCGCGGATGCGGCGCCCTCGATTCCGGGATGTAGCGCGCCGCCAGCAGCATCGCCGCGGCGCCGACCGGCAGGTTCACCCAGAAGATCGAGCGCCAGCCGACGCTCTCCGTCAGCGCGCCGCCGATCACCGGCCCCAGCGCCATCGACACGCCGGCCACCGCGCCCCAGATGCCGATGGCACGCGCGCGGGCCCTGGGCTCGTGGAAGGTGTTGGCGATGATCGACATGGCGACCGGATTGAGCATGGTGGCGCCCAGCGCCTGCACGACGCGGAACGCGACCAGGCCATGGATGCCCGGCGCCAGGCTGCACAGCAGCGAGCCCAGCATGAACAGCGCCATCCCCGTCATGAACACACGGCGGCGCCCGAAGCGGTCGGCCATCGAACCGGCCAGCATCAGCAGGCTCGCCACCACCATGGTGTAGGCGTCGACCACCCACTGCAGCCAGGAGACCGACGCGGCCAGGTCGCGCCGGATCGACGGCAGCGCGACGTTCACGATGGTGGCGTCCATCGCCACCATCAGCAGGCTCAGGCAGCAGATGGCGAGGATGAGGTTGGGGCGTGCCTGGGCCCGTCCGGGTCCCGATATAGTTGTGTTCATGAAACTATTGTGCATACACAACAATATGCCGTCAAGCGGTCCGGCGGGACCCACCGGGCCACGCCTTGCAGTCCCGTGGGTGGCCGAGCAAGCTGCGCAGGGCCAGGACCGACCCGGCGCAGGATCCGCCACGAAAACCCGCCATGCCCGAACCCGAGGACCAACGCATGAATGCAGGCAGCCACGATGACGTAGTGAAGCTGGAAGGCGGGTGCTACTGCGGTGCGGTGCGCTACGCGGCCGAGGGAAAGCCCATGATGAAAGGGCAATGCCATTGCCGCGAGTGCCAGTACATCAGCGGCGGGGCGCCCCACATGTTCATGCTGATGCCATCCAGCGGCTTCCGGTATACCAAAGGACAACCCAAGCGGTTTTCACGCAGCGACCTCGAACGACCCGTCACGCGCGAGTTCTGCGCGGACTGCGGTACGCACCTGGTCACGCTGCGGCCGGACACCCCGGCCGTGATCCTCAAGGTCGGCACGCTCGACGACCCGGGCCTGTTCGGTGGCCCGCAGGTGGCCATCTTCACCATCGACAAGCAGGCCTTCCACCTGATTCCCGAGGGCCTGCCCACGTTCGAGCGCTTGCCGGCACGATAGGGATCCGGGTTTCCGTGGCGTCCGCGGCAGGTGCATCTTCGACCGCGAACATTCCTCCTGCCTGAGCCCGTGACGAAGCGGCGCGGAAGCTGAAAGGTTTTCGATTCCCCGCTATCCGGGCTGGCCGAACCATCGCGACAATGCCCCGGCCGCCTGGTCCGGGTCGGGCGCGGATTCGGCGACCCAGGCCACCACGCCATCGGGCCGCACCAGCACGGCGCCCAGGCCCAGCGTGTCCTTCGCGGTGCTGGCGACGTAGGCGATGCGGTCGCCCCAGCGCGTCGCCAGCGCCTGCAGCGGTGCGCGGGCATCGAAATCCAGCAACAGGCCCTGGCCCGACCTCAGCCGCTCGCCGAGCTTCGTGCCGTCGGCCAGTTCGAAGTCGGGCGCGCTGCGGCCCACCAGCGGGTGGTCGCTGCCGAGGTCGTAGCGCACGGAAATGCCCCATACGCGCTCGGCGAAGTAGGTGGCGCCGTCGCGCGTGCCGATGAGGTCGCGGAGGATCGCCTCGAGTGCGCGCGCATGCGGGCTCGGCCGCATCAGCGCGACCTGGGCGCGCGACCAGTCGAGCACCTGCGCGCCCACCGGAAGGCGTTCGCGCTCGTAGCTGTCGAGCAGGCCGGCCGGCGCGTCGCCGCGGATCGTCGCGGCGAGCTTCCAGCCCAGGTTCATCGCATCGCCGAAGCCCAGGTTGAGTCCCTGGCCGCCCAGCGGGGAATGGATGTGCGCGGCGTCGCCGGCGAGCAGCACGCGGCCCTTGCGGTACGTCGCCGCCTGGTAGGCGCGGTCGGTCCAGGTGGTGCCGGCCCTGAGCGCCGTCAGGGTGACGTCGACACCGGCGATACGCCGCAACACCGCCTGCACGTGTTCGAGCGTGAGCGGCCGGGTGCGATGGAACGCGCCGCCGTCGAAATCGGCCATGGCGATGTAGCCGGGCTGCCCCTGCATGTACATGCCCGCCGGCGTGTAGTTGCGGCCCGGGCGGAGTTTCCCGGGATCGGCGATATCGACCAGCACGGAATAGCCGGTGAACTCCGGATCGGTGCCGACGAAGCCGAAGCCGCCGACCTTGCGCACCGTGCTGCGGGCGCCGTCGCAACCCACCAGCCAGCCCGCGCGAATGGTCTCGCCGCCGGCGCGGAGGGTCACACCCTCGTCCGACGCCTCGAAACCCTCGACCCCGACGCCACGCCTCACCTCGACGCCCATCGCGTCCGCCCGCGCCGCCAGCACGGATTCGAGATGCGCCATGTCGCACGACACGTTGGCGACCGGCGAATCCGGCAGGCGATACGGCCACCGCGCGGCGTCGATGTCGTCGTAGTCGAACGGGATGCCGGCGAAATGCCCGGCCGGCCGTGGCGCGCCCGGGCCGCCCGCCATGGCGCCGCTGCCGAAACCGACGCCCGCCGCCGTCGGCATCGTGATGTCCTCCAGCATGCCGCGACGGTGGAAGGCGTCGAGGCTGGACGCCCACAAGCCGCGCCGGCCGAACGGAAGGCGCTTCAACGGCGAGTGCGGATCCGCGGCCTGCTCCAGCACCCGCACGGAGACGTTCGCGAGGCGCAGCTCGCAGGCGAGGAACAGGCCGACGGGGCCCGCACCGGCAATCACGACATCATGGGTCAAGGGACTATCCTCGAGCGGCCCGGCCGGGCCCGCCGATGGCAGCGAAAATTGTTACACTGAGTATAAGTTTTACGGAGCGAGCCTCGCCATGTCAAACCCGCCCGGTCTGCGCGACAGCAAGAAGGCCGCCACACGCCAGGCGATCTCGGACGTGGCCACGCGCCTGTTCATCGAACGCGGCTTCGAAAACGTCTCGATCGACGAGATCGCGCGCGCGGCGGGCGTCGCCCGCAAGACGGTGTTCAACTATTTCCCGCGCAAGGAAGACCTGGTCTTCGACCGCGAGGAGGAAAGCCGCGCGCTGGTCCGCCAGGCGCTCGCTGGCCGCGGCAACCAATCGCCCGTCCACGCCTTCCAGGCCCTGATGCGCGCCCTGCTGGAAGACCGACACCCCATCTTCAGGATCAACCGGCGCCCCCTCCGGTTCTGGCGCACCGTCGCCGCCAGCCCGGCCCTGGTCGCCCATGCGCACCGGCTCCGGGGCACGCTGGCCGACGATCTGGCCGCCATGCTGGCCGACGCGGCGGGCAAGCCGACCACCGATCCCCACGCCCGTCTCGCCGCCGCCATGCTGATGGACACCCTGGTGGTCGCCTACGGCGAAGCGCTGCGCGCCTTCCGCGAGAAACGCCAACCCGCCGCGGCTTTCGCGAGCGTATTGGAACGCGGCTTCACCGGCGTCAACGCTGCGCTGGCCGGAACGGCCTACGTCTGACCCCGGCCATCTCCCGGCGAGGCCTGAGCGACTGGCTTCAAGCGCCGCTTCGCCCCCCAACCGTTCACGCTGAGCGTAGCCCGCGCAGCGGGCGGAGTCGAAGCGCCGCGCCCAACCCGTCCCGCACCAGCTCGGCCCGGAAACAGAAGCGATACTGCAGCTACCGTGAAGGCGTGAAGCCGTACGCCCCCCCTTTTCCCGACGCACGCTTCTGCTAGTGTTAGCGCTATCACTTCCGCATGGAAACGATACCGATGGCCCGGCCCACCACGATCCGTCGCGCGCAGCCCCGTCCTCCCCTCCTGGCCGCGGCCGTCCTGACGATGACGGCCGCCATCGCGCCGGCGACCGCGCAGCCGGCAGCGCAGCAGACGCTGACCCTGAACGACAAGGGCTACTACGCATCCCGCGGTTTCGACGTGCTGGTCTTCAGCAACCGCTACGACGGGCTGTTCAGCGGCGCCAAGATGAGTGGCGTGGAAATCATCGACCACGACCGGCGCATCGCGACCAATGGCGACGTCCGGCTGTCGGCCACGCCCGGCCAGTGGGATCCGACCGGCACGTTCGCCAGCCGCAAGGTCGACCCGGCCAGGGGCAGCATCGACGTCCGCCTGGCCTACCCCGACTACAGGTTCGCCTACCGCATCCACGCACGGCAGGACGGCGACACGCTCGTCGTCAGCGTGGTGCTGGACCAGCCGCTGCCCAAGGCGCTGGAAGGCAAGGCCGGGTTCAACCTGGAATTCCTGCCCTCGGCCTACTTCCACCACAGCTATTTCGCCGACGGCGTCGCGCATCCGTTTCCGCTGTATCCGTCCAGCGGGATGACGCACGTGGCCGCGGGGCAGCGCCCCGAGCCGCTGCCCTTGGCCCGCGGCCACCGCTTCGTGCTGGCCCCGGACGATGCCCGCGTGCGGGTCACGGTGGCCTCGGCGGACGGCACGATCGGCCTCTACGACGGCCGCGACCAGGCCCAGAACGGCTGGTTCGTGCTGCGCCAGCTGCTGCCCGCCGGCAAGACCGGCACGGTGCTGCAATGGACGCTCGCCGGCGCCGGCGATCCGGACTGGGTGCGTCCGACCGTGATCGGCCATTCGCAGCTGGGCTACGCGCCGGGCCAGCGGAAGATCGCGGTGATGGAACGCGACCCAGCGAGCCCACCAGGCGGCCAGGCGCAGCTGCTGCGCGTGCTGCCCGACGGGCGCGAACAGGCCGTGTTCAGCGCCACGCCCGTGCCCTGGGGTGACTATCTACGCTACCGCTACAGCCGCTTCGACTTCAGCCGCGTGGCCACGCCGGGGCTCTACGTCATCGCCTACGACGGCCAGCGCACCGCGCCGTTTCCCATCGCGAAGAATATCTACGCCGCGGCGTGGCATCCCACGCTGGACATCTACCTGCCCGAGCAGATGGACCACATGCGGGTGGTCGAGGCCTACCGCGTGTGGCACGGCGACTCGCACCGCGACGACGCGCGGCAAGCGCCGGTCAACCACGAACACTTCGACCTGTACGCCCAGGGGCCGACCACCGACAGCCCCTACCAGCCCGGCGAGCACATCCCCGGCCTCAACGTCGGCGGCTGGCTGGACGCGGGCGACTACGACATCCGCACGCAGACGCAATACGCGATCGTCCGCGCGCTGGTGCACGCCTGGGAGGATTTCCGGCCCGCACGCGACACCACCACCGTCGACTGGGCCACTCGCCGCGTCGACCTGCACCAGCCGGACGGCGTGCCGGACATCCTGCAGCAGATCAAGCACGGCACGCTGCAGCTGGTCGCCCAGTACGACGCGGTCGGCCACGCCATCGACGGCATCATCGCCCCCGACCTGGCCCAGTACCGCCACCTGGGTGACGCGGCGACCAAGACCGACGGCCTGGTCTACGACCCGTCGCTGAAGGCCGGCGAGGTGAAGGACGGCCGCAGCGGCACGCCGGACGATCGCTGGGCCTTCACCAGCCAGTCCAGCGCGCTCGACTACGGCTCGATCGCCGCGCTGGCCGCGGCCTCGCGCGCGCTGCACGAGCTCGATCCCGCGCTGGCGAAGAAATCGCTGGCCATTGCCGAGACGACCTGGGACCGCGAGCACGCCCACGCGCCCCACCTCTACCAGCACGGCAACACCACCGGCGGCCCGCTGCAGACCGAGGAGTTCGACGCCGCCATCGAGTTGCTGGCGACCACCCGCCAGCCGAAGTACGCCGCCCGCGTCGCGGCACTGTGGCCGTGGGCCGCCAGCCACTTCATCTTCACCGCCAGCGAGGCCGTCCGCGCCCTGCCGTACATGCCGGCCAGCTACCGCCGCCACGTCGAGGCGGCGGCGCGCGACTACGCCAGGCGACGGGCAGCGCTGCGCCGGGCCAACCCCTACGACGTGCCGATCACCGAAGGCGGCTGGGCCGGCAACGGCGCCATCGTCCAGTTCGCCATCACCGCCTACGCGCTGCACACGGCATTCCCGCACATCATCGACGGCAAGGACGTCTTCCGCGGGCTGGATTACCTGTACGGCACCCACCCTGGGTCGGACCTGTCCTTCGTCTCGGCGGTCGGCGCGCGCTCGAAGGAAGTGGCCTACGGCCACAACCGCGCCGACTTCAGCTTCATCGCCGGCGGCGTCGTGCCCGGCGTACTGATCGTGAAACCCGACTTCCCCGAGAACAAGGAAGACTGGCCGTACTTCTGGGGCGAGAACGAATACGTCACCGACCTGGGCGCCGATTACATCTACCTGGCCAACGCCGCCAATGCGCTGGTCGGGCATTGAGGAGCGTGGCGACTCATATCGCGTCAAGGAAAGCCTGACTCTGTTCGTCATCCCAGCGAGGCGCTTTTTAACAGCCGTTCACGCTGAGCGTAGCCCGCGCAGCGGGCGGAGTCGAAGCGCCCTCGCCCTATCTCCGATCTTGAGCCTTCTCAACGACCGCCGCGCGCGGGATGGACCGCCGCTTCACCAGCCTCAACGCCGCCATGCCGTCCGAAACGGCCACATCCGATTCCCGGCTTCCCCGGCACGCCCTGCAATTTATCGCTTACCGATATACAATCAAGCCATGATCAGGAGCTTCGCCGACAAGGACACGGCAGCCCTCGCGAACGGCGAGCGTGTGCACCGCTGGATCAACATCGAGAACGTCGCCCGCCGCAAGCTGGCCCAGCTCCATGCAGCCACGACGCTGGACTTCATGCGCGTCCCGCCGGGCAACCGGCTGGACGCCCTGAAAGGCGGTCGCAACGGACAGCACAGCATCCGCATCAACGACCAGTTCCGTGTCTGCTTTGTCTGGAAGGATGGCAACGCCTACGGCGTGGAAATCACGGACTACCATTGAAACGAGGTGACGACATGACCCGCAAGACCCCGCTTCCCCCGGTACATCCCGGCGAGATCCTGCGCGAGGAGTTCATGAAGCCGTTCGGCCTCTCGGCCAACGCGCTGGCGAACGCCATCGGCGTGACCGCCGCCCGCGTGAACGAGATCGCCAACGAGCGACGCGGCATCACCGCCGACACCGCCCTGCGGCTGGCCGCGTACTTCGGTACGGACGCGCAGAGCTGGATGAACCTGCAAAAGAACTACGAGCTCGAACGTGCCCGCCGCGAACTGGCCGCCGAGCTGAAGCACATCCGGCCACGCGCGGCGTGATGCCGGCAGCGGCTGGACTCACTCGTCCGGAAATCCTGTTTCTGACGCACCCGAGACGTACTTGGAGCGTCTGCCATACCCGAATCCTCACGATCATGAGGATTCTGTGCCATTCGCCTCGTTTCCAGGCTAAATCCTCACGATCGTGAGGATTTTCTGGCGCAAGCTCCCTTCGAAAGCCCCTCGCGTCATTCCTGCGAGGCGCTTTTCAACAGCCGAAGGACTGGTCAAGCGCGAATCCAATGACTTTGGCCCCTTTTAGTCGACCAAGGCGCCCATTCACTCCCTTTGCGAAAATAACGAGTTCTCGCCGATGTATTTACCCAGGCGCTTTATGGATTATGGCGTGACGAACCAAAAATAATAATAACTTTCGCACCCTATAGAAAATCGAGGACTACAAAATAAAGTCCTTCCCCTACAGATTTTACCTTCCCTTTTCTCTACGATAAAAACTGCAGCATTCCATCGCTGCCAACCGGAGGAAACTCACCAAAGAAAATCTGCAAGTCCAAAAAAGCGCGGGCCGCATGGGCGAGCACCCACACGACCCGCTAACCACAACCAACTTCGAAGGAGTTGACCATGGCTAAGCCGCATCATACGTCACCCGCCCACGCCAGTGCGCGCACCCGCATCCCCCTCAACCCGCTCTCGCGCCGCTACTGGACCGTCGACGAGGCCACCCCCGAGCAGATAGACGCCGCCGCCCTGGCCGGCATCATCACCGGCATCCACGCCCTCGCCCGCGTCCTCGCCAACAGCGAAGCCTTCCGCGAGATCCATTCCAGCAGCGAAAGCGACACCATCGAGCCCGGCCGCAGCCCCCTCGACCCCACCACCACTGAAGGCCTCTTCGCCGCCCTCTACTTCCTGAGCGAGCAAGCCGAAGAGATCAGCCAGTTGCCCGTATCCAGACTCAGCCGTCGCCCAGTCGATCCCATCGCCCCGGACAACGTGCCGTACTGAGTTCCAAGCACTCTACCTAGCCAGGCTGCCGAATTAAGGTCGCCTGGCCAACCCGAACGAATCAGAACCAAGGCGACAGAGAGCATCGAGAGATCCGGTCACTTGTGCAACGACGATGTTACTTACCAGGGGCGTTTAACTTCCTCCGCCCTTTAGGGGGGGCTGATTTTGCTCGTCATCCCAGCAAAAGCTGGGATCCAGTGTTTGTAGGTCGTTGAATACAAAGGCACTGGATTCCTGCTTTCGCAGGAATGACGGGCAAGAGGCCTATTGATCAGGCCTTCCTTAGCGGTCATTCCGGCCCAGGTCAAATTGTCTTATTACCTTTCCCGTAAAAGCCAATGCATTCCAGTTTACGAAATCATGACGTTGAATGAGGAAGTGTCTCCCAAAAGATACAAGGCCAACAAACGCTCGGCTCTCTCAGCCAGAGCGTTTTCCGTGGCATCTGCCTCGACACGGAGTTCAATCGCGTGCTCCATAATATCTGCAATCTGATTTTCCTTCTCTTTTCCGAGCCTTACAATTGGAATATTGCGTACATCCTCTGGGTCTAGGTGTGGAATGGATGTACCGTAGGCATTTCGAATGACAAGCGGACGTCCTAGTTCTGGATGGCCTAAGGCAGTAAAAAGGTAACCAGGTCGCACGTTATCAACCCGTGGAATAATTCGGATCAAATCATGTGAGAAGAAGGCATCCTCGTGCCTCTTCGTCATAAGGGATACGCTACCATTAAGACCATAGACCTGACCCGAGCAAGCCATCACAATCCATCCTTCTTTGACACGAAATGCGTCCGGATCATCGGTCTGTTCGATAATGACCTTCTTTGTAGTGTTTGGATTTATAGAAAATAACTCGTCAGCGCTCAGATAACGATCGCCCTCGTCGCCAAAGATACGCTTAAAGCGCGTCATCCACCAAACCCCATCCGTGATGTCACCGAGTTTATCGATCTGCAGCGAAGCACGATGGAACTGCGACAGAATGTTTGTTGCTTCAGGGGAATAAAAAGTCGCCTCTAATCTGCGTCGCTTCCCAATAAGCGCACTAGCCAAAACAGAGAAGGCTACTTCTGCGTGACTCGCATCGTCAGGAACACCGATCGCATCCGAGAAGGTCTTTTCTGCGACGCACTGCAGGCGCCAAGCCTTATTTCTTAGATCCAAGATCTTCTGTGCTTCTTGCTGAAACTCCGCCAAAATATCATCCCGAGGAACCGGAACCGGTAGGTCATGTATATGGCTCGGTTCAAGATGCTTAATCATGTGCCCGTATTGGGCAGAGGTCATCATCTCAAGTGCGGGCGTCGAGCGGAAATAAGCGTAAAGCCAGCCCCAGTACAATGGATTCGTCGGTGTTATGCGTAGGAGGTCATGTGAAATGAGAGCCCCCTCATGTGCCGCATAAATCAAGGTCGCACGCCCAACACTCCCCGAACATGTAATAACGATCGTACCGTTCTCGATAAAGCGTTCCGACGAGCCAGCAGTCCGATCTAACGAAAGAAACTTGCGTGGGCTAGGCCTCAAATCAAAAACTTGCGTAGCAGCAAGAAAGGGAGTACCGAACTCCCTATCGAGTTGAATACCTTTGAGCCTGGAAGGTTGCCAAGCGGTAGCAAGCTTGGACATGACAGGGGGTTTGATCGGCTGGGCTGCAAACGACAACCGAATGCCATAGCCGCCCGACAGATAACTCGCTGCCTCCATCCTTCGATCGCCACGCTTGAGCGTAGACGCAGAGATCGCAGTCCATTTAGCGCTATGCCAAGGCCAGATCGTCTGACCTTCGCGCGGAGCGCTTAGCTTTGCTCGGATAGCCATTTGCGGAATGCCTGCGCGATCTGAATAGTGTTGTCGTCCACAACTTTTTGGAAGGTTTTCTGCTTTTTATAAACCGGCTTACCGGACTCGTATTCGCGGATAGTTTCCTCCGTCTCCTGGACGATCTCATTGCCTCTTTTATCGCGGACATAGGTTTTATTTCCACGCTTATCGTGTCCAACATGAGACGCAAGAGCCATGAACACTGGATAGTCGTTCATAGCATCCGCTGCAGTTTCAATCGCAATCTCTTCCGCCGTCTTCTTTTGAAGAATAAGAACGCTGGTCTGAACGCTGACATTCGGCTGAAAGGTATCTGCATGGAGATCAATCGAAGCCAGGATGCGTGTATGCCGGAGAATCCAGTCACGGACGTAGCCGAGGCCGGGAGAGCCGAGGATTCCATCTGGCAATACCATTGCGACACGTCCTATCCCGGGCTTAAGAAATTTGACGCACCGCTCAATGAATAGAATTTCAGGCGGTTGAGATTTTTGAACGCTGGAACCCTTGACCCATTTATCTTGGCTTGCACTATATGTCCAAGAGTGACCCAAATCATATTGTTCCAAGATTGAGGGTTCATCTATCGGTATCTTTGATCCGAAAGGTGGATTGGTAAAGATCAGATCCACATTTCCAATGAGGCTTCTTTTGCGAAGCTTTTCTTCCCAAGTCGCCGGGCTTGCTAAGGAGTTGGCCTGAAAAAGACCGCCAGCTCCGTCGTTATTCATGACCATGTTCATCTTAGTGGCTTTTACAAGCTCCGGATTGAAGTCAAGGCCAATAATCGAGTTACCAGCAAACTTTGCGATACGAGCAGGAATCTTCGCTTCGGCGCGTGCAAGATCCCCCTTCCATTTTTCGCGTTCAGACGCTCTAATTTTCTCTATAACATGATTCATCGCGGATATGAGAAACCCCCCAGTTCCGCATGCCGGATCTAAAATAGTTTGACCCTCGCGTGGATCGAGCATGTTGACTGCCATCTCACAAATATTGCGAGGCGTAAAAAATTCTCCGCGGTCACCACGTAAATTAGACCCTACGATCTCCTCGTAAGCATGACCCTTTACATCGACATCGCTTTCCAGAAGAGAATACATTTGAAGCTGAGAAACAATGTAGGATAAAACCGTGGGATTTAAAGCTACGACGTCATTGGTCTGAAAGATTGCCGGATAATCTGCTTTAACGGCATTGAAAAGCTCTTCGATTCGCCTTTTAACTTTCAATTGGCCGTTCAGGCTGTTTCGTTCATTAGCAGCCGCATAGAACTGAACTTCTGAACTTTCACGTTCATCGTGAATCTTGGCGAAGATTAGCTTCAAGAGTTCCCAGAATGCTTGCGGTTTCTGCAACCCCTGATTGCCAGCAATGTAGTTGTGACAACGCCGAAAAGCGAACAATAGAGCGTCAGATGAAGCCGGCTTCAATTGTTCAAATTGTGGGCGCTCGGCATCTTCCTCGGTCTGACCAAAGCTGGGGAGATCAGGAATCTCTTCGAAACGAATTTTTCCACGGCTCTCGAGCTTGCGGTAACAGAAACGCTCCAAACCATTTGTCCACATTCCATAGATAGCGTTAGGACAAGCTGCCATATAGCTTTGAAGCTGACCAACCCCTTCTTTCTTGTCTGTAGCCTTAACTTTCTTCTCTTTACACTCGACGATAATGTAAGCATTACTTTGCTCGTGGCCTTCATCCTCTTCAAAAATGACGATGTCAGCGCGAGGTTTGCGACTTCCCAAGCGAAGGGCAAACTCAACTGCAACATCTGACTTCGGATAGTCGTATTCCCTAACCAGTGACTTTAAAATCTCTTGGCGAACATATTCTTCGGGTGTTTCGACGCGCTGGGTTCTGCCGTCGATGAAATCTAGAACTCGGCCCTGCTGCACTATTACAGCCGTAGGGAAGAGAGGAGCGATCGAGTCAGCCATGAATGAATCTCTTTTGCGACATGCACTTTGCGGCACCAACGGCGCAGCAACCTAGGACTCTGACACGGCTGGGTTGCTAAGGCCAGCGCCAAAGGGCGCGGACTTTGCCCCTTGGTGATCGCAGAGGCTGCGACCGTGCTTTTCTGGATGAATCTCAAGCGCCGGAGCCAAAGCCTGGGTCAGGGTGCACTGTTCGAACGACCGCTTCTGACCGACCATAGCGTCGCCCAATTCTTATCTCAAATTTGTCCAGTCCAGCAGTGTTAGTAGGCATCACCACGCTCCACACACAACCCAAACCCCGGATCCGACAACGAAGGCGGCGGCGTCTTCGTCCCCCAGCCTGAAGGCTTCGAGCCCATCACCAGCCGCAAGGTGCCGCCGTCGGCGATCTGCCCGTGCCGGAACCAGGCGGTGTCCAGCGGCTTGCCATTGAGCGTGGCGGATTGCACGTAGCGGTTGAGGCGGTCGCGGCGGAAGTTGTCGGCGACGATGCGGAAGGTCTTGCCGTGGCCGAGGTCGATGTCGACCTCGGGGAACGAGGGGGTGCCGATCAGGTATACGTCCTGGCCGGCGTTGGGGTAGAAGCCCATGGACTGGAAGGCGTACCAGCTGGACATGGCGCCGGAGTCGTCGTTGCCGGGGATGCCGGCGCGGCTGTCGCTGAAGTCGCGGCGCAGCAGGTCGATGATGCGGTCGGCGGTGCGGTCGGGGCGGCCGGCCCACAGGTACAGGTCGGGGATCAGGAAGCCGGGCTCGTTGCCCATGTCGAAGTGGCCGCGCTCGAACAGATGGTCGAGGCGCTGCACGAAGGCTTGCTTGCCGCCGGCCAGGTCGATCAACCGGCGCACGTCCTGCGGCGCGTACAACGAGTAGGTCCACAGGTCGGCTTCGTAGAAGAAGTCCGGCCAGGTGCCGCGCTTGACCAGGTAGGGCGCGGCCCAGCGGCCGTCGGCGTTGCGCGGGCGCAGGAAGCCCTTGATGCCTTCCTGTTCCAGCGAGGCGTCCCACAGGTTGGCCCAGTTGCCGGCCTGCTTGGCGTAGCGCTTCGCTTCCTGCGCATGGCCGAGGCCGCAGGCGAGTTCGGCGATGGCGAAGTCGTCGTAGGCGTATTCGACGGTGCGCGAGCCGGCGCGCTCGGTGGGCTGGGCGATGTAGCCGAGCGTGTTGTAGGTATCCAGGCCGCCGCGGCCGTGCTTGCGCGGATCGGCCGGCGGCACCTGGGCGTCCTTCAGCATCGCCTCGAGGCCGGTGGCGTAGTCGATGCCGGTGAGGCCTTTCACGTAGGCGTCGGCTACCAGCACGTCGGCGTTGCTGCCGCCCTGGGTGCGGCCGTTGTCGTTGCCGACGCGGGCGTCGGGCATGTAGTCGGCGTGGCGGTAGGTGTCGATCAGCGAGCGCACGATGTCGCGCTGGCGTTCGGGCGCGATCAGGGTGAGCAGCGGGCCGTCGCTGCGGAAGGTGTCCCAGATCGCCTGGAAGTCGTCGTAATAGGGTTCGTTCGACGACCACTTCGGATTCTCGCCGGTGTGGTCGGAGGGCATCATCATGGTGTGGTAGAGCGCGGTGTAGAACGTGCGCCGTTCCACCTCATCGGCCCCGTGGATCTCGATGCGCGACAGCGCCCGGTTCCACTGCGCCACCGCCGCCTGGCGCACGGCGGCGAAATCCCAGTCGGGGATTTCCTGCTCGGCGTTGCGGCGCGCCTGCGCCACGCTGATGAAGGAGATGCCGACCTTGGCCTGGATCGCCTGGCCGGCGGCGACACGGTAGTCCAGCGACGCACCGATGTCCTCGTCGGCATCGGTGTGCGCGTGGTGCGCGGCATCGAGCTTGTGGCCGAGCCAGGTCCGCGCGCCCGGCGCCGGCGTGTCGGTGCGCAGGTAGAAGTACACGCGGTATTCGCCGCCTTCGTTCCAGCCGCCGATGTAGCGGCCCACGCCTTCGATCTCGTGGTCGGACACCACCTCGACGTCGCCGCCGAGGAAGCGCTGGTCCTCCGCGCCGGTGCCCACGCCGAGCGCGTGCTGCAGGTCCACGGTGAGGTGGGCGTCGCCCGCGTCGGCGAAGGTGTAGCGGTGCAGGCCGGTGCGGCGGGTGGCGGTGAGTTCGACGCGGGTGCGGTAGCGGCTGAGGGTGGTCGCGTAGTAGCCGGCGCCGGCGTCCTCGTCGCTGCGCGGCGAATGGATGTCCGCCGGATCCAGCGCGCCGGTGACCGGGGCCAGCAGGATGTTGCCGTACTTGCCCGCGCCGCCGCTCAGGTGCAGGTGGCTGAAGCCCACCACCTCGCCGGTGCTGTGGTAGCCGGTCTTGTACGGCTTGCCGTCGAAGCTGCGCACGTCCGGGCCGAGCTTGACCATGCCGAACGGCACCGTGGCGCCGAGGAAGACCTCGCCGTCCGCATCCACGCCGATGAACGGGTCGACGTCCTGCGCGTGGTCGGCGGCGCGCGCCCCGGCGGCGAGGGCGAACAGGCAGGCGAAGGCGACCCAAGCCCCACGGCGGGGGTGGCTGGCGAACCGTTTCATCGTGGGCGGATCCTTGGCGGCGGTAGTCGGAAGGAACAGGGTTGCCGTGCGTGGGCCATCATGGCGCATCGCGCCGCGGGGGTGAACCGCCGGCAAGCGACGCACCCATGCACCGGCCGCCGCGCCCGCGCATGGGCTCAATCCGCCGCGGTGCTCGAGATGGGCAGCGTGATGGTGCAGTGCACGCCTTCGGGTGCGATGACGTAGCTCGTCTCCGCCTTGAGCTGGTAGGGCAGCGCGCGCTCGATCAGTTCGCGGCCGTAGCCCTTGCGCGCCGGCTCCTTGTCCGCGTCGAGCCGGACGGGCACGCCGCTTTCGCGCCATTCCAGCCGTAGCCGGCGCTCGCCCTGCGCCGTGCGCTGCACCGACCAGTCGATCGACAGCCGCCCTTCCGGCCGCGACAGCGCGCCGTATTTCAGCGCGTTGGTCGCCAGCTCGTGCAGGCCCAGCGCCAGCGTCTGCACCGTGGAGGAACGCAGCCTCACGTCGTCGGGCCCGGCCAGGCGGACCTGCCCCGCGTGGCCGCCGCCATCGGTGATGCCGAGGCCGGCCAGCTCGGTGCGGATCAGTGCGCTGAAGGTGATGCGGTCCTGCTCGCTGAGCCGGGACAGCAGGCCGTTCACGCGCGCCAGCGCTTCCAGCCGTTCGCGGAAACGCGTGCGGAAGTCCTCGAACGAGGCGGAGCGCGCCAGCGTGCGGTCGGTGATGGACAGCACCACGCCCAGCAGGTTGCGGGTGCGGTGCTGCAGCTCGGCCACCATCACCTTGTTGCGTTCGTCGCTGGCGCGCAGCTCGTCCTCGCCCTGCCTGCGCACGCGCAGCAACTGCAGGTGCGCCCAGACGCGGGCGAGCAGCTCGCGGCCGGAGAACGGCTTGACGAGGTAGTCGTCCGCGCCCGCCGCCAGGCCTTCGATGCGGCTTTCCTCGCCGGCGCGCGCGGAGAGCAGGATCACCGGCATGCCGCGCAGCGCCTCGTCCCCGCGGATGGCGCGCAGCAGGCCGAAGCCGTCGAGGTTGGGCATCATCACGTCGGCCAGCACCAGGTCCGGACGGCGACGGCGGATCGCCGCGAGCGCCGCCTGGCCGTCCGCCACGGTCTCGACGTCGAGCCGCCCGCCGAGCAGGCCGCGCACGTAGGCGCGCATGTCGGCGTTGTCGTCGGCGACGAGGACGCGGGCGTCCGGGCCGGGCAGCGAGGCGACCAGCGTCACGGCATGCGGCGGCGGCGCGGCAGCGGGCTCGTCCGGCAGCCAGCGCAGCGCTTCCTCCACGTAGGCGGTCGCCCGGATCGAGGTGGACGCGAGCCTCCGGCCACCCTCCACGCCGCCTTCCGGCCGGTGCGCCGCGCCCAGCGGCAGCCGCACGGTGAAGGTGGTGCCGCGGCCCGGCGCGCTGTCGGCGTGGATCGTGCCGCCGTGCAGCTTCACCAGCTCCTGCACCAGCGCGAGGCCGATGCCGCTGCCCTCGTAGGTGCGGCTGCGCTGGCCCTCGATGCGGTGGAAGCGCTCGAACAGGCGCGGCAGCTCGTCCGCCGGCACGCCGACGCCGGTGTCGCGCACGGTCAGCTCGGCCTGCCCGTCCACCACGGCGAGGCGCACGGCGATGCCGCCCTCGAAGGTGAACTTGAAGGCGTTGGACAGCAGGTTGAGGACGATCTTCTCCCACATGTCGCGGTCGACGTGGGCGACTGCCGCGAACGCCGAGCAGTCGACGTCGAAACCGAGGCCCGCCTTCTCGCAGGCCGAGCGGAAGTTGCTGGCGAGGTCGGCGGTGAAGGCCGCCAGGTCGGTGGGCTCGAACGCGGCCTGCACGCGGCTGGCCTCGATGCGCGAGAAGTCGAGCAGCGAGTTGACCAGCTTGAGCAGGCGCAACGCGTTGCGCCGCGCGATGTCGAGCCGGTCGCGCTCGGCTTCCGGCAGGCCGGGGCCGGCCAGGGCGTCTTCCAGCGGACCGAGCATCAGGGTCAGCGGCGTGCGGAACTCGTGGCTGATGTTGGAGAAGAACCGCGTCTTGGCGCGGTCGATCTCCGCCAATGCCTCGGCGCGCCTGCGCTCGGCCTGGTAGGCCAGGGTGTCGGCGATGGTGGAGCCGACCTGGGCCACCAGCAGCTCGAGGAAGGACCGGTAGGACGGGTCGAGCCGGCGGTGCGGGTTGAGGCCGGCCACGAGGATCGCCCGCGCCGCGCGGCCGCCGGGCAGGATCACCGGCGCGAGCCACGCCTGCCGCGGCGGCTCGGACCAGTCACCGGTGGGCAGGCGCCGCCCGGCCAGGTCCTCGAGCAGGCGCGGCTCCTCCAGCGCGTCCGCGAACGGCCATGCGCCGGACCCGTCGAGCGGGATCTCCGCACGGTCGCCGGACCCGTCGGTCGCGCCCATCAGGGTCGCCGCGGCGCCGTCGTCGGACAGCAGATAGAGGTACGCGAACGGGATGTCGCGGCCGTTCCGGGCCAGCACCGCGACGGCCTGGCGGCAGGCGGCTTCCACGCTCTCGGCACGGCGCAGCGCGGCCAGCTCGCGCAGCGTTTCCAGCCGGCGCGCGCCGATCACCTTCTCGGTGGTCTCGATGACCGGGCAGAACACGCCGCAGACCTCGCCGCGCTCGTCGCGGATCGGGCTGTAGGAAAAGCAGAAGTAGCCTTCCTCGGCGTAACCGTGGCGTTCGATCATCAGCAGCAGATCGTTGGCCGTGTACGGCTGCGCCTCGTCCAGCACGCGCCCCAGCATCGGCCCGATCTGCGGCCAGATCTCGCGCCAGCAGTCCTCGCCGCGCTGGCCCAGCGCGGCGGGGTGCTTGTTGCCCAGGATCGAGGTGTAGGCGTCGTTGTAGATCAGGGCCAGCTCGCGGCCCCACCAGCTCACGATCGGGAACGAGCAGTCGAGGCAGGTGCCGACCGCCGTGCGCAGGCTCTGCGGCCACTGCGCCGGCGGACCGAGCGGCGTGGCCGACCAGTCGTGGGCGCGGACGAGCCTGCCCAGTTCGCCGCCGCCGGGCAGGAACGCCAGCGCCGGGTCGGCGCCGGGCGAAGGCGCGGATGCCATGGCGAGGGACGGGTTGTCGAGATCTGCGTTCATCGGTTTCCTCCCGCCTTCCCGGGCGGCACCGCCTTGGGCCACGCACCTGGGCGGCGCGTCGTCAGCGGTCGAGCAGGCTCGCCAGGCAGCCGATGAGCATGCGGGCCTGCACGGGCTTCTGCAAGCGCGGCAGCGCGGCATAGGCCGGCGGAATGGCCTCCGGGTCGTAGCCGGTGGTGAGCACGACGGGCACCCGGTCGCGGAGCAGCCGGTCGATGAGCGGGAAGACGCGCTCGCCGCCGAGGTTCACGTCGAGCACGGCGACGTCGGCGGCATGCCCTTCGTCCAGCGCCTGCCGCGCGGCGTCGATGCCCGGAAAGGGACCGACGACCCGCCAGCCTCCCATGTCCAGCGCGGCGCCCATGGCGTCGGCAATGAGGTAGTCGTCCTCCACCAGCAAGACGGCACGCCGGCTGTTGTCTTCGGCACCCATGGGCGTAGCGGCTCACCGGTTCACGACGGACATTCGAGGATGAAGAAGAAGGCGTCGTGACTTCGTGATCAGTGCCACAGGCCGGCGACGGCGACGGCCACGCCCGCGAGCCGGGCGGCGCGCGGGCCGTCCGGGGCGAGGCGTTCGCCGGCGATGGCCGCGGTCACCACGGCCATGGCGCGCAGGTCCATGATGCCGAGGGCGAGCAGCGCCGCCAGCAGGTTCGCGCAGCAGGCGACGCAGTGCAGGCCGAGCCGCAGGCCCTTGCGCCAGGCCGCGGCCGCGCCGACCGCCGCACATTCCGCCAGGCCGCGGCAGCAGGCGAGCCGGCGCGCCTTCCACGCACTGAACTGCATCGCGCCCGCGGCGAGCACGACACCGACGGCGGCGAACGGCACGGCGCGCGCCAACGTCGGCCAGCGCGTCACGGCCATGGCCAGCGCGAGGCCGGACGGATAGACGGCCAGGCCGCAAGCGGTCCACGCGAGCAGGTAGGCCGCGCCCGCCCACGCGGCCTGGCGGTCCGGATGCATGCCGCCGGCCGCGGCGACGGCCCGACGGTAGCGCCACAGCGCGGGCGCGGCGACCGGCGTCATCATCGCCACGCTCATCGCGGTCCACATGCCGAGGAAGCCGGCCATGGCATCGAGCCAGCCGCGGCCGCACAGCGGCATCCACGCCATCGACAGCATCCAGCCGCCCGGCATCGGCAGCGCGGCCGTCGCCGGCATGCCGGTGCAGCCGGCGACCGTCGCCGCCGCGCCGACGGCCGCCAGCAGCAGCGCGACGCCGGCGAACCGCCGCCGCGCGACCCGCTCCGTCGCCGCACGCGGCGACGGAGCGGGCATGCCGGCGCGGGCGGCGGCCCGGTTCACGGCCGGCCGTACTCGTCGCGGCGGCGCCACCACACGCCGTCCTCGTTGCGCCCCAGCGGCGCGCGGTCCAGCCACTGGTAGGCGCCCCACAGGCCGTCCAGCCCGCGCGCGTAGGTGGAATAGGTGTGGTAGACCGCGCCGTCCTCGCGCGCGAACGCGCTCATGCCCGGACGCTCGCGCAGGAAGGTCGCCGCATCGGTGCCGCAGGCGGCGGCGCAGCAGGAGACCGGGCCGCTGGCGCGTTCGCGCAGCGGCGTTTCGTGCCGGTAGTTGTAGTCGATGCCCTCGTCGTGCTGCTGGGCCGCGCTGAAGCCGACGCTGAAGTCGGCGTTGAAGTCGCCGCCGAACGAGGACGCCCACGGGAACGTCCACCCCATGCGCCGCCGGTACGCCTGCAGCTTCGCCAGCGGCGCGCGCGACACGGCCCACAGCATCACGTCGTGCTGGGCCAGGTGTTCGGCGAAGCCGTTGAAGCCGTCGGCGATCATCGAGCAGGACGGGCAGCCGGCGGCGTAGTCGGGCCCGAACATGAAGTGGTAGACGAGCAGCTGCGAGCGCCCCTGGAAGAGGTCGGCCAGCGTGGCCTCGCCGCCGTCGGTGTCGAAACGGTAGGCCTTGTCGATCTTCACCCACGGCAATTCGCGGCGCCGCCGCGCCAGTTCGTCGCCGCGCCGGGTCAGCTCCTTCTCGGCGTCCAGCAGGGCCAGCCGCGCGGCCAGCCATTCTTCGCGGGTTCCGGTCTTGCGGGTCATGGCATCGCTCCCTTGTCCGGTTCAGGCGGCGGCCGGCGCGTTGCGCAGGTAGCCGGCCGACTGGTTGCGCACGGCCGCCTGGAACGCCGGCCGCGCCTCGCAACGCTTCAGGTAGGCATCGAGCGGCGGGAACTGCGCCACCAGGTCGGTGTGGCGGACGAAGCGCAGCACGGTCGCCATCAGGATGTCGGCGGCCGTGAAGCGGTGCAGCAGGTAGTCGCGCCCGTCCATCCAGACGGCCAGCGCGGCCAGCCGGGCCTCCGCCTCCTCCACCGCGCCCGGGCGGCGCAGGGCCGCCCACGCTTCGCCCTCGTGCAGCCGGTCCAGCACGAACAGGTTCCACAGCGGCGGCTCGACGGTATCGAGCGCAGTGAACATCCAGGCCAGCGTCTCCTCGCGCAGCCCGGCCGGCATCAGCGCCTCGCACTGGCCGGCGATGCGGTGGACGATGGCGCCGGATTCGATCAGCGTCTCGCCGTCCACGTCGAGCGCGGGCACCATGCCGAAGGGATGCCTGCTCCGGTACACCGCGGCATTCCGCTCGGCGGTGTCGATCCACCGGCTTTCGTAGGCGATCCCCGCTTCCTCGAGCGCCCAGCGCACGCGCAGGTCGCGCACCAGACCCTGCGCGAAGGGCGGTACCCAGCTGAAACCCCATACAGCGACTTTCTTCATGTCGTTTCTCCTCGTGTCCGTGTCGCGCCATCGCCGGTCGTCGCCGGCGCCTGGCGGCCGTGGGATAGACTGCGGCCAGCCCCTCGGACGACGGGAGTGACAAACGTGGCGGGATTCGCAACGCCTGCGCCCTGCCCGCGCGGCACGGCGGAATGAGCCGATGGATTCGCTGATCACCGCCGCGGCCCGCGCGCTGGCGACGGGCGATCCGCTGGGCGCGCTGAACCGCGTCGCCCTGCGCGACGACCCGCCCGCGCTGGCGCTGCGCGGCATCGCGCTGGCCCAGCTCGGCGATTTCGAACGCGCCAAGGCGCTGCTGCGCCGCGCCGCGCGCGCCTTCGGCACGAAGGAGGCGGTGGCCCGCGCGCGCTGCGTGGTGGCCGAGGCCGAGGTGGCGCTGGCCGCGCGCGAACTGGGTTGGCCGACGCACGCGCTGGAAACGGCGCAGGCCACGCTGGAGGCGCACGACGACCGCGCGAACGCGGCGCACGCGCGCTACCTGGGCATCCGCCGCCTGCTGCTGCTCGGGCGCATCGACGAGGCCGGGCGCGCGCTCGACGCGCTCGATCCCGCACGCGGCCCGCCGCCGCTGCAGGCCATCCATGCGCTGCTGCAGGCGGGCATCGCCCTGCGGCGCGTGCAGGCGCGGACGGCACAGGCCGCGCTCGGTCGTGCCGCGGAGGCCGCGCGCCGTGCCCGCATTCCTGCGCTGATGGCGGAAGTCGAGCAGGCCGCGCGGGCGCTGGACGCGCCGGCGGCGCGGCGGGTCGCGCAGGACACCGCACTGCCGCTGCGGCTGCACGAGGTGGAGGCCCTGCTCGGCTCCGGCGCCCTGGTGGTGGATGGGTGCCGCCATGCCGTGCACGCGGGCGGCGCCACGATTCCGCTCGCCACGCGGCCGGTGCTGTTCGCGCTCGTGCGCATGCTGGGCGAGGCCTGGCCGCACGACGCGCCGCGCGAGGCGCTGATCCGACAGGCCTTCCGCACCCACTACATCGACGAGACGCACCGCGCCCGGCTGCGCGTCGAGATCGGGCGGCTGCGTGGGCTGCTGCGCGAGGTGGCCGGGTTGCGCGCGACCCGGCACGGCTTCGTGCTGCTGCCGCGCCATGCCGCCGACGTGGTGGTGCTGGCGCGGCCGGTCGAGGAAGCGCACGCGGCGGTGCTGGCCCTGCTCGCCGACGGCGAAGCCTGGTCCAGTTCCGCGCTGGGGCTGGCGCTGGGCACCAGCCAGCGCAGCGTGCAGCGCGCGCTCGACGCGCTGGCGGCGGACGGCAAGGCGCAGCCGCTCGGCCACGGCCGCGCCCGCCGCTGGACGACGCCGCCGATGCCGGGATTCGCGACGGCCCTGTTACTCCCCGCGCCGCTGCCGGGCGACTAGGATGCGCGCTGTCGATCCGCAGCACGGAGCACGCCCATGAAACGAACCAAGGCCGAGGTCCTCCGCGAATACGGCCCCTACCCGGACATCGACCGCGTGGGCGGGGTGTGCTGCGACGGCGAGCAGCTCTGGCTCGCCAGCGGCGACCGCCTCGACGCCATCGACCCCGCCAGCGGGGAGCGGCGGCCGTCGCTCGCGGTCGCCGCGCACGCCGGCACCGCCTTCGACGGCCGCCACCTGTTCCAGATCGCCGAGGACCGCATCCAGAAGGTCGATCCGCACAGCGGCGAAGTCCTCGCCACCCTGCCTGCGCCCGGCGGCGGCGGCGACTCGGGACTGGCCTGGGCCGAGGGCACGCTGTGGGTGGGCCAGTACCGCGAGCGCAGGATCCACCAGGTCGATCCGGACACGGGCAAGGTGCTGCGCACGCTGGAATCCAACCGCTTCGTCACCGGCGTCGCCTGGGTCGACGGCGAGCTGTGGCACGCCACCTGGGAAGACGACGCCAGCGAGCTGCGCCGGATCGACCCGGCCACCGGCACGCCGCTGGAGGCGCTGGAGATGCCGCCGGGCACGGTCGTGTCGGGGCTCGACGCGGATGCGGAACACTTCTATTGCGGTGGCGGCTACAGCGGCCGGCTGCGGGTGGTGCGCCGGCCCCGCCGGGAACGCCGGCGCAGCCGGGCCGCCGGCCCGGGCGATGCCGGCTAGCGCTTCGCGGCGCGCTTCCTCGCCGGTGCGCGCGGCGCTCCGCGCATGCTGGACTGCCGCACCACCAGCCGTCCCGGCAGCACCGCGCTTTCGGCGGGCTCGCCGTGGATCAGCTTCAGCAGGTTGTCGACCAGCGCCTCGCCGGCCTGCTTGGTGTCCTGCCGCACGGTGGTGAGCGGCGGGTTGACGAAGCCGGCCATGGGGATGTCGTCGAAGCCGGCCAGCGCCACGTCCCGGGGCACGCGCAGGCCGCGCTCGGCCAGGGCGCGCAGCGCGCCGACGGCGATCAGGTCGCTGGCGGCGAACACCGCGTCGAACGCCGCGCCGCGCTCGAGCAGGCTGCGCATCGCCTCGTAGCCGGCCTTCTCGCTGCTTTCCGCGTCGGCCTGCAGCGCGGGGTCCGCCGCCAGGCCGCGTTCCTCCAGCGCGGCGGCGTAGCCGCGGTAGCGCTCGAAGAATTCCGGGTAGTGGCTGGAGGCGTCGCCGAGGAAGGCGATGCGCCGGCAGCCCTGCCCGGCCAGGTGCTCGGCCACCTCGCGGCCGCCCTGGTAGTTGTCGCAGCCGAAGGTGACGTAGGGCTGGCCCGGCAGCACCGCGCCCCAGCGCACGAAGCTGGTGCCGTGCGCGCGCAGGCGTTCCAGCCGGTCGCAGTAGGCCAGGTAGTCGCCATAGCCGAGCAGGATCAGGCCGTCGGCCTTCTTGCTGTCGGCGAAGTCGGCGTGCCAGTCGCGCGAGAACTGCTGGAAGGAGATCAGCAGGTCGTAGCCCTGCCGCGCGCAGGCGCGGGTGATCGAGCCGAGCATGGACAGGAAGAACGGGTTGATGTGCGAATCGTCCGGCGCGGGGTCCTCGAAGAACAGCAGCGCCAGCGTGCCGGAGAACTTGCGGCGCAGGTTGGAGGCGTTCTTGTCGACGGTGTAGTTGAGCGTCTCCACCGCCGACTGCACGCGGCGGCGGGTTTCCTCGTTCACCAGCGGGCTGCCGCGCAGCGCGCGCGAGACGGTGGACTGGGAGACCCCGGCCAGCTCGGCGATGTCGAACGAGGTGATTTTCTTCTTCGTGCTCACGCCAGCAGGATCTCACGCGGCCGACACCCGCGGCCGCGAGCGCGGCGGCCGCCCCGGTGCGATCCTAGCAGGACGGCGGCCCGGCGCCGCATCGGCCGGGCGCCGCGCGCTCAGCCGCGCATCTGCTCCAGCTCCAGCCCGCGCGTCTCGCGCACGAAGCGCAGCACGAACAGCAGCGAGGCTAGCGCGAAGGCCGCGTAGACGCCGTAGGCGAACGGCAGGCTCAGCCCGGCCATCGCCGGGAAGCTGCTGGTGATGGCGAAGTTGGCCAGCCACTGCGCCGCGGCGGCCACCGCCAGCGCCATCGCGCGGATGCGGTTGGGGAACATCTCGCCCAGCAGCACCCACACCACCGGGCCCCAGCTGAGGCCGAAGAAGATCACGTAGGCGTTGGCGGCCACCAGCGCCAGCGGCCCCCACGCGCCGGGCAGCACCAGCGCGGCGCCGCTGCCGCTGGCCTGGGCGAAGCACCACGCCATCAGCGCCAGGGTCGCCGCCATGCCGGCCGAGCCGACCACCAGCAGCGGCTTGCGGCCGACGCGGTCGACCAGGGCGATCGCCACCAGCGTCACCGCCACGTTGATCACCGAGGTGGCCACGGTGATGGCGAAGGCATCCGCCTCGCTGAAGCCCACCGAGTGCCACAGCGTGGACGAGTAGTAGAAGATCACGTTGATGCCCACGAACTGCTGGAACACCGACAGCGCGATGCCCACCCACACCACCGGCAGCAGCCCGCCGCGCGTCCCGAGCAGGTCGCGCCAGCGCGGCGCGTGCTCGCGGCGCAGGCTCTGCTCGATTTCGCTGAGCTTGCGCTGCAGCGCGTCCTCGTCGGCCAGGCCCAGCACCTGGCGCAGCACGCGCAATGCGTCGCCCGGGCGGCGCTTCGCCACCAGGTGGCGCGGCGACTCGGGCACGCCCAGCACCAGCGCGCCGTAGACCAGCGCCGGCAGCAGCATCGCCAGGAACATCCAGCGCCACGCCGGCAGGCCCAGCCACAGCGGGTGTTCCGCCCCGCCCGCCGCACCGGCCAGCCAGGCGTCGCTGAGCAGGGCCACGAAGATGCCGAGCACGATCGCCAGCTGCTGCATCGAGCCGAGCCGGCCGCGCAGCCGGGCCGGCGACACCTCGGCGATGTAGGTGGGCGCCACCACCGAGGCCACGCCCACGCCGAGGCCGCCGACCACGCGCCACAGCACCAGCGTCGCCACGCCGTGCGCCAGCCCCGCGCCCAGCGCGCTGGCGGCGAGCAGGGCGGCGGCCACCTGCATGGTGCGCACGCGGCCGTAGCGGTCGGCCAGCCGGCCCGCGTACCACGCGCCCAGCGCCGAGCCGAGCAGCGCGCAGGACACCGCGAAACCGGTCCAGCCGGCGCCGAGCCCGAAGCCCTGGCGCAGCGCGTCCACCGCGCCGTTGATCACCGCGGTGTCGAAGCCGAACAGGAAGCCGCCCAGCGCGGCCGCAGCCACGATCGTGACCACCCGCGCGGTGGTGCCGCGCGGCGGCTCGTCCAGCGGCAGCGCCACCGCGTCACCCGTCGCTTGCCCCGTTGCCTGCATGTCGTTCCTCTCCCCTCGTGGCCGCGGTGCGGCCGTTCAATGGTCCGGATGATCCGGCGTCGAATGGCGCGATCCCGTTCCCGCTCGCCGTTTGCCGTTTGCCGTTTGCCGTTTGCCGTTTACCGTTACCGTTTACCGCTCGCCGCTCGCCGTTCGCGGTACGAGGCTCGTCGTCCCCGTTCGTCCTGAGCGTAGGCCGCAGGCCGAAGTCGAAGGACATGCCCGCCGCGAGGTTGCGCTTCGACTTCGCCTGCTGCGCAGGCTGCGCTCGGCGCGAACGGTCAACGGCTCGCTACTGACGCAACGGCCTAATGGCCAGCGCCCCTAGGCCCAGCATGGACGGCTGGAAAGCCGCTGGACCCGGGACCCGCGACACCCGCTGCCCGGCTGTGCCAGGGCGCCACGGACCTCACACCGCCACCGCCCCGGTCTCGACGACGCGCCGCTGCGCGGTGTCGAGCCGGGCGAACACGCTGCCATAGGCCGGCAGCTGCAGCCGTCCGCCATCCACCCGGCCCTGCGGCAGGCCGTGGCCGTCGAGCAGCGGCAGCGTGTCCGGCAGCGGCAGCGGCGCGTCCACCGCGCGGCCCGACAGGTTGAACGCCACCAGCAGCTGGTCCTCGCCGACGCCGCGCAGGAAGGCCAGCACCGGCTCGGCGGTGTCCAGGAAACGGATGTCGCCGCGGCACAGCGCCGGCTGGCCGTGGCGCCAGCGCATGAAGGCGCGGAAGCCGTTGAGGGTGGAAGCGGGGTCGGCCTCCTGCCGCGCCACCGCCAGCGCGCGGTGCTCCGGCGGCACCGGCAGCCACGGCGTGCCGCGGCTGAAGCCGCCGTGCGCGTCGTCGTTCCACGGCATCGGCGTGCGGCAGCCGTCGCGGCCCTTGAACTGCGGCCAGAACGCGATGCCGTAGGGATCGCGCAGCGCCTCGTAGGGCACCTCGGCCTCGGTCAGGCCCAGTTCCTCGCCCTGGTAGACGCACACCGAGCCGCGCAGCGAGCACAGCATCGCGGTGAGCAGGTTGGCCAGCGCCGCCGGCGGGCGGCCGCCGCCCCAGCGCGAAAGCACGCGCTCGACGTCGTGGTTGGAGATGGCCCAGCACGGCCAGCCCTCGGTCATCTGCGCTTCCAGCGTGCGCACGGTGTCGCGGATGTAGGCGGCGCTGAAATCGTCGGTGAGCAGCTCGAAGCTGTAGCCCATGTGCAGGCGGCGGGCGCGGGTGTATTCGGCCATCGTCGCCAGCGAGTCCTCGGAGGAGATCTCGCCCAGTGCGGCGACGTCGCGGTATTCGTCGAGCAGCGCGCGCAGCTCTTCCAGGAAGCCCAGGTTCTCCGGCTGGGTGTTGTTGTACCAGTGGTACTGGAAGGCGTACGGGTTGTCCGGGCTGAAGCCGCGGCCGAGGCGCTTGTCCTTGGGCTTGGGCGGGTTGTCGCGCAGCCGCGCGTCGTGGAAGCAGAAGTTGATCGCGTCCAGGCGCAGGCCGTCCACGCCCTTGTCGAGCCAGAACCTCACGTTGTCGAGCACGGCGGCGCGCACCGCCGGGTGGTGGAAGTTGAGGTCGGGCTGCGAGGCGAGGAAGTTGTGCAGGTAGTACTGCCCGCGGCGCGGCTCCCACTGCCATGCGCTGCCGCCGAACAGCGACAGCCAGTTGTTCGGCGGGCCGCCGTCCTCGCGCGCGTCGGCCCACACGTACCAGTCGGCCTTCGGGTTGTCGCGGCCCTGCCGGCTTTCGCGGAACCACGCGTGCTCGGCCGAGGTGTGGCTGAGCACCTGGTCGATCATCACCTTCAGGCCCAGCGCGTGCGCCTTCGCCAGCAGCGCGTCGAAGTCGGCCAGGGTGCCGAACAGCGGATCGACGTCGCGGTAGTCGGCGATGTCGTAGCCGAAGTCGGCCATCGGCGAGGTGAAGAACGGCGCGATCCAGATCGCGTCCACGCCCAGGCTGGCCACGTAGTCGAGGCGCTCGATGATGCCCGGCAGGTCGCCCACGCCGTCGCCGTCCGTGTCGAGGAAGCTGCGCGGATAGATCTGGTAGATGACGGCTCCGCGCCACCAGGGTGCTGCGCTCATTGAACGGGACTCCACGACGAAGATCGGGCGCGTGCGCTTGCGCGCCGACGAATGGGCGCCCAGCTTAGCCGCAGCCCCGCAACGCCCTGCACCGCCTTGCATACGTATTCATTCGTGCTGCGTGCGCGACATGCGCTGCGCGCCGCGGTGCGCGCGCGAACCGCATCGCGGGTCCGCAAGCCGAGTCGCGGTGCCGCCTGCGGCATGCATCCGCATCCGCGCGCGGACGCATGTTGCGTTGCGATCCGCACGCTTTCGCGATCGCCATGAATACGTATGCAAAAACTGGTGGGCCGTTGAAACGCGGCCCTACCATGCGATCACGCCGCCGGACACGCTTCGGCCGCACACCTGCCGACGGTCGTCGCCGACGGAAGCGCGGGAACCCAACGACACAGATACGGCGGCGACTCAATATCCTTCGTGGGAGGGGAAAACGATGGCTCTGAAGCACAACGCGCTGGCTTTCGCGGTCGCGTCGGTCTGCCTTGGCATGTGCGCCGTGGCGCACGCCGGCACCGCCGCCGCCCAGCAGCAGGACACCCAGGCGCAGGCGGCGCCGGACGGCAAGACCGACACCAACGGCAAGAAGCCCGCCAAGCGCGACACGACGAAGATGGCCGCCGTGCAGGTGAACGGCTTCATCAGCAGCATCGAGAACTCGACCGCGCTGAAGCGCAACGCCAGCACCATCGTCGAGGCGGTGTCGGCCGAACAGGTCGGCAAGCTGCCCGGCGTCTCCATCGCCGACACCCTGGGCCGCCTGCCCGGCCTCGCGGTGCAGACCGTGGACGGCCGTCCGCAGGTGCTGACCATCCACGGCCTGGGCCCCGACTTCTCCACCGCGCTGATCAACGGCGGCCAGCAGGTCTCCACCTCGAACAACCGCGACGTGCAGTTCGACCAGTACCCGTCGAGCTGGTTCGACAACGTGGTGGTGCACCTGTCGCCCGAGGCCGACCTGGTCGGCCAGGGCCTGGCCGGCACCGTGGACATGCACACCATCCGCCCGCTCGACAAGAACGGCCCCGAGGCGGCGGTGAACGCCAAGTACATCTGGAACGACATGTCCCAGCTGTCCAGCGGCTCGGGCGTGAGCAACAAGGGCTACAACCTCAACGGCGTGTGGGTGAACCAGTTCGCCGACCACACCATCGGCGTCACGCTGGGCGTGGACTTCGAGAACAACCCGTCGCAGGTCGAGCACCAGGCGCCGTGGGGCTATCCGAACACGGCCAGCGGCCCGGTCGTGGTGGGCGGCTCGAAGAACTACGGCATCACCGACTCGATGAAGCGCAACGGCATCCTGGCCACCGTGCAGTGGCAGCCGAACGAGTTCTACACCGGCACCATCGACCTGACCTACGACAACTTCAAGGAAGTGCAGCAGGCCAAGGGCATGGAGCTGCCGCTGTTCTGGGGCTCCAACGTCGGCCTCAGCCCGGGCACGGTGTCCAACGGCTTCGTCGAGAACGGCACCTACAGCAACGTCAAGCCGATCGTGCGCAACGACTACAACAGCACCACCGCGCGCGTCTACAACTTCAACTGGGACAACAAGTTCCACATCAACGAGAACTGGTCGGCCGACCTCGACGCGAACTACTCGCGCGCCACCCGGCACGACATCAACCTCGAAAGCTACTCCGGCACCGGCTACAACGGCACCGGCGCCACCGACACCATCGGCTTCAATGAACTGGGCAACGGCCTGCTCCACGTCGATCCGTCGCTCGACTACGGCAGCGGCGTGGTGCTGACCGACCCGGACGGCTGGGGCGCCGGCAACGACGTGGTGCAGGCCGGCTTCATCAACGCGCCGCGCACGGTCGACTACCTGGCCAACCTGCGCCTGAGCGTGGAGCGCGACTTCGTCAGCGGCCCGTTCTCCAGCCTGGAATTCGGCGCCTCGTACAGCACCCGCAACAAGACCTACAACATCGACCAGAACTTCCTGACCCTCGGCGGCGGCTTCATCAGCGGCGGCAGCGCCGTGATGTCCGCCCCGATCCAGGGCGCCAGCGGCTGCTCGCCGCTGTCGTGGATGGGCATCAGCTCGATGCAGTGCTACAACCCGTTCGCGCTGATCGGCAACGGCACGCTGACCGAGGTGCCGGTGTTCATGTCCTCGCTGCCGCTGCCGCCGAACTGGAAGGTGCGCGAGCGCGACCTGAACCCGTACGTGCAGCTCAACATCGACACCTACCTGGGCGGCGTCAGCCTGCGCGGCAATGTCGGCGTACAGGTGGACCACACCCACCAGACCTCCACCGGTGAGCGCGTGGCCCCCGGCAGCAGCGTCACCGGCGGCCATACCGACCTGATCCCCGTGACGGGCGGCACCAGCTACACCCGCTACCTGCCCAGCGCGAACCTGATCTTCGGCTTCACCGACAACGACGACCTGCGCTTCAGTGCGGCACGCACCATCGCCCAGCCGCGCATGGACCAGATGAACGCCAGCCAGAACGTGAGCGGCAACATCACCCACCTCACCTCGACCGACCCGAACCAGGCCTTCTTCAGCTCGAACGGAGGCAACGCCAGGCTGCTGCCGACCAGGGCCGACAACTACAACATCAGCTACGAGCACTACTTCTCCGGCCCGGCGTCCGGCTACCAGTGCAACTCGGCCGACCAGAAGAACTCGGACCTGTGCCGCAGCGGTGGTGGCGGCGGCTACTTCGCGGTGTCCGGCTACTTCCTCGAGCTCAAGGACTACATCGACCCGAACGCGGCCTACCTGTACGACTTCAGCGCGTTCATCCCGTCGTACCTGACGAGCGCGCAGGCCGCCCAGCTCGGCACGCCGTACGGCATCGTCTCGGGCCCCACCAACGACGGCCACGGCTACGTGAAGGGCGCCCAGGTGACCCTGAACCTGCCGTTCAACCTGCTCACCCCGACGCTCGACGGCTTCGGCATGATCCTCACCGGCAACCGCACCAAGAGCTCGCTGGTGTACGGCGACAACCCGTCGCCGATCACCGTGCCGGGCCTGTCCAAGTGGGTCGCCAACGGCACGTTGTACTACCAGCACGACGGCTTCGAGGCGCGCGTCAGCGACAGCTACCGCTCCAGCTTCCTGGGCGAGGTGTCGGGCATCAGCTCCTCGCGCATCGAGCAGACGCTGAAGGGCGGCAGCAGCTACGACGCGCAGGTGAGCTATACCTTCGACCACGGCTCGTTCAAGGGGTTGACCCTGATCGCGCAGGGCTCGAACCTGTCGAACAAGATCTTCTCCACGTACCAGAACAACGATCCGCGCCAGGTGCTGATCTGGGAACGCTACGGCCGCACCTACTCGCTGGGCGTCTCGTACAAGTTCCAGTAAGCCGTTTTATCGCGTGTCTCCCCGAGTGCCCCGCTGCGCGTCATCCGGCGGGGCGTTTTTTTCCAGGGCCGCGCCCCGTGCGCCGGGGCGCGGCCACCCGAACGGGACGCTGCCATGGGCGACGAGATGAACGACCTGCGTATCCGGCGCGTGGTGATCGTGGGCGGCGGCACCGCCGGCTGGATGGCGGCGGCGCTGCTGGCGCAGGCGTTCGGCCCCGCGCTGGAGATCCGGCTGATCGAGTCCGAGGCCATCGGCATCGTCGGCGTGGGCGA
This sequence comes from Fulvimonas sp. R45, assembly GCF_030504985.1. Taxonomy (GTDB): domain Bacteria; phylum Pseudomonadota; class Gammaproteobacteria; order Xanthomonadales; family Rhodanobacteraceae; genus Rhodanobacter_A. The sequence goes on from NZ_JASERU010000015.1 coordinate 94,719, forward strand.
GGCGACCATCCCCCAGATCCGCCATGTCGGCCGCTTCCTGGGCATCGACGAGGACGAGCTGCTGAAGGCCTGCCGCGGCACCATCAAGCTGGCGGTGCAGTTCAACGACTGGCGGCGGATCGGCGACAGCTACCTGCACGCCTTCAGCGACGTCGGCCTGCCGCTGGGCCTGCTGCCGTTCCAGCACTACTGGCTGCGCAACCGGCGCGCGGACCCGCGGGCGCCCGACCTGTGGGCCTACTCGATCAACGCGCAGGCCGCCGACGCCAACCGCTTCGCACGCATGGACACGGTGGGCGGCAGCCCGCTCACCGGCATCCGCTACGCCTACCATTTCGACGCCGCGCGCTTCGGCCAGCTGCTGCGCCGCCATGCCGAGCAGCGCGGCGTGCGCCGCACCGAGGGCAAGGTGGTGGACGTGGCGCTGCGCGGCGGGGACGGCTTCATCGAATCGGTGAAGCTGGAAAGCGGCGAGGTGGTCGCCGGCGACCTGTTCCTCGACTGCTCCGGCTTCCGCGGCCTGCTTACCGAGGGCGCGCTCAGGACCGGCTACGAGAGCTGGCAACACTGGCTGCCCTGCGACCGCGCGGTGGTGGTGGCCAGCGAGCACGGCCATGCGATCCGCCCGTACACCCAGGCCAGCGCGCAGCGCGCGGGCTGGCAGTGGCGCATCCCGCTGCAGCACCTGGACAGCAACGGCCACGTCTATTGCAGCCGCCACGTCAGCGACGACGAGGCCACCGCCACGCTGCTGGGCCACCTGGAAGGCCCGGCGCTGGGCGAACCGCGCCAGCTGCGTTTCCACACCGGCATCCGCAAGCGGATCTGGCACCGCAACTGCATCGCGCTGGGCCTGGCCAGCGGCTTCATCGAGCCGCTGGAATCGACCAGCATCCACCTGATGCAGTCGTCGGTCGCGCGCCTGCTGACGATGTTCCCGGACAAGCGCTTCGACCCCGCGCTGATCGCCGAGTACAACCGCAAGACCCGCGCCGAGTACGAGCAGACGCGCGACTTCATCGCGCTGCACTACCACGCCAACGAGCGCGACGACAGCGCCTTCTGGCGCGACTGCGCCACGATGGCGCTGCCCGACGGCCTGGCCCACCGCATCGAACTGTTCCGCCGCCACGCCCATGTCTTCCGCGAGGGCGAGGAACTGTTCACCGAGATGGGCTGGCTGCAGGTGATGGTCGGCCAGGGCATCGTGCCGCGGCACTATCACCCGCTGGCCGACGCGCTGCCCCAGGCGCAGCTCGACGAGTTCCTCGGCAACATCCGCACCCTGGTCGCGCGCGCCGTGGCCAGCATGCCCACGCATGCCGAGTTCGTCGACCGCCATTTCCGCGAGGCGGCCGCGTGAGCCGCGCCGCCGCCCGCCCCGCCATCGCCTGCCGGAGCCGCCCGTGATCCGCCGCCATTTCGCCACCGCCATTCTCGCCGGGCTGCTCGCACTGGGCATTCCGTCCGTGCAGGCCGCCACCGCGCCCACGGCCGCCACCGCGGCGCCAACGCAGGCAGCACCCTCCGGCGTCTGGTACGAGATCTTCGTGCGCAGCTGGTACGACACCAACGGCGACGGCATCGGCGACCTCGACGGCGTCACCGCCAAGCTGGACTACCTGCAGTCGCTGGGCGTCAGCGGCATCTGGCTGATGCCGATCAATCCCTCGCCCAGCTACCACGGTTACGACGTCACCGACTACCAGGCGGTGAACCCGCAGTACGGCACGCTGGCCGACTTCCGCCGCCTGGCGGACGAGGCGCACCGGCGCGGCATCCGCGTGATCATCGACATGGTGATCAACCACACCAGCGACCGGAGCCCGTGGTTCAAGGCCGCGCTGGACCCGAAGAGCCCCTACCGCGACTGGTACACCTGGGCCGGCAAGTACACCGACCTGGACAGCCCCAGCGCCGCCGGCGACCGCGCCTGGCAGGCCGCGGGCAAGCAGCACTACCTGGGCATCTTCGCGTCCAGCATGCCCGACCTGAACTACGACAACCCGGCGGTACGCGCCGAGATGATCAAGGTCGGCCGGTTCTGGCTGAAGCAGGGCGCGGACGGTTTCCGCCTCGACGCCGCCCGGCACATCTACGAGAACTTCCGCTGGGACGTGGACGACCCCGCCGCGCTGGCGAAGAACCTCGACTGGTGGAACGCCTACCGCCGCGGCCTCGACGCGGTGAACCCGCACGCCTACCTGGTCGGCGAGGTGACCCAGCCCGCCGCCACCGACCTGGCGCCGTACCTGAAGCCGTTGGACGCGGTGTTCGACTTCCCGCTGGCGGCGCAGCTGATCGAGGCCGCGAAGAGCGAGCGCAACCAGGGCCTCGGCCCCACCCTCGACCGCACCTATGCCGCCTACCAGGCAGTCGGCGGCCGCCCGATCAAGGACGCGCCGTTCCTGTCCAACCACGACCAGGAGCGCGTGATGAGCCAGCTCGACGGCAACCCGCAGCACATGCGCATGGCCGCCGCGATGCTGCTCACCCTGCCCGGCGAGCCGTACGTCTACTACGGCGAGGAGCTGGGCACGCTGGGCAGGAAGCCCGACCCCGCGCTGCGCGAGCCGATGCGCTGGGCGCGCTCGACCAAGGCGAAGGGCGAGACCACCTGGGAGGCCACCGATCCCGCCAACGGCGCTGCCGTCTCGGTCGAGGCAGAACAGGCCGACCCGCACTCGCTGCTGCACCTCTACACGCGGCTGATCCACTGGCGCAGCGAAGTGCCCGCGCTGCGCGACGGCGGCTTCCGCGCCTACCCCGAGGCCAGCGACCAGCTCGCCGCGTGGGAACGCACCGCCGGCCGCGACACCGTGCTGGTGGTGCACAACCTTTCCGGCACGGCGCAGACGATGGCGCTGGACGTGCCCGGCGAGCCGCGCTTCACCCATGTGCTGAAGCAGACCGGTCCGGGCGTGGCGATCCACGGCGGGGCGCTGAGCGTGCCGGCCTATACCAGCGTGGTGTTGCAGTGATGGGGCGCCGGCAGATCAGCCTGCGCACTTCGACGTCGTCATTCCGGCGAAAGCCGGAATCCAGTCGAATGACTCGTGCGAAGCACGCAAAGCCGGTGTCGTGTGCTTCGCACGCATACCTCACTGGATTCCGGCTTTCGCCGGAATGACGGGCAAGAGCATGAGGCATCGCCAGCCAGCCATCTTCCCTACCCACCACCGCTTCCACGTCGCCATGCCTACCTCAAAAGCCACTCACGCCATCACGCGCCGCTCGCTCGCCGTCGCCCTCGCCGCCGGCCTCGTCGCCGGCCTCGCATTCGCCTCGCCCGCCCTGCTCGCCACCGCCGCCCCCACCGCCGCGGCCGTGCACGCCGACGCGCAAGGCGTGGCCTTCCGCCTCGGTGCCGAACAGGTCTCGATCCGCCTCGACGGCGCCGGCGTGGTACACGTGCAGGCGCTGCCCGCCCGCGCCACCGACACGCACACGCTGGTGCTCGACCCGCAGGCGAAGCCGGCCAAGGTCGCCGACGCGCGCGTGCGCGACGACGGCGCCACGCTCACCCTCGCCAGCGACCGCCTTGCCGCGGTCTGGCACAAGGCCGCCGGCACGCTGGAGCTGCAGGACGCGCGGCACCACCCGCTGCTCACGCTCGACCTCGCCGCGCTGGCGCAGGGCGAAGTGCGGTTGATCCATGCGCCGGGCGACGCGCTGTACGGCATCGGCGGCTACGACAAGGACCAGGACGCCTCCGCCGGCCTGCTGCGCACCGGCGCGCAGGTGGCCAAGGCCGGCGAGCAGGGCCATGCCGGCGCGCCGTTCGTGTGGAGCACCGCGGGCTACGGCGTGCTGGTGGACAGCGACGGCGCGGACTTCGCGCTGAAGGATGGCCGCATCGCCATCACCGGCCTGTCCAAGCCGGCGGTGGACGTCTACCTGATGGCCGGCGACCCGCCGCAGCTGTTCGGCGAACTGGCCGACCTGAGCGGCCACGCGCCGCTGTTCCCGAAGTGGGCGAACGGCTTCATCAACAGCCAGTGGGGCATCGACGAGCCGGAGTTCCGCCGGATCGTCGCCACCTACCGCGCCAGGCACATTCCGCTCGACGCCTTCACCTTCGACTTCGACTGGAAGGACTGGGGCAAGGACTGGGGCGAGTTCAGCTGGAACCCGGCGAAATTCCCCGACGGCCCCACCGGCAAGCTGAAGGCCGACATGGACGCGCTCGGCGTGCACATGACCGGCATCATGAAGCCGCGCGTGCACGTGAATACGGTCGAAGGCCGCTACGCCACCGCACACGACCTGTGGCTGCCGGGCGAGAAGGCCAGCCCCGACTACTTCTCGCACCAGCCGGTGAAGGACATCGACTTCGACAAGCCGGCCGCGCGCGCGTGGTGGTTCAACCCGCAGCTGGCGCACAGCTTCGACACCGGCATCGTGGGCTGGTGGAACGACGAAGCCGACACCACGAAGAGCGACACCCAGTTCCTCAACATGCAGCGCGCCACCTGGGACGGCCAGCGTGCGCATTCGAAGCTGCGCGTATGGTCGATCAACCGCAACTTCTGGCTGGGCTCGCAGCGCTACGCCTACGGCCTGTGGTCGGGCGACATCCAGACCGGCTTCGCCAGCATGGCCGCGCAGCGCCCGCGCATGCTCAGCGCGATCGCCGTGGGCGAGATGCAGTGGGGCATGGACGGCGGCGGCTTCTTCGGCCACCCGTCGGACGAGAACTACGCGCGCTGGATCGAGTTCGGCGCGTTCACGCCGGTGTTCCGCGTGCACGGCACCGAGGGCGAGAAGCGCCAGCCATGGAAGTACGGCCCGGTGGCCGAGGCGGCGGCGACCCGGGCCATCCGCCTGCGCTACGCGCTGCTGCCCTACATCTACAGCTACCAGCACCGCGCCAGCGCGCGCGGCGTGGGCCTGGTGCAGCCGCTGGCCTTCGCCTGGCCGCACGACGCCAACGTGCGCAACGACGTGGACGCCTGGCTGTTCGGCGACTGGCTGCTGGTCTCGCCGGTGGTGCGGCAGGGCCAGACCACCAAGCGCATCTACCTGCCCGCCGGCACCTGGACGGACTGGTCCACCGGCAAGGTCTACGCGGGCGGCCGCACCATCGACTACCCGGTGGACGCGAAGACCTGGGCCGACATCCCGCTGTTCATCCGCGCCGGCGCGATCATCCCCACCTGGCCGCCGATGGACCACGTGGGCCAGCGCGCGGTGACGACGCTGGACGTGGACCTGTTCCCCGCCACCGAAGCCACCGGCTTCGACTATTACGACGACGACGGCGAGACCTACGCCTACGAGCACGGCGCGTACTTCAGCCAGCGCCTGGGTTTGCAGCGCACCGGCAACGGCGTGCGCGTGGACCTCGCCGCGGCCCGCGGCAGCTACGCGCCGGCATTGAAGTTCTACCTGCTGAAGATCCACGGCACCGCCGCCGCGGGTGTCACCGCCAACGGCAAGCCGTTGCCGTCGTTCGCCGGCACCGACGCGCTGGGCCAGGCGTCGGGCGAAGGCTGGGCGCACGGCCACGACCGCTACGGCGAAGTGACCTGGGTGCGCGTGGCGGCGGCGAAGGCGCAGGCCATCGTGCTCACGCCCTGAGCCGTCATTCCGGCGCAGGCCGGGATGACGGGCAACACCGGCCACCGGCCGGCAGATGTCCATGCTTGCATGGATCGGGTTTCATCCAGCTTGGAGGAAGACTTCGATGTGCAAAGGCAGGAAAACGACATCCGGACGCCACGTCCTCGCGCTCGCACTCGGCATGGCACTCGGCCTGCTGCCGCTCGGGGCGGCGCTCGCGTCCAGCAACGACAACAACGTGGAATGGAACGGCCTGTTCCACGACCAGGGCCCGCTGTACGACAACCACCCCGAGCCCACCGCCAGCCAGGCGGTGACGCTGACGCTGCGCACCTTCAAGGGCGACATCACCAGCGCCAACATCAAGTACTACGACAGCGCCGACGGCCAGTTCCACTGGGTGGCGATGCACTGGGCGTCCAACGACCCCACCGGCGTGTTCGACTACTGGCAGGGCACGGTGCCCGCCAGCAGTTCGGAGAAGTACTACCGCTTCCAGGTCAACGACGGCAGCAGCACCGCCTGGCTCAACGCCGCCGGCACCACCAGCAGCGAGCCGTCCTCGGGCGACTTCTTCATCATCCCGGGCTTCAAGACGCCGGACTGGATGAAGAACGGCGTGATGTACCAGATCTTCCCCGACCGCTTCTACGACGGCGACACCTCCAACGACGTCACCAACGGCCAGTACACCTACGCCGGCTGCGCCACCGAGCAGCACGCCTGGGGCACCAGCGTCACTTCCAACGTCGGCGGCTGCAACAGCGCGGTGTTCTTCGGCGGCGACCTGCAGGGCGTGATCGACAAGCTCGGCTACATCAAGAACACGCTGGGCGCGGACATCATCTACCTCAACCCGATCTTCCACTCGCCCACCAACCACAAGTACGACACCGAGGACTACTTCACCGTCGACCCCGCCTTCGGCAGCAACGCGCTGCTGCAGACGCTGATCGGCGACATCCACAGCACCGGCAACGGGCCGAAGGGCTACCTGGTCCTCGACGGCGTGTTCAACCACACCGGCGACACCAGCCAGTGGTTCGACAAGTACCATTGGTGGAGCAGCAACGGCGCCTACGAGTCGCAGTCCAGCACCTGGTACGGCTGGTATACCTTCCAGCAATGGCCGAACAGCTACAGCGGCTTCTTCGGCATCGCCAGCATGCCCAAGCTCGACTACGGCGCCAGCGGCTCGGCGGTGCGCAACGAAATCTACGCCGGCAGCGGCTCGGTGGTGCAGACGTATCTCAAGTCGCCCTACGGCATCGACGGCTGGCGGCTGGACGCGGCGCAGTACCTCGACGCCGGCGGCAACGACGGCAGCGACGCCACCAACCACCAGATCATGCAGGAGCTGCGCAGCGCGGTGAAATCGGTGAACGCCAACGCCGACATCGTGGGCGAGTACTGGGGCGACGCCTCGTCCTGGCTCGACGACGGCAAGGAATGGGACGGCGCGATGAACTACAACGGCTTCGTCCAGCCGGTATCGGAATGGATCTGCGGCGTGGACGAAAGCGGCAACAGCGCCTCGATCCCGGCCAGCCAGTTCGACAGCTGGCTGCGCGGCACCCGCGCCGACCTGCCCACCGACGTGCAGCAGGTGATGACCAACTTCCTCGGCAGCCACGACACCTCGCGCTTCGCCACGCGCTGCGGCGGCGATATCTGGAAGACCTACCTCGCGCTGATCTTCCAGATGACCTACGTGGGCACGCCGACCATCTACTACGGCGACGAATACGGCATGCAGGGCGGCGCCGACCCGGACAACCGGCGCACCTTCGACTGGTCGCAGGCCACCACCACCAACGCCGCGGTGGCGCTGACGCAGAAGCTGGTCGGCATCCGCAACAGCTACGCCGCGCTGCGCACCGGCTCGTTCATGAGCCTGCTCACCGATGACACCCACCACCTGTATGCCTACGGCCGCTTCGACGCGAGCCACCGCATCGCGGTGGCGCTCAACGACGACTCGGTGACGCACACGGTCACGGTGCCGGTGTGGCAGCTCAGCATGGCCAACGGCAGCACCGTCACCGACCTGCTCAGCGGCAGCCACTACACCGTGAGCAACGGCAACGTGGTGGTGAGCGTGCAGGGGCATTACGGCGCGATACTGGCGCAGTGAGCCCGCCGCCGTCCCGGCATAAGCCCACGGGCGTCCGGAAAAAGGCACACTGAAGGCCCCCTCCCCTGCTTGCAGGGGAGGGTTGGGGAGGGGTGCTTCTGGCCTGAAGGTCAAAAAGCGCTACCCCCTCCCGACCTCCCCCTGCAAAGCAGGGGGAGGAGTTCATCCGGCAAGACGCAGGCCGGGATGACGGGCAAAACGCTGCGTCGACGGAACGCAGCCCGATCCACAGGAAACACAGACGATGCAGACGACACGAATCCTCCCCACGCGGTGCCGGCCATGCTGACGGCCACCATCCTCGCCGCCACTCTGGCCACCTCGCCCGCCATCCAGGCCAGCCAGCTCGACTGGCACGGCCAGCAGGCCCGCATCAGTGCGAATGCCGACGGCAGCTACGTGCTGCACTCGCCCGCGGGCGAACGCCGCATTCCCGCGCCGCCCGCCACCGTGCGCACCGCCAGCCCGCTGTTCGACGGTCTGTTCGCGATGGCGCAGGACGACCTGAAGCTCGACTCGGTCGAATCGATCAAGGACGGAGCCTTCGACCACGGCCAGGCGATGCCGTGCCATTGCTTCGAGACCGGCCAGAACTGGCACTACGTGTGGACGCGCGACCTGTCCTACTCGGTCGACCTCGGCCTGTGGCGCTTCGACCCCGCGCGCTCGCGCAACGGGCTCGAATTCAAGCTTTCCGGCGTGCGCGCCAGCGACGTGCCGCACGGCCTCTATCCCATGCAGGACACCGGTTCCGGCGGCAGCTGGCCGATCAGCACCGACCGCATCGTGTGGTTCCTCGCCGCGCGCCACCTGCTCGACGACAAGGCCTTCGCCGACCGGGTGTGGCAGGCGCTGAACGACACCCTGGCGCAGGACCGCCAGTACATCTTCGACCCGCGGCTCGGCCTGTACCGCGGCGAGACCTCGTTCCTCGACTGGCGCCAGCAGACCTACCCCGGGTGGACGGCGGACGACGTGGTCTACATCGCGCAGTCGTTCGCGCTGTCCACCAACGTGCTGCAGTACGAGGCGCTGCGCCTCGCCGCGCGGATGGCCGAACAGCGCCACGATGCCCGCGCCGCCACCTACGGCAGGCAGGCCGAGGCGCTGAAGCAGGCGATCAACGCCCGCTTCTGGCGCGCCGACCGCGGCATGTACATGAGCTACCTCGGCGGCGATGGCCAGCCGGTGGAGGCCTACGACCTGCTCGGCCTGTCGCTGGCGGTGACCAGCGGCGTGGCCGACGCCGGACGCGCGAAGTCGTCGCTGGCGCACTACCCGGCCTGGCCCGCCGGCAGCCCGGTGATCTGGCCCGAGCGCGCCGACCAGCCGATCTACCACAACCGCGCGATCTGGCCCTTCGTCAGCGCCTACGCGCTGCGCGCCGCGCGGATCACGCGGCAGCCGGCACGCATCGCGCACGAGCTGCAGTCGCTGCTGCGCGGCGCCGCGCTGGCCGGCTCGAACATGGAGAACTACGAGCTCGCCACGCAGGCCACCCACGTCGACGACGGCAAGCTCAGCGGCCCGGTGGTGGATTCGCCGCGCCAGCTGTGGTCGGTGGCCGGCTACCTCGACATGGTCACCGAAGGCGTGTTCGGGCTGGAGGACGACGGCCGCGTGAAACCCGAGCTGCCGGCTTCGCTGGTGCCGCTGCTGTTCGGCACGCACGACCGCATCCGCCTGCAGCTGCCGAAGCGGCGCATCACCCTGGTGCGCCCAGCCACGCTGGACGGCAACCTGCTGGTGGCCGGCGCCACCGCGCGGCACGGCGACGAGACGGTGGTGACGCTGAAGGCGATCCGCGTGCCGGACGCGCCGCTGCGCACCGACGCGCCGACCTACGCACCGCCCACGCCCGCCGCGCCCGCGGTGACGCGCGACGGCGCGCACTGGAAGGTCCAGGGCGACGGCGTGCTGTACGTCGACGGCCATCGCCATGGCCCGATCCACGGCACGCTGAGCCTGCCGTGGTCGCCCGCGCAGCGCTGCCTCAGCCTCACCCGGGTCGGCCAGGACGGCGTGGAATCCCTGCCCAGCCCGGCCACCTGCGTGGGCGACGTGGCGCAGCGGCAGGGCGACTGGCCGCGCACATGGACGGCGCCGTCCAGCGGCCGTTTCCGCGCCTGGCTGGACTACGCCAACGACCATGGCTCGATCGAAACCGGCGTCACCGCCGCGGTGAAGCGGTTGCGGGTGGACTGCGCCGGCAGCGCGCCGCAGGAGGCGATCCTGGTGATGCCGCACAGCGTGCGCCGACAGGATTCCACCACCGGCACGTTCGCCGCGCAGGCCGGCGCGCGCTGCACCTTCGCGCTGGAGCAGGGCTTCAACATGAGCGACCTCGCCCATTTCGCCCACTACACCAGCGGCGTGGGCGGCAGCGGCGGGCCGCTGAACGAGGCGGACATCGGCGCCCTGCACCTCGCCCCGCTGCCGCCGGCCTCCCCGTGACGGCATGCCGCCCGGCCGCCGCCGCGGCCGGGCGGCCCCGCGGCGGCGGCGGCTGAACGGGGCGCCGCACCGGTTGCGCCGCCACCGGCTTTTGCCGCACATTGGCCGCTCGGGGTGGGGAACGCGGGTGGACATGGGCGGTAGCCAAGACAACGCATCGTTCGCGCCGCTGGCGGTCCCGGCGGCGGATGCGCGCGACAGCGCCTTCGACGCCTTCGTGCGCGCCCAGCGCCGCCCGCTGCTGCAGTTCCTGCGCTCGCGCACGGCCACCGAGCAGGACGCCGAGGATGTCCTGCAGGAGAGCCTGGCCCGGCTGCTGCGCTACCGCGACCAGGAATCGCCCGAGGGCTGGAAGGCCCTGCTCTACCGCATCGCCGCCAACGTCGCCTGCGACCAGCACCGTGCCGCCGCCAGCCGGCGCAGCGGCGACCACGTGCCGCTGGACGACCTGCCGCTGGTCACCGACGAGCACACGCCCGAGCAGCGCGCCGTCTACGACGAGCAGGTGGCGCGCCTCACCCGGGCGATCCTGGCCCTGCCGCCCAAGGTCCAGCGGGTCTACCTGCTCAAGCGCATGCAGGGGCTCAGCCGGGCCCAGATCGCCGCGCAGTGCGGCATTTCGGTGAAAATGGTGGAAAAGCGCATCGCCACCGCCATGGCCAGGCTGCGAAGCATGGTAGGCGATTCCTTCTCGGATACGTTCTAACCGGCATGAACACGGGGATTCCATCGAAAACCACCGCGAGCGGCCGCCCCGGCGACGCCGAGCTCTGGTTCGCGCGCATGCTCGAGCCGGATTGCTCCGCGGACGAACGCGCCGCCTTCGCGCGCTGGCGCGACGCCGACCCGGCCCATGCCGCGGCCTGGCACGAACTGGACCGCCTGTGGCGGCAGGGCGCCGACGCCGTGCGCCACCCGGACGTGGTGGCCGCCTGGCGCGCGCTGCATGCCGCGCCTCCCGTCCCCTGGTACCGGCGCCTCTCCTTCCTGCTGCCGACGGCCGCCATGGCCGCCGCCGCCGCGCTGGCGGTACTGGTGCTGCTGCCGCGCGCGCACCGGGCCGGAATGCCCGTCGAGGGCACCGCCTACCAGACCGCCACCGGCCAGCAGCGCCGCATCCAGCTCGCCGACGGCACCGCCGTGGTGCTGGACGCGCGGTCCAGCCTGCGGGTGAGCTACGACGACCACCAGCGCCGCGTCGACCTGCTGCACGGCCGCGCCCAGTTCGCGGTGCACCATGACCCACAGCGCCCCTTCGTGGTGCATGCCGGCAACGGCACCGTCACCGACGTCGGCACCGTGTTCCAGGTACGCACCAGCGCCGACTGCACCGGCGTGACCCTGCTCGAGGGCGCGGTCGACATCACCACCGCCGCCCCCGACCACGCCACCCGGCACGCGTCGCTGAGCCACGGCGGGCGGGAAATCTGGTTCGGTCGCGACGGCCGCATCTCGCCGCCGCAGCCGGCCGACCTGCAGGCCGCGGAAGGCTGGATGCAGGGCAAGCTGTTCGTGCACGATTGGCGCCTGTCCGAGCTGCTGGACGAAATGAACCGCTACAACCACCTGCAGGTGGCCATCGGTGATCCGTCGCTGGCCGACATGCGCATCAGCGGCGTGTTCGATGCGCACGATCCGCAGACCATGCTGCAGCTGCTGCAGCGCGGCTGGCCCGTGCGTGCGCGCCACGAGGGCGACGACCGCGTGCTGCTGCTGCCGCTCGCGCAGGGGCAGGCCCCCGCGCGGGCCCGGTAAGAGCCTGCAATCCCGGCGCCTCCCGAAGCATGTGCCGGGAGCGCCACGCGGCGTTCGCCCCCGCCGTCGTTCCAGCACGGGCATCCCGCCCCGGCCGGATGCGACCAGCGCAGCGCCCGGCCCACCGGCCGCCAGTTCACCGTCCGTCCCGCCGGGCAGGCGCCATGGCGGAAATGCCACGCAAGCCGGCAATGAACTGGCGGTTCAGCCTTATGATGTCCCGACGGGACACGAAGCCGGGCCTGCCCGGCACGCATGCAGGGCATCGCTCCCGCTGCGGTGCACCGGGGGAGACACAGGAGCCGCATGCCGCCGAAGCGCGCGAGAACCAGAAAGCCATGGCCGTCGGCCATGCTTGCGGCATGCCTGCTCGCCGCCGCGTCGCCGGCGGCGGCCGGGCCGCGGGCCGTGACGGCCACCGCCGGGCCGGCGACGCATCATGTCTACGCGATCCCGCCCGGCACGCTGGACCGCGCGCTGGAGACGCTGGCCGCGCAGGGCAGCGTGCAGGTGGCCTACGCGCCCGCGCTGGTGGCCGGGAAGCAGACCCGCGGCCTGAGCGGCCGCTACACCCCGAGCGAGGCGCTCGGGCGCCTGCTGGCCGGCACCGGGCTGGCCTGGCGCGCCCTGGGCGCGAGCGGCTTCGTGCTGCTGCCCGGTCCCCCGGTGCGGCCGGTGACGGTGCGCGCGATACCGCTGCGCGCATCGGCGGCAAGCGCGCCCACGCTGGCCACGGTGGCCGTCAGCGGCGCGCTGATCGGCGACGCCCGCGTGCAGACCGCCACCCCCATCTTCACCCTCACCGCGGCGCAGATCCAGGCGCGCGGCTTCGACAGCGTGGCCGACGCGCTGCGCAACACCGTGTTCGCCACCGGCTCGGTGCAGGGACCGCAGGTGTCGGGCTCGTTCACCCAGGGCGCGCAACCGATCAGCCTGTTCGGCCTGGGCCCGCAGTTCACCCTGGTCCTGGTGGACGGCAAGCCGCTGGCGCGCTTCGGCCGCCCGTACAACGGCACCACCATCGCCGCCAGCGTGGCCAACCTGCCGCTGTCGCTGGTCGACCACATCGACGTGATGGCCGGCGGCGGCTCGGCGATCTACGGTTCGCAGGCGATCGGCGGAGTGGTCAACATCGTCACCCGCTCGTCCCTGCACGGCAGCACGGTGGACCTGCGCGTGGGCCGCTACCCGGAAGGCGGCGGCGCCAGCCAGCGCATGACCTTCACCTGGGGCCGCGAGCAGGGCCGCTGGCAGGCGACCGCCGCGCTGGAGTTCGCCAACGTCGCGCCGATCTGGGGCTACCAGCGCCCGTTCACCACCGGCGCGGGTCCGCAGGGCGGCCAGCCGCCGCCCCAGGCGGTGATCCTCGACTACGGCACGCCGGCCAGCTTCGACCAGCAGCCGCAACGTTTCCTCGACCCGCCCGCCGGCTGCGACAGCAGCCTCTACGACGGCAGCACCGTACTCGCCGGCAACAGCCGCGTGGGGCATTACTGCGGCTCGCTGCGCAGCAACGCCTACCGTACCTACGGCAACCAGCAACGCAGCTACGACGGCCTGGTGAAGCTGCGCTACCTCGCCAGCGACCACCTGCGGCTGTACGCGGACGTGATGGGAAACTGGCAGGAACAACGCTGGTACACCGGCCCGACCGCCTGGAGTTCCGACAACCTGCCCGGCGGCGCCATCGAGGACGCCGCCAGCCGCCGGATCCTGTACCCGGTGCGCACCTTCGCGCCGGAAGAGGTGCCGGACGGCGCGCCGGGCCAGATGACCCGCCAGCGCGACCTGCTCTACCAGGCGGACCTGGGCGCCAACGGCCGCTTCGGCGACTCGGGCTGGACCTGGGACCTCTACCACCTGCGCAGCGGCGACCGCACACACGTCGAGGAACCGCTGCTGGTCACCCCGCGCGTGGACGCCTTCTTCGACACCCTGCTGGACGCCACCGGCGCCACCGACCCGGCCACCGGCCTGCAGCTGTACCGTCCCGACTACAACGCTTTCTTCCAGGGCCTGTCGCCTGCCCAGTACGCCGGTTTCGCCCAGGACGCGGACGAGGCCAGCGACACGCGCATCGACACCACCCGCCTCACCATGGGCAACACCGCCTGGTTCAACCTGCCCGGCGGCGGCGCCAGCTTCGCCGCGCTGGCCGAGGCGGGCGGCGAGTCATGGCACGAGCCGATCGACCCGCTGTTCACCGACCAGCTGGCGTTCGGGCACGCCGCCTCGGGCGGCGGCGGCCACCGCACGCACGCGGCCACGGCGTTCGAACTGAACCTGCCGCTGCTCAAGCCGCTGACCCTGGACCTGTCCGGCCGCTACGACCGCTACGCCGGCGCCGGCCACACCAACCGCCGCTTCACCTACCGCCTCGGGGTGGAGTACCGCCCGCTCGACGAGCTGCTGCTGCGCGCCAACTACACCACCGCGTTCAAGGCGCCGGACCTGTCCGCGCTGTTCCTCAGCCCCTCGGGCTACTACATCCCGGTCACCGATTACTACCGGTGCGCGCTGGCCGGCGAAACGCAGTGCGCCGACTACACCTACCAGGTGCGCGGCACCACCCTGGCCAACCCCGCGCTCAAGCCCACCGATGCCCGCAGCTGGACGCTGGGCGCCGCCTGGTCGCCCACCGGGCGGCTGGACCTCAGCCTCGACTACCTGGACATCGCCATCCGCAACGAGGAGGTGGAACAGGATGTGAACCTGCTCGCCTACGACGAGGCGCGCTGCCGGCTGGGCCAGCTCGATCCCGCCTCCGCCCGGTGCCGCGCGCTGACCGACCCGGTCGACGGCCAGGTCCGCCGCCCGATGGCCGGCGGGCCGATCGACAGCGTGGTCACCACCTACGTCAACCTGTCCAGCGAGACGGTGCATTCGCTGTTCGCCTCGCTGCGCTACCGCTTCGCCCCCACCCGCCTGGGCAGCCTGCGCCTGGAGCTGGACTGGAACGACCTGCTCAGCCACGACTTCCGCTTCGCGGCCGGCATGCCGAAAGTACGCCAGCTCGCCGATCCCCGGTCCAGCACCGAGTTCAAGAGCATGTTCACCGGCGCGCTGGACTGGACCAGCCCGGGCGGCGCCTGGACCAGCACGCTGTACGGGCGCCGCTACGGCGCCACGCCCAACTACGCGGCCACGCTCTACGGCGCCGGCTACGCCGGCGCGGCGCGGCTGCACCCCTGGATCACCTTCAACTGGACGCTGGGCTACACGCCCACCCGCCGGCTCGCCTTCGCGCTGACGGTGGACAACCTCGCCAACACGATGCCGCCGCGCGACCGCACCTACGGCGCCTATCCCTACTTCAACGACGAGAACTACGACATCTACGGCCGCCAGATCCTGCTGCGGGCGCGGCTGGCCTTCGACGCGCGCTGAGAGCCTTATATGGACGCCTCCCGGCCTGGCAAGAGCCGCTTGGATGAGATGGAAGCCAGCGAGCAGCAGTCTTATATCCGGCCTGTGATGCAGGC
>NZ_JASERU010000016.1 GCF_030504985.1 Fulvimonas sp. R45
CACTTGCTCGTCTCCCCCTTGCAAATTACCGCCTTTCTTGACAACCATGATCCGGCGATGCATGGCGCCGCGCCGACGCCCCGTCCACATCCGCCTGCGCAGACTGCCGCGCATGGGCGACGAACTCGCCAGGCTCTGGGCGCACGACATCTGGGTGCGGCTGGGCGTGACGGTCGCGGCGGCGCTGCTGCTGGCGGCGCTGCTGCGCAGCGTGGCCTACGCCGTGCTGCGCCGGCTGACCCGGCGGCATCCGGTGGCGGCCGGCATGATCGACCGCGCCAGCGCGCCGATGGAATGGCTGATGCCGCTGCTGATGCTGGTGATCGCGCTGCGCATGCTGCCCGAGGCCGCCACGCTGGGGCCGGTGGTGGTGCTGCGGCGGTTGCTGACGATCGCGCTGGTCGCGGTGGCCACCTGGCTGGCGGTGCGCTGCATCGGCGCGCTGGAAGAGGCGGCGCTGCGCCGCTACCCGGTGGACGTGGCCGACAACCTGCGCGCCCGCCGCGTGGCCACCCAGGTGCGCGTGCTGGGGCGCACCGCCGACATCCTGGCGATCCTGCTGGGCGCGGCGGCGATCCTGCTGACCATCCCGGGCGTGCGCCAGCTCGGCGCCAGCCTGCTGGCCTCGGCCGGGGTGGCGGGGCTGGTGCTGGGCCTGGCGGCCAAGCCGGTGCTGAGCAACGTGGTGGCCGGGCTGCAGATCGCGGTGACCCAGCCGATCCGGCTCGACGACGTGGTGATCATCCAGGGCGAGTGGGGCCGCATCGAGGAGATCACCGGCAGCTACGTGGTGGTGCGCATCTGGGACGAGCGCCGGCTGGTGGTGCCGCTGAACTGGTTCATCGAGAACCCGTTCCAGAACTGGACCCGGACCAGCGCGCAGCTGATCGGCACGGTGTTCCTGTGGCTGGACTACCGCGTGCCGCTGGCGCCGCTGCGCGGCGAGCTGGAGCGATTGTGCCGGGACGCGCCGGAATGGGACGGGCGGGTCTGCGTGCTCCAGGTCACCGACGCCAACGAGCGGGCGATGCAGCTGCGCGCCCTGGTCAGCTCGGTCGATTCCGGGCGCAACTGGGACCTGCGCTGCCGCGTGCGCGAGGGCCTGATCGCCTACGTGCAGGCCAACCACCCGGATGCGCTGCCGCGCTGGCGCGGCGAGATGGAGCCCGCGGCGGGCCGGCCGGCGCCCCCGGGCGGGCCGATCCTGCCCGCCCAGCCGGGCACCCAGCAGAGCCCGTCGCCGGAGGACGGCGGCCCCCGCCGCTGAGTGCTTTCCCGACCGGGTCGGGCCCACGGTGCGGCGCGCATCGACAGCCTGCGCGCGCGACCGTTATAAAGGCTGGCATCGATTCGGAGTATCCGGTGAGCGAAGAAATCCTGATCAACGTCACCCCCCGCGAGACCCGCGTGGGGGTGGTCGAGAACGGCATGCTGCAGGAGGTGCACATCGAGCGCACCTCGCGCCGCGGTTACGTGGGCAACGTGTACAAGGGCCGCGTGCAGCGGGTGATGCCGGGCATGCAGGCGGTGTTCGTGGACATCGGGCTGGAGCGCGCCGCGTTCCTGCACGCCTCCGACATCGTGCGGCCGCCGCTGCCGGAGGGCGCCGAGGGGAACGGCAACGGCCACACGCCGTCGATCAGCGAGCTGGTGCACGAGGGCCAGGAGATCGTGGTGCAGGTGGTGAAGGACCCGATCGGCACCAAGGGGGCGCGGCTGTCCGCGCACCTGTCGATCCCCTCGCGCTACCTGGTGCTGCTGCCCTACGCCAGGACGCTGGGCATCTCCGCCCGCATCGAGGACGAGGACGAGCGCCAGCGCCTGCGCGACGTGCTGGCGCCGCTGGTGGGCGACGACGCGGCCGGCACGAGCCGGCTCGGCTACATCGTGCGCACCAACGCCGAGGGGCAGAGCGCCGAATCGCTGGCCTTCGACGTCACCTACCTGGGCAAGGTGTGGCGCGTGGTGCAGGAGAACATCGCGAAGGCGAAAGTGGGCGAGCGCGTGTACGAGGAACTCTCGCTGCCGCTGCGCAGCCTGCGCGACTCGCTCAACGACGGCATCGAGAAGGTGCGGGTGGACTCGCGCGAGACCTACGAGAAGGTGGTCAAGTTCGTGCACAAGTTCATGCCGAACCTGGACGACCGCGTCGAGCACTACGACGGCGAGCGGCCGATCTTCGACCTCTACGGCGCCGAGGACGAGATGCAGCGCGCGCTGAAGAAGGAGGTGCCGCTGAAGTCCGGCGGCTACCTGATCGTCGACCAGACCGAGGCGATGACCACCATCGACGTGAACACCGGCGGCTACGTCGGCTCGCGCAACCTGGAGGAGACCGTCTACCGCACCAACCTGGAGGCGGCGCAGGCGGCGGCGCGGCAGCTCAGGCTGCGCAACCTGGGCGGCATCGTCATCATCGACTTCATCGACATGGTGGACGAGGAGCACCGCCGCCAGGTCATCCGCATGCTGGAGAAGGGGCTGGCGCGCGACCACGCCAAGACCACCGTCTACCCGATGTCCGCGCTGGGCCTGGTGGAGATGACCCGCAAGCGCACCACCGAGAGCCTGGAGCGCCAGCTGTGCGAGCCGTGTCCGGCCTGCGGCGGGCGCGGCACGGTGAAGACCGCCGAGACGGTGACCTACGAGATCTTCCGCGAGATCACCCGCGCCGTGCGCCAGTTCAACGCCGAGAAGCTGCTGGTGATGGCCAGTCCCGGCGTGGTGGCACGCATCCTCGAGGAAGAATCCGCCGCGGTGGCCGAACTGGAAGAGTTCATCTCCAAGAGCATACGCTTCCAGCCGGAAGAGCATTACGCACAGGAACAGTTCGATGTGGTCCTGCTTTGAGTCCGCGCTGGATCGCCGGACGTGAACGCATCATGGCAACGCCGCCTGCACCGCGTCGCGCGGGCGCTGGGCTGGACCGCCGGCGTCGGCGTGATCGTGCTGGCGATCGCCACCGCGCTGGCGCAGCTGCTGCTGCCGCTGCTGGCACGCCACCCGCAGTGGGTGGCCGCCCAGCTCAGCCAGCGGCTGCACCGCCCGGTGAGCTTCGCCTCGCTGGAAGGGCGCTGGCAGCCGTCCGGCCCGCTGTTCGTGATGCGCGACGTCACCGTGGGCGTGGGGCCCGGCGGCAGCGGCACGCCGCTGCACATTCCCGAGGCGGGGCTGAAGCTGGACTTCGGCGGCTGGCTGCTGCCGGCGCGGCATTTCCTCAACCTGCAGGCGCGCGGGCTGCAGCTCGACCTGGGCCGTGACGCGGACGGCGCCTGGCACGTCAACGGCATCGGCGTGGCCGGCGGCACCGACCGCCAGTCCACCGCGTTCGGCCGGCTGTCGCTGGGCCTGCGGCTGGACGACGTGCGGCTGGACATCGCCGACGCGCGCACCGGCCGCCACTATGCGGTGACGGCGGACGCGCTGCTGCTGAGCCGGCAGGGCCGGCGCATCCGCGTCGGCGCGCTGCTGCGGCGCAGCGGCGTGGCCGGGATGGTGCGCGGCGCCGGCAGTTTCCGCGACGACGGCAGCGCCGGACGGTTGTGGCTGTCCGTCCGCGAGGCCGACCTGCACAGGCTGCTCGATGGCGTCGATCTGGGCGGCTACGCGGTGCAGGCCGGCTACGGCGGCGCCTCGGCCTGGCTGGACTGGAAGCGCGGCAAGGTGACGCGCGGCCTGCTCCGGCTGATGCTGACCGACGTGGTGGTGGACGGCCCCGGCGGAACCCGCGCCACCGTGCCCTCGGTGCGGGGCGTGGCCGACCTGCGCCACATCGACGACGGCTACGCGCTGCGCTGGGCCGGCGACGACGGCGGCGGCCTGGCGCTGGACCTGCACCGCCCCGGCACGCCGCAGGCGGCCGCCGCCGCGGCGGCGCGCGACCTGCAGCTGGCGCCGCTGCTGCCATGGCTGGCGCTGAAGCCGGGGCTGTCGCCCGGGCTGGCCACCTGGCTGGGGCAGGGCCATCCGCACGGCCTGGTGGAAGACGCCGCGCTGCGCTGGAGCCGGGCCGGCGGCCTGCAGTCGCTGCAGGCGGAGTTCAACGACCTCGGCGTCGACCCGGCCGGCACGCTGCCGGGCGTGGACCACCTGCGGGGCACGCTGCGCGGCGACGCGGAGGCGGTGTCGCTGGAGCTGCCCGCCCAGGCCACGGTGTTGCGCTTCCCGCGCGTGTTCCGCCAGCCGTTCGACATGCCGAAGCTGGGCGGCACGCTGGCGCTCTGGCATGCCGGCGGCGACTGGCACCTGGGCATCGCCGCGCTGGACTTCCAGGGTCAGGGCTTCGCCGGCACGGCTCGCGGCGAGGTGGACCTGCACGACGCCGGCGGCCCGCCCTTCCTCGACGTGTACGCCCGGCTCACGCAGGCGGATGTGGTCGCCGCCAAGCTGTTCTGGCCCTCGACCATGCCGGCCTCGGCCATGAAATGGCTGGACCGCGCCTTGGCCGGCGGCCACGTGGACGACGGCGAGGTGCTGCTGCGCGGCGACCTGAAGGACTGGCCGTTCGAGCACAACGAGGGCCGCTTCGAGGCACATGCCGACATCAGCGACCTCGACTTCGACTACGGCGACGCCTGGCCGCGCGCCGAGCATGTCCATGCCAGCGCCTATTTCATCGACAACGGCATGCTGGTGCAGGCCGACGCCGGGCAGGCGCTGGACGTGAAGCTGGACAAGGCGGTCGCGGTGATCCCCGACTTCGCCCACACCACGCTGGACCTCAACATCGACGGCAGCGGCAGCGCCGCCAGCCTGCTCGACTTCGCCCGCAAGAGCCCGATCGCCAGCCGCCAGGCGGACGTGCTGTCCAGGCTGAAGCTGGGCGGCAGCGGCAGCTTCGGCTTCCACCTGTCGCTGCCGGTGGCCGACCCGGGCGACTTCGTCCTGGCCGGCAACGCCCAGCTCAAGGACGTCGACGTGGACGCGCCGGACTGGGGCCTCACGCTGGGCAAGCTGAACGGCCCGGCCACGTTCGACGGCCGCGGCTTCCACGCCGGGCCGCTGGCGGGCGGTTTCCGCGGCGAGCCTTCCACGCTGGACCTGGCCATCGCCGGCGCCACCGGCGATCCGTCCACCGTGCTGTCCGCCCGGCTGCGCGGCAACTACAGCGTGGCCGAGCTGGTGCAGGGCTACCCGCAGCTGGCGTGGCTGGCCGACGTGGCGCACGGCAAGAGCGATTTCACCCTCGGCTTCGACATCGCCACGCCGCCCGGCGGAGGGGCTGCGTCCCAGACGCTGGGCATCGACTCGCCGCTGACCGGCATCGCGCTCGATTTCCCGGTGCCGCTGAAGAAGGCCGCGGACGACGCCGGCCTGCCGCTGCACGCCGTGCTGGGCCTGCCCACCCCGGGGGCCGACCTGCAGGTGGCGCTGGGCGACGCCATGCGCGGGCGCTTCCGCCTGGCGGACGGCGACCAGCGTCCGCTGGCGGCGGACCTGGTCTTCGGCGACCAGATGCCCTCCGCCGCCGCGCTGCCCGCCAAGGGCCTGCGCATCCGCGGCCACGGCCGGCGCATGGACGTCACCGGCTGGGTGCAGTACGCCACCGCCGGCAACAGTGGCAGCGGCCCCGGGCTGGAGAGCCTGGACGTCAGCGCCGACCACGCCGAGGTGTTCGGTCACGACTTCCCCGACATGCGCATCCAGGCCGTGCCCAAGGGCGATGCGCTGGGCATCGACGTGGACAGCGCGGCCATCGCCGGCCACTTCGACGTGCCCGACGCGGACCTGCGCAAGCGCGGCATCACCGCGCGCCTGAAGCGGCTGTACTGGCCGCAGGAGACCTTCGGCAGCGGCGCGTCCGGCGCCACGCCGGCGCAGGACGGGTCGAACGCCGCTGGCGCGAAGGCCGCCGTGGTGCCGGTCGATCCGGCCAACACCGGCATCGAGCCGGCCTCGCTGCCGCCGCTGCACCTGTGGGTGGGCGACCTGCGCCTGGGCCAGGCGCGGCTCGGCGAGGCGCGGCTGGAGACCTGGCCCACCCCGCGCGGCATGCACATCGACCAGTTGCGCGCGCTGTCGCATGGCGTGCAGGTCACCGGCAACGGCAACTGGGACGGCACCGCCAGCAACAGCTACACCCACATGCGCATCGACTTCGCCGCCGACAACCTCGGCGACATGCTCGCCGCGCTGGGCTTCGGCAACATCTTCAACGGCGGCAAGACGCACGACGCGCTGGACGCCACCTGGCCCGGCGCGCCCTCGTCGCTGGCGCTGGCCAACATGACCGGCAAGCTCAGCGTGGAGGTCAGCAACGGGCGCATCCCCGAACTGGCGCCGGGCGTCGGGCGGCTGTTCGGCCTGGTCTCGCTGGGCGAGCTGCCGCGCCGGCTGTCGCTGGATTTCGGCGACGTGTTCGGCAAGGGCCTGGGCTTCGATTCCATCACCGGCGACTTCATCCTCGCCGACGGCAACGCCACCACGCGGAACCTCAAGATCCACGGCCCCGCCGCAGAGATCACCATCACCGGCCGCACCGGCCTGCGCGCCAAGGACTACGACCAGCAGGTGACCGTGGTGCCGCACCTGGGCAACAGCCTGCCGGTGGTCGGCGCGGTGGTGGCCGGACCGGTGGGCGCGGCCGCGGGCCTCGCCGTGCAGGGCCTGCTGGGCAGGGGCCTGAACCACGCCGCGCTGCGCCGCTACCACGTCACCGGCACCTGGGCCAAGCCGGTGATGACCCTGGTCGAGAAGCGCGACCTGCCGGCGCCGCAGGCCGCGTCCGCAGCTTCCGGAAGCCTTCAGCGGGCCCCGGCCGTTTCCGCGCCTGCGCCGCCCCGGCCGGCAGGCTCCGTGCCGTCGCAGCCGGTGCCGGCAACGGACAGGCACACCGGTGCAGCGCCCGCCAATGCCGCATCGGCCGGTGGCCGGCCGTGATCCTGCACCGCGCAGGCTTTAAGCTCCGCGTTTCGCCCCTATCTCCCCTACACGCCGTCGTCATTCCGGCGCAGGCCGGAATCCAGTCGGGTCGCTCGTGCGAAGCACGCAAAGCCTTTTGTTTCGAGTGCTTCGCACGGCATGTTCCACTGGATTCCGGCTGCGCCGGAATGACGGCCAAAGGGCCGGGTCACGCCGTGCCTTCCCTGAACCCCAACCGGTAGCCGCTCCATGGATTCCCTGATCGCCCAGGCCGAAAGCCGCCTGCTTGCCCCCGGCGGCCTCGCCACCGGCGACCTCGATCGCGTGTTCGCCCAGCTGATGGGCCCGTCGATCGACGCCGCCGACCTGTACTTCCAGCATTCGCGCAGCGAGTCGTGGCTGCTGGAGGAGGGCATCGTCAAGGACGGCAGCCACTCCATCGAGCAGGGCGTGGGCGTGCGCGCGATCAGCGGCGAGAAGACCGGCTTCGCCTATTCCGACGAGATCGTGCTGCCGCAGCTGCTGGAGGCCTCGAAGGCCGCGCGCGCCATCGCGCGGGAGGGCCAGGGCGCCGGCAAGCCGCTGGCATTGAACGGCGCGCGCCCGCTCTATCCCGCCATCGACCCGGTGGACAGCCTGCCCAACGCCGACAAGATCGCCCTGCTGCGCGAGGTGGACGCCTACGCGCGCTCGCGCGACCCGCGCGTGAAGCAGGTGATCGTGAGCCTGGCCGCCACGCTGGACACCGTGCTGGTGGCCGCCTCCGACGGCACCCTGGCCGCCGACGTGCGCCCGCTGGTGCGCCTGTCCATCCAGGTGATCGCCGAGGCCAACGGTCGCCGCGAGCAGGCCCATTCCGGCGGCGGCGGGCGCTACGGTTATCGCGAGCTGATCGAGAACGGCCGCGCGCTGGCGCTGGCCGACGAGGCGGTGCGCCAGGCGCTGGTGAACCTCGACGCGGTCGACGCGCCCGCCGGGCAGATGCCGGTGGTGCTCGGCCCCGGCTGGCCCGGCGTGCTGCTGCACGAGGCGGTCGGCCACGGCCTGGAAGGCGACTTCAACCGCAAGGGCAGCTCCGCCTTCGCCGGCCGCCTCGGCCAGCGCGTGGCCGCGCCCGGCGTCACCGTGGTCGACGACGGCACCTTGCAGGGCCGCCGCGGCTCGCTCAGCGTGGACGACGAGGGCACGCCCACCGAATGCACCGTGCTGATCGAGGACGGCATCCTCAAGGGCTACATGCAGGACAAGCTCAACGCCCGCCTGATGGGCATGGCGCCCACCGGCAACGGCCGTCGCGAATCCTTCGCGCAGCTGCCGATGCCGCGCATGACCAACACCTACATGCTCGGCGGCGCGCGCGAGCCGGAGGAAATCATTCGCTCGGTGAAGCGCGGCCTCTACGCGCCCAACTTCGGCGGCGGCCAGGTCGACATCACCAGCGGCAAGTTCGTGTTCTCCGCCAGCGAGGCCTACCTGATCGAGGACGGCCGGATCACCGCCCCGGTGAAGGGCGCCACCCTGATCGGCAACGGCCCCGACGTGCTCACCCGCGTCTCCATGATCGGCAACGACATGCAGCTCGACGACGGCATCGGCGTATGCGGCAAGGACGGCCAGAGCGTGCCGGTCGGCGTGGGCCAGCCGACGCTGAAGATCGATGCGATGACGGTGGGTGGCACGGCGGCGTAGGGAGCAAGCCGACGGGTCCCATGGCCAGCCGCCGGAAGAAGCGGGCCTTCGAACGTGGAGTTCAAGGCACGCCGCGAAGCGGCGTCAGGTTGGGTGGCGCCTGTGGCTGCGCGCCCGATGCGACAGGTTCATTCAAGGAATTTCCAGGTGTCCGCCCCGTCGAACCGCCGGACGACGAGCGAACCCAGCAGCGCGGGGTCGAAGTTCCGCAGGTTCACGCCGTGCCGAGCGCCGGGTACGGGTTCAACCGGTTCCCAGTGAGTGACGATGCCGCAGGTCTTGCACCGGAAGTTCCTGAGCGTCCGGTCGCCCCAGACGTAGCTTTCCGTGTTCCCGGGATGCCCCTGGATGGACACGGATCCAAGGTCGTAATACGCCCAGATTCCGCCAGTGCGCCGACACAGGGAACAGTTGCAGCTCGTGGCCGTTTCAGGCGCTGCCGGCAGCGTGAGGCGCACCGATCCGCAGTGACAGGAACCGTGCAGCGATGGCCGAGGCTGTTCCGTGTTCATGGAATGCACCGCTGGTTGCTGTGCCGCCTATTCGACCGCGCCCGGAGTGACCGACGCAACTCCTCGTTCTGCGGGGAACGTGCCGTTGCCGGCCAGGCCGGCAAGCAGGCGCATGACCGGACGAAAGCCATGAAGGGCCCGCCATGGGTCGGTCGCCAGCAGACGGCTATCGATCGGCCGGGTCGTCAGTCTTGCCCAGCTCCTTCAACACCCGGAAGATTTCCCGGTACGCCTTCGGCGGCTTGTTCGGCGTGGCCTTCTCGATGCGCGCCTGGCGGATCAGCGAGCGCAGGTGCTGGCGGTCGATGCCGGGGTGCCGGGCGAGCAGGGCCGAGAGCGTTTCGTCGCCTTCCTCGTCGACCAGCTGCTCGCGCAGCGCTTCCAGTCGGTGCATGGCGGCGGTTTCCTGGCGCAGGCGCTCGCGGTTCTCGCCCAGCGCGGCGCGCACCGCGTCGAAGGCTTCGTCGTCGTGGCGGCGCATCCGCTTGGCCAGGAAGGCGAGCTGGCGCTTGCGCGCGATGTGCGAGGTGATGCGGCGGACGTTGGCGACCTCGTCGCGCACGTCGTCGGGCAGGTCGAGTTTCGCCAACCGGGACGGCGGCAGCTCGACCAGCTGGCCGGCCAGCTCCAGCACGGCCAGCGCGTCGCGGCGCTGCTGGGTGCGGCTGGGGCCGTAGTCGACGTCGTCGAGTTCGGTCTGGTTGCGGCTGCGGCTGGGGCTCACGGTATCGGTCCGGGTGGTCGGGCTCAGGGAAGCGGGGCGGCGTCGGCCGGGTCGGCCTGTTCCAGCGCGAAGCGGGGGATCGGCTCGCCGTCCAGCTCCACGGTCTCGGCGAACATCGCGGCCGGGCGCACCCACAGGCCGTAGTCGCCGTACAGGGCCCGGTAGACCACCAGCTCGTCCTCCGTCTCGCTGTGGCGGGCGGTACCCAGCACGCGGTAGCGCTGGCCCTTGTAGTGCCGGTAGATGCCGGGCGTGACGGACATGCGCCTCATCCTCGCGCTTTGCAAATGGCCGCGGCGCCCCCATCTCGGGACGGCACGGCGCGGATCGTGCATTCTACCCGTTTGCCTCCCAGGAAAGCCCCCGTGAACCAAGTCGCCGCTCCCGCCGTGCAACGCGCCGAACAGGAACTGGACCGCCTGGCCCAGCTGGCCGAGGACGTGGTCCGCCGCGCACGCGCCGCTGGCGCCAGCCAGGCCGAGGTGGCGGCCGGCATCGACGCCGGGCTCAGCGTCAACGTGCGACTGGGCGAGGTGGAGACGGTGGAGCACACCCGCGACCGCAGCTTCGGCCTCACCGTGTACTTCGGCCGGCGCAAGGGTTCGGCCAGCACGGCCGACCTGCACCCCGACTCGATCCAGGCCACGCTGGACCAGGCCTGCGCCATCGCGCGCTACACCGAGGAAGACCCGGACGCCGGGCTGGCCGACGCCGCGCGCATGGCCACCGACTTCCCCGACCTCGACCTGTGGCATCCGTGGGGCATCGACACCGCGGCGGCGATCGAGCTGGGCCGGCGCATCGAGGATGCGGGCCGCGCGCACGCGGGCATCGCCAATTCCGACGGCGCCAGCGTGCAGGCCGGCGAGAGCCTGTCGGTGTACGCCAATTCGCACGGTTTCACCGGGCGCGAGCGCGGCACGCGGCATGCGCTGTCGCTGTCGCTGATCGCCGGCGAGGGCGACGCCATGCAGCGCGACTACTGGTACGACAGCGTGCGCGCCCCGGGCGATTTCATGGACGCCGCGGCACTGGGCGACAAGGCCGCCGAGCGCACGCTGGCGCGGCTGGGCGCGCGCAGCCTGTCCACGCGCGAATGCCCGGTGCTGTTCGCGCCGGAGATCGCGCGCGGCCTGGTCGGCCACCTGGTGAGCGCGGTCAGCGGCGGCGCGCTGTACCGCCGCGCCAGCTTCCTGCTCGACCACGCCGGCAAGGCGGTGATGCCGTCCTGGCTGGACATCGTGGAGCGGCCGCGCCTGCCGCGCGGCCTGGGCTCGTGCAATTTCGACGCCGAGGGCGTGGCCACCGCCGACAGCGCGCTGGTGGAAGGCGGCGTGCTGGCGCGCTACGTGCTGGGCAGCTATTCGGCGCGCAAGCTGGGGCTCGAGTCCACCGGCAACGCGGGCGGCATCCACAACCTGGTGGTGTCGCCCGGCGCGGCGGACGGCGAGGCCACGGGCTTCGCCGGCATGTTGCGCCGGCTGGGCACCGGCCTGCTGGTCACCGAGGTGATGGGGCACGGCGTGAACACGCTCACCGGCGACTATTCGCGCGGTGCGGCCGGCTACTGGGTGGAGAACGGCGTCGTCGCGCACCCGGTGCAGGAGGTCACCATCGCCTCCAACCTGCGCGAGATGTTCGCCGGCATACGCGCGGTGGGCACGGACGTGGACCCGCGCTCGCACCTGCTCACCGGCTCGATCCTGCTCGGGCGGATGACGGTGGCCGGCGAGTAGCGCCGGCACGCGGGAGCCGGCCGCCGCGCGGCCGCGCGCGGGACTTGCTAGCATCCCGGCACCGGCAGCGAGCCGGCATCCGAAAAGGAGTCGTGCCATGAGCGTTCCTCCCGAATCCAGCATGCCACCCCCGTCGCCGCCTTCGCCCCCGCCATCGACGCCGCCCACCGGCGAGCTGCAGCCGGAAGAGCGCACCTGGGGCATGCTGGCGCACCTGTCCTCGCTGCTGGGCGGACTGCTCACCGCGGCCTTCGGCGGCGGCTGGGGCTGCTTCGTGGGCCCGCTGATCGTGTGGCTGGTGAAGAAGGATTCCATGCCCTTCGTGGACGACCAGGGCAAGGAGGCGCTGAACTTCAACATCACCGTGGCGATCGCCTTCCTGATCCTGATGGTGCTGTCGGTGGCGACCTTCGGCATTGGCCTGGTCATCGCGATCCCGCTGTGGGTGATCATCGGCATCGCCTGGCTGGTGCTGACCATCGTGGCGGCGGTGAAGGCGAACGAGGGCGTGCGCTATCGCTATCCGTTCACGCTGCGGCTGATCAAGTGATGCGCGTGCCCGGCTCGGCAAACGGTCGCCGGGCTTGCTAGGATCGCCGGACGCCGGCGCCGCCGGTTCCGCACGACGAGGAGATGGCCATGAGCGTTCCGCCCGAATCCGCCGTACCGCCTCCGCCGCCGGACGACGTGCCGCCGCCCGAAGGCGGCCCCACCCACGAGGAGCGCCAGTGGGCGCTGTTCGCCCACTTGTCGGCCCTGCTGGGCGGCCTGGTGACCGGGCACTGGCTGGGCATCGGCTGCTTCATCGGCCCGCTGGTGATCTGGCTGGTGAAGCGCGAGAGCCTGCCGTTCGTGGACGACCAGGCCAGGGAAGCGCTGAACTTCAACATCACCGTGGTGATCGCCGCGGTGGTCTGCGGCCTGCTGAAGTTCCTGCTGATCGGCTACCCGCTGTGGTGGCTGCTGGGCGTCGCGTGGCTGGTGTGCGTGATCGTGGCCGCGATCAAGTCCAACGAGGGCGAGCGCTACCGCTATCCGTTCGCGTTGCGGCTGGTGAACTGACCACACCGCCGCGCGGGCGCGGCCGTCCGCGGGATCAGCGCTGGCGCTGGGCGGCGTAGAGCGCCAGCTGCTCCAGCGATGCGGCTTGCGCCCCCAGCGGCGCGATGGCGGCCCGCGCCTCGTCCACCAGCTGCGCCAGCCGCGTGCGCGAGGCGTCCAGCCCCAGCAGGGAAGGGAAGGTGGGCTTGTCGGCGGCGGCGTCCTTGCCGGCAGTCTTGCCGATCACCGCGGATTCGCCTTCCACGTCGAGGATGTCGTCGCGCACCTGGAAGGCCAGGCCCACCGCGGCGGCGTAGCGGTCCAGCATGTCCAGCGCGGCCTGGCCGGCGCCGGCGGCGAGTGCGCCCAGACGCACGGAGGCGCGGATCAGCGCGCCGGTCTTGCAGGCGTGCATGTGCTCCAGCTCGGCCAGCGTGAGCCGGTGGCCCACCGCGGCCAGGTCCAACGCCTGGCCGCCGGCCATACCCTCGGCGCCGCAGGCGGCGCCCAGCGTGCGCAGCATGGCCACGCAGCGGCCGGCGTCGCCGCAGGACTCGGCCAGGATCTCGAAGGCCAGCGCCTGCAGCGCGTCGCCGGCGAGGATCGCCATCGCCTCGCCGAACACGATGTGGCAGGTGGGGCGGCCCCGGCGCAGCGCGTCGTCGTCCATCGCGGGCAGGTCGTCGTGCACCAGCGAGTAGGCGTGGATCAGCTCCACCGCGCAGGCGGGCGCGTCCAGTTCCGGCCCGTCGCGGCCCAGCGCGTGGCCGGCGGCATAGACCAGCAGCGGGCGCAGCCGCTTGCCGCCGCCGAGCACGGCATAGCGCATGGCGCGGTGCAGCTCGGGCGGGGAGCGGTCCGCGGCGGGCAGCACCCGGTCCAGCGCCTGTTCGGCGCGGGCGACCAGGGCTTGCAGCGCGGGGCCGAGTTCAGCGTTCGGGTGCAAACGGTTCGGCGCTATCGGGGGCATCGGGGTCCAGCAGCAGGCGCACGCGCAGTTCAGCCTGTTCCAGCGACTGCTGGCACTGCCGGTAGAGGCCGATGCCACGCTCGAAGGAGGCCAGCGATTCATCCAGGCTCAGCTCGCCGACTTCCATCTTCGCCACCAGCTGCTCGAGTTCGTCCAGCGAGTGCTCGAAGGCGGCGACGGCGGAGGTTTCGGCGGGGGCGGAAGCAGGCTTGGCCATGGGCCGCAACGCTAGCGCAGAGGCGGCCTGGAATCAATGCGGCAGGGCGCCGCCATGCGCTTTCCGGGGCATGCCGGAGGGCGTGGATTCAGGCGCCCGGTCGCCATCGGGGACGGCCGCCGGCAGCGTCGAACAGGGCCGTTCCGGCGGCGCTGATCCAGCGGTCGGCCACGGCCAGCAGCTCGTCGCCGCGGTACAGCAGCGGGCAGGCAGGGCGCCGCCACGGCGGCAGCGCGGCCTGCTGGAACAGGTCGCGCAATTCGCGCGTATGCGCGTCGCCGGCGGGCCGGATGCGTTCGCCGCCGCGGCGCAGGCGCACCGTCAGCGCCGCCGGCAGGCGCGCATCGGGGACGGCCAGGCGCAGTTCACCGCCGTCGGGCAGGGGCAGCGGTTCGCCGTGCCAGTCGTGCCGCCAGGTCGGATCGACCGCCGGCTGCGGCGGCAGCGCCCACAGTCGCCCTTTCCACAGGTGCAGTTCCGCGCCAGGCCAGCGGATGCACGGCGTCTGGCCGGGTTTCGCGTGGCTCTGCCGCTCGATCTGCGCGCGCTGCGCGGCGGTGGGTGCGGGCAGGCCGCGCGCGTGCAGCCAGTAGTCGAGCAGGGGGCCGCGCAGGGCCTGCGGCAGCGCCAGCCAGCCGGGCAGGTCCAGGCTGCCTCCGGTCGGGTCGTGCAGGCGTTCGAAGAGCGGTTGCCATTGCGCGCGCAACGCATCGGCCGCGTCGCGGCTGAGCGCGGCGCTGTGCAGGATCGAATCCACCGCCTGCGGCCAGTGCGCGGCGAGGCGGGGCAGGACTTCGTGGCGCAGGTAGTTGCGCGACAGCCGCGCGTCGGCGTTGGAGGGATCCTCGATGCAGGCCAGCGCATGCGCCTCGGCATAGGCGCGCAACTGCGCCCGGGACAGCGGCAGCAGCGGGCGCCACAGCCGGCCACGGCCGAACGGGCGGCGTTCGCGCATGCCGCCCAGCCCTTCCGGCCCTGCGCCGCGCAGCAGCTTCAGCAGCACGGTCTCGGCCTGGTCGTCGCGATGGTGCGCCAGCAGCAGCCATTCGCCCTCGCGCAGTGCTTGTCCGAAGGCGGCGTGGCGCGCGCGGCGCGCGGCGGCCTCCAGGCCTTCGCCGCGATGGTTCTCCACCCGGACGCGCGTCACGTCGCACGGCACGCCCAGCGCATCACACAGGCTCCGGACATGGTTCGCCCAGGTGCCGCTGTCCGGATGCAGGCCATGGTCCACGTGCAGCGCGCGCAGGCCGCGCGCGCGCGCTTCCGGCAGGCCGGCCAGCGCGTGCAGCAGGGCGGAGGAATCGGCGCCGCCGCTGCAGGCGACGCACAACGCGCCGGTGGATTGTTCGCGCAGTGCGCGGCGCAGCCGGTTCGGCAGCGCGTCAGCCGGATTCACGGGGCGCCGGTTTCTTCTTGTTGCGCACGTAGATCGCCTTGGGGCGGCCTTCGCCGGGGCTGCGCCGGTCCAGCTCGAACAGGTCGATCGCGGCGATCAGCTCGCTGAGCTTGCCGTAGCCCCAGCTGCGCGGGTCGAAGTTGGGCCGCTGCTTGGTGATGATCGAGCCGACCCCACCCAGGCCGGCCCAGCCCTCCTCGTCGGAGGCCGCCTCGATGGCATTGCGCAGCAGGTTGATCAGGCCGCTGTCCTGCTTCAGCTGGGCACTGCTGCGTGGCTTCAGCGGTGCCTCTTCGTCGGGCTTGGCGGCCAGCACTTCGGTGTAGATGAACTTGTCGCAGGCCGCCACGAAGGGCTCGGGCGTCTTGCGCTCGCCGAAGCCGTAGACGATCAGCCCGGATTCGCGGATGCGCGCGGCCAGCCGGGTGAAGTCGCTGTCGCTGGAGACGATGCAGAAGCCGTCGAAGCGCCCGGAGTAGAGCAGGTCCATGGCGTCGATGATCATCGCCGAGTCGGTGGCGTTCTTGCCGCTGGTGTAGCCGAACTGCTGGATCGGCTGGATCGACTGGGTGAGCAGCTGTTCCTTCCAGCCTTTCAGGTGGTTGGACGTCCAGTCGCCGTAGGCGCGCTTGACGTGGGCGGTGCCGTATTTGGCGACTTCGGCCAGGAGTCCCTCGGCCAACCCCGGCTGCGCGTTGTCGGCATCGATCAGGACGGCCAGCTTGGTTTGCGTTTCATTGGCCATGGTCGGCTCCCGCGGTTTGCCGACGATGGTAGCGCGACCTTTCCGGTGCCGCTCCGCTACAAGGCGCCGGCATCGTGCAGCTCCTGTTTGAGCTTGGCCGTGCCCAGCCAGCCCTTGAACTGCTTCGCAAGCCGCCCGTCGCGGAAGACGTAGTAGGTCGGCATGCCCCAGTTGGGCAGCATGGACCATTCGTCCTGGTGCCAGGCGACGTACATCGGGAGGCCGGGGAACTGCCGGTCCCAGGCCGACACGTCCTCGATCGGCTGCGCGGGCGAGGCCAACCAGACGGAGTGTCGCTCGAACAGTGGCCGCAGTTGCGCATCGGCCTCGATCGCTCGCGCGGCATCTTCGCTGAAGTGGCAGCCGGCGATGACCACGATGCGCAGCGGGCCGCCGAGATTGAAAGCCTGGCGCCGCATGGTGTCGGAGTGCACGTCCACGCTGAGCGCTGTGGGCTGGTTGTCGACCGGTGCCGGTCCGGGAGTGAAGGCGGGCAGCGCCGCGACGTGCATGCCGGGGTATTCCCCGCGGAGCCGGGCGGCTGCATCGAACTGGCGTATGCCGATCTCGGCCTTGTAAAGCTCCTCGAAGTCCGCATCCCCGGTCATGCCGCGGCGCTGCATTTCCTGGAGCACGCGCCGCAGTTGCGCGACGTGTGCGGCGTCCGGTACGGCGTACAGCGTCGTGTAGAGGGCGCGCACGAGCAGGCGCAGGTCAGGATCGCCCAGGTTCCGCCATGCAACCGGGTCGTGGAAGAAGCCGCCGAACAGGCGGTCATAGTCGCGCTTCTCGGCGGCGAACCGCTGGGCATCGGGCAGGGAGAAGCGCGGCTTGATCGCGCTCAGCGCGTCGAAGTGCCGCTCGGCTTCGCTCTCGGGGCATTGCGCCGGGATACATCCGCGTCGCCGGGCGTCCTCGACGCGCTCGAGCCGGAGCTGCCGCTGCCGGGCCGGTGTCACGCCCAAGTCGTCGGAGGGTGGTGGCTGGCCGAACAGCGCGTACAGCTGCACGATCTGCGGATGCGTCAGTTCCGCGGCCGGTTCGTCATAGTTGATGTCGATGCCATGCGGGCGGAACCGCAACTGCGCGAGGAAGCGCTTGCGGCTGGCCGGCGGCAGCGGTGCCAGCGGCGTGGACTGGACTGGCGTCTCGCGCAGATAGTGCTGCAGCTCGGCCTGAGAGTGGATTGGCGGTGTGTTCCGCGTGGATGCCGCCAGTGCCGGGGTGGCCAGGCAGGTAGCGAGCAGGACGGAGGGAAGGCGGATCATGGGGCGCTCCATGCGGCCGGACTTCCAGAATCTAACGGATATGGCGCGCAACGGCAGCCGGCGCCGACGATCCCAATTCTATTCCTGGAACGCGCCGTAGCCGCGCAGGCGCCGGTAGCGCTGTTCCAGCAGGTCGGGCAGCGGCATGGCCTCCAGCTCGTCGAGCTGGTTCATCAGCACCGCCTTGAGGCGGATCGCGATCGAGCGCGGGTTGCGGTGGGCGCCGCCCAGCGGTTCGCGGACCACCTTGTCGACCAGGCCGAGTTCCAGCAGGCGCGGCGCGGTGAGGCCCAGCGCCTCGGCGGCGTCGCGGGCCTTGTCGGCGCTCTTCCACAGGATCGAAGCGCAGCCCTCGGGCGAGATCACCGAGTAGGTGGCGTACTGCAGCATGTTCACGCGGTCGCCCACGCCGATCGCCAACGCGCCGCCGGAGCCGCCCTCGCCGATCACCGTGCAGATCACCGGCACCTTGAGTTCGGCCATCACCAGCAGGTTGCGTGCGATGGCTTCGCTCTGGCCGCGCTCCTCGGCGCCCACGCCGGGGTAGGCGCCGGGGGTGTCGATGAAGGTGAGCAGCGGCAGGCCGAAGCGCTCGGCCAGCTGCATCAGGCGCAGCGCCTTGCGGTAGCCCTCGGGTCGCGGCATGCCGAAGTTGCGGCGCACCTTTTCCTTGGTGCTGCGGCCCTTCTGGTGGCCGATGATCATCACCGCGCGGCCGTTGATGCGGCCCAGGCCGCCCACGATGGCGGGGTCGTCGGCGTACATGCGGTCGCCGGCCAGCTCGTGGAATTCCTCGCAGACGGTGCCGATGTAGTCCAGCGTGTACGGCCGCGCCGGGTGGCGCGACAGCTGGGTGACCTGCCACGAACTGAGGTTGCGGAAGATGTCCGCGGTCTTGACCTTCAGCTTCTCGCGCAGGCGACCGACTTCCTCGTCGATGTTGAACGCCTGGCCGTCGCTGGCGTGGCGAAGCTCTTCGATCTTCGCTTCCAGCTCGGCGATGGGTTGTTCGAAGTCGAGGAAGTTGGGGTTCATTCGTTATGGTTCGTTGTCACAAGCGCGGCAGTATACCGGGGCACAGGAGGGGGCGGGAACGGGAGCGTATGGGCCCCTGCTGTTCGCCCTGGGCGCCGGAGTCGAAGGGCAAGGGAACGCATGGGCCCTTCGACTCCGCTTCGCTACGCTCAGGGCGAACGGGTTGGCAGGCCGAGCCCTCAAGCCAGCCCATCTCCCGGAGAGGAAGGCTCAATGGCTGCCTTTTCGCCGAAGGATCAGCTCTCGCTCCTGACCAGCCGCAGCCGTGCCGCCTCGACCCCGGGCAGGCTGCGCACCGCGCGCAGCAGTGCGGGGATGGCGTCCACGCGCCAGTCCTCGCCCAGTTCCAGGTCGGCCTGGGCGGACTGGTTGTGGTAGCCGCCGAGGACCACGCTGGCGCGGCCGCCGCGGTAGCCGGCCAGGGCCTGCTGCAGCTGCTGCACGAAGCCGGGGCCGATGCCGTTCAGCTTCACGTGCAGCAGGCGCGCCTGGCGGCGGCAGGCGTCGCCGAGGGTGGTGACGCCGCGCGCGCGCAGCTGGAAGCCGCCACCGGAGAAATCGTCGATGCGCAGGCCGCCCTCGACCACCAGGATCTCGTCGCGCACCAGCAAGGGCGCCGCCTGCTGGTACAGCTCGCCGAAGAAGCTCACCTCGATGATGCCGGTGCCGTCCTCCAGGCGCACGAAGGCGTCGCTGTCGCCGCGCTTGCGCACGGCCACGACCATGCCGGCCACGGTCCACGGCGTGTCGGGGCCGCGGCGGAAGCGGTTGCCGTCATCGCCGTCGCCCTTGCGCGGCCGGGGCGGCTGGTAGCGCTCGGCGATCTCGCCCAGCGGGCAGGTGGCGAGCTGGGCCAGCTCCTCGCGCCACGGGTCGGTGGGGTGGCCGGAGAGGTAATGGCCCAGGGTGTCGCGCTCGCCCTGCAGCTTCTGTTCGAGCGGCCAGTCGGGCGCGGTGGGCAGGTCCACCTGCACCACCGGCGCGGCGCCGCCCAGCATGGCGCCGAACATGTCGTTCTGGCCGGACTGGCGGTCGCGCAGGTGCTGCTCGGCGGCCTTGATGGCGTCGGGCAGCTGCAGCATCAGGCTGGCGCGGTTGGGTGCCAGTGCGTCCAGCGCGCCGGACAGGACCAGCGCCTCCAGCACGCGGCGGTTGAAACGGGTGGAATCGACCCGGCGGCAGAAATCGGCCAGGTCCTTGTACGGCCCGCCGCGGCGGCGTTCCTCGACGACGGACTCGCACGCGCCCTGGCCCACGCCCTTGATCGCGCCCAGGCCATAGCGGATGGTGCGCGAGCCGCGGCCGGCGGCGAGGCTGTCGTCGGCCATCGCCACGAACATGTAGTCGGAGGCGTTCACGTCCGGCGGCAGCACGGTGAGGCCGATCGCGCGCGACTCGTCGAGGAAGGTCACCACCTTGTCGGTGTTGTCCATGTCCGAGGAGATCGTCGCGGCCATGAACTCGGCCGGGTAGTGCGCCTTCAGCCAGGCGGTCTGGTAGGACACCAGCGCGTAGGCGGCGGCGTGCGACTTGTTGAAGCCGTAGCCGGCGAACTTCTCCATCAGGTCGAAGATGGCGTCGGCCTTGTCGCTGCCGATGCCACCCCGGGCCGCGCCCTCGCGGAAAGTCGCGCGGTGCTTGACCATCTCCTCGACTTTCTTCTTGCCCATCGCGCGGCGCAGCAGGTCGGCGCCGCCGAGCGTGTAGCCGCCCACGATCTGCGCCATCTGCATCACCTGCTCCTGGTAGACCATGATGCCGTAGGTCTCTTTCAGGACGGG
Organism: Fulvimonas sp. R45; assembly: GCF_030504985.1. Taxonomy (GTDB): domain Bacteria; phylum Pseudomonadota; class Gammaproteobacteria; order Xanthomonadales; family Rhodanobacteraceae; genus Rhodanobacter_A. The sequence continues at coordinate 19,976 of NZ_JASERU010000016.1, forward strand.
CTCGACGCGCGGGTCGGGGTATTCCACGTCCTCGCGGCCGTGCTTGCGCGCCACGAAGCTCGGGATCAGGTCCATCGGGCCGGGGCGGTACAGCGCGCCCAGCGCGATCAGGTCCTCGAAGCGGTCGGGCCTGGCGTCCTTCAGCATGCGCTGCATGCCGGCGGATTCGAACTGGAAGATGGCGACCGTGCGCGCCTTCTTGAATACCTCGTCGTAGGTGGTGGCGTCGTCCAGCGGCAGCTGGGCGATGTCCAGCGGCTCCCCGCCGGCCTCGGCGCGGCGCGCGTTGATGGCCTTCACCGCCCAGTCGATGATGGTCAGCGTGCGCAGGCCGAGGAAGTCGAACTTCACCAGGCCGACCGCTTCCACGTCGTCCTTGTCGTACTGGGTGACCACGCCGCCGCCGCCCGGCTCGCAGTACAGCGGGGCGAACTCGGTCAGCGGCTTGGGGCCGATCACCACGCCGCCGGCATGCTTGCCGACGTTGCGGGTGAGGTTCTCCAGCTTCAGCGCCAGGTCGATCAGCGGGCGCGCCTCGTCCTCGTCCTGCTCGTACAGCTCGCAGAATTCCTTGACGACGCGCTCGGGTTCCTTTTTCGCCTTTTCCGTGCGGTTCAGCGCGTCGGACAAGGTGAGATCGAGCGGGCGCGGCGGGATCAGCTTGGCGATCTTGTCGACCGCGCCGTAGCCCATGCCGAGTACGCGGCCGGAATCGCGCAACACCGCCTTCGCCGCCATCGAGCCGTAGGTGATGATCTGGCTGACGTGGTCGCGGCCGTACTTGCGCGCCACGTAATCGATCACCTCGTCGCGGCGGTCCATGCAGAAGTCGATGTCGAAATCCGGCATCGACACGCGCTCGGGGTTGAGGAAGCGCTCGAACAGCAGCTCGAACTGCAGCGGGTCGAGGTCGGTGATCTTCAGCACCCACGCCACCAGCGAGCCGGCGCCCGAGCCGCGGCCGGGGCCGACCGGGATGCCGTTCTGCTTGCCCCAGTTGATGAAGTCCGCCACGATCAGGAAGTAGCCGGGGAAGCCCATCTCGACGATGACGTCCAGCTCGCGTTCCAGCCGCGCCTCGTAGTCGGCCAGGGTGTGGCCGGGCGCGAGCGGGGCGGAGGCCAGGCGCTCCTTCAGGCCTTCGCGCGCGGTCGCGCGGATGTAGCTGTCGAGGTCGTGGCCCTCGGGCACCGGGAAGTCGGGCAGGTAGTAGGTGCCGAAGCTCAGTTCCAGGTTGCAGCGCCTGGCCAGCTCGACGGTGTTTTCCAGCGCTTCGGGCAGGTCGGCGAACAGCGCCTCCATCTCCTCCGGCGTCTTCAGGTACTGCTGCTCGCTGTAGTCGCGCGGGCGCTTGGGGTCGGCCAGCACGCGGCCCTGGTGGATGCACACGCGCGCCTCGTGCGCCTCGAAGTCCTCGCGGGCGAGGAAGCGCACGTCGTTGCTGGCGACCACCGGCAGGTCCAGTTCGGCGGCCAGCGCCAGCGCGGCGGTGTTCCAGCTTTCCTCGCCCTCGCGGCCGCAGCGGGTCAGCTCCAGGTACAGGCGGTCGGGGAACAGCCGCGCCAGCGGGCGCAACTTCGCCAGCGCGGCGTCGGTGCCCTGGTTCACCGCGATGCGCGCGACTTCGCTCTCGCGCCCGAGCAGGGCGATCAGCCCGTCGCTGCCCTGCGGCGTGAGCCAGCCGGCCTCGACCAGCGCGCGGCCGCCCTGCTGGCCGTCGCGCCAGGCGCGCGAGACCAGCCGCGACAGGTTGAGGTAGCCCTCGCGGTGCTGGCACAGCACGGTGAGCCGCCACGGCCGCGGGTCGTCCGGCGCGGCGATCCACAGGTCGCTGCCGCACAGCGGCTTGATGCCGGCCGCGTTGCACGCCTTGTAGAACTTCACCAGCGCAAACATGTTGCTTTCGTCGGTGAGCGCCACCGCCGGCATGCCCGCGCGCGCGCACGCGCCGACCAGCGCCTTGATGCGGATGGTCGAGTCGACCAGCGAGTATTCGCTGTGCAGGTGCGTGTGGACGAAGCGTGCGGGCATGCGGACCCACCGGGTGAGTCCACGAAGGCTAACCGTGGCGCCGGTCGCGGACAAGCTTGACAGGCGCCATGCCGCGCCGCACGGGGCGCGGGCGCGGCATGCGCGCGGATGCGCGCCGCGCGGCGGTCAGCTCACGCGGAAGCGGCCGTCCTCCAGGCGGCACTCGATGTAGTGCGCGAGGCTCTCGACGGGCAGCGGATGCAGGTCGTAGTCCGCGTGCCGCGCGCCGCGGCCGGCGTCCTCCGGCGGAAGGACGGTCGCTGGCAGGGTGGCGGGTGCGGGTTCCAGGCGTTGGCTGGGCTGGATCATGGCGCGTCTCCTCCCGGGGTACGGGCTAACTGGCGGCAACCCGTGCGTCCATGCGCTGGCGCAGGCGCGGGTCGCAGGCGATCGCGCGTGCGTCCGCTTCCTTCCTATACCCCTTCGGATGCGCCTGCAAGCGATTGGGTTGCAGGAAAGGCGATGGCCGCCATGCGCATGGCAGCGGTTCAAGCCGCGGTTCAGCTACAGGCGAGCCGTTCCAGCAGGACGCGCACCGGCGCGAAGCTGCGGCGGTGCTGCGGGCACGGGCCCAGGCGTTCCAGCGCTTCCAGGTGGGCGGGCGTGGGGTAGCCCTTGTGTTCCGCGAAGCCATAGCCGGGGAAGTGCGCCTCCAGCGAGGCCATCAGGCGGTCGCGGGTGACCTTGGCCAGGATCGAGGCGGCGCTGATCGACGGCTCCAGCGCGTCGCCACCCACGATGGCGCGGCCGGGGCAGGGCAGGCCGGGCGGCAGCCGGTTGCCGTCCACCAGCGCCTCGTGCGGCCGGTGGACCAGCCCGGCCACGGCGCGGCACATGCCGACCATGGTGGCCTGGAAGATGTTGATCCGGTCGATTTCCTCGACCTCCACCAGCACCACGCAACAGGCCAGCGCGCGTTCCATGATCAGCGGGTAGAGCGCCTCGCGTTTCTTCTCGCTGAGCTTCTTGGAATCGTCGAGGCCGTCGATGGGACGGCGTGGATCGAGGATCACCGCCGCCACCGCCACCGGGCCGGCGAGGGGGCCACGGCCGGCCTCGTCCACCCCCGCTCTTAAAAAACCGTCTTCGATCGGAATGGAGCGGACACGGTTCGCGGCAAAGGAATGCTGTGCGGGCCCGCTCGGCGCGTTCGCCTCCTCTCCCCACCGGGGCGAGGATCGAGGTGAGGGGCGGGAGCTCGCGGAAGCATCGATCGAGGCGCGCTCCGATGCTGGTTCTTCGCGAGGGTTGCCCCCCACCCCGGCCCTCTCCCCGGAGGGGAGAGGGGGAACATCGTGCGACCCGAGGGGAAGCTCGAGCGAACCGGATGCCCTAGGACGCACGACCGTCATCCAGCATTTCGGCGATGGCGCTGGCGGCCTGGTCGCCGGCGCGGCTGCCGACGTCGCCACGCAGGGCGCGGTGCAGCTGTTCGAAGGCGGCGACGATGGCGCCGCGCCGCTCGCTGTCGTTGAACAGCGCCAGGGTGGCGTCGGCCAGCTTCGCGGCGGTGAAGTGCTCCTGCATCAGTTCCGGCACCAGCACGGCCTCCCTGCCCAGGCCGCAGGCGCGGGCGAGGATGTTGGGCAGGGTGTAGACGTCGGTCTTCAGCATGTTCATCACGCGCGCCAGCCGGTAGCTCAGCGGCGACACGCGGTAGCCGGCCACCATCGGGCGCTTGGCCAGCATGGCTTCCAGCGCGGCGGTGCCGGAGGCCAGCAGCACCACGTCGGAGGCCAGCATGGCCTCGTGCGCATGGCCGTCGAACAACAGCAGGTGGTCGTCGTGCGGGGCCCTGGACAGCAGCTCGCGCAGGCCGTCCAGCATGCGCGCATTGGCGGCCGGGATCACCACGCGCAGGCCCGGCATGGCGGCGGCCACGCGGCGCGCGGCGTCGAGGAAGGTGGCACCCATGCGCGCCAGCTCGGACGGGCGGCTGCCGGGCAGCAGGGCCAGCACCGGCACGTCCTGCGGCAGGCCGAGGACCTCGCGCGCGCCGGCGCGGTCGGAGACCAGCGCGAAGCGGTCGGCCAGCGGGTGGCCGACGAAGCGGGCATCGACGCCGTGCCTGGCGTAGATCGCCGGCTCCATCGGGAACAGGCACAGCACGCGCGAGGCCGAATGGCCGATCTTCTCCGCGCGCTTCTCGCGCCAGGCCCATACCGAGGGGCTGACGTAGTGCACAGTGCGCAGGCCGGCCTGCTTCAGGCGCTGCTCCACGCCGAGATTGAAATCGGGCGCATCGATGCCGACCACCACGTCGGGCCGCGCCTCCAGCAGCCGGGCGACCAGTTCCCTGCGCAGGCGCAGCAGGCGCGGCAGGTGCCGCACCACTTCGGCGAAGCCGAACAGCGACAGTTCGCGGATGTCGTACCAGGATTCGAAATCCTGCGCCTGCATGCGCTGGCCGCCGATGCCGACGAAACGGGCGGCCGGATAGCGCTGGCGCAGGGCGACGATCAGGTCGGCGCCGAGCTGGTCGCCGGAATCCTCGCCGGCGATCAGGGCGATCAGCGGGACCCGGGGCTCGGAGCCCGGCGGCCGGTGGGGCGGGGCGGGGACGGAGCTCATGGCGGGAGTGTAGCGTGTCCGCGGGGCGAAGCGACCCCGCGGGCGGTCCCGGGCGGGGTTCAGCGCGCCAGCGCGCGCTCGCTGCGGTCGAGGAAGTCGAGCATCGCGCGCACGTCCTCGCTGTCCTGCGCCTGCGCGGCGAGCTGTTCGCGCGCCTCGGCCTGCGACAGCCCGGCCATGTACAGCGTGCGGTAGGCGCGCTTGATGGCCGAGATGCGCGGAGCCTCGAAGCCGCGCCGCTTCAGCCCTTCGGTGTTGATGCCGCGCGGGCGGCCGTGCTGCTCGTTGGCCATGGTCACGAACGGCGGCACGTCGGAGCCGACCAGGCAGCCCATGCCGATGAAGGCGTGCGCGCCGACCTTGCAGAACTGGTGCACGCCGGCGTAGCCCGACACGATCACCCAGTCGCCGATCTCGACGTGCCCGGCCAGCGCCGAGTAGTTGGAGAACACGGTGTGACTGCCCACCTGGCAGTCGTGCGCGATGTGCACGTAGGCCAGCAGCCAGTTGTCGTTGCCGATGCGGGTGATGCCGCCGCCCTCGCCGGTGCCGCGGTTGATGGTGACGAACTCGCGGATCAGGTTGCGGTCGCCGATCACCAGTTCGGTGCGCTCGCCGGCGAATTTCTTGTCCTGCGCCGCGCCACCGATGGAGGCGAACTGCGCGATGCGGTTGTCGCGGCCGATCCGCGTGGGGCCCTCGATCACCACGTGCGGGCCGACCACGGTGCCTTCGCCGATCTCCACCTCGGCGCCGATCACGCTGTAGGCGCCGATGGCGACGTTGGCGCCGATCACGGCGCCGGCATCGATCTGCGCGGTGGGATGGATCAGCGCGGCGACGCTCATTTGTCGCCCCTTGCGGCGCACATCAGTTCGCAGCTCGCCACTTCGCGGCCGTCGACCAGCGAGCGCGCCTCGAACAGGCCCATGCTGCGCATCAGCCGCTTCAGGCGCACTTCCATGCGCAACTGGTCGCCCGGTACCACCGGCGCGTTGAAGCGCGCGTTGTCCACCTTGGCCAGGTAGAACAGCGAATTGCTGTTGTTGCCCTTGAGGCGGTTCGAGATCAGGGTGAGCAGGCCGGCGCTCTGCGCCATCGCCTCCACGATCAGCACGCCGGGCATCACCGGGTGGCCGGGGAAGTGGCCGTTGAAGAACGGCTCGTTGATGGTGACGTTCTTCAGCGTCGCCACGCTCTGGTCCGGATCCAGTTCGATCACCCGGTCCACCAGCAGGAACGGGTAGCGGTGCGGCAGCAGTTCCTGGATCTGTTCCACGTTCACCGGCAGGCGCAGGGTCGCGGCGGCGTTGTCATTCATCGTTCTTGTCCTTCTCCAGCGCCGCCAGGCGGCGCGCGAAATCGTCCAGATGCTTGAAGCGGGCGGCGTTCCTGCGCCACTGCCGGTTCTCCTGCAGGGGAATGCCGGAGGAGTATTCGCCGGGCTCGCGGATCGAATGCGTCACCAGGCTCTTGGCGGTAATGGTAACCCGGTCGGCCAGCTCCAGATGGCCGAGCACGCCGGCGTTGCCGCCGATCATGCAGTAGCGGCCGATCCTGGCGCTGCCGGCCACCGCGGCGCAGCCGGCCATCGCGGTATGCGCGCCCACGTGCACGTTGTGCGCGATCTGGATCTGGTTGTCCAGGCGCACGTCTTCCTCCAGCACGGTGTCGTCCAGCGCGCCGCGGTCGATGGTGGTGTTGGCGCCGATCTCGCAATCGTCGCCGACGCGCACGCCGCCGAGCTGGGGCAGCTTGATCCAGTGGTCGGCGTCGAAGGCGAGGCCGAAGCCGTCCGAGCCGATCACCGCGCCGGGGTGCACCAGCACGCGCTTGCCCAGGGTCACCCGCGTGACCAGGGTGACGCGGGCCACCAGGCGCGACTGCGCGCCCACGGTGCAGTCCTCGCCCACGATGCAGTGCGGGCCGAGCACGGCCCCGTCCTCGATCACCGCGCCCTCGGCCACGGTGCAGCAGGGACCGATGCTGGCGCTGGCGGCGACCCGCGCCCCGGGGGCGACCACCGCGCTGGGATGGATGCCGGGCGGCGCGGACGGCAGGCGCTCGAACAGCGCGGCGATCTTGGCGTAGGCCACGTAGGGATCGCGCGCCACCAGCGCGGGCACCGGGCAATCGGCGAGGTTCTCCTCGCGCAGGATCACCGCGCCGGCGCGGGTGGCGGCCAGCTGCGCGGCGTACTTGCCGTTGGAGAGGAAGCTGAGCTGGCCGGCGCCGGCCCCGGACAGCGTGCCTACGCCGCCGATGCGGGTGGCGTCGTCGCCATGGCAGCTCAGGCCGAAGCGTTCGGCCAGTTCGGCCAGCGTATAGGTGGTATGGGCGTTCAAGGCAGTCTCCGGGACCCGGCGGGCATTGTATCGGTTGCCGCCGCGGGTCGTGGCGCCGGAAAGCGGAAAGCGCGGCCAGGGCCGCGCTTTCCGGAACGCCTGGCGAAGATGGCGGCGGTCAGAACTGGCTGCCGAAGGTGAACTGGATGCGTTCCTCGTAGTGCCGGTCGCTGGGCTGGCTGCGGATCGGCGTGGCCAGGCTGATGATCAGCGGGCCGATCGGCGCCTTCCAGTGCAGCGAGATGCCGGCGGAGGCACGCAGGTCCTTCGCCTCGAAGCTCTGGTAGTTCTTGTAGGCGTTGCCGACGTCCATGAACAGCGACACGCGGGCGGTGTTGATGTCCTTGAGGAACGGCAGCGGCAGGTACACCTCGGCCGTGCCCAGCACCTTGAACGCACCGCCGATCGGCTGCGCGTAGTAGTAGTAGCTGCCGCCGCAGTAGCCGTTCTTGTCGGGCTGGATGGCCTTGCCGGTGGTGGTGTCGAGGCCGGCGCAGACGCGGGGGCCCAGGGTGTTGTCCTGGAAGCCGCGCACGTCGCGCACGCCGCCGGCGTAGAAGTTCTGCCAGAACGGGTAGTCGTATTTCTGGCCCGCCTGGTACTGGCCGAAGGTGCGGTCGTAGGTCTGGTTGCCGTAGGTGGCGCCGTAACCGACCTGGCCGTCCAGGTACAGCACGAAGCCGCCGCCGATCGGCCAGTAGTGGTTGGCCTCGCCGATGAAGCGCCAGTACTGCACGGTGGAGCCGGGCAGGGCGCCGTCCACCGACGCCGACAGCAGGCCGCCGCGGGTGGCCGCCCAGTAGCTGTTGCGGGTGTCGTAGGTCCAGCCGATCGAGCCGGTCCACGAATGGATGGTCTTATGGCCGATCGCGTTCTGGTAGTCGATCAGCACCTGCGGGGTATAGCCCTCGTAGTTGTTGATCTTGGTGCTGCTGAGGCCCAGGCTGAGGTTGAGGCCCTGGAAATCGGTGATCGGGATGCCGAGGCGCGTGGAGAAGGAGCGCGTGCTGTTGGAGTAGCTGGCGTACTCGCTGCCCAGGTCGCTGAAGTCGGCCTTGGAAAGCTGGATGTTGTAGCCGATGCCGACGCCGTTGTCGGTGAGGTAGGGGTTGTAGTAGCTGGCGTTGATCTGGGTGTAGTAGTCGCTCTTCTCCGCGCCCACCGAGAACTGGTCGCCGGTGCCGAGGAAGTTGTTCTGCGACACCGAGCCGGACAGGATGATGCCGGAGTACTGCGAGTAGCCCACGCCGAACATCAGGCTGCCGGAGGATTGCTCCTCCACCTTCACCTTGAGGTCGACCTGGTCCGGCGAGCCCGGCACGCGGGTCTTGTCGATGTCCACCTTCTTGAAGAAGCCCAGCCGCTGCAGGCGGATCTTGGAACGGTCGATCGCCGCCTGCGAGTACCAGGCGCCCTCGAGCTGGCGCATCTCGCGGCGCAGCACGTCGTCCTCGGTGCGCGTGTTGCCTTCCAGCACGATGCGGCGCACGTAGATGCGGTGGCCCGGCTGCACGTACAGGGACAGGTCGACGGTGCGCTTGTCCTTGTCCAGCTTGGGAATGGTGTCCACCTTCGCGTAGGCGTAGCCCATGTCGGCCAGCACGGCCTTCATCGCCTTGGTGCAGTCCTCGATGGCCTGGCGGTTGAAGGTCTGGCCCTTCCTGACGAAGGCGTTCGTCAGCTTGGTCATGTAGTCGGGCAGGATCAGGTCGCCGAGCAGGTGCACGTCGGAGATGGTGTAGATCTCGCCTTCCTTGACGTCGGCGGTGATGTACATCTCGCGCTTGTCGGGCGAGATGGTGACCTGCGAGGAATCCAGGCCGAAGTCGGCGTAGCCGCGGTCCATGTAGTAGGACTGCAGCTTGTTCAGGTCGCCGGACAACTTGTCGCTGGAATACTGGTCGTTCTTGGAATACCAGGACATCCAGTTGGTGGTGCCGGACTCGAAGCCGTCCTCGATCTCCTTGTCGGAGAAGGCATGGTTGCCGACGATGTTGATTTCCTTGATCTTGGCGACCTTGCCCTCGCGGATCTCGATGTCGATGGCGACGCGGTTGCGGTCCAGCCGGGTCACGTGCGGCAGCACCGACACGTTGTACTTGCCGCGGTTGTAGTACTGGTGGATCAGCTCCTGCTGCACGCGGTCCAGCGCGAGGCGGTCGAAGGTCTCGCCTTCGGACAGGCCGATCGACTTCAGGCCCTTCTTCAGGTCGTCGGTCTTGATGTCGTGGTTGCCGCGGATGTTGAGCTTGGCGATGGACGGGCGCTCGGTCACCTTGACCACCAGGATGTCGCCCTGGCGCTCCACCTCCACGTCGCTGAAGAAGTGGGTCTGGTACAGCGCGCGGATCGCACGCTGCACCGAGTCGGTGGTGACGCGGTCGCCCTTGCTGATCGGCAGGTAGTTCAGCACGGTGCCGGCCGAGATGCGGCTGAGGCCGTCGATGCGGATGTCGGAAACGACGAACGGCTCGAAGGCGAGCACGTTGGCGGAGAGTGAGGCGAGCAGGATCAGGGCGGCGATACGCTTCATCGTCGATTCCGTTGGGTTATTCCGTCGGAGCGGCCATGGCGGCCGCTCCGATGCATGCTTGAAGCGCGGGCATGCCCGGCCTCGGAAAGGGGAGCGCGACCAGCCGGGGCGCGCCGGGACGCGACGCCGCAGGGGCTGCCTTGCGGTCGCCCGCATCGGGTGCCCGGGTGCTGGCGCCGCGCATCCGTGTCACGTGGGCAGGACGATGCGGTGGATGTCGTTGTAGAACGCCAGCCCCATCAGCGTGAACAGCAGCAGCAGGCCGACGTACTGGCCGGCGACCATGGCGCGCTCGCTGACCGGGCTGCCCTTGACCAATTCGATAAGGTAATACAGCAGATGGCCCCCGTCCAAGAGCGGGATCGGCAGCAGATTCAGGATCGCCAGGCTCAGCGAGATCAGGCCCAGGAACTCCAGGAAGCTGGACAGGCCGAGCTGCGCCGAGGCGTTGGCGACCTGGGCGATGCCGATCACGCCCGACAGGTTGCTGGTGGAGGCGCGCCCGCTCAGCATCTTGCCGATCATGTTGAACACGCCGCTGGCGCGGTCCCAGCTCATCTGCAGCGAGGCGCCGAGCGCGCGCGCCGGGCCGAAGCGCTGCAGCGCCTGCTCCGGCGGTTCGGCACCCACGCCGATGATCCAGCGCGGCGGTTGGCCATCCAGCGATTGCATGCGCGCGGTGACCTTGAAATCCAGCGGTTTGCCGTCGCGCTGCACGCGGATGTCCAACAGCGGCGATTTCGCGGCGTCGTCGGCGATCTGCTTGCCGAAGTCCTCGAAGTCGGCGACCGGCCGGCCGTTCACGCTGAGCAGCCGGTCGCCACCGTGCAGGCCGGCCAGCGCGGCCGGTTCGCCCGGACGCACGGTGGCGGCGATCGCCGGCGCCGGCGCGGGGCGCAGGCCGAGCTTTTCGAGGTACTGGCCGACGTCCTTGCCGGCGGGCAACTTGTCCAGCGGCAGCACCAGGGCGCGCTGGCCGCCGTCCGGGTCGCGCACGGTCAGCGGCAGCGGTTCGCGGCCGAGCAGGGCGTTGCCGATGACGTCCAGCGAGTCGCTCCAGGTCGCCACCGGCTGCCCGCCGACGCTGAGCAGGCGGTCGCCGGCACGGATGCCGGCCTGGGCGGCCATGCTCTGCGGCGCGGCGCTGACGATGGGGGCGTAGTCGGTGCGGCCCAGCATGAACATCAGCCAGAACGCGGCCACGGTGAAGATCAGGTTGAAGCCGGGGCCGGCGACCACGATGGCGATGCGTTTCCACACCGTCTGGGCGGTGAATTCCTGCGCGCGCAATTCCGGCGGCACCTCGCCTTCGCGCGCGTCCAGCATCTTCACGTAGCCGCCCAGCGGCAGCGCGGCCACCTGGTATTCGCAGCCGTCGCGGCCGGTGCGCTTCCAGATCGCCTTGCCGAAGCCTACCGAGAAGCGCAGCACCTTGACGCCGCAGCGGCGCGCGACCCAGTAATGGCCGAATTCGTGAAAGGTCACCAGCACGCCGAGCGTGACCAGCAACCAGAACACCGAGCCGAAAAAGGGATTCATCAATAAGGACGCGTCAAGGGGAGCTCAAGCTTATCAGCAAGCGTTGCGGAGAACCCGCCGGGCCGCCGCGCGCGCGGCGCGGTCGCGTTCCACCAGGGTCGGGATATCGACCACGCGCCGGGCCGGCAGTTCCGTCAATACCGCCTCCACCACGTCGGCGATGGACAGGAACGGCAGTGCGCCGGCCAGGAAGGCTTCCACCGCCACCTCGTTCGCCGCGTTCAGGACCGCCGGCGCGTCGCCGCCCTCGCGCAGCGCCTGGAAGGCCAGGGCGAGGCAGCGGAAGGTGGCCAGGTCCGGCGACTCGAAGGCCAGCGGGCCGGCGGCGGCCAGGTCCAGCGGCGGCACGCCGGCCTCGACCCGCCCGGGCCAGGCCAGCGCGTGGGCCAGCGCGGTGCGCATGTCGGGGTTGCCGAGCTGGGCCAGCACCGAGCCGTCCACGTATTCCACCAGCGAGTGCACCAGGCTCTGCGGGTGCACCAGCACCTCGATGGCCTCCGGCGCGGCGCCGAACAGGTGGTGCGCCTCGATCACCTCCAGGCCCTTGTTCATCAGGGTGGCCGAGTCGACCGAGATCTTGCGGCCCATCGACCACTTCGGGTGGCGGCAGGCCTGGTCCGGCGTCACCTCGGCCAGCTCGGCGCGGCTGCGGCCTCGGAACGGGCCGCCGGAGGCGGTGAGGATCAGCCGGCGCACGCCGCTCTGCGCCAGCCCGGGCCGGCCGCCGGGCAGGCACTGGAAGATCGCGTTGTGTTCCGAGTCCACCGGGATCAACTCGCCGCCGCCGGCGCGCAGCGCCTCCAGCAGCAGCGGGCCGGCCATCACGATGGATTCCTTGTTTGCCAGCAACAGGCGCTTGCCGGCGCGGGCGGCGGCGAGCGAGGAATCGAGCCCGGCGGCGCCGACGATGGCGGCCACCACGGTGTCGCACAGCGGGCCGGCCGCGGCTGCGGCGATCGCGTCCATGCCGGCGGCGACCTCGCAGCGCACGCCGGCAGCGGCGAGACGGCGGGCCAGTTCACCTTCCAGCGCCGGGTCGGCGATCACCGCCAGCCGTGGCCGGTGCGTGGCGCACAGCGCGGCCAGCGCTTCCGCGTTGCGGTGCGCGGTAAGCACCGTGGCGCGGAAGCGGTCGGGGTGCCGCGCCACCACGTCCAGCGTGCTGCCGCCGATCGAGCCGGTGGCGCCGAGCACGGCGATCTGGCGGGGCGCGACCAAGGCCTTACAGTCCCAGCAGCAGCTTGCCGAGGGCGAACACCGGCAGCGCGGCGAACACGCTGTCCAGGCGGTCGAGCAGGCCGCCGTGGCCGGGGAACAGGGCGCCGGAATCCTTCACCTGGGCATGGCGCTTCATCAGGCTTTCCAGCAGGTCGCCGACGATGGAGGCGGCCACCATCACCGGCGCCAGCACAGCCAGGCCGAGCAGTTGCAGACCGCGTGCATCGAGCATCCAGCCGCCGGCCAGCAGCACTAGGGTGCCGGCGACCAGCGCGCCCCAGGCGCCGGCCCAGGTCTTGCCGGGGCTGATCCGCGGTGCCAGCTTGCGCCGGCCGAACCGGCGGCCGCTGAAATAGGCGCCGATGTCGGCGGCCCACACCACCAGCAGCGCCAGCAGGGTCCAGGCGTGGGCGTGCGGGCGGATCTCGTCGTGCACCTGCACCAGCGCCACCCAGGCCGGCACGATCACGAAGGCGCCGGCCAGCAGCTTCAGGTTGCGGTTCTCGGCGGTGGGCGCGGCGCCGTAGGCGAAGTGGCGCAGCCACACGCAGGCCAGCACCCACCACGCCGCGCCCGCCACCAGCAGCAGCGACCACAGCGCCTGGCTGCGCAGGTACCAGAGCAGGGCGAACAGCAGCGCCTGCACGGCCAGCAGCGCGCCGCGCGGAGCGGGCGACTGCAGACCCGCCAGCCGGGTCCATTCCCAGCCCGCGGCGAGGAAGGCCAGCGCCGCGATCAGCGCGAACGCCGGGTTCGGCGGCAGCAGCACGATCAGTACGGCCAGCGGCGCGAGGATGACGGCGGTGACGATGCGCTGGATCAGCATGCGGAATCCTGGGTGGGGCGCGCCCGGGCGACCTGCTCGCCGGTACGGCCGAAGCGGCGTTCGCGGCTAGCATAGTCGTCGATGGCGCGCTGCAGGCAGGCTTGGTCGAAATCCGGCCACAACGTGTCGGTGAAGTGCAGCTCGGCGTAGGCTGCCTGCCAGAGCAGGAAGTTGCTGATCCGGCACTCGCCGCCGGTGCGGATGAACAGGTCCAGCGGCGGCAGCTCGGCCAGGCTCGTCCAGCGGCCCAGCGTGGCCTCGTCGATGTCCTCGGCGCGCAATTCGCCGCGTCCCACCGCGGCGGCCGCGCGGCGTGCGGCCTGCACGATGTCCCAGCGGCCGCCGTAGTTCACCGCCACGTTCATGTGCAGCCTGTCGTTGCCCGCGGTGCGCGCCATCGCGGCGTGCATGCGCTTGCGCAGCGGCGCGTCGAAGGCGGCCAGGTCGCCGATGAAGCGCAGCCGCACGCCCTGCTGCAGCAGTTCGTCCACTTCCTTGTCCAGCGCGCGCACGAACAGCTCCATCAGCGCACCCACCTCGTCCTGCGGGCGCCGCCAGTTCTCGCTGGAGAAGGCGAACAGGGTAAGCGCCTCCACGCCCTGGCGCAGGCAGCCTTCCACCACCTCGCGCACGGCCTTGCGGCCGGCGTTGTGGCCGAAGCTGCGTGGGCGGTGGCGGGCCTTGGCCCAGCGCCCGTTGCCGTCCATCACGATGGCGATGTGGCGGGGGATGGCGGGGGTGGAAGTCATGGCGCGATTCGAGGTGACCCTTCTCCCCGTCGGGGAGAAGGTGCCCCGAAGGGGCGGATGAGGGGCAGACGCTCGCCCTGGCGCTCGTCGAGGCGGGCTTTGTTGCCGGATTGTCGCAAGGTTGCCCCCTCTCCCTTTGCCCTCTCCCCGCGGGGAGAGGGGAACGCGTGGCGCCGGGCGGGTTCGTATCCGCGTGCGTGGATGTCGACCGCACGTTCCGGTTTTGCTGCGGCCTTTGTCAAAGGGCCATCAGTTCGTCTTCCTTCGCCTTCACCACCGCGTCGACGTCCTTCACGAAGCGGTCGGTGAGCTTCTGGATCTCGTCGTCCGCGCGGCGCTCCTCGTCCTCGGTGATCTGCTTGTCCTTGAGCAGGTCCTTGACCTTCTGCATGGCGTCGCGGCGCACGTTGCGGATGGCGATCTTGGCATTCTCGCCCTCGTGCGCCACGTGCCTGGCCAGCTCGCGGCGGCGTTCCTCGGTGAGCGGCGGCATGTTGAGGCGGATCACGGTGCCGGCGGTGGTCGGCGTGATGCCGATGTCCGAGGCCAGCAGCGCCTTCTCGACCGGGCCCACCAGGGTCTTGTCGAACGGGGTGATCAGGATCGAGCGGGCGTCGCCCAGCGAGATCGAGGCGACCTGGTTGAGCGGCATCTCCGAGCCGTAGGCGGGCACGCGGATGGCGTCCACCAGCGCGGTGCTGGCGCGGCCGGTGCGCAGGCGGGTCAGCTCGTGCTTGAGCGCGTCGATGCTCTTGCCCATGCGGGTCTGGGCATCGGTCTTGATGTCGTTGAGCATGGAGGTGATCCGTGTCGCGTGAAGCGGTCGAGTATAGCAGCGGGGGCGGGGCGTTGCGGCCCGGCGCGGGCGGTGCCTAGCCGGCGTCGACCAGGGTGCCCACGGCCTCGCCGCGCAGGATGCGCATGAGGTTGCCCGGCACGGTCATGTCGTAGATGCGCATCGGCATGCGGTCGTCGCGGCACAGCGCGATGGCGGCGGTGTCCATCACCGCCAGCTTGCGCTCGATCACCTCGTCGTAGGTGAGGCGGTCATAGCGTTGCGCGTCGGCGTGCTTGGCGGGGTCGGCGGTGTAGACGCCGTCCACCTTGGTGGCCTTCAGCAGCAGGTCGGCGCCGATCTCCACCGCGCGCAGCGCGGCGGCCGAGTCGGTGGTGAAGAACGGGTTGCCGATGCCGGCGGCGAACAGCACGATGCGGCCCTTCTCGATGTGGCGGATGGCGCGGCGGCGGATGAAGTCCTCGGCCACGTCGTGGATCTGGATCGCGCTCATCACCCGGGCGAAGCCGCCGCGCTTCTCGATCGCGTCCTGCATCGCCAGCGCGTTCATCACCGTGGCGAGCATGCCCATGTGGTCGCCGGTGACGCGGTCCATGCCGGCGGCGGCCAGGCCGGCGCCGCGGAAGATGTTGCCGCCGCCGATCACCACGCCGACCTGCACGCCGGCCTTCTGCGCCTCGATGATCTCGTCGGCCAGCCGGCCGATCACCTTCGGGTCGATGCCGTAGTCGGCCTCGCCCATCAGCGCTTCACCGGAGAGCTTGAGCAGGATGCGGCGGTACGTGGGCTGGTCGCTCATGAGGTCTCCGGATTGTGGGTGTAAACCTGCGCATTATAACGGCGCGAGGGTGGGGCGCGACGCGTCGAGGCCGTGTGATTCATGCACGATGCGGCTTGGCGGCGCGCGTCGCGTCCGCAGAAAAAACGAAGGCCGCGATCGCTCGCGGCCTTCGTTCGAAGCGTGTTTTTAGTGAAGAGTCCGGCCATGGATGGCCGGTTTCACGGTCAGGGACGAACCATTTCGTCGAGGAGTCCGGCCATGGATGGCCGGTTTTCACGGTCAGGGACGAACCATGTTGTCGAGGTGTCCGGCCACGGATGGCCGGTTCCATGGTCAGGGACGGGCCATCAAGCCAGGCCGGCCTGCTTCATGACCTCGGCGTGGAAATCCTCTTCCACCTTCTCGATGCCCTCGCCCACGGCCAGGCGGGCCACCGCCACCACATCCGCGCCTTCCTTCTTCAGCGCGTCGCCCACGGTGACGTTGGTGTCCAGCACGTAGGGCTGGCCGACCAGGGTGACCTCGGAGACGATCTTGTTGATCTTGCCCGAGACGATCTTGTCCAGGATGTCGGCCGGCTTGCTCTTTTCCTTGTCCGACATCGCGGCCAGCGCGATGTCCTTTTCCTTGGCGATGAAGTCGGCGGGGACGTCCTCGGCCTTCACGTACTGCGGGTTCATCGCCGCCACGTGCATCGCCACGCCCTTGGCCAGCTCCTCGGAACCACCCTTGAGCGCCACCAGCACGCCGATGCGGCCGCCGTGGATGTAGCTGCCGATCACGCCGTCGGTCTCCACGCGCGCCATGCGGCGCACCTGGATGTTCTCGCCGATGGTGGCGACCAGGGCCTTGGCGGCTTCCTCGACGCTGCCGGCGCCCGGGTAGGCGGCGGTCTTCAGCGCATCGACGTCGGCGGCGCCGGACTTCAGCGCGACATCGGCGACGGCATCGCTGAACTTCACGAAGTCGGGGTTCTTGGTGACGAAGTCGGTCTCGCAGTTCACCTCGACCAGCACGGCCTTGCCGTCCTTCTGCGCGGCGACGATGCGGCCCTCGGCGGCGACGCGGCCGGCCTTCTTGTCGGCCTTGGCCAGGCCCGACTTGCGCAGCCACTCCATCGCGGCTTCGATGTCGCCGTTGTTCTCGACCAGCGCCTTCTTGCATTCCATCATGCCGGCGCCGGAACGCTCGCGCAGTTCCTTGACCAGTTGTGCGGAAATAGTGCTCATCAGGTTTCCTCGATGCTTGGTGCGCGGCGGCGCCAGGGCGCCGCCGCGGCGGGATCACTTACTCGGCGGCCGGGGCGTTGGCGCGGGGCGCGCGGCCATCGCGGCGCGGGGCGCCCTTCTTGGCCGGGGCGCCGCGGCGCGGGGCGGCCTTGCGCTCCTCGTCCTTGGCGACCGGGTTGCCTTCCTCGTCCAGCTCGACGAACTCGTCGGCGTCGCCCTGGGCGGCGGCCGGCGCGGCGGCCTTGCCTTCCAGGATCGAGTCGGCGGCGGCGCGGGCATACAGCTGGATGGCGCGGATGGCGTCGTCGTTGCCCGGGATGGCGTAGTCCACCAGCTCCGGGTTGTAGTTGGTGTCGACCACCGCGATCACCGGGATGCCGAGCTTCTTGGCTTCCTGCACCGCGATGTCCTCGTGGCCGATGTCGATCACGAACAGGGCGTCGGGCAGGCGGTTCATGTTCTTGATGCCGCCCAGCGAGTTCTCCAGCTTCTCGCGCTCGCGGCGCAGGGCCAGCACCTCGTGCTTGACCAGCTTGTCGAAGCTGCCGTCGGTCTCGGCCGCTTCCAGTTCCTTCAGGCGGGCCACCGACTGCTTCACGGTGCGGAAGTTGGTCAGCATGCCGCCCAGCCAGCGGGCGGTGACGAAGGGCATGCCGGCGCGGGTGGCTTCCTCGGCCAGCGACTCGCGCGCCGAGCGCTTGGTGCCCACGAACAGGATGGTGCCGCGCTTCTGCGCCAGGCCCGACAGGAAGTTCATCGCGTCGGTGAACAGCGGCAGGGTCTTCTCGAGGTTGATGATGTGGATCTTGCCGCGCGCGCCGAAGATGTACGGGGCCATCTTCGGGTTCCAGTAGCGGGTCTGGTGGCCGAAATGCACGCCGGCTTCGAGCATCTGGCGCATGGTGACTTGTGCCATGGTGGTATTCCTGATTGTTGGGCCGGTGAAACGGCCCGGGGGTTGGGACCTCCACGCATCCCCGGCCTCGACCGCGGCAGGCCCGTTCGGAATGGGCGGCCGCGGCACCCCGAGAACGGTGCCGATGCGTGTGTGGCGTTGGTTTGGGTGTTGTACCGCGGGGCGGTTACAATTCCCGTTCGTTTTGCGCCGCGCTGGCGTGAAATGCGCCGTTGGCGGCCTGCAGAACCGGGCAATTGTAGCCGGTGCGCCGGTGGCACGGCAAGCTACTGGAATCCGGGCAGTTTTGCCGCCACATAGACGAGATCATGGCGATCACCCTGAAAACCCCCGCAGACCTCGAAGGCATGCGCGTTGCCGGCCAGCTGGCGGCCGAGGTGCTGGCGATGCTCAAGGAGCACGTCAGGCCCGGCGTCACCACCGAGGACCTGGACCGCCTGGCCTACGAGCACATCGTCAACGTGCAGAAGGCGATCCCCGCCAACGTGGGCTACCACGGCTTCCCGAAGACGCTGTGCACCTCGGTCAACCACGTGATCTGCCACGGCATCCCCAGCCCCGGCAAGGTGTTGAAGGACGGCGACATCGTCAACCTCGACGTCACGGTGATCAAGGACGGCTGGCACGGCGACACCAGCCGCATGTACTTCGTGGGCACGCCCTCGGTGCTGGCGAAAAGGCTGGTGGAGACCACCTTTGATGCGATGATGCAGGGCATCCGGGCGGTGCGCCCGGGCGCCACCCTGGGCGACGTCGGCCACGCCATCCAGAAGCACGCCGAGGCGGCGGGCTTCAGCGTGGTGCGCGAGTACTGCGGCCACGGCATCGGCAAGGTCTACCACGACGAGCCACAGGTGCTGCACTACGGCCGGCCCGGCACCGGCATCGAGCTGAAGCAGGGCATGACCTTCACCGTCGAGCCGATGATCAACGCCGGCAAGCCGCAGACCCGCCAGCTGCCCGACGGCTGGACGGTGGTCACCAAAGACCACTCGCTGTCGGCGCAGTGGGAACACACCATCGCGGTCACCGCCGACGGCTTCGAGATCCTTACGCCCTGGCCGGACGCCTGAGCGGGCGCCCGGTCCGGCGAGGCGACGCATGAGCATCCTGCTGCCCGTGTCGGTGGCGCTGATCGCGCTGTGCATCCTGTGGCTGCCGACGTACTCCGTGGCGCTGATGCTGCGCGGCATGGGCGCGCCGCGCCCGTTCGCCGGGCTGAAGGTGGTCCTGGCGCTGCAACTGGCGGGCAGCGTGGGCCTGGTCCTGCTGGCCGGCGCCCTGGGGTTGCGCAACCCGGCCGGCTACACGCTGGCGATCCTGCTGGTCGCCAGCATGGCGGGCGCGGTGTTCGTCTGGCGCCGGGGACGCGCCGGTATTTGATGGTGGCGGCCCGCGTGCTGTACTGGGCGCCATGACGACCGAGACCGCCGCCCCGCGCCTGCCACCCCTGCCGCGCCTGCCTCCGGCAGTGCCGCGCTCCGGCGTGTCCGCCGACGCGCGGCGCGCGCTGCGGCAGTTGCTGGGCGACGTCGACCGTGCCCTGGCCACCGCCTTCCGCGACGGCGCCGACGCCAGCGCGCTGGCGCGGCGGCGCGGCGAATCGGTGGCGCGGGTGGTGGCGCACGTGTGGACCGCCTGCCTCGGCGAGGTGGCCGGCGCGGCGCTGTTCGCGGTGGGCGGCTTCGGCCGCGGCCTGCTGTTCCCGCACTCGGACGTGGACCTGCTGGTGCTGGCCGAACGGCCCGACCCGGCGCGCCTGCGCGCGCTGGAACAGTGCTTCGCCACGCTGTGGGACGTGGGCCTGAAGGTGGGCCATGCGGTGCGCGAGCCGGCGCAGTGCCGCGCGCTGGCCGCCGAGGACGCCAGCGTGTTCACCAGCCTGCTCGACGCGCGCCGGCTGGCCGGCGACCCGGCGCTGGAGGCGGCCCTGCGCGCCATCGTGGACGACCCCGCGCTGTGGCCGCCGCAGGCCTACCTCGCCGCGCGGCTGGCCGAGCGCGACGCCCGCCACGCCCGCTACGACGACACCGCCTACAACCTCGAGCCCAACCTCAAGGACGGCCCCGGCGGCCTGCGCACGCTCGATTCGCTGCGCTGGCTGGGGCGCCGGCTGGCGCACGCGGGCGGCTTCGAGGACATGCAGAACGAGGGCCTGCTGGACCCGGCCGAACGCGCCAGCCTGTGCGAGGCCGAGGCCACCCTGCGCCGCTACCGCTACGCCCTGCACCTGGAGGCCGGGCGGCCGGAGGAGCGGCTGCTGTTCGACTACCAGCGCGCGCTGGCCGCGCGGCTGGGCTTCGAGGACGAGCACGCGAAGAACCTCGGCGTGGAGCAGTTCATGCAGGGCTACTACCGCGCCGCCAGCCAGGTCGAGCGGCTGGGCATGCAGATCGCCGAGCGCTTCGTGGAACTGCTCGAGCCGCCCAGCGCGGCGCAGCTGGTGGGCGAGGACTTCGTGCGCTACGGGCCGCGGCTGGCGGCGCGCGACCCGGAGCTGTTCGCGCGCCGGCCGGCGGCGCTGGTGGAGATCTTCATCGCGCGGCTGGACCAGCCGGGACTGATCGGCTTCACCGCCGACACCATGCGCCGCATCCACCAGGCCACCGCCGCGCACGGCGCCGCGCTGGGCGAGGACGCGGATGTCCTGGCCGCCTTCCTGCGCCTGCTGCGCCGCGGCGCGCCGGCGGTGGACGCGCTGTGGCGGATGAACCGGCACGGCCTGCTGGCGGCGGTGCTGCCCGCGTTCGGCACCGTGTTCGGGCGCATGCAGTACGACCTGTTCCACGTCTACACCGTGGACGAGCACACCCTGCGCGTGCTGCGCAACATCGCGCGCTTCGCCGACCCGGCGGCGCGGCGCGACTTCCCCATCGCCTGCGAGATCTGGCCCACCCTGGACAAGCCGGAACTGATGCTGCTGGCCGGGCTGTTCCACGACATCGCCAAGGGGCGCGGCGGCGACCACTCGGTGCTGGGCGAGGGCGACGCGCGCGCGTTCTGCGCCCGGCTGGGCCTGCCCGCCGAAGACGTCGAACTGGTCGCCTGGCTGGTGCGCTGGCACCTGCTGATGAGCACCACCGCGCAGCGGCAGGACATCACCGACCCCGCGGTGGTGCAGCGCTTCGCCGACGAGGTGGGCGACTGGGCGCGGCTGGACCATCTCTACCTGCTCACCGTGGCCGACATCATCGGCACCAGCCCGCGGCTGTGGAACGCGTGGAAGGACCGCCTGCTGGCCGACCTCTACACCGCCGCGCGCTACGCGCTGCGCAGCGACGTGCAGCTGCCGCTGCACGCCTCCGCCCGCGTGCGCGAATGCCGGGCGCGCGCCCTGAACCTGCTGCTGGCCGAGGGCGTGGGCGCGGACGCCATCGCGGCGGTATGGGCGGACTTCCCCGACCTCAGCTTCCTGCGCCACCGGTCGGAGCAGATCGCATGGCAGACCCTGGCGATCCTGCGCGCGGACGGCGCCATGCCGCTGGTCGAGGTGCACCCGTTTTCGGTGCGCGGCAGCACCGAGCTGTTCGTCTACGCGCCCGACCGCGACGGCCTGTTCGCCACGGTGACGGCGATGCTCGACCGCATGCGCTTCTCGGTGGTGGAGGCACGCATCCTGAAATCGCCGGCCGGCCGCGCGCTGGACACCTTCCTGCTGCTGGAGTCCGACAGCCAGGAGCCGGCCACCCTGCCGCGCGCGGAGGAACTGCGCGGCCGGCTGCAGCGCGCGCTGGCGCAGACCGCGCCGGTGGCGCCAGCCAAGCGCAGCATGTCGCGCCACCTCCGGCACTTCCAGATGCCGCCGCAGGTCGCCTTCAGCGCCGCCGGCGGACGCACCCAGCTGGCCCTGGTCTGCACCGACCGGCCCGGACTGCTGGCGGCTGCCGCGCAGGCGATGCTGGAATCCGGCGTGCGCGTGCACGACGCGCGCATCGCCACCTTCGGCGAGCGCGTGGAAGATTTCTTCGAGGTCACCGACCGCCACGACGCGCCGCTGCCGGCGGAGCTGCAGGAACGGCTGCGGCAGGAACTGCAGCGCCGGCTGGGTGGCGCGCGCGCGGATGCCTGAGTTGGCCATGGCCCTCTGTACGCGGACGCGTGCCGCAGCGCGCGGCCTGCGATGCGGTTAGCATGCGGCGTCCGTTCCCCGGCAACCCACACGGAGCTTCACATGGGCAAGACGCATCTCCTCCTCGCGCTGGCCGGCGCGACGCTGCTGGTGCCCGCGGCCCGCGCCACCAGCGTGTCGGCCAGCGGCGGCGACGGCGCCTTCGGCGTGCATGCCGACACCGCGCTGCTGCCCACGCTGCACGCCGACGCGGACTACCTGCGCACCGGCAGCGACCGCGGCGACGCGAAGGTCTACGGCCTGGGCCTGTCGATCGCGCCGCCCACGCCGCTGCTGCACTGGAGCATCGGCGCGCGCTACCAGTACCAGCGCACGCGCTGGGGCGACGGCGGCGGCGTGCAGGTGGGCGCCTCGCTGTTCGTGGACACGCCGATCCCGCTGCTGACGGTGGGCGGCTACGGCTACTACCTGCCGCCGGGCGCGGCGCATGGCCGGGTACGCCACGCCAGCGACTACGGCGCGCAGCTGCGGCTGGGCCTGACCCGTTCGATCTATGCCTGGGCCGGCTACCGCTACATGCGTACCAGCTTCGAGGGTTTCGGCACGCAGACGCTGTACAAGGGCCCGTCGCTGGGCGTCAGCGTGGGTTTCTGAAGCGTGGGTTTCCAAGGCATGGGCTTCTGAGCTTCCGCGCCGCGCCGCCGGCAGGCACAATGGCGGCGTTTCCACCCGACCGTTTGGACGTCCATTTGCCATGCAGAGCATCGAATCCCTGATCGACGACGCCTTCGAGCGCCGCAACGAGCTCACCCAGAGCGAGATCGAGACCCACCTGCGCCCCGCGGTGGAGCAGGCGCTGGGCCTGCTCGAATCCGGCGAGCGCCGCGTGGCCGAGCCGGACGGGCAGGGCGGCTGGACGGTCAACCAGTGGCTGAAGAAGGCGGTGCTGCTGTACTTCCGCATCAACGGCAACCGCGTGGTCGACGGCGGCCCCGCGCTGGCGTTCGACAAGGTGCCGCTGCGCTTCGCCCACGGCAACGACGCGGAACTGCAGGACCTGGGCGCGCGCGTGGTGCCCGGCGCGCTGGTGCGCCGCGGCGCGCACGTCGCCAGGGACGCGGTGCTGATGCCCAGCTACGTCAACATCGGCGCCTACGTGGGACCGGGCACGATGGTCGACACCTGGGCCACGGTCGGCTCCTGCGCGCAGATCGGCGCCGGCGTGCACCTGTCCGGCGGCGTGGGCATCGGCGGCGTGCTGGAGCCGCTGCAGGCCGGCCCCACCATCATCGAGGACCACTGCTTCATCGGCGCGCGTTCGGAAGTGGTCGAGGGCGTGGTGGTGGAGAAGGGCAGCGTGATCGGCATGGGCGTGTTCCTGGGCCAGTCCACGCGCATCTACGACCGCGCCACCGGCGAGGTCAGCTACGGCCGCATCCCCGCCGGCAGCGTGGTGGTGGCCGGCAGCCTGCCGGCGAAGGACGGCTCGCACAGCCTGTACGCGGCGGTGATCGTGAAACGGGTGGACGAGAAGACGCGCAGCAAGACCGGCATCAACGAGCTGCTGAGGAGTGCCGAATGAGCGTCACGATCTACGGCCTGTCCACCTGCGACACCTGCCGCAAGGCGCGCAACTGGCTCGACCGCTTCGGGGTGCCGTACGCGTTCGTGGACTACCGCGCCAACCCGGTGCCGGCGGCGACGCTGAAGGCCTGGGCGCAGCAGCTCGGCGGCTGGGAGAAGCTGGTCAACAAGTCCTCCACCACCTGGCGCAACCTGCTGCCGCAGCGCAAGAACCCGGGCAGCGACCCGGAATGGACGCTGCTGCTGAAGGAATACCCGGCGCTGGTGCGCCGCCCGGTGGTGCTGCAGGATGACGGCAGCGTCAGCACGGGCTTCAGCGACAACGGCTTCAAGAAGCTGTTCGGAAAATAAGGGAGCGCCGATGATCGTGCGCCTGTGCAAGATCGCGGTGCTGGCGGCGGTCGCGCTGTGGATCGCGCTGGTCGCCTTCGGCAACCTTACCGACTACGGCAGCAACTGGCCGTTCGTGCAGCACGTGCTGGCGATGGACACGATCTTCCCCGGCGCGCATATCCGCTACCGCGCGATCGCCTCGCCGCTGCTGCAGCATGCCGCCTATGCGCTGATCATCGCCGTCGAGGCGCTGGCCGCGGTGTTGTGCTGGCTGGGCGCATGGCGGCTGTGGCGCGCGCGGCACGGCACGGCCGCCGCGTTCCAGCGCGCCAAGCGCATGGCCGTGCTCGGCCTGGCCACGGGCGTACTGCTGTGGCTGGGCGGCTTCGTGGCGATCGGCGGCGAGTGGTTCGGCATGTGGATGTCGAGCCAGTGGAACGGCATCGAAAGCGCGTTCCGCTTCGCCGTCGTGCTGCTGGCGATGCTGGTCTGGCTGGGCCAGCGCGACGACGAGACGGAGTGAGCGGATGGCCGGCCGCCGCACCCGCCGCTATCTGCTCAACCTGCGCATCGAGCGCGACAACGCCGCGCTGTACGCCCGGCTGGCCGAGCTGGCCGACGACGCGCGGCTGGCGCGTGCGTACCGGCGCATCGCCGAGGGCGAGCGGGCCAACGCCGCGTTCTGGGAGTCGCGCCTGCACGAACTGGGCGCGGTCGTGCCTCCGCCGCGCGCCCGCCTGCGCGTGCGCGCGCTGGGCCGGCTCGCGCAGGCCTTCGGCACCGAGTTCGTGATGCCCACCGTGGTGCGGCTGGAGCACGCCGACCACGGCGCCACGCCAGTGGACCGCAGCGGCCACCGCGACCATTTCCTGCCCGCTCCGGCGCGCACGGCGCGCGGCCACAGCCATCGCGCGCAGAGCGGCAACACGCTGCGCGCGGCCGTGCTGGGCGCCAACGACGGCCTGGTCTCCAACGCCAGCCTGGTGATGGGCATGGCCGGCGCCGCCGCCAGCGACCGCGCCGTGCTGCTGGCCGGCCTGGCCGGGCTGGTCGCCGGCGCCTGCTCGATGGCGCTGGGCGAGTGGCTCAGCGTGAACAGCTCGCGCGAGTTCTACCAGGCGCAGATCACCGAGCGCGCCGAGCGCCTGGCGGTGGCGCCGGAGGACGGTGTGCGCCACATCGCCGGCATCTACCGGGACAAGGGGCTGGGCCGCGCCGAGGCCGAGCACCTGGCCGAACACCTCGCCGAAACGCCGCGCGCCGCGCTGGACGCCGTGGTGCGCGAAGACCTGGGCGTGGACCCGGCCGAACTGGGCGGTTCGGCCTGGAGCGCGGCGGCGTCCTCGTTCTGCCTGTTCGCGTTCGGCGCCGCGTTCCCGGTGGCGCCGTACCTGTTCCTGCACGGCCATGGCGCCCTGTTCGGCAGCATGGCCGCCGCCGCGGTGGGATTGGCGGTCATCGGCACCGGCACCTCGCTGTTCACCGGGCGCGGCGTGCTGTTCTCGGTCGCGCGGCAGTTCGGGATCACCGTGGCCGCGGCGGCGGTCACCTACGGCGTGGGGCACCTGCTGGGCGCGGCGGTCGCCGGCTGACCGGCCGGGTCAGAGCCGGCGCGACCAGATCTGGCCGACCAGGTCGTGGCCGAAGCTGCGGTGGGGGTATTCCTTCGCCAGCGCGAAGCCCGCCGCCTCGTAGATGCGCCGCGCAGCCACCAGCACGTCGTTCGTCCACAGCATCATGTCCCGGTAGCCGGCCTCGCGGGCGAAGGCGATGCAGCGCTCCACCAAGCGTCGGCCGACGCCACGGCCGCGGCCGGCGGGATCGACCAGCAGGCAGCGCAGTTGCGCGACGTCGGCATCGTCCGCGTTGCGCACCACGAACACGCAGCCCACGCGCACGCCGTCGAGTTCGGCGACCCACATGCGCTCGCGCGCCGGATCGTGCCGGGTGGCGAAGCCGGCGAACAGCGTGGCCACCAGCGCCTCGAACTCCTGGTTCCAGCCGTACTCGTCCGCGTACAGCCGGCCGTGGCGCTCGATCGCCCAGCCGATGTCGCCCGGGCGGTGGGTGCGGATCACGGGACGCCCGCCGCGTTCCTCAGGCGCTTCCAACACCCGGCGCATGGCAAGCATGTTGCCGAGCAGGCGCTCGCGGTCGGCGGGCGACAGCTGGCCCAGCATGGCCGCGGCCTGGGCCCGGGAACGGCGGTCCAGCTCCGCGAAGGCCCGCTGGCCGGCGGCGGTGAGCGACAGCAGCGTGCGCCGGCGGTCCTGCGGCGACGGCTTGCGCGCGACCAGCCCCGCACCCGCGAAACCGCGGACGATGCGGCTGAGGTAACCCGCGTCGAGCCCGAGATCGTCGCCGATCTCGTTGGCGCTGGCCTGGCCGCGCTGCGCCAGCTCGAACAGGACGCGGGCCTGGGTGAGCGAGAACGGGCTGGACAGCAGGCCTTCCTCCAGCACGCCGATGCTTCGCGTGTAGGAGCGGTTGAACGCGCGCAGCGCTTCCACGTGGGCGGCCGGGACGGCTTTCGGCATGACGCGTCTCCTGTCTGGAGTCCCCATGCTAGCGAAATGGTTGACTCGGTCAACTATGGGTTGAGGCCATGGGGCCGGCCCGTCCGCCTGATATGCTGCGCCATCGCCGACTTCCAGCCTGCCGCATGTCCGATGTCCTCGCTCTCGCCTGCGAACTGATCCGCCGCCGCTCCGTGACCCCCGACGACGCCGGCTGCCAGGCGTTGCTGGCGGAGCGGCTGCAACGCGCGGGCTTCCGCGTCGAACACCTGCGCCACGGCGAGGTGGACAACCTGTGGGCGGTGCATGGCTCGGACGGCCCCACGCTGGCCTTCCTCGGCCATACCGACGTGGTGCCGAGCGGCCCGGAGGCGGCGTGGCGCAGCCTGCCGTTCGAGCCGACGCTGGAGGATGGCCGTCTATACGGCCGCGGCGCCGCCGACATGAAGGGCGCGGTGGCGGCGATGGCGGTGGCGCTGGAGCGTTTCGTCGCCGCGCATCCCGGCCATCCGGGGCACGTCGCGCTGCTGCTCACCAGCGACGAGGAAGGGCCGACCAACCTCGACGGCGTGCGCAAGGTGGCCGAAACCTTCCGCGCCCGCGGCGAGCGCATCGACTGGTGCGTGGTGGGCGAGCCGTCGGCGAAGGCGACGCTGGGCGACCTGATCCGGGTGGGCCGCCGCGGCTCGCTGTCGGGCACCCTGACGGTGCGTGGGGTGCAGGGCCACGTGGCCTACCCGGAGAAGGCGCTCAACCCGATCCACGCCTTCGCGCCGGCGCTGGCCGAGCTGGCCGCCGAGCGCTGGGACGAGGGCAACGCCGACTTCCCGCCCACTTCGTTCCAGGTCTCCAACCTCAACGCGGGCACCGGCGCGAACAACGTGATCCCGGGCGAACTCGTCGCGCTGGTCAATTTCCGCTACTGCACCGCCAGCCGCGCGGAGGACCTGCGCGAACGCGCCGAGGCGATCCTGCGCCGGCACGGGCTGGCCTTCTCGCTGGAATGGAACCTGTCCGGCGAACCCTTCCTCACGCCGCCGGGCGGGCGCCTGCGCGAGACGGTGGTGGGCGTGTGCCGCGACCTGTGCGGGCGCGAGCCGGAGCAGAGCACCGGCGGCGGCACCTCGGACGGACGGTTCATCGCGCCGCTGGGTGCCGAGGTGGTGGAACTGGGGCCGGTGAACGCCAGCATCCACAAGGTGGACGAGTGGGTGGACGTGGCCGAGCTTCAGCGCCTGCCGGGGCTGTATCTGGCGATTTGCGAGAGGTTGCTGGCAGGGTGAGGGGGGCGCTTACGCTTGATGGCCGCAGCCTGCCGTGCTTTGCGTTCTCCAGCGTGGCGAGTCGCTGCATTCTTGCTTCGCGCCCCAACCTCCCTCACCGTCATTCCGGCGCAGGCCGGAATCCAGTCCGGTACTCGTGCGAAGCACGCAAAACCGTTTCGTATGCTCCGCACGCATGCCTCGCTGGATGACCAGACCTTCGTCTGTTGAAAAGCGCCTCCGGCCTGCGCCGGAATGACGGGGGATGGCGAGAGGGTTTGCGGCGGCATCTATTTCGCCGCCCGCTCCAGCATCAATCGACGCTCGCGCTCGTTGCCCGCGAGTCCGGCGGCGCGGGTGAATTCGGCGCGGGCCTCGTCGGTGCGGCCGAGTTTTTCCAGCAGATCGCCGCGCACGGCGGGCAGCAGGTGGTAGCGGGACAGGGCGGGTTCGTCGCGCAGCGCGTCGACCAGGGCCAGCGCGGCGGCGGGGCCGTCGGCCATGCCCACGGCGACGGCGCGGTTGAGTTCCACCACGGGCGAGGGTGTGGCCTGGGCCAGCCTGGCATAGAGCGCGGCGATGCGCTTCCAGTCGGTATCCTCGGCGCGGGCGGCGCGGGCGTGGCAGGCGGCGATGGCGGCCTGCAGCGCATAGGGGCCGCCGGCGCCGCCGAGTTGCTGCGCGCGTTCCAGCCCGGCGAGGCCGCGATGGATCAGCAACGGGTCCCACAGCGCGCGGTTCTGCACCATCAGCAGCACCGGCGCGCCGTCGGGCGCGGTGCGCGCACGCTGGCGCGAGGCCTGGATCTCCATCAGCGCGAGCAGGCCGTGCGCCTCCGGTTCGCGCGGCATCAGCGCGGCCAGGGTGCGGCCCAGCCGCAGCGCTTCCTCGCACAGTGCCGGGCGCATCCAGTCGCCGCCGGAGGTGGCGGCGTAGCCTTCGTTGAAGATCAGGTAGATCACGCCCAGCACCGCGGCCAGGCGCTTGCCGAGCTCGTCGCCGCGCGGCACCTCGTAGGCGATGTTCGCCCTCGCCAGGGTGCGCTTGGCGCGCACGATGCGCTGGGCGATGGTGGGCTCGGGGGTGAGGAAGGCGCGCGCGATCTCCTCGGTGGTGAGCCCGCCGAGCAGGCGCAGGGTGAGCGCGATCTGCGCCTCGGCCGACAGCGCCGGGTGGCAGGCGGTGAAGATCAGCCGCAGCAGGTCGTCGCCGATGTCGTCGTCGAGCGCTTCCAGGTTGGGCATGACGAAGGCTTCGTCTTCCGGGTCCATGGCGGCGTGCTTGCGTTCGATCAGCTGGCGCCGGCGCAACTGGTCGATGCCGCGCCGCTTGGCGGCGGTCATCAGCCAGGCGCCGGGGTTGTCGGGCACGCCCTCGGCCGGCCAGTGCTCCAGTGCGGCGACGAGGGCGTCCTGCGCCAGTTCCTCGGCCAGGTCGATGTCGCGCACCACGCGGATCAGCGCGGCGATCAGGCGCGGGGATTCGAGTCGCCAGACGGTTTCGATAGCGCGGTGGGCATGGGCTTCGCTCATGCCCCCGATCAGACCATCTCCGCCGCGCAGCGGCAAGGCGCCGCGGTCACCCTCCCGGCAGGCGCCGCCAGGGCAGCAGGGCGCGCAGCCGCGGCGAGCGCAGGTACAGCCCGCCCCAGGCCAGCAGCCCCAGGTAGGCGCCGAACAGGAAATGCGTGAACAGCGGGCTGCCGGCGCGCAGGTGGGTGGCCATGGCGCCGCCGAACAGGCCGGTCAGCAGGATCGCGCCCAGCACGGCGGTACGCGGCCAGGCGTAGAGCGCGGCGCAGGCCAGGGTGAGCACGCCCAGCCCGCGCGCCAGCGTTTCGCCGGGCGGGTAGCCGAGCTGCTGCAGCGTCTGCGTCACCACCGGCAGCGGCAGCAGCTTGATCGCGCCGTCGAACAGCAGGAACAGCACCACCAGGGCGCTGAGCGCGCGGCCGCTCCAGCGGGCGGCGGGCGCGATGGGGGAAACGTCGTTCATGGCGGACTCTCCCTGGCCTCAGGCGGATTTGGATGCCAGCGCGGCGCGTATGCGTTCCTCGCTCGCGCGCACCTCGGGCGTCAGCGCCTCGCCGAAGTCCTCGGCCTCGAACAGCGGGCGGATCTCGATCTCGCACTCGCCGTCGAAGGGCGGCGGGCAGCGCTGCGCCCAGGCCAGCGCCTCGTCCATCGAGCGAACCTGCCACAGCCAGAAACCGGCGATCAGCTCCTTCGCCTCGGCGAACGGGCCGTCGATCACGCTGCGCCGGTCGCCGGCGAACCGGACCCGGGCCCCGGCGGCGCTGGGCCTCAGGCCTTCGCCGGCCAGCAGCACGCCGGCCTGCATCAGTTCCTCGTTGAAGCGGTTCATCTCCGCCAGCCGCCGCTGGCTGGGCATCGCCGGCGGGCTGGCCTCGGACTCGGCCGTGGCCCGCACCATCACCATGCATCGCATCGTCGTCCTCCGGTGGCCGGTACGATGCCGGCCTTCATGGTCAAGACGAACGGCGCGGGCCGGAATCGACATGCGCCGGCCCCTCGCGGCGCGCGAAGGCGCCGGGCGCCAGGCCGGTGAGGCGGCGGAAATCGCGTGCGAAGTGGGCCTGGTCGTAATAGCCCAGCGCCAGCGCGAGTTCGGCCCAGGCCACCTCGCCGCCGGCCTGCAGCCTGGCCACCGCCTCGTGCAGGCGGTAGCGGTTGATCGTCCACTTGGGGCTGGCGCCCACGTAGTCGCGGAACAGCCGCTGCAGCGCGCGCAGGCCGAGCCCGGCGCGTTCGGCCAGCTGTTCGGCGCGGGTCAGGTCGTGCGCGGTGGCGGCCAGGGCGACCAGTTCGCGCGCCCGCGCGGCCAGCGGGTCGGGCGGCGGCGATCGCGCCAGCAGCAGCGGCTCGACCCGCGCGACCATCGCGGCGAGGTCCGCGCAGCCGGGGATCGCCGGCACCAGGGTGTCGATGGCGTCGCCGAACAGTGCATGCGCCGGCAGGCTGCGGTTGGCCAGCGTGGCCACCGGCCGGCCGAGGATGGGACGGAAGCCTCCGGCGGCGAACTTCACCCCGAACACCGTCTCGCGGCCTTCCAGCACGCGGCTGAAGCGTCCGGCATGGACGCCCCAGATGCGCGCCTCGCCGCGCTCGATCACCAGGTGCACGGTGGGGTGGGGCAGGGTTTCCTGCAGTTGCGGCGGGCAGCCGCGCAGGTCCCAGCGCACGCACCAGTAGTGCTCGACGAAGGGCGCGAGCGCCGTTGCCGGCGCCTGCCGCGCGTGCTCGAAGCGGCCTTCGCCCAGGCGCGTATGCAGTACGCCGCGCGGCGGCCCGGGGGCTTCGCTCATGCACGGTCCCCGGTGGGTCGTCGCGTTTTTCCAATCCCCGATGGCCTGCCCATGCTGCAATGTCGCCGATGCTGGAACGGCGAGCATAGACGACGCCGGGCCACGCCTTCCGACGGACGACCAGGAGACCCGCGCCATGCAAGCCCAAGGCCGCTTCGATGTGACCCTGACACCCCAGCCGGCCGACCCCGGCGACGACGCGGCGTGCCCCGGGCGCCGTCGCATCGACAAGCATTTCCACGGCGAGCTGGAGGCGCACAGCCGCGGCCAGATGCTCGCCGTCGGCACCGCGGTGCCGGGCTCGGCCGGCTACGTGGCGCTGGAGCGCGTAGCCGGCACGCTGCACGGCCGGCGCGGCTCCTTCGCCCTGCAGCACCATGGCCTGATGAAGCGCGGCGAATCCAGCCTCGTGGTGGTGGTCGTGCCGGACTCGGGCACCGGCGAACTGGCCGGGCTGGAAGGCGCGATGACGATCCGCATCGAGGACGGCCAGCACCACTACACGCTGGATTACCGCCTGCCCTGAGAGCCTGGCGCGTCGCCGCCCAGCCGGTGGCCATACACCAGCCGGCCGCCGAGCCAGCCGGCGGCGGCGAGCGCGGCGAAGCCGGCCAGGTCCAGCGCGATGCCCGTGGTGCCCGGCGCCGCCAGCGCGCCGCCGCGCCAGCGCAGCAGCAGGGCGAGGGCGTACAGCGCCGTCGCTGCCAGCGCGGCGCCCATGTGCAGGTACACGTCGCGCCATGCGGGACTGTCGTCGGCCAGCCGGGTCAGCTCGTAGAGGCCGGCGAGCATGGCGGGCAGCGCCGCCAGCGTGCCGGCCGCCAGCAGCAGGCCGCCCAGCCGCCAGGCGGGCATGCCCCAGTGCAGGCCGGCCAGGTCGGCCGCCGTGCCCAGCGACCAGCAGGCAACTGGGAAGTGGACCAGCGCGGGATGCAGCGGATGGCGCATGCGCGCAGGCTCAATGCAGCAACAGGCTGAGCAGGGTGAGGAAGCCGACCACCGCCACGCCGGCGTGCACGAGCACCGCGGGCTTCGGCGCGATCCGCTTGCGCAGGTGGAACGAGGCGACGAAGAAGCCGCCCAGCGCCGCGAGCACCAGCAGCGCCAGCGCGGCGGTGAGCCGGCCCGGCGCGGTCCCTTGCAGCGCCAGCGCGACCAGCAGCACCAGGCCGGTGGCGCCGAGCAGCGCGTGCAGCACCGACAGCGCCCACGGCGCGAAGCGGTTGCGCAGCACGTGGCTGGCGAGGATCAGTCCGCCGACGGCGGCGATGGCGAACACGACGATGGCGTAGAGCAGCATGGCGGATCTCCGGTATGGAAAGGCGAGGCGCCGGTGTGGCGCGAAGGCCGGGTCGTGATGCAGCGAAGCGGCCGCCACGACGTCGGGTGCGGGTTCAGCGGCCCGGTGGCGCGCGGTCGTCCTGCGTGGCGCGGGTATCCATCCGCCGCAGCACCGCGTCGGTGATCCGGGCGCAGCGGGGACCGAGGAAGGGGAAGGCGTCGGCCAGCGCACCGGCCAGGCTGTCGTGCAGCGCCTCGTGCAGCAGCCGGCGCGCCCGGTGCAGGCGGGTCTTCACCGTCTCCGGGCGGATGCCCAGCGCGGCGGCGGTTTCCTCGATGCTGCAGCCCTCGACCTCGCGCAACACGAACACCACGCGGAACGGCCCGGGCAACGCCTCGATGGCGTGCTCGGCCAGCTCGCGCAGCTGGGCGCGGGCGGCGTGCGTGGCCGGGTCCTCGATGCCGTAGCGCGACGGGAACGCGAGCACGCGGCCGTCGTCCTGCTGCGCCGCCTCGATCTGCGCCACGTCCACCGTGGGGCGCCGCCGGCGCAGGCGGCCGTAGGCCTCGTTCAGCACGATGCGGGTCATCCAGGTCAGCACGTTCGCCTCGCCGCGGAAGCCGTCGAGGTGTTCGAAGGCGTGCGCGTAGGCGTCCTGCAGCGCGTCCTCGGCCTCGGCGTCGTCGTTGAGCACGGCGCGGGCGACGCGGAACAGCCGCTGGTTGCCGCGCTGCATGATGTAGCGGAACGCCTCGCGCCGGCCGTCGCGGGCCAGCGCGACCAACTCGTCGTCGGACAGTGCCGCGTAGGCGATGGCGTGGGCGTGTTCAGACATGGCGCGACTTCCCCCTTTGCCGATCGGATGCGGGAGACGCCGCAAAGGTTCCCGACGCCGCGCCGGCCGGCTCAGCGAGCCGGCGGCGCCAGCGTCAGCATATGCTCGGCCGGGCCGGGCAGCAGCGGGGTGGGGCGACCCCGCACCCAGTCCTCGTGGCCGGCGCCGTAGTACGGCGACAGCGGGTTGTCGCTCTGGCCGCCGGGCATTTCCAGGATGCCGTGCGCCTCGTGGCCGGGCGCCACGTCCAGCCGCTCGGAGGCGCCGAAGCCGGGCGCGGCCACGCGCGGCATGTCGCGGTCGCCGGGCAGCTCGTCGTCGGGCATGTCGAGGAAGCGGGCCAGGACGCCGGGCAGGGCGCGCGCCAGCGGATGGTCGATGCCGGCGTGGTTGATCTCGCCCCAGCGGCGCGCCGCGAGGCCGCCCGGCTCGCGGCCCAGCGTGTCGGTCACGTGCCTGGCGGCATCGAGCAGCAGGGCGTTCCAGTCCTTGTAGCGCGGGTCGAGCAGGTTCGGCGGCTGGCGCGAGACCAGTTCCCACACCGCCGCCTCGGGGTCGGCCAGGCGCGGCCAGGCGAAGCCGGGGAAGCGCCGCTGCACGATGGCCACGAACGGCGCCAGCGCCGCCGCCTTCACCTGCGCCCGGAAGGCGCGCACCAGGCGGTAGTCCACGCTGTCGGGGCTGGCATGGTCGCGCCATGCGGCGGTGAGCCGGCGCAACTGCGCCAGCGCCGGATCGTCGGCACGCGCCAGCGTGCGCTGCAGCAGCTGCTGCCAGCGGCGCAGGAACACCGCGCGGTCGTCGAGCTGGATGTCGAGCAGGCTGCCGGGGCCAAAGCCGGCGCGTGCGTGCAGGTCGTCGCGGATCTGCTGCGCGCGCGCGCCGAGGTCGTGGCCGCCGTTGCCGAGCAGGGCCAGCGCCGCGCCGCCCACGGTGCGGTTGTTGGCGGTCCACAGGCGCTGGCCGGCCGGGTCCTCGATGCGCGGGTACTGCGCGGGCGCGGCCCAGCCAGTCCAGCCGGTGCCGGGCTGCGACCAGTCGGCCGGCCGCTGCGGGTCGAAGCCGTTGCGCAGCGGGATGCCGTTGCCGGCGATGGTCCAGCCGATATGGCCTTCGCGGTCGGCCACCAGCAGGTTCTGCGGCGGCATGCCGAAGCCGGGCGCGAGGTCCAGCGCCTGCCTCGCGCTGCCGGCCCGCTCCAGCTGCATCAGGCCGAGGTCGTAGGCGCGCGGCTGCTGCGCGATCCAGGCCAGCGCCAGCGGCGTGCCGTCGGTGTCCTTGCCGAGGATCGGCCCCCAGCGGGTGTCTTCCACCACCAGCGTGCGCGACGGCGCGCCCTTGATGCGGATGGTTTCCTGGTGCGTACGGATCTCGGCCCAGCCGCCGGGGACCTTGTAGCGTGCGGGGTCGTGCGGGTCGCGCTGCACGCGCACCCAGTCCAGCCAGTCGCCGTAGCTGTTGGTGAAGCCCCAGGCGACCTGGCCGTTGGAGCCGACCACCATCGCCGGCGTGCCGGGCAGGCTCACGCCGACCACGTCGCGCTGCCCGCCCGGCGCGGTGGCGTCGGGATAGCGCAGGCGGGTGCGGAACCAGATGTCGGGCACGCGCAGGCCCAGGTGCATGTCGTTGGCGAGCAGGGCCGCGCCGCTCGTGGTGAGCCGGCCGCTGACGGCGAAGCTGTTGCTGCCGGGGCGCTCCGCGCCCGTCGCGGACGCCATCGCCGCGGCCAGTTTCGCGTCCGCGGCGGCGGGCTTGGCCTGGCGCAGGTCGAGCACGTCCGCGCCCGGCGGGTACGGTGCACGCGACAGGTCGCCGTCCAGCGGTGCTTCCCAGGTCGGATCGGGCGAGAGCAGGAAATCCGCCACCGCGCCGGGCAGCGCCGCGCGCATCTGCGCGATGTGCAGCTCGCGCTCGTTGCGGCCGTCGCCGTTGAGGTCGAAGTACATCGCGGCGATCACCAGCAGGCTGTCCGCGGGCTTCCACGGCTGCGGCTTGGCGCGCAGCAGCAGGTATTCCCACGGCCGCACGCGCAGAGCGGCGAGGCCGGCGTCGACGCCGGCGGCGTACAGCTCCAGCTGGTGGCGTTGCGCGGCGGGCAGTTGCGCGTACGCGGCCTCGGTCACCGCGCGCAGGCGATGGCGGCGGTGGTCGATGTCGACGTCCAGCGCGGCGGGGCCGACCAGCTCCGACAGCTCGCCGGCGGCCATGCGGCGCATCAGGTCCATCTCGAAGAAGCGTTCCTGCGCGTGTACGTAGCCGAGCGCGAAGTCGAGGTCGTCGCGGGATTGCCCGCTGAGCGTGGCGGTGCCCAGCGCATCGCGCTCGATCGTCACCGGATGCGCCAGCCGGGCGAAGCGGCGGGTGCCGTCCAGTTGCGCGCGGCTGCCGGCCAGCAACCACCCGCCGGCGAGGAAGGTGGCCAGCAGCAGCGCCAGCACGGCCGGCACCGTCCAGCGCAGCCAGCCGGCGCGGCGCGGTGGCCTGGTCATCGCGAGAACACCGCGAAGATGCCGGCGTAGGGCTTCACCATGAAGGCGGGCGCGCCGGCGTATCCCACGCCATCCACGTAGACCTGCGAGATGCTGCCGTCCAGGTACAGCGCGTCGCGGCAGCCGAGCTTGTCGCGGAACAGACGGGCGAAGTCGTGGAAGTTCACCGGCGCCTCGCTCACCGCGAACACGGCCTCGTGCGGGTTGGGCGCGCACACGCCGCTGCGCCACTTCATGCTGCTGGAGCCGTCGACGAACTGCGGGTTGAGCTTGCCGCCCACCACCAGCATCGGGCCGGACTGGGTGGCCCAGCGCGCCGGCTTGCCGTCGGCCTTGAAGTCGGCGCTGGTGCGCACCGCGGCGCTGCCGTCGGGATAGATCGCGAACACGCCGTTGGGCAGCAGCGAGAAGTTGCCCGACGCCGGGTTGCCGTGCGCCAGGTTCAGTGGCACCAGGGTCTTGCCGTCTTCCACGTACAGGCCCAATGGCGCGGACTGGCGGTCGTAGATGCCGGCGTTGGCGGCGAACAGCAGCCGCTTGCCGTGCGCCTCGCCCCACTGGCGCAGCGTGTCGATGTCGCCGTAGGGCTGGCCGGTGTCGGGATCGCGCCAGCGCAGGCTGAGCGCTTCGCGGCGCAGGTCGATGCGCACCACGCGAAAGGCGAGGCCGTCGAACTGCACTTCGCGGCTGTCCAGCGCCTGCGCTGACGGAGCGCAGCCGGCCAGGGGCCCCGCGAGCAGCAGCATCGAGGCCAGGCCGCGGAGGGCGCGGGGTAGGAACGTGCGTGCAGACATCCCCCGATGGTCGCCGTCCCGGCCGGTCCGATGCAAGCCCGCGGCGCGACAGCGCGCGGCACAGCGCTTAAACTGACCGCTTTCCGCCCGTTTCCCGCCATGCCCTACACGCCGATAGTCGCCACGCTCGGTTACGTGCTCTCGCCGGATCGCCGGCAGGTGCTGATGATCCATCGCAACGCGCGCCCCGACGACCAGCACCTGGGCAAGTACAACGGCCTGGGCGGCAAGATGGAGCCGGGCGAGGACATCGCCGCTTGCATGCGCCGCGAGATCCGCGAGGAGGCCGGCATCGAGTGCGAGACGATGCGCCTGCGCGGTACGCTGAACTGGCCCGGCTTCGGCAAGCAGGGCGAGGACTGGCTGGGCTTCATCTTCATCATCGACAGCTTCGGTGGCGAGCCGCACGGCGGCAACCATGAGGGCACGCTGGAATGGGTGCCGCGCGAGAAGCTGCTGGAGCTGCCGATGTGGGAAGGCGACCGCCACTTCCTGCCGCTGGTGTTTGACGACGACCCGCGCCCGTTCCACGGCGTGATGCCGTACCGGGACGGGCGCATGCAGTCGTGGTCGTACACGCGGCTGTGAGCGCGGCGCCGGTCATCCGCATCGTCGCCGCGGTGATCCGCGACAGCGCGGGGCGCACCCTGCTCGTGCGCAAGCACGGCGCCGCGGTGTTCCAGCAGCCCGGCGGCAAGCGCGACCCCGCCGACGAGGACGACCTCGCCACGCTGGCGCGCGAACTGCGCGAGGAGCTGGGTTGCGAACTGGTGCGCCACTCGGCGCGCTTGCTGTGCCGTGCCAGCGCGCCGGCCGCGAACGAGCGCGGCTACGTGGTGGAGGCCGAAGTCTACGAAGTGGCGGTGGACGGCGAAATCCGGGCGCAGGCGGAGATCGCCGAGCTGTGCTGGATCGATCCGGCCGCGCCCGGCGACGTGCCGGTCGCGCGGCTCAGCCGCGAGCACATCCTGCCGAAGCTGGGGCGTTGAGAGCAGGCTCTGAGCGCATTCACTTCGGCAGCGAGGCCAGCCAGCGCAGCAGCGCCTGCGACAGCTCGATGCGGTGATCGGAATAGACGTGGTCGGTGGCGAGGTGCAGGGTGTCGACGCGCGCGTCGCCGGCCTTGCGCAAGGCCGCGGCGAAGGCGTCGTCCGTGGCGGCGAACGGGTCGTCGGCCATGACGACGAAGGCGGCACGGTCCTTCAGCGCATCGACCCTGGCCGGGAAAGGCCAGTCGGAGGCATGGTCGGCCAGTTCGCGCGCCAACCCGTCGGGCGAGCAGCCGTGCAGGGGCGCCAGGCCTGCGCCGGACAGGTTGGCGCTGGCCACTTTCAGCGCGGCGGGCAGGCCCTGCGCATCCCGCACCTGCCGGAACAGGCCGCCCATGTCGGCGCCGGAGATGAGCGCGAAGGCCTTGATCGCCGGATCGGCCGCGGCCGCCTGTACCGCGATGAAGCCGCCCATGCTGTGCCCGACCGGCACGATGCGCGCGGGATCGAGCCGCAGCGTCTTCGCCACGTCCGGCCGGTGCAGGTACGCGAGCACGGACGCGGCGTCCTCGATGGCATGCCCGAACGAGAACGCGCCCGGCGTGCCCCAGGAGCCGCGGTAGTCGAAGTACACCACGTCCCAGCCGGCGCGGCGCATGTCCTGCGCCAGGTCGAGGTTGCGCTCATAGCCGGGAAAGCCGTGCAGCAGCACCACCGTCGGATGCGGCCCGGCGCCCGCCGCGACGTAGGCGATCGCGTTCAGCCGCTCGCCATGGCTGGGGATCTGCATCACCTGCATGGACGCGCGCGCGGCGGCGGCTTGCGCCGTCGCGGCGGCGCCCTGCGGCAGGCACGTGCCGAGCGCGATGGCCATGGCCAGACAGGCGGCACGAAAACCGGACGGCAGGCGGTGCGTCATGCGTTTTCCCCATGGTGTGCGCGGCGGCGACGGCTCCGGCGCCGACGTGGCGCGGGCTCGGCGGCCTTTATCGCACGACGCGCGCCGCCCGCGCCACCGGGCGTCACGGCACGTCTTCGAGCCAGGTGGCGGTGCCGAACTTTTCGCGGACCCGGGTCTGCGCACGGGCCAGCTCGCCGGCGGGCAGCGTGTCGCGGGAGAGGCCGTGCAGGTGGCGGAAGCAGTCCACCATGCGCGCGATCACGGACTCGCGCGGCAGGCCGGTCTGGCTGCGCAGCGGGTCCACGCGCTTGGCGGCGCTGGC
The DNA here is from genome assembly GCF_030504985.1 of Fulvimonas sp. R45. GTDB lineage: Bacteria > Pseudomonadota > Gammaproteobacteria > Xanthomonadales > Rhodanobacteraceae > Rhodanobacter_A. The sequence goes on from NZ_JASERU010000016.1 coordinate 58,211, forward strand.
GGTGCCCTTGTCGGACAGCTTCTCGCGGCCGATGCGCAGCACCCGGAGCATCTTCGCCGCGTCGATGTCGTAGGCCATGGTGACGTGGTGCAGCACCGCGCCGCCACGGCGCGTCTGGGCGGCGCCACCGATCTTGCCGGCGTCCGAGGCGATGTCGTTGAGCGGCTGGTACCACGCGCGGATGCCCAGTTCGCCCAGCGCCTCGACCACCCACGCGTCCATCAGCGCGTAGGACTCCTGGAAGCTCAGGCCCTCGACCAGCGAGGCCGGCGCGTAGATCGAATAGGTGATGGTATTGCCCGGCTCGATGAACATCGCGCCGCCGCCGGAGATGCGCCGCACCACCTCGATGCCGTGCTGCCGCGCGGCGGCCATGTCCACCTCGTTGCGCAGCGACTGGAAGCGCCCGATCACCACCGCCGCGCCGGCCCATTCCCAGATGCGCAGGGTGGGCGGGCGCCGGCCGGTCGCCACCGCATCGGTGAGCACCTCGTCCAGCGCCATGTGCAGCGCGGGCGCCTGCGGGGCGTCGTGCAGCAGTTGCCAGTCGTGGTCGCGCCAGTGCGTGCGCATCAGGCGGCCTCCGGCTGCAGGGCGCGGCGCACGGCTTCCGCCACGGCCTCGGGCGAGATGCCGTACATGGCGGTGCCCGCGGGCAACGCGGCGCGCACGGCATCGGCCAGCGCGGCGGCGGCGGTGGCGGCGGGCAGGCCGTCGAGCGCGCGGTCGATCGCACGCAGCGCCTCGTCGGGCTCGAGGAAGAAATCGCCGCTCAGCCGCACGCCGGCGAGGCGGCCGCCGCGCACGTCGAGGTCGACCACCACCAGCTTGCCGCCGGGCATCTTGTATTCGCCGTGCATGGTCTGCCGCGCGCCAGTCGGGGCATCCAGCGTAGCGCGGTCGGGCGCGGGTTGTCGCGAAGGCTCAGGAGGCGATGAAGATTTCCACTTCCTGGAAACCTTCATCGGCAGTCCGGCGCAGGTAGGTCCGGACATGTCACCGGGGATCGATTACGGGGCGATTGATCCCCGCCGGCCATCGATGACTGTCTGAGTTTGAAAACCCCACAAACGCTCAGTGGCCGTGGAAGTGGCCCTGGCCCACGCCGATCGAGAAGCTCACCCCGCCCTTGGGCTCTTCGCAGTCGCCCAGGCGCCTGGTGACGCTGACGGTGCCGGTCTGGTAGTTGCCGCTGACGTGGTTGCCGCCCATCACGCCCATGCCCACGCTGCCGTGCACCTGCGGCTGGGTGTAGGTGCTGTCGTCGCAGGCAGCGGCTTCGGCGGGCGGGGTGACGTTGCCCATGCGGCCGCTGGTGTCGCCGTAGTACACGCCGGGTGCGCTGCTGGCGGGCTTCGCTGCGGTGGCGCTGGCGGCGGGCAGGTCGCTGGGCGGCAGCGCGTTCTGCGGCGGCAGCTTGAGGTTGAGCGGCTTGCCGGCGTCCTGCGCCCAGGCCGTGGCGGCGACGAGGCTGGCGGCGAGCAGGGCGGTGGCGCGGATCGTGTTCATGGAAGGGCTCCAGGGCATGCCGCGATCAACGCTCGGGCGAGCAGTGCGTGCACAGACGTTGGACGTTGCGGCGCCATGCAAGTTCCTCGTATCACTCCCTCCCCTGCGTGCAGGGGAGGGTTGGGGAGGGGTAACCCAACCTCGCGGCAAGCTTGCTTACTCCCTCCCGGCCTCCCCCTGCAAGCCGGGGGAGGAGAACAGCCGCGCGGTGGGCAGGACCGTGTTCAGCCGGTGGTCTCGATGCGTTCCACCCGGCGCAGGCCGCGCGGCAGCAGGTTGCCGCGGGTGGCGCGGTTGCCGCCGTATTCGACCAGGTCGGCCCATTTCAGGGTGAGCTTGCGCTGGCCGGCGTAGAGGGTCACCTCGCCCTTGCCCTCGGTCACCACCGCCACGCCGGCCACGCGTTCCTCGCCGCTGGCCAGTTTCGCCTTGGGCACCTCGATCAGCTTGTTGCCCTTGCCCTTGTCCAGCTCGGGCAGCTCGGCCACCGAGAACATCAGCAGGTGGCCCTCGCTGGTAACCACCACGATGCGGTCGCGCGACGGGTCGGCGCTGGCCTGCGGCGCCAGCACCTTCGCGCCGTCGGGCAGGTTGAGGATCTGCTTGCCGGCCTTGTTGCGGCCGGTGAGCGCCTCGAAGCGGGTGACGAAGCCGTAGCCGTGGTCGGTGGCGATCACCAGCCGGGTGTCGTTGTCGCCGGCGGCCAGGGCGTCGAAGCTGGCGCCCGCGGGCGGGCTGAAGCGGCCGGTGAGCGGCTCGCCGTTGCCGCGCGCGGACGGCAGGGAGTGCGCGGGCGTGGAATAGCTGCGGCCGGTGGAGTCGATGATCGCCACCTGCTGGGTGGTGCGCGCCTTGACCGCGGCGAGCAGGCCGTCGCCCTCGCGGTAGCTGAGGCCGTCGGCGTCGACGTCGTGGCCCTTGGCGGCGCGGATCCAGCCCTTCTGGCTGAGCACCACGGTGACCGGCTCGCTGGCCACCAGCGCGCTCTCGTCCAGCGCCTGCGCGGCCTCGCGCTCGACCAGCGGCGAGCGGCGCTCGTCGCCGTACTTGTCGGCATCGGCCTTCAGTTCCTGCTTGATCAGGCCCTTGAGCTTGGCCGGCGACTTCAGCAGCACGTTGATGCGCGCGCGTTCCTCTTCCAGCTGGTCGCGCTCGGCGTTGATCTTCATTTCCTCGAGGCGGGCCAGCTGGCGCAGCTTCGTCTCCAGGATGTAGTCGGTCTGTTCCTCGCTGAGCTTGAAGCGCGCCATCAGCACCGGCTTGGGCTCGTCCTCGGTGCGGACGATGCGGATCACCTCGTCGAGGTTGAGGTAGGCGATGCGCAGGCCTTCCAGCAGGTGCAGGCGGCGTTCGACCCTGGCCAGGCGGTGGTTGAGGCGGCGCGTCACCGTGTCGGTGCGGAAGCCCAGCCACTCGGTGAGGATGCGCTTCAGGTCCTTCACCTGCGGCCGGCCGTCCAGGCCGATCATGTTGAGGTTGACGCGGAAGCTCTTCTCGAGGTCGGTGGTGGCGAACAGGTGCTGCATCATCTCGTCCGCGTCGATGCGGTTCGAGCGCGGCACCAGCACCAGCCGGATCGGGTTCTCGTGGTCGGACTCGTCGCGCAGGTCCTCCAGCATCGGCAGCTTCTTCGCGCGCATCTGCGCGGCGATCTGCTCGAGGATCTTCGACGGGCTGACCTGGTGCGGCAGCGCGGTGATCACGATGTTGCCGTCCTCGCGCGCGTACACCGCGCGGGCGCGCACCGAGCCGGTGCCGCCCTCGTACATCGCCAGCAGCTCCCTGCGCGGCGTGATGATCTCGGCCTCGGTGGGGTAGTCGGGGCCGCGCACGTGCTCGCACAGTTCCGCCACCGTGGCATCGGGCTCGTCGAGCAGGCGGATGCAGGCGGCGGCGATCTCGCGCAGGTTGTGCGGCGGGATGTCGGTGGCCATGCCCACGGCGATGCCCATCGAGCCGTTCAGCAGCACGTGCGGCAGGCGCGAGGGCAGCCAGCTCGGCTCCTCCAGCGTGCCGTCGAAGTTCGGCACCCAGTCCACCGTGCCCTGGCCCAGCTCGCCCAGCAGCACGTCGGCGATCGGGTTGAGCTTGGATTCGGTGTAGCGCATCGCCGCGAAGCTCTTCGGGTCGTCGGGCGAGCCGAAGTTGCCCTGGCCGTCGATCAGCGGGTAGCGGTACGAGAACGGCTGCGCCATCAGCACCATCGCCTCGTAGCAGGCGCTGTCGCCGTGCGGGTGGAACTTGCCGATCACGTCGCCCACGGTGCGCGCGGACTTCTTCGGCTTGGCGCTGGCGGCCAGGCCCAGCTCGCTCATCGCGTAGACGATGCGCCGCTGCACCGGCTTGAGGCCGTCGCCCACGAAGGGCAGGGCGCGGTCCAGCACCACGTACATCGAGTAGTCGAGGTAGGCGCGCTCGGCGTATTCCCTGAGCGGGATCTGTTCGTAGTTGGCTTGCAGGTTCATGCGCTTGCGTGAAGTTCCGTCGCGTAACTGGCCGATGGTGCCAGATCGGCGGCGCAGGGGACAGCTTGACGGAACCGGGCGGGGCTATTCGCGCGCCGCGTGCACGCCCAGCTTCGCGAGCTGGGCCTGCACGCTGTCCGGCCCGGCCAGGTGCGCCGCGCCCACGGCGATGAAGACGGTGCCGGGCCGGTCGAGCATGGCCTTGATGCGCCGCGCCCAGGCGGCGTTGCGCTCGACCAGCAGGCGCCGGTAGAGCTGCGGTTCCTGGCGCTCGAGCCGGTCGTTTTCCAGCCGCGCGATGGCCGCTTCGTCGCCGGCCTTCCAGGCGCCGATCAGGGCCTTCAGGTCGACGTCGGCGCGGTCGGTGTCGCGCAGGGTCGAGCGCAGCAGGCCGAGTTGCAGCGCCTGCGGCATGTCGGCGAGGAAGCGGACCTGCTGCTCGGCGGTCTCCAGCGCGCGCACCGGCTTGCCGGCCTTTTCCATCGCGGCGCGCAGCTGCCGGTCCACGCCCAGGGCCGGATCCAGCCCGGCCTTCACCATCGGCGCCACGGTGAGGGTGAGCGCGGCCAGCCACGGCCGCATGATGTCCAGCGCCGCCATGCCGCCCGGCACGTCGGCCAGGCGCGCGGCGCGTTCCAGCCGGCCGCGGTCGAACGGGCCGAGCAGGCCGGACAGCGGGTGCGCGGTGTCGATGCCGTAGCGCAGCACCAGCGCGGTCATATGCGCGGGATCGTCATCGGTGATCTCCACGTACAACGCCTGGCTGTCGGCCAGCGCCTTGTCCAGCACGGGGAAATGCCAATCGGTGTCGTGCGGCAGCAGGTGCACGGTGCCGAACAGGTAGAGGGTGGTGTCGACATCCTTCACCGCCCACAGCGCGGGATGCGCCAGTGCGGGCGCGGCGAACAGGACGAGCAGCAGGCTGAGCAGGCGTCGCATGCGCGCACTTTACCCCAGGCGACGTCGCCCTCAGAGCCTGTTCAAGATCTCCCCGTAGCTCGCGTTGCCTTGCCCTGGCCGCCCGGTGGGAGTGCGTGGCGCAGCGCCTGTCTGGCGGGCAGGTCAAGCCGCGCGCTGCCGCCTGGCGGCCAGGGCAAGGCAACCCTTCGGGCCGGGTCTGTTGGCCCACAGGCCGGCGTCATCGCTCCGTCGTGGACGGACGTCCACGCCTTCGCTCTTCCTTGGCCTGCGCGCAAACAGCTCCCGGCGCGGGTCACGGGGAGATCTTGAACAGGCTCTCAGGGTTCGCGCGACAGCGGCGCGGCCACCGACTCCAGCGGCAGGCGTTCGGCGCGCACGCCCCAGCGCGCGGCCACGGCGGCGGCCAGCAGCATCAGCGCGGCACCGCCGACGTAGCCCCAGGCCACCGCGTCGCGCTCGCCGCTGCCCAGCAGCACGCCGAACAGCAGCGGTCCCACCACGCCGCCCAGCGCGGTGCCCACCGCGTAGAACAGCGCGATGGCGATGGCGCGCAGCTCCAGCGGGAAGCTCTCGCTGGCGGTGAGGTAGGCGGAGCTGGCCGCGGCCGAGGCGAAGAAGAACACCACACTCCAGGCCAGCGTCTGCGTGGCGGCGTCCAGCACGCCGCGCGCGAACAGCCAGGCGGTCAGCACCAGCAGCAGGCCGGACAGCGCGTAGGTCGTCGCGATCATCGGCCGCCGCCCCAGCCGGTCGAAGGCGCGCCCCAGCAGCAGCGGGCCGAGGAAATTGCCGGCCGCGAACGGCAGCAGGAACAGCCCGATGCGCTCGTTGGGCACGCCGTAGTAGCGCCCCAGCACCAGCGCGTAGGTGAAGAAGATCGCGTTGTAGAAGAACGCCTGCGCCGCCATCAGCACCAGCGTCACCGCGGTGCGGCGCGGGTAGTCGCGCAGCAGGGCGCGCGCCACGTCGGCCCAGCGCGGCGCGCGCGGCCGCAGGCGCAGGCGCGGCAGCGCCGGGTCCGCGGTGACCCCGCACTCGCGTTCGATCGCGTCGAGCACGCGCCCGGCCTCGTCCGCGCGCCCGTGCAGCATCAGCCAGCGCGGGCTTTCCGGCACGTAGCGGCGCAGCCACAGGATGCCCAGCCCCAGCACCGCGCCGATGCCGAAGGCGCAGCGCCAGCCCAGCTCGACCGGCAGCAGGTGCGGGTCCAGCACCACGATCGAGGCCAGCGCACCCAGCGCTGCGCCGATCCAGAAACTGCCGTTGACTACCAGGTCGGTGTGGCCGCGGTAGCGCGCCGGCACCAGTTCCTGGATCGCCGAATTGATCGCGGCGTATTCGCCGCCGATGCCGGCGCCGGTGAGCGCGCGCATCAGCGCGAACACCGCCAGGTTCGGGCTCAGCGCGGTCAGCGCGGTGGCGGCCAGGTACAGGCCCAGGGTGACGTTGAACAGGCGCTTGCGGCCGTGGCGGTCGGTGAGCCATCCGAACAGCAGCGCGCCACCCACCGCGCCGGCCAGGTAGGCGCTGGCGGCCAGTCCCACGCCGGCGTCGCTGAGGCGCAGCACCGGGCTGGCCTTGAGCGCGCCGGCGATGGCGCCGGTGATGGTCACCTCCAGCCCGTCCAGCACCCAGGTGATGCCGAGCGCCAGCACCACGCGGGTGTGGAAGGCGCTCCAGCGCAGGCGGTCGAGCCGCGCGGGCACGTCGGTGCTGATCGCGTCGCTGCCGGTCATGCCGGCAGTCTGGCCGCCGCGCGGTGCACGGCAGGTGCACGCGCCGTGGGCGGGGGTGCTACCTCGGCACGCGGTAGCCGCCGGGCACGCCGTTGGGGCTCAGCGTGAGCTGCCAGAGCTGGTCGCGGCGGCTGCGGAACACTGCGGCGGAGCAGGCCAGGTAGAAGCGCCACATGCGGCGGAAGCGCTCGTCGTAGTTCTTCGACAGCTGCGGCCAGGCGGCGTCGAAGTTGGCGCGCCAGGCGGTAAGGGTGCGGTCGTAATCGGTGCCGAAGTTGTGCCAGTCCTCGACCACGAACAGGCCTTCCAGCGCGGCGGTAACCTGGCTGGCGGCGGGGATCATCGAGTTCGGGAAAATGTATTTCTCGATCCAGGGGTCGGGCTGCGCCGGCGCGCCGTTGCTGCCGATGCAGTGGAGCAGGAACAGGCCATCGCCGGGCAGGCAGCGACGCGCCACCTCGAAGTAGCCGCGGTAGTTCCTGCCGCCCACGTGCTCGAACATGCCGATCGACATGATCGCGTCGAAGCGCTCGTCCAGCTCGTGGTAGTCCTGCAGGCGGATCTCGATCGGCAGGCCCTTGCACAGCTCGCGCGCGAACTCGGCCTGTTCCTGCGACACGGTGACGCCCACGCCGCTGACGCCGTACTTCTCGGCCGCGTACTTCAGCGCCTCGCCCCAGCCGCAGCCGATGTCCAGCACGCGCTGGCCCGGCTTCAGTTGCAGCTTGCGGCAGACCAGGTCGAGCTTGGCTTCCTGTGCGTCGTCGAGGTTGCCGGCGTTCGCCCAGTAGCCGCAGGAATACACCAGGCGCTTGCCCAGCATCGCGTGGAACAGGTCGTTGCCGAGGTCGTAATGCGCCTTGCCGATCTCGAACGCGTGCTCGCCGCGCTGCAGGTTGATGAAGCGCGCCTTGAGGTGGGCGATCAGCGTGTCCAGCGTCTTCAGGTGCTCGTCCAGGTGCGAGGAGAGCAGCCGGGCCATGAAGCCGGGCAGGTCGTCCACGTCCCACCAGCCGTCCATGTAGGCCTCGCCCAGGCCCAGCGAGCCGTGCGCGAACACGCGCGCGTACAGGCGCTCGTCGTGTACGCGGATGTCGACGGGCGCGGTGCCGTCGATGCGGATGCCGGCGTGCTGCAGCAGGTCGGCGGCGCGCTGTTTCAGGGAATCCTGGCTCATCGTGTTCAGTCCTCCTTGCCCAGTACGCCGATGCTAGCCGGTCCGCGGGCGTAGACCAGCTCCGCGCCGGCGTCGCGCACCAGCTGCAGCAGGGCCTCGGCCTCGCTTTCGCGCAGCAGGAACTCCACCTTCACCGGCAGGTCGTCGGCCAGTTCGAAGAAGGCTTCCTGGTGCAGCACGCCGTGGCGGCCGAAGCCGGCGATGGCGCGGAACACCGAACCGCCGCCGAGCTTGTGCTTCTTGGCCTGCTCCAGCAGCCACTCGGACAGCAGCATGCCGTCGTACCTGGCGTGCGCATGCGTGTAGAAGCGCAGGTACACGCCGTCGATCGTCGTTTCCGTGGGCATCGCAATCTCCGTCGTCAATGGCGCAGCAGGCCGCGGGTAAGGGCAAGGCCGAGCAACGTCATGCCCAGCGTGCCGGCCAGGTGCACCGCCACGTGCGCGCCGAACCACAGGTACTGCTGGCGCAGCAGCAGGGTATCGGCCTCGGCCGAGAAGGTGGAGAACGTGGTCAGCCCGCCGAGGAAGCCGGTGAGGGCGAACAGCTGCAGTTCCCGCGGCAGTGCCTGGAAGTGCGCGAACACGCCCATCATGCAGCCCATGATGAAACCGCCGAGCAGGTTGGCGGCCAGCGTGCCCAGCGGCAGGGTGGGGAAGACCGGGTTGAGCAGGATGCCGAGCATCCAGCGTACCCAGCAGCCGATGGCGCCGCCGAGGCCGACGGCAATGAATCCGGTGAGGTTCACGTGCGGAAATCTCCTGTCTGCGAAGCGTTGCGTTCGCGGCGACAGGCACGCCTGCGCCGCCGGAAACCGGTGGTGCAGGCATCATCAGTCCGGGCGGCGGCGCGAAGGCTACCGGCGGGCGGTTTGTTCCGGGAAGGAACGGGAGGCATGCCATCTCCCTCATGGGCGGCATGCTAACCGATGGTCGCGGGACGGTCGATGGTGGCGTGGGGGGCAGGGGCGGCCGCCTGCGGGCCAGGGGTGGGGCTGGCTACGTACGTGGCCGGGTTCAGCGCGGCGAGGACGTCTTCCGCCACCTGCGCCGGCGGCCGGTCCAGGGCGTGCACGATGGCGTCCCTCCGGCCGTACGGACCCCATTCGGCGGCGCTGGTCACGGTGAAGATGCCGACGGTGGGGACCTGCGCGGCGCAGGCCAGGTGCATCACGCCGCAGTCGAGGGTGACCAGCGTGTCGAGGCCGGCCAGCACGCTGGCCAGCTTGCGCAGGTCGCTGGAGTAGTAGGCCGGGTAGCGGGCCCCCAGCATCGACTGGCCGGAGGCCGGCACGATCTCCAGCCACTGGCAGTCGCCGGGCGCGGCGTCCAGCACCTGCATGAACGACTGCCACCACCCGGCGGAAAGCAGCTTGGGGCCGGTGGCGTTGGCGAAGATGCCCACGACGCGGCGCTTGCGAGGCTCGCCGTGCGCCATCATCAGCCGCTCGAGCGCCAGGCTCCCTTGCGATTTCTCGGAGGCGTCGAGCCGGATGTCGGGCGGCGGAAAGTCGCCGTCGCCGCGCCCCGCTGCCTGGCGCAGCATATGGACAGGCCGCTGGCCGGTGCTGGGCAGCTCGCGGGGGACCGGCACGGCGTGCGTGACGTGCCCCTGCTTGCGCGGGCCCTCGAAGCCCAGCTTCCAGGTGGCGCGGGCGATCCGCAGCAGCAGCCGCGACGTCTGCGACTGCGGGTCGGGGTCGATGGCGAGGTCGTAGCGGACGGCGCGCATCCGGTGCAGGGCGCGCAGCGCCTGCCGCGGGTGGCCCACCGCGTGGGCGGGCATCCGCAGCAGCCGGCGCACGCCGAAGTAGTGCCCATAGATGTCCGGTGCCACCGGGCTGCGCGTGAGGATGTCGATCTCGGCGGCAGGATAGATCCGTTCCAGTTCCTGCAGCAGCGGGGTCAGCAGCAGCGTGTTGCCCAGGCTGTGGCTGGTGTGGCAGACCAGGACGCGATGGATGCCGGCGGCGGGCAGCGCCGCCGTCGAGGGCTGCGGGGAGGGCCCGAGGAGCATGGCGACCAGGCGGCGCGCGGTGCGCCGGCGCAAGGCGTCGATGCGGATGGTCAGGGCGTGGCGTCTGGGCATGTCCGAGGCGGCCGGGAATGGGTGGCACCGTCGCCATGTGTACGACGCCTGTCTTAATTTCCGCTTTGGCGATGACAGGATCTTTAAAGCCCGCCGGAAGGCATCCGCGAAGCCCCGGCTGCGCCGGAGAAGGCGCCGCGGATCGGGACGCGGGACGGGCGGTGCCGGCCCGCGGGGCTCAGGGCAGGTTCCGTGCGGCGAGGAAGGCGCGGGCCTCCGCCGCATCCTGTTCGAACCAGGCCCGGGCCGAGCCGAGCCGGAAGCTGTAGCCCCAGGCATCCATGTCGGCCATCAGCCGGTCGCGGCCCACGCCGGGCAGCTCGTTGGCCAGCATGATCTGCAGGTAGCAGGTGGCGTCCTCTTCCTCGACCGAGTCGGTGGCGTCGGTGTGCACGGCGGCGCGCCGTTCCGGCGGCAGCACGATCAGGTGGCAGGCCTCGTGCAGCAGCGAGTGGACCGGCGTGTCGGCGCGGACGTAGACGTGGTTGCCGATGACGCCAGCCTCCTCGTCGCCCCAGAAACTGCCGGGGATCGGCTCGCCGTCGGGCACGCGCTGCAGCGCCAGCCCGTAGCGGGCGAGCAGGGCGGCGGCGGGGGCGTCGTCGCCGAGGTCGGCGAGGCGCAGTACCTGTGCGGTGGGAATGGACGGTGTCATGGCCGGCTGGGCTGGGATTCGGGCGGCGGCGACCGGGCCGTCACTCCGGCGCAGGCCGGAGGCGCTTTTCAACGAACGCGGCTCTGGTCATCCAGTTGCCATGGGGCGTGGCCATGCGTGATCGCCACTGGATTCCGGCCTGCGCCGGAATGACGGGCGAAGGCGAAGTGGCGCGAGGGGGGGGCGGAGGCCATGCGCCCGCGCCACCCGCCGGCCCGGTCAGGTGGCTTGCGTGGCGCCCTTGATCTCGGGCAGCGCCACGGACAGTTCCAGCACCTCGTGGCCGCTGTCGCGCTCGACGTTGATGTTGATCGCGTCGAGGTCCACGTGGACGTATTTCTTGATGACCTCGAGCAGTTCGCTGCGCAGCAGCGGCAGGTAGTCCGGGCCGCCGCGGGCGGAGCGTTCCTGCGCCACGATGATGCGCAGGCGTTCCTTGGCGATGCCAGCGCTCGGTTCCGGCTTGCGCTTCAGGAAATCGAGAATGCCCATCGTGCTCAGCCTCCGAATACGCGCTGGAAGAAGCCCTTCTTGGGTGCGTCGAGGAAGCGCAACGGGCGGTCTTCGCCGAGCACGCGGGCCACGGTGTCGCCGTAGGCCAGGCCGGCCTGCGAGTCCGCGTCGAGGATCACCGGCACGCCGGCGTTGGAGGCGGCCAGCACGTTCTCCGACTCGGGGATGACGCCGACCACGCTGATGCCGAGGATCTCCTCGACGTCCTTCACGCTGAGCATCTCGCCGGCGGCCACGCGCACGGGGTTGTAGCGGGTCAGCAGCAGGTGTTGCTTGATCGCGCCGTCGCCGCGCTCGGCGCGCCGGGTCTTGCTGGAGAGCAGGCCGAGGATGCGGTCGGAGTCGCGCACCGAGGACACTTCGGGGTTCACCACCACCACCGCGTGGTCGGCGAAGTACATGGCCAGGTGCGCGCCCTTCTCGATGCCGGCGGGCGAGTCGCACACCACGTAGTCGAAGCCGTCCTCCGAGAGGCCGTCGAGCACCTTCTCCACGCCTTCCTGGGTCAGCGCGTCCTTGTCGCGGGTCTGGCTGGCAGCCAGCACGTAGAGGTTGTCGTGGCGCTTGTCCTTGATCAGCGCCTGCTTCAGCGTGGCCTCGCCGTGCACGACGTTGACGAAGTCGTACACCACCCGGCGCTCGCAGCCCATGATCAGGTCGAGGTTGCGCAGGCCGACGTCGAAGTCGATCACCGCGACCTTCTTGCCGGCCATCGCCAGGCCGGTGGCGAGCGAGGCGCTGGTCGTCGTCTTGCCGACGCCGCCTTTGCCGGAGGTGACAACGATAATCTCAGCAGTCAAGGGCTCATCTCCGTGAAGAATGTTGTTCTTGTAATGGGGTGTGGCGGGCAGGCCGTCACAGCTTGGCGATCAGCAGTTTCTCGCCTTCCAGCCAGCATCGCACGGGCTGGCCTTCCAGATCGTTCGGAATCTGTTCAAACACGCGGTAGTGGCCGGCGATCGCCACCAGTTCGGCGCGGAAGTCGGCGACGAAGATGCGCGCGCCGGCATCGCCCTGCGCGCCGGCCATCGCGCGACCGCGCAGGCCGCCGTAGATGTGGATGTCGCCGTCGGCGATCACCTCGGCGCCGTTGGCCACCGCGCCCACCACCACCAGGTCGCGGTTGCGCGCATAGACCTGCTGGCCGGAACGCACGGCGCCGTCGTGGTGCAGGGCGGTCGCGGCTTCGCCGTCGGCGGCCGGCGCGGGCTCGGTACGTGGAGCGGGAGCAGCGGGAGCAGGCGCAGGAGCGGGTGTCGTCGCCGCTGCCGGGGCCGGCGCGGCGGCGGCCCCGTCGCCCGGCTCGTAGGCGGCGCGGAACTTGGCGATCAGCGGCAGGCCCATGCGCTTGGCCAGCGCCTCGGTCTCGCTGGTGCCGTAGGCCAGTCCCACCGGCAGCATGCCGGCGCTGCGCACGGCCTCGAGCAGGGCGTCCACGATGCCGTCGTCGGGCAGCTTCGGCAGGTGGCTGAGGTCGAGCACCACGGCAGCGCGCGCGAACAGCTGCGGCGCGCTGCGCACGCGGCGCTCCAGTTCCTCGCACAGGGCGGCGGCGTCGGCGCGGCGCACGCGCACGCAGGCAAGTCCGACCTGGCCGAAGCGCAGGTCGCAGGCGTCTTCGCTGGCAGTCATGCGGGCATTCACGGGCGCCGGTCCCCGGCGAGGCGGCGCGGCTGGGCCTCGCCGTGCGCGGGCAGCCGGCGACCGGCCAGCCAGGGCACGTCGGGCAATCCGCCATGTTCGAGCCAGGTGTCGCGCACGTAGGCGTAGCTGGGCAGTTCCTTGGCCAGCAGGCTGACCTGGCGGCCGTCGGGCTCCATCCGCTGCTGGCCGACCTCCTGGAAGCCGTAGGTGCCGTGGAACAGCACCACCACGTCGTCGCGCGGCTCCAGGAACACCTCGCAGGCGAGCAGCGGCACGCGGACCTCGGCGTAGCTGTTCACGTCGCAGTAGAAGACGCGGCCCAGGCCGTGGCGATGGTAGGCGCTGGCGATCACGATGCGGTCGATGTAGACGAACTGCGGGTAGTGCTCGCCGAACCAGCGGTAGTTGGGGCTGGCGTAGTCGCCGCCTTCGCGCAGCGCGATCAGGAAGCCGGCCAAGTGGCCGTCGATCTCCGCCACGCGGAAGTAGTCCGCGTGGTCGTAGAAGTAGCGCAGCTGCGCGTTGTCCAGGGGGAGGATGGTGCGGCCGGCGGCGTTGTTGATCGCCAGGACGGCATCCAGTTCGTGCTCGCGCACGTCGCGGATGGCAAGAGCCATTCGTTGCTCCGCTTATAGGTTTGTCTCGAAGGGCGGCCGGGCAGGCCCGGCATGCGCGCATTATGGCATGCGCACCCCGGCGGCACATCCCGCGCTGCGCCATGTAAAGGCTTCGTAAAACGGCGCGTGCATGGCTTTCGGCAGGGGTGACTTCCCGCGCATTGCGCCGGATGGGCGGGGGCCTATGATGCGCGGCATGTCATGGACCAATTTCAGCCATATCCGGTTGCTGCGCTACACCGGCCTGTTCACCTGCGTCTGCGTGTCGTTGCCGCTGCTGCAGGTGCTGCCCAGCAGCTGGGGCATCCGCGTGGGCGTGCGCTCGCCGGCGATGTGCATCGCCTCGAACGCCATCTTCGCCCTGACCTACCTGGCCCTGACCAGCCGCGAGGGCATGACCGCCCAGGGCGGGCGCGGGCAGCTGGTGCGGCTGCTGGGACTGATCGTGCTCACCGGTTCGGCGATCGTGATGGGCTGGGCCAGCCGCAGCGGCCTTTCGGCCATGCTGATGGTGGTGATTTCGGTGGCGCTGCCCTGGCAACTGCCCACCCTGGCCGGACTGCTGTGGATGCTGGGGCAGAACCTGCTGCTGACGCCGCTCATCTCCAGCTACATGGGCTGGACGATCCCCGCGGCCTTCCTGCAGGTGTGCATGTACCTGGGCATGTCCGCGCTGGCCTTCTTCACCTCGCTGGTGGCGCGCCAGCAGCTGGAGGAACGCGAGGCCCAGCGCCGCCTCAATTCCGAGCTGCGCGCCACCCGCGCGCTGCTGGCCGAGTCCACCCGCATCGCCGAGCGCATGCGCATCGCGCGCGAGCTGCACGACCTGATCGGGCACCACCTCACCGCGCTGAGCCTGAACCTGGAAGTGGCCAGCCACCTGGTCAACCCGGACGCGGCGGATCACGTGCGCAAGGCGCAGGCGACCGCCAAGCACCTGCTGTCCGACGTGCGCGAGGCGGTCAGCGAACTGCGCCAGGACGACGCCGTCGACCTGACCCAGGCCCTGCGCAGCCTGGTCGAGGGCGTGCCGGGCCTGGCGGTGCACGTGACCACGCCGCCGCGCTTCGGGGTGGAGGACCCGCGCCGGGCGCAGGTGCTGCTGCGCTGCGCGCAGGAGATCATCACCAACGCCGCCCGCCACGCCAACGCGCGCAACCTGTGGCTGCACTTCGCCTACGCCGAGGACAACCTGCTCGGCCTGCACGCGCGCGACGACGGCCGCGGCGCCAGCAGCGTGGCGCCGGGCAACGGCCTGTCGGGCATGCGCGAACGGCTGGCCGAATTCGGCGGCAGCGTCACGGTGGAGAGCGAGGCCGGCCGCGGCTTCGAGCTGACCGTGCGGCTGCCGCTGGGCGAGACGCCGGCGCTGGCGCACGCGCCGGCGCGCTTCGAGCCGCCGGCGTTGAGCGTGGGCTGATGGCCTGCAAGAATGTTCCGCTGAGCTGTTCCGTCGTCCGTCCGCGGCGCATGGCGCGCCGCACCCGCTACGAGGAATCACGATGATCTCCGTCTGTCTCGTCGACGACCAGAACCTGGTCCGCCAGGGCATCCGTTCGCTGCTGGACCTGGCCGAGGACATCCGGGTGGTGGCGGAGTGCGCCGACGGCGCGCAGGCGGTGGCCGACATCCCCCGGATCAAGCCCGACGTGGTGCTGCTGGACCTGCGCATGCCCAACATGAGCGGACTGGAGGTGCTGCAGGCGCTGTCCGCCCGCAACGACCTGCCGCCCACCATCATCCTCACCACCTTCGACGACGACCAGCTGGTGCTGCAGGGCCTGAAGGCCGGCGCGCGCGGCTACCTGCTGAAGGACGTCTCGCTGGAGCAGCTGGTGGAAGCGGTGCGCACCGTGGCCGCGGGCGGCTCGCTGGTGGCGCCGATGGTCACCCAGCGCCTGCTCGCGGGGGTGGGCCGCATGCAGAACCAGTTCACCAGCCTGGAGCAGCCCGACCCGCTCACCGAGCGCGAGACCGAGATCCTGCGCCTGCTTTCCGGCGGCTACTCCAACAAGGAGATCGCCAACTCGCTGAAGGTGGCCGAGGGCACGGTAAAGAACCACGTCTCCAACATCCTCTCCAAGCTGGGCGTGCGCGACCGTACCCGGGCCGTGCTGAAGGCGCTGGAACTGGGCATCGTCTGAGCGTCCGCCGCGCCCGCACATGCGCGGGCGCATGGTCCGGAAAAGGGGTGTTTTCGGACTTCCGGACGGCCGAATGGCGCGTCGTGGCGCCGTTTCCGGGGGCCTCGCGCGGGCCGTAGCGTTCGGGCGCGCGAGCAAGTAACATCGGTGGCTTCGGCGTTGGTCGGACCCGTCGCGACGCATCTTGCGGGATGCCTCCGGCGTGCGCGGCCGGCGCGCTTCATGCCGCAGAGAGACGTTCGGAGACCCCTGGAATGACGCGTGTTCTGGAAATCATTGTCGCCCTGATCATCGTCGCCGTCCTCGGCGTCGTGGCGGGCATCGCCATGCCCGGCTCCGGCCATGTGGAGCGGTCGCTGGTGCTTGGCAAGGACCTTCGCCAAGTCTATGACGTGATGGACAACCTCCGCCGCTTCCCCGACTACAGCGTGCAGCGTGCGGACGACCCCAGGATCCAGTACGCCTTCTCCGGCCCGGCCTATGGCCCGGGCGCCGCGGTGGAGTGGACCAGCGACGTGGACAAGGTGGGCAACGGCAAGCTGACCATCGCCAGCGCCAAGCCCGACTTCAACAAGATCGACCCCAGCGTCAACAGCGCCCAGATCATCTGGAACCTGGACAACAACTGGCGCGGCAACGACAAGCACTTCACCATCGACCTGGAGCGCCAGGGGCGCCAGGGCAAGCTGACCAAGGTCACCTGGTCGTATGACGTGGCCTACGGCTTCAACCTGCTGAGCCGCTACTCCAACCTGTACATCCACGGCGCGCCCGACACGCTGATCCAGTACAGCCTGAACAACCTGCAGAACGTGCTGGCCGCGGTGCCGAACGTCGACTACAGCGACCTGGTGCCGTACATCGTGCAGACCAAGCCGACGCCGGTGCTGCTGGTGTCCGCCTCCAGCCCGCGCAAGGACGGCCTGGCCGGCCTGGACGAGGTGGTGGGCAACGCCGTGAACCAGCTGAACGCCGCCGCCAAGAAGCTGGGCGTCAACGTCACCGGTCCGCGCATCATCTTCACCACCAATTACGGCGACGAGACCTACAGCTTCGACGTGGCGCTGCCGATCGACGCCACCAGCCTCACCGTGAACGGCCAGAGCTACGCGCTGACCGCGCCGACCCATCCTGCCCTGTCCGACGATGCCGCGGCCGAGAGCTCCAGCGCGCCGGCTTCCGGCAGCTCCAGCGCTGCCGCCCCGGCCCTGAACCCGGGCGACCACGACAAGTTCGGCCGCCTGGTGGTGGACGACAAGGTGCGCGCCGCGCTGGCCTTCGGCGGCCCGGCGCTGGAAGGGGTGTGGAACGGCACCGCCGCCGGCGTGCCGCAGACCCGCGACATGCTGAAGGCCTACGCCCAGACCCACGGCTACAAGTACGACGAGGTGGTCGATCGCCTGTACGACATCGAGGTGCAGCCGGAGGTGCAGGACGCCAAGGGCGACATCACCACCTACGCCAAGTTCGACGTGTACCTGCCGATCACCGACTCCGCCAACGGCGGCAAGCTGCCGGAGCAGACCCCGGAGCAGGCCGCCGGCATGCCGCAGCCCAGCCTGGACGCCAACGGTAACCAGGCGCCGGCCTCGTCGGGCTCGGCGCCCGCGCCGGCCGGCTCCAGCGCTGCACCGGCCGCGGCCGACAGCGCGCAGTAAGCCGCAGCGGCATCGCCATGCCGAGGCCCTCCCCACACGGGGAGGGCCTTTTCGTTTCCGGCGCGCACGCGTCGCCGAACTTCCGCGGCGCCATGCGGTACATTGCATGATGCCCGCGCCACGCACGCCGACCGCGACATGATCGAGACCGACCAGCTCACCCGATGCTACGGCCACCTTACCGCGGTGGATGCGCTGAGCATCCGCGCCGAGCCCGGCCAGGTGCTGGGCCTGCTGGGGCCGAACGGCGCGGGCAAGTCCACCGCGATGCGCATGATCGCGGGCTTCCTCGCGCCCACCTCGGGCACCGCGCGGGTCTGTGGGCACGACGTGCGGCGCGAGTCGCTGGCGGCCCGCCGCGCGCTGGGCTACCTGCCCGAGGGCGCGCCCAGCTACGGCGAGATGACCGTGCGCGAGTTCCTGGTCTTCATCGCCCGCGTGCGCGGCCTGCGCGAAGACCACGGCCGCCGCCGCTTCGACGACGTGGTGGGGCGGCTGCAGCTGGAGACCGTGCTGGAACAGTGCATCGACACCCTGTCCAAGGGCCTGCGACGCCGCGTGGGGCTGGCCCAGGCGATCCTGCACGACCCGCCGGTGCTGATGCTGGACGAGCCCACCGACGGCCTCGACCCGAACCAGAAGCACGCGGTGCGCCGGCTGATCGACGCGATGGCGCGCGAGCGCACCATCCTGATCTCCACCCACCTGCTGGAAGAGGTGCACGCGCTGTGCAACCGCGTGGTGATCATCGCCCAGGGCAAGCTGCTGGCCGATGCCACGCCGGCCGAGCTGGAGGCCCGCTCGCGCTACCACGGCGCGGTGTCCTTCAGCGCGCCGGGCAGCGGCGTGTCGCAGGAGATGCTGGGGCGCCTGCCGCAGGTGGCAGGGGTGGAAGTGGACCCGCTGGACGGCCGCATCACGGTGTTCCCCAGGCCCGGCGAGCGCATCCTCGAGCCGGTGGAGCGGCTGCTGCGCGAGCAGGGGCTGGAAGTGTCGGAGATCCAGCTCGAGCGCGGCCGCCTCGACGAGGTGTTCCGCCAGATCACCCTGGGCGCGGAGGCCGCGGCATGAGCCCGATGGCGGCGGTGGTGCGGCGCGAGCTGCGCAGCTATTTCGTGACGCCGGTGGCCTACGTGTTCCTGGTGATCTTCCTGGCGCTGGCCGGCATCCTCACCTTCTACGCGGGCGACTTCTACGAGCGCGGCCAGGCCGACCTGCAGCCGTTCTTCGCGATGCACCCGTGGCTGTACCTGATCCTGGTGCCGGCGGTGTCGATGCGACTGTGGGCCGAGGAGGCCAAGAGCGGCACGCAGGAGCTGCTGCTGACGCTGCCGGTGAGCCTGTGGCAGGCGATGCTGGGCAAGTTCCTCGCCGCCTGGCTGTTCGTGGGGCTGGCGCTGGCGCTGACCTTTCCGGTGTGGATCACGGTGAACTACCTCGGCACGCCCGACAACGGCGTGATCGTGGCCGGCTACCTGGGCAGCTGGCTGATGGCCGGCGCGTTCCTGGCCATCGGCGCCTGCGTCTCCACGCTCACCCGCAGCCAGGTGGTGGCCTTCATCCTCACCGCGCTGGTCTGCGTGCTGCTGATCCTGGCCGGGCAGGCGCAGGTGATGGACTTCTTCCAGGGCACGCTGCCGCGCAAGCTGGTCAACGCGGCGGCGCACCTCAGCCTGCTGCGCCATTTCGAGGCGATCGCGCGCGGCGTGCTGGACGTGCGCGACCTGCTGTACTTCGTGTTCACCATCGTGGCCTGGCTCGTCGCCGGCGTGCTGGTGCTCGACCTGAAGCGGATGCGCTGACATGGCCGCCGTGCGTTTCCGCCGCCGTACCGCCCTGGTCGCCGCGCTGGTGCTGCTGGCGCTGGCCTGGGCCGCGCTGGTGCTGACCACCAGCCGCTGGCTGGGGCCGGCGCGGGTGGACCTGACCACCGACCACCTCTACACCCTGGCGCCCGGTACCCGGCAGATCATCGACGGCCTGCGCCGGCCGCTGCGGCTGACCCTGTACTTCTCCGAGCACGCCACCCGCGACCTGCCGCAGCTGCGCAGCTACGAACAGCGCGTGAACGAGATGCTGCAGGAGATGGTGTCGCGCTCGCACGGGCGCATCCGCCTGCGCGTGGTCGACCCGGTGCCTTATTCCGACGACGAGGCCAGCGCCGAGGGCAACGGCCTCACCGCGGCCAGCGGCGGCAGCAACGGCGAACGGGTGTTCTTCGGGCTGGTCGGCAGCACCCTGCCGCCCGGCGCCGACGGCGAGCCGGAACCGGACGACGCCGAGCCCGGCACGCGCACGCTGTCGATCCCGTTCTTCGACCCGTCGCGCGAAGTATTCCTGGAATACGACATCGCCAAGCTGCTGTACGAACTGGACGAGCCGGCCAAGCCGCGCATCGGCGTGATCAGCTCGCTGCCGGTGATGGGCAACCCCATCCTGGGCAAGCAGCCGTGGACGGCGATGCGCCAGCTCGAGCAGCTGTTCGACGTCACGGCGATCGATCCGGACAAGCTCAAGCGGGTGGGCACGGACATCCAGGTGCTGCTGCTGATCCATCCCAAGCACCTGTCCGACGACGCGCAGTACGCGCTCGACCAGTACGTGCTGCGCGGTGGCCACCTGGTGGTGTTCGTCGATCCGGACGCGGAGTCGGACACCACGCCGTACATCAACGGCAGCACCGGCGTCACCGACGACCACAACTCCGACCTGCCGCGCCTGTTCGCCGACTGGGGCGTGACGTACGACCCCACCCAGGTGGTGCTGGACCGCGACCGCGCGCTGCCGATCGAGCTGGCCGGGGTGAACCTGGCGCATCCGGCGATGCTGGGCCTGGGCCAGCAGGAGCTGAACCATGCCGACGTGGTCACCGCCAGCCTGCAGCGCATCAACGTCTCCAGCGCCGGCCACTTCGACCTCGCGCCGAATGCCACCACGCGGCTGGTCCCGCTGCTGCAGAGCAGCGCCGACGCCGAGCTGGTGCCGGCGCGGCGGGTGGTCGAGGCCAGCAGCGACCCCACCCAGCTGCTGCAGGACTACCAGCCCGGCAACCAGCATTACGTGATCGCCGCGCGGCTGCGCGGCAGCTTTGCCAGCGCGTTCCCCGACCGCGCGAAGCAGCCCGGCCATCTCGCCGTCTCGAAACCGGACAGCGAGGTGATCCTGGTCGCCGACACCGACCTGCTCACCGACCGGCTGTGGGTGGACACGCAGACCTTCCTCGGCCAGCCCACGCTCAGCGCGTTCGCCAACAACGGCGACTTCGTGATGAACCTGGTGGACAACCTCAGCGGCTCCTCGGCGCTGCTGTCGATCCGCGGCCGCGCCACCTCGCAGCGCCCGTTCACCCGGGTGCTGGCGCTGCAGCGCGCCGCCGACCGGAAGTTCCTGCAGAAGAAGCAGGAGCTGGAAAGCGAGCTGGCCGAGACCAAGCGTCGCCTGGACGAGCTGCAGCCGGCCAAGGGCGCGCACGACAACGCCACCAGCGCCGAGCAGCGCCACGAGATCGAGCAGTTCCTGCAGCGCAAGCTGGCGATCAGCAAGGAGCTGCGCGACGTGCAACACCAGCTCAACGCCGAGATCGACGCGCTGGGCTTCCGGCTCAAGGTGATCAACATCATGCTGGTGCCGGCCCTGGTGACCCTGATCGGCCTGCTCTACGGCTGGCGCCGGGTACGCCGCAACCGCAGCCGGCTCTAATCATGCCGCGGCAGGGCGGCAATCCGCCGCAAGCGTGCACGGACATCGCCCCGCGGCGCCGCGCTATGCTGCGGCGTCGGCGCCGCGGGCCGGCGTGGATGGGCCGATGATCGCGATCTTGTCGAAATGGCTGGTGCCGTGGGAATTCTCCTGGGTCTTCCTGGCCTGCTTCCTCGCGGCCGGCGTGCTGTACTGGCGCGGCAGCCGGCGCGTGCGCACGGGTCTGGGCCGCAAGCTGGCGTTCTGGGGCGGCATGGCGGTGGTCTACCTCACGCTGCACACCTACCTGGATTTCTACGCCGAGCACGAGTTCTTCATGCACCGGCTGCAGCAGTTGCTGCTGCACCACATCGTGCCGCTGCTGATCGTGGCCTCGCACCCGGGCGCGGTGCTGCGCGCGGGGTTGCCGCTGGCGTGGCGCACGCGCCTGCTGCGGCCGCTGGAACGCTCGTGGCCGTGGCGCGCGTGCATGGGTGTGCTGCTCAACCCGGCGGTGGCCACGGTACTGTTCGTGCTGTTCATCCTGGTCTGGCTGGTCCCGTCGATGCAGACGCTGGCGATGCTGGACTGGCGCGTGTACCGCTTCATGAACTGGTCGATGATCGTCAGCGGCTTCGCTTACTGGTCGCTGGTGCTCGACCATCGCCCGCACCCGCCGGGGCGCATGGTGGCAGGCATGCGCGTGCTGTCGCCCGGGATCACGATGACGCCGCAGATCCTCGCCGGCGCGATCATCACCTTCTCGCGCCACGACCTGTACCCAATCTTCGAGATCTGCGGCCGCGCCTTCAGCTTCAACGTGCTGACCGGGCAACTGGTGGGCGGCATCATCATCTGGGTGCCGGCCGGCGTAGTGGAGAGCATCGGCGCGCTGATGGCGATGCGCAACTGGCTGCGGCTGTCGCGTAGTGGGCGCATCCGGCGCGAGGCGCGGCTGCGCGGCGGACGGCCTGCGTCGCTGGAACTGCGCTGAACCGGCTCAGTCCGCGTTGGCGGGGCGCACCTGGAAACCGACGGCGAGCGTGCTGCCGTCGGCGAAGCGCAGCGTCACCGGCACCGTGTCGCCGGGCTTCAGCGTCCGCGCGGCGCGCTCCAGCATCAGGTGGTAGCCGCCCGGCGCCAGCGCGGCGCGGCCGTGCGCGGGAATGTCCAAATGATCGGCCATCGCCATTTCGCTCATGCCATCGTGCATGGCGCTTCGGTGCAGCATCGTGCTGGCGTAGTCCGTGCTGGCCGCGCCGGTGAGGCGGGCCGGCTGGTCGCCGTCGTTGGCCAGCTCGACATAGCCGCTGGCGGGCAGGGCGCCGGGCAGCAGGCGGATCCACGCATGGTTGGCGCGCACGTGGTCGGCCTGCGCGGCGTGGGCGGCACCCGCACCCAGCAGGCCGGCGAACAGCAGGGCGAGGGCGCGGCGCTTCATGGCGCATCCTTCTGTGCGATCAGCAGCCCCAGGTCGTGTCCGATCTGCGCCTGGGAGTCGGGCGGCGTGGCCAGCAGGCGCGCATGGCCGGCGCGGTCGAAGACGTAGATGGCCGAG
Organism: Fulvimonas sp. R45; assembly: GCF_030504985.1. GTDB lineage: Bacteria > Pseudomonadota > Gammaproteobacteria > Xanthomonadales > Rhodanobacteraceae > Rhodanobacter_A. Next base: position 80,574 of record NZ_JASERU010000016.1, read on the forward strand.
CTGTGGCTCACCTCATAGCCGCTGTCGCCCTTGGCGGGCTCGCGGGTGAACGAGGCGCGGTAGCGCTTCACCAGCGCCTCGATGTCGCGCGGCGAGCCGGTAAGGCCCACCGCGCGCGGGTCGAAGGCGCGCACGTAGTCGTGCAGCACCGCCGGCGTGTCGCGAGCGGGGTCCACGCTGACGAACAGGATGCGCACGTCGTCGGCCGGCTTGCCCAGCTTCTGCAGCACGGCATGCAGGTGGGCGAGGGTGAGCGGGCAGACGTCGGGGCAATGCGTGTAGCCGAAGTACAGCAGCAGCACCTTGCCCCTGTAGTCGGCGGCGGTGACCGTCTTGCCGCTGTCGTCGACGAGCCTGAAGGAGAGGTCGGGCATGTGCCCGCGGATGCTGGTGAGCTGCCACGGTACCGCCGTGTCGCGCTGGCAACCGGCGAGCAGCAGGGCGGCGGCGAGCAACAGGGCGAACGGGGCGAGGCGCGGCAGCTTCATGCGAGAATCCGGGCGAAGGCTTCGGCCAGCATACGCCACCGCCGCGCCCGCCGAGGCCAGGAACCCGCCCGCATGCGACAACTTGCCCGATCCCGCGCCGGCCTTTTCGCCGGCCTCGCCGGCGCCAGCGCCGTGCTGCTCGGCGCCTTCGGCGCGCATGCGTTGCGCGGCGTGCTCGACGCCGGCCACCGCGAACTGTGGCACACCGCCGTGCAGTACCACTTCTGGCATGCGCTGGCGCTGGCCGTGGCGGCCCTGGGCGGACACGGCCGGGCCGGTCGCTGGGCGACCGCGGCCTTCGCGCTGGGCATCGTGCTGTTCAGCGGCAGCCTGTACGCGCTGGCGCTGGGCGCGCCGCGCTGGACCGGCATCGTCACGCCGTTCGGTGGCCTGGCCTTCGTCGCGGGCTGGATCGCGTTGGGCGTGGCGCTGGGAGCGCGTGCGGACGGCTGAAGCCGCACGCCGCCATGGCGTCATGCCCCTGTCATGGCGCGGTGCCAGCATCGCGGCATGGACAAGAGCCTGCCCTTCGCCTGGTCTCCAACGGTCTCGCCGCGCTGGCACCGCACCGCGCGGCGGAACGCCTCGCTGGGCCGGCAGGCCGGCGCGGCCGCGGCCGCCGCGTGCATCGCGCTGGCCGCGTGGTTCGCCTGGATGGCCTGGCCGCGCGCGCCGGCGCAGGACGCGGCGCCGGTGGATACGCACACCTTCGCGCACTGGCAGGGTGGGGGCCGCGACTGGCTGCTCAAGCTGGAGCCGGCGCAGGGCACGCTGTCGGTCTACGACGCCGGCGACGGACGCCCCTTGCGCCGCCTGGCGGTGCCCGGTGCGCGCGCGATCGTGCTCGAGGACGACTGGCTGTTCGTGCTCGGCCCGGCTTCGCCGCGCCTGCTGCGACTGCCCGGACTGGCGCCGCGGCAGGACGGCGGCCATGGGTCCGCGCAGCCCTGACGCGGGATCGTTCAATCGCCGTCGACGACCGGCGCGGCCTTGCCCGGCTTCAGCCGTCCCGACTTGCGCAGCGCCTCGCGCAGCACGTACTCGATCTGCGCGTTGAGGCTGCGCAGGTCGTCCTCGGACCAGCGCTGCATGGCGTCGAGCACGGCAGCGCTGATCCGCAGCGGGTAGGCTTTCTTCTCGCCGGCCATGCCGCCGTCAGGTGTACAGCGTGCCGGTGTTGAGCACGGGCTGGGTGCCGCGCTCGCCGCACAGCACCACCAGCAGGTTGCTGACCATCGCGGCCTTGCGTTCCTCGTCCAGTTCCACCACGCCCTGCTTGCGCAGCGCTTCCAGCGCCATGCCGACCATGCCCACCGCGCCCTCCACGATGCGCTCGCGGGCGGCGACGATGGCGCCGGCCTGCTGGCGCTGCAGCATGGCCTGGGCGATCTCCTGCGCGTAGGCGAGGTGGCTGATGCGCGCCTCAGTGACCTCGACGCCGGCCTTGCCCAGCCGCGCCTGGATCTCATCGCGCAGGTGCGTGTTGATCTCCTCGCCATGGCTGCGCAGCGAGGGCTGGCCATCGGCGTGCGCGTCGTAGGGATAGCTCTGCGCCATCTGCCGCAATGCCGACTCGCTCTGGATGTGCACGAAGTTCTCGTAGTCGTCCACGCAGAACACCGCCTCGGCGGTGTCCACCACTTGCCACACCACCACGGCGGCGATCTCGATCGGGTTGCCGTCGCTGTCGTTGACCTTCAGCCTGCCGCTCTCGAAGTTGCGCACGCGCAGCGAGACGCGGCGCCGGGCGTAGACCGGGTTGGTCCAGCGCAGGCCCTCGTCGCGCACCGTGCCGGCATACTTGCCGAACAGCTGCATCACCTGCCCGGTGTTGGGCGCGACCTGGAAGAAGCCCTTGACCAGGAAGATCTCCAGCACCTCCAGCAGGATGCCGAGCAGGGCGTACGGGCCGCGCGCGGCCAGCAGGGCCACGCCGGCGACGGCGACCAGCGCGCAGAGCCCGACGAATGGAATGCCGGCGACCGAAAAGCCCTTGCGTTCGTTCATGACTAGCCCTCCCGTGACTGGGGGTATCAGATATCAGATTGATATCTTCCGCAAGTGGCTTTCGCGGGCATGGCCGTGGCCGGGCGGGTTCGCGGGAACGCGCTTTCCGCGGGCCGGCGCCGCCGTGCGACCGGGGTGGCGCCGCGTGCGCGGCACGGCATCGGCGCGCGGCGTTGTAGCATCGTGCGGAACGGCGCGGCGCCGCCGCGCACTGGTGTCACGACGGCCGCGGCCGTCCCGGGCGGAGGATGACGATGGAATCGACGGGTGGCTTCTCGCACTGGCTGGTGGTGCTGGTGGAGGCGGTGGTGGTGGCGTTCCTGCTGGCGTTCGTGATCGGCGTGGTGGTGGTGCTGGTCACCTGGCTGGTGGACCGCAACCAGACCTCCAACTCGGTGCTGCGTAACTTCCCGGTGATCGGCCACTTCCGCTACGGCTTCCTGCGCCTGGGCGAGTTCTTCCGCCAGTACCTCTACTCCAGCGACCGCGAGGAGCTGCCGTTCAACCGCGCCGAGCGCGTGTGGGTGTACCGCGCCGCGAAGAACGCGGACAACACCAACGCCTTCGGCTCCACCCGCGACCTGCGCGCCGAGGGCGTGCCGTTCTTCGTCAACGCGGCCTTTCCGGCGCTGGGCGACCACCATGTGGAGGCGAAGCCGGTGCGCATCGGCCCCTACGCACGGGAGCCCTACGACCACGCCGCGTTCTTCAACATCTCGGCGATGAGTTTCGGCGCGCTGTCGGCGCCGGCGGTGCGCGCGCTGTCGCACGGCGCGGCCAAGGCGGGCATCTGGATGGACACCGGCGAGGGCGGCCTGGCGCCATACCACCTGGAAGGCGGCTGCGACATCGTGTTCGAGATCGGCACCGCCAAGTACGGCGTGCGCACGCCCGACGGCAAGCTGGATGACCGGAAGCTGCAGGCGATCTGCGCCCACCGGCAGGTGAAGATGGTCAGCATCAAGCTCGGCCAGGGCGCCAAGCCCGGCATGGGCGGCTTGTTGCCGGGCGCCAAGGTGACGCCGGAGATCGCCGAGATCCGCGGCATCCCGGTGGGCGAGGATTCGCAGAGCCCGAACCGCCACCTGGACATCGCCAGCGTGCCGCAGCTGCTGGACGCCATCGCGCACATCCGCGACCTCACCGGCAAGCCCACCGGCTTCAAGGCGGTGTTCGGCGACATGCGCATGGTCGAGGACCTGTGCGACGAGGTGCGCAAGCGAGGCATCGAGAGCGCGCCGGACTTCATCATCGTCGACGGCTCCGAAGGCGGCACCGGCGCCGCGCCGCAGACGCTGATGGAAGGCGTGGGCCTGCCGCTGCACGAGGCGCTGCCGATGCTGGTCAACACGCTGATCGGGCGCAGCCTGCGCGACCGCGTCAAGGTGATCTGCTCGGGCAAGCGCATCACCGCCTACGACGTGGCGTGGGCGCTGTCGATGGGCGCGGACTTCGTCAACTCCGCGCGTGGGTTCATGCTGGCGCTGGGTTGCATCCAGTCGCTGCAGTGCAACCGCAACACCTGCCCCACCGGCATCACCACGCAGAACCCGAAGCTGCAGCGCGGGCTGGTAGTCAGCGACAAGACCGACAAGGTGGCCAACTACGCGCGGAACGTGATGCACGAGGTCGGCATCATCGCGCACAGTTGCGGCCTGGAAGACCCGCGCGAACTCGACCGCACGCATTGCCGCGTGGTGGGCGACGACGGCATCTCGGTGCCGCTGGTGCAGCTGTTCCCGTATCCGGAGAGTAGCGCGGCTTCGTCTTGAGGCGATCGCGGCCGCGCTTGCCCGTGGCTCGAGCGCAGCCGTGCCATCCGTATTCGCCTTGCGTCTCGTTTCCCCTCGCCGTCATTCCGGCGCAGGCCGGAATCCAGTGAAGTACTCGTGCGAAGCACACGAAAAAGATCATGCGTGCTGCGCACGAGTCATAAGACTGGATTCCGACCTGCGCCGGAATGACGGGCGGAGGGCGGAGCGTCCGCTCCATCGACCGCCGGGCTTTCCTTACATTCGGTCCGTCATCGTGCCCCAGCCCTGCGCCGTCCTGATCTGCAACGGCCGGAACCGCCGCTTGTAGTCCATCTTGGGGTGCCCTTCGATCCAGAAGCCCAGGTACACCCAGGGCAGGCCGCGGCGGCGGGCCAGTTCCACCTGCTGCAGGATGGCGAAGGTGCCCAGGCCGCGGGCGGTTTCGGCCGGATCGTAAAAGGTGTACACCGCGGACACGCCGTTGAGGCAGATGTCGGTGACGGCCACGCCGAGCAGGCGCCCGTCGCGGCGCAGCTCGAGGAACAGGGTGGGGCTCCACGGCGCGGTGAGGAAGCGGCGGAAGTCGCTGGCGTCGGCCTCGTCCATGCCGCCGCCGGGGTGGCGGTCCTGCAGGTAGGCGCGGTACAGCGCGTGGCGTTCGCGGTTGTAGCCGGGCGTCACCTCGGTCACGGCGAGGTCGGCGTTGCGCTTCAGGCAGCGGCGCTGCGAGCGGTCGGGCGCGAAGCGCTCCACGTCGATGCGGCAGGGCTGGCAGGCGTGGCACTGCGGGCAATGCGGCAGGTACAGGTGGCCGCCGGCGCGGCGGAAGCCGTGCTCCAGCGCCGAGCCGTAGAGCCGGTCCAACTGCGGCGCGGCCGGGTCCAGTACCAGGTTCTGCGCGGTGCGCTCGGCGTAGTAGCCGCAGGCGTGCGGCAGGGTCTGGAACAGGCGGACGCGATCGGAACGCATGGGGCAATTCTAGGCGCGGTCCGTATCCGCCGCGCAAATGCGCCGGGCCGGGAGGCGCCGGTCTGGCTCTCAGAACAGGTGGAAGCTGCGCAGCATCGCCAGCACGAACACCGCTACGATCGCCAGCAGCACGATCCGGCGCGCCCGCTTCACGGTATGGGCGCGGCGGGCCAGCGGCGAGGGATTGCGCGCCTCGGCCAGTTCCTCGGCGTGGCGCACGGTGGGTTCGATGCCCAGGCCGCGCAGCAGGGCGCGGGCGCGGGTGTAGTCGTCGGCGCGGCACACCCACACCTGCGGCCAGCTCTCGCGGCCGTTGCCGGCGCGTTCGTCGCGCCGGGTGTAGCTGAAGCGCTGGTAGGTCGGCCGGTTCCAGTTGGAACGGTTCATCACCTGGGTCTCGATGCCCTGCTCGGTCATCAGGGCGACCACGCGGTCGATGTTGTCCTGGCGCGGGGAGGTGTAGAGCTGGCGCATGCGTGGATTGTATCGTCTGGAGCCTTCCGGCGGCCTCTCAGCCTTCGCGCAGGCGGATCAGGCCTTCCTGCGCGGTGGAAGCGACCAGCCGGCCGGCGCGGTCGAAGATCTGCCCGCGCGCCAGGCCGCGGCCACCCTGGGCGGTGGGGCTGTCGAAGGAGTACAGCAGCCACTCGTCCACGCGGAACGGGCGATGGAACCACAGCGCGTGGTCGAGGCTGGCCATCTGCACGTTGTGGGTGAGGTAGGAGATGCCGTGCGGCAGCGTGGCGGTGCCGATCAGGTGGAAGTCCGAGGCGTAGGCGAGCATGGCCCGGTGCAGTACCGTCGAATCTTCGATCGGCGCGGTGAGACGGAACCAGATGTGCTGGATCGGCGGTCGCTTGGCCGGGTGCAGTTCGTCGCGCGGCCACACCTGGCGGAACTCGAACGGACCGTCGATGCCCAGCCAGCGCTGCAGCTTCACCGGCAGCTTGGCCAGCTCATCGGGCGGCAGGTGGCGCATCGGTTCCACGTCCTCCGGCGCGGGCACCTCGGGCATGGCGACCTGGTGCTCGAAGCCCTTTTCCGGCTCCTGGAAGGAAATCGCGCCGTTGAGGATGGGCTGCCCGTGCTGGATCGCCACCACCCGCCGCGCCGAGAACGAGCCGCCATCGCGGGCGCGCTCCACGCTGTAGACGATCGGCGCGTCGATGTCGCCGGCGCGCAGGAAGTAGGCGTGCAGCGAGTGCGCCTCGCGCGAGGGGTCGACCGTCTGCTGCGCCGCCGACAGCGCCTGCCCCAGCACCTGGCCGCCGAACACGAAGCGGGTGCCGATGTCGCGACTCTGGCCGCGGAACAGGTTGTCCTCCAGCCGTTCGAGCTGCAGCAGTTGGACCAGTTCGTTGACGTGCTCTTCGCGCATGGCGGGTCCTTGTCGGGATCCGCCAGTATACCGGGGCGTCCGCCTGCGCAGTCTCAGGAGACGGGTGTCTCCGTGCCCACCCCAGCTTCGGCCGCCACCGCGGGTGGTGGTTGCGTCCGCCGGTGACGCCGCAGGCCACGGGGACGAGGCCGCGGCGGCGCAATTCGGCCAGCACGAAGCGGCCGGTGTGGCCATAGGCGCCGTACACCGCGATGCGGCGGGAACGGGGTGCGTTCATGCGGCTTCTCTCCAGAGCTTGCACGCCTCTTCGGCGATCACGTCCGGGCGTTCCTCCGGCCAGAACAGCTTGCTTTCCGGCAGCCGGCGCACGCCCAGCGAACGGCCGAAGGCACGGTCGAGGAAGCCCGCATCGGCGGCAGAGAAGATCGTGTCGGCATCGCCCCACACGATGCGCACCGGCAGGCGCGAACGCGCCAGCGCGGGACCGCTGCCGGCCAGCACGTTCGTTTCCAGCGCGATGGCGTAGGCGTGCGCCAGCGCGCGGCTGCGGGGCGATGCCAGCAGCGGCGCGAAGTAGGTGTCGATGGCCTCGTCGGTGGGATGGGCGGGATCGGCGTAGCACATGCCGCCGATGCCTTCGGCCGAGCGCGCCAGGGCGTGGCCGCGGCGCCAGCGGCCCAGCCAGTCGTCGACGAAGCGGCCCTGCTTCGCCAGCGCGATCACCGGGCGCATCGCCGGCGGCGGGCTGTCCTGCGCGGTGTCGCAGTTGGTCAGCAGCAGGCTGCGCACGCGTTCCGGATGGCGGGCGACCAGCAATTGCGCCACGGCGCCCCCGCTGTCGCTGGCGACCACGTCGGCGCGCTCGACGCCCAGCGCATCGAGCAGGGCGAGCAGCATCTCTACCTGCGCGGCGGGCGCGCAGGACTGCCCTTCGGCCACCCGGGTGTAGCCCATGCCGAGGAAGTCGGGCGCGATGCAGCGCCGGTAGGGCGCCAGCCGTTCCAGCGCGCCGCGCCACTGGAAGCCGTTGAGCGGAAAGCCGTGCAGGAACAGCGCGGCGGGGCCGCTGCCGCGCTCGACGCGGGCGATGTCGCCGAACGCGGTGCGCGTGTAGCGACGCGCGGCGTGGAAAGCCGCGGCGTCCAGCGTCGGCGCGGTGGCGGACGCATGCGTCCAGCCGGCGAGCCCGGCCGCGCAGGCGCCGGCGGCCAGGGCGAGGAAGCGGCGCCGGCGCGGGTCCGGCGCCGCCCGCCGGGCGGCAGGCAAGAGGGTTTCGCCCTTCACGACTGCGCGGCCGCCTCGCGCAGCTTCTGCGCGCATTCCTCGCAGCAGACCTCGACGGTGCGGCCGCCGACGGTCACCTCGATGGCGTTGCCGTCGAGCGGGTAGTCGCAGGCGGCGCAGGTGGCTTCTTTCGCTTTCATGGCTGTGCTCCGGTGATGCCCGGGATCGGGCAGGCACAGGAGACCACCGGCCGCCGGCGGCGGCTGTCAGGATCTTTAGCCTTTTGCGGCGCAGGGGTTCAGCGCAGCCTGGCGGAACTCGCTGGGCGTGCGCCTGTAGGCCTGCCGGAACGCGGCGCTGAAATGGCTGTGGCTGGAGAAGCCCAGGTCCAGCGCCAGCGCGGCGACGTCGTCGCACTCGACGACCCGGTCCAGCGCGTGCGCCAGCCGCAGGCGCAGGTGGTAGCGGTACAGCGGCAGGCCCTCGACCTGCTGGAACGCCTGGGTGAGGTAGACCGGCGAGCCGCCGACTTCCGCCGCGATCTCCGCCAGCGTCCAGCGCCGGGTGAGGTCGCTGGCCAGCAGCAGCTTGGCCCGGTCCACCAGCCGCTGGCGCGCGCGGGTGGCGCCGGGCGCATGGGCGGTGCGCGGGCCGAGGCTGCGGCAGACCAGGGTCAGGGCCAGGCTTTCGGCTTCCAATGGCTCGATGACGCCATGGCACAGACCGTGGCGCAGCAGCGCGACCAGCACCTGGCTGCGTTCGTCGATGCGCAGCGCCTGGTCGCGGAACACGGGCTCGTCGCCCGGCAGCAGCAGCGCGGCCGGCGCCAGCTCGCGCAGCAGCGGCTGCGGGATCGACAGCGACAGGCAGGCGTCGCCACCGGACGCCGGGTGGCTCACCTGATAGCCCTGGCCGCCGTTGAAGAGCAGCACGTGGTTGGCGTCGGCCACCGATTGCGTGCTGCCGACGTGGCGCATGAACAGGCCGCGGTAGGGAAACACCAGGTGGGTGGCGGCCGCGCATTCCTCGGTGCTGCGATGGCGGCATTCGCCGCGGCAGTGCACGTCGTGTGCCGCGACGGTGGTCGACTGCAGCAGGGGCTGGACGACGAACTCCGGCATGGACGTGACCCGGGGGAGGGACAGGCGCAGTCTAACGCAGCCGCTCGAGGCCACAGGCGGGGACGATGGCGTCCCACGGGAACAGCGGGCCAGGGTCGAGCTTGCGCGGCACCAGCTTCGCCGGGTCGTCGCTGGCCGGCACCATCGCGGTGTCCAGCTCCTCGTGGCCGGCGATCCGGCGCAGGTTTGGGAACTCCCCGCGCAGCCGCGCCAGCAGGGCGAGCAGGGCGTCGACCTGGGCGGCGGGGTAGGGCTCGGTCATGGTCTGGCGGCGCGAGTCGAACCAGTCCGGGTAGCGGCCGGCGTTCACCAGTTCGATGCCGATGGAGTCGGCGTTCTGCCCGCGCACGTGGTGGGCGATGCGGGTGCCGGGCACCCAGCGGTAGGTGCCGCCGTCGCGGTCGATGTAGTAGTGGCCGCTGTTGCCGGCGCCGCTGTCGTACAGCACGCGCTCGCCGTACTCGCGCGCAGTGGCCAGGTCCGGCAGCTCGGTGCAGTGGATCACCACCCGCGTCACCGCCGCGGCCGGTCGCTCGGGCAGGCGCGGGACATAAGGCAGGAACTGGTCGTGGACGACGGGTGGCATGCGGCGGTCGGGCGGGGCGGAAACCGGAGTCTCGCACGGTTGCCGGCTATCATGGGCGCCCTGCACGTCATGGAGACCGCGATGCGCGGCCGCATCATCCTCTCGCACGGTTCGGATTCCAGCCCCGACGCCACCAAGGTCAGCGCGCTCGCCGCACTGGCCGGGTCGCTGGGCTGGGATACCCTCCGCACCGACCACCGCAGCGACGACGCGCGCGGCCTGGCCGGCTCGGTGGCGCCGCGCATCGCGCGCCTGCGCGCCAGCGTCGAGGCCAGCGCCGCGCCGCCGGTGCTGGTGGGCTCCAGCCTGGGCGCGTTCGCCGCGGGGCTGGCTTCGCTGGAAGTGCCCGTGGCGGGCCTGTTCCTGCTTGCCACGCCGAGTGCGATCCCGGGTTACGCACGCCCGCTCGGCCTGCGCGAAGGCGTGCCGGCCTTGCTGGTCCATGGTTGGCGCGACGAGGTCTGTCCGCCGGGCGGCGTGCAGGCCTTCGCCGCGCGGCGGCGGTTGCCGTTGCTGATGCTGGACGACGACCACCGGTTGACCGACAGCCTGGACATGATCGCCGCGCAGTTCCGCCACTTCCTCGCCACGCTGGCGGTCGCCGCGTGAGCGCCTTCTTCGCCACCTGCCCGAAGGGTCTGGAATACCTGCTGCGCGACGAGCTGGTCGCGCTGGGCGCGGAGGACGCGCGCGAGGCGCTGGCCGGCGTGCATTTCGCCGGCACGCTGGAGACCGCCTACCGCGCCTGCCTGTGGTCGCGCCTGGCCAGCCGCGTGCTGCTGCCGCTGGCCGAGTTCGACGCGCCCGACGACGACGCGCTGTACGCCGGCGTGCAGGCCATCGACTGGTCCGCGCACCTGGCCGCGCACGGCACGCTGGCGGTGGACGCGCACACCGCGCAGAGCAAGCTGGTGCACAGCCAGTTCATCGCCCAGCGCGCGAAGGACGCGGTGGTGGACCAGTTCCGCCGGCACGGCGGTACCCGTCCCGATGTGGACACCGACGAACCGGACGTGCGCCTCAACCTGCGCCTGAAGCGCGACCGCGCCACGCTGTCGCTAGACCTGTCCGGCGCGCCGCTGCACCGCCGCGGCTGGCGCGAGATGCAGGGCGAGGCACCGCTGAAGGAAAACCTCGCCGCCGCGATCCTGCTGCGCGCGCGCTGGCCGGAGGCCTATGCCGCGGGCGGCGCGTTGCTCGACCCGATGTGCGGCTCCGGCACCCTGCTGATCGAGGGCGCCTGGATGGCTGCCGACGTGGCGGCCGGCCTGCACCGCGAGTACTACGGTTTCCTCGGCTGGAAGCAGCACGACATCGCACTGTGGCGCAGCCTGCTGCACGAGGCGCAGCAACGTGCCGAGGCCGGTCTGCGCGCGCTGCGCCCGTGCTTTTTCGGCGCCGACGCCGATGCACGCATGGTGCAGGTGGCCAAGCGCAACGCGCAGGCCGCCGGCGTCGCGGGCTTCCTGGCGCTGGAGAAGCACGACGTGGCGCATGCCGCGCCGCCGCCCGGCGTGGCACACGGGCTGGTCGTCACCAACCCGCCCTACGGCGAGCGCCTGGGCGACCGCATCGAGATGCCCGCGCTGTACCGCGCGCTGGGCGAGGCCCTGCGCACGCGTTTCGCCGGCTGGCGCGCCGCCGTGCTCGCCGGCGACGCCGAATTGGGCCGCGCGCTGGCCCTGCGCGCGGAGAAGAAATACGCGCTCTACAACGGCGCGCTGGAAACCGTGCTGCTCACCTTCGAACTGCACGCGCACGACGACGCGCCGCGCGAGCCGAAGCCGCTGTCGTCCGGCGCGCAGATGCTGAAGAACCGGCTGGAGAAGAACCTGCGCCACCTGCGCAAGCGGCTGGCGCGCGAAGGCATCCGCTGCTGGCGCGCCTACGACCAGGACCTGCCCGAATACGCGGTGGCGATCGACGTCTACGGCGACACCGCCGGCCGCGACCACCTGCACGTGCAGGAATACCGCGCGCCGGCGGAGATCCCCGCCGAGGTGGCGCGCACGCGCCTGCGCGAGGCCGTGCGCGTGGCCGGCGAGGTGTTCGGCGTGCCGCGCGGGCGGATCGCGCTGAAGACCCGCGAGCGCGGCAAGGGCGGCGCCAAGTACGGCCGCTTCGACCAGCGCGGCGAGTTCGTGGAAGTGGAGGAGGGCGGCCTGAAGTTCCTGGTCAACCTCACCGACTACCTCGACACCGGCCTGTTCCTCGACCACCGCCTGGTGCGCGCGAAGCTGCGCGAGCTGGCCGCGGGGCGGCGTTTCCTCAACCTGTTCGCCTACACCGCCACCGCCAGCGTGTACGCGGCCGCGGGCGGCGCGCGCGATACCACCAGCGTCGACCTGTCCGCCACCTACCTGGACTGGGCCTCGCGCAACCTCGCGCTGAACGGCTTCGCGGGCGCGAAGCACCGGTTGGCGCAGGCCGACGCGCTGGCCTTCCTGCGCGCCGACCGCGGGCGCTACGGCCTGATCTACGTGGATCCGCCCACCTTCTCCAACTCCAAGCGCGCCGACGACTTCGACGTGCAGCGCGACCATGCCGCCCTGCTCGACGCCTGCGGCGACCGCCTCGCCGGCGACGGCGTGATCGTGTTCTCCAACAACTTCCGCCGCTTCAGGCTGGACCGCGAGGCGCTGGAGCGGCGCTTCGCCATCGAGGACTGGAGCGCGCCCAGCATCCCGTTCGACTTCACCCGCCGCGCCGACATCCACGGCTGCTGGCTGTTGCGGCCGCATCGCGCTGACACGGACATGAACCCCTGGAGCGGGGCGCGCGCCAAAAAGTGAACCCTTCAGTGCGGATTAAGCGCCGCCGGACCAGCATCGGTTCCGTGAAGAACCGGAGGTACGTCATGAGCAAGCGAAATCTCGGCAAGTGGATGGCGATCGGCCTGGGCCTGACCGCGGCGGTGGCGATGCCGCTGGGCGCGTCGGCGCACGGCTGGGGTCACGGCTGGGGCCATGGCGGTTACCATCATGGCTACTACCGCGGTGGCGGCTATTACCACCATCGCGGCTACTGGAGCGGCGGCCGCTGGATCGCCGGCGCCATCGTCACCGGCGCGGTGGCCGGCCTGGTCAGCGATGCGCTGAGCCCGCCGGTGGTGTACGCCCCGCCGCCGCGCGTGGTCTACGAGCAGCCGACCACGGTGGTGTACGAAAGCGCGCCGGTGACGCGCCGCGTGGTCACCACGCGCACCGTGGTGTACGACGACGGCCCGACCCGCTACGTGCGCGACGACGGCTACGACGGCGACTGATCCGGTCGGACCCGACGAAAAGCCCGGCCATGCGCCTAATGCCAGTCAGTTAAGGCATTGACGAAGCCGGAATGACCCGAGAGGCTCATGGTTTTCCATGAGCCTCTTGCTTGATGACTGCCCTGCAAACCCA
>NZ_JASERU010000017.1 GCF_030504985.1 Fulvimonas sp. R45
CGATGTCATCGAGCACACTTCCACCAGCGGCCGGAGGCTGCCCTGAACGTGTCCACCATCTCTCCGAACGAATGTCCGCTATGTGTCCGGGCTGAACACAGGGGAGGGTCGGGGAGGGGTAGGCGGGCTTGCCGCGAGGTTGGACCCCCTCCCAACCTCCCCCTGCGTGCAGGGGGAGGGGCGAACGAAAACGCCGCCCGGGCCTTTCTCCCTCCCCTGCTTGCAGGGGAGGGTCGGGGAGGGGTAGGCGGGCTTGCCGCGAGGTTGGACCCCCTCCCAACCTCCCCCTGCGTGCAGGGGGAGGGGCGAACGAAAACGCCGCCCGGGGGGGCGGCGTTTGCTTTTGCTTGATTGAAGCGGGGGGTGCCTTACTTCGCCTGGCCCACGATCCAGGTCACCGCAGCCTTCACCTGGGCGTCGGTGAGCGCGGGGTTGCCGCCCTTGGGCGGCATGAAGTTGCCGTCCGGGCCGTGGTAGCCCTCGGTGGCATGCTTGATCAGGGTGTCCAGGCCCTCGGCGATGCGCGGCGCCCACATGGCCTTGTCGCCCAGCTTCGGCGCGCCGGCCACGCCGGCGGTGTGGCAGCTGTGGCAGAGGTTGTCGTAGATGGTCTTGCCGTCGGTGGTGCCGCCGTAGGCGACCTGCGCGGCGGCCGCCTTGGCCGCGGCGGCCTGGGCGGCTTCCATCGCCGCGCGGCCGGTGTCGCCGGCGTACACGGCGCCGACCGGGGCCAGGCGGGCGGTCGCGTCCTTCGAGGCGGCGGGGTCGGTCTCGGCCGGCTCGCGGTGGTAGATCGTCACCGCGGTGATGATCAGCACCAGGGTCAGCAGGCACAGGCCGACGATCAGGATCGAGAACTGCTTAAGGAAGCCCTGGTCGGATTTGGTCAAGGAACCGCTCACGCTAGTCTCCAGTCATCGTTGGGTCGGCCCGGGGGCCGCGGCCTCCGAGGCATGCCTGATCGCCGGGGTGGCGAGGTCGCTTCCCGGCTCCGACAGGGACGCGCGGGCAACAAAGCCCACATTATAGACGAACCCGCGTGGAAGGGATGCGTTGTCGCAGGCCACGGACGGATGGCCGTCCATGCCGGGGCGGTGGCGGCGCGCGGCGGTATCGCGGTGGCGGGAAAAGCCCCGTATCCTGTGCCCGGCCGGCGGCGGAATGGCGTCGCATCGGGCTTCGCCCCTGCCATCGGTCATGCCGCCCCCATGTCAACTGGCATTGTCCAATGCCGTTGAACTGCCCCTATTCTTCAGCAGTCCATCCATTTCAACATCCACCGTTCCAGGCGCAGGTGCGCGCCGGCCGGGCCTGCGGGCCGGCCGTCTACCCGGGAGTTCTACATGTCGCGTTTTTGGAAGATCGCGCTGATCGTCGTAGCCGTGATCGTGGTGCTGGCGATCGGTTTCCGGCTGGTGCACAAGCCCGGCGGCGCGGGCCAGGGCCGCGGCGGCGCACCGGGCGCCGGCGGCGACAATGCGCCGGTGCCGGTCACGGTGGTGCCGGTGGCGAAGCAGGACGTGCCGATCTACCTCACCGGCCTGGGCACGGTGGTGGCGCGCAACACCGTCACCGTGAATCCGCAGGTGGGCGGCCAGCTGCTCAGCATCAACTTCAAGGAAGGCGACGAGGTGAAGAAGGGCGACCTGCTGGCGCAGATCGACCCGCGCACCTTCCAGGCCAGCTACGACCAGGCCGTGGCCCAGCAGCACCAGGCCGAGGCCCAGCTGGCCACCGCGCGCAGCAACTACGAGCGCAGCAAGACGCTGCTGGCGCAGAACTACATCGCCAAGCAGGACCTGGAAAGCCTGCGCAACACCGTGGTCCAGGACGAGGCGCTGGTGGCCGCCGACAAGGCCAACGCGGAGAACGCCAGGGTGCAGCTGGGCTACACCCGCATCGTCTCGCCGATCGACGGCGTGGCCGGCCTGCGCGCGGTGGACCCGGGCAACGTGGTGACCACCAGCACCGCCATCGTCACGCTGACCCAGATCCACCCGATCTACGTGGAATTCAACCTGCCCGAGCAGAACCTCGACCAGGTGCGCAGCGCCTTCCGCAGCGGCGTCAGCCTGCCGGTGACCGCGCTCGACCGCACCGACGCCCACCCGATCGACGCCAGCGGCGCGCTGCAGGTGGTGGACAACCAGATCGACGCCACCACCGGCACGTTCAAGCTGCGCGCGCTGTTCGACAACAAGGACGGCAATCTGTGGCCGGGCCAGTTCGTCAACGTGCAGCTGAAGGTGAACACGGTGCAGGGCGGCCTGGTGATCCCGGCGCAGGCGGTGCAGCGCGGCCCGGACGGCGACTACGTGTACGTGGTGCAGGCCGACAAGACGGTGAAGATGCAGCCGGTGACGGTGGCCAGCGAGGTGGGCGACAGCCACGTGATGATCGGCAAGGGCCTGGCGCTGGGCGAGCAGGTGGTCACCGAGGGCCAGTTCCGGCTGAAGCCGGGCAGCAAGGTGAATCCGCTGAAGCCCGGCGAGGTGCCGCCGGCGCCCACCGCGGCGGAGCTGCAGAAGGCCGCCAAGTCCGGCCAGGGCGGCCGCGGTCGCCGCGGGCATTGATCTGAACGCCTCCCCCTGCCCGCAGGGGGAGGCCGGGAGCGGGCGCGGACTTCGCGGCGCGCGGCACCCCTCCCCGGCCCTCCCCCGCGCGCAGGGGAGGGGCTGACACACCACGCGGCACGAGGCCGCAACAAGGGTTCGCATCCATGGGCTTCTCCACCCTCTTCATCCGCCGGCCGATCGCCACCTCGCTGCTGATGGTGGCGGTGCTGCTGCTCGGCATCCTCGGCTACCGCCAGCTGCCGGTGTCGGCGTTGCCGGAGATCGAGGCGCCCAGCCTGGTGGTGACCACGCAGTACCCCGGCGCCAGCGCCACCACCATGGCCTCGCTGGTGACCACGCCGCTGGAGCGGCAGCTGGGGCAGATCTCCGGGCTGGCGATGATGAGCTCGGACTCCTCCGCCGGCCTGTCCACCATCGTGCTGCAGTTCAACATGGGCCGCGACATCGACGTGGCCGCGCAGGACGTGCAGGCGGCGATCGAGCAGGCCAAGGGCACGCTGCCGAACAACCTGCCGTACCCGCCGGTGTACAACCGGGTGAACCCGGCCGATGCGCCGATCCTCACCCTGTCGCTGCGGTCCGACAGCCGCCCGCTGCGCGACATCAACGACATGGCCGACTCGGTGATCGCGCAGAAGCTGTCGCAGGTGCCGGGCGTGGGCCTGGTGTCGATCGCCGGCAACGTGCGCCCCGCGGTGCGTGTGCAGGTGAACCCCTCGCAGCTGGCCAACCTCGGCCTGACCATGGAGGACGTGCGCAGCGCGCTGACCCAGGCCAACGTCAACGCGCCCAAGGGCACGCTCAACGGCAAGACGCAAAGCTACTCGATCGGCACCAACGACCAGCTCAAGGACGCCGCCGAATACAAGAGCACCATCATCAGCTACAAGAACGGCGCGCCGGTGCGGCTGGCCGACGTGGCGCAGGTGGTGGACGGCGTGGAGAACGACCAGCTCGCCGCCTGGGCCGACAACAAGCCCGCGGTGCTGCTGGACATCCGCCGCCAGCCCGGCGCCAACATCGTCAAAACGGTGGAGCAGATCCGCCAGGTGCTGCCCTCGCTGCAGGCCACGCTGCCGGCCGACGTGCACCTCAACGTGTTCGCCGACCGCACCATCACCATCCGCGCCTCGGTGCACGACGTGGAGTTCACCCTGCTGCTGACCATCGTGCTGGTGGTGGCGGTGATCTTCGTCTTCCTGCGCCGGCTGTGGGCCACGGTGATCCCCTCGGTGGCGGTGCCGCTGTCGCTGCTCGGCACCTTCGGCGTGATGTCGTTCACCGGCATGTCGCTGGACAACCTCTCGCTGATGGCGCTGACCGTGGCCACCGGCTTCGTGGTGGACGACGCGATCGTGATGATCGAGAACATCGTCCGCTACATCGAGCAGGGCAAGGACGGGCCGGAGGCGGCCGAGATCGGCGCGAGGGAGATCGGCTTCACGGTGCTGTCGCTGACCGTGTCGCTGATCGCGGTGTTCCTGCCGCTGCTCTTGATGCCCGGCGTCACCGGCCGCCTGTTCCACGAGTTCGCCTGGGTGCTGACCATCGCGGTGGCGATCTCGATGCTGGTGTCGCTGACGCTGACGCCGATGATGTGCGCCTACCTGCTCAAGCCCGACCAGCTGCCCGAGGCCGAGGACGCGCACGAGCGCCACCTCGCCGCCGGCAAGCTGACGGTGTGGGCGCGCACCGTGGGCCTGTACGAGCGCTCGCTGGACTGGGTGCTGGACCACCGCCGGCTGACCATGCTGGTGGCCACGATCACCCTGGTCGTCACCGTGTTCCTCTATGTCGTGATCCCCAAGGGCCTGCTGCCCGAACAGGACACCGGCATGATCACCGGCGTGGTGCAGGCCGACGACAACATCGCCTTCCCGCAGATGGAGGACCGCACCAAGGCGGTGGCCGCGGCGCTGCGCGCCGACCCGGCGGTGGCCGGCGTGGCCGCCTTCATCGGCGCCGGCACCATCAACCCCACCATCAACCAGGGCCAGCTCAGCATCGTGCTGAAGGACCGCGGCAAGCGCGGCAGCCTGGACGACGTGGTCGCCAGCCTGCAGAAGGACGCCGCCGGCATCCCCGGCGTGGCGCTGTACCTGAAGCCGGTGCAGGACGTGACCCTTGACACCCGCGTGGCCGCCACCGAATACCAGTACTCGCTGTCCGACGTGAAATCCGCCGACCTGGCCACCTACGCCACCCGGATGACCCAGGCGCTGCGCCAGCGTCCCGAGCTGGCCGACGTGGACAACAACCTGGTCAACCAGGGCAACGCGCTGAAGCTCGACATCGACCGCGAGAAGGCCAGCCGCCTGGGCGTGCCGGTGCAGACCATCGACGACACCCTGTACGACGCCTTCGGCCAGCGCCAGATCTCCACCATCTTCACCCAGCTCAACCAGTACCGCGTGGTGCTGGAGGTGGCGCCGCAGTTCCGCAACCGCACCGACCTGCTGGACAAGCTGACCGTGCGCGGCAACGGCAACGGTGCGCTCACCGGCTCCACCGCCACCAGCTTCGGCCAGCTGAAGTCGAGCAACTCGGCCACGCCGTCCGGCATCGGCAACACCGGCAACGTGGGCTTCCAGATCGGCGCCGGCGGCACCATCCCGCTGTCCTCGCTGGCCACCGCCACGGTGACCGACGCGCCGCTGGTGATCAGCCACCAGAACCAGCTGCCGGCGGTGACCATCTCGTTCAACCTGGCGCCGGGCTACTCGCTGTCGCAGGGCGTGGAGGCGATCCACGAGGTGGAGGCGCAGCTGAAGTTCCCGCCGCAGGTGCGCGGCGAGTTCATCGGCAAGGCGGCGGAGTTCTCCTCCTCGCTGGGCGACGAGGTGCTGCTGCTGCTGGCCGCGATCGTGGTGATCTACATCGTGCTGGGCGTGCTGTACGAGAGCTACATCCACCCGCTGACGATCATCTCGACCCTGCCGCCGGCCGGCGTGGGCGCGCTGCTGGCGCTGATCCTGTTCGGCATGGACCTGTCGGTGGACGGCATCGTGGGCATCGTCCTGCTCATCGGCATCGTGAAGAAGAACGCGATCATGATGATCGACTTCGCGATCGAGGCGCAGCGCAAGGGCATGGACGCGCGCGCGGCGATCCACCGCGCCTGCCTGCTGCGCTTCCGCCCGATCATGATGACCACCGCCGCCGCCATGCTCGGCGCGCTGCCGCTGGCGCTGGGCAACGGCATCGGCGCCGAGCTGCGCCGGCCGCTGGGCGTGTCGATCGTGGGCGGCCTGCTGCTGTCGCAGCTGATCACGCTGTACACCACGCCGGTGATCTACCTCTACATGGAACGGTTCTCCGACTGGCTGCGCCACCGTCGCGAGCAGCGCGAGCTGGCGCTGGCGCGGCGGAGCGGGG
The DNA here is from genome assembly GCF_030504985.1 of Fulvimonas sp. R45. Classification (GTDB taxonomy): domain Bacteria; phylum Pseudomonadota; class Gammaproteobacteria; order Xanthomonadales; family Rhodanobacteraceae; genus Rhodanobacter_A. The sequence continues at coordinate 5,952 of NZ_JASERU010000017.1, forward strand.
CGTGACGTTCGCGGTGCCGGCCGGGCCGGCATCGTGCCGCGAGGGGCGGGCCTGCGGGCTGGCGCCCCTTTCGGCTTTTTTGCGGCGGCCGGTTCAACCGGATCGTGGCCTGCGCGTTGAAATGAGCTAGGCATGATCCCCGTCGCCCCCGTGACTCCGCAACACGCCGTGATCCGTACCGCATGAACATCTGTGCACCGTTCATCCGCCGCCCGATAGGCACCTCGCTGATGGCGATGGGCGTGTTCGTGATCGGCATGATCTGCTACTCGCTGCTCGGCGTATCGGCGCTGCCGGACATGCAGTTCCCGGTGATCTTCGTCTCCGCCAGCCAGGCCGGCGCCGATGCCAGCACCATGGCCGCCACCGTGGCCGCGCCGCTGGAGCGCCACCTGGGCCAGGTGCCGGGCATCGACAGCATGAATTCGCACAGCTCCGAAGGCAGCACCTTCGTGCTGATGTTCTTCCAGGACGGGCGCGACCTGGACTCGGCCGCGCGCGACGTGCAGGCGGCGATCAACGCCGCCATGCCCGACCTGCCCACTGGCCTCAACGGCGCCCCCAGCTACCGCAAGGCCAACCCCAACGACGACCCGATCATCGTCTTCGCGCTGACCTCCGAGACGCAGTCGGCCGCCGCCCTGTACGACGTGGCCGACTCGCTGCTGGCGCAGCGGCTGCGGCAGATCCCGGGCGTCTCCTCGGTGGACATCGCCGGCGCCGCCACCCCGGCAATCCGCGTCGACGTGAACCTGCGCGCGCTCAACGCCATGGGCCTGTCGCCCGACCAGCTGCGCAACGCGCTGGTGGCGGCCAACGTCACCTCGCCGCAGGGCTTCCTGAGCAACGGCAAGACGCAGATGGTCGTCACCGCCAACGATTCGCTGCACGACGCGCAGGACTTCGCCGACCTGGTGGTGGCGATGCACAACGGCGTGCCGGTGCGCCTGTCCGACGTGGCGAAGGTCTATGCCGGTACCGAGGACGCGTACCAGGCGGCCTGGTTCCAGGGCAAGCCGGCGATCCTGATGTACGTGTACAAGCAGGCCGACGCCAACGTCATTGCCACGGTGGACCGGGTGAAGGCCGAGGTGCCGGGGCTGCGCTCCTACCTGCAACCGGGCACCACGCTGACGCCGTACTTCGACGGCACCCCGACCATCCGCGCCTCGCTGCACGAGGTGCAGGCCACGCTGCTGATCTCGCTGGCGATGGTGGTGCTGACGATGGCGCTGTTCCTGCGCCGGCTGGCGCCCACGCTGATCGCCGCGATCACCGTGCCGCTGTCGCTGGCCGGCGCGTTCGTGGTGATGTACATCCTCGGCTACACGCTCAACAACCTCACCCTGCTGGCGCTGGTGATCGCGATCGGCTTCGTGGTCGACGACGCCATCGTGGTAATCGAGAACATCATCCGCCACATCGACGCCGGCATGTCGCGGCTGGAGGCGACACTGGCGGGCGCGCGCGAGATCGGCTTCACCATCGTCTCCATCACCGCCTCGCTGACCGCGGTATTCATCCCGCTGCTGTTCGCCGGCGGCATCACCGGCATGTTCATGCACCAGTTCACGATGACCCTGGTGGCGGCGATCGTGATGTCGATGCTGGTCTCGCTGACGCTGACGCCCTCGCTGTGCGGGCGCTTCCTGCGCGGCCATCGCGAGCCGGAGAAGCCCTCGCGGCTGGGCGCCGCGCTGGAGCGCTTCCACGCCGGCATGCTGCGCGTCTACACCCGCGCGCTGGACTTCTCGCTGCGCCACGTGCTGGCGCTGTCGCTGACGCCGCTGGCGCTGATCCTGGCCACGTTCTTCCTGTTCAAGGTGGTGAAGACCGGCCTGTTCCCGCCGCAGGACACCGGGCTGATCTGGGGCCGCGCCACCTCCAGCGCCACGGTGTCCTTCGCCGAGTCGCAGGCGCGCCTGCAGCGCATCACCGACATGCTGCTGGCCGACCGCGACGTGGCGGTGGTGGGCACGCGCCTGGGCAGCAGCCGCAGCGGCACCAGCGCCTCGTTCAACATCCAGCTGAAGACGCGCGCCGAAGGTCGCCGCGACGACACCTTCGCCGCGCTGGCGCGTCTCAGCGCCAAGGCCGACCGCTACCCCGACCTCAACGTGCGCCTGCGCCCGATCCAGGATCTGCCCAGCGGCGGCGGTGGCACCAGCCAGGGCGCGCAGTACCAGGTGTCGCTGCAGGGCAACGACCTGGCCGAACTGCAGGAATGGCTGCCCAGGCTGGTCGACCAGCTGAAGAAGAACCCCAAGCTGCGCGACGTGGGCAGCGACGTGGACGAATCCGGCCTGCGCCAGAACATCGTCATCGACCGCGACACCGCGGCGCGGCTGGGCGTGTCGGTGGGCGACATCGACGGCGCGCTGTACGACGCCTTCGGCCAGCGCCAGGTCAGCACCATCTACTCCGACCTCAACCAGTACAAGGTGGTGGTCAACGCGCTGCCCAACCAGACCGCCACGCCCGACGCGTTGAACAAGATCTACGTACGCTCCAGCGGCGGCAAGATGATCCCGATCACCGCGATCGTGAAGCAGGTGCCCGGCCTGGCGCCCTCGTCGATCACCCACGAGAACCAGTACACCACGATGGACCTCAGCTTCAACCTCGCGCCCGGCGTGAGCATGGGCGAGGCCTACGCGATCATCCAGCACACCGTGGACGGCATGCGCATGCCCGGCGACATCCGCCTCGGGTTGGGCGACAACTTCCGCCGCTTCCAGCAGGCGCAGAGCGGCATGCTGTGGCTGCTGCTGGCGGCGGTGCTCACCGTGTACATCGTGCTGGGCATGCTGTACGAGAACCTGGTCCACCCGGTGACCATCCTGTCCACGCTGCCCGCCGCCGGCGTCGGCGCGCTGCTGGCGCTGTGGGTCACCGACACCGAGCTGTCGGTGGTGGCGCAGATCGCGCTGGTGCTCTTGATCGGCATCGTCAAGAAGAACGCGATCATGATGATCGACTTCGCCCTGGTGGCGCAGCGCGAGCACGGCAAGTCGCCGCGCGACGCCGTGCGCGAGGCCTGCGTCGTGCGCTTCCGCCCGATCATGATGACCACCATGGTGGCCATCCTCGCCGCGCTTCCGATCGCCATCGGCCTGGGCGAAGGCAGCGAACTGCGCCGCCCGCTCGGCATCGCCCTGATCGGCGGCCTGCTCGTCTCGCAGACCCTGACCCTGCTCAGCACGCCCGCGCTATACGTGGTGTTCTCCTGCCTCGCCGACCGCTGGAGCGCCCGCCGCGCGAGGCGGCGCGAGCGGCGTCGGGCCCGGCTGCTGGCGCAGCGAGGCTGAGCGGGCGGTGCCCGCCGCCGCCCATGCATAGGAGGGGCGGCGCTTTGCCTGGCGCCGCGAAACCACGACAATGGGAAGATTTCGCCATGGCCGCCCGCATGGTCGCCGCGCCTCGAGGCACGCGCCGGCGGGTGCCGCATCATCTTCCCCGAACCACCAGAGGGTCAGCGTCACCATGTCCGACACCCCCAAGATCATCTACACGTTGACCGACGAAGCGCCGTTCCTGGCCACGCAGTCACTGCTGCCGATCGTGCAGGCGTTCACCGCCACTGCGGGCATCGCGGTGGAGACGCGTGACATCTCGCTGTCCGGGCGCATCCTGTCGCAGTTCCCCGATTACCTGAAGGACGGCCAGAGGATCGCCGACGACCTGGCTGAGCTGGGCCGGCTCGCCACCACGCCGGAGGCGAACATCATCAAGCTGCCGAACATCAGCGCCTCGGTGCCGCAGCTGAAGGCGGCGATCAAGGAGCTGCAGGCGCAGGGCTATGCGCTGCCGGACTACCCGGACGAGCCGAAGACCGGCGCCGAGAAGGACGCCAAGGCGCGCTACGACAAGGTCAAGGGCAGCGCGGTGAACCCGGTGCTGCGCGAGGGCAATTCCGACCGCCGCGCGCCGCTCTCGGTGAAGAACTACGCGCGCAAGCACCCGCACCGGATGGGCGCGTGGAGCGGGGATTCGAAGACCCATGTGGCGCACATGGATGGCGGCGACTTCTACGGCAGCGAGAAGTCGGTCACCGTCGACGCGCCCGCCACGGTGAGGATCGAATGGTCCAGCAAGGACGGCGCCGCCAGGGTACTGAAGGACGGGATCGCGCTCGAGGCCGGCGAGATCATCGACGCCGCGGTGATGAGCCGCAAGGCGCTGGCGTCCTTCGTCGACGCGCAGATCGAGGACGCCAGGAAGCAGGGCGTGCTGTTCTCGCTCCACCTCAAGGCCACCATGATGAAGGTGTCCGACCCGATCATGTTCGGCGTGGTGGTGGGCGAGTTCTACAAGGACGTGTTGGCGAAGCACGCGGACGCGCTGAAGCAGGTGGGCTTCGACCCGAACAACGGCATCGGCGACCTGTATGCGCGCCTGGGCCAGCTGCCGGAGGCGACGCAGGCCGGGATCAAGGCCGACATCGCGGCGGAGTACGCCCGGCGCCCGGCGCTGGCGATGGTGAACTCCGACAAGGGCATCACCAACCTGCACGTGCCCAGCGACGTGATCATCGACGCCTCGATGCCGGCGATGATCCGCGACTCCGGCAAGATGTGGAACGCCGAGGGCAAGCTCGAGGACACCAAGGCGGTGATCCCCGACCGCAGCTATGCCGGCGTCTACCAGGCGGTGATCGAGGACTGCAAGGCGCACGGCGCGTTCGACCCGGCGACGATGGGCAGCGTGCCCAACGTGGGCCTGATGGCGCAGAAGGCCGAGGAATACGGCTCGCACGACAAGACCTTCCAGCTCGCCGCCGACGGCGTGGTGAAGGTCGTCGACGGTTCCGGCAAGGTGCTGCTGCAGCACGCCGTGGAAGCCGGTGACATCTGGCGCATGTGCCAGACCAAGGACGCGCCGGTGCAGGACTGGGTGAAGCTCGCGGTGGAGCGCGCGCGCCTGTCGGCCACCCCGGCGGTGTTCTGGCTCGACGCGAACCGCGCGCACGACCGCGAGCTGATCGCCAAGGTTGGGCGCTACCTCAAGGACCACGACACCGCGGGCCTGGACATCCGCATCCTCGATCCGGTGGCGGCCGCGAAGTTCTCGCTGGAGCGCATCCGCAAGGGCCAGGACACCATCTCGGTCACCGGCAACGTGCTGCGCGACTACCTTACCGACCTGTTCCCGATCATGGAGCTGGGCACCAGCGCCAAGATGCTCTCCGTCGTGCCGCTGATGGCCGGCGGCGGCCTGTTCGAGACCGGCGCCGGCGGTTCCGCGCCCAAGCACGTGCAGCAGTTCCTGGAAGAGGATTACCTGCGCTGGGATTCGCTGGGCGAATTCCTCGCCCTGGCCGCCTCGCTGGAGCACGTGGCCGACCGCTACGGCAACGCCGCCGCCGGCGTGCTGGCGAAGACGCTGGACCAGGCCAACGGCAGGATCCTCGACAACGACAAGTCGCCTGCGCGCAAGGTCGGCGAGCTGGACAACCGCGGCAGCCACTTCTACCTGGCGCTGTACTGGGCGCAGGCGCTGGCGGCTCAGGACAGCGACGCCGGCCTGAAGGCGAGGTTCGCCCCGCTGGCGCAGGCGCTGGCGCGGGACGAGGCGAAGATCGTGGCCGAGCTCAACGGCGTGCAGGGCCGCCCGGTGGACATCCACGGCTATTACCACCCCGACCTCGGCCTGGTGGGCGGCGCCATGCGGCCCAGCGCCACCTTCAACGCCGCGCTGGCGCAGTTGAAGTAGGGCGGGTCCGCAGGACGGAACGGGCGCGCTGGCGCCCGTTCCGCCATCATGGCGCCGCATGCGGGAACCTGGCCGCGGCGCGCCGGTCCGAATCCGGGACATTGACGGGATGCCGCAACTGCAGGGAGGGAGCATGCACGGCAGGCTGTGGATGATCGCGGTGCTGGCCCTGGCCGGCCTGCAGGCGGCGGCGCAGACGGTGCCCACGCCGGCCGCATCCGCCGCACGGGACCTGCCCGCGGTAGTGGTCAGCGGTGAGCTGCCCGGCCCCGGGTTGTGGAAGGTGAGCAAGGATGGCCACGTGCTGTGGATCCTCGGCACGCTCGCGCCGCTGCCGAAGAAGATGGCGTGGTCCGCGCGGCAGGTGACCGCGGTGGAGCTGGCCTCGCAGGCCGTGTTGCGGCCGCCCGGCATCGCGCTGCACGCCAAGCTGGGCTTCTTCGGCACGCTGCTGCTGTTGCCGCGGCTGATCGGCATCCGCGACGATCCCGGTGGCCGCAGGCTGGCGCAGGTGCTGCCGCCGCCGTTGTACGCGCGCTGGCAGACGCTGAAGGCGCAGTACCTCGGGCGCGATCGCGGCGTGGAGAAGTACCGCCCGATCTTCGCCGGGCTCAAGCTCTACCAGGCGGCCATCAAGCGGGCCGGGCTCGACGACCGCGACGTGGCGCGCAAGCGGGTGGAGAAGCTGGCTAGGCAGCACGACATTCCGCTGGTGAAGACCGACTACGTGGTCGCCATCGCCGATCCGAAGGCGGCGCTGAAATCGTTCCGCCACGGCAGCATGGACGACCTGGCCTGCTTCGGGCAGATGCTGGACCGCGTCGAGTACGGCGTGCCGAACATGCAGGCGCGCGCCAACGCCTGGGCCACCGGCGACATCGACACCCTGGCGCGGCTGCCGCGCGACCATGCCGGGCAAGCCTGCGCCGACGCGCTGAGCGGGGCCGCCTTCGCGCGCCAGCAGGGCCTCGACGACCTGCCGGAAAAGCTGGCGCGGAGCTGGATGGCGGCGGCGGTCCAGGCGCTGGCGCAGCACCGCAGCACGCTGGCGCTGCTGCCGATGCGCGACCTGCTGGCGCCGGACGGCTACCTCGCCCGGCTGCGGGCAGGGGGCTATACGGTCGAATCGCCCGGGGCCCAGGACGCATCGCCGGCCGATGCCGGCAGCGCTGCGTCGCCGGCGGCTCCGGCTTCGGTCACGCGTTGATGGCCGGCGGTCGCGAAGCGGGGCTGTTCGTTTCCGGCGGCGCCGCGCGTGCCGCGCCACCGGACGCGCCGGCTCAGTCGCGCGCCGCCACCTCGTCGATGTGGCGCAGCAGGTCGGCCGGGTCGTCGTACACGCGGAAGGCGCCGGCGCGCTCCAGTTCGTCCTGGCCGTAGCCGCCCGACAGCAGCCCCACGCCCAGCGCGCGGGCGCGCTGGGCGGCCAGCATGTCCCAGATGCTGTCGCCGACCACCAGCGCGTGCCGGATGTCCACGCCCAGCCGTTCGGCCGCGGCCACGAACAGGTCGGGGTCCGGCTTGGCGTGGCGCACCATGTCGCGCGTCACCACCGGCACCTTCGCCGGGTCCACGCCCAGCGCCGCGAGGTTGTGCGCGGCGGTCTCCATCCGCCCGCTGGTGGCGATCGCCCACGGCATGCGCTGCTCGGTGAGGTAGGCCAGCAGCTCGCGCGCGCCGGGCAGCGGCCGCACCGCGCCCTGCGCGTGGTAGCGGTTGAACGCCTCGGCGTGGCGCACGCGCAGGCGTTCCAGCCGTTCCTCGGTGATCTCCAGCCCGGTCTCGCGCAGCAGGATGTTGGTGAACAGGCCGCCGCTCATGCCCACCTTGCGATGGATGCGCCACACCGACAGCTCCACGCCCTCGCCGTCCAGCGCCTCCTTCCAGGCCAGCACGTGCTGGTACACGCTGTCGATCAGGGTGCCGTCGAGGTCGAACAGCAGGGGCGTGCGGGACATGAGGGACTCCGGCGCGTGGGGCGGACAAGTATGCCGCGCGGCGCGTGAACCGCGCGCGGGGTTTCAGTCGCGCGGCGGCAGCAGCGGCAGGCCGGCCTGCACGCGGGCCAGCGCGGCGGCGCCGAGCAGGCCGGGTTCCGGGTGCACCACGGCCACCGTGGGCACCTGTTCCATCGTCTCGCGGAAGCGGCCCTTGGCCTCGAAGCGTTCGCGGAAGCCGCCGCGGCGCAGCCATGGCAGCAGGATCGGCAGCACGCCGCCGGTGAGGTAGACGCCGTTCCAGCCGCCCAGGCTCAGCACCAGGTCGCCGGCCACGCTGCCGAAGATCCCGGCCAGCGTCTCGACGGTGCGCACGCACAACGCGTCGCTGCCGTTCTCGGCGCGCGCGGTGATGTCTTCCGGTGTGTACTCCTCGGCCGGTTCGCCGGCGATGTCGGCCAGCGCCAGGTACAGGTTGACCAGGCCGTTGCCGCAGATCATGCGCTCGTTGGACACGCGCCCGAAGCGCGCGTTGAGGCGGTGCAGGATCTCCACGTCCTCGGCGGTGTGGGCGGCGAAGCCGGCGTGGCCGCCCTCGGTCTCCAGCACGATCCAGTGGCCCTCGCGCAGCAGCAGGCCGGCCACGCCCAGGCCGGTGCCGGGGCCCATCACCACGTAGGTCTGCGACGGCGCGTCGTCGCGCCGCGGCAGCGGCTGCGGGCCGACCGCGGTGAGGTGCGGCGCGCCCAGCAACGGCACCGCCATGCCCTGCGCGGCGAAGTCGTTGACCAGCTTCACCGAGTCCAGCGCCAGCTTCTGCTCGAGGTCGCGCGCGGACACCGCCCAGGGATTGTTGGTGATCTGCACCGTCTCGCCGTTGGCGATGCGGCCGGCGGCCGCGATGGTGGCCGAGCGCGCGGCATGGCCGGTATCAGCGAAGTACTGGCGGATGGCGTCGGCCAGGGTGTCGAAGTCACGCACCCGGTAGCGGCGCACGCTGTCCATCAGCAACGGATCGGCGCGGCCGGTGTCGGCGAGGGCGAAGCGGACGTTGGTGCCGCCCAGGTCGGCGAGCAGGGTGGGGGTGGCGTGCTGGGAACTCATGACGATCCTGGCGGGGAAATCCATACAGCGTGCCGTGCCGGGGCCGGTTCGTCCAGTCCGGAGCGCATGCGCCCGCGCATGGCCGCGGCGGCAAGGCCGCCGCGGAGGATGCGGGGTCGGCGAAAAAGCCGGCTAGACGTCCATTTGGAAAACCCGGGGAAAGCGGATTCCTGGAACGGGCCGGGGGACTGGCGCCCGTCCTGTAAATGCGATAAATTCTCATTTGCAGAAACGACCGGCCGCCCCGCGCGGGCCGCTCGCCCATCCATTCCGGCCGCCAGCCGCAGGCGCGAACCCCGCGCCTCCTTTGCCAGCAAGCCGCGTGCATTCCACGCAAGGCAGAGGATTCTTCATGATCGTGCGCAAGTCCCCGCTGGCCGTCCTGGTCTGCGCCACGCTGGCCTGGCCGGCGCTGGCCGCCGAGCCGGCCCCCCCCGCTACGCCCGCCCCGGTTCCACCCGGGGCCACCGACCTGCCGCAGGTGAAGGTCACCGCGACCGCGCCCACGATCCGGCTGGACACGCCGGGCACGGTGTCGGTGATCGGCCGGGTGCAGATGGACCGCCACCTGGTCACCACCATCCGCGACCTGGTGCGCTACGAGCCGGGCGTCTCGGTGATCGGCACGGCCGGCCGCTTCGGCCTGGACAGCTTCAACATCCGCGGCCTGTCCGGCAACCGCACGCAGATCGTGCTCGACGGCGTGTCGATGCCCGCCTCGTTCGGCGCCGACGTCGCCGGCGGCAGCTTCCGCGCCGGGCGCAACTTCATCGACCTGGACGACGTCAAGCAGGTGGAGATCGTGCGCGGGCCGGCCTCGGCGCTCGATCCGTCGGATGCGCTGGGCGGCGTGGTGCGCCTGGAGACCAAGGACCCGGCCGACTACCTCGCGCCGGGCCGGGACACCTACATCGCGCTGAAGGAGCAGTACGACAGCAGCGACCGCAGCCTGTCCTCCACCGCCACCCTGGCCGGCGGCGGCGCGCGCAACGGCATCCTGTTCGTGATCAACCACCGCGAGGGCCACGAGACCGCCAACCAGGGCGACGTCGGCGGCAGCGGCGCCACGCGCACCCGGCCCGATCCGCTCAGCTACGGCCTGGACGGCTTCCTCGGCAAGTACGTGCACACCGCCGCCAGCGGCCGCACCGACCGGGTGATCCTCGACGGCTCGCAGATGCGCACGCGCACCGACAGCCTTTCCGAGATCACGCCGTCCTCCGGCTACTACCGTTCCCAGGACGAGAACACGCGCGTGCGCGCCAGCGCCGGCCAGTGGTTCCCACACCTGGACTCGGTGCTGGCCGACACACTGGACTGGAACGTCTACTGGCAGAAGAGCCGCACGCGCACCCGCACCCAGACCGAGAGCGCGACGGTGGCGCGCTTCTACGACAGCCTGCCCTTGCAGGAGAAGGTGTTCGGCGGACGCCTGGTGGCGACCAGGCATCTCGGCGACGACGCTTCGGTCAGCCAGGTCATCAGCTACGGTGCGGAAGCCTCGCGCACCCACGCGCAGTCGGCCGTCGGCGGCTACGGCATCAACAAGCTCACCGGCGCGCGCGGCAGCAGCAGCGCCTTCCTGCCCGGCGACTACCCGCTGCACCTGATCCCGGAAAGCGACACCAACCGCTATTCGGTCTTCGGCCAGGACCAGATCGGCCTGTTCGGCGGACGGCTGGAGATCACCCCCGGCCTGCGCGCCGACCGCTACGAATACCAGCCCGACGACGACGCCCTGTACCTGGCCTACAACCCGGGCTACGTGCAGGCCAACTACGGGAAGAACCACGTCTCGCCCAAGCTGGGCGTGGTGTGGCACCTGAGCGACGCGCTGAGTGCCTATGCCGACTACGCCTACGGCTTCCGTCCGCCGCTCTACAGCGAAATCGCCGGTTCCTGGAACGAGCAGCCGATCCCCGGCATCAACATCGCCTTCCTGCCCAACCCCGACCTGAAGTCCGAAACCAGCCGCGGCGCCGAGATCGGCCTGCGCGGCAAGGGCGACGCCGGCTGGTTCAGCGTGGCCGCCTACTACAACCGCTACCGCGACTTCATCTGGTCGGGCTACGAACTGGATCCGTCGCAGGTGCCGGCCTGGGCGCAGCAGATGTCGCCGGGCGCGTTCTTCAGCCAGTATTTCCGCGCGGTCAATGCGCGCAAGGCCACCATCCGGGGCGTCGAGGCCAGCGGCGTGCTGCGGCTGGGCGATTTCACCGATGCGCTCGGCGGCTGGTCGCTGCACGGCAGCGCGGCGGTGGCCAGCGGCCGGCTGATCCAGCCCGGCGATACCGGCTACAGCCCGCTCAACACGGTCGATCCGGCCAAGCTGGTGCTGGGTGTCAGCTATGACGCGGCGAACTGGGGCGCGGAACTGGTCGGCACCGCCGTGCGCCGGCACAGCCGGCTCAGCGATCCAGCCACGTTCCGCCCGCCGGGCTACGGCACGCTCGACCTCTACGCGCACTACACGCCGGTCGCGAACCTGGAGCTGTACGCCGGCATCAGCAACCTCACCGACCGCACCTACTGGGACTGGGGCAACTTGAACGGCGGCGCGCTGGGCAACCTGGTCAGCGGCAACGGCGTCAACGACGCCGGCCCCGGCAGCCTGCCGGTCGACCGCCTCAGCATGCCCGGCCGCAGCGTCAGCGTGGCCGCGAAGCTCGCCTTCTGACGGAGGGACGATCCGATGGACGATACCGCGATGTTGAACGAACCCGCCGCGCCGAAGGCGCAGGCGATGCCGCCGCTGCAGCTCCAGCAGGCCTGGCAGCGCCTGCGCGAGAGCGAACCCAACCTGCGCGCGCGCGACCTCGCCGAGCGGCTGGGCGTGAGCGAGGGCGAACTGGTCGCCAGCCGCTGCGGCGACGGCGTGATCCGGCTGGACGGGCCGTGGGCGGACCTGATCCGCGCGCTGCCCGCGCTGGGCCGGGTGATGATCCTCACCCGCAACGACAGTTGCGTGCACGAGAAGAAGGGCTGCTTCGACCACGTCGACCTCGGCCCCGCGATGGGCGTGGTGCTGAACGGCGCGATCGACCTGCGTGTCTTCCTCACCCACTGGAAGTCCGGTTTCGCGGTGCGCGAGGCGTCGCACGGGCGCCAGTTGCAGAGCCTGCAGTTCTTCGACGGCGACGGCCGCGCGGTGCACAAGGTGTATCGCACGGACGACACCGATGCGGCGGCCTGGAACAGCCTGGTCGGCGGTTTCGCGGCGGCGGTGCAGTCGCCGCTGCTCGAGGTGCGCAGCGTGGCCGACCCGCTGCCGCGGCTGCTGCACGACGACGCGGTGGCGCTGGACAGCCTGCGCGCCGGCTGGCGCGCGATGCGCGACCCGCACGATTTCTACGCCTTGCTGAAGCGCCACAAGGTGACCCGTGCGCAGGCGCTGCGCCTGGTCGGCCCGGAGTTCGCGCGGCCGGTGGGCAAGGGCGCGATCCGCACCGTGCTGCACGTGGCCGCCACCGACGGCCTGCCGATCATGGTGTTCACCGGCTCGCCCGGCGTGGTGCAGATCCACACCGGCCCGGTGCGCAACGTCCGCACCGTGGGCCCGTGGCTCAACGTGCTCGACGAGGACTTCAACCTGCACCTGCGCGAGGACCACGTCGCCGAGAGCTGGGTGGTGAAGAAGCCCACCCCGGACGGCGCGGTCACCTCGCTGGAACTGTACGACGCGCAGGGCGGGCAGATCGTGCAGGTGTTCGGCGAGCGCAAGCCCGGCGTGCCGGAGCGGGACGACTGGCGGGCGCTGGCCGACGGCCTGCCCGCGGCGGAGGTCGCCGCATGAACCGCCGCGCTTTTCTCCTCCCCCTGCGTGCAGGGGGAGGCCGGGAGGGGGTGCAACCTCGCGGCGAGCTTGGGGGACCCCTCCCCAACCCTCCCCTGCAAGCAGGGGAGGGAGCCAGGCGTGGGCGTGGATTCGCTTTTCTCCTCCCCCTGCGTGCAGGGGGAGGTTGGGAGGGGGTGCAACCTCGCGGCGAGCTTGGGGGACCCCTCCCCAACCCTCCCCTGCAAGCAGGGGAGGGAGCCAGGCGTGGGCGCTGGCTGCTGGCGGTGGCGATGTCGCTGCTGCCGCTGTGCGCCGTCGCCGCCACGCCCACGCGCATCGTCGCGCTGGGCGGCGACATCACCGAGATCGTCTACGCGCTGGACGCGCAGTCGTCGCTGGTCGGCGTGGACAGCACCAGCGAATGGCCCGAGGCGGCGCACAAGCTGCCCGACGTGGGCTACGTGCGCCAGCTTTCCGCCGAGGGCGTGCTGTCGCTGCGTCCGCAACTGGTGCTGGCCACCGCCGACGCCGGCCCGCCGCAGGTGCTGGAACAACTGCGCGAGGCCGGCGTGCGCATCGAGCACATGCCGGTGTCGCACACGCCGGATGGCGTGCTGGACAAGCTGCGCCGCGTCGGCCGCATCCTCGGCCGCGAGGACGCGGCGGAACGGCTGGCGAAGCGGCTCGAGGCCGACTACGCCACGCTCGCCGGGCGCGTGGCGAAGATGGCGTACCACCCGCGCGTGGTGTTCCTGCTGTCGGCCGGCTCCGGCAGCCCGATGGCGGCGGGCCGCGACACCGCGGCGACGCACGCGATCGCGCTGGCGGGCGGCGTCGATCCGGCGGACAGCTTCACCGGCTACAAGGCGGTCTCGGCCGAGGCGCTGGTGGCGCTGGCGCCGGACGTGATCGTGCTGATGCACGAGCGCGAGCAGGCGCTGGGCGGCGTCGACGGCGTGCTGAAGCTGCCCGGCGTGGCGCAGACGCCGGCCGGCCGCGCGCGGCGCATCGTGTTCGTGGACGGCCAGGCGCTGCTCGGCTTCGGCCCGCGCAACGCCGACCGCGAACTGGCGCTGCAGCGCGCACTGGCGTCCGTGCGGCCATGAACGCCGTCGCGCTGCCGCGCCCGCGCGCGCGCTCCACGCGCCGCTTCGCGCTGGCGGGGCTGGCCGGGCTGCTGCTGCTCGCCGTGGTGGCGGGGCTGGCCTGCGGCGCGATGCGCCTGGGCGCCGCCGAGGTGGTCGGCGCCCTGTGGCGCTGGCTGGCCGGCCGTCCCGCGCGGGGCGACGACATGGTGGTGCTGATGCTGCGCCTGCCGCGCGTGCTGATGGCCACGCTGGTCGGCGCCGCGCTGGCGGTGAGCGGCGCGACCATGCAAGGGCTGTTCCGCAACCCGCTGGTCGAGCCGGGGCTGGTCGGCGTCTCCGCCGGCTCGGCGCTGGGCGCGATCGGGATGATCGTGCTGGGCGGCGGTCTGCTCGCCACCGCGCCGACCCTGCTGGCCTCGTTCGGCATCGCGCTGGCCGCGTTCGCGGGCGGCCTGGCGTCCACCCTGCTGGTCTACCTGCTGGGCCGGCGCCGGCCTGGCATGGCGATGCTGCTGCTGGCCGGGGTGGCGATCAACGCCATCGCGATGGCGGGCGTGGGCCTGCTCACCTACCTCGCCAACGAGCACCAGTTGCGCGACCTCAGCTTCTGGACCCTGGGCAGCCTGGGCGGCACCGACTGGGTGCGGCTGGCCGCGGTGGCGCCGGCGATGCTGCTGCCGGTGCTGCTGCTGCCGCGCCGCGCGCGCGCGCTCAACGCGCTGCTGCTGGGCGAGCAGGAAGCGGCGCTGCTCGGCTTCCAGCCGGCGCGGCTGCGGCGCGAGCTGATCGCGCTGGTGGCGCTGGCGACCAGCGCGGCGGTGGCGATGTGCGGCGTGATCGGCTTCGTCGGCCTGGTGGTGCCGCACGTGCTGCGCCTGCTGTGGGGGCCGGACCACCGCCTGCTGCTGCCCGCCTCCGCGCTGGCCGGCGCCACCCTGGTGATCGGCGCGGACATGGCGGCGCGCGTGGTCGTGGCGCCGGCCGAGCTGCCGATCGGCGTGCTCACCGCGCTGCTGGGCGGGCCGTTCTTCCTGTGGCTGCTGCTGCGCACGCGGATCGGCGAGGCGCCGGCATGAACGCGCTGCCCGCGGCGGCCGGATGGAACGACGCCGGTTCGGGCGAACTGGCCGTGCGCGACGTGCACCTGCAACGCGGCGAGCGGCGCGTGCTGCAGGCGGTGAACCTGCGCGCGCAGCCCGGCCGCCTGCTCGCGCTGGTGGGGCCGAACGGCGCCGGCAAGAGCAGCCTGCTCGGCGTACTGGCCGGCCTGCTGGCCCCCACGCAGGGACAGGCGACGCTGGACGAGCGCCCGCTCGCGCAGTGGCCGCCCGCGGCGCTGGCGCGGCGGCGCGCGATGCTGTCGCAGCAGGTGCAACTGGGTTTCGGCTTCCGCGTGGACGAGGTGGTGTTGCTGGGCCGCAGCCCGCACGGCGTGCGCCACGCGGTCGACGACCGCCGCATCGCCGACGCCGCGCTGCGCGCCGCGCACGCCTGGCACCTGCGCGGGCGCAATTACCTGGAACTGTCCGGCGGCGAACGGCAGCGCGTGCAGCTGGCGCGCGTGCTGGCGCAGGTATGGGAGGGCGGCGACGGTCCGTCCTGGCTGCTGCTGGACGAGCCGGAGGCGGGACTGGACATCGCCCACCAGCACTTCGTGCTGCGCCGCGCGCGCCTGCTGGCCTGCCAGGGTTTCGGCGTGATCGCGGTGCTGCACGACCTCAACCTCGCCGCGCGCTACGCCGACGAGGCGGCCCTGCTGGAACACGGCCGGCTGCTGCGCCACGGGCCGCCGGCCGAGGCGCTGGAGCCGCACGTGCTGTCCGAGGTGTACGGCCTGCCGCTGCGGCGGGTGGCGACCGGCGACCACGAGTGGATGCTGGCGCCGGCCTAGCGCGGCTCTGCTTCCTCTTCTCTCCGGGGAGGGAGAAAAGGGCTAGGCGCTGCCGGAACTCCCGCCCAGCGCCGTCAGCGCGTCGAGCAGGGTTTGCCCGTCGGGACTGCCCCAGCCGGTGCATGCATCCCAGCCCGTGCCGGCCTGGTAGTCGCCGTTGTCGCCCACGGTGACGTCGCGGAACGCCTTGCCGCCGATCTGGTAGATGGCCGCGTGGGCGTCGCCCAGCGGCGCGCCGAGCTGCTGGTTGAGCCGCGCCAGCAGCGCCGCCCACAACGGCGCCACCGCGCTGGTGCCGCCGATCACCTGGTCCTCGCCGTCCACGCGCACCTGGTAGCCGGTGCGCGGGTCGGCGTCGCCGGCCACGTCGGGCACGCCGCGGCCGGCGGAACCGTCCGGGGCCCTGGGCACGCCGGCGTCCTGTTGCCAGTCGGGCAGGGGAAACGCCGTGCTGACGCCGCCGCCGGTGGCGCCTTCGTTGGCGCGGGTCTCGTTCCACACCGTCTCGCTGTTGATGGCGCTGCCGTTGGCCACCAGCCGGGTGCCGCCGCAGGCCAGCGCGTACGGGCTGGACGCGGGGAAGTCCACGTGCGGCTGGCCGTCGTCCTCGCCATCGGAGGAGCCGCTGTCGCCAGCGGCCACGGCCACCGTGACGCCGAGCGCGACGGCGTCCTGCAGCGCGCTCTGCATCGCGTCGCGCGAGGCGCCGGTCCAGCTGTCCTCCGGACCGCCCCAGCTGATCGACATCACCGAGGGCTTGTGCGTGTCGTCGTGCGCGGCCTGCGAGATCGCCTCGTAGAAACCCTGGTCGGTGTTCGGCGCGAAGTACACCGCGAACTTCGCCGCCGGCGCCAGCGCACCGGCGACCTCGATGTCCAGCATCACCTCCGCGTCGGCGTCGCCGCCCGGCTGGTTCTGCCCGCCGGCGACGGATACCGCGGTGACCGTGGGTGTCTTCGCGAGGCCCAGCGACTGGAAGTACGTCGCGAGGTCGCTTTCCTGGTAGCCGCCGCCGAACTCGATGATCGCCACGCCCTGGCCGCCGCCGTCGCCGGCCGGGAAGCCGTAGAGCTGGCCGAGCTGCAGCGGCGTGTAGCTCCGGCTGGGCTGCGCCAGCGGCTTGCGGAACTGCGGCCGGGCGACCGGGCGGCGGTCCAGGCCCAGCACGGCGATCACGCCTTCGGGCAGCGCGGGCGCCTCGGCGCAGCCGACGAAGGGCGCGCCGCCGTCCTCGGGTTGGTAGTGGCCCAGGCGCACGCCGAAGGCGCGTTGCAGCGCGGCCGCCGGGCCGCGCAGGTGCAGCGCGCGGCGGTGCGGCTGGCAGCCGGTTTCCTGCAGGCCGTGCGTGCGGGCGAAGTCGCGCGCGCGGTCCAGGTCGGCGGGATCGGCGCCGCAGCGGGCGCCGAAATCGGCGCGCCGCATCGGCGGGTGGAGCGGCCAGGCGGCCGCCGGCGGCGCCTCGCCGCGACGGCGCAGCACCAGGGTGACGTCGAGCGGCGCATCGTCGTCGTGCGGGCCGAGATAACGCGCATGCTTCGGCGCGTGCCAGTGGCGGCGGGGAGCGGGGATGTTCATGTCGGGGCGCCGGGCGGTCGGGTGGGGATCGCCGAAGCATGCGCCTGCCGGCGTGTCGATACCGTTGGTCCGATGTTGGCGGTTCGTGGCGCGGCAACGTGTCCGCGGCGGGGGCGCGGCCGGCGCGCGGCGCTAGAATGGACGGACACCGTTCGACGAGTCCCGCCATGAGCTTCCCCGCCATCCGCATGCGCCGCATGCGCCGCGACGCTTTCTCCCGCGCGCTGATGCGCGAGCACACCTTGCTGCCGTCCGACCTGATCATGGTCGCCTTCGTGATCGAGGGCGAAGGCCAGCGCGAGCCGGTGCCGTCGATGCCGGGCGTGTCGCGGCTGTCGATCGA
The DNA here is from genome assembly GCF_030504985.1 of Fulvimonas sp. R45. Lineage (GTDB taxonomy): Bacteria > Pseudomonadota > Gammaproteobacteria > Xanthomonadales > Rhodanobacteraceae > Rhodanobacter_A. Next base: position 23,377 of record NZ_JASERU010000017.1, read on the forward strand.
CGAGCTGCTGAAGCTGGCCGGCGAATGCGTGCGGTTGGGCATCCCCGCGCTGGCGCTGTTCCCCTCGCCGGGCCAGGACGTGAAGAGCGAGGACGCGCGCGAGGCGTGGAATCCCGGCAACCTGATGCACCGCGCCACCCGCGCGCTGAAGGCGGCGTACCCCGAATTGGGCCTGATCGGCGACGTGGCGCTCGACCCCTACACCACGCACGGCCAGGACGGCCTGGTCGACGCGCACGGCTACGTGATGAACGAGCCCACCGTCGAGGCGCTGGTGAAGATGTCGCTGGCGCAGGCCGAGGCCGGCATGGATTTCGTGGCGCCCTCGGACATGATGGACGGCCGCATCGGCCGCATCCGCGACGCGCTGGAGGCGGCCGGCCACGTCCACACCCGCATCCTCGCCTACTCGGCCAAGTACGCCTCGGCGTTCTACGGTCCGTTCCGCGACGCGGTCGGCTCCGCCGCCAACCTCGGCAAGGGCGACAAGCACACCTACCAGATGGACGTGGGCAACGGCGACGAGGCGCTGCGCGAGGTCGAGCTGGATATCCAGGAGGGCGCGGACGCGGTGATGGTGAAGCCCGGCCTGCCCTACCTCGACGTGCTGCGCCGGGTGAAGGACGCCTTCGGCATGCCCACCTTCGTCTACCAGGTGAGCGGCGAGTACGCGATGCTCAAGGCCGCCTGCCAGCATGGCTGGCTGGACGAGAAGGCAGTGGTGCTGGAGACGCTCACCGCGTTCAAGCGCGCGGGCGCGGATGCCATCCTCACCTATTTCGCGGTGGACGCGGCGAGGTGGCTGCGCGGCGAATAGCGCTGCCACGCCGGTATGTCACGCAGGACCGGCCCCCGGTGCGGACTGCCCCGGGCGCTTGCGCCACAGCTTGTCCAGCGCCCAGGGCCCCGCGCCGCCCAGCACCAGCGTCGCCAGGCCGGCGAGGTAGAGCAGGTCGCATTCGTAGCCCGGCTGCCCGAAGTGCGCGCCGGCGGGCGTCACGGTCATCAGCTTGATCGAGCTGAAGCCGTAGGGCAGGTGCACGGTGAAGATGGCGACCAGCAGCACGACCGCCATCGGCACGCTGGCCAGCGCCACGAAGCTGCCCAGCAGGATGGCCAGCCCGCCGAGCACTTCCACCGCGATGGTGGCCCAGGACATCAGGTGCGGGAACGGCACGCCGATGGCCTGCAGGATCGCCGCGAACGCATCGGCGCCGCGGCCCAGCTTGGCGAAGCCGTGTTCCATGAAGCCGCCGCCCACGATCAGGCGCAGGGGGATCGGCGCCCACGCGGCGAGCCGCCGGGGTACCGCGGGCACGGGCAGGAGAGGGGTCATGTTCGGGTTCCTGGCGTTGTGGTTGCCGGTCGGGACGATCCCGGTGGCGGGACGCCGTCAGTCGTGCAGCAGATGGGTGGCGTGGGTGATCGCGCCGCCGGCGCGGATGGCCGCGGCGACCACGGCGGTCTCGGCCAGCTGCGCATCGTCGGCGCCGGCGTCGCGCGCCGCCTTGGTGTGGACCTCGATGCAATACGGGCATTGCGTGGTCAGCGCCACGGCCACCGCGATCAACTGCTTCTGCCGCGCGTCGAGGGCGCCCGCGGCGAAGGCCGCCTTGTCGAATGCCCAGAAGGCCTTCATGGCATCCGGCGCTTTTTCGTCGAGCTTCTTCAGGCGGCTCAGGTTCTTCATGTCGTACATGCGGATTCCTTGTGTTGATCGGGGGATGGAGGCTGCGGGGAATGGCACTGCCTGCCGGCAGGATGAGAGGCCGACACACGCAGTTCGTCGCGGCAGGGCGACCGGTTACATCGTCACTGCCGACAAGTCGGGCCTGTTCAAACCTCGACGTGCTGCGACGGGTGAAGGGCGCCTTCGGCATGCCCACCTTCGTGTGCCTGGTGAGCGGCAGGGAGTCATTGCCCGCGGTTTGGCCCGTCATCCCGGCGCAGGCCGGGATCCAGTAGCGACCACGCTTGCTCAGGCCGCGCGGCTACTGGATTCCGGCCTGCGCCGGAATGACAGGCAACGCCAGAAGCTCCCTAGGCCGCACGTCTCAGGAACTTCCCCGCCAGCCACTTCCGTACCGGCAGGTCGTAAAGCCTCATGCACGCATACGCGATGGCGATGCTCGCGACGAAGACCGCGGCGCCCGCCGCGCACTTGGTGCCGAAGGGCAGCGTTTCGTGCGTGCCGATCCATTCGGTGTAGACGTAGATCAGACCGTAATGGGTGATGTAGAGCGGGTAGGAGAGTTCGCCGAAGAACCCGGCGATGCGGGTGGACAGGCCATCGACCTGCGTGGCGCCGGCGCCGATGGCCACGATCAGCGGGAACACCACGATCACGCACAGCGACTCGTACAGGCCGTTGAGCCACAGGCGGTCGGCGCCGCCGAAGCGGGGCAGGGCCAGCGCCGCGACCAGCAGCAGGCTGCATGCCGCGAAGGCGTGGCCGATCCGGATGCGTTTGCCCAGGCGCATCAGCAGCATGCCGGCGAGGAAGGGAAACAGCAGGCGGGCGAAACCGATGTGGAGTTGCTGCGCATCGATGGACCAGCCGCCGATCACGTCGCCGCGCCGGCCGAACACGGCCAACTGCACCAGGAAGGCGGCGGCCAGCGCCACCAGCACGCCCAGCCAGCGGTTCGACAACTTGCGCAGGCCGATGGCGTACAGGATGTTGGCGACGTATTCGAAGAACAGCGACCACGCCGGGCCGTCGAGCGGGTGCATCTCGCTCCAGCCGCGGATGTCCATCGACGGCGGCAGCGGCAGCAGCGTGCAGCCGACCAGCATCACCAGCAGCAGCTTCCACGCCGGCGTGGCCTCGATCAGCGGGAAGGCCGGGCCCGCCTGGAAGTAGAACAGCAGCGCGCCGATCGCCATGCCCATGACGACCATGGGCTGCAGGCGGACCAGGCGCCGCTTGAAGAAATCCCACGTGCCCAGCGCCTGCCAGCGGTCGTCGTAGGCATAGGCGATCACGAAGCCCGACAGCAGGAAGAAGAAATCCACGGCCAGGTAGCCGTGGTTGATCGGCTGCGTCAACGGATGGTCCGGCCTGTACGCCTCGCAGATGTGGAACAGCACCACCATCAGGGCGGCGACGCCGCGGAGACCGTCGAGGACGAGGTAGTGCTCCTTGCTTGCCGGCAGGGCCGCGGGGGTTTTTGCCATGTGGGTTGCGTCGCATGAGCCGATGGACGAATTGCCGATGCTACAAGTTCTTGCGGACGATGTGGCCCCGGAGTCGCTCCCGGCCGCCGGCGCGGCGGCGGCAACGGTCCATGGTGGCCGCCCTCGGTGGCGATCACGGAAAATCCATCATTGCGACCGCGCCCGGACCGATCCGCGTTGCAGGATGATCGGGCGGATTTCCATCCGGCTTCCGTCCTCATCAAGCAACCTCGGCCGCGCGCCGGGGCAAAGGGGCATCATGAAAACGTGGTTCGTGTTCTTCGGTCTGCTGTTGGCGTGCGCGTGCGCGCATGCGACGGAAACGGTCTGGCAGCCTTCCGCCGGCCACGTGCACATGCCGCTGTGGCCGGGCACGCCGCCCGACATGCAGGCGATGCCGGGGCCGGAAACCGAAACGCTGCGGGCGGAGCACCTGATCGCTGGTCGGCCGTGGCTGGCGGTGACCAACGTGAGCCAGCCCACGCTGACGGTCTATTCACCCAAAGGAACGAACACGGGCACCGCAGTCGTGGTGTTCCCAGGCGGGGGCTTCCAGGTGCTGGCCATCGACCTCGAAGGCACCGAAGTCTGCGACTGGCTGACGTCCCGTGGCATCACCTGCGTGCTGCTGAAATACCGCGTGCCGAGCCTGCCTTACGACGTGCACTGCAAGTGCTATTCCTTCGCCGTGTCGGTGCCTGCGCTCGAAGATGCCCAGCGCGCGCTGCGGCTGGTGCGCTTCCATGCGGCAGAGTGGCATGTCGATCCGCACAAGGTGGGTGTGATCGGCTTCTCGGCGGGGGGGTATCTGGTGGCCGAGGCCAGCACCCGCTTCAAGCGCCGGCTGTACCGGCCGGTGGATGCGGCCGACCGGCAAAGCGACCGGCCGGATTTCGCCATGGCCATCTATCCCGGGCACCTGGCGACCGACGATGGCACGTTGAACCCGAATGTGTCCGTCACCCGCGAAACGTCGCCCACCTTCCTGTTGCAGGCCGAGGACGACTACACCGACGGCGTGAACCAGTCGCTGGTCTATTACACCGCGCTGGCCAAGGCCCGTGTCCCGGCGGAAATGCACCTGTACGCGCACGGCGGCCACGCGTTCGGGCTGCGGCGCACGGCGCAGCCGATCACCGGCTGGCCCGGCCTCGCCGAGGCCTGGATGCGCACGATCGGCATGCTGCCGCACTGAACGGGCGCGGCACTCAGAGCCTGTTCAAGATCTCCCCGTAGCTCGCGTTGCCTTGCCCTGGCCGCCCGGTGGTAGTGCGTGGCGCAGCGCCTGCCTGACTGGCAGGTCAAGCCGCGCGCTGCCGCCTGGCGGCCAGGGCAAGGCAACCCTTCGGGCCGGGTCTGTTTGCCCACAGGCCGGCGTCATCGCTCCGTCGTGGACGGACGTCCACTCCCTCGCTCTTCCTTGGCCTGCGCGCAAACAGCTCCCGGCGCGGGCCACGGGGAGATTTTGAACAGGCTCTCAGACGTACTGCGCCACGCCGTGGCCGAACGACCAGTTCTCCGCCCGTGTCTCCAGCAGGTTGATGAATACGTCCTGCGGGCGCAGGCCCGGATCGGCGGCGAGCTTTTCCGCCACGCGGCGGTAGAACGCCTGCTTCTGCGCCACGCTGCGCGAGTCGCGGCAGGCGACCTGCACGATCACCAGATCGTCGCTGCGGTCGATGCCGAGGTAGTGCGGGTCGCAGTCGAACTCGTCGGCGTCGTGCTGGTGGACCAGGATGAAGCGGTCGTCCTCGGGCACGTCGAAGGTTTCGCGCATGGCTTCGTAGACGCCGTTGCGCAGGGCGGCCAGGTGGGCGGCGGGTTTGCCGCGGCGCAGGGCGATGCGGACGAGGGGCATGGGGTTCTCCTTGGGAAGATCCGGGTTCCCCCTCACCGTCATTCCGGCGCAGGCCGGAATCCAGTGAGGTACTGGTGCGAAGCACGCGTAACGGGTTTTGCGTGCTTCGCACGAGTCGTCGGACTGGATGACCAGACCTTCGTCTGTTGAAAAGCGCCTCCGGCTTCCGCCGGAATGACGGTGAGGGGCATGGGATGACGATGGGTGAAGGGGAAATGGCGGTAGGTGGAGGGAGCGATGTCGGCGAGTGGAGAGGAGGCGGAATGAGGGTGGGAAGACTCCGCTCAGCGAGCCGCCCCGGGTTGCGAGACATGGCCCACGCGGTAAAGCTGCCGGCCATCGCGGGCAAGGTCCGGACGCAGGGTCGGCCACAGGCGGAAGCGCAGCAGGGTCCAGCCCGTCGGGTCGTATGCCGCGATCGCGGCCAGCGCGCCGGCCGCGCGGTCCTGCCGCGCCGCGGCGATCTCGGTTTCTCGCAGGCTGCCGAGATCGGCGTGCGCGGGGATGGCAGCCCATTCGCGCGTGGCGCAGGCGGCGTTGCGCAGGTCGGCAGCCAGCTCCGCCTGCCACGGTATCCAGGTGCGCACCGCGGGTCGGCCGAAATCGCGCGCCAGCGTGGCGAAGCCGGCGCCGCCGAGGAAGGCGTTCATGCCTTCGCTGTCATGCCACAGGTAGAACGGCGCGTAGAGGTTGTCGCGGCTGGGCAGTTCGCGGTCGTCGCGCGAGGCGTGCAGCCAGGCCTTGAAGGCGAGGCCGGGGAAGCCGTCGAGCAGGTGCCCCTTTTCCGCGATGCGGTGGCGGATGACCGCCATGTCGTAGTCGGCGGGCAGGGTGATGTCGTACTGCATCGTGATCATGGCGGCGACCTCACTGTCCGTCGTCGAGCCGGCGCAGCACGCCGAGCGCGGAGAACGCCACCGGCCAGCCGCCGTAGAAGGCGAGGTGGGTGACCAGCTCGGCCAGTTCCGCGTCGCCGACGCCGTTGTCGCGCGCGCGGCGCAGGTGGAACGGCAACTGCTCGGTGCGGTTCAGCGCCACCAGCGCGGACACGGTGGCGATGCTGCGTTCGCGCGGCGCGAGGCCGGGGCGCGACCAGACGTCGCCGAACAGCACGTCGTCGGTGAGTTCGGCCAGCTTCGGGGCGATGTCGCCGATGCTGTCGCGGGCGTAGCGGGGGTCGTGGGCCATGGGGGTGTCCTCGTCGGGGTTGACGGGGCTTACGGTAGCGCCGCAGTATGGTCCTGAAAATCGGCATTTTCAGCATTGTCGATCCATGAAAACGGGATAATTTCCATGCGCCCCATTGCCTTCGATCCCGACGTGCTGCGCAGCTTCGTGCACGGCGTGGAGCTGGGCAGTTTCGCGCGCGCGGCGGAGCGGTTGAACCGCTCCACCTCGGCGGTCAGCGCGCAACTCAAGAAGCTGGAGGAGCAGGCCGGTCGGCCCCTGCTGCGCAAGGCCGGCCGCGGCATGGCGCTCACCGAGACGGGCGAGGTGATGCTGGGCTATGCGCGGCGCCTGCTGGAGCTCAACGACGAGGCCGCGGCGGCGGTGCGCGGCGTGGAACTGGAAGGCCGCGTGCGGCTGGGCCTGCAGGAGGATTTCGGCGAAAGCCTGCTGCCGGCGGTGCTGGGCCGCTTCGCGCGGGCCCATCCGCGGCTGCGCGTCGAGGTGCGCATCGCGCGCAACGCGGAGTTGCTGGAAGGAGTGAACCGCGGCCGGCTCGACCTGGCGCTGGCCTGGGACGGCGACGAGGGCAGCCCGCACGCGGAGCGCGTGGCGCGCCTGCCGATGCGCTGGATCGGCACGGCCGACGCCGCCTTCCCGAAGCCGCGCCGGCGCGGCGAGCCGCTGCCGCTGGTGGTGCTGGACGCGCCCTGCCTGGTGCGGCGCGCCGCCATCGATGCGCTGGACCGCGCCGGCATCGCCTGGCGCATCGCCTTCACCAGCGCCAGCCTCGCCGGCACCTGGGCGGCGGTGACGGCGGGCCTGGGCGTAAGCGTGCGTACGCCGCTGGGCCTGCCGGCCGGCGTGCGCGCCTTGACCGCGAAGGAGGCGGGCCTGCCCGCGCTGCCGATGCTGGGCCTGGCGCTGCACCGGGCCGAGGCGGAGCCGGCCCCGGCCGTGGCGCGGCTGGCGGAGATCCTCACCCGGACGCTGTCGGCGTCACTGCCGCGCTGATCGTGCATGAGCGCCCTCCCCTGCTTCCGGGGAGGGCTAGGGAGGGGTAGGCAAGCTCGCGACAAGCCCGACCCCCTCCCGGCCTCCCCCTGCAAGCAGGGGGAGGAGACGAGCGGCGGCCTCGGTGTTCTTTCTCGGCGCGTCGGCGTCACTGCCCGCGCTGATCATGCAAGAACTCCCTCTTCTGCTTGCGGAGAGGGCAAGAGCTCCCTCCCCTGCGTGCAGGGGAGGGTTGGGGAGGGGTAGGCAAGCTCGCGACAAGCCCGACCCCCTCCCGGCCTCCCCCTGCAAGCAGGGGGAGGAGACGAGCGGCGGCCTCGGTGTTCTTTCTCGGCGCGTCGGCGTCACTGCCTGCGCTGATCATGCAAGAACTCCCTCTTCTGCTTGCGGGGAGGGCAAGAGCTCCCTCCCCTGCGTGCAGGGGAGGGTCGGGGAGGGGTAGGCAAGCTCGCGACAAGCCCGTTCCCCTCCCGGCCTCCCTCTGCAAGCAGGGGGAGGAGGCAAACGACCTCAGCGTTCCCGTGCCGGCCCGGTCAGCCGGATCTCGTACAGCTTCGGCCAGCACTTGCCGGTGACGAACAGGCGGTCGTGCTTCGCGTCGTAGGCGATGCCGTTGAGCACGTCGTTGACTGGGTCGCCCAGGGAGTCCGCCTTGGGCACCAGCCCGCCCAGCTCGATCCAGCCCACCACCTTGCCGCTGGCCGGGTCGATCCGCGCGATGTGCGTGGTGAGCCATACGTTGGCGAAGAGCTGGCCCTTCACCCATTCCAGCTCGTTGATGTTCTCCAGCGGCTTGCCGTCGGCGGTGACGTGGATGCTGCCCACCTGCTGCAGGGTGTTCGGATCGAGCCGGCGGATCACCGGTGTGCCGTCGCTCATGTAGAGGTAGCTGCCGTCGGTGGTGAGCGCCCAGCCCTCGCCGGGATAGGCGAAGCGCGCCAGCGGCTTCAGCGTGGCGAGGTCGTAGACGAAACCTTCGTGGTTGCGCCAGGTCAGCTGGATCAGCTTGTCCTGCCAGGCGACGCTGCCCTCGCCGTAGTCGGGCCAGGGCGTGTCGGCCTGCTGCAGCACCTTGCCCGTGGCCAGGTCCACCTTGCGCACGGTGGAGGCGCCGACCTGGCCGGTGCTCTCGTACAGGTGGCCGTCGAGGTAGAACAGGCCCTCGGTGTAGGCGTTGGTGTCGTGCGGGTAGGCATGCACCACGGCGTAGCCGTAGACGGGGATGGCGTCGCGCGTGCCGGCGCAGGCGGCGGGGCCGGCGGCGGCGAGCGCGAGCAGCAGGGCGGCAGGGCGTTTCATGGCTGCGATGATCCCACGTCGCGTGGCCGCGCGGCAGTGCGCAGCACGCGACGGCGCGCGCGTGGAATAATCGGTCCCTCCCCGACAAGGTGCGCGCGCGTGGAAGGACATCGTTTCCTGGAGACGGCGGTGGTGCTGTTGCTGGCGGCGGTGGTCGCCGTGCCGCTGACCAAGCGCTTCCGGCTGGGCTCGGTGCTGGGCTACCTGCTGGCCGGGGTGGTGATCGGGCCGTCGGTGCTGCGCCTGGTCGGCAACGTGGACGGCATCAGCACGATCTCGGAATTCGGCATCGTGCTGATGCTGTTCGTGATCGGGCTGGAGCTGTCGCCGCAGCGGCTGTGGGTGATGCGCCGCTCGGTGTTCGGCACCGGCCTGCTGCAGGTGCTGGCCACCAGCGTGGTGGTCGGCGCGATCGCCTGGGCGTTCTGCGGGCTGCCGCCGCGCGCGGCGGCGATCGTGGGCGGCAGCCTGGCGCTGTCGTCCACCGCGTTCGGGCTGCAGATCCTGGGCGAGCGCAAGGAGGCCGGCACCGCCTACGGCCGGCAGGCGTTCGCGATCCTGCTGTTCCAGGACCTGGCGGCGATCCCGCTGATCGCGGCGGTGCCGCTGCTGGCCGGTTCGTCCGGGCAGCACGGCTTCGACCTGCTCGGCGCGCTGCGCACGCTGGGCGTGATCGTGGTGGTGATGGTCGGCGGCCGCTACCTGCTGCGCCCGGTGTTCCGCTTCGTGGCCAAGGCCGACACGGTGGAAGTGTCCACCGCCACCGCGCTGCTGGTGGTGATGGGCGTGGCGCTGCTGATGGAGCTGGCCGGCGTGTCGGTGACGCTGGGTGCCTTCCTCGCCGGCGTGCTGCTGGCCGACTCCGAATACCGGCACGATCTGGAATCGCACATCGAACCGTTCAAGGGCCTGCTGCTGGGGCTGTTCTTCGTCAGCGTGGGCATGTCGATGCAGGTCGGCCTGCTGCTGCGCGAACCCCTGCTGGTGCTGGGCCTCACCGCCGCCGTGCTGCTGGTGAAGGGCGTGCTGCTGTGGCCGCTGGGCCGGCTGGTCGGCGGACTGGACCGCCGCGACGCGCTGCGCCTGGCGGTGCTGCTGGCCAGCGGCGGCGAGTTCGCCTTCGTGGTGCTGAAGCTGGCGCAGGAGCAGAAGCTGGTCGGCGCGCACCAGGGCGGCGAGCTGGTGCTGGCGATCACCCTGTCGATGGCGCTGACCCCGCTGCTGGTGGCGCTGCTGGCGAAACTGCTGGGCGAGGGCAAGGCGAAGAAGCCCGAGCGCGAGTACGACACCATCGAGGCCGGCGCGCCGCGCGTGATCATCGCCGGCTTCGGCCGCATGGGCCAGGTGGTGGGCCGCATCCTGCGCGCCGAGGGCATCCCGTTCGTGGCGCTGGACCATTCCATCGAACAGATGGACATGGTGCGCCGCTTCGGCAACTGGAACGACATCTTCTACGGCGACCCCGCGCGCCCCGAGCTGCTGCGCGCGGCGCAGGCGGACAAGGCCGAGGTGTTCGTGCTGGCCAGCGACGACCCCGAATCCAGCCTGCGCGTGGCGCGCGTGGTGCGCCGGCAGTACCCGCACCTGCGCATCGTGGCGCGCGCGCGCAACCGCCAGCACGTGTGGCGGCTGATGGACATGGGCGTCGACGACCCGGTGCGCGAGACGCTGTATTCCAGCCTGAAGATGACCAAGCAGGCGCTGGTGGCGCTGGGCATGACGCCGGAGCGCGCGATGGACCGCGTCGAGCGCTTCCGTCGCCAGGATGCCGAGCTGCTGAAGACGCAGTACCTGGTCTACGACGACGAGACCAAGCTGGTGCAGACCACCCGCGAGGCGCTGGCCGACCTTGAGCGGCTGTTCGAGGCCGACGCGCTGCCGCAGGCGGAGCAGGCGCGCGAGCGCGATCCCGACAAGCCGCTCACCGACACGCTGTGATCCGCCGCCGGCCGCGTCGCGCGGCCGGGCCTGTCCACGGCCTCCGGGAGCCCCGCGGCACGGGACCCGTCGAGGTCACTCCGTCGGCTGGGCGGGCTGGCGCAGCGTCTGCCGCACGCTTGGGATGGCGCCGGCGCTGCGCGCGGCCAGCTCGTGGGCGACGTCGACGTAGCCGAGCTGGCGCGCCACGTCGGCCGCGGTACGGCCGAAGGCGTCGGCCGCGGCGCGGTCGGCGCCGCGCGCCAGCAGCACGCGCGCCGGCGGCAGCAGCGCGTGCATGGCGCAGGCGTGCAGCGCGGTGACGCCGCGCTGGTCGGCGTGCTCCAGCTTGGCGCCGGCGTCCAGTAGCACCGGCAGCAGCGCGCCGAGGTGGGTGGCGTCGCAGTCGCTGCCGGGGCGCAGCTGGGCGCCGAGCAGCAGCAGCAGCGGGGTCTTGCCTTCGCGGTCGCCGAGGTTCGCGTCGGCGCCGCGCCTGAGCAGCACGTCGAACAGCCGGCGCGCGCGCAGGCTGTCGTTGTGCTCGAAGCCGAACTGCGCGGCGGCGTGCAGCGCGCCGTGGCCGCGCGCGTCGACGGCGTGGATGTCGGCGCCGCCATCGAGCAGGCGCTCGGCGATCTCCGGGTAGCCCAGCGCGGCGGCCAGCATCAGCGCGGTGGCTTCGCCGGGCAGCCGCTGGTCCACCGGCGCGCCGCGCTCCAGCAGCAGCGCGACCAGTGCCTCGCGGCGCGCGCCCACGGCGGCGCCCAGCGGGGTCATGCCGTTGTGCGCGGCGAGGGTGGCGTCGGCGCCGGCGTCGAGCAGGCGCGCGGCGGTCTCGCGATGGCCGGCACCGCAGGCGTGCAGCAGCGCGCTGGCGCCGTGCGCGTCGCGGGTGTCCACCGCGAAGCCGAGTTCGAGCAGGCGTTCCACCGCGGCGTCGGCGCCGGCCTTGGCGGCGGCCGGCAGGTCGTCGGCGCGCAGTGGTCGGCGCGGCCGCGGCCAGGCGCCCCAGTCCAGCCAGCGCTCGACGTCGTCGTGTTCCAGCGCCAGGCCCAGCGGGGTCTCGCCGTTGGCGTCGGCGGCCTCGGCGTCGGCGCCGTGGGCGACCAGCTCGCGCACCAGCGGCAGCGCGCCGGCGCCGTGCGCCAGCGCGGCGAACAGCGGGGTGCGGCCCTCGTGGTCGCGTGCGTTGGGATCGCAGCCGCGCGCCAGCAGGGCATGCAGCAGGGCGTGCTGGCCGGCGGCGGTGGCGAGGTGCAGCGGGGTACGGCCCTGCGCGTCCGGGCCGAACGGGTCGGCGCCGCGCTCGAGCATGGCCAGCGGCAGCGCGGCGCCCTGCACGGAACCCTGCAGGCGGCCCAGCGCCTGCGCCAGCAGGCCGGCGCCGGCCGGCGTGGCGCCGGCGCCGAGCAGGTCGTCCACCGCCTCGGTGGCGGCCGGCAGCTGCAGCAGCAGCGCGTCGAACAGGCGTCGGTGCGGAGGCGGCAGGCGCGGCCCGGCATCGGCCTCGTCGCCGCCGTCGGGCTCCTCCGCGCCGGCGGCGACAGGGGCGAGCCGGGCTTCGGCCGCGAGGCCGTGGTCGAGCAGCCAGCGGCGCGCGGTGCCGAGACCGGGGGCGGCGAGTTCGAGGTAGAGCTGGGCCAGTTCCGCCTGCGGCCATTCGCGCACGCGGGTGGCGAAGCCGGAGACCACGGCCCAGTGCCCGAAGCGCAGCGCGTCGAGCAGGTGGGCCGGCGTGTCGGCGCCTTCGGCCGGCGCCGCGGTGGCTTCCAGGCTGGCCGGTAGCGGGGTGTCGGGATCGAGCAGGGCAACCAGGTCCCAGCGGCCGGCGGCGGCGGCGTGGTCGAGCGCGCTGCGGCCGTCGCTGCCGGGCGTCTTCGGTTCGGCGCCCAGGGCGAGCAGGGCGCGCACGGTGTCGGCATGGGCGCGCGGCGACTGGCAGGCCAGGGTGAGCGCGTCGCGGCCGTGGCCGTCGCGCACGCGCGCGTCGGGCTGCGCTTCGGCCAGCAGCTGCACGATGCCGACGGCGCCGGCGCGCGCGGCTTCCATCAGCGCGGTGCTGCCGTGGCGATCGGCCAGCGCCACGTCGGCGTTGGCGGCGCGCAGGGCGCGGACGATGCGCTCGTGGCCCTCGGCGGCGGCCACCATCAGCGCGCTGCGGTGCTGCGCGTCCACCGCGTTCACCGCGGCGCGGTGCTTGAGCAGCAGCTTCACGCCTTCGGGGTCGTCATCGGGGATGCCGGCGGCGGCGACCAGGGCGGGTTCGCCGTCGGCGGGCGCGGGCTTGGCGCCGCGTTCCAGCAGGAACTTCGCCAGCGGCCAGTTGGCGGCGCGGCAGGCCGCCGCGAGCGGGCTGAGGCCGGCCTTGTTCAGCGCGTTCACCGGCGCGGCGGCGTCCAGCAGCATGGCGGCGACGATGGGTTCCTCGCTGAGCACGGCGCCGTGCAGCGGGGTGTTGCCCTCGGCGTCGGCGGCCAGTGCGCTGGCGCCGTTGGCGAGCAGGGTCATCACCGCGTCGGCGCGGCCGGCGCGGCTGTCGCGGGTGGCGGCCAGCAGCGGGGTGAGCCCGCCGACGGCGCGGTCGACGGCGGCGCCCTTGGCGATCAGGGCGCGCAGCAGGCGGGTGTCGGGCAGCAGCGCGGCGAGCATCAGCGCCGGGCGCTGGTCGCGGTCGCCCGGCGGCGGGGCGGTGTCCGGGTCGGCGCCGGCGTCGAGCAGTGCCAGCGCGCGCTCGATGTCGCCGTCGCGGGTGGCGGCGAGCAGCGCGGCCGCCTGCTCGGGCGTGCCGGCGGTGCGTTCCTGCTCGCTCAGCGCCACCGGGGGCGGCGGCGCCGTGCGCGCGGGTCCGGCGCCGTCGGCGTCGGCGGCCGGCGCGTGGCGGCGGACCTGCCGGTTCTCGCACAGCAGCGCGCGCAGCGTGCGGTTGGCCACCACCAGGCAGCCCAGCGGCATCAGCACCAGCGCGTAGATGGCCAGCGTGGCGGTGCGCATCTCCGCCGGCAGCACGCCGTACAAGCCACTCAGCGCGATGGCGCAGAACGCCAGCACCAGCAGCGCCAGCGCGGCGGGCAGGAAGTGGGTGAAGAAGCGCTCCTCGCGCGACAGGTGCCGGCCGAACGCGATGCTGCGCGCGGTGGCGGTGAAGATCCACGAGCCCTCGTGCTGCGCCTGCGCGGGGTAGGCGTCGTCCCACACGAACACCAGTCCGAACGCGGGCCACAGCCGCCACAGCACGGCCAGCGCCACCACCAGCGCCACCGCCAGCAGCAGCGTGGCGCCGAGCCCGTGCTGCTGGTTGAGCCACAGCATCGGCCCGGCCACCAGCAGGAACACCAGCGCCACGTAGCCGGTGAACATCACCAGGTGGGCGGCGCCGCGACGCAGCACGGTGCGGCCGTAGTGCGGCTCGGGGTCGAAGCCGATGGCGTGGCAGACCGCGGCCATGGTCAGCGTGTTGGCCAGCAGCAGCGGGATCAGCGCCAGCGGGTGGGCGCCGATGCCGGCGACCGCCGCGGCGATCAGTCCGGGCACGAACCAGGCAAGGGACGACAGGAAGGGCGACGGGCGCCGGCGCGATTTGGAAGAAGGCATGACGACGAGTATAGAAAGCGTGACAAGAGCAGGCGGTAATCCTTTGTTAACGAGCGTGCGGTGGCGATGCGCTACTCGTCCTCGTCCTCGCGGCGGTCCGCCAGCGAACTGCCATAGGGCAGGTGGTTGCCGGCGGCCAGGGTGGAGTTCGGCGGCAGCTGCAGGTGCCAGCCTTGCGTGCGCAGGTGTTCGAGCACCTGCTGCGCGTCTTCCTGCGGCAGGCGGCGATCGCCGCTCAGCTCCACTTCCAGCACGAAGCGCAACTCGCCAAGCATCAATGCGAGGCTGGGCGGCAGCAGGTCGAAGCGGTCGCGCTCGGCCAGCCACAGGTAGGTATCGGCCTTGCGCTGGCTGGCGTAGACGTGGCTGTGCATGGCGACGTCCATGGATCGGTGGGAAGAGCCGAAGGTTAGCAGCCCGCGCCGGGACTGTTTGCTGCGACCGCACTTGCGCCGCCCCGGCGGAGCCGGCAGAGTGCCGGCCAAGGGTGTCAAACGCGCGTATGAATCCCGCGTGAAAGCCTCATACAGAACGCCCTGTTCCCCGATTCCAGCCGCCACGATACGCAGGAGCAAGCCATGCACAAGTCTTTCCGTCACCTCACCGGCGCGGCACGTCCGCTGGCGCTGGCCACGCTGGGCCTGGCCGTCGCGGCGGGCCTCGCCCTGCCGACGGGCGCGCAGGCCAGCGCGTTCCAGCTGAAGGAAGACAGCGCCAAGAGCATGGGCCGCGCCTACGCCGGTTCGGCCGCCGCCGGCGGCGACGTGTCGGTGGTGGCGAACAACCCCGCGGCCATGACCGAATTGAACGGCACCTACTTCCAGGCCGACGTCACCGCAATCAATTTCAGCGCCACGTTCAACGGCTCGGCGCACGACGCGCTGGGCCGCCCGATCAGCGGCGGCAATGGCGGCGACGCCGGCACCACGCTGCCGGTGCCCGCGTTCTTCATCGCCACCCAGGTCGGCGACCGCTGGCACATCGGCGGCGGCCTGACCGTGCCGTTCGGCTTCCAGACCGAATACGACCGCAACTGGGTCGGCCGCTACAACGCGTTGAAGACCAAGCTGGAATCGCTGGACGCCACGCTGTCCGCCTCCTACGACGTCACCGACAACTTCACCCTGGGCGCCAGCGCGATCGCCCAGCGCACCAGCGCCGAGCTGACCAGCGCGATCAACTTCAACATGGTCGGCATGGGCCTGGTGCAGCAGGGCGTGGCGGCCGGCAAGATCCCGGCGCAGATGGCGCCCGCGCTGCTGCAGCAGATCGGCGCGCTGGTGCCGCCGGGCAGCGACGGCTACGCGCGCATCAAGGGCGACGACTGGGGCTTTGGCTGGCAGGTCGGCGCGCTGTGGAAGCTGAGCCCATCCGACCGCCTGGCGCTGGACTACCACTCGCGCATCAAGCACAAGATCGGCGGCACCGCCAACTTCACCGTGCCCGACAACGTGGCCTACCTGCTCGGCACGCCGACCGTGGCCGGCCTGCTCGGCGGCGCGGTGCCGTTCACCCACACCACCGGCAACGCCAACCTGACCACGCCGGCCAGCGCCACCGCCAGCTACTGGCACCAGGCGGAGAAGTTCGGCATCGGCATGGACCTGTCCTGGACCCAGTGGAGCGTGCTCAAGCAGCTGGTGGTGAACTACGCCAACCCGGCGCAGCCGGCCACGGTGGAGCCGTTCAACTGGCGCGACACCTGGTTCGCGTCGATCGGCGGCGACTACTACGTCAACGACAGGCTGACCCTGCGCGGCGGCCTGGCGGTGGACACCACGCCTACCCGCGCCGCCAACCGCGACCCGCGCGTACCCGACTCCACCCGCAAGTTCGTCACCGTGGGCATCGGCTACAAGGCCAACGACCACTTCGAGATCAACGCCTCGTACGCGCACATCTTCGTCAACCAGGCGCACGTCAACGGTTCGACCAGCTCCACCGGCGACGTGCTGGCGGGCAACTTCGACGACTACGGCAACCTGCTCAGCGTGTCGGCGCAGTACAAGTTCTGATCGCGCAGGCGAGAGGAACGCACCGGAAGCCTCCCCGTCCGCGGGGAGGCTTTTTTGTGCCGGCGATCCGCGCCATGCCGTGAGGCCGCATGCCGGGCGGGGGCCTGGTGGCTTCGACGCGCGTTGCCCGGGCGCCCGGCATCAATGCCAGTGCGTGCCGGAGGCGCGCCCGGCCGGGGGCCTGGCCGTCAACCGGTCCAGCGCGTCGCTGCAGGCCGCCTTGATCAGCGCGCAGGCCCCGGCGGCCGACCGCCCTCCGGACAACAGGCGGAACATCGGGTAGCTCGTGAGCGCGAAGATGAGGTCGGCGGCGTCCCGCCGCTGGCCCGCCGTCGCGGGCAGCTGCATTCTCTCGAGCAGGGCCGCAACCGCCCGCCGCCGTCGCTCGTTGCGTTCCGACAAAGCCCGGGCCAGGTCGGGGTCGGTCGCCATCGCATCGTGCAGGCGGCCGACCGCGGCATCGCCGGACCAGAAATCGCAGAACACTTCGGCCAGGCGCATGAGGCCTTCCCGCGGGTCGGGGTCGGTGACGACATCGGCGATGCGTCCCAGGCGGCCGTTCCTTGCCAGGACGTCGAACACGGCCTCCAGCAACCCGCCGCGCGAACCGAACTGCTTGTAGACCGTGAGCCGGGTGACCCCCGCCGCCGCCGCAACGCTTTCCAGCGAAAACACCGTCATGGGATTCGCGCGCATGAACGCGGCGGCCGCCTCGATGACCGCCTGGCGCCGGGCCTCGGCGGCTGCCGCCCGGGCGCGGCTCACGTAGGGGCGTGGGGTCAAGGCTGGAACTCCTCGGCTTCGACGGCCCGTGCAGGGTAGCGACAAGCGGGCCGCCGGCCCAGTCGCCGACCATCTTGACTTCCGGCGTCACGCTATTTGAGTATACGGCTTGTAATTCTAAAAACGAATTCGAAGCCGTTGTGCGCTCCCCGCCAAGGATCGCGCCACGCCGCTACGTCCCGCCTGCAGCGTTTGGGATGGAATTTCTAAGCGCCCCGCTGCTGACACCCGACCAGAGGCAAACCATGAACAGCATGTATCGGAACCTGGGCTGCACCGTGCTCCTTGCCGGGGCGTTCGGCCTGGCGCCGGCCCGCGGCGCCGATCCGGCCGCGACGCCACGACGCATACCGGACAGCTACGCGCATGCGGGCACGCGGGTCGACATCGGCAACGGCCGCCACCTCAACCTGCGCTGCACCGGCAGCGGAGCGCAGACCGTCATGCTGGAAGCCGGCGCGGTCGCCGATTCCTCCACCTGGTTCAAGGTGCAGCCGCTGCTGGCCCCGGTCGCCCGCGTATGCGCCTACGACCGCACCGGCTATGGTTTCAGCAGCGAAGGACCCCTGCCGCGGGACCTCGACGCCGACGTATCGGACCTGCACGCGCTGATCCGGCATGCCGGCATCAAGACGCCGCTGGTGCTGGTGGGGCATTCGCTGGGCAGCAACATCGTGCGGGAGTATGCGAGCCGCTACCCGGCCGACGTGAGTGCCATGGTTCTGGTCGACCCGCCCGCGCAGGACATCGCACGGTATGCGCCCGCCTGGCAGAAGGACGAGGACGCCCTGTCGGCGCAACGGTTCGCATTTCTCGACCGCTGCGCGGCGGCCGCCGAAAAGGGCAAGCTCCCTTCCGCCGCCCCGGACCTGCACGATTGCCTCGGCGACGCCAACCCGCTGGCGAGCGCGAAGGTCAATGCGGCGGACCTGGCCCGCATGTCGAAGCCGGCGTTCTGGCATACGGTGCTGTCGGTACTCCACGACAACGTCGGGGTGTTCAAGCAGCCGGTGCCGACCCGGGAGACGCACGGGTCGACGCCCCTGATCGTGCTGTCCGCCGACAACACCTATGCCGACGCCCTGCCCCGCGACCGCAAGGGGCTCGAACAGGCCCGCGCCCGGACCCAGGCGCAGATCGTCGCCACCTCGTCGCGCGGAACGCTGGTGCGGGTCGCCAATACCTCGCACGAGATCCAGGCCGACCAGCCGGGTGCGGTGGTCAAGGCGGTCGAACAGGCCTTGCAGCTGACCGGGCACCCGCCCAGGTAGCGCTGTTACAGGTCGTTGCCGCACGCGTGGCGGCAACGGCGGGGCTCACACCCGGCGCTCGATCTCGTCAGGCATGCGAACCCAGCCATGCATCCATTCCCCGTGCACCGAGAAGGCAGGCCGGGAACGAAGGATCTGCGAAGGCCGATGGTATGCCACGAAGCCTCCATGCCGGACGTCGTGAACAGGCTCTGAGGCGCCCCCGCTCGACGCCGGCGATTGCACGGCGCTACCGTGTCTCGCAGGGAATCATCCGCGCCGGAGCAGCAGACCCAGCATCCGCCGGAAGCGCTTGCCGTAGGGCGGGTTGAGCAGTCCGGCGCCGTTCCAGCGCGCCTGGCGGAACACCGGCTTCAGGTGCGAGAAGGTGCGGAAGCCGGCTTCGCCGTGGTAGCCGCCCATGCCGGAGGCGCCCACGCCTCCGAACGGCAGCTCGTGCTGGGCGATGTGGTAGAGCGTGTCGTTGACGGTGACGCCGCCGGCGTGGGTGCGCGCCAGCACGGCGTCGATGCGCGCGCGGTCGGTCTCGAACAGGTACAGCGCGAGCGGGTGCGGGCGGGCGGCGACGTGGGCGATCGCCTCGTCCAGCGTGTCGTAGGGGACCAGCGGCAGCAGCGGGCCGAAGATTTCCTCGCGCATCACGGCCATGTCGTCGCGGACGTCCGCCAGCAGCACGGGCGGCAGCAGGCGGCGGACGGGATCGGGCGCGGCGTTGGCCAGCGGCTCGATGCGGGCGCCGGCGGCCGCGGCCTCGTCGCGCAGGGCCGACAGCCGCGCGAAGTGGCGGTCGGTGGCGATGCTGGCGTATTGCGGGTTGCGTGCGAGGCCGGGGTACAGCCTGGCCACGGCGGCGCGTGCCGCGGCGACGAAGGCCTCGACCTGCGCGCGCGGCAGCAGCACGTAGTCGGGCGCGATGCAGGTCTGCCCCGCGTTGACCAGCTTGCCGAGCAGGATGCGTTCCACCGCCTGGCCGAAGCGCGCGCCGGGGCCGACGATGGCGGGCGACTTGCCGCCCAGTTCCAGCGTCACCGGGGTGAGGTGGGCGGCGGCGGCGCGCATCACCTGGTGGCCGACCGCGGTGGAGCCGGTGAACAGCAGGTGGTCGAACGGCAAGGCGGCGAAGGCCTGCGCCACCTCGGCGTCGCCGGTGACGACCGTCACTTCGTCGGGCGGGAAGGCGTCGGCCACCAGCTCGGCGAACAGCGCGGAGAAGCGCGGCGTGTACTCGCTCATCTTCACCATCGCGCGGTTGCCGGCGGCCAGCGCGTCCACCAGTGGGCCGACGGCGAGGTAGAGCGGGTAGTTCCACGGCACGATGATGCCGACCACGCCGCGCGGCTGCGGCCGCAGCTCGGTGCGCGCGGGCAGGAACAGCCAGTCGGCGGGGCGGCGCTTCGGCTTCATCCAGCGCCGGCCGTGGCGCAGCGCGTGGCGGATCGCCGAGAGGCTGGGGAAGACCTCCAGCAGCGCGGTCTCCTCGGCCGGGCGGCAGCCGAAGTCGGCCTGGATCGCGGCGGCGATGGCATCGCGGTGTGCCAGCAGCAGGTCGCGCAACGCCTGCAGCCGGCGCGCCCGCTGCGGCCACGGCGGCGACGGCGCGGCCGCCTGCGCGAGGCGCAGGCGCTGGAAGCGGGCGGCGAGGTCGGCGTCGTCGGGACGATTCATGGCGCGGCTCAGAACTTCGCCTGCAGTTCCACGCCCCACGTGCGCGGCGGCGTGATGCTGGCGTAGGGCGTGCCGAACACGCTCTCGGTGATGTTGTTCACGCCGGTGACGTAGCGCTGGTTGAACAGGTTGCTGGCGTACAGCGCCACGCCCCAGTGGTCGTCCGCCGCGTTCCAGCCCAGCCGCGCGTCGGTGCGTTGCTGCGCCGCGCCGACGCTGAAGTTGGGGCTGATCTGGCAGGTGCCCTGCAGGCGCGAGTCGCTGTTGCAGCGCGACTTGCCGCGGTAGGCGTGGGACAGGTCGAAGCTCACGTCGCCGCCGGCCACGCCGTGCCAGGTATAGGCCAGGTGGGCGGCGTAGGAGTACTTCGGCTCGCCGGTGGGCTGGCCGTCCAGGTCGGCGCCGGAGGGTGCGGTGGCGTTGCGGTAGGTGGCGTCGATGTAGGCGGCGTTGAGGCCCAGCTGCAGCGCGTCGACCGGCTGCCACTGCAGCTCGACCTCCAGGCCCTTGGCCTGCTGGTTGCTGCTGCTGACCAGATAGCGCGGCACGCCGGAGCCGGCGCTGTTGGGGTCGAGCGTCAGCGACTGGCGGTTGTCGTAGCGGTAGTAGTAGGCGGAGGCGTTGAGCAGCAGGTGCTGGTCCGGGAACACGGTCTTGAGGCCGGCCTCGTAGTTCCACACCTTCTCGGGCGCGAAGTGCGAGCCGATCTGCACGCTGTTGTAGCCGCCGGCCTTGTAGCCCTTGGTGACCGACACGTAGCCCATCACGTCGGGGGCGAACTTGTAGTCGAGCACGGCGCGCGGGCTGATGTCGTTCCAGCGGTTGCGGGTTTTCACCAGCATGCCGACCGGGGCGCCGCTGGAGGGGCTGAAGATCACGTTCTGCTGGAACGCGGCCAGCGCGTACTGCGCTTCGGGCGGCAGCATGGCGAGGATGCCGGCGGCGTCCAGCGCCTGCACGGTGGCGTCGAACTGTGGCGCCTGGCGCGGCATGTTGTACCAGGAGAAGTCCTTCTGGTCGCGGGTGAAGCGCGCGCCGGTGGTGAGGTTGAGGCGGTCGGTGAGGTGCCAGATCACATCGCCGTAGGCGGCGTAGGCCTTGAAGTGGCCGTCGTTGCTGATCGCCTCGTGCCACGGGTCGCCGAGCAAGCTGTACGGCAGGCCCATCGCGCCCAGTGCGCCGCTGATGTCGGTGAGCGGCGTGCCCGCGCCCATCACGTTCTGCGCCAGCGTGTCGAGGCTGTCGGTGAAGATGTCGGTCTGGCTGCTCTGGCGCGCCTGCTCGCTGTACCAGCTCACCCCAGCCACCCAGTCGACCAGGTCGGTGTTGCCGGCCAGCTTGAACTCCTGGTACCAGCTGTTGTTGTGCTCGACGTTGGCGGTGTCGAGGTAGTCGACGATGTGGTTGGTGCCGTCGTAGTCGCCGCGGTTGACGGTGTCGAAGTTGCGCCATGCGGTGGTGGAGGTGAGGCTGCCCCAGCCGAAACCGTGGTCGACGGTGAGCGTGGCGCCGTCGAAGCGGCGCTTCTCGATCGGATTCACCGTGTCGTTGTACAGCGGTGCGTGCAGCGGGTTGAGGTAGGCGGAGGGATCGGCAGGGAACGGCGCGCGCTGGTGGGTGTCGTCCGACAGCGCGATCAGGCCGAAGGCGGGATGCGGCGGCTGCTTCAGCTGCTCGTGGTCCCAGGCCAGCAGCACGCGGGTGTCCTTGCCGAGGTTCCAGCGGTACACGGCGCGCGTGCCCCAGTCGTCGTCCTTGCCGTAGCGCTTGCCGGTGGCGGCGTCCTTCACCCAGCCGTCGCTCTGGTTGTCCAGCACGCTCACGCGCAGCGCCATGTCCTGGTTCAGCGGAATGTTGACCAGGGCGTCGCCGTAGCGCTTGCCGTAGTTGCCGAAGCGCAGGCGCGCCCTGGCCTCGAAGCGGTCGCTGGGCTCGTTGGTGACGATGGAGATCGCGCCGGCGGCGGCGTTGCGTCCGAACAGCGTGCCCTGCGGGCCCTTCAGCACCTCGATGCGCTTGATGTCGTTGAAGGCCAGCAGCGCGCCGCCGGAGCGCGCGGCGTAGACGCCGTCGATGTAGACGCCCACGGCGGACTCGGTGCCGATGCCGAAGTCGTCGGTGCTGATGCCGCGCAACTCGTAGCTGGGCTGGGTGGGCTGGTCGCCGCCCACCACCAGGCCGGGCACGAAGATGCTCATCTTGCTGAGGTCGGTGGCCGCCAGCGTATCCACCTGCTTGGCGGTGACGATCTGCAGCGGGATCGGCACGTCCTGCATTTCCTGCGCGCGGCTCTGCGCGGTGACGGTGATGGCGCCGAGCTGCTGCACCTTGTCGGGCTTGCGGGCGGCCGTATCGCCGTTGTTCCGCGCCTGGTCCTGCGCGGGGCCGGCCAGGGCTGGCAGCGGCGCGAGCAGCAGCAGCGCGGTGCCACCGTAGAGCAGGCGGCGCAGGTGGGTGGACAGCGGTCGCAGGCGCATGGTCATCCCGTTTCTCCCCTTGGCATTGCCGCTCGCCGCGCGAGCGTGTGGCTGGATTCGCCGGCCGCCCCCGCGGCGGCTCAGAGCTTGTGAAGATGGGTCATCCATGGCCAGGCTGAGAGTTTGAAAACCCGAACCTCAGTGCACGATGTCGCAGTTGCCCTTCAGCGAAAGGATCCATGCCCGGATCAGCGCCATGCCTTCGCGGTCCACCGTGCTGCGGCCGATCTCCGGCATCATCACGCCGGGCCGGGTGGAGGCGAGCCGGTGCATCAGGATCGACTCGTCCGGCTTGCCGGGCACGATGTCGAACAGGCGCCCGCCGGTGGCGGGACCGGCCGCCTCGGGCGACTTGCAGATGCCGAGGCGGTGGTTTTCCGGCGTGTCGTGGCCGAGCGAGAAGCCGGTGACGCTGGCTACGCCGTTCGGGTTGTGGCAGTACGCGCAGTTGATGTCGAGCCAGGCGCGCGCGCGCGCGTCGAGCGAGGCGCCCGGGTCGCGCCAGTTGGCGTCGCGCGGCACCTCGCCCAGCTTCGGCAGGCCGGTGAGGTAGCCGACCGCGGCCAGGTGCTGGAGCTGGTTCTCGCGCCCCTTGCCGTAGTCGTAGTCGCGGTTCAGGTGGCGCGACCACGGGCCGATCGGCTGGATCTTGCGGGTCAGCATGTTGGCTTCGTGGCAGGTGACGCATTGGCCTTCGTCGGGCGCCACGTAGTTGAAGTCCTCGCGGCCGCCCTGCGCGTCGACCAGGGTCAGCGGTTCCACCGCGCCGGTGCGCGCCAGGGTGGCCTCGGTCTGGGCGTCGTTCCACAGGTAGGTGAACGGCGTCCAGCCGTCCTTGCGCAGCACCAGCAGGCGCGTCTCGATCAGGCGCACGCTGGCCAGGTCGAGGCCCTGGCCGGCGTAGTCGCCGGCGTAGTCCAGCGTGCGCGCCACATCGTCGAACTTGCCGTCGGCGGCGCGCGGGTAATAGAAGGTCTTGGTGATCACGGTGCCGAGCGGGAAGTCGAGCGGCCCCTCGGCGGTGTACTTCGCCGACGTGCCCTTGGGCATCCAGACCGTGCGCAGCTTGTGCACGTAGTCGGTGAACAGGTGGCTGTTGAGGTTGTACGGCACCACGCCGTCGTTGAGCACGAGTCTGCCGTCGCGTGCCTCGACCATGTGCCAGTCGCTGAGCTTCGGCGGCATGCCCTCGGCGTGGAACGACGCCGCGGGCATGCCGCGATGGCAGGCGGACAGCAGGAGCAGCGCCAGCAGCGCGGTGTGCTTCGCGAATCTCACCGGCGGCCCCTCAGAGCTTCGGCTCGGGGTTCAGTACCACCGCGGGCAGCTTGGCCAGCGTGCACTGGTACGGCTTCGTGTCGGTGCTGGGGTGCTTGTAGCCGTCCGGGCCGTCGGCATCGACCACGCCGCTGACGTCCTGGATGCAGATGCGGTCTTCCGGCGGCATGTCCTTGCCCTTGAACCTGGGATCGCTGTAGCCGTCCCACAGTACGTCGGGGAAGTGGCCGTTGAGGCCGAACAGCGCCGTCTTCAGCGCCTTGAACTCCAGCCCGCTGGGCGAGTCGCCGCCGCCCTTGAGGCGGTTGCCGTAGACGTAGATGCCCTTCGGGTACGGGTCGTAGTTGGGTTCCACGCCGAGGCGGCTGGCGTAGTTGGTGGAGTAGAAGCTGGAGATGATGATGTTCGCCGTCTTGTTGTCCGCGATGTCGTTGTCGAAGATCTCCACCTTCGGGTTGGAGTTCACCACCACGCCCGAGCCGGCCGGCACGCTGGCCACCGCCGAGCCGTTGGCGGCAAAGTTGTCGTGGTTGTTGGCCACCACCTTGTTCTTGAAGACGCGCGTGCCATGGCCGCCCATCAGCAGATCGGGCATGTTGAACACCAGGATGCCGCCGGAGTTGTCGGTGGCGGTGTTGCCGTAGACGTCGGCGTTTACGGTGTTCTCGATCTCGATGCCGGCCACGTTGCCGTGCACCTTGTTGTTGCGCACGATGACGTTGGTGGACTGGCCTACGTAGATGCCGGAGTCGGAGGCGCCGATCGCCTCGGAATCCTCGATCAGCGTGTTCTGCGTCTTCACCGGGTAGATGCCGTAGGGCCCGTTGCTGGTCTTCGAGCCGTCGGTCCACTGCGTGCGCACGCCGTGGATGGTGATGTTCCTGCCGTGGTTGATCTTCAGCGCGTCGCCCTTGGTGTCCTCGATGGTGAGGTCCCTGACGGTGAAGTCGTTGGCGTTCACCAGCAGGCCCTCGGGGCCGACCACTTGGCCCTTGAACGACAGCACGGTCTTGTCCATGCCGGCGCCCCTGATGGTGACGCCGTCGGTGCGCAGGCTGAGGCCGCGTTTCAGGTGGTAGGTGCCGGCGGGGATCTCGATCACGCTGCCGGGCCTGGCGTCCAGCAGCTGTTCCTGCAGCTTCGACTCGAAGCTGGCGTCGGTCTGGCTCTGCGGCGCCGGGGCCTGCTGGCCGCAGCCGGCGAGCGCGGCGGCGAGCGCGATGGTGACGAGCGTCTTGCGCATGATCGTTGAACCCCCATTCGAACGGCGTCTGCGGATGGCGCCACTGTCCCGCAAGCGACCGCGGCGGGGGAGGGCGAAACGGTCGTGAGACGGGGGGCAAAGCGGCCAACCGGCCGCAGGCGGCCTAATCGGCGGCGTGCCGTGCGTCCTGTGGCGCCATCCCGGTCCAGCGCTTGAACGCGCGGCGGAACTCGCGCGGGTCGCTGAAGCCGACCTCGCTGCCCACCTCGGCCACGCTCAGCGCGCCGGCCTGCAGCAGCTGCAGCGCGCGTTCGGCGCGCACGCGGTCGTGGATCTCGCGGAAGATGCGCCCGCTCTCGGCCAGCCGCCGGCGCAGCGAGCGCTCGCTGAGGTTGAGCGTGCGCGCCACGTCGTTGAGCTTCGGCGGCTGGCGCAGGCGGCTGCGCAGCAGGCGCTCCACCGCCGCCACGATCTCCTGGTGCGGCTCGCCGCCGTCCGGGGTGAGCTGCTGCGCGCACAGCGCCAGCGCCTGCTTCGCGGTGAGCGGGTTGTAGCCGGGCAGCGGATGGGCCAGCCAGCGCGTCTCGATCAGCAGCCGGTTCTGCGCGGTGCCGAAGCGCACCTCGCAGCCGAACGTCGCGGCGTATCCGGCCGCATAGGCCGGGCGCGGGTAGGCCAGCTCCACGCGCAGCGGATCCAGCGCCGGTCCCACCAGCTCGCGCGCGATCATCAGGCAGCTGGCGAACAGTTCCTCGCAGAAGAACGGCTGCAGTTCCACGTCGCCGAACAGCGGCCGCGCCACCAGCGCCACCGCCTGCGCGTCCACCGTCTCGAAGCCGAGGTCGAGCAGGCAGCCGCAGATCTTGTGGTGGGCGATGCCGGCCACCATCGCATCGCCCAGCGTGCGCGAGGTCATCATCGCCAGCCCGAGCAGGCCGAAGCCGCCGATGGTGCCCTCGCGGCCGATGCGCAGGCCGGCGTCGGGCACGCCCAGCCCCGCCAGCGCGCGCCGCACGAAGCCGCTGGCCTGGCGGTAGGACACGCGCAGCGCGGGGTCGGCCAGCTGCGCGCGCTCCAGCGCCAGCCCGGCGAACCACGGCCGGCAGTCGATGCCGCGCGCCTCCGCCATCTGCGCCAGGTAGAGCAGCTTGTTCGGCGGGAACTCGGCGGCGGTATAGCGCGGGTCGTCCGTCGCCAGCGCGGCGACGTGGCCGTGGACCGGATCGAGCAGGGCGGCGGGACGGGCCATCAGCGGAATGCTCCGACGCGAACGGGCCGGCTATGCCGGCGTCATGGCTTTTCTATCACGCATGCGGCGCCGGCTTCTTGTGCGCCGCGCAAGTGGCCGGCATCGCGGTGGCTCCGGTTTCCACCCTGCCGGGTTCAGTCGAAGGCTATCCACATGCCTTGGAGGAGGGGCGAAGTCTCCCTTGCCGGCGCGCAGGGGGAGCTAGCCGGGTGCCATCGCCCGGGTGGTCCATCGCCCGAGTCAGAGCCTGTTCAAAATCTCCCCGTGGCCCGCGCCGGGAGCTGTTTGCGCGCAGACCAAGGAAGAGCGAAGGCGTGGGCGTCCGTCCACGACGGAGCGATGACGCAGGGATGCGGGCCAACAGACCCGGTCCTTCGGGTTGCCTTGCCCTGGCCGCCATGCGGCAGCGCGCGGCTTGCCTGCCAGCCAGGCAGGCGCTGCGCCACGCATTCCCACCGGGCGGCCAGGGCAAGGCAACGCGAGCGACGGGATATCTTGAACAGGCTCTCAGGCGATGGTCACGAAATTCGCGGTTCCACGGCCGTCGTTCTTGATGGCATTGGCGCCCGCCTGGCCCAGGCTCGTGATTTGAGGCGGTTGCGCAAGACCGGCATGGATGGCCAGCAATTGCGTCTCCACGAGCCCCAGGGCAGCCCCTGCCGGAATCTGGGTCTGGGGGTATACGAAGTTGGGTTGGCCGTTTTGCGGGATGTTGGCCGACAGGTTGATGGCCTCGTACAGGCGGAATGCCTTTTGCGCATTGTTGGGTCGCGGCATGGCATTCACGTTGTTTTGCTTGCTCAGGACCCGGGCGTTGCTGTAGTCGTTGGCGCCACCCTCGGCCCTGGGAACGATATGGTCGATCTCGGGTTCGACCTGGGTGACGATTTGGCGATCGAGCAGCCCACCGTTGGTAACGTCGTCCCTGGGGTTGTTCCCGGCGGGTATGACCGGGGGGGCACCTCCACCATTGGCGATATTGTTGGCGTAGATGAGCGGCCTTTGGGTATTGCTGAAGGGTTTGTCGGATGCGGGTGTGCCGGTCAGCAAGGCAATCGTCGTCGTCGTCCGAAACGCGCCAGGGACTGCCGGCACGTAGCCGACGTCGACTTTCTGGATGGTGGTTTGCGAGGCCCACGAAGGACCGGGTCCCGATGTCGCTGGTTGTGATGTCGCTACGCGCTGGAGCGCTTTCGCTCCCATGGTGTCGGCCTCCCGCTCGAGCCTCGCGTCGTCGTTTACGCCGACGCCTGCCATCTGCATGGTCGGCCGCACGCGTCCTTGCCGTTGTTGCACCACGTGCCAGGCTTCGTGCGGCAGGTGCCGTTCCTGTCCCGGACCCAGATGAATCTCGTTGCCTTGCGCGTATGCCAGGGCGCTCAACTGCGCCGGCTTGCCGGAATTGCGGTGCACGCGGACATCGGACAGGTCCATTCCGGACAGGGCCTCGATGCCGGCCTTGAGCTGGTGCGGCATGCCGGTCGCATTGATCGTCGCGGGGAGGGCCTCCGCGGAGGCTATCGTCGGGGTGCTCGATCCGGCGGACTCGACCTTGTCTGCGGCACGCACCTGCACCGGTGGTTCATTGGCTTGGCGCTGGAACGCGCTTCCGGACATCGCTGGTCTGGACATCGTTTGTCCGAGCGAGGCTGGTCCGAGCATGGCCTGCAGTGCGTGTCGCTGCGCCAGCATGCGCGGAGATTGGTCGATACCCTCCTGGAAAGCGCCGCGCCGGAGTACGGCACGGCCGTGGCCGGCACCTATGGCTTCATGTTCGCCTGATGCCGCAGCAGGTTGACGTTGTGCCGTATTCGCATCGGTATCGCTGGTCTTCATCGACGCCCTCCTGAAACACAGGTCCGTTCGCCCGCAACCTCCATGATAGGCCGTTGTTCGCCGGAAACGAGTGTCCATGGCCGAGCACGCTCCCGACCCTGCCGCCTACTCCCCGATCGTCAGCAGTGACGCGTTGCCGCCGGCGGCGGTGGTGTTGATGGTGAGCGTGCGCTCGCCGGCGAAGCGCAGCAGGTAGTGCGGGCCGCCGGCCTTGGGGCCGGTGCCGGACAGCGACTCGCCACCGAAGGGTTGCACGCCGACCACCGCGCCGATCTGGTTGCGGTTGACGTAGCAGTTGCCGACGCGGGCGTGGCTGCGGATGTACTCGACGGTGTCGTCGATGCGGCTGTGCACGCCGAGGGTGAGCCCGTAGCCGGTGGCGTTGATCTGCTCGACCACCTGCGACAGCTCGCTGGCCTTCCAGCGGATCACGTGCAGCACCGGGCCGAACACCTCGCGCTTCAGCGTGGACAGCGCGGGGATCTCGTAGGCGCGCGGGGCGAAGAAGGTGCCGTGGGCGGCGACGTCGGCGTCGAGCTTCACCTCGGCGATCAGCTTCGCCTCCTTGTCCATGCGCGCGGCGTGCTCGACCAGGATCTGCTTCGCGTCCTCGTCGATCACCGGGCCGACGTCGGTCGAGAGCTGGCCGGGGTCGCCCACCTTCAGCTCAGCCATCGCGCCGGCGAGCATGGCGACCACCTTGTCGGCGATGTCCTCCTGCACGAACAGCACGCGCGCGGCCGAGCAGCGCTGGCCGGCGGACTGGAAGGCGGAGGCGACCACGTCCTTGACGATCTGTTCGGGCAGGGCGGAGGAGTCGGCGATCATCGCGTTCTGGCCGCCGGTCTCGGCCACCAGCGCGGCGATCGGCGCGTTGCGCGCGGCCAGCGCGCGGTTGATCGCCCAGGCGGTCTCGGTGGAGCCGGTGAAGGCCACGCCGGCCACGCGCGGGTCCTTCGTCAGCGCGGCGCCGACCACGGCGCCGTCGCCGGGCAGGTACTGCAGCACGGCCTCGGGTACGCCGGCCTCGTGCAGCAGCTTCACCGCGGCGTAGCCGATCAGGCTGGTCTGCTCGGCGGGCTTGGCGATCACGCTGTTGCCGGCGGCGAGCGCGGCGCTGACCTGGCCGAGGAAGATCGCCAGCGGGAAGTTCCACGGGCTGATGCAGACGAACACGCCGCGGCCGTTGAGGAACAGCTGGTTGCTCTCGCCGGTGGGGCCGGGCAGCTGCTCGGGCTGACCGAACAGGCGGCGCGCCATGGTGGCGTAGTAGCGCAGGAAGTCGGCGGCCTCGCGGATCTCGGCGATGGCGTCGGGCAGGCTCTTGCCGGCCTCGCGCACGCACAGCGCGATGAACTCGGCGCGGCGCGCCTCGAGCTGGTCGGCGGCGTGCTCGAGGATGGCGGCGCGGCTGGCGGCGGGCAGGCGATCCCAGTCGGGCTGGGCGGCGACGGCGTTGGCCAGCGCCTGGTCGACCAGCGCGGCATCGGCGCTGACGTAGCTGCCCACCACCTGGCGGCGGTCGGCCGGGTTGGTCACCTGCACGGTCGGACCGTGGCCCGTGCCGCCGGGCACCAGCGGCGTGGCGTTCCACGGGCCGGCCTTGGCGTTGACGGCCTCGGCCAGCGCCTTCAGTTCGTTGTCGTTGGAGAAGTTGATGCCCATGGAGTTCTTCCGCAGTTCGCCAAAGAGATTGACCGGCAAGGGAATGCGCGGGTGGGGGATGGAGGCGAAGCCACGCACGGTTTCGCACGGGTCGGCCACCAGCTCGCGCACCGGCAGCGTCTCGTCCACCACCCGGTTGACGAAGCTGGTGTTGGCGCCGTTCTCGAGCAGGCGGCGCACCAGGTAGGGCAGCAGGTCCTCGTGCGTG
The DNA here is from genome assembly GCF_030504985.1 of Fulvimonas sp. R45. Lineage (GTDB taxonomy): Bacteria > Pseudomonadota > Gammaproteobacteria > Xanthomonadales > Rhodanobacteraceae > Rhodanobacter_A. The sequence goes on from NZ_JASERU010000017.1 coordinate 53,051, forward strand.
CCCACCGGCGCGTACACGCGGCAGGGCACGTCGAGCTTGTCCTTGCCGATCACTTCCGCGTAGAGGTCGGTGCCCATGCCGTGCAGGCGCTGGAACTCGAACGGGCGGCCGCGCGCGATATGGTGCACGGCGGCGATGCTGTGCGCGTTGTGGGTGGCGAACTGCGGGTAGATCAGTTCCACGCCGGCGTCGAACAGCTTGCGCGCACAGGCGAGGTAGGAGACGTCGGTGTTCGGCTTGCGTGTGTACAGCGGGTAGCCCGTCAGGCCCTGTTCCTGGGCGCGCTTGATCTCGGCGTCCCAGTACGCGCCCTTCACCAGGCGCACGTACCAGCGACGATTTGCCGCACGTGCGGTCTCGATCAGCCAGTCGATCACGAACGGGGTGCGCTTGGAGTAGGCCTGCACCACGATGCCGAGGCCGTTCCAGCCCTGCAGCGAGGGGTGCGCGAACACGTCGCCGATGATGTCCAGCGAGAGTTCGAGGCGGTCGGCTTCCTCGGCGTCCACCGACAGCGCGATGCCTTGGCTTCTCGCCAGCTGCGACAGCTCCAGCAGCTTGGCGGTGAGGTCGCGGCGGGCGATCTCGCGCTTGGCCACTTCGTAGCGCGGATGCAGCGCGGACAGCTTCACCGAGATCGACGGCGCGTCGGTGTGGTTGGCGAACGGGCCGCGCGCGCCGATGCGGGCGATGGCGCGGCGGTAGTCCTCCTGGTAGCGCTCGGCGGTTTCGCTGGTGAGCGCGGACTCGCCCAGCATGTCGTAGGAATAGCGGTACACCGCGTATTCCTTCTTGGCGCAGCGGTCCAGCGCCTCGTCGATGGTCTGCCCCATCACGAACTGGTGGCCCATGATGCGCATGGCCTGGCGCACCGCCAGACGGATCGCCGGCTCGCCGGCGCGTGCCACCAGGCGTTTCAGCGCGCCGGTGAAGTCGTGGCGGGTCTCCTCGGCCAGGTTGACCAGCCGGCCGGTGAGCATCAGGCCCCAGGTGCTGGCGTTGACGAACAGCGATTCGCTCTGGCCCAGGTGCTTCTTCCAGTCGGCGTCGCCCAGCTTGTCGCGGATCAGCTTGTCGGCGGTGGCCTTGTCGGGGATGCGCAGCAGCGCCTCGGCCACGCACATCAGCAGCACGCCTTCCTCGGAGGACAGGTCGTACTGGCGCATGAAGGATTCCACCGCGCTCTGGTCCTTGGCGCGGGCGCGCACGCGGGTCACCAGGCCGGCGGCGACGTCGATCACCTGCTCGCGCTCGGCTGGCGGCAGGGTGGCCTGGGCGAGCAGGTCGTTGACCGCTTCGGTCTCGTCGCGCAGCCACGCGGCGGTGATACGCGCGCGGGCCGGCTCGGCGCCGGCGGGAAGTTCGGGGCTGAGGATGGGCTGGATCACGGAAAGGCCAATGTCGGGCGGGGACGGCGAAGCGCGCGATTGTACGCCGCGGGCGAGGCCGCACGCACCCGCATGGAAAAAGAAGATCGCGCCCGCTCCCGCGCGTTGGCGGCGCGGCTGATCCGGGTCAAGGGCCTGCGACATTCTTGCCCGTGGCGACGCCGCGACCTATTATCGACCCGTTCCAGGCACGCCGGACTCCCATGATCGTGCTTCGACCAGCCGCCACCGGCCTGCCGGGCGCGACGTTGTGGCTACGGCCCAACCGCGCACTCAGCCGACGCGGGCTGCGATGCCTGATCGGGGTGCTGGCGGCGCTGGTGCTGACAACGGCGGGTTTGGGGGCATGGCAGGGGAACGTGTTTGCCCCGCTGTTTGCCCTGATCGAGGCCTCCGCAGTGGCCGTCGCGCTTAGCGTGGCCTGGCGGGCCGGTGACCGCAGCGAGCGGCTCACCCTCGATCCTGCATCCCTCGAGGTGCAGGCGCTTCCGGCAAAGCGTTGCGCGCGCTTCCAGACCTACTGGGTGCGGGTGCTGCTGGAGCCGGGAGACGGGCACCGTCGCCTGCTGTTGTCGTCGCACGGGCGCAGGCTGGAAATCGGGGCTTTTCTCGCCGACGAGGAGCGCGCCGAACTGGCTCGGAAACTCATCGCGTTGCTGGCCGAATTCCGGGCGCAGCCGCGTAGGCAGGGGCAGGAACAACAAAGGTGCGACACATGACATCTGGCGGCATCAGGCATCACGGCATCCGGCTCGCGGCGATGGCACTGGCGACGGGGGGGCTTGCGCTGTTCGGCGGTGCGGTCCGCGCCAACCCGGTTCCCTGGCAGATGGACATGACGAAGGGTGTCACCACCTATTCGCGCGTGCCTTACGACCTCAACATGATCTCGTTGCTGGTCTGCACGGTCATCGGCATCCTGGTGTTCGGCGCGATGTTCATCGCCATGTTCCGCTTCCGCAAGTCGCGCGGCGCGGTGGCCGAGAAGTGGTCGCACAACACCGTGGTCGAGGTGGTCTGGACCACCATCCCGGTGCTGATCCTGATGACGCTGGCGTGGCTGGCCACCGACGGCATGCGCAAGTTCTACGACACCACCGGCTCGCAGATGACCATCAAGGTCACCGGCTACCAGTGGAAATGGCGCTACGACTACGTGGACTACCTGGGCAAGCCGATCGAGAAGGTCGGCTTCATGTCCAAGCTGGACGACCTCAGCAACGAGACGCGCCAGCTGCATTCGGGCCTCGACCCGTACGCGGTGAAGACCGACGGCCAGAACACCTACCTGCTGAACGTGGACAAGCCGCTGGTGGTGCCGGTGGACACCAAGATCCGCTTCGTGATCACCGCTGACGACGTGATCCACTCGTGGTTCGTGCCGGCCTTCGGCTGGAAGATGGATGCGATCCCCGGCGTGGTCAACGCCGCCTGGACCGACATCAAGACGCCGGGCGTCTACCGCGGCCAGTGCGCCGAGCTGTGCGGCCAGGACCACGGCTTCATGCCGATCGTGGTGAAGGCGCTCTCCAAGGAGGACTTCGCCAGGTGGCTGGCGGCCCAGCAGCAGGCGGCCACGCCGGCCCCCGCCGCCGCGCCCGCGCCGCAGACCGCGCAGGCCGCCGCGCCCGCCCAGGGCGGCCGCCAGGGTTGACCATCGGAGGACTGCCCGCGCAGTCTCACGCAATCGGATTATCTAGATCAGGCAGAGGTGCAAGGCCATGGCCCACGAAGCCACCCACGACCACCACGACGAGCATCACGGCGCGCCGACGAACTTCTTCCAGCGCTGGGTGATGTCCACCAACCACAAGGACATCGGCACGCTGTACCTGATCTTCGCGCTGACGGCGTTCTTCGTCGGCGGCAGCTTCGCGATGGTGATCCGCGCCGAGCTGTTCAAGCCGGGCCTGCAGCTGGTGCAGCCCTACTTCTTCAACGAGATGACCACCATGCACGCGCTGGTGATGATCTTCGGCGCGATCATGCCGGCCTTCGTGGGCCTGGGTAACTGGATGATCCCGATGATGATCGGCGCGCCGGACATGGCGCTGCCGCGCATGAACAATCTCTCGTTCTGGATCCTGCCGTTCGCCTTCGCGCTGCTGCTGTCCACGCTGTTCCTGCCGGGTGGCAGCCAGGCCGGCGGCTGGACGATGTATCCGCCGCTGTCGCTGCAGAGCGGTTCGCTGGCCTACACGGTGTTCGCCATCCACCTGATGGGCATCAGCTCGATCATGGGCGCGATCAACATCATCGCCACCATCCTCAACATGCGCGCGCCGGGCATGGACCTGTTGAAGATGCCGGTGTTCGTGTGGAGCTGGCTGATCACGGCGTTCCTGCTGATCGCGGTGATGCCGGTGCTGGCGGGCGCGGTGACCATGCTGCTCACCGACAAGTACTTCGGCACCAACTTCTTCAACGCCGCCGGCGGCGGCGATCCGGTGCTGTACCAGCACATCTTCTGGTTCTTCGGCCACCCCGAGGTGTACATCATGATCCTGCCGGCGTTCGGGATCATCTCGGAGATCGTGCCGACCTTCGCCCGCAAGCCGCTGTTCGGCTACAAGGCGATGGTGTTCGCCATCGCGGCGATCGCGTTCCTGTCGTTCATCGTGTGGGCGCACCACATGTTCGCGGTGGGCATGCCGATGGGCGCCGAGATCTTCTTCATGTACGCCACCATGCTGATCGCCGTGCCCACCGGCATCAAGGTGTTCAACTGGGTGGCCACCATGTGGGGTGGCTCGATGACGTTCGAGACGCCGATGCTGTTCGCCATCGCGTTCATCATCCTGTTCTCCATCGGCGGCTTCTCCGGCCTGATGCTGGCGCTGGTGCCGGCCGACTTCCAGTACCACGACACCTACTTCGTGGTGGCGCACTTCCACTACGTGCTGGTGACCGGCGCGGCGTTCGCGATCATGGCCGCCACGTACTACTGGCTGCCGAAGTGGAGCGGCCGCATGTACAGCGAGTTCTGGGGCAAGGTGCACTTCTGGTGCAGCGTGATCTTCGTGAACGTGCTGTTCTTCCCGCAGCACTTCCTCGGCCTGGCCGGCATGCCGCGCCGCATCCCGGACTACAACGTGGCGTTCGCCGACTTCAACATGATCAGCTCGATCGGCGGCTTCCTATTCGGCGCCTCGCAGCTGCTGTTCCTCGGCGTGATCCTCCATTGCGTGTTCTTCTCGAAGAAGAAGGCCACCGACCGCGTGTGGGAAGGCGCGCGCGGGCTGGAGTGGACGGTGCCCTCGCCGGCGCCGCACCATACCTTCGCGATCGCCCCGGTGATCCACGACGAAGAACTGGCGCACGGCCATGTCGAGGACTGATCCGCACGGCGGCGTGGCGCTGGACCGGCAGCCGCTCGACCCGGCGCAGGCCGAGCGCCTGCGCCGCGCGCGGCGCACGGCGCTGATCGCCGGCGTGGTCGCGGTGTCGTTCTTCGTGCTGTCGATCGCGCAGCTGCTGTGGATCCAGCACATCGGGCTGCACTAGGCGTTGCAGGGGAGCGCCGCGGCCCATCCGCGACGTGCCGCAGGACATCAGGAAAATCCACGGGAAACCACCATGGGTCAGCAGCAAGACATCTACTACGTACCGAGCAAGAGCCACTGGCCGATCGTGGCCGCGGTGGTGATGTTCCTCACCGTGTTCGGCGCCGCGCACTGGCTCAACGCCGAACCGGGCGAGGCCGGCTTCGGCAAGACGGTGATCACCATCGGCGCGATCGGCGTGCTGTGCATGTTCTTCGGCTGGTTCCGCTCGGTGATCCGCGAATCGCTGGCCGGCCGCTACAACCACCAGGTGGACACTTCGTTCCGCATGGGGATGATGTGGTTCATCTTCTCCGAGGTGATGTTCTTCGGCGCGTTCTTCGGTGCGCTGTTCTACCTGCGCATGTACTCGGTGCCGTGGCTCGGCGGGCACGGCCACGGCGTGCTCACCCACCAGTTCCTGTGGAGCGACTACGCCGCCTCGTGGGGCGCCGGCGGGGGCAACGGACCGGAACACGTCGGCGGCAGCTTCTCCACCGTGGCGCCATGGGGCCTGCCGCTGCTGAACACGCTGATCCTGCTCAGCTCCAGCGTCACCGTGACCATCGCGCACCACGCGCTGCGCGCCGGCCACCGCGGCAAGCTGCTGGCCTTCCTCGGCGTCACCGTGCTGCTGGGCGCGCTGTTCGTGTTCAGCCAGGCCAACGAGTACATGGAGGCCTACAAGGAGCTGAACCTCACGCTGCACACCGGCGTGTACGGCGCCACCTTCTTCATGCTCACCGGCTTCCACGGCCTGCACGTGACGCTGGGCACGATCATGCTGGCGGTCATCTGGCTGCGTTGCCTCAAGGGCCACTTCAACAAGGAACACCACTTCGGCTTCGAGGCGGTGGCGTGGTACTGGCACTTCGTCGACGTGGTGTGGCTGGGCCTGTTCATGTTCGTCTACGTGCTGTAATTGGACGCGGTTTTACTTCACGCGACGTCCTGTCGCGGAGAGCGGATCAAGAACCGGCCATCCATGGCCGGACGCTTCACGAAAACCATCGCAATTGGGATCCGTGGGGTTCCGCGAACGAAAACGAAAAGCCCGCCGCATGGCGGGCGATTCGTTTTCAGGGAAGGGAAGGGCGTCGGACGCGGTGACGCAGGCGCTTCGGCGCGCCCGGTGACCTGGCTAGAATGGCCTACTGGCCCACGCCGTGCGGATGGATCCAGCCGAGCTTGTAGCCGACGATCACCATCGCGATCAGCACCAGCGACAGCCCGATGCGCCGGGTCAGCGCCCACACCGTGCGGCGGTCGTCGTCCTTGTCGGTCATCATGAAGTAGAGCGCCTGGCCGAGGTTGAACACGACCACCAGGAACATCACCACCAGCGCGATTTTTGAGATGGTTTCCACGTGCATCGCCCGAACGCCTTCGACCGCCGCAGTATAGCCCGCACCGGCGGGGCGGCCGCGTGAGCCGGTTGCGGCGCCCGGCGTGGTGGTCGGTGCTGCTGACCGTGGCCGCGGCCTTGCTGTTCGTGCGCCTGGGCGTGTGGCAGCTGCACCGGGCGCAGTACAAGGACGACCTGCTGCGACGGTATGCCGCGGCCGCCAGCGCGCCGGTGCAGGGCTTCGACCAGGTCGCCGACGCGCCGCCTGTCGACGCCTACCCGCGGGTGCGGGCGACGGGCCGCTACCTGGGCGACCGCGTCTACCTGCTGGACAACCCGCGCCACGACGACCGCGGCGGCGAGGAGGTCTACGTGCCGTTCCAGCCGCGCGGCCACGACCGCCTGCTGCTGGTCGACCTGGGCTTCCTGCCGGGCAACGGCGACGACCGGCACCCGCAGCGCCCGCCGCTGCCCGCCGGCGAGGTGACGCTGCAGGGCCTGTACCAGCCGCCGCCCGGGCATGGCTTCGAAATGGGCGGCGACGCGCTGGCGCGGCAGGCGCGGTGGCCCAAGACCACCATCTACCTCGACATGGGGCAGGTGGCGCGCGACCTGGGCCGTCCGCTGTACCCGCGCGTGCTCGCCCTCGGCCCCGACCCGGCCTCGATCTACGTGCGCGAGCACACGCTCGACTTCGGCTCGATGCCGCCGGCGCGGCACCGGGCCTACGCCTTCCAGTGGTTCACCTTCGCGCTGGCCGCGGTGGTGCTGTTCCTGGTCCTGCACCGCCGCAAACGTCCGAAGAGACCTTCGCCATGAACCGACCCGACGACGCCCTCGCGCTGCGCCGCAGCCGCCGCAAGCTGCTGCTGGTGGCCTCGATCTTCGCCGCCCCCTTCGTGCTGGCCATGGCACTGAGCCTGGCCGGCTGGCACCCGGGCGCCAAGGGCCACGGCCTGCCCGTGCTGCCGCAGCGCAACTTCCAGCACGAGCAGCTCGCGGTGACGCTGGACGACGGCACGCGCTGGGCCTGGCGCGACCGCACGCCGCGGCTCACCCTGCTGGCGCTGCCCGGGCCGGACTGCGCGCGCCGCTGCTTCGCCGCGCTCACCGGCATGGCCAAGGCGCGGGTAATGCTGAACAACCGCCAGGACCGCCTGCGCCTGCTCTACGTGGGCGCACCGCCGGCGGACGCCGGTGCGCTTGCCGCGATGCGCAACTACTGGACGCTGGGCCGCGACCCGCAACACGCGCTGGACGCCTGGCGCCCGGCCGCGCCGGACAGCATGGCCGCGCTGCTGGTGGAATCGGACGGCACGGTGCTGGCGCGCTATCCTGCCGGCTTCGACGTTTCCGGCCTGCTCCAGGACATGCGCAAGGTGATCCGCTGATGCCCGACCGTTCCACCCGCATCCTGCGCGGCCTGTCGCTGTTCGCCGCGGTGTTCGCGTTCGGGCTGGTGATGTTCGGCGCCTTCGTGCGCCTGTCCAACGCCGGCCTGTCCTGCCCCGACTGGCCCACCTGCTACGGCCAGGCCACCTGGCCGCAGCACGCGCAGGCGGTGGCGCAGGCCGACGCGGCCTTCCCCGGCCGCCCCTACGAGGCGCACAAGGCCTGGCGCGAGCAGGTGCATCGCATGCTGGCCGGCACGCTGGGCGTGGCGGTGCTGGCGCTGGCGCTGCTTGCCGCGTGGCGGCGGCGCTGGGCGCGGCTGGCGCTGGTCGCCGCCGCGGTGTTCGCCGCGGCGGGCGTGAGCATGTACATGCGCGGCGAGCACGTGTTTTCCTCGGCGCTGGCGGCGCTGGCGATCGCGCTGCCGCTGGCCACCGCGGCGCTGCTGGACCGGCCGGGCGCGTGGCGGATCAGCGTGCTGGCGCTGGGCGTGATCATCTTCCAGGCCATGCTCGGCATGTGGACGGTGACCCTGCTGCTCAAGCCCATCGTGGTGATGGGCCACCTGCTGGGCGGCATGACCACCTTCGGCCTGCTGGCGTGGGCGGCGCTGCGCTTCGCCGGCGTGGGCGCGGAGGACAACCGCTTCGCCGGGCTGCGCGCGGCGGTCGTGCTCGGGCTGGTGCTGCTGGCCGGCCAGATCGCGCTGGGCGGCTGGACCTCGGCCAACTACGCGGCGCTGGCCTGCGGCTACGGCCCGGGCTCGTTCCCCGAATGCCTGGGCCAGTGGGCGCCGCCTGCCGACTACCACCAGGGCTTCGTGCTGTGGCGCGGCATCGGGGTGAATTTCGAGGGCGGCATCCTCGACCAGCCGGCGCGCACCGCGATCCAGCTGGTGCACCGCCTCGGCGCCCTGGTGGTGTTCTGCTACCTGCTGGCGCTGGCCTGGCGGCTGGCGCGGCGCGGCCTGCGCCTGGGCGGCGCGGCGCTGGCGCTGGCGCTGCTGTTGCAGGTGTCGCTGGGCGTCAGCAACGTGTACCTCGGCCTGCCGCTGGCGGTGGCGACGCTGCACAACGGCGGCGCCGCGCTGCTGCTGTTCGTGCTGCTGGCGAACCTGGCGCGCACCCAGCCGCGACGCGACGGCGCGATGTTCCGCGGCCTGGATGCGCGCCGATGAACCGTCTCCTTGGACCGGTCACGTGCTCGTCGTTGTTCCATCAACCTGACATTGCAGGGGCGTCTATGGCAAGGCTTGCGAAGCGGTTGTCCGGCGGTGTTCTCCTTGCCGCATGCGTCGCGGCGAGCGTCGCAGCGGCACAGGAGCATCCCCAGAAAGGGGTGAGTGTCGGTGCGATCGAGCGGCACAGCCAGCTGCGCAGCAGCAACGAGGATGTAGTGTCGATCCAGCAACGGCTTGCGCAACGCAATCAGACCAGCCCGATGATGCCGGAGGAGCGATTGACCAGGCTGTTCAGGGGGCTGGACCGTGATGGCGACCTGCGCCTCAGCCGTTCCGAGGTGGCGGGCCTGCCCGGGCTGCGTGCTCGTTTCGACCAGTATGACCTGAACCACGACCACCGGCTGGACTACACGGAGTTCGGTCATTACGCCGATACCGCCCAGGATGATCTGCAGCACACACCATGACAGCGAAGTTTTCCCGTGACTCTGCCTCTTGATCAGTACCTCCAGCTGACCAAGCCGCGCGTGGTGGCGCTGCTGGTGTTCTGCGCCGTGATCGGCATGTTCCTCGCCGTGCCTGGCATCCCGCCGTGGCGTGCGCTGGTGTTCGGCACGCTGGGCATCTGGATGGCCTCCGGCTCGGCCGCCGCGTTCAACCACTTGATCGACGAGCGCATCGACAAGCTGATGGTGCGTACCTCGCGGCGCCCGCTGGCCACTGGGCACCTGAAGCCGCGCCAGGTGCTGGTGTTTGCGGTCGTGCTGGGCATCGTCTCGATGCTGGTGCTGGCGCTGCTGGTGAACGTGCTGACCGCATGCCTCACCTTCGCCGGCCTGATCGGCTACGCACTGGTCTACACCGCCTACCTCAAGCGCGCCACGCCGCAGAACATCGTGATCGGCGGCCTGGCCGGCGCGATCCCGCCGGTGCTGGGCTGGACCGCGGCCACCGGCGGGCTGCACCCGTTCGCGCTGCAGCTGTGCCTGATCATCTTCGTGTGGACGCCGCCGCACTTCTGGGCGCTGGCGATCTTCCGCCGCGACGACTACGCGCGCGCCGGCGTGCCGATGCTGCCGGTGACGCATGGCGTGGCCTACACGCGCTGGCAGGTGCTGTTCTACACCGTGCTGCTGGTGCTGGTGACCCTGCTGCCGGCGATCACCCGCAACAGCGGCCTGGTCTACCTGGGCGGCGCGCTGGTGCTGGGCGCGGGCTTCCTCTACTACGCCATCCGCCTGCTGGATCCGCCAGACGAGTACTTCGCCATGCGCGTGTTCAAGTACTCGGTGATCTACCTGATGGCGCTGTTCGCCTTCTTGTTGGCGGACCATTGGCTGGCGGTGCCGCTGGCGCAGCAGGGACTGACGTTGAAGCCGCTGGCTTCGTGACGCCGGCGGTTCAATCGCCGCAATCGATACCCGCCCGCTCCAGAAGGACCTGCAACGGCAGCAGCGGCTGCGCGTAATGTTTCCAACGCATCACCGAATCGCGGTGGATGGGAGCGCGAACCTGCAGGGCGCTGGCCGTGGTCGCGGCCGAGCGGTTGCGCTCGAAGTGCAGGCAGGCGTCGTCCCAGGGAAGCCCGCAATGCGCCAGCAGGCGACGCGCAGCGCCTTCCGGATCGTATACCAGGTCCTCGTAATCGAGTTCGAGGATGCGACCCGGGAACAGTCGCCTCCAGTGCGCCATCAACCGGTCGAACTGCAGGTAATAGCGGCCAGTGTCGAGCAGGTCGAATGCGTAGCCGTGGAACGGCGAGGTTTCGGAGAAAGGTTCGCGGAAATTCGCCAAGCAGGTGTCGAGTGGATGTCGGCGCAGGCAGATCATGCTGGCATGGGGCAGCGCCCGGGCGATGAATCCCGCGTACAGGAAGTTATGCGGCAACTTGTCGACGAAGCGCGGCTTCAGGTGGGTCAGGGGGCGTGTGCTGGCCAGATAGCGGTCGCCCAACTGGGCCGGGTCCACCTGGCATCCCCGCCGCACGACCTCCGGGCTGAGCAACGTGGTCGAGCGTGCGCCCGACAGGCGTTCGAGCGCGACGCCGAAGTGCTGCAGCTCGCCGGCCGACGAAACCTCGGGGTGGCTGGAAAGGATGCGCTCCACCAGCGTGGTGCCGGTGCGGGGCATGCCGAATACGAAGATCGGCTCGCGGCTCAGGCAGGCATTGCCCGTTGCGGGAGGCGGTTCCGGAAAGGTGTCGAACAGCGCCTGGAAGATCGCCTCGTCGGCCTGGAGGGCATAGCCCGCAAGGGCACGTGCGGCGGCATTGCCTGCGGTGTAACTGCGGAAGGCTGCGGCATAATCGCCGAGATCCTCGTATTCCTTGCCTAGCGCCATGTGCAGTTGCCGTTGCGCCTGCGGCACGGGTTGGGTGCGTTCGGCCAGCGCAAGCAGGGCATCGAGGTGGTTGCGTTCAGCGGTCTGGCGGCGCAGCCGCGAGCGGATGCCGTACGCCTGCCAGTGTTCGGAATCCAGTTGCAGACAGGCTTCGAGTGCATCCTCGGCGGCGTCGGCATGGCCGGCGAAAACCAGTGAGACCGCCTTGTTGAAATGGTGCGCCGCGTTGTCCGGCGCCAGCTCGCAGGCGCGGCGGAAGGCGGGTGCCGCGCGTTCGGGCGCATGGCATTGCATATAGACCGTGCCGAGTATGCCGAGCACCGCCGGATCATCCGGATCGAGCGTCGACGCCACGTTGGCCACTTCCAGTGCATCCCCGGGTCGGTGCGCGCGCGCAAGCGCACGGGCGAATTGCACCGCGTAGGCCGGCTCTCGCGGCGCCTGGCTGGCTGCGCGGTGCAGATGTTCGAGTGCATGCGGCAACTGTTGTCGCTCCAGCGCGCAAATGCCGGACAGGTAGTGCGCTTCGGGATGGCCCGGGGCCAACTGGAGCAGGCGGGCGGCGAGTTCGGCGGCCAACCTCGTGTCGCCGCACTCCAGCGCATGGCGGGTGCTGGTCGCCAGCTGCTGGAATCCTTCCGATGGAGTGGCATGCGCCGTCATGGGTGATCCTGTTGGTGCGGTTGATGCCGCTCCGGCTCGAAGCGGGCGCAGTCAGCTGCGCGGGACCGGCCGATAGTAAGGCATGGGCCAAATCGCAAACGGTGGCATGAGTGCGCTTGACACTTGCGCGTTGCGGCACGAGAATGCGCGCGCCGACCGGCGCGCTGCGCGGCCGGCACACCAGTCCTTACTGAACAAGGCATATGGACGTTTACCCTAGTCGCAACGTCGACATCCGCGAGCATCGGGTGCCGGCGTCGCATAACAAGCTGATCGTCTGCGGCGACCGCCAGCGGTCGGCCGGCGCTTTCCTCGACTAGGGAAGTCCGGCCCGACTCCGACGGTGCCCTGACACCGTTACGAGGAGATTGGGCCATGAAGCTCCTTCGCGAAATCTTCCGTCTGCCTGCCGCGGGCCGGCTTCCCCTGTCCGGCCGCCGCGAACCCGTGCGCCGCATGGTGACCGTGCCCGCCCCGCTGGCGACTTCCCGCAACGTGGTCGAGCTTCGCCGCGGCGAAGCGGAACGTCCGTTGCCGGCGAACGCCGACGAGCCGCCGCGCTACCTGCTGGCGGCCAACCAGTGACGCATACCCCGCCGCGCAAGGGATGGCCTCCGCCATCCGCGCCGCACCTCCGGCCGCCCGGGCGGCCGCGCACCCCCTCGCCACCGCACGGGTGGCCGGCGCGCTGACGCGCCGCGCCCGCACCGGTGAGTACACGAACGAAGACGGAAGCGGGCATGATCAAGACCATCCACAACGTCGCCGGCATGGCGGCCGGCAAGGGCGCGCAGGCCGCGCCGCAGGTGGCCGCGGCCCGCGAGGCCTGGCGCCGCAACGAGGAACTGCTGGAGGCGCTGGACACCTCGCCGGGCGGCCTCGACGAGGAGCGGATCGCCGGGCGGCTGGACCGCGACGGCGTCAACGAGGTTTCGCACGAGAAGCCGCCGCACTGGTCGCTGCAGCTGCTGCACGCGTTCAAGAACCCCTTCATCATCGTGCTGCTGGTACTGGCGGGTGTGCAGCTGGCCACCGACCCGGACGACCTCGCCGGGCCGACGATCATCGCCGTGATGGTCTTCATCAGCGCGGTGCTGAGCTTCACCCAGGAGTTCCGCTCCTCGCGCGCGGCGGAAAAGCTGAAGGCGATGGTGCGCAACACCGCCACTGCCACGCGCCGCGCCTCGGACGGCCACAGCGAGCGCATCGAGGTGCCGGTGGCCGAGCTGGTGGCCGGCGACATCGTGCACCTGGGCGCGGGCGACATGGTGCCCGCCGACTTGCGCCTGCTGCACGCCAAGGACCTGTTCATCAGCCAGGCCATCCTCACCGGCGAGTCGCTGCCGGTGGAGAAGGCGGCGCCCGGCGCGCGCGACACGGCGGCCGGCGCACAGGCCAACCCGCTGGACCTCTCCAGCGTCTGCTACATGGGCACCAACGTGGTCAGCGGCAGCGCGACCGCGGTGGTGGTGGCGACCGGCGCGCGCACCTACCTCGGCTCGCTGGCGCGCAGCCTGGCGGGCGAGCGCGTGCAGACCAGCTTCGACCGCGGCGTGAAGAGCGTGAGCTGGCTGCTGATCCGCTTCATGCTGGTGATGGTGCCGGTGGTGCTGGGCATCCAGTGGTACAAGCAGGGCTTCTGGGAGGCACTGCTGTTCGCGCTGTCGGTGGCGGTGGGCCTCACGCCGGAGATGCTGCCGCTGATCGTCACCGCCAATCTGGGCAAGGGCGCCATCGCCATGTCCCGGCGCAAGGTGGTGGTGAAGCGGCTCAACGCGATCCAGAACTTCGGCGCGATGGACGTGCTGTGCACCGACAAGACCGGCACGCTGACGCTGGACAGGATCGTGCTGGAGCGCCACCTCGACCTCGACGGCGAGGAGTCCGACGAGGCGCTGGAGTACGGCTACCTCAACAGCCATTTCCAGACCGGCCTGAAGAACCTGATGGACAAGGCCGTGCTGGCGCACCGCGACCTGGAGCCGCTGGCCGCGCGCTACCGCGTGGTGGACGAGATTCCGTTCGACTTCCAGCGCCGCCGCATGTCGGTGGTGCTGGGCGACGGCGAGGGCGAGCACCTGCTGGTGTGCAAGGGCGCGGTGGAGGAGATGCTGTCGATCTGCGCCTTCGCGCGCCAGGACGGCGTCGAGATGCCGATGACCGAGGGTCGCCGCGCCGCGATCCGCGCCATCACGCGACGGCTCAACGAGGACGGCCTGCGCGTGTTGGTGGTGGCGATCAAGCGCCAGCCGCCGGTCGACCATGCCTACGGCATCGCCGACGAGGCCGGCCTGGTGGCGGTGGGCTGCCTGGCCTTCCTCGATCCGCCGAAGGACTCGGCCGGCGTCGCCATCGCGGCGCTGCACCACCACGGCGTGGCGGTGAAGGTGGTCACCGGCGACAACGAGGCGGTGACGCGCAAGATCTGCCGCGAGGTGGGCCTGGACGTGGAGCACTCCGCGCAGGGCCGCGACATCGAGCCGCTGGACGATGCGGCGCTGGACGCGCTGGTGGCGCGCACCACCGTGTTCGCCAAGATGTCGCCGCTGCAGAAGGCGCGCGTGGTGAAGTCGCTGCAGCGCCAGGGGCACACCGTGGGCTTCCTCGGCGACGGCATCAACGACGCGCCGGCGCTGCGCGAGGCCGACGTCGGCATCTCGGTGGACACCGCCACCGACATCGCCAAGGAGTCGGCCGACATCATCCTGCTGGAGAAGAACCTGATGGTGCTGGAGGAGGGCGTGCTCGAGGGGCGCGTCACCTTCGGCAACATCGTGAAGTACATCAAGATGACCGCCAGCTCCAACTTCGGCAACGTGCTGAGCATGCTGATCGCCAGCCTGTTCCTGCCGTTCGTGCCGCTGCTGCCGCTGCAGATCCTGGTGCTGAACCTGCTGTACGACATCTCGCAGCTGTCGATCCCGTTCGACCGCATGGACGAGGACTACCTGCGCAAGCCGCGCAAGTGGGACGCCAGCGACATCGGCCGCTTCATGCTGTGGATCGGGCCGTCCAGCTCGGTGTTCGACATCACCACCTTCGCGCTGCTGTGGTTCGTGTTCGGCGCCAACGCGCCGGAGCACCAGGCGCTGTTCCAGTCGGGCTGGTTCATCGAGAGCCTGCTCACGCAGACCCTGGTGGTGCACATGATCCGCACGCGCAAGATCCCGTTCCTGCAGAGCGCGGCGGCCGCGCCGGTGCTGGGGCTGACCACGGCGATCATCGTGATCGGCGGGCTGATCCCGTTCACCGCGATCGGCACCAAGCTCGGCATGGTGGAGATGCCGGCCGCGTTCTTCGGCTGGCTGGCGCTGACCGTGCTGGCCTACTGCGCGCTGACCCAGGCGGTGAAGGTGCTCTACATGCGCCGCTACGGGCGCTGGCTGTAGCCATGGAGGGCGTGTCATGCGCAAGCTGCCGGCCGCCGCCCTGCTGGCGGCGCTGGGGTTGGTCACGTGCGTCGCGCACGCCGGCGCCAGCCTGCTGGTGGATGACGCCGGCACCACTGCCGACGGCCACTGCCAGCTCGAGTCCTGGCTGCGCGCGCGGCCGGGCGCGCTGGAGGCCACGGCGATGCCCGCCTGCGCCTGGGCCGGCCTGGAGTACAGCGCAGGCGCCAGCGCGTACCCCGCCGGGCCGGGCGGACCGGCGCTGTATGCCGGCGTCAAGCACACCCTGGTCGAGATGGGCGAGCGCGCGCCGGGCCTGGCCGTGGCGCTGGGTGGCGACTGGCGTCGCCGCGACGGCGGCTTCGACGCCGCCACCGCGAACCTGTCCACCAGCCTGCCGCTGGGGCCGCGGCTGACGCTGCAGGCCAACCTGGGCTGGCGCGCGCCGCACGCTGCGCGCGGACGCCCGACCGGCGGGGTAGGCATGGAGTACCGGCCCGATGCGCGGTGGTCCTGGCTGGCCGAGGCCTATGCCGAGGGCGGCGGTTACCGCGCCGTGCAGGGCGGCCTGCGCCTGCACCTGCCGGATGCCGTCAGCGTGGATGTCCTGGCCGGCCGCGACCGCGACGGCCGCTGGCTGACGCTGGGCTTCAACTGGTCGCCGGGCGACGACGGCTGAGCGGGGCGCGTCGCCGCCTCAGCAGCCGTCCGCGCGTCGGCGCCGGTGGCGCCACCACAGCAACAGCAGCACCAGCAGCACGAGGCCCACCAGCAGCCACAGGCTGTTCTGGCTGCGCTGCATCCACGTCATCAGCCACGTGTGGTTGTTCGCGCCGAGATAGCCCAGGTAGACCCAGAACGGCACGCTGATCAGCGCGGCCAGGGTGTCGATCAGGATGAAGCGCAGCGTGGAGACGCGGTGGGTGGCGCCGGCGGTGACGTAGATGGTGGTGCGCATGCCGGGCAGGAAGCGGGCGAAGAACAGCACGCGGTTGCCGTAGCGGTCGAACTTCTCCTGCACCATCGCGTAGCGCGCCGGGGTCAGCACGCGCGCCACCAGCCGCCAGCGCATCATCCGCGCGCCGTAGTGGTGGCCGAGCAGGAAGATCGCGGTGTCGCCCAGCAGCACGCCGAACATGGCCAGCGCGAACATCGCGTGCACGTTGGCGTAGCCCAGCCCGGCGATCACGCCGCCGGCCACCAGGGTCACGTCCTCCGGCAACGGCAGGCCGGCGCCGCAGATCATCAGTGCGATGAACACGGCGACGTAGCCGTTCTGGGCGAAGATCGTGATCAGTCGTTCAAGCAGGTCCATCGACGCTCCGGGTTGTCGGATGGGCGGCGCGGCGCATCGGGCGGCGCCTCATGTCGTCGCCGCCGGCGGCACGCGTGCGGCCAGCAGCCCGCGCAATTCGTCCTTCTCGGGGCCGCTCAGGGTGCCTTCGCGCATCTTCGCCTGCAAAGCATGACGGCGCAGCGACACGGCCTGCTGCTCCATGCGCAGCAGCGCCTCGTGGAATTCGGTGCGCTGCGCCTCCGGCTCGCCCACCACGGTGGCGGCCATCAGCTTCTGCAGGGCGGGGTATTCCGCACGTTCGGCGAAGTGCTCCACCAGCATCGCCGGATTGATGCCGGGGCGGGCGCGGGCGGTGTCCAGCAGCTCGGCGAGCAGGTCCACGCCGGGCTTGTCCAGGCGCAGGAAGGGGTAAGGCTTTTCCACCTCGTCGGCCATGCCCGGCTGCGCCAGCAGCAACGCAATGGCGCTGCGTACAAGGGAGCGCTGCACCGCCACCGGGCGCTGCGCGGGGCGCCGCGCGGCGGCCCCGGGCTGCAGCGCGGCGCGCGCGCCGGTGCGCTTTTCCAGTTCGTCCGCCATCAGGTCGCGGAAGGCGCCGTCGGGCAGCCGCGCGATCAGCGGGCGGGCGCGCTCGGCCAGCCGCGCGCGGCCGTCGAGGCTGTTCGTGTCCACCTCGTGCGCCAGTTCGGCGAAGAAGTATTCGGACAGCGGGGTGGCGTGCTTCAGCCGCTGCTCGAAGCCGTCCTTGCCTTCCTTGCGCACCAGCGTGTCCGGGTCCTCGCCCTCGGGCAGGAACAGGAAATAGGCCTGACGGCCGTCGCGCAGGCGCGGCAGGGCGGCGTCCAGCGCCTTCCACGCGGCGGCGCGGCCGGCGCGGTCGCCGTCGAAGCAGAACACCACGTCGGGCGCGGCGCGGAACAGCAGTTCGGTATGCTCGGGCGTGGTGGCGGTGCCCAGCGTGGCCACCGCGATCGGCAGGCCGGCCTGGTGCAGCGCGATCACGTCCATGTAGCCCTCCACCACCACGATGCGCTGCAGGTTCGCGTTGGCCTGCTTCACCTGCCACAGCGCGAACAGCTCGCGGCCCTTGTGGAACAGCGGGGTCTCGGGCGAGTTGAGGTACTTGGGGCCGTCACTTTTGCGCGCATCCTGCGCGCCGGGGTCAAGAGCCGGCGACCCCTCGCCGGACTTCTGGATAATCCTCCCGCCGAAGGCGATCACCCGGCCGCGGCGGTCGAGGATGGGAAACATCAGCCGCTCGCGGAAGCGGTCGTACCGGCTGCCGCGCTCGCCGGTGGAGACCATGCCGGCCTCGGCGAGCAGCTGCATGCGCCGCTCGCCCTGGCCCAGCGCCTTGATCACGCCGTCGTAGCCCGCCGGCGCCCAGCCGAGGCGGAAGCGCGCGACGGTGTCGGCGTCCAGCCCGCGCTTCGCGCAATAGGCCTTGGCCTCGGCGCTCTTCGGCAACTGCTCCTGGTACCAGCGCGCGGTGGCGTCGAGCAGGGCGTAGAGGTCGGTCTTGTCCTCGCGCGGGCGGTCGTCGCGGCCGCCTTCGCGCGGCACGGTCAGGCCCACCGACTGCGCCAGTTCCTCCACCGCGTCGGGGAATTCCAGCCGCTCGTACTCCATCAGGAACTTGATCGCGCTGCCGTGCGCGCCGCAGCCGAAGCAGTGGTAGAACTGCTTGGCCGGGCTGACGTAGAACGAGGGCGTGCGCTCGTCGTGGAACGGGCAGCAGGCGGTCCACTCGCGCCCGGCCTTCTTCAGCGGCACGCGCCGCTCGATCACGTCGACGATGTCGACGCGGGCGAGCAGTTCGTCGATGAAGCTGTCGGGGATCAGGCCGCGCATAAGCGCCCTAGTGTAGTCCGCCCGGGGGTGGAATCGGCCAGCACGGAGGGGCGCGCGGCCAATCGTCGCCCGGGCGCGGGGCGGCGGGCGCCGGGGCGGCTAGCATGCGTCCGGTCCTGGCTAGGGGAAGCGACGATGGCCGAGATGTCCGCAGTGCGCTTTCGCGCGGCCTCGCCGCAGGATGCGGCCGCCGCCGTGCCGCTGATCCACAGTTCCGGCCCGGCGGCCTTCGACTACGTGTTCGCGGTGCCCGGGCGCGGCGACGCGCAGGCCTTCCTGCGCCACGCCTTCGTCGACGGCGCGGGCGAATTCGGCTGGCGCAACCACGTGGTGGGCGAGCTGGAGGGCGTGGTGGTGGCGGTGGGCGCCGGCTACGGCGGCGAGACGGCGCTGGCGTTCACGCTGGCGGCGGCGCGGCAGATCCTGGTGCACTACGGCCTGCGCCATGCGCCGGGCGTGGTCGCGCGGGGGCTGCGGGTGGAGCGGGTGATCCCGCCGCCGTCGCGCGGCATGCACTACCTGGCGCACCTGGGCGTGTCGCCGGCGCTGCGCGGGCAGGGCATCGGGCGCGCACTGATCGAGGCGCTGATCCGGCGCGGCGAGCAGGCTGGCCGCCGGCGCATGGTGCTGGACGTGGCGGTGAGCAACCCGCGCGCGCAGGCGCTGTACGGGCGGCTGGGGTTCGCGGTGAGCGGCGAGCGGGCTTCTTCGCTGGCGAATGCGCAGGGTGTGGTGCCGGGGCACCGGCGGATGGAGCGCGTGGCGGGCTAGTGCTTTCTCCCTCTCCCCTGCGGGGAGAGGGCCGGGGTGAGGGGGGCAACCTCGCGAAAACCTTGCTTCGAAGCGCGCTGTGATTGGGGGGGGGGTGTCGCGAGCACCCGCCCCTCACCTCAATCCTCTCCCCGGAGGGGAGAGGAGGCGAAGGCAAACAGCGTGCTTATGGCGAGCACCCGCCCCTCACCTCAATCCTCTCCCCGGAGGGGAGAGGAGGCGAAGGCAAACAGCGTGCTCATGGCGAGCACCCGCCCCTCATCCCAACCTTCTCTCCGGAGGGGCGAACGGGCCGGGCGGGTTCGCGGTGGCGGGCGCTTCAGCGAGACCGAAGGTCGTGGGTCGCCGGGCGCTACAGGATGTGGAACACCCCGATCACCGCCAGGATCGCGATCAGGAACAGGATCAGGAAGATCGCGAAGAAGATCTTGGCGATGGTGGCGGCCACGCCGGAGATGCCGCGGAAACCGAGCAGGCCGGTGACCAGCGAGATGATGGCGAAGATGATGGCCCACTTGAGCATGCGTGGTTCCCGTCCTGCCGCCACGACGGCGACGCGGGGCAGTGTCCGGGAGCGCGCGTGAAGGCCGCGCCATCGGGCAGCGGGGCGGCCTTGACGCGGCGGCGACGCGCCGGCGGCGCTCAGCCGGCCAGGCGCGCCTTGATCCTGGCCGAGACCACGGCCATGTCGGCGCGGCCGGCGGCCTTGTCCTTCACTGCCGCCACCACCCTGCCCATGTCGCGCGGGCTGGCCGCGCCGGTCTCGGCGATGGCGGCCGCGATCAGCGCGTCCAGCTCGGCGTCGTCCAGCTTGGCGGGCAGGTAGGCCTCGATCACCGTCATCTCGGCGCGCTCGACGTCGGCCAGGTCCTGGCGGCCGGCGGCCTCGTACTGACTGACCGAGTCCTTGCGCTGCTTGAGCATCTTCTCCAGCACCGCCAGGACCTGCACGTCGTCCAGCTCGATCCGCTCATCCACCTCGCGCTGCTTGATCGCGGCCAGCACCAGCCGGACCACGCCGAGCCGGTGCTTGTCGCCGCCGCGCATGGCGGCCTTCATGTCGTCGGTGAGCTGCTGCTTGAGCGTCATGGCTTTACTCCGGAAACGCACAAGGCCGGCGTCGCCCAAGGGGCAACGCCGGCCAGTGCAAGAGGCTTGGCGGTCGCGGCGGCGGATGGACGCGCCAGCAGACCGGCCTGGACGGCTGCGCGGGGCAGCCGCGCGTCCGCGCGGGGCGGACGGCCAGGCTCAGTACAGGCGCGTCTTGCGCGTGACGTCGCGCGACAGGCGGCGCATGTGGCGCTTCACCGCGGCGGCGCGCTTGCGCTTGCGCTCCTGGGTCGGCTTCTCGTAGAACTCGCGCTTGCGGGTTTCGGCGAGCACGCCGGCCTTTTCGCAGGTGCGCTTGAAGCGACGCAGGGCAAGCTCGAACGGCTCGTTCTCGCGGACTTTTACGCTGGGCATGAAGACTCCGGGTGGTAGACTGGCCCGTACCTGACGAGCCTGTTGAATAGGGCGAGCCGCGAAGTATAGCGTGGATACCGTGACTTTTTCAAAGCCTGTGCTGGGCATCGAATCCTCCTGCGACGAGACCGGCGTGGCCCTGCTGCGCTGGGAGCCGGATGCGCCCGGCCGCGGCCTGCTGGCCCACACCCTGTACAGCCAGATCAAGCTGCACGCCGACTACGGCGGCGTGGTGCCGGAGCTGGCCAGCCGCGACCACGTGCGCAAGCTGCTGCCGCTGGTGCGCGAGGCGCTGGCCCAGGCCGGGCTGGCTCCGGCCGACCTGGGCGGGGTGGCCTACACCGCCGGCCCCGGGCTGGTCGGCGCGCTGCTGGTGGGCGCCGCCGCGGGCCGGGCGATGGCCTGGGCGCTGGGCGTGCCGGCGATCGGCGTGCACCACATGGAAGGCCACCTGCTGGCGCCGCTGCTGGAGGACGACCCGCCGGAGCCGCCGTTCGTGGCCCTGCTGGTCTCCGGCGGGCACTCGATGCTGGTCGAGGTGAAGGCGATCGGCGAGTACCGCATCCTCGGCGATACCCTGGACGACGCCGCCGGCGAGGCCTTCGACAAGACCGCCAAGCTGATGGGCCTGCCGTACCCCGGCGGCCCGGCGCTGGCGAAGCTGGCCGAGCAGGGCCGGCCCGGCGCGTTCCGCTTCGCCCGCCCGATGACCGACCGGCCCGGGCTGGATTTCAGCTTCTCGGGCCTGAAGACCCAGGTGCTGCTGGCCTGGCAGCAGTCCGACCAGTCGGAACAGACCCGCGCCGACGTCGCGCGTGCCTTCGAGGAAGCCATCGTCGACACGCTGGTGATCAAGTGCCGCCGCGCGCTGGAAGCGGCCGGCGCCGGGCGGCTGGTGATCGCCGGCGGCGTGGGCGCCAACCGGCGGCTGCGCGCCGAACTGGCCGCGGCGGGCGAGAAGGACGGCTTCCGCACCTACTTCCCGCGCCTGCAGTTCTGCACCGACAACGGCGCGATGATCGCGCTGGCCGGCGCGATCCGCCTCGCCGCAGGGCAGCGGCAGGACGAGACCGTGCAGGTGTACCCGCGCTGGAACCTGGAGACGCTGCCGCCCGCGGCCTGACCGCGGGTGGTGTCCCGGCATGAAATCCGTTCGTGCCGGATCCTCCGGGCGTTTCGACTTCGGCCCTGCGGGCCTACGCCGAACGCGAATGGATGTCGGGCCGAGGCGATGTTCAGTCGCGCCGAAACTTGATTGCCGCGCCGTCATCGCCGACCCTGTAGCGATGGACATCGTTTTCATCGAAGACCTGCGCATCGACGCGGTGATCGGCATCTACGACTGGGAGCGCCGCGTGCGCCAGACCCTGTCGTTCGACATCGAGATGGCGTTCGACAACACCGTGCCCGCCGCCGGCGACGACATCGCGCTGACGCTGAACTACAAGGACGTGTCCAAGCGGCTGATCGACTACGTGGGCGCGTCCAGCTTCGGCCTGGTGGAGACGCTGGCCGAGCGCTGCGCCGCGATCATCCGCGAGGAGTTCGGCGTGGCCTGGGTGCGCCTGAAGCTGTCCAAGCCCGGCGCGGTGCGCGGGGCGAAGGCGGTGGGCGTGCGCATCGAGCGCGGCACGCGGCCGCAATAGCGCGTCGTTCGCGCCAGGCCGCGGCGCCGCGGCCGTTCCCTTTCGCGAGGCCTGGCGCCTCCCCGCGGCCCTTGCCGCCCGACCCGTGTGCATGCGGGTCCCGACCCAAGGAGCGAACCGCATGGCTTCCCTGCAACACCTGCTGGATCTCCCCGGCATGCGCACCGCGCTGGGCCTGCTGGTCCTGCTGCTGCTGGCCTGGCTGGCCGGCACGCTGGTGCGCCGCATCCTGCTGCGCGTGGTGCGCGGCATCACCGAGCGCACCGCCTGGCGCTGGGACGATGCGCTGTTCAGGCGCAACACCTTCCTGTGGCTGGCGCGGATGGTGCCGGCGCTGGCCATCCAGTACGGCATCCGGCTGGTGCCGGGCGTCCCGGAGCGCGTGGAGCAGACCCTCGGCAACGTGATGGAGGCGCTGCTGGCGCTCTTCGTGGCGATGGCGATCGGCGCCGCGCTGTCGGCGCTGGAGGACCTGTACCGCGAGACGCCGCGCGGCCAGCAGCGCTCGATCAAGGGCATGGTGCAGCTGATCAAGATCGGGCTGTTCATCGTGGCCGGGCTGGTCATCATCACCGCCCTGACCGGGCAGAAGATCGGCCTGCTGCTGTCGGGGCTGGGCGCGCTGTCGGCGGTGCTGATGCTGATCTTCAAGGACACCATCCTCGGCTTCGTGGCCGGCGTGCAGCTCTCCTCCAACGACATGCTGCGCGTGGGCGACTGGATCGAGATGCCCCAGCTCAACGCCGACGGCGACGTGATCGACATCGCCCTGCACACGGTGAAGGTGCGCAACTGGGACAAGACCATCACCACCATCCCCAGCTGGCGGCTGATCTCCGATTCGTACCGGAACTGGCGCGGCATGCAGGAGACCGGCGGCCGGCGCATCAAGCGCGCGATCCACATCGACGCCGCCAGCGTGCGCTTCCTCGACGCCGACGCGCTGGGCCGGCTGGCGAAGCTGCGCCTGCTGGCCGACTACCTGCCCGCCAGGCAGCAGGAAGTGGCCGCGTGGAACCACGCGCTGGGCGAGGCCGGCGAGGTGGCCGCCAACCGCCGCCGGCTCACCAACCTGGGCACCTTCCGCGCCTACGTGCAGGCCTACCTGGACACCCACCCGCGCATCCACCACGGCCTGAGCTGCATGGTGCGCCAGCTCGCCAGCGGACCGCAGGGCATCCCGCTGGAGCTGTACTGCTTCACCGCCACCGTGGCCTGGGCCGAGTACGAGGGCATCCAGTCCGACCTGTTCGACCACCTGTTCGCGCTGCTGCCGGAGTTCGGCCTGCGGCTGTACCAGCAGCCGTCCGGCCACGACGTGCAGGCCGGGCTGGCGCGGTCGGGCGCGGGGCAGGCAGAATCGTCGCCTTTCCCCGCACCGGCGCAGTGATGGCCCGCGTCTACCTCAGCCTGGGCTCCAACCTGGAGCCGCACCGCCACCTGCGCGCCGCGCTGGACGAACTGCGCGCCCGCTTCGGCGCGATCGACGTCTCGCCCGCCTACCGCAGCAGGGCGGTGGGCTTCGACGGCCCCGACTTCGTCAATCTCGCCGTCGGGCTGGACACCGGGCTCGAACCCGAGGCACTGAACGACTGGCTGCACGCGCTGGAAGACCGCCACGGCCGCCGCCGCGACCAGCCGCGCTACGCCAGCCGCACGCTGGACCTGGACATCGTGCTGTACGGCGAGCGCGTGATCGATGGCCCCGGCCACCTGCAGATCCCGCGCAAGGAGCTGCGGCACGCCTTCGTGCTGAAGCCGCTGGCCGACATCGCGCCGGACCTGCACCACCCGCTCGACGGCACGACGATGGCCGAACGCTGGGCCGCGTTCCCGCACGAGAGCGAACCGCTGCACGTGGTGTCGCTGGACGCGCCGGACGCCGCCTGAGCCCGGCTGCCCTGCCGCTGCTCAGCCCGCCGGTGCGATCGCCAGCGCCACCGCCTCGGCCACGCGGATGCCGTCCACCGCCGCCGACAGGATGCCGCCGGCGTAGCCGGCGCCCTCGCCGGCCGGATACAGCCCGCGCGTGTTGAGGCTCTGCAGGTCGTCGTCGTTGCGCCTGATCCGCACCGGCGAAGAGGTGCGTGTTTCCACCGCGGTGAGCATGGCGTCGGGCATCGCATAGCCGCGCAGCTGCCGCTCGAAGGCGGGGATCGCCTCGCGGATCGCCGCCACCGCGTAGTCGGGCAGGGCGGCGGACAGGTCGGTGAGGCGCACGCCCGGCCGGTACGAGGGCAGCACCTCGCCGAAGGCGCGCGAGGGCCGGCCGGCGAGGAAGTCGCCCACGCGCTGGCCGGGCGCGCTGTAGTCGCCTCCGCCGAGCTCGTAGGCGAACGATTCCCAGTGCCGCTGCAGCGCGATGCCGGCCAGCGGACCGTCGCCGTAGGGCGCGAAGTCGCGCGGGTCGATGCCGCAGACGATCGCCGCGTTGGCGTTGCGCTCGTTGCGCGAGTACTGGCTCATGCCGTTGGTGACCACGCGCCCGGGTTCGCTGGTGGCCGCCACCACGGTGCCGCCGGGGCACATGCAGAAGCTGTACACCGAGCGCCCGCCCTTGCCGTGGTGCACCAGCTTGTAGTCGGCCGCGCCGAGGACCGGGTGGCCGGCCTGCGGGCCGAAGCGGGCCCGGTCGACCAGCGACTGCGGGTGCTCGATGCGGAAGCCGATCGAGAACGGCTTGGCCTCCACGTAGACGCCGCGCGCGTGCAGCATCTCGAAGCTGTCGCGCGCGCTGTGGCCCAGCGCCAGCACCACGTGGTCGCTGCGCAGCTCGCCGCCGTCGGCCAGCACCACGCCGCGCAGGCGGCGTTCGCCGTCCGTGCCGGTCTCGATCAGCAGGTCGTCCACGCGCTGGCCGAAGCGGACCTCGCCGCCCAGCGACTCGATGGTGGCGCGCATGTTCTCCACCATCGACACCAGCCGGAACGTGCCGATGTGCGGCTTGCTGACGTAGAGGATCTCCTCCGGCGCGCCGGCCTTGACGAACTCGGTCAGCACCTTGCGGCCGTGATGGCGCGGGTCGGAGATCTGGCTGTGCAGCTTGCCGTCGGAGAACGTGCCGGCGCCGCCCTCGCCGAACTGCACGTTGGAGTCGGGGTGCAGCTTGCGCTGGCGCCACAGGTCCCAGGTGTCCTTGGTGCGCTCGCGCACCGCCTTGCCGCGTTCCAGCACGATCGGCCGGAAGCCCATCTCGGCCAGGATCAGCGCCGCGAACAGGCCGCAGGGGCCGAAGCCGACCACCAGCGGGCGGTGGTCCAGCCGCGCCGGCGCCTTCGCCACGGGGTGGTAGCTCGTGTCCGGCGTGGGCTGCACGTGGCGGTCGTCGGCGAAGCGGGCCCGCAGCGCGGCCTCGTCGGCCACGTCCACGTCCAGCGTGTAGATCAGCGCGATCGCGCCGCGTCGGCGCGCGTCGTAGCCGCGGCGGAACACCGTGTAGCCGCGCAGCGCCTCGGGCGGGATGCCCAGCTTCGCGCGGATCGCGGCGGGCAGGGCGTCGTCCGCGTGGTCGAGCGGGAGCTTGATGTCGGTCAGTCGCAGCATGCGCGGGTCGGCGGGAACGGAGGAGCGATTTTCGCATGCGGGCACGCAGCCGGCGCGCCCGGCCCCGACCGCTTGCGGAAGCGGACCGCCTTTGCGGGCTACGGATCCAGCCGCCGCGCCAGCCTTCCGGCGTCGAACGGCGCCTTCACCTTGGTGTCGTTGTCGAAGTAGCAGTACACGTCGCGCGACGTGCGCGCGGGCGGCCGGCCCGGGCTGACGGTGCGTGCGCCTTGCGGCTGGCCGCCGCGCCGCCAGGCGCGGATGCGCCGGGCCCAGTCGTCCAGCGCGGCGTCGCCGTAGCCGCTGGCGTACAGCTCGCGGTCGCCGTGCAGGCGCAGGTACATGAAGCCGGCGGTGACGTCCTCCAGCAGCGGCCAGCGGCCGGCGGTGTCGGCCACCACCAGGGCCACGCGGTGCCGGCGCAACTGCGCGATGAAGGGCTCGCAGGCGAAGCTTTCGTGGCGGATCTCCACCGCGTGGCGCAGGCGGTGGTTGCGGTCGATCGCCACGCTCGCATGGGCCAGCCGCGCCTCGTGCCCGCGCGCCAGCGCCTGCGCCTGGCGCGCGTCGCGCGGCAGGCGGGCGAGGAAATCCTCGAACAGGCCGGGGTCGTAGCGCAGGCTGGGCGGGAACTGCCACAGCACCGGGCCGAGCTTCGCGCGCAGTTCCAGCAGGCCGGAGGCGAAGAAGTTGGCCAGCGGCCCGTCGATGTCGCGCAGCCGCCGGACATGCGTGATAAAGCGCGGCGCCTTTACCGCGAACACGAAGCCGCGCGGCGTGTCCGCATGCCAGCGGCGGTAGCTTTCCGGCCGCTGCAATGCATAGAACGAGCTGTTGAGCTCGATGCTGCGGAAACACCGCGACGCGTAGTGCAGTTCCAGCCGTTGCGGCAGGTCTTCCGGATAGAAGCGTCCGCGCCACGGCGCGTAGCGCCAGCCGGAAATGCCGATGCGCACGCTCATGCCGCGAACCCGCGGCGGCTGGGCGGAGCGGTGGCGGAAAGGCGCCTGCGCATGCCCCGAGGCTGCCGCCGCTTGCGTCGAGGCGGCGTGGCCGGCGTGTCGGCGCGCGGCGACGGCGTGTCTCGTCGCCGCGCTGCCGGTGGGCGTCAGGCGCCGATGAAGTCGCTCTTGCCGATCTCCACGCCCATGCCGCGGAACAGGTTGTAGGCGGTGGTGCAGTGGAAGAACAGGTTGGGAAGGGTGAAGCCGAACAGGTAGTCCTGCCCGCTCAGCGTCACTTCGCCGTTGCGCGTCTTCATCTGCACCGTGCGCGTTTCGCTGCCGTCGATCTGTTCGGGCTGGAAGGATTTGACGTATTCGATCGCGGCATCGATGCGCGCGTATACCTGCGGCAGCGTGGTCTCGTTGTCCTCGAAGCTCTTCGGTTCCACGCCGGCGAGGCGGGCGGCGCCGCGCGCAGCCATGTCGCAGGCGATCTGCACCTGCTTCACCAGCGGCAGCATGTCGGGGATCAGGCGCGTCTGCAGCAGCACCTCGTCGGCGACGTTCTTCGACTTCACGTGGGCCTCGCCCTTCTGGAACACGTGGCGCAGGTTGGTCAGCGCGCGCACGAAGACGGGAACGGAGGCCTGGTACATGGAAAGGCTCATCGGGAATGCTCCGGTGGTTCAGCGGGAAGGGGATCGGCCAGCGGCACCGCCAGCGGCGAGGTCTCGCCGGGCAGCGCAATGTCGTCGCCGGCGGGCGTGGAATGCGCCGGCGCGGCGCGGGTGGCGCGCGTCGCCACCAGGGTGGCCGCGGCCAGCAGCAGCGCCGCGAGCACGAACGCGGCGCCGGGCAGGTGGCGCACCGGCGCGTGGTCGCTGATGAACAGCGCGAACAGGTTGGCGAACAGCGCCGGGCCGAAGATGCCGGCCAGGCTGGCCAGGCTGGTCAGCGCGCCCTGCAGGCGGCCCTGCTCGCGCGGGTCGACCTGGTGCGTCACCAGCGCCTGCGCCGGCGGCCCGGCCAGGCCGCCCAGGCACAGGAACGGGATGCCCAGCACGAACAGCCAGACGTGTGGCGCCAGGCCGAACAGCGCGTAGCCGCCGATGCACAATCCCAGTCCCAGCAGGATCATCCGCCGCTCGCCCAGCGACGGCATCAGCCGCCGCACCAGCACTGCCTGCACCAGCCCGCTGCACAGGCCGACCAGGCCCAGCGTGTAGCCCACCACCTGCGGCCCCCAGCCGAAGCGGTAGTCGGTGTACAGCACGTAGGTGGAATTCAGCGAGAACTGCGCCAGGTTGATCAGGAAGAACACCGCGGCCAGCCCGAACACCTGCGGGTAGCGGCGCAGCAGCAGCAGCGAGCCCAGCGGGTTGGCATGGCGCCAGTCGAAGCGGAGGCTGCGGCGTTCCTTGGGCAGCGACTCCGGCAGCACGAAGAAGCCGTAGCAGAAATTCAGCAGCGACAGTCCCGCCGCCACCCAGAACGGCAGCCGGATCGCCAGGTGGCCGAGGAAGCCGCCCAGCGCCGGCCCCACGATGAAGCCGATGCCGAACGCCGCACCCAGCGTGCCGTAGGCGGCCGCGCGCTTCTCCTTCGGCACGACGTCGGCGATGTAGGCGTTGGCGGTGGAGAAGCTGGCCGCGCAGATGCCCGACACCGCGCGACCCAGGAACAGCAGCCACAGCACCGGCGCCAGCGCCATCACGATGAAGTCCACGCCCAGGCCGAAGCTGGAGATGAGGATGACCGTGCGCCGGCCGTAGCGGTCGGACAGCGCGCCCTGGATCGGCGAGCAGACGAACTGCATCAGCATGAACAGCGCGCCGAACGCGCCCACCCACACGGCGGCCTGCGCGATGCTGCCGCCGATCAGCTCGACGATCAGGTGCGGCAGCACCGGGATGATGATGCCGAACGCCAGCATGTCCACCATCACCGTGACGAAGATGAAGGCGAGCGCGGCGTGGCGCCGGGTGTGCGGTCGGGAGCTATCCATGACGGGCAGGGCCTGGGGACAGGCGCGCACGATAGCGCATCGCGGCGCGGGTGTGGCCCGGAGTCCGTTCGAAGTTTCTTGTGGCTGCCGTCGCCTGGCGCTCAGCCCGGGGGCGCGGCGAGTTCGCGCGCGTCGAGCCGGCCATCGTGGTTGCGGTCGAGGCGATGGAACTGGCGGCGCAGGTCCTGCTGCCATTCGCGCAGGGTCACCGGGCGGCCGCGGCCGCCGGGCAGTTCGGCCGCTTCCAGCACGCCGTCGCCGTTGGCGTCCATGCGGCGGAAGCCGCGGCTCATGTAGGCCACGTATTCGGCCTCGCTGACCCGGCCGTCGCCGTTGGCGTCCATCTGGCGCAGGTAGTCGGCCGGGGTGCCCGGGTAGCCCTGTGCGGCCAGCGCGCAGGCAGCGAGCGCGAGGCAGGCGGCGAGGCCGGGGCGGAGCGGCAGGCGGAGGACGGTCGGCATCCGTGCAGTGTGGGGCAGGCCGCGCCGGCGTGCCGAGAACAGGGGCACGCCACGCGCCCGCGGCGTGGAAACGATAGCGGGAAAGATTGTTTGGCATCCGCCTCGCCGAAGGTCTAGCGTAGGTGGTTCCGGACACCCGACAGGAGGCTGCCATGATCCACGAAAGCATTCTCGACACCATCGGCGGCACGCCCATCGTCCGCCTGCACCGGGTGGCGCCGCCGCACGTGGCGCTGTACGCCAAGGTGGAGGCGTTCAACCCCGGCGGCTCGGTGAAGGACCGCCTCGCCCTCGCGGTGATCCTCGACGCCGAGCGCAAGGGCCAGCTCAAGCCCGGCGACACCGTGGTCGAGGCCACCTCGGGCAACACCGGCGTGGCACTGGCGATGGTCTGCGCCGCGCGCGGCTACCGGTTCGTGGCGGTGATGGCCGAGACCTTCTCGGTCGAGCGGCGCAAGCTGATGCGCGCCTACGGCGCGAAGGTGATCCTCACCGCGGCGGCCGAGCGCGGCACCGGCATGGTGCGCGTCGCCGAGGAGCTGGCGAAGAAGCATGGCTGGTTCCTGCCGCGCCAGTTCGACAATCCCGCCAACCCGGCGTACCACCGCAGCACCACCGCGGCGGAGATCCTGCGCGACTTCGCCGGCCGCCGGCTGGACGCCTTCGTCTCCGGCTGGGGCACCGGCGGCACGCTCACCGGCGTGGGCGAGGTGCTCAAGCTGGCCCGGCCGGAGGTGAAGATCGTCGTCGCCGAGCCGGCGGTGGCGTCGATGCTGGCCGGCAAGGAATGGCAGCCGCACAAGATTCAGGGCTGGACGCCGGACTTCGTGCCCGGCGTGCTCAACCGCGCGGTGGTCGACGTGGACCTGCCGGTGGACGACACCGTGGCGCGCGACACCGCGCGCCGGCTGGCGGCCGAGGAAGGCCTCTTCGTCGGCGTGTCCGCCGGCGCCACGGTGGCGGCGGCGCTGGACTACGCGAAGACCGCGGCCGAGGGCAGCGCGATCCTGGCGATGCTGCCGGACACCGGCGAGCGCTACCTGTCCACCTTCCTGTTCGAGGGCGTGGCCGAGGGTTCCGATGACGAATGGCTGGCGGGGCTCTGAGAGCCATGCCTTTCAACGTCTTTTCTTCGCCTCAGCCATGACCCGCGCGGTGGAGACGTGTGACCGGGCGAGGGTACCGTCGACATAGCCCGCGTTAGCTCG
>NZ_JASERU010000018.1 GCF_030504985.1 Fulvimonas sp. R45
GACCCGGCTCAGCTTTCAGGGATTCACGCGTGCGATCGTCGCCGAACTGCGCTACGCCCCGCTGGAAACCCCGGGTGCCTTTCCCAAACGACTCGCCCGGCTCCGGCAGCAAGCTCGCGTCTACCTGTTACCTCCACGACGACAACGATCGTATTCGCGCGAAGTCAAACGACGACCGCAAAAATACCCTATGAAAAATGCCAGTCAGCTTAACTGACTGGCATTAGGCCATGCGCCGGGCTTTTCGTTTTCGGGGCCCTTGCGTTCAAGGCCGGGTGGGCTGGTCCGCACCGCTGCCGTGGCGGCCGGCATGCTTCCGCAACTGGTCGAATTCCGCCTTGTCGATCTTCTGCACCGAGCGGATCGCGCACGGTGGCTGGTAGCGCGAGCGGACCGTCTCGCCGGCCTCGCCGCAGATGCTCCACGGCATCACCGCCTGGTTGGCCGGGTTGGAGCGGAAGCTGAG
This sequence comes from Fulvimonas sp. R45, assembly GCF_030504985.1. Taxonomy (GTDB): domain Bacteria; phylum Pseudomonadota; class Gammaproteobacteria; order Xanthomonadales; family Rhodanobacteraceae; genus Rhodanobacter_A. The sequence continues at coordinate 467 of NZ_JASERU010000018.1, forward strand.
GCCGCCCGGCGGCATGCCCAGGCGGGGACAGTCCGCCTGCAGCTTCACCAGGTAGCGGTCGGGGCCGGCGCGCGCGATGACGGTGCGCTTGTCCACCACGTGCCATTCGTTGATGCGGTCGCTGCGCAGGCAGCTGGAGACCGGACGTATCGGCTGGTACTGCGGCGCATGCGTATCGGCCATGGCCGCGGATGCGCCCGCCATGCAGGCGAGCGCCAGTGCGGGCAGGATGAGGGTGATGGGTTTCATGGGACACCTCGCCGTTGGAGTGACTGGCGCAGGCAATCGTGCCGCCGCGCCGCGGTTCGACGATCTGCCATCCGCGGATCACACCATTTGAACGGGTGCTGCGGCATGGTAGGGCGATGGTCACGCGTCCCCACGCCCGCCGCAAGGCACCCTGCAACAATGCCGGCCAGGCGGTGGGTTGGCCATGAACGCAGCGCAGCCCGTACCCGCGGTCGTCGATGCGGCGACGCGTTTCCGCCGGGTGCGCGGCCACACGCTGGCGCTGTGCGCCGGGCTGGGCGCGGAGGACATGCAGGTGCAGTCCATGCCCGACGCCAGCCCGGGCAAGTGGCACCTGGCGCACACCACGTGGTTCTTCGAGCAGTTCGTGCTGGGCCTGGACCCGGCATGGCGCCCGCGCCATCCCGAATGGCACTACCTGTTCAACTCTTACTACCAGACCGTGGGGCCGATGCACGAGCGCCCGCGGCGCGGCCTGCTGACCCGGCCCACGCTGGACGAGGTGCTGGACTACCGCCGGCGCGTCGATGCGGCGGTGGAGGATCGCCTGTCGCGCGACCACGCCCCCGAACTGGCGCGCCGGGTGGCGCTGGGCCTGCAGCATGAACAGCAGCACCAGGAACTGTTGCTCACCGACATCAAGCACGCGTTCTGGTGCAACCCGTTGCGGCCGGCCCTGCTCGACGCGCCGCCTGCACCGTCGTCGGCCGGGGCCGCGCCGCTGCATTTCCTGCCGGGCCGCGAGGGCATCGTGGAGATCGGCCACGCCGGCGACGGCTTCGCCTTCGACAACGAGACGCCGCGGCACCGTACCCTGCTGCAGGCGCACGCGCTGGCCGATCGATTGGCGACCAACGCCGAGTACCTGGAGTTCGTGCGCGACGGCGGCTACCGCGAGCCGTCGCTGTGGCTGTCCGACGGCTGGGCGCTGGTACAGCGCGAAAGCTGGCGGCATCCGCTGTACTGGCAGGACGGGCTGGACAGCGAATTCACCCTGGCCGGCATGCAGGCCTTGGACCCGGCCGCGCCGGTCTGCCACCTCAGCTTCTTCGAGGCCGACGCGTTCGCCCGCTGGGCCGGCGCCCGGCTGCCCACCGAGGCCGAATGGGAAGACGCCGCCGCCGGCGTGTCCGTGCACGGCAACCTGCAATACGCGGGCCGCCTGCATCCGCGGCCGGCCGAACCGGGCGAGAGCCTGCGCCAGCTCTACGGCGACGTGTGGGAATGGACCGCCTCGCCCTACGTCGGCTACCCCCGCTTCAAGCCGCTGCCCGGTGCGCTGGGCGAGTACAACGGCAAGTTCATGAACGGCCAGTGGGTGCTGCGCGGCGGCTCCTGCGCCACACCCGACGACCACGTCCGCGCCAGCTACCGCAACTTCTTCCCGCCCCATGCGCGCTGGCAGTTCGCCGGCGTGCGCCTGGCGCGGGACCGATGAACGCCATGCCCCGGAGCCCCCGCCGATGAACCTGCCCGCCAGCGCCCTGCGCGACGACGACCGCCGCCCGCCGGCCGACGAGCTGCTGGAAACCGTGCAGCGCGGCCTGCGCGCCCGGCCCAAGCGGCTGCCCTCGTGGCTGTTCTACGACGAGCGCGGCTCGGAGCTGTTCGAGCGCATCTGCGAGCAGCCGGAGTACTACCTCACCCGTTGCGAGATCGCGCTGCTGCGCGAGCATGCGCCGGCCATCGGCGCCGCGCTGGGGCCGGACGTGCGCCTGGTGGAATACGGCAGCGGCCACGCGCACAAGACGCGCCTGCTGCTCGAACACCTGGAGCGGCCGGTGGCCTGGGTGCCGGTGGAGATCTCCGCCGAGCCGCTGCGGCTCAGCGTGCGGCGCATGGCGGAGTGCTTCCCGCACCTGCCGATGCAGCCGCTGGGCGCCGATTTCACCCGCCCGCTGCGCCTGCCGGTGCCGCCGCGCGCGCCGCGGCGCACGGTGCTGTATTTCCCCGGTTCCACCATCGGCAACTTCGACCACGCCGAGGCGGCCGCCCTGCTGCGCAAGATGCGCGCCGAGATGGGCGAGGCCGGCGGCCTGCTGATCGGCGTGGACCTGAAGAAGGACAACGCCATCCTGGAGGCGGCCTACAACGACCGCGCCGGCGTCACCGCCGAGTTCACCCTGAACATGCTGGCACGCCTGAACCGCGAGCTGGGCTGCGACTTCGACCTCGCCGCCTTCCGCCATCGCGCCCGCTACAACGCGATGGCCGGCCGCATCGAGACCCACATCGTCAGCACGCGCGAGCAGCGCGTCCGCGTCGGCCGCCAGCGGGCCGCCTTCGGCGCGGGCGAGGCCATGCTGGTGGAATACAGCTGCAAGTACTCGGTCGAGGACTTCGCCGCCCTGGCCACCCGCGCCGGCCTGCGCGTGGAACGCAGCTGGTTCGATCCGCAGCGCATGTTCGGCGTGCACTACCTGGTGCGGGCGTAGCGTCTGGGCCGGGCGGCGCCGGAGGCCCGCTCACTTCATGCCTCGGATGGCTGGCCCCGGCGCGGGAATCGTGCGGCGGCAAGGCATCCTTCTTGAAGGATTTGCCGGGTACGCGGCTAGGCCCGCGAGTCCCGCTCCAGCCGGCCGAACCGCAGGGTCACAGAAGCACTGACGGCCAGCGATAGCGCGAAAATGGCAGCGAAGACGAGCCAGCTCTGGAAACGAAAGCCCAAGACAACCGACGTTACACCCAGGCACGCCGCCAGGATGCGAAGCGCCATGGACAGCTTGAGGTGCGACAGTTTGAGCCGCAAATGCGCGCCGCAATCCGTGCATTGAAGCGCTCCGGACCCACCCACGAGCCACACCCGGGTGAATGGAACCGAAGAGTTCTGGCATTCCGGGCAGTTCATGGAAGAACCCGATGTCGGAGCAAGTACCCCTGTCCGCAGTGTAGCCCTGCAGCCTGCCTTGCACTACTGCAATGTGGTGTGGCCCGACCCGCCGGGAATCAATCGTCTGCTTTGGTTTGCGCGGGCGGATTGCGGGTGGCGAGGCTGGAAATGGCAGCGAGACGACCAGGGAGTGGCGTCATTCGCCCGGGATCGACGGCTCCACCAGCCGCGCCAGCAACGTCAGCGATTCCTGCCAGCCCAGGTAGCAGGCTTCCACCGGGATGGCCTCGGGGATGCCTTCCTGGGTCACCTGCAGTTCGGTGCCGCAGGACACGGGCTTCAGCGCGATCGTGGTCACCATCTCGCCGGGCAGGCCCGGGGCGTCGAAGCGGTCCGTGTGGCGGATCAGCTCGCCCGGCTTCAGTTCGAGGTAGCTGCCGCCGAAGGCGTGGCTGTGGCCGGTGGAGAAATTGGTGAACGACATGCGGTAGTCGCCGCCCACCCGCACGTCCATGTGGTGCACCGTGCAGGTGAACCCGTCCGGCGGCAGCCACTTGGCGACCGCGCTGGCGTCGAGGAAGGCGTGGTAGATGCGCTCCGCCGGAGCGCGCAGCACGCGATGCAATGTCACGGTTCCCATGGATCACCTCGCTTGTTGGGGGGAGCGTCCTTCTGTTCATGCGACGAACGGAACATGGCGGTATCGACACCGGGACCGTGGGCGCCCCCGACTTCAGCCCGGACGCTCCCAGGACGCCATCTCGCCCGGGACGATGCGGAACAGCGGGTGCGTGCCGGGAATGCCGATGCCATCCCAGCGGCGATGGAGCTCGGGACTGCGTCGCGCCAGCTTGTCCAGCAGGTGGCGCCATTCGTGCAGGAGCTGGCCGTCGGTGCAGGCGATCGGGGCGATGCCGCGGACGGGGCCGAGTTTGCCGCGGTCGAAAGCGTAGCCGCGCGCGGTCGCCTCGGCGTGCACCGCGGCCAGGTAGGCGTTGATGGCCGAGCGCGGCGCAGGATGGTCGCGGAAGCGTTCGAGCTGCGGGTGGTGGCGGTAGCCGCGCGTCTCGCCGCGCAGCACGGCGCGCGCCAGCAGCGCTTCGCGCCACAGGGCGACCAGGCCCTGCGGATCGAGGTAGCGGGGGTGGAGGGTCCAGAGTCGCATCGGCTCAGGCCTGTTTGTGTCCGCGCACGATCCACACCCACGGGAACATCAGGAAGTTCGGCCCGTGCCGTCGCGCGTCGGCAAGCCCGTTGGCGCGCAGGGTGCGGGCGTAGTCGGCGGTGTGGCGGAAGTCGAGCAGCGCGACCCGGCCGCCGGGTTTCAGCACGCGGGCGATCTCGCGCACGGCCTGCTCGCGGTCGGTCTGGGTGGGCAGGTTGTGGATGGCGAGGCTGGAGATCACCACGTCGAAGCTGGCGTCGGGGTAGGGCATGCGGCGCATGTCGCCGGTGTCGATCCGCACGCGTTCGCGCAGGCCGGCCAGTTCCGCGTTGCGCGCGGTGGCGTCGGCGGCGTTGCCGCTCTGGTCGCGGGTGCTCCACAGGTCCAGGCCGGTGGCGCGTCCGCGCGGCAGGTTCCGTGCCGCTTCGAGCAGCAGCATGCCGCGGCCACAGCCCACGTCCAGCACCTGCTCGTCGCCGCGTAGGGCCAATGCGGCGACCATCCGGCGCAACACGGCCGGCTTGCCGCGCAGGCTGCTCAACGCCATCAGCACGGCTTCGGCCGCCAGCACGGCGCCGGTGTACACCATCGCGCCTGCCAGCGCGGGCGGCAGGATGGCGGAGCCGCCGAGACCGAGCGCCAGCAGCAGTGGCCCGCCGATGGCGAAGCCCAGCACCAGCCCGGGCGCGTCGATGCCGAATCGCGGTGTCCCCTTCATGTCGCACTCCTGGTCCGATGCCGGCATCTTGGCGGCCCGGGGGCGTGTCCGCCATTGACAGTTGTCACCGGACTGGCGGGCGCCTGTACGAGGCGCGGCGTTCTGCGACATCATCGGCCTGTTTCCACGCAGGAGTGCCACCATGAAATGGCTGATGATCCCGCTCGTCGCGCTGGCCGTGGCGGCGCCGGCGCTGGCGGCCGACACCGCCGCGCCGGACTTCGATCCGCACCGCCTTTCCGCCGAGGTCAGGACGCTGTCCTCCGACGCGTTCGAGGGCCGCGGGCCGGATACCCCCGGCGAGACGAAGACCGTGGCCTGGCTGATCGAGCAGATGAAGGCCGCCGGCCTGCAGCCCGGCGGCGCGGTGGTGGACGGCCAGCGCACCTGGACCCAGTCGGTGCCGCTGGCGCGCTTCGAGATCACCGGCACGCCGCGCTTCACCCTCACTGTCGACGGCAGGGACCAGCCGCTGACCCAGGGTGGGGAGATCGCCGTGCGCCCGTCGATGGACGGCTCGCGCAAGGTGGACATCGAGCACGCGCCGCTGGTGTTCGTGGGCTACGGCGTGAAGGCGCCGGAGCGCCACTGGGACGACTTCAAGGGCGTGGACCTGCACGGCAAGGTCGCCGTGGTGCTGGTGAACGACCCCGACTACGAGACCGGCAAGGGCGACTTCGGCGGCAAGGCCATGACCTACTACGGCCGCTGGACCTACAAGTACGAGGAAGCCGCGCGGCAGGGCGCGCTGGGCATGCTGGTGATCCACGAGACCGCGCCCGCCTCGTACGGCTGGGCCACGGTGAGGAACTCCAACACCAACGTGCAGTTCGACATCGTGCGCGACGATCCGAAGGCCGCGCATCCGCAGCTGGAAGGCTGGATCCAGCGCGACCTGGCGGTGGCGATGTTCAAGCGCGCGGGACTGGACTTCGAGGCGCTGAAGAAGCAGGCGCAGACGCGCGCGTTCAGGCCGGTCACGCTGAAGGGCGAAAGCTTCTCGGCGCACTACGACGTGGCCGTCGGCCACATCACCTCGCACAACGTGGTGGGCCGCGTCGAGGGCAGCACGCATCCCGACGAGACGGTGATCTACAGCGCGCACTGGGACCACCTGGGCATCGGCGCGCCCGACGCGAAGGGCGACCGCATCTACAACGGCGCAGTGGACAACGCCACCGGCACCGCGGCGCTGATCGAGCTGGGCCGCGCCTTTGCGCACGGGCCCAGGCCGCAGCGCAGCGTGGTGTTCCTCGCCGTCACCGCGGAGGAGAAGGGCCTGCTCGGTTCGGAGTATTACGCCAGCCACCCGCTGTACCCGCTGGACAGGACGGTGGCGGTGATCAACACCGACGCGCTCGACCCGGGCGGCGTGGCGCGCAACTTCTCCATCTCGGGCACCGCGAAGCTGGGCCTGCTGGACGACCTGGTCGCGGTGGCGAAGAAGCATGGCCAGTACTTCACGCCCGACCCGCATCCGGAGGCCGGCGGCTTCTTCCGCTCGGACCACTTCTCCTTCGCCAAGCGCGGCGTGCCGGCGCTGTCGTTCGAGTCCGGCAACGACCTGGTGGACGGCGGCAAGGCGGCCGGCGAGGCGCAGGCCAAGGCCTACACCCGCGAGCACTACCACCAGCCGTCGGACGAATGGCAGGCGGGCTGGAGCTTCGCTGGCATGGCGCACGACCTGGGCGTGCTGCACGACCTGGGCGCGCAACTGGCCGACTCGCGCGAGTGGCCAAACTGGTCGGCGGATTCGGAGTTCCGCGCGATCCGCGACCGCAGCGCGGCGGAGCGGCGTTGAACCTGTTCCTGGCTCCTCCCCCTGCTTGCAGGGGGAGGTCGGGAGGGGGTAGACGGGCTGGCCGCGAGCTTGGGTGACCCCTCCCCAGCCCTCCCCTGCGCGCAGGGGAGGGAGCACCGGAGCGGTATCCAATCCCAGCCCTCACCTGCAAGCTGGAAAGGGAGAGTTCGAACCCGTTGTCAGCCGGGGCGGCGGGCGCCCAGCAGCACCAGCACGTCCTGCGCGCTGCGGATGCGCTCGGCGGCGCCGGGCAGGTCGAGGGTGACGCGCAGCTTGTCCTGGCCGTCCAGCTTGTACACGCGCGGCAGGCTCTGGATCAGCTTGATGATCGCCATCGGGTCGACCTCGGGCTTGTCGCGGAACACGATGCGGCCGCCGTTCGGGCCGAAGTCCAGCTTGCGGATGCCCAGCGGCGTGGCCATCAGCTTCAGGCCAGACAGCGCGAACAGGGTTTTCGTGGGTTCGGGCAGCAGGCCGAAGCGGTCGATCATCTCCACCTGCAGGTCGCGCAGCGCGTCGTCGTTGCGCGCGCTGGCGATGCGCTTGTACAGCGTCAGGCGCGTGTGCACGTCGGGCAGGTAGTCGTCGGGGATCAGCGCGGGCAGGTGCAGTTCGACCTCGGTCTCGTGCTCGGACGAAAGGTCGAAGTCGGGCACCTTGCCGCTCTTCAGCGCGCGCACGGCGCGGTCCAGCAGCTCGGTATAGAGGCCGAAGCCGATCTCCTGGATCTGGCCGGACTGCTCGTCGCCCAGCAGCTCGCCGGCACCGCGGATCTCCAGGTCGTGCGTGGCGAGGGTGAAGCCGGCGCCCAGCTCCTCCAGCGAGGCCAGCGCCTCCAGCCGCTTCTCCGCGTCGGCGGTGATCGCCTTGCGGTCGGGCACGATCAGGTAGGCGTAGGCGCGGTGGTGCGAGCGGCCCACGCGGCCGCGCAGCTGGTGCAGCTGGGCCAGGCCGAAGCGGTCGGCGCGGTCGATGATGATGGTGTTGGCGGTGGGGATGTCGATGCCGGTCTCGATGATGGTGGTGCACACCAGCACGTTGAAGCGCTGGCGGTGGAAGTCCGCCATGACCTTTTCCAGCTCGCGCTCGGCCATCTGGCCGTGGGCCACGCCGATGCGCGCCTCGGGCACCAGTTCCTCCAGCTCGCGCACGGTGCGCTCGATGCTCTGCACCTCGTTGTGCAGGAAGTACACCTGGCCGCCGCGCGCCAGCTCGCGCTGGAAGGCCTCGCGGATGGTGGCCGGGTCCCAGGTGGAAATGAAGGTGCGCACGGCCATGCGGTGTGCAGGCGGGGTGGTGATCAGCGACAGGTCGCGCAGCCCGCTCATCGCCATGTTCAGCGTGCGCGGGATCGGCGTGGCGGTCATGGTGAGCAGGTCGACTTCCGCGCGCAGCTTCTTCAGCTGTTCCTTCTGGCGCACGCCGAAGCGCTGTTCCTCGTCCACGATGACGAGGCCCAGGTTCTTGAAGCGGATGTCCGGCTGCAGCAGCTTGTGCGTGCCCACGATCACGTCGATCTGGCCGTCGGCGAGCCGTTTCAGCGCCTCGTTCACCTCCTTCGACGACTTGAAGCGCGAGAGCACGTCCACCTTCACCGGCCAGTCGGCGAAGCGGTCCGCGAAGTTGCGGTAGTGCTGCTGGGCGAGCAGGGTGGTGGGTACCAGCACGGCGACCTGCTTGCCCGCGGTGGCGGCGGCGAAGGCGGCGCGCAAGGCGACTTCGGTCTTGCCGAAGCCCACGTCGCCGCAGATCACGCGGTCCATCGCGCGCGGCGCGGCGAGGTCGCGCAGCACGGCGTCGATGGCCTGTTCCTGGTCGGGCGTCTCCTCGAACGGGAAGCTGGCGCCGAATGCCTCGACGAGCTGGCGGTCCACGGCCATCGATTCGCCGCCGCGCGCCTCGCGCTGGGCGTAGATGGCCAGCAGTTCGGCGGCCACGTCGCGCACCTTCTCGGCGGCCTTCTTGCGCGCGCGCTCCCAGGCGTCGCCGCCCAGCGAGTGCAGCGGCGCCAGTTCCGGCGCGGTGCCCGAGTAGCGGCTGACCAGGCCGAGCTGCGCCACCGGCACGTAGAGCTTGTCGCCCTTGGCGTACTCGATGACCAGGAACTCGCCTTCCATGCCGCCCAGTTCCATCGACAGCAGGCCCTGGTAGCGGCCCACGCCGTGGTCCACGTGCACGATGGGCGCGCCGGCGGACAGCTCGGTGAGGTCGCGGATGATCGCGTCCGGATCGCGCGCCGCGCCGCGGCGACGGCGGCGTTCGGTGCGCACGCGCTCGCCGAACAGTTCGCGCTCGGTGAGCACGGTGAGCGCGGGTTGCTTAAGTGAGAAGCCCTGTTCCAATGGGGCGATGGTGATGGCGAACCTGGTTCCCTCGCCAGACTGTGCCGCGGCTCCCTCCCCTGCTTGCAGGGGAGGGTTGGGAAGGGGTTCTGCAGGCTTGCCGCGAGCTTGGGTTACTCCCTCCCGGCCTCCCCCTGCAGGCCGGGGGAGGAGAAAATCGTTCCAGCCGGCGACGCTTTCGGGCTTGAGCCCCGCGCCCGCCAGCGTTTCCAGCAGCGCCTCGCGCCGGCCGGCCGAGTCGGCGGCGATCAGCACGCGGCCCGGGTAGCTCTCGAGGAAATGCCGCAGCGAGGTGCCCGGTTCCTCGCCCTTGCGGTTGAGCGGCAGCTCGGGCGCCGGCTGGGTGCCGGCGTCCACCGCGTGCGCATGGCCGGGCTCCACCACTTCCACGCGCAGGCGCTTGTTGAGCTGCTCGCGCAGCTGCTCGGGCGACAGGTACAGCTCGGCCGGCGGCAGCACCGGGCGTTCGATGTCGTGGGCGCGCTGGTCGTAGCGTTCGGCCGTCTGTTTCCAGAACGCCTCGCTGGCCTCGCCCGCGCCTTCGCCGAGCACGAACAAGGCGTCGTCGGCGAGGTAATCAAAAAGAGTGGCGGTCTGGGGGAAGAACAGCGGCAGGTAGTACTCGATGCCGCCGGGCGTGACGCCTTCCTTCATGTCCTGGTACAGCGGGCAGCGGCGCACGTCGATCGGGAAGCGCTCGCGCAGCGCGTTGCGGAAGTCCTTCGCGGCGTCCTCGGTGAGCGGGAATTCGCGCGCGGGCAGCAGTTCCACCTTCTCCACCGTCTGTGCGGAGCGCTGCGTCTCCGGGTCGAAGCTGCGGATGGAGTCGACCTCGTCGTCGAACAGCTCGATGCGGTAGGGCTCGGCCGCGCCCATCGGGAAGATGTCGATCAGCGCGCCGCGCACGGCGAAGTCGCCGGGCTCGGCCACCTGCGGCACGTTGCGGTAGCCGCTGGCTTCCAGCCGGCGCTGCTCGGTGGCCAGGTCGTATTTCTGCCCCTTCGCCACCACCAGGCCGGAGCCGGCGATGTGCGAGCGCGGCGCGATGCGCTGCATCAGCGTGGCCACCGGCACCACCAGCACGCCGCGCTTCACGTTGGGCAGCCGGTACAGCGTGGCGATGCGCTGCGAGACGATCTCCGGGTGCGGGCTGAACACGTCGTAGGGCAGGGTTTCCCAGTCGGGGAAATGCAGCACCGGCAGGTCGCCGGCGAAGAGGCGCAGCTCGTCCTCCAGCGCCGAGGCGCGCTGGGTGTCGCGCGTCACCGCCACCAGCAGGCCCTCGTGGGAGCGCGCCGATTCGGCCAGCAGCAGGGCGCGTCCGGAGCCGTGGGGCGGCGTCCAGTAGCGGCGTTGCTTCGGGGTGGTGGGGAGCGGGGGATGCGGGATCGTGTTCGACATGGAGACGCGCTGGCATGACGCGGCATGCGGCCGCGTCGGAAGCGGCCAAGTGTAGCGCGATACAGGATGCCGCCCGGGACGTCGAGCGTCTTCCTCTCCCCGCCGGAGAGAGGACCGAGGTGAGGGGGCGGGCTTGCGGATGCCCGGTCGGGGCCGGTCCGGGGAAAGGGCGCGGCCAGACCGCCCCTCACCCCAACCCTCTCCCCGCAGGGGAGGGCGAGAAAGGCGTTACAGCGCCAGCGTGATCTGCGCGATGCCCGGCTCGTCCGGCAGCATCGCCGTGCGGAAGCCCAGCTCGCGGCACAATTCCAGCATGGGGCGGTTTTCCATCAGCACGTAGCCCCACAGTTCGGCCAGGCCGCGGCGGCGGCAGTCGTCCACCAGCCGCTTCATCAGCAGCGCGCCGAGGCCGCGGCGGCTCCAGGCCTGCTCCACCAGCACCGAGAACTCGGCGCTGCGGGTGGTGTCGTCCACGTAGATGCGGCCCACGCCGCGCATCTCCGCCGGGTGGACGGATTCGTCCATCAGCACGAAGGCGGTTTCCACGGCGGGGTCGATCCGGCACAGCCGCTGCGCCATCGGCGTGGGCAGCTCGGACATGGCGTGCAGGAAGCGGCGGCGGATGTCCTCCGGCGACAGGCGGGTGAAGCAGCGCTGCATCGCCGCCACGTCGCCGGGCTCGATCGCGCGCAGGCGCAGCTGGCGGCCATCGCGGGTATGGACGTGCTCGCCCGAGGCGGTCAGCAGCACATGCGGGCGTGCGAAACGCTCGCGGCTGGGCGGCGGCAGCGGGGCCAGGCGGGAAGGAGCGGCGAAGTCGATGGCGGGGATCATGGCAATGGCAGGTGCAGATGCCGTACGTATGCGTATTGTGTGCGATGCAGCATGAACATGCAATGAGGGCGGCGTGCCGTCATGACGCAGTTCCGTTCATATTTCCGACCCATGCAGGCCGGCCTTCATGTCGCGTTGCCGCAAGCGGCCGGACGCTGCACGTGCCGAGCCGGCACAATGCGGCCTCGACCCGGCACGAGGGCACATGACATGGGCGGAAGGCGGCAGGGATTCGACCGGGCGCGGCTGGAGGCGCTGTGCGCCCGCTGGCCGGGCGTCACGCGCGACATCAAGTGGGAGACGCGCCGGGTCTACAGCGTGGATGGCAAGATGTTCGCGATGACCGCGGAAGACCCGGGCGAGCCCTTCCAGCTCTACGTCAAGGTGCCCGACGAACGTTTCCTCGAACTCACCGACCGTCCCGGCATCGTGCCCGCGCCCTACCTGGCACGGGCGCGCTGGGTGATGGTGGCCGAACCCGCGCGCCTCGGCGCCGCCGAGCTGGCCGCCCTGGTGCTCGATTCCTACGCCCTGGTGCGCGCGAAGCTGGCGAAGCGGCGGCAGGCGGAACTGGGGCCGCTGCCGGTGCCGGAGGCGGTGCGATGAACCAGCACCTGGCCGCGCTGGCCCTGCTGGTGGCCGACTACGCCGCCGCCGTGGCGCCCGGGCGCCGCGTCAGTAGCTTTTGCCGCGCGCCGACACCGGCCAGACCACCTCGACCTTGCCGTTGCGTACGCCCACGTACCAGTCGTGCAGGTTGCAGGTGGGGTCGCAGTGCCCGGGCACCAGCCGCAGCTTCTCGTTGATGCGCAGTACGCCGCGCCGGTCCACGATCACGCCGTGCTCGTCGGACGCGTTGACGTACGCCACGTCGTCGCGGCCGTGGACGACGGGAAGGCCGCTGTCCAGCGACAGCACCTTGAGTCCCGCGTCGCAGACCGCCTGGCCGGGTTTCGCGCGGCTCATCACCGAGGTCAGCACGAACAGCGCGTTCTCCCACTCGCCCTGGTCGAGGCGCCACCCATCCTCGTCCAGGATGCGCCCGTAGTCCGCGTCCATGAAGGCGTAGCTGCCGCACTGCAGTTCGTTGTAGATGCCCGAGTTCGATTCGAAGCGGTAGGAGCCGGTGCCGCCGCCGGAGACCAGCGCGGGCGGCAGGCCGGCGGCACGCAGGTCCGCGACGACGGCCTCCGCCAGCGCGATGGCGACGTCGAGCCGGGCCTTGCGGTCCGCGTAGCGTTCCAGGTGCTGCATGGCGCCCTGGTAGGCCTGGATGCCGGCGAATTCCAGCCCGGGCGCGGCGCCGATGGCCCGGGCCAGCGCGACCGCCTCGCCGGGCGTGGCGACGCCGCAGCGGCCGGCGCCGCAGTCGACCTCGACCAGGCACGCCAGGGTGTTGCCGTGCCTTTGCGTCGCCGCGGAAAGCTCGGCGACGTTCGCGGGATCGTCGACGCAGACGGTGACCCGCGCGCCATATCCCGGCAGCCGTGCGAGCCGGTCGAGCTTGCCCGGGTCGCGCACCTGGTTGGAGACGAGGATGTCCCGGATGCCGCCGCGCGCGAAGACCTCCGCCTCGGATACCTTCTGGCAGCAGACGCCGACCGCCCCGCCCAGGCGCTCCTGCAGCTTCTGCACGTCCACCGACCTGTGCATCTTGCCGTGGCTGCGGTGGCGCATGCCGTGCGCCTTCGCGTAGTCGCCCATCGTGCGGATGTTGCGCTCCAGCGCGTCGAGATCGAGCAGCAGGCAGGGCGTCTGGATGTCGGCCTCGTCCATGCCCGGCAGGGCGGGGATGTCGTAGCCGACCTCGTAGCCGGCGAAATCGGGCGGTGCGTTCACGGGAAGTCTCCGGGGGGGCAACGACCGGCGCGTGGCGGGATGCCGCGCAGTCAACGCGGGCCGCATCCACGGTGTCAAGCGCGGCATGCGCGTACAGGCGTGCTCATGCCTGCGCCGACGGTGCGTAGGCGACCCAGCCCTTGAACGTGAATCCCGCATAGAACAGCTCGACGCCCTCGAAGCCGGCTTCTTCCAGCAGGGCGGTTTCCTGCGCCGGCGACAGCAGGGGCAGGCGTGCGCCGATGGCCTCGATGGCGCGGCGGGCGTCCACGTCGGGAATGCCGGACGCGCTGGCGTAGGCCGCATACCGGGCCAGCCAGCGCGACTTGCCCGCGCGATCCAGCGGCACGCTGTGATGGGCCACCACCAGCGGCGCGCCGGGTTTCAGGCGGCGCCGCAAGGCGTCGAGCGTGTGCAGGCGCTGTTCGCGCGTGAGGAAATGCAGGGTCAGCAGGCAGGTGGCGCCGTCGAAGGCGGTGTCGGGTGCGTCATCGATGAGGCCCTCGAGCAGCTCCACGCGCGATGCGAGCGGCCCCAGGGTGTCGCGCGCCAGCGCCAGCATTTGCGGCGACGGGTCGACGCCAAGCAGGCGCCATCCGGGCTGCGCCTGGGCGAACACCTTCAGCTCTAGGCCGCCGCCCGCGCCGAGCACGAGCACCTGCCCATCGGCAGGCACGCGCTCGGCCAGCAACAGGGTGGCCATCCGTTGCAGGGCGTGGAAACCGGGGACCTGCCTGGCAGGGCCCTCGGCGTAGCGGGCGACGGCTTGGGGATCGGCGAATGACATCGGGTGGCTCCACGCGGTTGACGGTTGCGCTTTTAATGTAACATCATTAGTTACATGAAACGAGACAGTCGATTGTCGGCCGTGCTCCATGCGCTGCTGCACATGGCGGAGCGCATCGAACCCATGACCTCGGACGAGCTGGCGCAGTGCCTGGGCACGCACCCGGTGGTGGTCCGGCGCACCCTGGGACTGCTGCGCGAGGCCGGCCTGGTCGCCGCGGGCCGCGGCCATGCCGGCGGGTGGCGCATCACGGCGGACCTCTCGAGCGTCACGCTCAGGCAACTGCACGAAGTGTTGGGCGAACCCGCGCTGTTCGCGGTCGGCAACCGCGACGAGAACCCTGGCTGCCTGGTCGAGCAGGCGGTCAACGCCGCGCTCGACGACGCCTTCGAGGCGGCTGAAGCCCTGCTGCTGGAACGCTTCGCCGCGGTCACCCTGGCCGACCTGGCCGCTGATTTCGCGCGCCGGCACCAGGCCCGGCGATCCGGAGGAAAACGATGAGATACGACGCGATCGTCGTGGGCGGCAGCTACGCGGGCATGGCCGCCGCCCTGCAACTGGTGAGGGCGCGCCGCACGGTGCGGGTGATCGACGCCGGCCAGCGGCGCAACCGCGCGGCGGCGCATTCGCACGGTTTCCTGGGGCAGGACGGCGCGGACCCGGCGACGATCGCGCGCACCGCGCGCCTCCAGCTCGAAGCTTATCCCACCCTGGCCTGGCGCGACGGCGAGGTGACGGACGCCTCCGGCCGCAAGGACGACTTCACCGTGCGCACGCGCGAAGGCGGCGAGTACCGCGCGCGGCGCCTGCTGCTGGCGACGGGCGTCGCCGACCGGTTGCCGGCGGTCGAGGGGCTGGCCGAGCGTTGGGGCCGCAGCGCCTTCCATTGTCCCTACTGCCACGGCTACGAGCTGGACGAGGGCCGCATCGGCGTCATCGGCGCGGTGCCGATGTCGGCGCACCAGGCCATGCTGCTGGCGGAGTGGGGCCGGGTCACCTTCTTCCCCAATGGCGCGGTCGAGCTGGACGGGCAGGCCGCGCGCGAACTGGCGGAACGCGGCGTCGCGGTTGAACCTATGCGCATCGCGAAGATCGACGGTCATGCGGACGTACTGCTCGCCGACGGCCGTCGGCTGTCGTTCGCCGGGTTGTTCACCGCGCCGCGCAACGCGCCTTCGACGCCGGTAGCCGAGCGTCTGGGATGCGCGCTGATGGAAACGCCGATGGGCGTACAGATCCGCACCGGCGAGACGAAGGAAACCAGCGTGCCCGGCGCCTACGCCTGCGGCGACGTGGCGCGGGTGCCGCATTCGATCTCGCTTGCGGTGGCGGATGGCGCCTGGGCCGGCGCGCAGGTGCACCAGTCGCTGGTCTGGGCGGCAGCCGGCGGCGCCTGAGCGCGCTGCGCCCGCGCCTCAATCGGCGACGTCGGGCTCGAAGAAACTCCAGCGGATCTCGTCGAAGGCGGCCTTCATGTCGCGCTCGACCGCGTTGATCGCATCGATCAGGGCGCGGTCGCCGGCGACCGGCGCCATGCGCGCCTTCACCGCCACCATCGCGTCCGGGCCCATCTGCAGGGTGATCAGGTTCAGCACCTCGGCCACCTCCGGCCGGGCCTGGAGGAAGGCGAGCAGTTCCGCGCGGCGCGCGGGGTCGATGCCCTGGCCGATCAGCAGCGCCTTCACCTCGATCGCCACCGCCACCGCCACCAGCACCAGCAGCACGCCGATGGCGACGGTGCCCAGCGCGTCGAACAGCAGGTTGCCGGTGAGCATGGTGGCGCCCACCGCCAGCGCGGCCAGGCACAGGCCGAGCAGGGCGGCGAAGTCCTCGCCGAAGATCACCAGCAGTTCGCTGGAGCGCGTCTCGCGGAACCAGCGCCACAGGCCGCGCCCGCCGCGCGCCTTGTTCACTTCCTGCAGGCAGCCGTGCATGGAATAGCCTTCGGCCACGATGCCGAAGGCCAGCACGCCCAGCGCCAGCCACGGCCACTTCAGCGGCTCGGGATGGCCGAGCTTGTGCACGCCCTCGTAGATCGAGAACACGCCGCCCACGCTGAACAGCAGCAGCGCCACCAGGAACGACCAGAAATACAGCGCGCGCCCCCAGCCCAGCGGGTACTCGTCGGACGGCGGCCGCTTCGCCTGGCGCATGCCGAACAGCAGCAGGCCCTGGTTGCCGCAGTCGGCCAGCGAATGGACCGCCTCCGCCAGCATCGCCCCCGAGCCGGTGACCACGGCGGCGACCAGCTTGGCGACGAAGATGGCGAAGTTCGCGCCGAGGGCGAGCAGGATCGCCTTCAGCGAATTGGCGTGGCCGGACATGCGTGCCCCTGAAGCGGGAATTGGCCGGTCATTGTAGTGGGCGCAGGCACGGTTCGCGCGGGGCAGCCATCCGTAGTCGAGTCGTTGCCCAGCCGCGGGACCGATCACAGCGCCTCAGCGGATGCCGACGCCCACGCCCACGCCGAAGTGCACGTTGTTGCGGCCCTTCTGCATCTCGTCGGCGGTCCAGCGGTGCGATTGCACCACCGTCACCAGCGGGAACACGTAGTCGGCCTGGCCGACCTTGCCCACGCGGCTGCCGTCGAGCGTTCCGCTGACGGTGACCGGTGCGCCGGCCGGGTAGTCCAGCGGTTCCACGTAGCCGGGCAGGGTGGCGATGAAGCGGCCGGCGGCGGTGCCGTCGAGGCGCGGGCGCTGCGAGCCGTCGAGCGGGTAGGCCAGCACCTCGATCTCGCTGTCGCCCGCGAGGTTCCTCACCGCCACCACCGTGCCGCCCCAGATCACGCTGCCGTGCGCGTAGCGCTCGGGCGCCTGCGCCACCTGCATCGGCGTGGCGGCGACGGCGTCGGGTGCCGGCCGGTAGATCGGCGCCGGGGCGCAGGCAGCCAGCAGCAGCGGGAGGATCAGCAGGGGCAGGTGGCGGATGGCGATGCGCATGGCTGGACTCCTGTGGCGTGGCTCGCCCGGCGTCGTTCCCGCGTGGCAGGGCCCGGATGCCTGACGTCCGGCCTAAGCTACAACAAGCCGTGTCGCCGGGGCGTGCGGGCCGTGCCGCCGTTCAGCGTGGCGGGCGACGGAGCCGTCCGGCCGGCGAGGCCGGCGCCACGGGCGGGCGTTGCGGTGCGGCGGCCTCGCCTTCCTGCAGCAGCCAGTCCAGCGTCCAGGTGGCGGGGCGTTCCTGCGACAGCAGGCGCGCCAGCGCGCGCAGCGGTTCGCGCAGGGCCTCGTCGAGCTTCCACGGCGCGTTGAAGATGGCCATGCCCGAGCCGTTGAGGCGCAGCGGCGTGTCGTCCGGATGCACCAGCAATTCCGCGCGCAGCACGCGTTTCGCGCCGCTGTGGCGCAGCTTGCGCAGGAACGGCTGCACCTGGCTGCGCAGCTTCACCGGATACCACACCGCGTAGATGCCGCCGGGCCAGCGCTGCAGGGCTTCCTTCAAGGCCTTCTCGATGCTGGCGTATTCGGCGTCCTGCTCGTAGGGCGGGTCGACCAGCACCAGGCCGCGTTTTTCCCGTGGCGGCAGCAGCGCCTTCAGCGCGGCGTAGCCGTCGCGCTGATGCACGTGTACGCGGGCGTCGCCGTGGAACAGCTCGCGCAGGCGCGCGGCTTCGTCGGGATGCAGCTCGCAGGCGTGCAGGCTGTCACCGTGGCGCAGCGCGCGGGCGGCCTGCAGCGGCGAACCGGGGTAGAGCTTCAGGCCGTGCTCGTTGCCGGGCAGGGCGAGGATGTCGTCCAGCCAGCGGCGCAGCAGCGGCGGCAGGGTTCCCGCATCCGCGCCGCCGCCATGCAGGTCGGGGAACAGCAGGCGCGCGATGCCGTCGCGGTATTCGCCGGTCTTGCCGGCTTCCTCGCTGTCCAGCGCATAGCAGCCGCTGCCGGCGTGGGTGTCGAGCAGGCAGAACGGCGCGGGCTTGGCGTGCAGCGATTCGATGAGTGCGCGCAGCACCACATGCTTGAGGACGTCGGCGAAGTTGCCCGCGTGGTAGGCGTGGCGGTAGTTCATGGCGGCGATGGCGTGGGCGGCGGACAAGTATAGGGCCGCGAAACCCGCCGCGGCCCGCGTGGAGCCAGCTTCAGGGTTGAGCGCCCGCGCGCGGCGTGGTTTAGTCCGGCCATGCCCGCCGTCCTGTTCCGCCGCCTGCGTCGTTGCCGCGCCCTGTTCGCGCTGGCCCTGTGCGCCTGGCTGGCGCTGGCCGGCGCGGCGTGGGCACAGGATGGCTGCTGCGCAGGCATGGGTAGTCAGGCCATGGCGTCGATGGTCCATCACGACGGCATGCCGCCCGCACCCCATGCGGACATCGGCGGGCACGTCGGTTGCACCTGTGCCCATCTCGCCGCGGCCTTGCCGGTCGCGGTCCCGTCGTTGCCGTCGGCGGCGCCCGCATGGCAGGCCGGTCCCGCATTGCCGGCCATGGCGCCCGAGCGTCCTTCCGCGCCGCCCTTGCGACCACCCCTGGCCTGATCTTCCCGGTCCCGTGCCGGTTGCCCGGCAGTCGCCCGCCCCGTGGCGGGAAAACGGCCGCGCGCGTCGCGGCGTGACGGAGCCGCACGGCGGTTCCGCGTGAACGGAGTCGATCGATGGACAGGCAAGACCCGCGCGACATTTCGCTGTCGCGCCGACGTTTCGTGCAGGGCCTGGCGCTGGGCGGCGTGGCCGCCGGGCTGGGGCTGCGCCCGGGTGCGGCTCTCGCGCAGGCGAGCGGCGCCGCGCCGCACGAGTTGCGCGGCACGCACTTCGAACTGGAACTGGCCGAGCTGCCGGTGGACTACACCGGCCGCCGCCGCCTCGCCACCGTGGTCAACGGCCAGTTGCCCGGGCCGCTGCTGCGCTGGCGCGAAGGCGACACGGTGACCCTGCGCGTGACCAACCGCCTGGACGTGCCGGGCTCGATCCACTGGCACGGCATCCTGTTGCCGTACCGGATGGACGGCGTGCCCGGCATCAGCTTCCCCGGCATCGCGCCGGGCGCGAGCTTCACCTACCGCTTCACGCTGCGGCAGAGCGGCACCTACTGGTACCACAGCCATTCCGGCTTCCAGGAACAGACCGGCCTGTATGGCCCCATCGTGGTCGAGCCGGCCGGCGGCGAACGCTTTCCCGCCGACCGCGACTACGTGGTGATGCTCAACGACTGGACCGACGAAGACCCGCAGGCGGTCTTCGCGCACCTGAAGAAGCAGGGCGACTACTACAACTACGCCGAACCCACTGCGCCCGGGTTCCTGCGCGACGTGCGCGAGCAGGGGCTGCGCCGGGCGCTGGCGGAACGGCGCATGTGGAACCGCATGCGCATGAGCCCCGCCGACCTCGCCGACGTCGGCGGCGCCACCTACACCTACCTGATGAACGGCCACGCGCCCGCCGGCCACTGGACCGGCCTGTTCCGTCGCGGCGAGAAGCTGCGGCTGCGCTTCATCAACGGCTCGGCGATGACGATCTTCGACGTGCGCATCCCGGGGCTGAAGATGACCGTGGTCGCCGCGGACGGCCAGGACGTGGAGCCGGTGGGCGTGGACGAGTTCCGCCTCGCCGTGGCCGAGACGCTGGACGTGATCGTGCAGCCCGCCGACGACCGCGCCTGGACCATCTTCGCCCAGGCCATCGACCGCAGCGGCTACGCGCGCGGCACGCTGGCGCCGCGGCCCGGCATGGTGGCGGAGGTGCCGGCGATGGACCCGCGCGTGCCCCTGTCGATGACCGACATGATGGGCGCGGGGGGCATGGCGCGTCACGCCCGCAGCGAATACCGCAACCACGGCGTGGACATGCGCGTGGACAGGCCGCGCGGCAACCTCGACGACCCTGGCACCGGCCTGCGCGGCAACGGGCGCCGCGTGCTCACCTACGCCGACCTGCACACCCTCGGCGGCCCGCTCGACCCGCGCGAACCGGGGCGCGAGATCGAGCTGCACCTCACCGGCAACATGCGGCGCTACACGTGGTCCTTCGACGGGGTGAAGTTCTCCGACGCGAAGCCCATCCATTTCCGTGCCGGCGAGCGGCTGCGCGTGGTGCTGGTCAACGACACCATGATGAACCACCCCGTCCACCTGCACGGCATGTGGAGCGAGCTGGAAGACCCGCACGGCCGGTTCCAGGTGCGCAAGCACACCCTCGACGTGCAGCCGGCGCAGCGCATCGCCTACGGCGTCACCGCCGACGCCCGGGGGCGCTGGGCCTACCACTGCCACATGCTCTACCACATGGAGGCCGGGATGATGCGCGAGGTGGTGGTGGCATGAACGCGATCATCCGGCGGACCGCCTTCCGTCTTGCATGGCTGCTGCCGCTGGCCATGCCGCTGGCGGCGATGGCGCAAAGCCTGCCTGCGCCGGCGAGCAGCGTGGGCATGGCGATGCCCGGGATGGAGCCGGGCGATGCGCACGATCCCATGGCGACGCATGCACACCATGCGGTGCAGCCCGACGATGCCTCGTCGTCGTCCCACTCCTCGCCGTCATCCCGGCGGCTCTCAACGGGGCCGGTCGAGCCGGGATCCGGCGACTCCGGACAGCACGTCATGCCCGAGGGCATGGACCCTGGCTCGGCTCACGACATGGAAGGCATGGAAGGCTCCCCCGAACCGGTCCACGGTTCCGCCGACGCCATGCCGGACATGCAGCACACCCCCGCCTCACGCCACGCCATGCACGACGCCATGCCCCACGGCGCGCACGCCATGCGCATGCAGGGCGGCGACGCGCCATCCGGTGCGCGCAGCGCCGACTACTCCGACGGCTACGGCCACGGCGACATGCCCGGCATGGACATGCGCGACGCCGAGCCGCTCGGCATGCTGCGCCTCGACCAGCTCGAAGCCTTCCATGGCCGGGACGGCAGCGGCCAGCGCTGGGACCTGCAAGCCTGGTACGGCACCGACGGCGACCGCCTGTGGCTGCGCAGCGAAGGCGAACGCGCGCACGGGCGCATCGGCGACGGCGATGCCGAGGCGTTGTGGAGCCACGCGGTGGCGTCGTTCTGGAACACACAGCTTGGCGTGCGCCACGATCTCGGTGCGGGCCCGCGGCGCAATTGGGTCGCGGTCGGCGTGCAGGGCCTGGCGCCGTACTGGTTCGAGCTGGCGGCGACCGCCTACGCCGGTCCGTCCGGGCGCACGGCAGCGCGCCTGCGCGTGGAATACGAGCTGCTGTTCACCCAGCGCTTGATCCTGCAGCCGGAACTGGAGCTCAACCTCTACGGCAAGGCCGACCCGCAACGACGCATCGGCGCGGGCCTGTCCGACGCCAGCCTCGGCCTGCGCCTGCGCTACGAATTCAGCCGCCGCTTCGCGCCCTATCTCGGCGTGGCGTGGACGCGTCGCTTCGGCGGCACGGCCGGTTTCGCCCGCGACGAACATCGCCCCGTGCTGGACCGCCGGTTCGTCGCCGGCCTCCGTTTCTGGTTCTGAGGGAGTCGCCATGACAGTGCACACGAAGTACGCGATCGCCGTGGCCGCCACGCTGGGCGTGCTGGCCGCCGGCGCTATGGCCTTCGTCTATTCCGGCGTCTACGACGTCGGTGCGGACGACCCCCACACCTGGCCGGTGGCCGCCGTGCTGCAGACGTTGCGCGAGCGTTCGATCCAGCGGCGCGCGGAGGGCCTGCGGGTGCCGGACCTCGACGATCCACAGTCGATCCTCCAGGGCGCGGGCCAGTACGCGGCGATGTGCACCGGTTGCCATCTCGCGCCGGGCATGGCGGATTCGGAGATCCGCCCCGGCCTGTACCCGCGGCCGCCGAACCTGGCGAAGACCCGCGTCGATCCGCGGGCGGCGTTCTGGGTGATCAAGCACGGCATCAAGATGAGCGCGATGCCGGCTTGGGGCACGAGCCACGACGACGCCACGATCTGGAGCATGGTGGCCTTCCTGCAGAAACTGCCTGCCATGACGCCGGCCGGGTACAGGGCCATCGTGGCGAAGGCGCCGCCGGACGATGACATGGAGGGCGGCGGCGATGCCGGCGCCGATGCGAAGACGGCCGGCATGGCCATGCCGGCCGGCGCGGCTACCGCCGCCGCGCCGGCCATCGTAGGCAAGCCGCTCAGTAGGCCACGGTGATGCGGCGGCGCGGGGCGTCGTTCTTCTCCACGCGGTCGAGCAGGGCGATGGCGTAGTCGGCCACGCTGATGCGGCTGTTGCCCTCGGCATCGACCAGCAACTGGTCGCCGCCGAGGCGGTAGTGGCCGGTGCGTTTGCCGTCCTCGAGCAGCGCGGCGGGGCTGACGACGGTCCAGTCGACCGGCGAAGTGCTGGCGCGGAACGCCTCCAGTGCGCGGCCCTGGGCCTCGGCTTCCGGCTTCCATGCGGCCGGGAAGCCGGGGTCGTCGATCACCCGCACGCCCGGCGCGGTCTCCAGGCTGCCGGCGCCACCCACCCAGACCAGCCGCCGCACGCCGGCCTGCGGCAGCTGTTCCAGCAGGATGCGCGCGTTGGCGGGCAGGCTGTCCGGGTCGCCATCGCGGCGGGCGGACAGGCTGGCGACCGCGGCATCGCTGCCGCGCACGGCGTCCAGCCAGGTCGCCGGGCGGGCCACGTCGCCGGTGGCGACGCGCAGCCGGTCGTGGCGGAGGTCGAGGCGGGCCGGGTCGCGCACGATGGCGACGACGTCGTGGCCGCGTGCCAGGGTTTCGTCGAGGATGGCGCGGCCGACATGGCCGGTGGCGCCGAACAGTGCGATGCGCATGGGAAAGCTCCGGTGGATGGGGAACGACGCACAGCATGCGCCACCTCATTCACTGGATAAACCGAACATATAGGAATTCACTGTAAAGTATGGGTTGACAGTGGAGGGGCGCGGAATGGGCGAGGTCAATCTCAACCGGCTGGCGATCTTTGTCGCGCTGGTGCGCGCCGGCTCGTTCACCGCGGCGGCCGAGCAGCTCGGCCTGACCAAGGCGATGGTGAGCCAGCACCTGGCGCGGCTGGAGCGCGAGCTGGGCGTGGCGCTGATGGTGCGCAGCACGCGGCGGATGGCGCTGACCGAAGCCGGCGCTGCCTTCCATGCCGACTGCGTGCGTATCCTCGGCGACGCCGAGGCGGCGATCGCGCGTGTGGGCGAGAACCGCGACACCCCGCGCGGCACGCTGCGCCTCACCGCGCCGGTGAACTACGGCGCCATGGTGGTGGCGCCCGCGCTGGCGAGCTTCCTGCGGGCCTGCCCGGAGGTGCACGCCGAGCTGGTGCTGGACGACGGCATCAGCGACCTGATCGGCGACCGCTTCGACCTGGCGATCCGCGGCGGCCCGTTGCGCGACTCCGGCCTGCGCGCAGTGCGGCTGGCCGGCTTCCGCCAGCTGCTGGTGGCGGCGCCGTGCTACCTGGAAGCGCGCGGGCGTCCGCGCCGGCCGCAGGACCTGGCCGCGCACGACGCGGTCCTGCTCTCGGTGCTCAGCTCGCCCGCCCGCTGGACTTTCACCGCCCGCAGCGGCGCCCAGGTCCGCGTGCGCCTGGCGCCGCGCGCCCAGGCCGACAGCGCGGCGGCGGTGCACGCGATGGCGCTGGCCGGCGCCGGCGTGGCGGTGCTGCCCGACTTCATGGTGCAGGCCGACCTCGCCAGCGGCCGCCTCGATCACCTGCTGCCCACCCAGCGCCTGCCCGAGGGCAGCTTCCACGCGGTCCATGCCGGGCTGCACGCGCCGGCCAAGGTGCGCGCCTTCATCGACCATTTGCGCGCGGGCGTCGCTGGCGCGCAGGCATGATGTCTTGCGGGAAGCGAGCGTTGCCTTCGGTCATCCGGCGAAGACGGATTCACCGCGGCGCCTGTCATTCCACGATGTTGTGGCTCTCGGCCGTTCCCAGCAGTTCCGGCTGCCTGGCCGGCTTCTGCCGGCGCCCCAGCAGCGGGTGCGCGAACACCGCCAGCAGGATCACCACCACGCCGGCGTAGAACCCGCCGTCGAGCTGGCGCTGCTCGCCGAGCAGCAGCATCGCCAGCACGATCGCGTAGACCGGCTCCAGGTTGGTCACCATCTGCGTGCCGAACGCGCTCAGGTGGCGCAGCGCCACCAGCGCCAGCGCGAACGGCAGCAGGGTGCAGCCGAAGGCCAGCGCCAGCAGCAGCAGCGCGTCGTGCGCGTCCGGCAGCACGAAGGCGGCGCCCACGTGCGGCAGCAGCGGCGCCAGCACGGTGAGGAAGGCGGCGCCGGTGCCCAGCTCGATGCAGGTGACGGTGAGCGGGTCGCCGTGTTCCACCAGCCGCTTGTTGAGCGCGCCGAACAGCGCCACGAACAGCGCGGACAGCACGCCCACCGCGATGCCCAGGCGCATGCCGTGCGGCACGCCGCCCACCACCAGCGCCACGCCGGGCACCACCGCCACGCCGACCAGCAGTTCGCGCGGGTCGAAGCGGCGCCTGGCGATCCACGGCTCGACGAAGGCCAGGAACACCGGCCCCAGCGCGATGCAGGTGGCGCCTACCGAGGCGTTGGCCAGCTTGATCGCGGCGTAGAAGGTGAGCCAGTGCAGCGACACCAGCACGCCGATGCCCGCGTACGCCCAGCGCAGCCGCGGCGGCATCGCGCGCAGGCCGCGCCACACGCGCGGCATCAGCAGCAGGGCGGCCGTCACCAGCAGCATGCGCCACCACACCAGCGGCAGCGCGGGCAGGGTGATCAGCTTGCCGAGGATCGCGGTGAAGCCCCACAGCAGGACGCAGAAGTGGATCTGCAGGCGGGCGCGGCGGGTGGCTTGCATGGGGGCGCATCGATGGGAGACGCCGCATTTTACGTCGCGACTGCGCGCCCCGGGATCGGCAGGCGCGGCCGGGGATGGCCGCCGGTCCCGTTCCCGCGGCCGGGCGCGACGGCGGCAACCGTCAACGCCGCGCGGCGCCGGGCGGCGCGGCCCGGGCCGGGTGGCGCATCTGTCGCAGCACCGCGCGGCAGGTGTTGCCGTTGTCGTCGTCGTTGTCGTGGCTGGGCGCCACCAGCGCCAGCAGGGCGGCCGCGGGGGTGGCGACCACGCCCAGCGCCACCGCGCCGGCGCCACGCGCCAGCAGTGGGCCGGCGTGCACGCCCACGTCGGGATGCTTCAGCGTGCCCTTGACGTACAGCGGCGAACGCAGCGACAGCACGCGCAGGCCCTTGGTGTGCGGCACCACGTCCAGGTCCAGCTTCTCGTCGGCGAAGTCCACCGTGCCCTTGACGTCGATCACCGCGTCCTGGGTGTCGAACACGAATAGCCGGGTGCGGAACAGGCCGTCCTGCGCGGCGAGGTCGGTGGCGGCGCAGTTGATCTTCACGGTGCGGTCGCCGAACAGCTTGCCGAGCACGATGTTGCCCACGTTGAGGCCGGCGGTCTCGAGCAGGTTGCGGCTGATCGCGCCGTCGTTCATCAGCAGCTTCAGCTCGCCGCTGGCGCTGCCGAGCAGGGCGGCGACGGCGTTGCCGCGGGCATCGAGCGCGGCGCTGCCGTTGATCTCGCCGAGGCTGGTGTGCATCGGCTCGAAGTCCGGGAACAGCTGCTTGAGCTTGAGGTGGCGCGCGCGCAGCTTCAGCGCGCCACGCATCGGCGCGACGCTGCCGTCGAGCCGCAGCGCGCCCTCCACCCGGCCGCCGGCGATGCCGAAGCGCAGCGGGTCCAGCGCCAGCGCGCCGTCGTCCATCACCAGGTGGGTGGACAGTGATTCGATCGGCAGCGACGGACCGTGCTCGATGCGCCCGGCGGCGAACTGCACGTCGGCGTCCATCGCCTTCCAGCGGTCGGTGCGGAAGGCCTGCGTGGGCAGCACGCGGTCCGAGGCGGCGGGCGGCGGCGCGGTGGTGCTGGAGCCGCCGCCGCCGACCAGCGGCGCCAGGTCGGCGAAGCGCAGCTGCGTGGCCTGCACCTTGCCGCTCAGCTTCGGCCGTGCGCCGCCGGTGACGTAGTCGAGGCTGCCGGCGAGGTCGCTGCCGCCCACGCGGCCGCGGAAGTCGTGGTAGCCGAAGCGGCTGCCGTGGCGGCCCAGCGTGGCGGTGAGGCGGCCGCGGGTGGCGTAGGGCGGAGTATCGGGCAGGGTCACGCCGAGGATGGGATAGAGCTTCGCCATGCTGGAGCCGGCGAACCACAGCCGCAGGTCCAGCGCGCCCAGGTGCAGCGGGTCGGTCAGCGTGCCGACCAGGGCGATGTGGGTGTCGCCGATGCGCAGCCGCGCCTGCACCGGGAACGGCTGGTCGGCCTGCTGCAGGGCCAGCACGGCGCCGGTCCTGCCGCTGCCTTCCAGCGTCGCGCCCTGGTAGCTGCCGTGCGCGGTCCAGGCGAACTGGTAGCGCGCGCGCCGTGCCGCGTCGCCGCCGGGCTCGGCCTGTCCATCGTCCCTGCCCAGCGACTTGCCGGCGCCGCGGCCGGCGCTGTGCTCGGCCTGCGTGCGTGCGTCGGCGCTGGCCTGCGCCACGATCTGGTCGTAGGGGATCGCCTGCTTCAGCGGTTCGATGCGGGCGTCGATCCGGGTGTGTCCGCCGGCGTCGTCGAAGACGAGCCGGCCGGTGTCGAAGCCGATCGCGCCCAGGTCCAGCGTCCAGGCGGACGGCGTGCCGTCGCCGCCGAGGTCGAAGTTCCAGTTGGCGCGGCCCCTGGCGTCGCGTTCCAGGTCCACGTCGGGGTTCACCAGCTGCAGGACGGGAATGCGCACGCGGTGCAGCAGCAGGTCCAGCGGCGACAGGCTGAAGCGCACCGCATCCAGGTGCGCGAACTGCGGCTGCTTCGCCCACGCGGGATTGGCGACGGCGATGTCGCGCGCCTCCACCTGCGGCCATGGCAGCCAGGCGCGCAGGCCGTGCGCCTGCGGCTCGCGGCGCCAGTGCACCTCGAGCGGGCCGTTGATCACGAAGGTCCGGCCGATCGCCGCGCTGGCGCGGGCGTCGATGGTCGGCTTCAGCCGGTTCCAGTCGAACAGCGCGACCGCCACGACCAGGACGACCACCAGCGCCACCAGCACGCCGATGATCCATGCCAGCAGCTTGTGCCTGCGCTTCATGGACGCCTCCCGTGGCCGCGTCGTGGCCGGCGATGGGCCATGGCATACCCGAAGGCGTGGCAAGGTTTTGTCGTCGCGGGCGGATATGCTCACCGTGCGTTCACATGCCCGGGGCGCCTGTGGAACGGCGAAGCCGGCTCCGCGGGGTCGAGCGCGATGGATGGCGCGAATCCAGGCGGGTGCGGACGCGGTGGGGCATGGCAGCGGCGCCGCCCACTCCGCAACCCTTCTCCCGCGAGCGGGAGAGAGGCTCAGGCGGCGGCCGTATCGGCCTTCCAGTAGCCGGTGGCGCGGATCCAGTCCTTCGGCACGCCTTGCCGGTCCAGCCACTGGCGCATGGCGCGGGCGCGGTCCGATTCGGCGGCGATCCAGTAGAAGCTGTCGCCCTCGGTGGGGGGCAGTTGGCGCAGCGCGTGTTCCAGCAGGGGGCTGGTCGCGGCCGATGCGCCGCCGCGTTCGAGCCAGCAGACCTCGATGCCGGCGCGCGAAGGCAGCATCTGGCGGTCGGCAGCCTCGGGAATCTCGATCAATGCGGTGGCGCGCGCACCGGCGGGCAGCTCGTCCAGCCAGCGGCCGATCGCGGGCAGGGCGGTCTCGTCGCCGGCCAGCACGTAGCGGTCGAAGTCGCCGGCGACCATGAACGAGCCGCGCGGGCCGCCTGCGCCGAGGCGCTGCCCGGGCGCGGCCTGCGCTGCCCAGCTGGAAGCCGGACCGTCGCCGTGCAGCACGAAGTCCACGACCAGTTCGCCGCGCGCGGCATCGTGGCGACGTGGTGTGTAATCGCGCATTGGCGAAGGTTCGCGGCCGGCGGGGAATTCGAGGCCGCCCGGGCCCAGCATGGGCGGCACCAGTTCGCCGTCGCGGTTGGGGAAGAACAGTTTCACGTGGTCGTCGGGCGCGGTGCTGTGGAAGCCGTGCAACCCGGGGCCGCCGAACGTCACGCGCTGCATGTGCGGGGTGAGGCGCTCGACGCGCAGTACGTCGAGCGTGCGCAGGACGACCTCGTGGCGGAGGCGCTGGTGCAGGTGGTGGGCCATCGTGTGGTTTCCGTGGTCGGGGAACGGGAATGCGCGTGGCGATGGCTGGCGCGGGTGAAGTCGATCAGGTGGTGGTGCGCGGGCGTGGAGCGTCCGCGCTGGTGCCGACGGCCTGGTCGACGGCGGGTGCGGCGTCGGCCAGGCCCAGTCGTTCGAGCTCGCGCAGGACGTGGCGGAGCTGCAGCAGCAGCGGCCGGAGTTCGTCGGCGACGGGTTGCGGCCCGACGGCCAGTTGCCAGCGCATGCGGCCGTGGGGTTGCGGCTGCGCGCGGGCGAGGCCATGCAGTTCCAGCTCGCGCAGGAAGCGGTAGGTGGTGCCGAGGCTGGTGCCTGGATGGACTTCCCGCGCCCTGCAGCACGGCGACCGCATCCAGCGGCGCCCGTGCTTCCAGCAGGACGCGCAGGACGGCCCGACGGGGCGCGGTGAACGCCAGCCCGTGCTCCCTGCAGCGGGCTTCCCAGCTGGCCAGTGCAGGCAGCGCGGCGTCAGAGCCTGTTCACGATCTCCGCGTGGCCCGCGTGGCCTTGCTTTGGCCGCCCGGTGGGAGTGCGTGGCGCAGCGCCTGCCTGGCGGGCAGGCCAAGCCGCGCGCTGCCGCATGGCGGCCAAAGCAAGGCAACCCGAAGGGCCAGGTCTGTTGGCCCACAGGCCGGCGTCATCGTTCAGTCGTGGACGGACGTCCACTCCCTCACTCTTCCTTGGCCTGCGCGCAAACAGCTCCCGGCGCGGGCTACGCGGAGATCGTGAACAGGCTCTCAGTCCTTGCGTCCACCGGCGGCGATCTCGCTGGCGGCGCGTTGCAGGATCGCGGCTACCCGTTCCGCCTCGGCCTTGTCCCAGTCGGTGCGCATCAGCATCGCGTGCTTCAGCGCGTGCATGGCCTTGCGTACGGTCATCGGCGCGGCCATCTTCGCCGCCATGCGCGCGCTGTGCTCGGTGCGGGCGGTGACCGCCTCCACCGCGGCGCGGTTCTCGTCGAGGAAGGCGCGGCCCGCGTCGGTGATCGCGTAGAGCTTGCGGTTGCCCTGTTCGCTCTGCACCTCGACGTGGCCCAGTTCCTCCAGCATGGTGAGGGTGGGGTAGATCGCGCCGGGGCTGGGCGAGTACTGGCCGTGGAACATCTCCTCGATGGTGCGGATCAGCTCGTAGCCGTGGCGCGGCTGCTGCTCGATCAGCGCCAGCAGCAGCAGCTTGAGGTCGCCGTGGCCGAACATGCGGCCGCCGCCGTGGCGCCCGCCGCCGCGCAGGCCATTCCAGGCGGCGAAGGCGTCGTCGCCATGGCCGTGGCGGCCGAACGGGCCGCGGCCGGCGTGGCGCGCGTGGTGGTCGGAGTCGTACGGGCCGTCGCAGCCGAAGCCGTGGTGGAAACGCTGGTGCATGGCCCTGAAGAAGTGGTGGCGCATGTGCATGATGTTCTTCCGATATGTCGTGAGTGCGGTTCAAGATATATCGTAGTAATGTCTTGTGCAAGTGCCCGCATGCCGTCGCTGCGCCTTGTCGCCGTCGCCCCGTCCTCGTGTCCGCGGGCGGGTGGTCCGGGGCCTCTGCATGGCATGCTCGCGTCGTCCGCTCCAGGAAAAACCGCCATGCCCGGTCCTGCCACACGCCGCGGCGGCTACCGCGAACCGCCGCCGCCGCCGAAGAACCTGCGCGAACGCTTCGTGGCGTTGCGCAACCTGCCGCCGTTCCTGTCCAGCATCTGGCGCACCAGTCCCTGGCTGTGTATCTGCACCATCGCGTTGCGGTTGTTGCGGGCGCTGCTGCCGGTGTCCACGCTGTACGTCGGCAAGCTGATCATCGACGCAGTGGTGCGCCTGCTGGCGGGCGGCAGCGCGCATGCGGACCTGCATGCCTGGCTGGGCGACCCGGCGTTGCGGCACCTGTGGCTGCTGATGGCGCTGGAGTTCGCGCTGGCGGTGGCGGCCGACCTGCTCGGCCGCGCCACCGCGATGATCGACTCGCTGCTGTCCGAGCTGTACGCCAACGGCACCAGCGTGCGGCTGATGGAACACGCCGCCTCGCTGGACCTGGAGGACTTCGAGGACGCCGACCTGCAGGACCGCCTCGACCGCGCGCGCCGCCAGGTGGCCGGGCGCAGCCCGCTGCTGTCGCAGTTGCTGGGGCAGGCGCAGGACATGGTGACGGTGGCCAGTTTCGCGGTGGGGCTGGTGGTGTACGCGCCGTGGCTGATCGCCTTGCTGCTGGTGGCGCTGGTGCCGGCCTTCCTCGGCGAGTTCCACTTCAACGCGCAGAGCTACGCGGTGAACCACCAGTGGACGCCGGAGCGGCGCGAGCTGGACTACCTGCGCCTGCTCGGCGCCAGCGCGCAGACCGCGAAGGAGGTGAAGAGCTTCGGCCTGAACCGCTTCCTGGTCGGGCGCTACCGCGAGCTGTCGTGGTCGATCTACCGCGCCAACCGGCGCGTGGCGGTGCGCCGCGCGGGCTGGGGCGGGCTGTTCACCACGGTCGGCACGATCGGCTACTACGCGGCCTACGCGCTGATCGCCTGGCGCACCGTGCGCGGCGAGTTCAGCGTGGGCGACCTCACCTTCCTGTCGGCCTCGTTCCGCCGGCTGCGCGGCCTGCTGGAAAGCCTGCTCACCGGCTTCTCGCAGGTGGCGGGGCAGGCGCTGTACCTGGACGACCTGTTCTCGTTCTTCCGCATCCAGCCGGAGATCCTCTCGCCGGCGCAGCCGCGGCCGTTCCCGCAGCCGATCCGCGAAGGCTTCCGCTTCGAGGACGTGGGCTTCCGCTACCCCGGTGCGCAGCGCTGGGCGGTGCGCCATCTCGACTTCACCCTGCACGCGGGCGAGGTGCTGGCGCTGGTGGGCGAGAACGGCGCGGGCAAGACCACCCTGGTGAAGCTGCTGTCGCGGCTGTACGACCCGGACGAAGGCCGCATCCTGCTCGACGGCCATCCGCTGGCCGAGTACGACCTGGAGGCGCTGCGCGCCAACGTGGGGGTGATCTTCCAGGACTACGTGCGCTACTACTTCGACGCGGCGGACAACATCGCGGTGGGGCGGATCGAGGCGCGCGACGACCGCGCGCGCATCGAGCAGGCCGCGCGGCGCAGCGTGGCCGACGAGGTGATCGGGCGGCTGCCGAAGGGCTACGAACAGATGCTGGGCAAGCTGTTCAAGAACGGCGTGGACCTGTCCGGCGGCGAGTGGCAGAAGATCGCCATCGCGCGCGCCTACATGCGCGACGCGCAACTGCTGATCCTCGACGAACCCACCGCGGCGCTGGACGCGCGCGCGGAGTTCGAGGTGTTCCAGCGCTTCGGCGAGCTGGCGCATGGGCGCAGCGCAGTGATCATCTCGCACCGCTTCTCCACCGTGCGCATGGCCGACCGCATCGTCGTCATGGAAGGCGGCCGGATCGAGGCGATCGGCAGCCACGACGAACTGGTGGCCGCGGGCGGGCGCTACGCGGAGCTGTTCGAGTTGCAGGCGGCGGGGTATCGGTGAGGAGGAAAACGGAAAAGCCACGCCCACCACCCGCTGGCGTCAACGTCGCTTGATGAATCCCTCTCCCTCCGGGAGAGGGTGCCGGCAGGCAGGAGAGGGTGCGGCCGGAGCGGGGCGTGGCGGCGTTGCCGCGCCCTCTCCCCAACCCCTCTCCCGCAAGCGGGAGAGGGGCTCTTACAACAGCGGCTTCCCGTCCACCCGCACCGGCGCGTGGATGTCGCAGATGCCCAGCTTGCCCACCGGCACGGGGTAGAACGCGTTGTGGCCGTGGCGTGCGTTGTCGATCATCGCGTGGAACGTGGGACTGTCGGTGCGCAGCACCTGGATCTTCTCGCGCTGCGCGGGCGGCAGGTCGGCGGCCAGCTTCACCGACAGGATGGGCGTGCGCTCGGATGCCTTGTCGTAGAAACCCATCGGTCCGGTGCCGCGCGGCAGCGCGGAGAGGTACGGCATGCCCTGCAGCACGCGGCCAGCCACCGCGAGGTTGTGGTCCAGCCGGCGCGGCGCCTGGCCGATGATCGCGTAGAGCGCGCTGCCGTTGCCGCTGTCCGGCGGCACGTCGCGCCCCACGCCGACCATGCCGTAGCACTGCACCAGCCACTCCTTGCCGTGGGCCGGGTCGCGCGCCACCGGGAAGCCGCCGGAGAAACCGACCTGCGGCGCGTAGACGTCGCCATCGGGCAGCGGCGTCCACGGCTGTTTCGGATCGATCGGGCGGGTGAACTCCGGCGGCAGCGTGGCCTTGGCCTTGCCCAGCGGGTGCATCTTCGCCTTGTCGCCGCCGTCGTCGCCGTTCGGGTCGTCCCACTGGGTGACGAAGTTGTCCTGCACGCGCACGATGGCCAGGCCGTCGAAGTAGCCCTGACGCACCAGGGTGCGGATGTTGGCCGCGTGCAGCGGGCTGAAGTCCGGCGCCAGCTCGATCACCACGCGGCCCTGCGGCAGCTGCATGTAGACCAGGTCGCGCGGGTCGGGCGTGCGCCATTCGGACGGCTTCGAGGCGGCCAGCAGTTCCTTGGTGGTGGGCGTGTCCCTGGCCTGGGCGGCCAGCGCGGGCAGGCAGCAGGCCAGCGCAACGGAGAGGGCGGCGAGGCGGCGCATGGGCTTACTCCTTCTCGAAGGCGGGTTGGGCGGGGCGGCTGCGGCGGCCCTTCAGCCAGTAGCCGATCGCCAGCAGCACGAACCACACCGGGCTGGCCAGCAGCGCCTTGAGCGTGTCCGGCTGCAGGGTCAGCAGCACGATCACGAAGGCGAAGAACGCCAGGCAGGCCACGCACATCGCCACGCCGCCGGGCATCTTGTAGATCGAGCGCGCGTGCAGCTCGGGGCGCTTGCGCCGGTAGGCGATGTAGGCGCACAGGATCAGCGACCAGATGAACATGAACAGCACCGCTGACAGCGTGGTGACCAGGGTGAAGGCGGTGACCAGGTTGGGGATCACGTACACCAGCATCGCGCCCACCAGCAGGCAGGCGCAGGAGAACAGCAGGCCGCGCGCCGGCACCGCCGCGCGCGACAGCCGGCCGAAGCCGTCCGGCGCGTGGCCTTCCTGCGCCAGGCCGTAGAGCATGCGGCTGGTGGAGAAGATGCCGCTGTTGGACGAGGACATCGCCGAGGTCAGCACCACGAAGTTGATCAGGCTGGCCGCCGCGGGGATGCCGGCCAGCACGAACAGCTCCACGAACGGACTCTTGTCCGCCTGCACCAGCCGCCACGGCGTCACCGTCATGATCACCACCAGCGCCAGCACGTAGAACAGGATGATGCGCACCGGGATCGAGTTGATCGCCTTGGGCAGGTTGCGCTCCGGGTCGGCGGTCTCCGCGGCGGTGGTGCCGACCAGCTCGATGCCCACGAAGGCGAACACCGCGATCTGGAAGCCGGCGAAGAAGCCGCCCCAGCCGGTGGGGAAGAAGCCGCCGTCGCTCCACAGGTTGGCCAGCGAGGCCGTGTGCCCGGCGGGCGAGGTGAAGCCCCAGGCGATCATGCCGAAGCCCACCACGATCAGCGCGATGATCGCGACGATCTTGATCAGTGCGAACCAGAACTCCAGCTCGCCGAACAGCTTCACCGCGGTGAGGTTCAGCGCCAGCAGGATCGCCACGCACAGCAGCGCCGGTATCCACGGCGCCAGCCCCGGCAGCCAGAACTGCGCGTAGGAGGCGATCGCGATCACGTCGGCGATGGCGGTGACGATCCAGCAGAACCAGTAGGTCCAGCCGCAGAAGAAGCCGGCCCACGGCCCCAGCAGGTCGGTGGAGAAGTCGATGAACGACTTGTACTCCAGGTTCGACAGCAGCAGCTCGCCCATCGCGCGCATCACGAAGAACAGCATGATGCCGATGACCAGGTAGACCAGCAGGATCGACGGCCCGGCCAAGCTGATCGTCTTGCCCGAGCCCATGAACAGCCCGGTGCCGATGGCGCCGCCGATCGCGATCAGCTGCAGGTGGCGGTTGGAGAGGCTGCGCCTCAGGTGGTCCGGTTGCTCCGTGGAAGCGGTCATGCGGGCGCCGAGGTCGTGGAGGAAGCCGCCACCTTAAAAGAAACGCCCCGCCGCCGCCACGACGCCCTGGGCATGACTTCAGGCCCATGGACTATGCATAACTTCGCACTATGCTTCACTCAAGCCTATGAAGCCGTGCGGGTGAGCGGATGGACGACAACGCCAGCCAATTGAAGAAGTTCCAGAAGGAGCTGTCTGCCGGCACCGTGTCGCTGGTGCTGCTGGCGGTGCTGGGGCAGTCGCGCCAGCCGCTGTACGGCTACCAGATCGCCAAGCGGCTGGAGGAGGCGGGCGAGGGCGTGCTGGCCGGCAAGCAGAGCGCGCTGTACCCGGTGCTGCGCAACCTGGAGGGCGCCGGCCTCTTGGCCAGCGAGGTGGAGCCCTCGGTGAGCGGGCCGCCGCGCCGCTACTACCGCATCACGAAATTCGGCCGCGAGGTGCTGCGCGAGTGGATCGCCGCGTGGAACGCCAGCCGCGACTCCGTCGACAAGGTATTGCAGGGAGAACTGTGATGAATGCACCGTCCAGCAGGCCGCCGCGCACGATCGCGGAATACCTCGAACAGTTGCGCACCGCGCTGCGCGGCGCCGATCCCGCCCTGATCCAGGACGCGCTGTACGACGCCGAGGAGCACCTGCGCGCCGAGCTGTACGAACGCCCCGGCCGCGACGAGGCGGCGATGCTGGAGCACGTGGTGGAAAGCTACGGCGCGCCGGAGGAGGTGGCCGAGATCTACCGCGACCAGGAGATCAGGATCCAGCGCGCGCTGCGGCCGCCGCCGCCGCCCCGGCGCCGTTCCCTGGCCGGGCGTTTCTTCGGCGTGGCGGCTGATCCGCGCACCTGGGGCTCGCTGTTCTACCTGCTGCTGTCGCTGGCCACCGGCATCTTCTACTTCACCTGGGTGACGGTGGGGCTGTCGCTCTCGGCCGGCCTGTCGGTGCTGATCGTGGGCCTGCTGGTGGTGGTGCTGTTCTTCGCCACCGTGCGGGTGATCTCGCTGACGGAGGGGCGCATCGTGGAAACCATGCTGGGCGTGCGCATGCCGCGCCGGCCGGTCTATCCCGTGCAGGGCCAGGGACTGCTCAAGCGCATCGGCGCCATGTTCGCCGACGTGCACACCTGGACCACGCTCTGCTACATGTGGCTGATGCTGCCACTGGGCATCGCGTACTTCACCCTCATGGTCACCCTGCTTGCCGTATCGACGGCCTTCGTCATCTTCCCGGTCGCCATGTTGTTCCGCCGCGACTGGCTGGACAGCATCTACGTGGACCACTTGGTGATGGTGGACTGGGGCTACGGCCCGCACGTGCCCGGCTGGGGCGAGGTGGCGGCGATGTTCGTGCTCGGCGTGCTGCTGCTGTTCGCCACCCTGCACCTGGCGCGCGGGCTGGGCCGGGTGCACGGCTGCATCGCCAAACATATGCTGGTGCCGCGCCAGATGCGCGAGGGAGCGTGACATGAACGCCGTTTCGACCGACAACGTGCTCGCCCGTCTGGCCGGCGAGTGGGAAGGCGAGGAGACCATCGCCACCACGCGTTGGGGCGAGGGCGGGCCGGCGACCGGGCGCATCTCCGCCCGGCTCGACCTCGGTGGCCGCGCGCTGCTGCAGGACTACCGCGAGGAACGCGACGGCCGTCCCGCCCTGCAGGCGCATGCCGTGTTCACCGCCGGCCCCGAGCACGACCAGTACGCGCTGTACTGGTTCGACAGCTACGGCTTCGCGCCGGCACAGCCCGCGCCGGGCCACTGGGACGGACGCCGGCTGGTGTTCCTGCGCAGTTCGCCGCGCGGGCAGACGCGGCACAGCTACGAGCTGGTCGACGCCGGCACCTGGCGGCTGACGCTGGAAAGCTCCTTCGACGGCGGCGTGCGCTGGGAACCGGTGATGCAGGGCACCTACCACCGCGTCGCGTAGCCTGCCGGCCGCGCCCCTCCCCGTCGTGCAGGGGAGAAGGGTGGGATGCCTTTCGTCCGGTTGACCCCGCCGCCCCGGCTTCCTACGCTGCCCCGGCGCGCGCGTGCGCGCTCCATCGGGGAAACATCATGCGCATCCGCCGCTCCTGGCTTCCGGTTCTTTTGCTGGCGTCGATGGCCGCCTCCGCCGCCGACGCGCCGATCAGGGGCTTCCCGCCTGCGCTGCCCGCCGCCGACCTAGTGCTGCGCGACGCCAGCATCGCCACGCTCGATCCGCTGCAACCGCACGCACAGGCGCTGGCGGTGAAGGACGGCCGGATCGCCGCGCTGGGCAGCGACGAGGCCATCGCCCACTACATCGGCCCGCACACCGAGGTGCTGGACCTGCACGGCGCCTTCGTCACGCCCGGCTTCATCGAGGGCCACGGCCACCTGATGGACACCGGCGACTCGCTGATGCAGCTCAACGTGGGCATGGCGCCGAACTGGGACGCCATCGTGGCGATGGTCAAGTCCGCGGTGGCCAAGGCCAAGCCGGGCGAGTGGATCGTCGGCCAGGGCTGGCAGCAGAGCAAATGGAACAAGGTGCCGCAGCCCAACGTCGACGGCCTGCCGCTGCCGGCCAGCCTGGACGCGGTCTCGCCCGACAACCCCGTGCTGCTGGCGCATACCAGCGGCCATGCGATCTACGCCAATGCTGCGGCGCTGAAGCTCGCCGGCATCGGCCGCGACACGCCCGACCCCGTCGGCGGAACGATCGTGCGCGACGCCAGCGGCAACGCCATCGGCGCGCTGCGCGACACCGCGGGCGACGCGGTGTACGCCGCCTACAGCCGCTACCTGGCCAGCCTGCCGCCGCAGGAACTGGCCGCGCGCAAGGAGCAGTCGCTGAAGCTCGCGATGCAGAACGAGGTGAGCAAGGGCATCACCGGCTTCGTCGACATGGGCGAGGACTTCAAGACCATCGCCTGGATGAAACAGCAGGCCGCCAAGGGCTTCCCGCTGCGCCTGTACGTCAACGTCGGCGTGCTCGACGTCGCCAGCCTCGACAAGAACCTCGCCAAATACCGCACGATCGGCTACGCCGACGACCATTTCACCGTGCGCGGCGTGGGCGAGGACGTCTCCGATGGCGCGCTGGGCACGCACAGCGCGTGGTTCCTGAAGCCCTACGACGACGCACCGGGCGTCACCGGCAAGAACGTCACGCCGATGGCCACGCTGGCGCAGATCGCGCGCATCGCCGCGCGCGACGGCTTCCAGGTCTCGATCCACGCGATCGGCGACCGCGCCAACCGCGAGGTGCTGGACATGTACCAGCGGATCTTCGACGAATACCCCGCCGCGCATAACCTGCGCTGGCGCATCGAACATGCGCAGCACCTGGCGCCCTCCGACATCCCGCGCTTCGCGCAGATGGGCGTGATCGCCTCGATGCAGTCCATCCATGCCTGCTCGGACGCGCCCTACGTGGTGCCGCACCTGGGCGAGCAGCGCGCGAAGGAAGGCGCCTACGTGTGGCATACGCTGATCGACAGCGGCGCGATGGTACTGGACGGTAGCGATACCCCGGTGGAGGACACCAACCCCATCGCCGGCTTCTACTGCGCGGTGACGCGCGACAACGGCCGCGGCCAGCGCTTCTTCCCGGCCCAGGCGAAGACGCGGATGGAAGCCCTGCGCTCCTACACCTGGAACAACGCCTACGCCCTGTTCGAGGACCACCAGCTGGGCTCGCTGAGTCCCGGCAAGCGGGCCGACATGGTGGTGTTCTCCGGCAACCTGCTGACCATCCCCGACGACCAGATCCTGCGCACGCGGGTGCTCTACACCATCGTGGGCGGCAAGCTGGTCTACCAACGACCCGGCGCGGCGGCGTGGAAGAAGGGCGAGCTGTTCAAGCCGATGCCGGAGTTCGATCACGTGAACTGAATGAAACCACCATCCCAGGGCGGCGAGCTTCGGGCGGGTGCAGGATACGGCCGATGGCGGATGCCGCCGGCTCGGTGGCTGTGTTCATTCCTGCCTGACGGTAGAGTCTGCTGCCACCGACGCACAGGCATGCCTGGACGCTGACGCAATTTCGGGACGGTTCCACGGTAGCCGAACAGGCGACTACGGGCTGCACCGTTGCGCGTCATGCGCCAAGGGGTTCAGAAGGTATTGATCCTCGTGTAGGTTGCAGCTGCGCGACGCGCCAGCTTCGTGCAATGGAATGGAACGCGCAGGCCGGAGGCCCGGCTTTCCGTCGGATTTTTCAAGGAGATCGGATGAAAAAGCACGCTGTATGGCTGGCCATGGCCTTCTCCCTCGCGCCCTTCGGCGCTTCGGCACAGGTGCCCCTGCTCTGGTGCAACGGCTGTTCGCAACAGCAAGAGGGGCGCGCCGCTGCCCAGGAACTCGACAAGGAAAACACCGATCCGACGGCTCCGGCGCGGGACATGATCTATGTCGGAAACAATGGCGCCATCCACAAATATGCCGTCTTCGTGGGAAGCCGGATCGGGGAATCCAGTTGCGGCGACGATGGCATGCCGCGGTGGACTGCCGTCCCGATGGCCGTGGAACCCAGGGTGCAGGCGGCGTTCAATGACCTGATGGCGTTCTACAACACGGCTCCCGTGGGTTGGACGAAGACCTTCACGGTCAAGATCATGGCGCCTGCCCGGGCCATGCCCACCGACGAAGGCATGGCCTCGCCGAGGGCGCGCGCGGAAGAACGGAAACACCGCTAGCACGAACGCCACGTGGTGGCCCGCGCGAATTCACACCAGTCGCAGATCCCGCGGCCTCGCCTGCGGAAACACCGTCTGCAGCTGGCCGGGGGCCAGGCTCCACAATCGGGCGAACAGCCCGCCCAGCACGTCGCGGTAGTCGTTGAGCACCGGGTAGTCGCGGTTCTGCAGCAGGTTCCGCGGATTCACCGCGAGCTGTTCGCCGGCAAGGCGGCCGCCGGCGACGCGGCCGCCCAGCACCCAGTGCACGGTGCCGTGGCCGTGGTCGGTGCCATGGTCGCCGTTCTCGCGGAAGGTACGGCCGAACTCGGACAGCACCACCACCGTGGCGTCGTTCCAGGCATCGCCCAGCGCGTCGGCGTAGGCGGCCAGGCCCTCGCCGAGGTTCTTCAGGTTGTTGGCGAGGCCGCCCCTGGTGCTGCCCTGGTTGACGTGGGTGTCCCAGCCGCCCACGTCGACGAAGCCGAGCCGGTAGCGGTCGCGCATCAGGGTGGCGATGCGCCGCGTCTCGGCGGCGAAGTTGCGCGCGCTGGGCGCGCCGCGGCTGGCCGCCACCATCTCGTGGCGCAGGTCGGCGGAGACGGTTCTGGGCAGGGCGAGGCCGTCGGCGCTGGCCTGGGCCAGCGCCGTGCCCTTGTACATGCCGGCGAGGATCGCCGCCTGGCGTTCGTTGAAGTGCGCCTTGGGGTCGGCCTTCAGCGAGATGTTGGGAATGTCGCGTGCGGCGCCCTGGAAGGAGAGCGGCAGGTTGTCGGTGAAGGCGATCGCCGGCACGCCGGCGAGCAGGCCGGAAAGCCGCGCCAGGAAGCCGGAGCGTTCGCCGGCCTCATGGCCCAGCGGTTCGCCGCGCTCGATATGGTCCTGGGTTTCGAAGTGGCTGCGCGAGAGGTCGTTCGTGCCCGCGAAGGGGACGAAGGCGAGCTGCTTCTTCCGCCACAGCGGGTACAGCGAGTCGCGCACGACCGGGCTGAGGCCCCAGTCCGCGTCCAGCGCCACGGCGCTGTCGGGATTGCCGGCGTCGGGTTTCGCGATGGCGAGGGTAGGGCGCGATTCGTAGTAGAAGTCGCTGCCGCACGGCACCAGCAGGTTGTTGCAGTCGTAGCCGCCGCGCAGGAACACCAGCAGGAAGCGCGGCGAGCTCGCGGGCGCGGCGAACAGCCGGCCGGTGAACGACAGCGTGGAAGCGGCGGCCGCGCCGGCGGCGGCAAGCAGGAATTCGCGGCGGTTCATGGCCATACCTCGGCGACATGGGTTTGCCCCTCCCCCCGCATGCAGGGGGAGGTTGGGAGGGGGTAGAGCTTTTGCGTGTAAGAGCACCCCTCCCCAAGCCTCCTCCCGGATCGAGTCCGGGACAGGCTCTGCATGCAGGGGAGGGAGCCGGATGCGGCAATGGGTAGGACGGGGTAGCTCATCGATAATTGAAGTCGGGCGAAGACAGCAGGAAGGTGTTCCACTCCATCGGCGATCTGGCTTGCGCCAGCGCATGGCGGGTGGCCTCGGAGAGGCGTGGCGCGATCGCATCGCGGTAGGTCGCGGAGCCTTGCAGGTCCGGCGCTCGGGGCGGTGGGGCATTCGCCGCAGGCGTGCTGCCATCGCCGTCGGCGAACAGCCGGTTGCGACCGCTGCCGATCACGCGGGCGAAGTCGAAGCGCTTGCTCAACTGGCCCGAGCCGGTCCAGCTCGCCGAATCCAGCGGCCAGCCGTCGGGCGTGACGCGGCCGTACAGCGGCTCGCCCATCTGGCGCAGCCAGTTCACCAGCGGCGCAGCGTCGGAGACCGGCCGGCCGTCGTAGGCCAGTCGCATCGCCGAGACCAGGAAGCGCATCGGATCCTTGAACTTGCGTCCGTCCGGGGCGGCGGCGTCCTTCGACAGGAACATCGTGCGCAGCACCGCGGCGATGTCGCCGTCGGTGCGCCGGAACGTGCGAGCCATCGCATCCACCAGGGCGGGCGAGGGCTGGTCGGCGATGAAATATTCGGCCAGCTGCCGCGATATGAAACGGGCGCAGGCAGGCTGGTGCACGATGAGGTCCACCGCCTGTGCGATCTCGGCGTAGCCGCTGCCCTCGATGGTATGGCCGAGGAAGGTCTTGTCGCCGAAGTCGTGCTGGTTCGGGTTGAAGCGGAACAGGCCGTCGCGCACGACCCCGGGACGTCCGCGGCCGAAGCGGCCGCCGCGCATCGCCGGCTTCGGCGGCAGCAGACCGGCGCCGGTGAGCACGCGCATCAGCTGCTGCACGTCGGCCTGGGTGTAGCCCGAGCCCACGCCCAGCGTGTGCAGTTCCATCAGCTCGCGCGCGTAGTTCTCGTTGGTCCTGCCCTTGACGTTGTGCACGTTGTCGAGGAACACCAGCATGGCCGGGCTCTGCAGCGTGGCCATCACCAGGTCCCTGAACTTGCCCAGCGCGCGCGGGCGGATCACGCGCTCCTCGTAGTCGGCGGCGAACACGCGCACGGGTCCCTTGCCGGCGTAGACGCTGAAGTGGTTGAGCCAGAACCACACCATCTGCTCCTTCAACTGGTCGCCGCCGTAGACCGCGTGCAGCAGCTCCGCCTGCGCGGCCTGCCGGTAGAGGTCGCGGCGGTACTCCGCGATGGCTTTCCTTGCCGCATCCTTGGCGGCGCCGGCGGGCGTGTCCTTGTATCGCTTCGCCCGCGCGCGGTAGTCGGCCAGCAGCGCGGGGAGCGGCGTGTCCACCACCGGGAGGGCGCGGATCTGCGCGGCCACCTGCGGCGGCAGCGTGTCGTCGGCGCCGGCCAGTTGTCCGTCGAGGAAGCGCGTGCGGCCCAGCCGGCGGTAGCGGTCCAGCGTGGCGCTGTCCAGGCCAAAGCCGTCGCGGCGCAGCCAGGCGATGTCCGAAAGGCTCAAGCCGTCCATTTTCGCGGTGGCCGTGGGGGCGGGCATGCGCTGCTGCGGCGTGGTCTGGCCGGCGCAGGCCAGCGCCGACAGGCATCCCAGCAACAGGCCTGGCACGAGGCCATGGCGACGTATCGGTGCGGCGGGCATGTGTCCGTTCTCCGGCGAGGGCCAGTTGCTCCAACGGGAAAGAAGCTGCGCGGTCGACAGGCGGCAAGTATTTGCGATAGTTCGTTTCATGGGGATTCATGCAGTTTTCAACGGGGATGGAATCCCGGCGGGCTGGCTTGCCGGCCGGTTTGGGCAACTGCAATATGGCGACGGATTCCGACCGGGAGTGAACATGGCACGCATGGCTTGGCTCGGTGGGCTGGCGGCTTTGGGACTGGTCTCGTCCGCGCTGGCGTCGGGAGCGCCGGATGCGACGCAGGCGCAGCGTTATTTCGAGACGATGCAGCGCCAGTGCATCGCCGACCATGGCAAGCTGTGGGGCGTGAGCTTGTGCGGACCGGTGATGTTCGTCGACCCGGTGACGCGTCGCGTGGTCGCCAATCAGGCTGATCCAAAGGGGGCGCTGAAATCCGACCATGGCGTGTATGTGGGCGTATTGCCGCCGGATGTACTGATCGCCAATACCAGCATCGAATGGGAAGGCGTGCGCTGGATCCAGATGCTGTGGCCAGTGGCCGGCGACGAGGCGTCACGACGCACGCTGTTCGCGCACGAAGCCTTCCACCGTATCCAGCCGCAGGTGCTGCCGATCGTGGCGGGTGGCGACAACGTGCAACTGGATACCGAGCAGGGTCGCTACACCATGCTGCTGGAGTGGCGCGCGCTGGCAGCGGCCTTGCAGGCGTCCGACGATGCCGACCGTCGCGCGAGGATTGTCGACGCGCTGCTGTTCCGCGCCGAGCGCTACCGCCTGTTCCCCAAGGCGGCTGCCAGCGAGAACGCGCTGGAACGGAACGAGGGAGTGGCTGAATACACTGGCGTGACGGTGGGTAACGGTACGCCGTCGACACGGGTGGCAATGGCCTTGAAAGACATCCGGACGCATGCAGATGACCCCAGCCTGGTGCGTTCCTTCGCTTACGCCACCGGTCCTGCCTATGGCCTGCTGCTGGACCGCTATGCACCGCACTGGCGCAAGACGCTGCGACAAGGCGATGCCAGTCTGCCCCAGCTACTGGCCTCAGCCTTGCGCTTGCCTGCCGCGCAGCCCTCCGCAGCCGGGATCGAACAGCACGCAGCACGCTACGGCGGCGCGGCCTTGCTCTCCTCGGAACAACAACGTGCGCATGAACACCAGCAATTGCTGGATCGCTACAAGGCCGCCCTGGTGAATGGCCCGGTGCTGGCGATCCGGCTGCTGCACATGCACGTGCAGTTCAACCCGAATACTGTGCTGTCGCTCGGCCAAGCCGGCACCGTGTACCCGCATCTCAAGATCATTGACGACTGGGGCACGCTGGAAGCGGAGCGGGGCGCTCTGCTTCGCGGCGACTGGAGGCTGGTCACGGTGAGCGCGCCGGCCGCACAAGATGGCACGAACGTACATGGCGCGGGGTGGCAGTTGAAGCTCAAGCCCGGCTGGACACTGGTGCCGGGCCCCCGGCACGGTGACTGGACCTTGCGCCAAGCCAGCGCGGCGCACTGACGCACCGCGCCCGGCCCGGTACCATGCCCAGCCCATGAGCAAGACCTACGACCGCGCCTATTTCGACAAGTGGTACCGCGACAGCGCGCACGCGGTGGGCTCGGCCGCCGCACTGAAACGCAAGGTGGCGCTGGCGGTGGCGCAGGCCGAGTACTACCTCGGCCGGCCGCTGCGCAACGTGCTCGACGTGGGCTGCGGCGAAGGCGCCTGGCGCGCGCCGCTGCGCGCGCTGCGGCCCGGCGTGGACTACCGCGGGCTGGATGCCAGCGAGTACGCGGTGGCGCGCTATGGCCGCAGCCGCAACATCGGCCTGGCGCGCTTCGGCCAGCTGGAGCACCTGCGTTTCGACACGCGCTTCGACCTGATCGTGTGCAGCGACGTGCTGCATTACCTGAAGCCGGCGGAGTTGCGTGCCGGCCTGGCCGGCATCGCCGAGATGGTCGAAGGCGTGGCCTTCCTCGAGGTGTTCACCAGCCGGGACGGCGTGGACGGCGACCTGGAGGGCTTCCACCACCGTTCGCCGGACTGGTACCTGCGCTGCTTCGCCGACGCCGGCCTGCTGCCGTGCGGCTCGCACTGCTACCTCGCGCCGCGGCTGGGGCGGCGCATCGCGGCGCTGGAGCTGGCGAGTGCGCCGCGTCCCGCGGCCACGCGCACGAAGGGCTGACGGTCACCGGGCGTTGCCGGGCTTCGCATCTACGCCGGCTGGCGACGGGCGAGCGGCGC
Source organism: Fulvimonas sp. R45 (assembly GCF_030504985.1). Classification (GTDB taxonomy): domain Bacteria; phylum Pseudomonadota; class Gammaproteobacteria; order Xanthomonadales; family Rhodanobacteraceae; genus Rhodanobacter_A. The sequence continues at coordinate 44,299 of NZ_JASERU010000018.1, forward strand.
CAGGAGGCCGTGAACAGGCTCTCAGACCAGGGTGACGTCGACGCCGGCGTTGCGCAGCGCCTCGACCGTCTCGGCCGGCGCGCTGGTGTCGGTGATCACGCGGTGCAGCTTCTCGACCGGGGTGATGACGGACAGGCTGCGCTGGCCCAGCTTGGTGGCGTCCAGCACCGCCACCGTCTCGCGCGAGACGCGGATCATCAGTGCGTTGAGCGAGGCTTCCAGCGGGTCGGGCGTGGTCACGCCCACGCGCGGGTCGAGGCCGTCCACGCCCAGGAACAGGCGGTCGGCGGAGAGCTTGGCCAGCGCCTGCTCGGCGTCGGGGCCGACCAGCGAGTAGGAGGTCTGGCGCAGCATGCCGCCCAGCATCATCACCCGCACATGCGGCACGTTGGACAGTTCCAGCGCGATGTTCAGCGCGTTGGTGATCACGGTGAGCGATTCCAGCTTGCGCTGGCGCAGCTGGCGCGCGATCTCGGCGGTGGTGGAGCCGGAGTCGAGGATGATCGTCTCGCCGTCGCGCACCAGCTCGGCGGCGGCCTGGCCGATGCGCAGCTTCTGCGCGTGGCGGCGGGTTTCCTTGATGTTGAGCGGGGTGTCGTTGGACACCGGCGTGTGCACCGGCAGCGCGCCGCCGTGCGAGCGGGCGATGGCGCCGGCGCGTGCCAGCGCCTCCAGGTCGGCGCGGATGGTCACCGCCGAGGTGCCGAATGCCTGCGCCAGTTCCTCCACCGTGGCGCGGCCCTGCTTGCCCACCAGGTCGACGATCAGGCGCCGGCGTTCCTCCACCAGCAGGCGAGGGCGGGGCTTGGCGGGCTTGGCTTTGGTCATGGGTTCAGGCGCAGCAATCGGGCGGCGTTGTCGTGATAGACCTTGCGCAGGATGGCGTCCGGCAGCTTCAGGCCGTAGATCGACCAGCGCCCCTGCGGCGGTACCGGGGAGGGAGCATAGTCGAAATACTCGTCCTCGGTCTCCAGGAAACGGTAGTAGATCTCGTACAGGGCGTCGCCGAACAGCTGCTGGGGCACGTCGTCGCCCCACGGCGAGGGCACCGCATCGGTGCCGAACAGGATGCGGTCCTGGAAGCGGTCGAAGAAGCGCTGCGCGATGCGCGGCTGGCGGCCCAGTTCGCCGATGCGGGCGCTGATGTCCACCAGGGTATTGGGGAAGCGCTCCAGGCAGTCGCTGACGGCGGCCAGGTTCTCGGCGTTGTTGCCCACGTGCAGCAGCACGAAGGTGGTGCCCGGGTGGCGCGCGATCATGCGGTTGCGCGCGTCGATCAGCTCCTGGTGGCCGGGGAACGCCGGGCCGTAGAACGACCAGTCCGGGTGGTTGGCCAGCTCCTCGTAGCGCTCGTTCGCGCCGTCGGTGGGCAGGAAGAACGCCTCCGGGTCGGACACGTGCAGGAACACCGGCATGCCGTGGGCGGCGCAGGCTTCCCACATCGGGTCGAAGCGGCGGTCGTCGACGCCGACCAGCGGGCCCTCGTCGATGCGCTCGCGCAGGTACAGGCCCAGCGTCTTCAGCAGCTTCAGGCCGCGCGCGCCCGCGCGGCTGGCGTGCCCGATCGCCTCGGCCTGGCGCTGCGGGTAGTCCGCTTCGGGGAACAGTTCGAACGAGGGCTCGGTGAGGGTAAGGAAACGCCCCGGCGCGGCGCGATCGAACAGGCGGATGCTTTCCTCCAGCCCCTTGCCGACGCCGCCGGTGAGGTTGACCAGGGTGCGCACGCCCTTGCGGTCCATCACCGGCAGCAGTTCCTCCGGCGTGCTGAACACGGTGATCTCCTCGCCCACCGACACGCCGTTGCGCACGTTCTTCGACCAGGTGAGGTGGGCGTGCACGTCGATCACCGGGAAGCGCGGCCGCTCGATGCGGGTCTGCGGCACGCGCAGCATGCTGCGCGGTTTGAAGTCCTTCAGGCGCAGCTCGCCCTTGCTGGCATCGGGGGCGGTCTGCAGCGGGTTCTTGCCGCCGGCCTCGATGCGCACCGTGCCGGCCCCGGTGGGCGGGGCGCAGCAGAGGCAGGATTTCTGGTGCTGCTTCAATCGAATGACTCGCTTCTTGCGTTCGCTTCCTCTCCCCCGGCCCTGATTTCATTTGGGGGAGAGGATTGAGGTGAGGGGCGGGTGCTCGCGGCAAGGATGCTAGTGCAAGCTGCTCCGTTGGGGGTATGCCGCGAGGTTGGCCCCTCACCCCAACCCTCTCCCCGGAGGGGAGAGGGAGCAAAGCATGGGCGCCTTCGCGAGCCGGGCCCCTCCGGAAGTGCGGCTAGCGCGGGTGCTTCGCCATGATGTCGTGCACCTGCCGGACCAGCGCCACCGCCTGGTCGAACGGGCGCAGCCACATGTTGCGGCCGAACATCACGCCGCTGGCGCCGCTCTGCATGTAGTGCTCCACCTTGCGCAGCACGACCGCGTCGTCGTCGTTCTTCTCGCCGCCGGAAAACAACACCATGGTGCGGCCGGCCGAGCGCACCACGCGGGCGCAGCGGGCGGCGGAGTCTTCCTGCAGCGTGTCGTAGGGCGCCGGCACGTTGGCCACGCTGTCGTTCGGCTCGTGCAGCTTGACGATGTCCGCGCCCAGCTCCAGCGCCACGCGCGCGGCGTAGTCCTGCGCGTAGAGCGTGTTGGTGCCGCCCTTGGCATTGACGGCACTGCCACGCGGGTAGGACCAAAGCACCAGCGGCATGCCGTAGCGCTCGCAGTCCTGGCGCACCTTCTCGAACTGGCGGAATTCGTCGTGCTGGCGCGGCGAGCCGACGTACAGGGTGTAGCCCACCGCGTCGGCGCCCAGGCGCACGGCGTCCTCCACCGAGGCGAACAGCGGCGAGGTGGCTTCGGCATCGCTGGGGATGTTGGTCTTGCCGTTGAGCTTGAGGATCAGCGGCACGCGGCCGCAGTACTCGGTCATGTACTTCTCGGCCAGGCCGATGCCCAGCGCGATGGCGGAAAAGCCGCCGGCCGCGGCCAGTTCGAACTGGTAGGCCGGGTCCACCGCGGGCGGATGGGGGAAGAAATCGGTCGGGCCGTGCTCCAGGCCCTGGTCCAGCGGCAGCACCAGCAGGCTGCCGTTGCGCGGACCGTTGCCGTACAACAGGCGCCACAGGCGTGTCCGCTTGCCATGCGAAAGGGGGAGTCGTGAGAACTTTTCGGAAACTTGTGAAGGTACTTGTAAGTTCTGTTTCATTTCGAATACGCTGGGCTGGTGGACGAATAGCTTCACATTCGGACGAAATCGACCAAATGTCAATACTCGAAAGAAAAACGAAATCAATCGACAGTTTTGCCGTCCTGGAAGCGGCTGCCCCGGCCGTGCAGCGCGAGCGTGGCTATGCCGACACCCTGCGCGAAATCCTACAGCAGCCGGCCACCTGGCAAGCCACGGCGGCACGGCTGCGCGAGCCGTCGGTGCGCGCGCAATTGCAGGCGGTGCTGACGCCCCGTCCCGCCTACGTCGTGCTGACCGGCTCGGGCAGTTCGATCTATGCCGGCGAGTGCATCGCGCCGGACCTGCAGCAGACGCTGGGCGTGCCGGTGCTGGCGATTCCCGCGGGCACCCTGCTCACGCATCGCCGCGCGTTGCCGCCGGGCGGCGGCCTGCTGGTCTCGATCGCGCGCTCCGGCGACAGCCCGGAAAGCGCGGGCGTGGTCGACCAGTTGCTGGCGCATGCGCCGGAGTGGAACCACCTGGCCATCACCTGCAACGCCGACGGCAAGCTCGCCACGCAGTATCGGGACGCGCCGCGCTACGCCGCGCTGGTGCTGGACGAGCGCACCAACGACCGCAGCCTGGTGATGACCAGCAGTTTCACCAACCTGGTGCTGGCCGGCAGCGCGCTGGGCGGTCGCGCCGACGAGGCCGGGTGGCAGGACGGCGTGAAGCGCCTCGCCGGCTGCGTGCAGCAGGTATTCGAGCACCGGTCCGATGCGTTGGCGGCCATCGCGTATCGCGATGTCGACCAGGTCGTGTACCTCGGCAGCGGTGGCGCGCTGGGCGCCGCGCACGAGGCCGCGCTGAAGATGCTGGAGATGACCGGCGGCCGCGTGACCACGATGGCCGAGACCTTCCTCGGGCTGCGCCACGGCCCCATGTCCAGCCTCGACGAAAACACCCTCGTGGTGGCCTACCTCTCGCCCGACCCGGCGGTGCGCGCCTATGAATACGACCTGCTGCGCGAACTCACCCGCAAGCGGCTGGGCATGGTGCGCGTGCTGGTGGGCGAGGGCATCGCCGGCGACGTGATCGGCGCGCAGGACGTGGCGGTGGACCTGCAGGGCCTGCACGCCGCGGACGACGCGCTGCCGCTGCTGGCCGACGTGGCCGTGGGCCAGGTGCTGGCGTTCTTCCGTTGCCTCGCCCTGGGCGGCAAGCCCGACGCGCCGGCGCAAGGCGTGCTCACCCGCGTGGTGGAGGCCTTCGCGCTGCACGCGGGAGGCGCGGCGTGAAACGCATCCTCGTCGCCGGCGAACTCAACGTCGACCTGGTGTTCCGGGACTGCCAGTCGTTCCCCGTGCCGGGATGCGAAGTGCTGGCCGAGGACGCGCGGCTCGTGCCCGGCAGTTCCTCGATGATCTGCGCGATGGGCCTGGCGCGGCTGGGCAACCCGGTGGCCTTCGCCGGCAAGGCAGGCGCGGATCCCTGGGGCGATTTCTGCGTGTCGGCGCTGCAGGAGGCCGGCATCGACGTGGCCGCGGTGCAGCGCGACGCCGCGCTGCGCACCGGCATCACCGCCTCGTTCTCCACCCGCAGCGATCGCGCGCTGGTCACCTTCGCCGGCGCCATCGGTGCGCTGCGCGCCGACGACATCGGCGACGAATCGCTGGCGGGCGCCGACCACCTGCACGTGTCGTCGTATTACCTGCAGCGCGCGCTGCGGCCGGACCTCGAGTCGCTGTTCGCGCGCGCCCGCGCGCACGGCCTGGGCACGTCGCTCGACCCGGGCTTCGATCCCGAACAGCGCTGGGGCGACGCATGGCCGAGCCTGCTTTCCGGGGTCGACCTGTTCCTGCCCAATGACGTGGAGTTCGCCGCCATCAGCGGCCGCGCATCGGTGCTCGATGGCCTGCGTGCGCTGGACAACGGCCACACCCGCATCGTGGTGAAGCGCGGCCGCCAGGGGTGCGTGGCGCTGGACGACGACGGCCGGCTGCTCGAGTCGCCGGCCTTCGCGCTGGACGCGGTGGACAGTACCGGCGCCGGCGACTCCTTCGACGCCGGCTTCCTGCACGCCTGGCTGCGCGGGATGCCGCTGGCGGAGGCCATGCGCTGGGGCAACGCCTGCGGCGCGCTTTCCACGCGCGGCGTGGGCGGCACGGCGAGGCAGGCCGACGCGGGCGAGGTGCGGGCACTGCTGGAGGCCGCGCCGTGATCACCGTGCTCGGCATCAACACCGCCATCGACCACCTGATGCAGGTGGGCGAGCTGCGCCTGGGCGAAGTCAACCGCACCATGCACGAGCAGGTGCTGCCGGGCGGCAAGGGCCTGCACGTGGCGCAGACCATCGCCGCGCTGCGCGAGCCGGTGCAACTGATCGGGCTGGTCGACGCCGCGCACCGCAACCTCACCGCGCGCCGCATGAGTGAACGCGGCGTGCTGTTCCACGGCGTGGAGATCGATGCGCCACTGCGCCACTGCATCGCGCTGCGCGACGCGCACGGACGGATCACCGAGGTGCTGGGGCAGGGGCCGGAACTGGACGGACGCGACCGGGCGGCGCTGCAGCGCGCCTTCCTGCGCGCGCTGGAAGAAAGCGACCTGGTGGTGCTCTCCGGCAGCCTGCCGCGCGGCTTCGCTGCCGACACCTACGCCGAACTCGCGCAGCAGGTGCGCGCCGCCGGCAAGCGCTGCCTGGTCGACGCCAGCGGCGACGTGCTGCGGTGGGCGGTGTCGGCGCAACCCTACCTGCTGAAGCCGAACCGCGACGAGGCGGAAGCCTTGTTCGGCCGCGCCATCGCCGGCGTCGACGCCGCCGTCGCCGCGCTGCGCGAACTGCGCGCACAAGGCGTGGCGATGCCGGTGTTGAGCCTGGGCGCGCTGGGCGCGGTGGGCATGGACGACAGCGGCGCATGGCATGCGTCGGTCGAGCCGGGGCAGGTGCGCAACACGGTCGGCTCGGGCGACTGCTTCCTGGCCGGCATGGCGGTGGCGATCGCGCGCGACCAGTCGTTGCGCGAGGCCCTGCGGCTGGCGGTGGCCTGCGGCGCCGCCAACGCCATGGAAGTGGAAACCGGATACGTACGCACGGACCAGGTCGAGGCATTGCTCGGCCGGGTCCGGGTGGAGGAGTGGACACGTTGAGTGCAGGCGGAGCCGGCCAGCTTGCCGATGGTACGAGCCATCGGTTTTGAACAGTCCGCGGGATACGGGGAGGTAACGACTCGCGGGCATCCGACAGTGAAGCGATCGATCGAGAGGGGCACGTATGAGATCCAGCAGAAGCATCCCGCTACGGAAGACCGGCCTGGCCACGGCGCTGGGCCTGTTCGTGGCATCCATGGCCGCCTACGGCCAGTCGACCACCAGCAACATTTTCGGCCGCGTGCCGGTGCAGCCGGGCGAGAGCGTGGTGGTCAGCAACGGCGCGGGCCTGAGTCGTACGGTGGGCATCGACAGCCAGGGCCGCTACAACGCCACCCAGCTGCCGACGGGCACCTATTCGGTGACCCTCATGCGTGACGGCAGGGAAGTGCAGCGACGCGACAACGTGGTACTGAGGGTGGGTGTCGGCGTGGACATCTCCTTCAGCGCGGAAGGGGCCGAAGCCGGCTCCGTGAACGCGAAGCAGCTGGCCGGCGTGAACGTCACGGCCAACGCCGTGCCGCCGATCGACGTCAGCTCGGTGGATTCGCGCACGGTGGTCACGGCAGAACAGCTGGCCAGGCTGCCGCTGCCGCGCACCGCCGAGGCGGCGGCGCTGCTGGCGCCGGGCGCGGTCACCGCCGCCGGCGGCGCGACCAGCACGACCGGCGAGCCGCTGGTCAGCTTCGGCGGTTCGTCGTCCACGGAGAACGCGTACTACATCAACGGCTTCAACACCACCGATCCGTTCAACGCCAAGGGCGGCATCGCCCTGCCGTACGGCTCGATCGACCAGGAGGAGGCCTACACCGGCGGCTACAGCGCCCAGTACGGCCGCACCGACGGCGGCGTGATCAACATGATCGGCAAGAGCGGCACCAACGAGTGGCACTTCGGCGCCCAGTACGTGTACGCGCCGCAGGACTGGCGTTCCGGCCAGGACGACACCTACTACATGAACGGATTGCCGCCGACGCCGGTGGCGGGGCGCCTGTACGACCCCGGCCGCACCGACGGCTACTGGACGTCCACCTACGACGCTTACGTGGGCGGCCCGCTGATCAAGGACAAGCTGTTCCTGTTCGCCTCGGTGGAGGCCAACGACCAGGGCGGCCATACGGTCAACAACGTGGATGCGGGCACCTCGCAGCACTACAAGGTCAACAACCCGAAGTGGTACGCCAAGATCAACTGGAACATCAACGACAGCAACCTGCTTGAGTTGACCGGGGCGTCCGAGAAGCGGATGACCTCGGGGACGATCTACAACTACGACTACGCCAACCAGCGGGATGCCGGCTTCAAGGCCTTCTCCAGCAACGCCAAGCTGGGCGGCGACATGTGGTCGGCCAAGTACACCGGCTACCTCACCGACAGCCTCACGCTGAACGCGATGTACGGCAAGATGACCACGGTGAACTACAGCGGGCCGGTCGGCTACGACCCGAACCTCACCTACATCGGCGGCAAGACCAGCCAGAATCCGGCGCTGAACGGCGGCGTGCCGATCACCAACGCGCAGACGCTCACCCAGATCAGCAACCCGGGCAACAGCTACAAGACCAGCAATCTCCGGGTCAGCCTGACCTACGTGCTCGGCAACCACACGATCACCGCCGGCATCGACAACCTGCGTTCCAACGCCAGGGACCAGGGCCACATCACCACCGGCCCCGGCGGCTACTACTGGAGCTACGGCCATACCGACCACCCCGAGTTGCCGACCGCGGCCAAGCTGGGCGTGGGGCCGCTGATCAACTACCCGAACGGCGCCGGCGGCTACTACGTCACCAAGAACATCGACGTCTCCGGCGCCGGCCTGCTGACCACCCAGCGCGCCGAGTACATCGAGGACCAGTGGCAGGTGAGCGACCGCTGGCTGGTGTCGATCGGCCTGCGCAACGACGCCTTCAACAACTACAACGGCTCCGGCCAGTCCTACATGCGGCAGACCTCGCCGCAGTGGGCGCCGCGGCTCGGCTTCAGCTGGGACGTGTACGGCGACGGCACGTTCAAGATCTACGGCAACGCCGGCCGCTACTACCTGGGCCAGCCGCTCGCCCCGGGCGGCGTCGCCAACGGCGTGCTGCGCACCCAGCAGTACTTCACCTACAGCGGCATCGCGTCCGATGGCACGCCCACCGGCCTCACCCAGGTCTCGGGGCCGGTCTCGGCGAACAACTTCTTCGGCCAGGCGCCCGACCCGCGCACGCTCACGGCGCGCAACATCAAGGCGCAGGACCAGGACGAGTTCATCCTCGGCTTCACCAAGACCGCCGGCCCGAAGTGGGTCTACGGCGCCAAGTTCACCCGGCGCATGCTGCGCCACAACCTGGACGACTACTGCGATGCGCAGGCCGTGGTCGACAAGGCGGCCTCGATGGGCATCGTCGACGTCGACGACTCGACCTGCTACTACATCAACCCGGGCATCGCGAACACCTTCGCGGTGCGCGACGCGAGCGGCAACTACCACGACGTGACCCTGAGCAACAAGGAGATGGGCTTCACCCACATGGTACGCCGGTACTACGCGCTGGAAGGCTTCCTGGAACACCCGTTCGACGGCCGCTGGTACGGCAAGCTGAGCTACACGTTCTCGCGCAGCTACGGCAACACCGAGGGCCAGGGCCAGTCCGACATCCAGGCCACCGGCGGCATCCAGAACATGGACTGGGACTTCCCCTCGCTGATGGTCTACGGCAATGGCCCGCAGGGCAACGACCACACGCACCAGATCAAGGCCTTCGGCTACTACCAGATCACGCCGGAGTGGCTGGTCTCGGGCAACCTCAGCCTCGTATCGGGCGGCCCGAAGTACTGCCTGGGCCTGTATGGCAGCGACCCCATGGATCCGGCCACGAACGACCCGGCCGGCTATGGCTCCGCCTACCACTGGTGCAACGGCCAGCCGTCGCCGCCAGGGAAGCAGGGGCGCCTGCCGTGGAACAAGCAGGTCGACCTGGGGGTGCAGTACCGGCCGGCGTTCGCGGACCACAAGCTGGGCTTCCACCTGGACGTGTTCAACGTCTTCAACGACCAGGCGGAGCTCAATCTGAACCAGGCGATGTATTCGGACCGCGCCGGGACGCCGAACCCGCTGTACGGCACGCCGCGGGTGCTGCAGCCGCCGCGCTACGCGCGCATGAGCGTCACCTACGACTACTGACCGTGGACGGTGGCGTCCCGCGCCACCCCGTGTGCCAACCTCCGCCGTCCGGCCATGCCGGGCGGCGGGTTCCAATCCCGCCGGCTGGGCCATCGACGCATCGGTCCGGCCGGCCACGCCAATCGTTACAGAGGCCGCCATGCCAGCATCACGTCCCCGTCTTCTTCGCCCGCTGCGCCTGACCCTGTTCGCCTCCTGCCTGCTCGCCGTGGCGGCGGGGCCCGGCACGGCGCAGGCCGAGGACAGCGTCGCCACCGGCAGGCTGGTGCTTGCGCCCGGCGCCGCAGTCTTCACCGACCAGCAGGGGGCGGAGAGTTTCGGCAATGCCGCGATCGAGGCGCGCTGGAAGCTGGACGGCCGGCATCTCGTCGACTTCAGCGTGACCGACCGCGTGCACGGCCGCACCGTGCAGGTGTCCGCGCCGTTCGCGCTGGTGATGGCCGATGGCAGCACGCTCAAGGCCGCCGACATGAGCCTGTTGTCGCCGCCGCACGTGGCGGCGCTGCCGGTGGACGCGAAGTCCTCGCGGCTGGCCGGGCGGATCCCCGGCAAGGCGGTCGAGGCCAGCTTCGGCGATACGGGCGGCCGCTTCCGGGTGGACTGGAAGCTGGTGCAGCGCGACGGTTCGCCCTACCTGCGCGAGGAGGTGCGCATCACCGCGCTCAAGCAGGCCGAGAAGATCGCCAAGGTCTCGCTGCTGGAGACGAAGGTGGCCGGCGCCGAGGTGGACGGCACGGTGAACGGTTCGCCCGTGGTGGCCGGCGACATCTATCTCGGTTTCGAGAATCCCCTGTCCGAAAGCTCCGCGTACCACGACACGGTGAAGCTCACCATGGTCCGCACGCTGCCGCTGGAGCAGGGCAAGACCGTGGCCTATTCGGCGGTGGCGGGCGTGGTGCGCGACGGCCAGCTGCGCCGCGACTTCGCCGGCTACGTGGAGCGCGAGCGTGCGCATCCGTACCGGCCGTTCCTGCACTACAACTCCTGGTACGACATCGGCTACTTCACCCCGTACACCGAGGCGGAGGCGCTGGACCGCATCAATGCGTTCGGTCAGCAGCTCACCGTCAAGCGCGGCGTGAAGCTGGATTCGTTCCTGTTCGACGACGGCTGGGACGACTTGAGCGGCAGCTGGAACTTCAGCAAGGACTTCCCGCACGGCTTCGTGCCGCTGCGCAAGGCGGCGGCGAAGTACGGCGCCGCGCCGGGCATCTGGCTGTCGCCGTGGGGCGGCTACGGCAAGCCCTGGCAGGAGCGCGTGAAGAACGGCAAGGCGGCCGGCTACGAAACCAACGACGGCGGCTTCGCGCTGTCCGGGCCGAAGTACTACCAGCGCTTCCACCAGGTGGTGATGGACCTGCTGGACAAGGACGGCGTCAACCAGTTCAAGTTCGACGGCACCGGCAACGTCAGCAGCGTGTTTCCCGGCAGCCGCTTCGACAGCGACTTCGCCGCGGCGATCCAGCTGATCGACGACATCCGCAAGGACAAGCCAGACACCTTCATCAACCTCACCACCGGCACCTGGGCCTCGCCGTTCTGGCTGCGCTACGCCGACACCATCTGGCGCGACGGCGAGGACGACTGGTACGCCGGCGTGGGCACGATGCGCGAGCGGTGGATCACCTACCGCGACCAGCAGACCTACCAGAACATCGTGCTGAAGGGGCCGCTGTTTCCGATCAACTCGCTGATGCTCCACGGCATCATCTATGCACAGAAGAATCCGCGCCTGAACACCGATCCGGGCCACGACTTCGCCAACGAAGTGCATTCCTATTTCGCCACCGGCACCGAGCTGCAGGAGATGTACATCACGCCCTCGCTGCTCACGTCGCAGGATTGGGACACGCTGGCCGATGCGGCGAAGTGGTCGCGCGCCAACGCCGGCGTGCTGCGCGACACGCATTGGATCGGCGGCGACCCCGGCCGGCTGGACGTCTACGGCTGGGCCGCGTGGTCGCCGAAGAAGGCCATCGTCACCTTCCGCAATCCCGACGACAAGCCGCAGCTCGCGGTGGTCGACCTGCAGCGCCAGCTGCAGCTGCCGCCGGGCGTGGCGCGTCGCTTCAACGTGCGCGACGTGTGGAAGAACGGCGGCGCCGGCGTGCCGAAGACGCTGGACGCCGATCACCCGGGCACGATCACGCTGGCGCCGTTCGAGGTGCTGACGCTGGAACTGACCCCGGCCCACGGAGACTGAGCATGACCGACCTGACCCGCCGCCGCCTGTTGCAAGCCACCGCCCTGCTGCCGCTGGCCGCCGCCTGCGGCGTCCGGGCCTGGGGCGCGGATGCGCCCGCAGCGCGGGCCAGTTTCGCGCTGGACATGAGCCGCCCGGGAAGGCGCGTCGATACCAGCCTCGCCAGCCTCAGCTACGAGACGCTGGAGCTTTCCGACCCCACCTTCTTCGCCGCGGACAACCACGGCCTGGTGCGCCTGTTTCGCGAAATGAACCCGCACGGCGTGCTGCGCATCGGCGGCAACACCAGCGACGACACGGTGTGGGGCGGCTACAAGGGAACGATGCCGGCCTACGTCCCGCGCCGGCACGGCAAGCGGCTGCAGCCGCACGTGCTGCAGCCGGAAGGCCTGCAGGCGCTGGCCGGCTTCGTGCGCGCCACCGGCTGGAAACTGGTGTTCGGCGTGAACCTGCGCATCGGTTCGCCGGAGATGGCGGTGGACCTGGCGCAGGCCGTGCAGCGCCTGGTGGGCGACCGGCTGCTGGCGATCCAGATCGGCAACGAGGCGAACAACTACTTCCACGACTACGCTACGTTCGACGCCGCCTGGACGCCGTATGCCAAGGCGCTGCGCGCCGCCGGCCTGCCGCTCGCCGGGCCGGACACCGGCGCGAACACCGACTGGGTGATCGAGTACGCGAAGCGCCACGCCAGGGAGAACGTGTTCCTTAGCCGGCACTACTACCGCGAGGCGGCGGAGAACGGCTCGATCCCGGACATGCTCGCCGGCGACCCCGGCTTCTTCGGCGAGGTCGAACAGATCATGCAGGTGGCGGACCAGCATGGCCTGCCGTTCCGCGTCTCCGAAGGCAATTCCTATTACAACGGCGGCCGCGACGGCACCAGCAACGTGTTCGCCTCCGCGCTGTGGGGCGCGGATTTCATGCTGACGCTGGCGCAGCGCGGCGTGGCCGGCATGCATTTCCACGGCGGCACGCTGCATTCGGTGGAGAGCTCGCTGGGGCGCGTGGCGAAGGTGGCTACGGGGGGCGACATCGTGGCTCAGCGCGCCGCGCTGGCCTCGCGCTATGCCGCCATCGCCGGCAGCCGCGCGCTGGGCTTCCAGCCGCAGCCGCTGTTCCACGGCATCGCGCTGGCGCAGCGCTTCGCCGGTGCGCGGATGCTGCCCGGCCGGCTCGATGCCACCGGCGTCAACCTCACCGCCTATGCGGCGAAGCAAGGCGACGAGGTGCTGGTCGCACTGGTCAACAAGGACGCGCGACGCGATGCCGCGGTGGCGTTGAGCGGCCTTCCGCATGGCACGAAGGGCGAATTGATGCGCCTGCGTGCGCCCGCGCTGGACAGCCGCCGTGACATCAGCTTCGCGACGGACGGTTACGTGCCGGCCGACGAGGCCGGCGCGTGCCGCATTGCGGTGCCGCGTGGCAGTGCGGTGCTGGCAAGCTGGAAAGAGGGCGCCAAGGCGCACGGCTGAAGCGGCCGACAGCCATGCGGCCGACGCGGCATGACAGCCGGTTCCTGGCCCGGGACATGGGGAGCACGGGTATGACGATAGGCAGAAGGTCGTTCCTGAAAACCGGCCTGCTAGCCCTGGTGCCGCTGGCATCGCGTGCCGTGGCGTTCGATGCCCGCCCACCGCGGCAGGGGGCGGCGCCGCTGTTCTCGTTCGGCGTCGTTGCCGACATCCAGTACGCCGACAAGAACACGGCGGGCGCGCGGTATTACCGCGACTCCCTGGCCAAGCTGGACGACTGCCTGGGTTTCTGGAACGCCGCGCCACTGGATTTCGTCATCCAGCTCGGCGACCTGGTCGATACCGGCGGCCTGCCCACCCTGGACAAGACCTGGGCGGCCTATGCCAGGGCGCGGGCGAAGACGTACAGCGTGCTCGGCAACCACGATTTCGTGGCGCCGCGCGAGCAGGTGACAAGCGCGCTGCACATGCCTTCCGCCTATTACAGCTTCCGCCGCCGCGGCTGGCGCTTCGTGGTGCTGGACGGCATGAACGTGAGCATCGACGGCGGCTGGCCGAAGGACGATCCGCATTTCCTGGAAGGGCAGAGGATCAACACGGCGCTGGAGAAGTCCGGTTCGCCGATCGCCGGCGAATGGAACGGCGCGGTGGGCGCGGAACAGCGTCGCTGGCTCGCCGGCGAGCTGGCCGAAGCCACGGCCAGGCGCGAGAAGGTGGTCGTGTTCTGCCACCTGCCGACGCTGCCCGGCTCCTGCCAGCCGGACCTGCTGCTGTGGGACCACGACGAGGTGGTCAAGCTGCTGGATACCTGCCCGACGCTGGTCTCGTACATGTGTGGGCACGACCACCACGGCGGGTATGCCGAACGCAACGGCGTGCACTACCTGACCTATCCGGGCATGGTCGAGCATGCCGCGAAGGACAGCAGCTTCATCGTCGATGTGCATGCGGACCAACTGGTCGTGCGGATGATGAGCGGCTGGGAACGACGGCTTGCCTTCTCCGCGAAGGCGCTGCAGGCCACCGGGAGGGTAGGGCTGACGGGAGGACACGACGCATGAGGCTTACACGACTCGCGGTCATCGGCCTGCTGGCGCTGGCCGCCGGCAGCGGCCTTGCCGCCACGGGCGCGGATGCGCCGGCGGACCGCCCGCTGCCGTTGGCCGGGCCACGTCCCGACGCCGCCACCGTGCAGGCCTGGCAGGCGCGCAAGTTCGGCCTGTTCATCCATTTCGGCCTGTATTCGATGCTGGGCGGCGTGTGGGACGGCAAGCGCATCACGCAGGGCTACAGCGAGCAGATCCAGTCCTTCGCGCCGGTGCCGATCGACCGGTACGAGGCGCTGGCGAAGCACTTCGATCCGGAGAAGTTCGATCCCGACGCCATCGTGGCGCTGGCGAAGGCCGCGGGCATGAAGTTCATCGTGCTCACCGCCAAGCACCACGACGGCTTCGCGATGTTCCACACCGCGCAGAACCGCTACGACATCGTCGACGCCACGCCGTACAAGCGCGACGTGGTGAAGGAACTGGCCGACGCCTGCGCGCGGGCGCACATGCCGTTCGGCGTGTACTACTCCACCATCGACTGGCACTGGATGCACGGCCAGTACCGTCCCGACAACGACAACCCGATCACGCCCGCGCAGGCCGATTTCAACGTGGCGCAGATCCGCGAGCTGATGAGCCGTTACGGCCCGATCAGCGAGGTGTGGTTCGACATGGGCAAGCCCACGCCGGCGCAGAGCGCGCGCTTCGCGCGCACCGTGCACGAGCTGCAGCCGCAGACCATGGTGTCCGGCCGCGTGTGGAACCACCAGGGCGACTTCACCGTGATGGGCGACAACCGCGAGCCGGACGAAGGCATGGAGGAGCCCTGGCAGTCGCCCGCGTCGATGTTCCCGGAGACCTGGGGCTACCGCTCGTGGCAGGTGCGCGGCGACCTGCCGGGCAAGGTGCGCGAGAACATCGCACGGCTGGTGCGCGTGGTCAGCGCCGGCGGCAACTACATCCTCAACATCGGCCCGGAAGGCGACGGCTCGGTGGTGCCCTACGAGGCCGGCGTGCTGCGCGGCATCGGCGCATGGCTGAAGCCACGCGGCGAGGCGGTCTATGGCACGCAGCCCTCGCCGTTCAAGAAGCTGGATTTCGGCTACGCCACGCTGGGGGCGCACACGTTGTACCTGTTCGTGGCGAAGCCGCCGGCCGATGGCGTGCTGCACCTGCCCGGCGTGGTCGATACGCGCTTCGGCCGTGGCCGCGTGCTGGCCGATGCGCAGGCGAGCGTGGGTCCGGTGGCCGTCGATGCAGCGGGCGCCACGGTCAGGGTAGGGAACCTTGCGGGCGCCGGCTACATGCCGGTGGTGGCGATCCCGTTCGAAGGAGGGCTGCATGTACGGCCCGATGCGGTGGCGCCTGGTGCGGACGGCCATGTGCAGCTGGCCGCCGCCCAGGCCGAGCGCTTCCTCAACTACAACGGCTACGGCTACGACGATCCGCCCAGCCTCTACAAGCTGCGCTGGCATGCACGGGTCGGCGCGGACGATTACATGCTGGTCGTGCATTACCGCGGCGCGCATGCGTCGGCGAAGCTGGATGTCTGGGTGGACGGCCATCCCCGTACGTTGGTGCTGCCGGCAGGCGCGGGGACGGCCCATCTGCGCGTGAGCCGCGACCCCCGCGCTTTCCCGTATGCGATGCAGCTGGAGCTGACGCCGGTGGCGCCGTTCCACAAGGGCGACCGCCTGCCGGCCGCCATCGAATCGGTGGAACTCGCGCCGCTCATGCACCCGACCACCCCGCCGCACGGAGGATGAAGGTCCATGCCTGATGTCCGTTTGCCGGGATCGTCCCGCTGGCTGCACCTTGGTTTCGCCCTGGCCGGCCTGCTGCTGGCGCTGCCCGCGCTGGCCGCCACGAAGCAGGCCCGGCCCTTCCACGACGACGAGGCGGATGCGCCCTACAAGGTGTGGAACAGCACGCCGGCGATCACCATGCCGCCGTTGCTGCTCGACGTGTCCGACACCTCGGTGGTGGTGGAGTGGATGACCGACAGCGCCGCCGACGGCAGCGTGCGCTACGGCGAACATGCGCTGGATCGCACCGCGGTGGCCGTGCACGACGGCCTGCGCGACGTCGGCACCTTCCACCGCGTGGTGATCGACGGCCTGCGGCCCGGCCACACGTATCAATACCAGGTGGCCTCGCGCCGCGTGGTGGCGCTGAAGCCGTACTGGCCCGAGCGCGGCAACACCGTGCAGGGCGAGACCCTGCGCTTCACCACGCTGGATGCTGCACGGCCCACCGCGCGCTTCGCCGTGATCACCGACACCCACGAGAAGGTCTCACGCATCCATACCCTGCTGGGCGAGATCCGCAAGATGCCCGAGGACTTCGTGGCGCACCTGGGCGATACGGTGAACTGGGCGGCGAGCGAGCAGCAGCTCAAGGACGTGTTCCTCGCGCCCACCGCCGAGGGCCTGGGCGGCACCGTGCCGTTGCTCTACGTGCACGGCAACCACGAATACCGCGGTCCGTTCGCGCGCGAACTGGGTCCGTACCTGCATGCGCAGGACGGCCGCTACGACTATGCGCGCGACGACGGCCCACTGCACCTGATCGCGGTGGACACCGGCGAAGACAAACCCGACGACACCAACGTCTACGCCGGCCTCAACGACCTGCGCGACTACCGCCGCGAAGGCCTGGCGCGCTTCGGCGCGGCGCTGGCCGATGCACGCACCCGCAGCGCGCCGTTCACCGTGGTGCTGGGCCACCAGCCGGACTGGGGCTGGACCGGCGGCGACAACGCGAAGTGGACGCAGCTCGCCAACCGGGCGCACGTCGACCTGTTCATCGCCGGCCACGAGCACCACTTCATGCACATCAAGCCCGGCGAGCGCGGCAACGACTTCCCGATCCTGGTGGTGGGGCTGGACCAGGTGGCCTGGGTGGAAGCCAACGGCACCGCGCTGAAGGTCAGGGTGACCGACAGCACCGGCAAGCTGGTCGACGCGTTCACGTTGGCGCGCAAGCGCAAATAACCGCAGCAGTTCGCCGGAGCTCACCCATGAATCCTCTCCTGTCACGCAGGCAGTTCACCCAGGCCATCGGCGGCCTGCTGGCGGCATGCACGGTTCCGTTCGCAGCGAAATCGCGGGCGGCAGCCTCGGCGCTGGCGGGTTCGCAAAGCGGCGCGGCGACGAAGCGTGCCTTCCCCGCCGGCTTCGTGTGGGGCACCGCCACCGCGGCCTACCAGGTGGAGGGCGCGACCAAGGCCGATGGACGCGGCGAGTCGATCTGGGACGTCTATGCGCACACGCCGGGCAGGATCGTCGACGGCAGCAACGCCGACGTGGCCGACGACGACTACCATCGCTATCCCGAGGACATCGCGCTGATGCGTGAGCTCGGCGCGGGGGCGTACCGCTTCTCGGTGGCGTGGCCGCGCATCTTTCCCGACGGCACGGGCAAGCCGAACGCCAGGGGCGTGGATTTCTACAAGCGGCTGGTCGATGCCCTGCATGCGGCAAACATCGAGCCGTATTGCACGCTGTACCACTGGGACCTGCCCGAGGCGCTGCAGCGCAAGGGCGGCTGGCAGAACCGCGACACCGCCCAGGCCTTCGCCGACTACGCCGGCTACATGGCCGGCCAGCTGGACGGCCGCGTGCGGCACTTCATGACGATGAACGAGATCAGCACCTTCATCGGCAATGGCTACGGCGGCACGACGATGGCGCCCGGACTCGGGTTGAAGGGGCAGGCCTTGCAGCAGGCGCGGCAC
Organism: Fulvimonas sp. R45; assembly: GCF_030504985.1. Lineage (GTDB taxonomy): Bacteria > Pseudomonadota > Gammaproteobacteria > Xanthomonadales > Rhodanobacteraceae > Rhodanobacter_A. Next base: position 62,225 of record NZ_JASERU010000018.1, read on the forward strand.
CACGCCCTGCTGGGCCACGGCCTGGCCGTGCAGGCGATCCGCGCGGCCACCGGCGCGAAGACGCGAGTGGGTTCAGCCGAAGGCATCGACGCGCCCATGCCGGCCTATGACGCGCCCGAACACGTGGCCGCCGCGCGCAAGGCCGCAGTGGAGGAGAACGCCGGCTACCTCACCGCCATGCACACCGGCCGCTACACCGACCTGTACCTCAGGACACTGGGCGCGGACGCACCGAAGTTCACGCCCGAGGACATGCGCATCATCGGCAGCAGGACCGATTTCCAGGGTCTCAACATCTACACCGGCAACTACTACCTCGCGGCCGACAACGAGCGCGGCTACGAGGCCGTGCCATTCCCGCCATCGTATCCGCGCATGCAGAGCCGCTGGATCCAGTTCGCGCCGGACGCCCTGTACTGGGGGCCCAAGCTGATGGCGGAAGCGCTGGGCATCGGCGACATCTACATCACCGAGAACGGCACCTCCAGCACGGCGGCGCCCGATGCCGAAGGACGCGTGCTGGACATCGACCGCGTGATGTTCCTGCGGCAATACCTGGCCGAGCTGCAGCGCGGGATCGCGGATGGCACGCCGGTGCGCGGCTATTTCCTGTGGAGCCTGCTGGACAATTTCGAATGGAGCCGCGGCTACTCCGAGCGCTTCGGCATCACCTGGGTGGATTTCGCCACGCAGAAGCGCACGCCCAAGCTCAGTTCGCGGTTCTACCGCGGCGTGATCGCGAGAAACGCCTTGTGAGGCTACGGATGCAGCAACTGCTGGCCTGCGGCCTGCTGGCAGGCATCGGCATGCTCCCGGCCTTCGCCGCCACACCGGCGCAGCCGCCTTTCGACACCGCCCCGGCGCGCGAGGCGCTGCAGCGCCTGCTGCCGCGGCAGCAGGCGCAGTTCGCCCTGGTCGCGCTGGATCGCGGGCAGGGCGCGGATCGTTTCGAGGTGCATGGCACGCCGGGGCACATCGTGGTGGCGGGCACCTCGCCTGCGGTGATCCTGACCGGCGTGGAGGCCTACCTGGAGCAGGCGGCGCACGTCGGCATCGGCTGGCCGGGCGACAGTCTTTCGCGCCTGCCGGCCACGCTGCCGGCGCCCGCCGCGACTATCGCCCGCCGCGCCGTGGTGCCGGACCGCTACGCGCTGAACGACACCGACGACGGCTATTCGAACGCCTACCTCGACTGGCCGGCATGGGAGCGCAAGATCGACCGGCTCGCGCTGCACGGCATCGACGAGGTGTTCATGCCGGTTGGCACGGAGGAGGTGTATCGCCGCACCTTCCGGGACTTCGGCTACAGCGATGCGGAGATCCGCGCGTGGATTCCCGCCACCGCACACCAGCCGTGGTGGCTGCTGCAGAACATGTCCGGCTTCGACGCGCCGGTGTCGCCGCAGCAATATGCGCGACGCGTGGCGTTGGCGCGGAAGATCGTGGCGCGCCTGCGCGTACTGGGCATGGTGCCGGTGTTCCCGGGCTACTTCGGCACCGTGCCCGACGGCTTCGCCACGAAGCATCCCGGCGCGAAACTGGTGCCGCAGGGCATGTGGGTGGGCTTCAGGCGGCCGGGCTGGCTCGATCCGCGCGATCCGCTCTACGCGAAGATCGCGGCGGATTTCTACCGCCAGCAGCAGGCACTGTTCGGCGACGGCACGATGTACAAGATGGACCTGCTGCACGAAGGCGGCCGCGCCGGCGACGTGCCGGTGGCCGACGCCGCGCGCGGCGTGATGCGGGCCTTGCAGGCCGCGCATCCGGGCGCGCGCTGGGTGCTGCTGGGCTGGCAGCACAACCCGCTGCCGGCGGTACTCGATGCAGTGGATCACCAGCACCTGCTGATCGTCGACGGCCTGTCCGACCGCTACGACGGGCTGGACCGCGAGCGGGACTGGCACGGCGTGCCGTATGCCTTCGGCAGCATCCCCAACTTCGGCGGCCACAGCACGCTGGGCGCGAACGCCGGCGTGTGGCTGAAGCGCTTCGCCGCGTGGCGCGACAAGCCCGGCAGCAAGCTGCGCGGCATCGCCTGGATGCCCGAGGCCAGCGGCATCGACCCGGCGGCGTTCGCCTTGTTCACCGCGCTGGCGTGGGAGCCGGTGCCGCACGACGGGGCCGCCTGGTTCAAGGCCTACGCCGACAACCGCTACGGCGGCGCCGACGCGCATGCCGAGGCCGCGTGGCGCATCCTCGGTACGACTGCCTATGCGATGCCTTCCGGTGAATGGTCGGAACCGCAGGACAGCCTGTTCAATGCCCGCCCGTCGCTGGACGTGGACACCGCGGCAAGCTGGTCGCCGCCGGCCATGCGTTACGACGGCCAGCGCTTCGACCGGTCGCTGTGCGAACTGTTGCAGGTGGCGCCCGCGCTGCGCGAGACCAGCGCCTACCGCTACGACCTGGTGGACGTCGCCCGGCAGGCGCTGGCCAACCGCGCCCGCGTGCTGTTGCCCCAGGTGAGGGCGGCCTACGTCGCGAAGGATGCCGCGCGCCTGCATGCACTCGATGCCGCGTGGCTGGATGACATGATGCTGCTCGACCGCCTGCTCGCCAGCGATCCGGATTTCCTGCTCGGCCACTGGCTCGCTCCTGCGCGCGCGGCAGCGGGCAATGGAGCCGAGGCGGCGCAGTTCGACGACGACCAGCGCACGCTCATCACCCTCTGGGGTGGACGCCAGGGCGCCGACGAGGGCGGCCTGCATGACTACGCCAACCGCGAGCTTTCCGGCCTGGTGAGCGGCCTGTACGCGCCGCGCTGGCGGCGCTTCTTCGCATCGCTGGAACAGTCGCTGGCGACGGGCAAGTCACCGGCGAAGATCGACTGGTACGCGATGGAGCACGCGTGGGCGGTCTCGCGCACGCAGGAACCGACCACGCCGCAGGGCGATCCGTGGCAACTGGCGTCCGCAGTGGCGCAGCGGCTCGGGACCTGCAAGCCGTGAGGCTGGCGACGAAAGAAGGACATGCCATGACTGCATCCACGACATTCATCCGCCTGCCATGCATGTTCGTGGCGTTGTTGCTGCTGCCGCTCGCCACCCGGGCGCAAACCCTGCGCGTCGCGCCGGCGGCTTCGGCCACCGGCACCTGCGAAGCATCGTCGCCCTGCAACTTGCAGGCGGCGCAGGCGAAGGTTCGCGCATTGCGCGCCCAGGGCCACGACGACATCACCGTGCAGTTGCAGGACGGCACCTATCGCCTGCAGCAGCCGCTGCGGTTCGATGCCGCGGACAGCGGCGCTAAAGGCCATCCGGTGCGCTGGCAGGCGGCGCCGGGCGCGCATCCGGTGTTGTCCGGCGCCCGGCTCGTGCAGGGCGCGCGCGATGGTGTGCTGTGGCGTTTTGCATTGCCATCGTCGGATGCGCCGTCGAGTATCTACGTCGATGGCCAGCGGCGCTGGCCGGCGCGCACCGGGGCCTGCCCGCATTGCGTGGTGGATGCAAAGGGTTTGTCGAACGTGCCACCGGCGATCCTGCGCACCTTGCAGGTGGGCTCGCTGGCGGCGCTGCACGCGCGCTGGCGCGACTTCCGTTGCCGGGTGGTCGCGCTGGGGCGGGGCCGCGTCGATCTCGCCCAGCCGTGCTGGCGCAACGCCACGCTGGACTCGCGCGGCAACGGCTGGGCGGTGGCCAGCCCGGTGGGCAAGTACTACGGCGGCGTGGATTGGTTCGAGAACCTTGCCGGCGATCCGGCCACGCCCGGCAGCTATACGGTGGACACGGCGCAGCATGTGCTGCGCTACCGGCCCGTACCCGGCGAAGCGGCACGCGCACCGGTGATCGAAGTGCCGGTGCTGGAGCAACTGCTGGAACTGGAAGGCACCCTCAAGGCGCCGGTGCACGACCTGGTGTTCAGCGGCATCGCCTTCGCCGGCACCGAATGGCGCAAGCCGGCTTTGGACGACGGCTACGTGCCCCTGCAGGCGGGCTACCTGATCGAGGGCAACGGCCGCGCCGCGCTGCCCGACAACGGCGAGGGCATGGCGCGCATCGGCAGCGCGGTGGACGTGGAAGCGGGCCGCGACATCGTGTTCGACCGCGACAGTTTCCGGCAACTCGCGGCGGCGGGCATCGCGCTGGCGGGCGGCACGCACGGCGCGGCGGTGACGAACTCGCGCTTCACCGACCTCGGCGGCGGCGCCGTGTTCGCCGGCGACACGGCAGGGCATCCCGCCGATCCGGCCGGCAAGACCTCCGACATCGTGATCGACGACAACCGCATCGACCACGTGGCGCTGGCCTGGCGCGACAACGTGGCGATCATGGCCGGCTTCGTCAACGGCATCGAGATCGCGCACAACAGCATCGCCGACCTGCCGTACAGCGGCATCTCGGTGGGCTGGGGCTGGAACTACGAGGGCGACAAGCCGGTGGAGTCGGCCATCCACATCGTGGCCAACCGCATCGAGCGGGTGATGCTGCAGCTGGCCGACGGCGGCGCGATCTACACCCAGGGGCAATCCACGCCGGGCACGTCCTGCGTGGTGCGCAACGCCATCGACATCCGCCGCGATCCCGGCGCCAACGGCATCTACCTCGACGAGCACAGCACGTACTTCGACGTCGAGCACAACGTGGTGCTGGGCTCCTGGGTGAGCGCCTGGGCCTCGTGGAGCGGCCATCTGCGCATCGTCGACAACTGGACCGACAGTGCGGGCAAGCCGCACAACCCCGGCCCGACCAAGGTCTGGTCGCCCAACTTCACCGGCCTGAAGACATTGCCCGCCGCGGCGCTGGCCGTGCAACGCGCGGCCGGCCCGCGCGAGGGCCGGCCCGAGCCCGCGCTGCCCATTCGTGTGCCGGCCGCCTGCCCGGAACCGTAGGAGGCAAGCCCATGCAGCGCAGGCACTTCCTGAAACTCGGTGCACTGGGTGCGGCGGGCACCCTGGCCGCGGATTTCCGCCTGCGTGCGGACACGCCTCCCGCGCCCGCCGAACACGCGCCGCGACCCAGCGACGGCAAGGCACACCATTTCAGTTTCGGCAAGCGGCAGTTCCTGCTCGATGGCAAACCCTTCCAGATCATGAGCGGCGAGATGCACCCGATCCGCATCCCGCCCGTGTACTGGCGGCAACGCATCCGCATGGCGAAGGCGATGGGCCTCAACACCGTCAGCCTGTACCTGATGTGGAACGCCTACGAGTCTGAACCCGGCGTGTTCGACATGACCAGCGGCGCGCGCGACTTCGTGCGCTTCATCCGCCTGTGCGCGGAGGAGGGCATGTGGGTGTACCTGCGGCCCGGTCCGTTCGTCGCCGCCGAATGGGACTTTGGAGGACTGCCGCCGTACCTGCTGCGTGATCCCACCATCGTCGTGCGCACCAAGGACGACGCGCGCTACATGGCGGCGGTGCGCCGCTACTTCGACCATGTCGCACCGCGCATCGCGCCGCTGATGGTGGCGAACGGCGGCCCGATCCTGATGCTGCAGATCGAGAACGAGTACGCCTCGTACGGGCGCGACCTCGGCTACCTCGAAGCCTTGCGCCAGCTGTGGCTGGAGCGCGGCATCGAAGGGCCGTTCTCGATCTCCGACGGCCTCAGCCAGATCCAGTCCACCCGCACCTACCTGCCCGGCGCGGCATTGGGCCTGGACGGCGACACCGATTTCGACGCGGCGCAGGCGATCGCCGGCGACCATCCGGTGTGGATGGGCGAGGGCTATCCGGGCTGGCTGTCCGACTGGGGCGACCCGGGCTTCCAGCAGGACAGCTTCGAGCCGACGCTGAAGCAGCTGCTGGCCACCGGGCGCTCGTTCAACCTCTACGTGGTGCACGGTGGCAGCAACTTCGGCCTGACCTCCAGCGGCGGCTCGCGCATGGACGGCAGCGGGTTCTCGTCGGTGACGACGAGCTACGACTACGCGGCGCCGATCAACGAGCATGGCGCGCCGACGCCGGCCTACCACCGCTTCCGCGAGCTGATCGCACAGCACCTGCAACGTCGCCTGCCCGAAGTGCCGGCGACGCCACCGATCGCGGGTTTCGATCCGGTCGTGGCGAAGCCGGTGGCCTCGCTGTGGGATCTGTTGCCATCGCCGCGGCAGGTGCACCAGCCGCGTTCCAACGAGGAACTGTTCGGCCAGAACCAGGGCATGGTGCTCTACCGCAAACGCGTGCGCGGACGCCGGCTGCAACTCACGGGAGTGCACGACTACGCCACCGTATTCGCCGACGGCAGCTACCTGGACTACGTCTCGCGCATCGACAAACCCGGCCTGCACACCGCAGGAAGCTTCGCGCTGGACGGACAGGAACGCACGCTCGACCTGCTGATCGACAGCTTCGGCCACATCGGCTCCGCGCAGCAGCGAGGCGACCGCAAGGGACTGGTCGGCGAGGCGCTGCTGGACGGCCAGGCACTGCTGGACTGGGACGTGTACAGCCTGCCGGTGGACGATATGCTGGTGCGGCGCGTGCGCAACGCCCCGGCCCCCTCGGCGCCCGACCGGCCCGGCCTGTTCTTCCGCGCCGAAGTCGTACGCGACGCCGAAGCCGATGCCTACGTGGACATGAGCGCCTGGCGCAAGGGCTACCTGTGGGTCAACGGCCACCTGCTCGGACGCTACTGGAACCTGGGGCCGCAGCAGCGGCTGTACTGCCCGGCGCCTTGGTGGCGCAGGGGCGTCAACGAGATCCTGGTGCTGGATTTCCACCGCACAGGCGGCGCGCCGGTTGGTGGCGCCACCAGCCTGCACGATTGAGGCATGCCTTGGGTTGGCGCCCCGGCCGGTTGGTGCTCGCTGCGGCCCGGAATAATTCGCAAGCGACTCCTTCCCCCGCTTACGGGGAAGAGGAGCTTTTGCTCCCGCGTATCCGCAAGGTTCAAAGCGGTTTCGTGCCGCTGCCGCGGCCCGAGCTACTTCTCTTTTGCTTGTCCAAGAGAGAAGTAGCCAAGAGAAAACGACACCCGGTTGGCGCTTGCCGGGCGTCCTGCCCGGCAAGTGCGTGAGGCGGGGCCGGGCTTTTCGAGCGGGCTCCTGCCCGCGCGAAAAGGCGAGTCCCTCCCTGGACTCGCCCGCTGCGCGGCCTTCTCGTCCCCACCTCACCGCCGCCCAGGGGCCCCGGAAAAGCAGCGCGCTCCCAGCGCGCAGAAGCAACGGCCATAGTGAACCTGCCCCGCCAGAGCGGAGGCCAGGAAGCGATACTTTGATCGCACCCTGGAGGTTCCCATGCAACGCATTACCCGTCGTCGCTACACAGACGAT
>NZ_JASERU010000019.1 GCF_030504985.1 Fulvimonas sp. R45
TCGTCTGTGTAGCGACGACGGGTAATGCGTTGCATGGGAACCTCCAGGGTGCGATCAAAGTATCGCTTCCTGGCCTCCGCTCTGGCGGGGCAGGTTCACAGCCACCGGGAGCCAAGCCCACGTTGATGCGGTTGTAGTAATAAGCCCCAGGTACGGGATGCTTGAACTCCGGTTTGTTTGGCCCCTGCGTCAGCATCATTTTGCGCACCGAGTCGGGGATAACCACGATGGCTTGGTAGGTCTGTGGCTCCACCAGCGACTGCCAGCGCACATAGATTTGCGCAGGGAGCGCCGCACCGAGGACGTCGAACCCGGGTCCACGTCCTGAGCTGGATGCCCAGCCTGCCGGGCTGGTGTCACTATTATTCTGTAGAGAGCCTACTCCAAGGCCATGGAAGTGCTTTCCTGCTACATCCACGACTTGGGCATCCTCCACCCACACGTACATGTGAGCTATTGAGCTGAAACTGAGGTGCCATGCTCGATACGGCAAATGGGTTTCGCTGGCGCAGGCGGTCAATGCCAACATCAACCCGAACAGCCAGAGCAGGCTTTGTTTCATGCATTGTCCTCGTTGGATAGCACGACGCGCTTGCCGTCTGCCGTTGGGCGGTTGATGTAGAGCATGCCGTTCGAGATGTGCCAGTCGTCCGAGTGATGCAGGTAGCGCTGCCGCAGCAACTGCTCCTCATCGGGGCTAAGGTAGAACGACCCGCCGCCCTGTACATAGGACAGCGTGCGGGCAAGCACCGTCCAGAGTTCGTCAGGCAGGTGCATGCTGGGCATATCGTCGGGCGACTGAGCCCAAGGGATGCCCGCCCGCATCGCCAACGTGTACATGGCCCGTAACGGAACCCCCGCATAGGCGTTGGACAGGGTGCGCCGCATCTCCACGGTGGCGGCCACGGTCCGGGTCGGCATGCCGCCCCACAGGGAAGTGCGGTAGGCGTCCGGCGTGGTGGCGACGGACCAGGCGTGCACGCGCAGGGCGGCGGCATTGGCCGGGTCTTGCGCCTGCAACCGGGCGAGCTGCTTCTGCGCTTCACGGTAGGGTCGGGTGGTTTCCAGCGGACCGGTGCCCGTGTCCTGCCCGAGGATCGGACGGATCAGCCACACCACTTCCTCGGCGCCGTCGAGGTAGCCGCCGCCGATGTCGGAATGCGCGCCAGGCAACGGCAGGTCATGGTACGGCGGCGCCGCCGAGGTCAACGGGAAGTTGACGCGGCACTCGTCGCGGGCGGTGAGGTGCACCACGCCGCGCGTCGCGCAGCCTTCGGGCAGGCACAGGTAGAAGCCGTTCGCCGCGTTGCTCGCCACGGAGGTATCGGGCAAGGCGCCCAGATGCGACACGGTGTCGAACAGGCCCACGAAGCCGGCGCGCAGGTCGGTTTTCCACGCGAAGCCCGGCTTGAGCTTGAGATTGGCGCCGGGGATAACATCGCCCAGCGGGCCCAGGCCGCGCTGGTTCACCTCATGCAGGAAGTGCCGCGCCTCGGCCGCGCCACGCGAGAAGCCGAAGATGTCCAGCTCGATGGCTTGGGCGTAGGCGTGAGAGTGATCGTCCGTGAACTGCTGCAAAGCACCCTGCAAGGCGACATAGAACGCATCCTGCACCCGCTGCACCATGCCGCTGTCGCCGCTGCCCGTGGCCAAGGCGACGCTGTTGTCGCCTTGGCCACTGGTGGTGCCGTCGCCTTGGATGTAGAGCCTAAGGAAGTAGTCGCCCCCATGCTCGGCCTGGTCGCCTTGGGTGCTGTCCGGGAGAGAGGCCGGTGTCGGCGGCGTGGCGGCCGCGCTGGCGGAGGCCGGATCAAGCGCGGCGGGCGCCGGGCTGGGCACGGGCGCGAAGGTCACCGGCGCCGAGGGATGCACGACATGCGAGAGGGGCGTGCTGGAAATGGCCGTGCAGCCGCAGGCCAGCTTGTGGCCTTCATGCACGATGCCCCGGCCCATGACGCGCTTGTGAGGGTCGCCTTCCACGAAGGAAAAGGTGCCGCCATGCTTTTGACAGGTCGCTTTGTCGCCCACCACGGCGCCGGCTTTTCCCTCGACCATGTAGAAGCCGTCGTACTGGCACGAGATGACGGTGCCGCCACCCGTGGTCTTGTCACCCAGCCGGATCGCGCCGCTCATTGGTCGTCCCTGTCGCTGAAGCCTTGCGGGTCGAGCACCATCACGCCGACACGGCCGTCGTTGCATTCGATGGCCACGAGCCGGTATTGCCTCGTGTCCACGATGAACTCGCCTTCGCGCCCGGTCAGGCTGCCCGCGCAGGCCAGCGACTTGTCGCACCACTTCATGGCTTCGCCGCAGCCGGTGATGAGGGTGGTATCGCCGTACTCTGGGTGGTGCACCGTGTCGCCCACGGTGGCGAGCGGCACGCCATCGATCACGATCTCGCTGGTGGCAGTGGCGATGACACCGCCGAGGTTGGTGCGGGCGCCGAGGGCGGCGAGGGGGACGATGCGAACAGGGAAGGTGGGGCGTCGTGGCCCGTGAGTGCCGTCCATTGTGACCTCCTTGGTCGATTGGCTTGGGCATCCTACAACTAACACTCGGCATGGAAACAGACCGGCCCGACAGCACGGTGGCTGCGGTGTTTTCGTGTTGGCAAGACCCACCGCGCCCAGGTCGGGGGTTCAGGCTGGCGCCGGTGTCCAGCAGGCCTGGTTTTTGGTGTCCATCGGGTTGGCGTTTAGCAATAGCGGCGCTCAATCCAGATCCAGCGCCATGTACAGCGTGCCCGGCAGCGGGTTGTCGTAGTACGGCGGCACCTCGCGGAAACCCAGCTCCGCGTACAGCCGCCGTGCGGCATGCATGCTGGCCAGCGTGTCCAGCACCACGCGCGCATGGCCGGCCTCGCGGGCGCGGGCGAGGATCGCCTCCGCCAGCCGGCGTCCCAGTGCCTGCCCGCGCGCGGCGGGGCGCAGGTACAGGCGTTTCATCTCGGCCGTGCCCGGCCACGCGGTGGGTCGCAGCGCCACACAGCCCAACACCGTGCCCGCGGCGTCGCGGGCGAGCAGGATGTCGCCCGGCGGCGGCGCGTACTTGCCGGGCAGCTGCGCCAGCTCCGCCGCGAAGCCCTGGAAGGAAAGATCGATGCCGAGGCTGTCCGCGTATTCCGCGAACAGACCGCGCACCACCTCGCCGTCCGCGGGGAAGCGGGCCGGCGCGATGCTGATGTCCGATGCTCCCGACATGCCTGCTCGCCTCCGTCAGCCGGTTTCGCACCAGTCTGCCGGAGGCGATCCCTGCGCGCTTGGATGATCCTGACCTCGCCGCACGCCCGTCCCGGGCTATTTCACCAGGATCTCGTCCGCGAACAGCCAGGTGTTGGCGGCGCCGTCGGGGAAGCCGGCCGGCACGGTGGCGTAGCGGCTTGCGGTGACGCGGACGTAGCGCGCGCTCAACGGCCTGGTCGCCTTGTACGCCAGGTGGTATCCCGTCGGCTGCGGATTCATCAGGTTGGCCTGCGGCTGCTCGGTCTGCAGCGTGGTCCAGTGCTGGCCGTCGCCCGAGACCTGGAAGCTCACCGTCCGTGGCGGCAGGATGCGCGAGCCGGTGTCCTGCAGGAAATCGACGGCAATCGAATGGATAGCCGTGGCTTTCTGCAGGTCAATGCGAGCGTCGATGTCGTGGTCGTTCCAGCCGGTCCACTGCCCGTCGCGGAAATCGCCGCTGCCCAGCACGCCGTCGGTCAGCGCGCCGGCGGGGGCGTACCTCTGCGAAGGCGGCTGGGCCAGGCTGAGCGGCTTGCCGGTGGCGAGGTTGTCCACCAGGGTGAAGTTCACCGGGTTATCGTAGCGCAGCCCCTTGCGGAACGGCACTACCTTCAGCGTGCCGGCGTGGTGCACCGCCACGCTGTCGGTGAACGATGGCGAGCCGGCGGTGGGCGTGCTGCCGTCGACGGTATAGCGGTTCACCAGGTCGTCGAAGCCGCGCTGCGCATGCAACTGCCAGCCGCCACCGTCTGCCGTGTCGATCGCGTACTTCACCACCGCACGATCCGCCGGGCCGTAGGCCACGTGCCAGGCATCCAGCCGCGGGTACTGCGCCTGCAGGCGCTGCTGGAAATCTGCCCAGTCGGCGTCGGTGTGCGCGTCGCCGCGCCACAGGTTCTCGGCGAAGGCCAACACGCGCGGGTACAGCCTGGACTCGGCGTTGTACGGGTTCGCGCGCTCGCTCCACAACGGCGCCTCGGCGCCCAGCAGCTGCGCACGGTGCGCCACGAACACCGCGGCGTCCGCCTTCGCGTCGCCCGGCTGGCTGTCGTTGGCGATGTCGGTGCGAAACACGTCCTGCACCGTCAGCGAATCCAGCGCGCGGTCGATGTAGAACGGCCCGGCAACCACCACGCGGTTGCCGTTGGCCAGCGCCTTGGCCTGCTCGTCCGCGCCGCGCCAGGCCTCGATCACGGCATGCGTGTCGGCACCGCCCTCGAGGATCTCGTCCCAGCCGACCAGGGTCTTGCCCTTGCCCTCGAGGTACGTCTGGATGCGCTTGATGAAGTAACTCTGCAGGCCGTCTTCATCCTTCAGCCCCAGCTGGTGCATCAGCGCCTGGCAGGAGGCGCAATCGTGCCAGGCGACCTTGGGCGTCTCGTCGCCGCCGATGTGCACGTACGGCGACGGGAACAGCGGCAGCACCTCGTCCAGCACGTTCTCGAGGAAGGTGAAGGTGGCCGGCTTGCCCACGCAGTCGATGTCGCTGAACACGCCCCAGGTGGTCGCCACCGGCACGGGCTTGCCGCTGCAGGAAAGCTCCGGGTAGGCCGCGATCGCCGCCACGCTGTGCCCCGGCATCTCGATCTCGGGGATCACCGTGATGTTGCGCTTGCGCGCGTAGTCCACCACCTCGCGGATCTGCGCCTGGGTGTAGTAGCCGCCGTAGCGCGTGCCGTCCGCCTCGGTGCGCCATGCGCCGATGCTGGTGAGCTTCGGGTAGCGCCTGATCTGGATGCGCCAGCCCTGGTCGTCGGTGAGGTGCCAGTGGAAGGTGTTGATCTTGTAGTAGCTGAGCAGGTCGAGCTGCTTCTCGACGAAGCTCACCGGATAGAAATGCCGGCTGACGTCCAGCATCACGCCGCGCCAGGCATAGGCCGGCGCGTCCTCGATGCGCACGGCGGGAATCTCCACTTGCGCCGATCTCTCCACCGGCAGCAGCTGGCGCAGGGTCTGCACGCCCCAGAACAGGCCGCGGTCGGACGGCGCCGCGATCAGCACCCGCGCGGGCGCGACGTCGAGCCGGTAGGCCTCGTCGCCGCCGGCGATGGAGGGATCGATGCGCAGCACGATGCGCGCCTTGCCTCCGCGGGCCGGAGGCAGCGCGATGCCGGTCTGCGCACGGACCGCGTCGCGGAGGAAGCGGGCGATCTCCTGCGCGCGCGCGTCGCCCGGTGCAGCGACGGCGTCGCGGGATTCGAGCACGAAATGGCCCGTGCCGACGACGAGGTGCCGCGGTTGCGGCACCAGTGCGAGCTGCGCGCCGGCCGCGCATGCGCCGCTGGCCAGCCCCAGGCCAAGCAGCAGGACGATGAATCGCGTCGACATGGTGGTTCCTTCATCTGCGGAAAAACGGCCCCGGCCGAAGCCGGGGCCGGTCGAACCCGAAAGGGATCAGTCGAACGTGTAGTCCAGCGTGAGGAACATCTCGCGGCCGTTGTACTCGCTGGCGCTCTGCCCTGTCGTGACGAACTCGAAGCCGCCGGCGTAATAGGGGATCGCAGCCACCTTGTCGAAGATGTTGGACACGGTGTAGGTCACCTTGATCTTCGGGGTGATCCGCCAGCCAACCGAGCCGTTCCAGACGATCCACACCGGGACGTGGCCCTTGTAGACCGTGCAATCGGCGTCGCCCAGGTTCGGGAAGGTGCCGTTGGCCAGCACCTCGCAGCCGCCGTAGCCCGGCGCGCGCAGGGTACCGACGCGCTCGCCGGAGACCGACACGTTCCAGTCGCCCTTGGTCCAGTCACCGATCCACGTGACCTTGCTCGCCACGCGCTGGTAGCGCGTGTTGACCAGCGGGTCGCTGGCCACGGTGCGGTTCTTGTAGGAAAGGTTGTCGGTGTAGATGACGTTGGCGCGGAAGTCGCCGTGGTCCTCGGTATGCAGCTTGTAGTCCAGCGTGGCGTCCACGCCGCTCACGTACGTCGAGGCGACGTTGATCGGGCCGGAGTGCACCGAGACGATGTTGCCCGCCGCATTGCGCTGGACCATCCCCTCCACCATCTTGCAGTACTCCGAACCCTGCGGGTAGCGGGTGTACGGCGCCAGCCCGGTCGAGCCGACCGGTTCCACACCGGTGAGGCAGCCGGCCTCGTCCTGCAGGATGGTGCCCTGGTCGAGGTATTCGATGGTGTTGTCCACGCCCATGTGCCAGTAGTCGGCCGACACCGACAGGCCCTGCACGCCCGGGACCTGCCACACGAAGCCGTAGGTCCAGGAGTGGCCGGTCTGCGGCAGCAGCAGGCGGCTGCCGTCGGTGTACTGGGTGTAGTACTGCGACTGCGGGCGCTGGATGTTGCCGTTGCACCACGTGTTGTTGGTATCGCCACCCTTGATGGCGTTGATGCAGCTCAGGTAGTCCTCGTAGATGCCCACCGGGATGGTGGAACCGGTCTGGTAGATCGCCTGCATGTCAGGCGCCTTGAAGTTGGTGCCGTAGCTGCCGCGCAGCAGCAGGCCGTCGTACGGACGCCATTCGATGCCGGTGCCCCAGGTGCGCGCGATGTCGGCGCTGCTGGCGTCGCGGTACTTGTCCAGGCGGCCGGAGAGGGTCCAGGTCAGCGATGCCAGCACCGGCACGCGGAATTCGGTGCCCAGCGAGAAGCGCTGCCGGTTGCCGCCGCCGGTGTTGTTCGCATAGAACGGGTTCACGAACGTCGACGGGTCGTTGCCGCGCGGATCGGGCGAGAGCAGGAAGCCGTTGTGCGCCGCTTCCAACACCGCCGCCCACCCCACCGACTGGCCGTCGGCCCAGGGGATGGTGAACAGGTCGCCGTTGATGTTGAACTGCGCCTGGTCCAGCCACGACGAGGCGGTGTTCTCACCGTTGACGGCGAACTGGCTGTACTGCTGCGGCGTGAAGGGATTCCACCACTGCGACCAGTTCATGGCATAGACGGGAAGGGTCGCCGACCCGCCGTTGTTGATGGCGCTGTAGCCCGAGACCGTGGTGGTACCCAGCTGCGGCCCGAGGAAGAAATTGTTCACGGCCGCCTGGTTGAAGGCCGTGTAGTCCTCGCGCACGATGTACTTCTGGGTGCTAAGGTTGAGGTCCCAGTTGAAGTTGCCGTCGAACAGGGTGCCGCGCAGGCCGGCCTGGATGTTCCAGTTCTGCTCGCGGTCGTGGGTGTTGCCCGAGGTGCCCATTTCCCGCGCGGTGAACTGGCGGATGGCCTGGCTGATGACCTTGCCCGTGGTCTGGTCGTAGAACGCGCCCGTGCCGGTGCCCCACAGCTGGGTGTTGGAAATGCCCACCGTGTCGTACAGCGCCGCCGAGCCGTAGAGCTGCAGGCCGTTGCTGAAGTCGTACTCGCCGCCCAGGTAGCCGTTGTTGCTGCGGCTGCCCGGCGTCAGCACCCAGTTCTGGAACAGGGCGGGCTGCGAGCAGTAGTAGCCGTTGCTGGTCACGCCGGTGATCTGGGTGCCGTTGGTGGTGACGGTATGCGACTGGCTCAGCTGGGAATTGGTGAACTTCGAGCAGGTGCCCGCCGGCGGCGTGAGGTAGTGGCCGTTGCCGTCCCTCGCGGAGAGCGCGGTGGCACCGGCCGCGTCGTACTGGTAGCCGAACATGCGGGCGGCAGGCCCCCAGGAACCGTAGCCCGCGGAGGACACCGAGTCCTGGTACGGCCGGTCCATGCCCCACAGCGCCGTGCGGTTGGACTTCTCCACGTTGTAGAGGATGTGCCAGTTGTCGCCGGACTTGCCGCCGAAGAAGTTGACGTCGCCGTACCGGCGCGCGCCGCGGGTGGCGCCGCCGCCGGTGACCTGCAACTGGTCGCCCTGGTAGTTCTTCTTCAGGATCACGTTGACCACGCCCGCCACCGCGTCCGAACCGTAGATCGACGAGGCGCCGGAAGCCAGGATCTCGACGCGATCGATCATGCCGGTGGGCAGGTTGTTGTAGTTCTGGAAGTTGCTCTGCGAGTTCATCGGCTGCGGGTAGTCCACCACGCGATGGCCGTCGATCATCAGCAGGCTGAAGCCGGGCCCCAGGTTGCGCAGGTTCACCGAGCGCGCGTTGACCGAGGTGGAACCCCAGCTGGCCGGGTCCTGCGTCTGGCCCATCTGCGGCAGCGAATCGAGGAATTCCCACAGCGTGGTGAAGCCCTGCTGCTTAATCTGCGCGCCGGTGATGGTGACCACGGGGGCCGCTCCCTCCACCTCCACGCGGGGGATCATCGAACCGGTGACGGTGATCCCCTTCAGCTTGACTGCCTTGTCCTTGTCGGCCCCGTTCGACTTCGGGCCCGACGACGCCTGCTGCGCGGGCGCCTGATCGCCGCCGGACGGCGCCGACTGCGCGAAGGCCTGAGGACCGGACAACGCCAGCGCCAGGGCGCTGGCCAACACACTGCGACGAAAATGGATGTTGCTCATGACTTTGCTCTCCCCGTTGAACCCGATTATGTGATGTGAGGCCCCGGGCCCCTTCCCCGGTACCGATAGGCGCTTGCCCAACCTTCCACTCCACCTGCCAGCAGGCCTCGTCCGAAGGCCCTTACCACCCTTTGCACGGCTCCAGATCCCGCACACCTCCACCACGCACCGGCAGCCGCCCTCCGAGGCCCACGGCCGGCGCTACCCCCGCGACGCATGCCTGGCCTCGGGCAGCTCGCTCCACACCGCCGGGTCCTCGGCCCCCAGCACCCAGGAACAGAAGCCCTGCAGGCCGTCCTGCTTCACCACTTCGTAGCGGTCGCGGAAGGAATGCGCGTCGGGCATGAACACCCATTCGCGCATCTGGTCGCGGTAGAAGTAGAACCAGGACTCGTGCTCGCGCGGATCCCACTGCACCGTGGCGCCGTACTGCCGTGCCAGCGCCACCGAATCGCCGGCGTCGATGTAGTCCGCGGCGATGTTCGACGATTCCCTGCCGTCCACGTGTACCGGGTTCCCGGCGTACCAGTGGTAGCCATAGAGAGGGATGCCCAGCGAGAGCTTCGACCTGGGCACCACCTGCAGCGCATGGCGCAGCTGCCGCATCGTCCACGGCATGCCGGCCACCGGGCCGGGCGTGGTCCAGCGCGTATGCTGGTCGTAGGTCATCAGGCAGACCAGGTCCAGCACCTGCGCCAGCGCCTCGAGATCGTAGGCGCCGCGCCAGTATTCCCATATCCACTTGCTGAAGGCGCCGCCGCCGGGATATCCGGGCGCGTTCGGCACCACCGCCATCGACAGCCGCAGGCCCTGCCGGTGCAGCGCGGCGGCGGCCTCGCGCACCAGCGCGGTCAGCGCGTCGCGGTCGGTCCAGGCGATGTTCTCGAAATCGAACTGGAACCCGGCGAACCCGTAAAGCCCCGCCTGCCGGACCAGCGAGGCGATCATCGCCTGCCTGCCCTTCGCGTTGCCCAGCAGCCGGTGGAACGCCGCGCGGTCGCCGCCCGCCGAGACGATCGGCATCAGCGTCACCCCGTGCGCACGGGCGACCTCCAGCACGTAGGGATTGGGCTGCCCGGAAACCAGGCCATCGGCATCCACGTCGTACCAGGTCGGCACCAGCACGTCGACCTTGTCCGCGTGCGCGGCGAAGTCGCCGATCGATTTCTGCGTGCCCGTCATGTAGAACAGCGCGCTCGGCGCGTGCGCGTGCAGGCCCGGCGACAGCGCCAGGCACAGCAGCCACGGCCAGAAGCGCTTCACGGCGCCGCCCCGGCCGCATCGGCCAGCACGATCCGGTAGGCATAGGCGTGCACGCCCTCCGGCCGCGCCGGCAGGTCCAGCTGCAGGCCGTCGGGCCGCTGGCGGAAGGCCACCGGCTGGCCGGTCGCCAGCAGCGTCACCGACTTCACCTTCGTCGCCGGGCCAATCGAATGGATCAGCGCCCGCCCGTCCCGTGGCCAGCCCAGCTCGATCGCGTACAACTTTCCACCCCTGGTGGTGAAGCGGAAATCCTCCGCCGTGTAAGGCTTGGTCTTGGTGTCCTGCATGGTGCCCGCGACCACCTGCGTGGGGCCCTCGCCGAAGCGCGTCCACGGCCGCGTGCCGTAGATCGCCTCGCCGTTGGCCTTCAGCCAGCTGCCGACCGCGAGCAGGATGCCGCGCGCCTGCGGCGGGATGGTGCCGTCGGCCTTCGGCCCGACGTTGAGCAGCAGGTCGCCGTTCTTGCTCACCACGTCGGCGAGCAGGCCCACGATCTCGTCCGGCGTCTTGTAGGTGTCGCCCTCGGCGTAGCCCCACGAATCGGGGCTGACCGAGGTCTCGGTCTGCCAGGGCTCGGCGCGGATGTCCGCCGCCTGGCCGCGCTCGATGTTCATGGTGCCGGTGCCGGGGCGCATGTCGTCGAGCTTGTAGTCGAGCACCACGCCCTGACCGCGCGCCGCGGCCTGGTTGTAGAAGAACGCGGCGAACTCGGCCAGCGCGCCGCGGAAGCGCGGCTGGCCCACCCACCAGTCGAAATACATCAGGTCCGGGTGGTAGTCGTCCACGATCTCCGAGGACCGCGCCAGCCAGTCGTCGAGGTAGGCGTCGGAGACGAAGGTCCAGTCCACCTCCCGCCCGTCCTCGCCCCGGGCCGACAGCAGCGGATGCGCGGGACCGTACAGCGCGGCATAGCGCGGGTCGTTGACGTCGGAGTCGAAAGTGCGGCCGTACTCGAAGAACCAGTCGTGCTCGGCGCGGTGCGAGGACAGCCCCAGCTTCATGCCCTGCGCCCGGACCGCCCTGGCCAGCTCGCCGATCACGTCGCGGTGCGGCCCCATCTTCACCGCCGTCCAGTCCGACAGCTTCGAGTCGTACATGGCGAAGCCGTCATGGTGCTCGGCCACCGGCACCACGAAACGCGCGCCGGCCTCGCGGAACAGCCGGGCCCAGGCCTGCGGGTCGAAATGCCCGGCCTTGAAGCGCGGGATCAGATCCTTGTAGCCGACCTTCGGCATCGGCCCGTAGGTGGCTACCTGGTGCCGGTAGTAGTCGGCGTACTGGCCGCTGCGCTCGTACATGTGGCGCGGGTACCACTCGCCCTTGTAGGCCGCCACCGAGTACACGCCCCAGTGGATGAAGATGCCGAACTTGGCGTCGCGGTACCACTCGGGCGCGCGATAGGCCGTCAGGCTCTGCCAGTCCGGCACCATGGGGCCCTGCCAGGCCAGCTTGCGGGTCTGCCCGAGGATCGCGCGGCGCGCGGCGTCGTAGGGACGGTTGGCGGCCACCCATTGCCGCTCGATCGTCGCCGCGTCGGGCGGCGGCGCGCCGGGCGGCGCATCCGCGGCGACCGCCGCGCCGGCCAGGAAGGCGAACGCCATCGCCATGCCCGCCCGCATGCCGCTGGCCATCGCTTTCCCGCCTGTGCGCGCCGTGCTCATCGCCACCGTTCCCCGTTCGTCATCGTGAAACCCTCCCGTGTGCCCGCTTCAAGCCAGGCGGACGGGTGGTGCAGACCCATGGCGTTCCATCATCCAGCTCGCGGCGCCGATCACCCCGAGCATCCCGTGGTCCACCACGTGCACCGGCACCGTCTGCAGGAAAGGACGCATGACGCCCTTGTCCAGAAAACGGTCGACGAAAGCGCTGTCCCGCATGAACCCGATCATCCGCGACAGGAAGCCGCCGGCCAGGTAGACGCCGCCGCTCGCGCCGTACAGCATCGCCAGGTCGCCGGCGAAGGAACCGAGCCAGCCGCAGAACAGCCGCAACGCCTCGGTCGCCACCCCGTCCTCGCCGGCGCAGGCCGCCGCGGTCACCGCCGCGGGCTCGTCGAACACGGGAGGTTGCCGCTCGAGGCTGCACAGCGCGCGGTACAGGCGCAGAAGGCCGGGGCCGGACAGGACCCGTTCGCAGGGCACATGCGTATCGGGAACCGCCAGCTCGCACAGCACCTGCTGCTCGCGTCCGGCGCGGGCCGCCAGTTGGACATGCCCCGCCTCGGTCGCCAGCACGCGCGGCGACGGGCCGGGCAGGCGCACGGCGACCCCGAGCCCGGTACCCGGCCCGACGATCACGACGGGGCCGGCGGAAATGCCATCCGCGTGCTGCGGCACGTGCAGCGGCATCGAGCCGTCCCCGCCGATATGGGCGGTGGCATGCGCCAGCGCCTCGAAATCATTCAGCACGCAGACTTCGTCGAGCGCCAGCCCCTGCTCGAGGACCGACGGCACGATGGGCCACGCCAGGTTGCTGTTGACCACGCGACCATCGTGCAGGAACCCCGCGCACGCGAGCGCAAGGCCGTGCGGCCGTATCGCGAACTGCTCGCAGAAGGCGCGCACGATGGCATCCAGGCCCGCGTGGTCGGCGCAGCGGTAGACCCGGCTCGCCAGCACGCTCGGTTCGCTCCGCCCCGCGAAACCGATCAGGCCGAGGCGCGCGTGCGTGCCGCCGACGTCGGCGGCGAGGAAAGCCTGCTGCCCCCCGGCGAAGGCGCCTCCGGCCCGCGTACCCTCCGCGCCGGGTGCGTTTCGCGCCATCGTGGGCACCGGGTCGCCGGCGCTCATGCCACGCCTCGTCCCGCACGCCGGACCGGCGCACGTGCCATGTCGCTACCTGGGCGAATCGGGTTCCGCATGTTCCCTCCCGGTGATCACGACAGCCGTCGGGCTTCCCCCTGCCCGGCGAGGCGCCGCTATTCACATGCAAACTTATAGTTCATATTTGTTTCAATCGTGACAAGTTGCAGTGCAACATGCAAGGCGATTGCCGTGCTGCGCCCGCTCGAGATCACTTGTAAATTTACTTTTCATATGTGCACACTACCCAGGCCACCGGCCGCGCGCGCGGCAGCGGCACGATGACGGGGTACGGACATGGCGCAGGCGGACATCCGCGACGATCGCAGCAAGCCCGGCGCATGGCGGCGGAACGCCCGGATGCCCCGCCTGCCCCGGCTTTCCTTCGGCGGCGCACCCATCGGCAACCTCTACGCCAGCGTGGCCGAGCAGGACGCGCTCGACGCCGTGGAGTGCGCCTGGCGGCAAGGCATCCGGCATTTCGACACGGCGCCCTACTACGGCTATGGCCTCGGCGAATCGCGGCTCGGCCAGGCGCTCGCGGCCTGGCCGCGCGACAGCTACACGCTGTCCAGCAAGGTCGGCCGGCGGGTCCTCGACGCCGACCGGCCGCGGACGCGCGATGACGGCTTCGCCGTGGAAGGGCGCCAGGCCGTCTTCGACTACAGCCGCGACGGCATCCTGCGCTCGGTCGAGGCCAGCCTGCAGCGCCTGCGCACCGACCACATCGACATCCTGCTGCTGCACGACATCGGCGCGCTGACCCACGGCGAGCGCCATGCCGCCGTGCTGCGGCAGGCGCTGGACGAGTCGCTGCCGACCCTGGCCGAGCTGCGCGACCAGGGCGTCTGCCGCGCGATCGGCCTCGGCGTCAACGAAGAAGCGGTATGCCTCGAAGTGATGCCGGCCTTCGAGCTCGACACGATCATGCTGGCGGGTCGCTACACCCTGTTCGAGCAGCACGACAGCGTCCGCGTGATGGCGCTGGCCATCCGGCGGAACGTCGCCGTGATGGTGGCCGGCCCGTACAACTCCGGCCTGCTCGGCGCGCCCGGCACGCCCGGGCACACCTACAACTACGCCCCCGCCGGCGCCACCGTCCGGGCGCGGGCGCAGCGCTTCTACGACATCTGCGCACGGCACGGCGTCGAGGTCGGCGCCGCCGCGCTGCAGTTTCCGCTGGCCCACCCCGCCGTCGCCACCGTGGTCTGCGGCCTGCGCTCGCCGGCCGAGGTGGACAGCGCTGTGCAGCGCGTGGGCGCGCCGATCCCGGCGGCGCTGTGGCGGCAACTGCGCGAGGACGGCCTGCTCGACGCCGGCGCGGCCGCGCCATGAGCCTGGTCGACGCCCATCAGCACTGCTGGCGCGTCGCGCGCGGCGACTACGGCTGGCTCCGGCATGCCCCTGCCGCCCTGCGCCGCGATTTCCTGCCGGTCGACCTGCGGTCGCAGCGCATCGCCGCCGGCGTCCAGGACAGCATCCTGGTGCAGGCCGCCCCCACCGAGGCGGAAACGCGCTTCCTGTTCGAACTGGCCCGCGCGGACGGCAACGTCGCCGGCGTGGTCGGCTGGGTCGATTTCGAGGCGCCCGACGTGCGTGCGCGCATCCGCGCGCTGGTACGCGACGGCGGCGGCCTCCTGCTCGGCCTGCGCCCGATGGCGCAGGACATCCCCGACCCCGGCTGGCTGGCTCGGCCCGCGCTGGATGCGGCCTTCGACTGCCTGCAGGAATGCGACCTGGCCTTCGATGCGCTGGTCCGCCCGCCGCACATGCCCGCCCTGCACCAGCGGCTGGCGCGCGAAACGCACCTGCGCGCCGTGCTCGACCACGCCGGCAAGCCCGACATCGCGCACGGATCGTTCGATGCGTGGGCGGCGCACATCGAGCGGCTCGCCAAGCTGCCGAACCTCCATTGCAAGTTTTCCGGCCTGCTCACCCAGCTGGCGCCCGGCATGCCCGAAAGCGCCATCGACCGCTACGCGGAGCACCTGTTCGCCTGCTTCGGCCCGGCCCGGCTGATCTGGGGCAGCGACTGGCCGGTGCTGACCACGCACGGCGACTTCGCCCACTGGCTCGCGCTGGCGCGCGGGCTCGTGCGGCGGTTCGCGCCGGACGCCGCGCCGCAGGTCTTCGGCCACAACGCCCGGGCCTTCTACCGATGGCCCGACATTCCCCGCCCCAGCCCCGAAGGAGCCAGCGCATGAACCGCGTCCACGCCCTGCACCACGCCGGAAGTCCGTCCCCATGAGCGCCCGGCTGGCAGGCAAGCATGCCCTGGTCACCGCGGCCGGCGCCGGCATCGGCCGGGCCACCGCCATCGCCTTCGCACGGGAAGGCGCGCGCGTGCTGGCCACCGACATCGATGCGCAGGCGCTGTCCGCCCTGGCGGCGGAGCATTCCACGATCGGGACGCAGGTGCTCGACGTCACCCGCGCCGACGACATCCGCCAGCTGGTCGCCCGCCACGAGGCCTTCGACGTGCTGTTCAACTGCGCCGGCTACGTGCATGCGGGCACCATCCTGAATACCGACGAGGACAGCTGGCGCCGCTCGTTCAGCATCAACGTGGACAGCATGTTCCGGCTGTGCCGCGCGGTGCTGCCGGCGATGCTGGAACGCGGCCGCGGCAGCATCGTCAACATGGCCTCGGTGGCGTCCAGCATCAAGGGCGTGCCCAACCGCTTCGCCTACGGCACCACCAAGGCCGCGGTGATCGGCCTCACCCGTTCGATCGCCGCGGACTACGTCGCGCGCGGCGTGCGCTGCAACGCGATCTGTCCCGGCACGGTGAAGACGCCGTCGCTGGGCGAGCGCGTGCGCGCGCTGGGCGGCGACGAGCAGGCGGTGTGGAAGAGCTTCACCGACCGCCAGCCGATGGGCCGCCTCGGCACGCCGGAGGAGATCGCCGCGCTCGCGCTGTATCTCGCCTCCGACGAATCCTCCTTCACCACCGGCACCGTCCACGTCGTGGACGGCGGCTGGTCCAACTGAGCACGGGATACCTTCATGAAGCTCGTCCGTTACGGCGCCCTCGGCCATGAGCGCCCCGGCCTGATCGACGCGCAAGGCAGGCTGCGCGACCTCTCCGCCCACGTCAGCGACATCGACGCCGGCGCGCTCGTGCATGTCGGCCGCGCGCGGCTCGCCGCCATCGACCCGGCCACGCTGCCGGAAGTGACCGGCGCGCCACGCTATGGCGCGCCGGTGGCGCACGTGGGCAAGATGATCTGCGTGGGCCTGAACTACACCGACCACGCCGCCGAGACCGGCGCGGAGCCGCCCACGCAGCCCATCCTGTTCATGAAGGCCACCAGCACCATCATGGGCGCGAACGACGACGTGGTCATCCCGAAGGGCTCGGTCAAGACCGACTGGGAAGTGGAGCTGGGCGTGGTGATCGGCGACACCGCACGCCACGTGCGCGTCGAGGACGCGCTGGCCCACGTCGCCGGCTACCTGGTGGTGAACGACCTGTCCGAGCGCGCCTTCCAGCTGGAACACGGCGGCCAGTGGGTGAAGGGCAAGAGCTGCGACACCTTCGGCCCGATCGGCCCGTGGCTGCTTACCGCCGACGAGGTGGCCGACCCGCAGGACCTCGCGCTGTGGCTGGAGGTCAATGGCCACCGCTACCAGGACGGCAACACGCGCAACATGATCTTCGGCGTGGCCGAGCTGGTGAGCTACGTCAGCCGCTACATGACCCTGCAGCCGGGCGACATCATCAGCACCGGCACGCCGGCGGGCGTGGGCCTGGGCCAGAAGCCGCCGCGGTACCTGCGCCCCGGCGACGTGATGGAGCTGGGCATAGCCGGCCTGGGCCGGCAGCGCCAGCGCACCGTCGCCTACGACGACACGGTGCCGGCATGAACCTCGCGGCCTCCGCTCCCGACGTCCGCGCCGCGCGCATCGTGGCGCTGGACACGCTCGACGTGCGCTTTCCCACCTCGCGGGAACTGGACGGCTCGGACGCGATGAATCCCGACCCGGACTACTCGGCCGCCTGCGCCACGCTGCGTACCGACCATCCCGGCGTGGCGGGCCATGGCTTCGTGTTCACCATCGGCCGTGGCAACGACGTGCAGAAGGCGGCGCTGGACGCGCTGGCCGGGCACGTCGAAGGCCTCTCCGTCGACGCCATCGTCAACGACCTCGGCGGCTTCGCAAAGCGCCTCACCGGCGACTCGCAATTGCGCTGGCTCGGCCCGGAGAAGGGCGTGATGCACATGGCGATCGGCGCGGTGATCAACGCCGCCTGGGACCTCGCCGCGCGCCTTGCCGGCAAGCCACTGTGGCGCTACATCGCCGAGCTGCCGCCGGAGGACATCGTCGCCGCCGTCGACTTCCGCTACTTGAGCGACGCGCTGACGCCCGACGAGGCGCTGGCGATCCTGCGCGCGGCGGTGCCGCACCGGCAGCAACGCATCGAGCAGTTGCTGGCCGAAGGCTATCCCGCCTACACCACCTCGCCGGGCTGGCTGGGCTACGGCGATGAGAAGATGCAGCGGCTGGCCCGCGAGGCGGTCGCCGCCGGCTTCCGCACGATCAAGCTCAAGGTGGGCCTGAATGCGGCGGACGACGTGCGCCGCTGCCGCCTCGCGCGCGCAACGGTCGGCCCGGACATCGCCATCGCCATCGACGCCAACCAGCGCTGGGACGTGCCCGACGCCATCGCCTGGCTCAAGCAACTCATCGCCTTCGACATCGCCTGGATCGAGGAGCCGACCAGCCCCGACGACATCCTCGGCCACGCGGCGATCCGCCGCGCGGCTGCGCCGATGCCGGTGTCCACCGGCGAGCACACCCACAACCGGGTGGTGTTCAAGCAGCTGTTCCAGGCCGGCGCGGTGGACCTGGTGCAGATCGACGCCGCGCGCGTGGGCGGCGTCAACGAGAACCTCGCCATCCTGCTGATGGCCGCCAAGCACGGCGTGCGCGTGTTCCCGCACGCCGGCGGCGTGGGCCTGTGCGAGCTGGTGCAGCACCTGGCGATGGCCGACTTCGTGGCGATCACCGGCAAGAAGGAAGACCGCGCCATCGAGTTCGTCGATCACCTGCACGAGCACTTCGTCGACCCCGTGGTGATACGCGGGGGCCGCTACATCGCCCCGCTGGCGCCGGGCTTCTCCGCGGAGATGAAGGAAACCTCGCTGCGCGACTACGCCTTCCCGCACGGTGCGGCATGGCGATCCTGAACACTGGAGGAAAGCGATGAACATGCCGGGCCGCCTCGTGAAGTCCGCCCTTGCCTGCACGCTCGCCGCGGCAGGCGCCATGGCGCACGCCGCAACGCCGACGCACGCCGGCGCGCATCCGGTCGCGGCGATCCAGGACACCGAAACCACGGCGCAGCGCGACGCCCGCATGGCCTGGTGGCGCGCGGCGCGCTACGGCATGTTCATCCACTGGGGCGTGTACTCGGTACCGGCGGGCGTGTGGCACGGCAAGCCGGTCGACGGCGCGGGCGAATGGATCATGCACGACGCGCGCATACCGGTGGCCGAGTACAAGCAGTTGCCTGCGAAATTCGACCCGACGCGGTTCGACGCCCACGCCTGGGTGTCGCTGGCCAAGGCCGCGGGCATGAAATACATCGTGATCACCGCCAAGCACCACGACGGCTTCGCGATGTTCGACTCGAAGGCGAACGCGTTCAACATCGTCGCCGCCACGCCGTTCAAGCGCGACCCGCTGCATGCCCTGGCCGACGAGGCGAAGCGGCAGGGCATCCAGTTCGGCGTCTACTACTCGCAGGACCAGGACTGGACCGCACCGGGCGGCGCCGCCATCGGCGGCCACTGGGACAAGGCGCAGGACGGCGACTTCGCCACTTACCTGCACACCAAGGCGATCCCGCAGATCAGGGAACTGCTGGCGAAGTACCACCCCGCGGTGCTGTGGTTCGACACGCCCACCCGCGAGATGACCCCGCAGCTCGCCTCGGAAATCGTGAAGCTGCTCGACCGGTATCCGCAACTGATCTGGAACAACCGGCTCGGCGGCGGCTACCCGGGCGACACCGAGACACCCGAGCAGCACATCCCGCCGCAGGGCTTTCCCGGCAAGGACTGGGAAACCTGCATGACGATCAACGACACCTGGGGCTACAAGTCGGGCGACACCGATTTCAAGTCCACCACCGTGCTGCTGCACAACCTGGTCGACATCGCCAGCAAAGGCGGCAACTACCTGCTCAACGTGGGGCCCGACGCCCACGGCGTGATCCCGGCGCCCGAGGCCGGGCGCCTGCGCGCCATCGGCCAGTGGCTGAAGGTCAACGGCGAATCGATCTACGGCACCCACCCCTCGCCGTTCGCCGATCCGCACGGCAGCTACTCCGCCACGCAGAAGGACTCCCACGGCAAGCCCGTCTGGGTGCCCACCTGGGATTGGCGTGCCACGCAACGGCCCGGCAAGGTTTACATCCACCTGCTCGAATGGCCCGGCACCTCGTTCCACCTCGCCGACGCGGACATCCACGCCACCGGCGCCTACCTGCTGGCCGACCCGAAGCACACCCCACTCAAATTCACCCAGCACGGCACCCAGCTCGACGTGCAGCTGCCGGCCAAGCCGCTCGACCCGATCGACACCGTGCTGGTCGTCACGACCAGACGCTGAGAACGCCGCCATGGCCGCTCCCGTCACCTGCGTCGCCGACCTGCGCGAGCTCGCCCGCCGCCGCGTGCCGCGCGCGTTCTTCGAATACGCCGACCGCGGCTCCTACGACGAGACCACCCTGCACGCGAACCGCGCCGCGCTGCAGCGGATGCGCCTGCGCCAGCGGGTGATGATCGACGTCGACCGGCGCTCGCTGGCCACCGACATCCTCGGCCAGCCGGCGTCGATGCCGCTGGCGATCGCGCCCACCGGCCTGACCGGCCTGCAGCGCGGCGGTGGCGAGATCCTCGGCGCGCGGGCCGCGGCGAGAGCGG
Source organism: Fulvimonas sp. R45 (assembly GCF_030504985.1). Lineage (GTDB taxonomy): Bacteria > Pseudomonadota > Gammaproteobacteria > Xanthomonadales > Rhodanobacteraceae > Rhodanobacter_A. The sequence goes on from NZ_JASERU010000019.1 coordinate 19,597, forward strand.
GCATCCCGTTCTGCCTAAGCACCATGTCGATCTGCTCGATCGAGCAGGTGCACGCGGCGGTGCCCGCGCCGTTCTGGTTCCAGGTCTACGTGATGCGCGACCGCGGCTTCGCGCGCGAGTTGATCGTGCGGGCGCGCGAAGCGCAATGTTCGGCGCTGATGCTCACCGCCGATCTCACCGTGCAGGGCCAGCGCCACCGCGAGATCAAGAACGGCCTGTCGGTGCCGCCGCGGATCACCCTGCGCAATCTGCTGGACATGGCCAGCAAGCCGCGCTGGGCGTGGAGCATGCTGCGCGCGCCCAGCCGCTCGTTCGGCAACCTGCAGGGCCGCATCCGGGATACCGACAGCCTCACCACGCTGGCGCAGTGGATCGCCAGCCAGTTCGATCCCACCCTGAACTGGAAGGATCTCGAGTGGGTCCGGGGGCTGTGGCCCGGCAAGCTGATCATCAAGGGCATCCTCGACGCGCGCGACGCGCGCATCGCCGCGGAACACGGCGTGGACGCCATCGTGGTCTCCAACCACGGCGGCCGCCAGCTCGACGGCGCGCCGGCGAGCATCGAGGCCCTGCCCGCCATCGTGCAGGCGGTGGGCGACCGCACCGAGGTGCTGTTCGACGGCGGCATCCAGGGCGGCCAGGACCTGCTCAAGGCGCTCGCCTGCGGCACGCGCGCCGGGCTGATCGGCAAGGCCTTCCTCTACGGCCTCGGCGCGCTGGGCGAGGCCGGCGTGACGCAGGCGATCGAGCTGATCCGCAAGGAGCTCGGCGTGAGCATGGCGCTGACCGGGCAGACCGATGCCCGCGCGATCTCCCGCGACGTGATCTGGCGCGCCGGCGAAGCCTGACGCCCCGCCAGGGAAAGTCGCTAGCGGCGCTCCCCGCGCTCCGCCGCGTCGCAGGCGGCCCATGCCTCCACGAGCGAGAAGATCCCGCGCATCGGCACCCATTTCTCGCCGGGCCGTGCCCAGGGCAGCCGCTGCTGGTAGCGGTCCATCAGCCGCTCCCACGCCTGCACCCGCGGGTCGGCCGCATCCGCGGCCTGCTTGCCCGCGGCGTCGTAGCCGTCGGGCACCTGCACCACCATCACCAGCCGGTTGCCGGTACGGAAGATCTCCATGTCCTCGATGCCGGCCGCGCGGATCGACGCGACGATCTCCGGCCAGACCACGCCGGGCCGGTGCCAGTTCTCGTACTCGGCAATGGCCGCCGCGTCGTCGCGCAGGTCCAGGGCGTAGCAGAGACGCGGCATCAGGCGCCCGCCCCGCCCGTGCGCGGCAGGCGCCGCCACGCGAACCACGCCACCACGGCGAAGCCCAGCGCCGGCACCCCCAGCGCGCGCGCGATACCGGCATGGTCGGATACCGCGCCCATCGCCGCCGTCAGCACCGCGCCGCCGATGATGGTCATCACCAGCAGGGCCGAACCGAGCTTGCGCTCGTCGTCGTCCATGCCTTCCACGCCCAGCGCGAAGATCGTCGGGTACATCACCGACATGAAGAAGCTGCAGGCCACCAGCGCACAGGCGCCGCCCATGCCCGGGTGCAGCAGCGCGAACAGGCTGAGCGCGACGTTGATCGCGGCGAAGGCCAGCAGCAGCCGTACCGGCGCCAGGTATTTCATCAGCGCCGCGCCCACGAAGCGGCCGGCCATGAAGCACACCAGCGCGGCAAGGATGAAGTTCGCCGCCGCGTGCGCCGAGGTGCCGGGCATCGTCGCCTGCACGTAGCGGATGGTGTAGCTCCACACGCCGACCTGCGCGCCCACGTAGAAGAACTGCGCCGCCATCGCGCCGGTGAAGCCGCGATCGCGCAGCAACCGCGTCAGCACGCCGTCGCGCCCGGCGGCATGGGCCGCAGGTGCATGCGACGCGGTCACCGCGGGGAAACGGGCCAGCAGCACCAGCACGGCCCAGGCCAGCACGACCAGGCCGATGCAGAGATAAGGCAGCTGCACCGCACGCGTCGCGTCCGCGTAGTACGCGGCGCGGCCGGCGGCGCTCATCGCGGCCAGTTGCGCCGGGGTATGCTCCATGTCCGCGAGGATGAAACGCTGGCCGACCAGCACGCCGGCGATGGAGCCCAGCGGATTGAACGCCTGCGCGAAGTTGAGCCGGCGCGCCGCGCCTCCGGGCGGCCCCAGCACGGTCATCAGCGGATTGGCCGAGGTCTCCAGGAAAGCCAGGCCGGTGGCGATCACGAACAGCGCGAACAGGAACACGCCATAGGTGCGCAGTTCCGCCGCCGGCCAGAACAGCAGCGCGCCCGCGCCGTACAGCGCCAGGCCCAGCACCACCGCCTGCTTGTAGCCGAAGCGGCGCATGAACATCGCCGCGGGCATCGCCACCAGGAAGTAGCCGAGATAGAACGCGCTCTGCACCAGGCCGGCCTGGAAGTCGTCCAGCACGAAGGCCTTCTTGAACTGCGCGATCAGCACGTCGTTGAGGTTGTTGGCGCCGCCCCACAGGAAGAACAGCCCGACGATCAGCGCCAGCGGCAGCCAGGCGCGGCGCCCGGCCGGCACGGTCGCCGCCGCCGGCGCGGAAGATTCCGTCGTCGCGTAATCCACCCATCCTCTCCCGTGGGGCGCACCTGCCCCGGCAGTGATTGCGAAAGCGCCACGCCGACCTGGCCATGTCATGCAAATATGAATATATAGTTCACCCATAACACAAGATGCGCCGCAACATCCTCCCGCCTCCGCGCGGGCGCATGGCGGCGACACGCGACATGCGGCAAGCTTGTCGCCGGCCCGGACGACGAATGCCTCATGCCGAAAACCACGCCCAAATACCGCGCGCCCGCACTCGACAAGGGGCTGGACATCCTCGAACTGCTCGCGCTCGCGCGTGTGCCGATGAGCATCGCCGAGATCTCCGAGGGCGTCGGCCGCTCGCGCGGCGAGATCTTCCGCATGCTGCAGGTGCTCGAGGAACGCGACTACATCGCGCGCGACGAAGGCGGCACCGGCTACTCGATCACGGCGCGGCTGTTCCGGCTGGGCATGGAACAGCCGCCGCTGAAAAGCGCCGTCGAGGCGGCGCTGCCGGTCATGCACCGGCTCGCCGACGCCACCGGCCAGGCCTGCCACCTGGTGATGCCCTCGCGCGAACAGATCGTGGTGGTCGCCCGCGTGGACCCGCCGGGTGAAATCGCCCTGGTGGTGCGCGTCGGCCATCGCCGCCCGATGTCCCGGTCCACCTCGGGCCACGTGCTGCTGGCCTTCCAGGACGAACAGATCCGCGAGCGCTGGCTGGACGCGATCGCCGAAAGCGAACCCGACCTCGACCGCAGAAAGCTGGCCCGGCTGCTGGCGCAGGTCCGCTCGCGCCACTACGCCAGCGCGCCCAGCCACGTCGTGGACGGCGTCACCGACCTGTCCGCGCCCGTGCTGCTGCACGGCCACGCCGTGTGCGCGCTCACCATTCCGTTCATCGAACAGCGCACCGCCAGGAAAACCATGGGCGATACTGTGGCCGAACTCCGCCGTGCCACCGCGGAAATTTCCGATATGCTGCAATTCGGCACGGCCGCGACCCACCCCGACTGAACTGCGAGGTTCCCCCGTGCGCCAAACCACGCTGACCGCCCTAGTCCTGGCCTGCTGCACGACCGCGTCCGCCGCTGCGGCGACGACGGCGACAGGCTCCCGGATCACCCTCTATCGCAGCGACAGCGCCTCGCTGTACGCCAGCAGCGGCAACGGCGGCGACGACGACGGCTATGCCGTGATCCGCGAGCAGCGCACGCTGGCGCTGCAGGCCGGCACCCACGACGTGGTGCTGGGCAACCTGCCCGACCACGTCGACGCCGAGGCGCTGGCGCTGGGCTTTCCCGGCGGCGAGGCGAAGGTGCTGTCGCAGCAGCTGCGGCTGGCGCAGGGCACGGACGCGGCGCTGACCGGGCTGGTCGGCCAGGACGTCACCGTGCTCGGCGGCAACGGCGAGACGCTGGCCCAGGGCACCCTGCTGCGCGCCGGCGACGGCCTGCTGGTGCGCGGCACGCTGGGCAACACGCTGATCCGCCAGTACGCGGCGGTGCGCGCCGGCGCCGACTTCCCCACCGGCTCCAGCCTCGACCTGCGCGTGGACGCCGCGCATGCGGGCAACGCCCGCGCCGTGCTCAGCTATCCCACCTCCGGCCTCGGCTGGCGCGCCGCCTACGTGGCCACGCTGCAGCCGGGCGCGGCCTGCCGCATGCGCTTCGAGTCGCGCGCCAGCATCGCCAACCGCAGCGGCCGCGACTGGCGTGATGTCAACCTCACCCTGGTCGCCGGCGAACCGCGCTTCGCCAAGGCCTCGGCGCCGCGGCCGATGATGATGGCCAAGGCGGCCTACGCCGCCGCGCCCGCCATGCCCGAACAGGCGCAGCTCGCCGACTACCGCAGCTACGCCCTGCCCGGCGCGGTGGACCTGCCCGACGGCAGCGTGAGCCAGGTGCCGCTGTACGCCGACCGCACGCTGGACTGCGAACGCACCGCGCTGTACGAGAACGGCGGCACCTGGACGCCGCCGCAGCCGATGCTGGGCCGCGACTTCAATACCGGCGGCGGCGACAGCATCGTCGACACGCTGAAACTGAAGGCCTTCGACAGCCTGCCCGCCGGCTATCTGCGCGTGCTCGCGGCCGACCGCAACGGCGTGCCGCAGTTCATCGGCGAAGGCCGCATCGACGACACGCCCAGGGGCGGCGACGCCGCGATCACCCTGGGCACCGCGTTCGACCTGCGCGCGCGGCGCGAGCGCACCGCCTTCCACGTGGACAAGGCCGGGCGCACGCTGGACGAGGCGTTCCGCATCACCCTGAGCAACGCCGGCGACAGCCCGCGCGTCGTCACCGTGCGCGAGCATCCCAGCCGCTGGCGCGAGTGGACGCTCGCCTCGTCCAGCCAGAAGCCCGACAAGCAGACCACCGACACGCTGGAATTCCGCGTAAACGTGCCGGCCAACGGCAAGGCCGTGCTCGACTATGCCGTGCGCTACCACTGGAGCGCCGACCAGCAGCCGCAGGGCTGACCGGGAACCGCCATGCTCGACATCCTCCGACACGGCGACGTCGCCGAAATCCGCCTGGCGCGACCGCCGGTCAACGCGCTCGACCTCGAGCTGTTGCGCATGCTGCGCGGCGGCCTCGACGACGTGGTGCGTGGCGGTGCGCGCGGCATCGTGCTGTCCGGCGCGCCCGGCATGTTCTCCGCCGGCGTGGACGTACCGGCATTGCTCAAGCAAGACCGCGCCGGCGTGCGCGCGTTCTGGCGCGCGTTCTTCGACATGGGCTGCGCGCTGGCCCGTGCGCCGGTGCCGGTGGTGGCCGCGATCACCGGTCACAGCCCCGCCGGCGGCGCGGTGCTGTCGCTGTTCTGCGACTATCGCGTGATGGCCGAGGGCCCCTACAGGATCGGCCTCAACGAAGTGCAGGTCGGGCTGGTCGTGCCCGACTGCATCCAGTTCGCGCTGCGTCGCGTGGTGGGCGCCCGGCGCGCCGAACGCCTGCTGGTGGCCGGCGCGATGGTCGACGCGGCCGAGGCGCTGGCCTGCGGCTTCGTCGACGAAACCACCGGCGTCGACCAGGTGGTGACGCGCGCCCGCGTCTGGCTGGACGAACTGCTCGCCCGCCCGGCCCACGCCATGCTGGCTACCCGCCGCATCGCCCGCGCCGACCTGGCCGAGGCGTGGGCCGACGTGGACGCGTTGCCGATCGACGACTTCATCGAAGGCTTCTACCACCCGCAGACGCAGGCCACGCTGCAGGCGCTGGTGGCGCGGCTGGGCAAGAAGGATTGATACGGGACTATGACCGGTGCTGATCGCCTGCCACGACCCCGCTCGTCATTCCGGCGCAGGCCGGAGGCGCTTTATCAACAGACGAAGGTCTGGTCATCCAGTCGCGGTACGGCCTGGATAAACGTGATCGTCGCTGGATTCCGGCCTGCGCCGGAATGACGGGCCGGATGGCGCGCATCATCCGATGACGCGTCCCCTTCCGGCAGGCCTCGCGCAGACACGCACGGACCTGGACGCCTTCACCATGGAGGCGGCGCGCGTCAGCGCGTGCGCGGCAGGCGCAACGTGACGTTGCCGTCCGTGCCGCGCGCGAAGACCACGCCCGCGTCGGTCACAAGCTGCACCACCACCGGCCGTGCGGCCGCCGGCCAATGCCCCTCGCGGCCGGCGATGCCCACCTTCACCGTGTCGCCCTGCCGCTCGGCGCGGTAGGTGGTGAGGCGGTATTCGCCGCGGCGATAGCCGTAACCGTCGCCCGCGTCTTCGTACAGCCGGCCTTGCGCACGACCATGTGCGTCCAGGCTCACCAGCAGGGTCAGCGGCTGGAACGAATCCTCGTTGCTGTCCTGCACGATCCGGCCCAACGGCACGACCGCGCCGCCGCGCACTTTCAAAGTCGCCTGCAATGGATCCGAGCGGTCGCCGTCGACCAGCGACACCGTGCGCCAGATGCCCTGCGGCAGGGCGGGCTGCTTCGCGAAGGCCGGCACCACCAGCAGGTCGCCGCCAAGCAGGAAGGCCTGCTGCTCCGTACGCAGGCGCGGGTCGCGCGGATCGGCGAAGAACACCGGCCGCATCACCGGCAGGCCATCCAGCGAGCTTTCGCGGAACAGCGTGTAGAGGTAGGGCAGCAACCGGTAGCGGCGCTCGATGGCGATGCGCGCGGTCTTTTCCACCGCCGGACCGAACGCCCACGGCTCCTTCTGCTGCGGCGCCTTGATGGTGTGCCCGCGCGAGAACGGATAGAACGCGCCCACCGCGATCCAGTTCGCCCACAGCTCGGGCGTGGCCGTGCCGCTGAAGCCACCGATGTCCGGCCCGCTGAACGGCTGGCCGGACAGGCCGAGGTTGATCGACATCGGGATCGACAGCCTGAGGTCGTCCCAGGTCGAGGCGTTGTCGCCGGTCCAGGTCGCCGCGTAGCGCTGGCCGCCCAGGAAGTTGGAGCGCGTCAGCACGAACGGCCGCTTGTCCGGGTTCGCCGCCTGGATGCCCTCGCGCGTGGCGCGCACCATCAGCATGCCGTACACGTCGTGGTATTCCAGGTGCGGCCCCGGCGCCAGTTCGCCGCCGCCGCGGTGGCGGTTGTCGTCGGGCATGGTCTGGCCTTCGACGTTGAACACCGAGGGCTCGTTCATGTCGTTCCACACGCCGTCCGCGCCCTGCGCCATGAAGTCCTTGTACAGGCCCGACCACCACCGCCGCGTCTGCGGCCGGGTGAAATCGGGGAAGACCACCGCGCCCGGCCATACCGTGCCGTGGTAGTCGCGGCCCTGCGCATCCTTCACCCATACGTCCTGCGCGGTGCCGCTGTCGTACACCGTGTAGCCGGGGTCGACCTTCACGCCCGGATCGATCATCCACACGCTGTGGAAGCCGCGCGCGTGCAGTTCGCGGTTGAGCCACTGCGGGTCGGGGAAGGTCTTCGGGTCGAAGGTGAATACCCGGAAGCCGTCCATGTAGTCGATGTCCATCCAGATCACGTCGGCCGGGATGTGCCGCCTGCGGAATTCGTCGGCGATCTGCAGCACGCGCGTGTCGGGCGTGTACGACCAGCGCGACTGCTGGTAGCCCAGCGCCCAGCGCGGCGGCAGCGGCATCGTGCCGGTGAGCGCCGCCAGCCCTTCCAGCACGGCCTGCGGCGAGGCGCGGTCGATCACGATCACCGGCATCGCAGGACCATCGGACTCGAACACGATGTCGCGGCCGGTGGCCAGCGTGGCGCGCCAGGCGGAATCGAACAGCACGCCGAACGCGCTGCCGTCCGGCCGCACGCCCAGCACCCACGGGTGCGACTGGTAGAGCCGCTTGCCACCGTCCCTCGCGTACTCGAAGTTGTCGGTGTTCCACAGCGTGATGCTTTCGCCGTTGCGGCGCAGCGGCCCGGTGACCTCGCCGGTGCCGTACAGGTCGGCGCCCTGCGGCACCGGCACGGTGACGCGGGTCTTGCCGTCGTGGCGGTCGTAGCGCGGGCGGATCGCCCAGCCGGCAGGCAAGGCGCCCTCGGCCCGCGGCGTGCGCAACAGGGCCAGCGAGCGGGGATACATCGTCATGCCCGGCGGCAGGAAGGCGGCGATGCCATCGCCGATCCGCTCGGCCGTGATGCGTGCCGCCAGCGCCCCGGGCGCGGCGGCGGGAACGGGCGCCGCGCCGGCCGGCGCGGCGCCGGCGAACAGGCCCAGGACGAACGCGGTCTTCGGCAGCAGTCTCGGCATGCGGTGCCTCTCGATGGCCGGGGGACGCCGGCCAGCTTATCGGAAGACGCCGCCGGCGACGCCGCGTGCCGGTGCGCTAGGCGTCGCCGGTGGCCACCGGCCGCGCGGGGTCGCTGACCCAGCCGCTCCACGACGGCGCGTACAGGCGCGAGCCGGCCAGCCCCGCGTGTTCCATCGCCAGCAGGTTGTGGCAGGCGGTGACGCCGGACCCGCAGGAGTGCACCACCTGCGACGGCGCGCGGTCGCCGAGCACGGCGAGGAATTCACGCTTCAGCTCGTCGGCGGGCTTGAAGCGGCCGTCGGCGGCGAGGTTGTCGGCGAAGGGCCGGTTGCGCGCGCCGGGGACGTGGCCACCCACGCGGTCCAGCGGCTCGGTGTCGCCACGGTAGCGCGGCGCGGCGCGCGCATCGAGCAGCAGTTGGTCGGGACGGTGGGTCACCGCGGCGTGGTCCAGCACCACCTGCGCCGGGTCGAAGCGGATCGTCGCCTGGGTCGGCGTGCGCGCGGGCACCGCCGTCTCCGCCGGCAGCCCGGCGGCCTGCCACGCCGCGTAGCCGCCGTCGAGCACGGCCACGGCGCGTTCGCCGGCCAGCCGCAGCAGCCACCACAATCGCGCCGCCGCCAGCGCGCCGCTGCCGGCGTCGTAGGCCACCACCTGCAGTCCCGGGCGCCAGCCCCAGCGGCCCAGCACGGCGGCGAACGCCGGCTCCGAGGGCAGCGGGTGGCGGCCCAGCCCCTCGGACTGGCGCGACAGGTCGGACAGGTCGCGATCGAGGCTGGCGAACACCGCGCCCGGGACGTGGCCGGCGCGGTAGTCGCGCTCGCCCCTGCCGGAGTCGGCGGTGTCGTAGCGGCAATCGACGACCAGCACGTCCTGCGGTGGCAGCGCCGCGAGTTCGGCGGCGGAAATCAGCGTGGTCTTCATGCGCGTCCCATCCTCGTGAGCAGGTTCAGCAGTATGGCCGCGGTGGCGCCCCAGATGCGATGGCCGCCGTGGACGAACTCCACCATCTCGCGGCGGTGCCCGCGGTATTCCATGGTGTAGCGGCGCAGGTTGGCCGGGTCGAGGAAGAAGGCCAGCGGCACCTCGAACACCTCGGCCACCTCGTCGGGCGCCGGGCGCAGCAGCGCGTCGGCAGCCACCTTCGCCACCACCGGCGTGATGCAGAAGCCGCTGATCGTCTCGAAGCAGTCGAGGTAGCCCAGCGGCGCGGCCAGCGCGCGGTCCAGGCCGATCTCCTCCTCGCTCTCGCGCAGCGCGGTGGCCAGCGCGTCGCGGTCGACGGCGTCGCGGCGACCGCCGGGAAAGGCCACCTGGCCCGCGTGCGAGGTGAGATGGCTGGTGCGTACGGTGAGGATCAGCCGCGGCTGTACGCCCTGGCGCAGGCCCAGCAACACGGCGGCCTGGCGCAGCGGCGCGTCGCCCAGCAGCTCGGCCATCTGCGCGTGGTTCCAGCCCGGCGGCGCGGGCGGCGCGGACAGCGGCCGCAGGGCCCGTTGCAGTTCGTCGATCATGCCGGGTGCCGCGCCGGCAGGACGGTGTCCATCCAGTACCGGCGCTCGGCGTCGCTCATCGTGCGCCAGCGCGCGATTTCATCGCCGGTGCGGCGGCAGCCCAGGCAATAGCCGCGCGCATCCAGCCGGCAGATGCCGATGCAGGGCGTAAGCGCGGGGGAAGGTGCGGCAGGGACGTTCGACATGCCCCGCCATGCTACCACCGCGGCGTCAGTGGCCGTCCTGGTCGGCCTTGATGCCGAGCAGCTCGATCTCGAACACCAGCGCCTCGTTCGGGCCGATGCGCGGCAGCGCGCCGTGCTCGCCGTAGGCCAGCTGCGGCGGGATCACCACCTTCCAGCGGTCGCCCACGTGCATGCGCGGGATCACGTCCTGCCAGCCGGGAATCACCTTGTCCACCTCGAAGCTCACCGGCTGGCCGCGCGCCCAGGTGCTGTCGAACTCGGTGCCGTCGGTGAGCATGCCGCGGTAGTTCACCGTGACCGTGCTGGTGACGGTGGGGCTGGCGGTGCCGCTGCCCTTCCGGATCACCGCATACTGGATGCCCGAGGGCAGCTGCACCACGCCCGGCTGCCGGGCGTTCTTCGCCATGTAGTCCTGGCTCTTGCGCAGGTTCAGCGCGGCGAGGTGCCGGTATTCGGCCAGCGCGTGCTGGTGCATCTCGTGGTCGAGCTCGCGCAGCTGCAGGTGCATGTCCTGCATCGGCACGGCCGGCGGGTGCTTGGCGTAAGCGTCGCGCATGGCCTGCTGCAGCGTGGCCATGTCCACCGCCGGCTGGCCGTCGGCGAACTGGCTGCCGAGCTGGTAGCCGATCGCGTAGGAAAGCTTGTGCGTGTCCAGCTTCACCGACTGTGTGCCGGGCTTCGTCAGGCGCTGCTGCGCCGTCGCCGCCGCCGCGACGCAGAGCAAGCCCAGGGCCAGCCAACGCAGTCGTGTCATTCCCTTACTCCGTTCCACACGGCGCGACATCGTAGCGCGTTCGCAGCCGCATGCAGCAATGCCCGGCCGATCCGGCGCACGGAACTGAGAAAACCCGCGGCTGCAAAGGTTCCCGCTGCTACCATGCCGGCTTTGCCCGCCGGAGCCCTCCCCATGGCCTATCGCAACCTCGAGATCGCCAACCGCGGCGCGGTGCGCACCATCACGGTGAACCGCCCCGACAAGCTCAACGCGCTGAACCGCGACACGCTCAACGAGCTGACCATCGCCTTCGCCCAGGCCGCGCAGGACGACGCCGTGCGCGTGGTGGTGCTGGCCGGCGCGGGCGAGAAGGCCTTCGTGGCCGGCGCCGACATCGCCGAGATGAACGGCTACACGCCAGTGCAGGCGCAGGGCTTCTCGCGCGCCGGCCAGCGCCTGATGACCGCCATCGAGCGGCTGGGCAAGCCGGTGCTCGCGCGCATCCAGGGCTTCGCACTGGGCGGCGGCATGGAGCTGGCGATGGCCTGCCACCTGCGCGTGGCCAGCGAGAAGGCGAAGTTCGGCCAGCCGGAGATCAACCTCGGCCTGATCCCCGGCTTCGGCGGCACCCAGCGCCTGCTGCGCCTGGCCGGCCGCAGCGCCGCGCTGGAGCTGTGCCTCACCGGCGCGCCGATCGGCGCGCAGCGCGCCTACGAACTGGGCATCGTCAACCGCGTGGTGGCGCCGGAAGCGCTGGACGAGGCGGTGGCCGCGCTGGCCGACCAGCTCGCCGCCGCCGCGCCGCTGGCCGCCGCGGGCATCCTCGATGCGGTGCTGCAAGGCGGCGAGGCTTCGCTGGACCAAGGGCTGGAGTTCGAGACCCAGGGCTTCGCGCTGATGTTCTCCACCGGGGACATGCGCGAAGGCACCAGCGCGTTCCTGGAAAAGCGCAAGGCGGTGTTCAAGGGGAGCTGAAAATCCCGGCCACCCGTTCCCCTCCGCGCACCAACGCCGTCATTCCGGCGCAGGCCGGAATCCAGTTGAAACCAGCCGTGCGAAGCACATGAAAACCAACTCTATAATCGCGTGCTTCGCACGAGTACTTCACTGGGTTCCGGCCTGCGCCGGAATGACGGCGTCGCACGGACAGCCTCGCAGTGGCGACCTCGCGACCGCAGCATCGCGAGGTCGTGAACCCTTCAGTGCTGCCCGCCGCGGTACTTCTTCTCGCCCGCGGTGACCGCCAGGTCCAGCCGGTTCTCCGGCGGCGCCAGCGGGCAGGTGGCGAACGGCGTGAAGGCGCATGGCGGGTTGTAGGCCTTGTTGAAGTCGAGGACGACACGCCCCGGCTTGTCCACGCCGCCGGCCGGCAGCGCGGCGTAGAGGAAGCGCGCGGCGCCGTAGGTTTCCTTGCCCGAGGTGCGGTCGGCCAGCACGAAGAACAGCTCGCCGCCCGGCTCTTCCTGGTACGGCAGCAGCTCGAACACGTGGCCGTCCCGCCGGAACACCGCCTTGCCGGGCACCTTCACCGTGTCGATGGTGCCGATCACCGAGCCCATCTGCAGGTCCTGCGGCGGGTCGAACGGCACCCAGTCGGCCTCGACGCGCCAGGACGGGTCGATCGGGAAATAGTCGATGCCTGCGAAATCGCGGCGAGCCTCGGCATCGGCATCCTTCACGCGCAACGCCTTGCGGCCGTCGCGCTCGATCACGTAGAAGTTCGCATGGCCGAAGCGCACCGTGGTAGGCGCGGCGCCGTCCTGCACGTGCATGTCGTCGACCAGCACGGCCGCGTCGACCGGCTTGCCGTCCACGCTGGCGCCGCTGCCCTTCGCCAGCGCGATGCTCGTCGCGCCGTTCGCCGCCAGCGTCACCGTGCCCAGGTGCGCGGGACCGGCCTTCAGCACGATGTCGTTGTCGGCCGCGCTGCCGACACGGTTGGCACCCTCGTGCAACCACTCCAGACCGATCAGGCTGAGCCAGCCGTCCGGCGCGGTGAGCCGCGCCACGCGGGCGGCGCGCCACTGCTCGATCTCGTGGACATAGGGCGACGGGGTTTCGGCAGCGGACACGATGGCGACTCCGGAGATCAGGGCAAGGACAAAGGCGGCGACTCGCGACATGGGGACGATCCGCGACAATGGAAGTCCGAGTATGGACGTCCAAACGCGCAACGGGCAAGCCGGCTTCACTCCCTCCCCTGCTTGCAGGGGAGGGTTGGACCCCCTCCCGACCTCCCCCTGCAAGCAGGGGGAGGAGCACATCAACCCTACCGGCCGCGCATGAACAACCTATCCAGCTCGCCCAGGCTGAGTTGCGTCCAGGTGGGTCGCCCGTGGTTGCACTGGCCGGAGCGCTCGGTGGCTTCCATCTCGCGCAGCAGCGCGTTCATCTCCGGAACGGTCAGGCGCCGGCCGGCGCGCACTGAGCCGTGGCAGGCCATGGTCGAGAGCAGCTCGTTCTCCAGTTCCTGCAGGCGGCGCGAGCTGCCGTGCTGGGCCAGTTCCGCCAGCACGTCGCGGGTGAGCTGGCCGACGTCGGCGCCTTCCAGCAGCGCCGGGATGCGCCGCACCACCACGCCGGACGGTCCGCTGCGCGACAGCTCCAGGCCCCAGTCGGCCAGCGCCTCGGCGTGCTCCTCGGCGGCGGCGGCCTCCTTCGCGCTGACGGCCAGGCTCAGTGGCACCAGCAGCAGCTGCGAGCGCAGGTTGCTGCAGGCGCGGCCGGCCTTGAGCTTCTCGTAGGTGATGCGCTCGTGCGCGGCGTGCATGTCCACCAGCACCAGGCCCTGCGCATTCTCGGCCAGGATGTAGATGCTCTTGAGCTGGGCGATGGCGAAGCCGAGCGGCGGCGCCTCGCCCTCCCCGGCGGCCGGCATCGGCGCCGTCGCGGCGGCCGCATGCGCCGGCTCGCCCAGCAGGGCGGCGTAGTCCGCCAGCGGTTCGTCGCGCACGCCCAGCGCGAGGCGGTTCTGTTCGGCGCGCACGGGCCACGCGGTCGCACGGGCCACGGCGGGCAGGCCGGGGGCGATGGCGTGCGCGGCGCCCCCGCCGGCGGTACTCATGTGCAGGCGACCGTCGTCGGCCTGCGCGTGCGACTCCACCTGCCCCGCGCGGGTCTGCGCCAGCGCCTCGTGCAAGGTGCGGAACAGGAAGTCGTGCACCAGCCGCTGCTCGCGGAAACGCACCTCGTGCTTGGCCGGGTGCACGTTCACGTCCACCCCGGCCGGGTCGAGCTCCAGGTACAGCACGAAGGCCGGATGGCGGCCGTGGAACAGCACGTCGGCGTAGGCCTGGCGCACCGCGTGCGCTACCACGCGGTCGCGCACCAGGCGGCCGTTGACGTAGAAATACTGCTGGTCGGCCTGGCTGCGCGAGGCGGTGGGCAGGCCGACCCAGCCGGACAGGTGCATGCCCGCCGCAGCGTGGTCCACGCGCAGGCTCTGCGCGGGGAAGTCCTCGCCCAGCACCTCGGCCACGCGTCGCAACTGCGCCTGCTCGTCGCGCGCGGCCTTCCAGATGCGCACCGGCTTGCCGTTGTGGCTGAGCCGGAACTCCACGCCGCCGCGCGCCAGCGCCAGCGACTTAAGCAGGTCGTCGATGTGGGCGAACTCGGTGCGCTCGGCGCGCATGAACTTCTTGCGCGCGGGCACGTTGTAGAACAGGTCGCGCACTTCCACGCTGGTGCCCGGCGGATGCTGCGCGGGACGCGCCGCCTGCAGCCGGCCGCCGTCCACCTCGATGCGGAACGCGGTCTCGGCCTCGCGCTGGCGCGAGGTGAGCGCGAAGCGCGCCACCGAGGACACCGAGGCCAGCGCCTCGCCGCGGAAGCCCATGCTGGCCACGTGTTCGAGATCGTCGAAGCTGCCGATCTTGCTGGTCGCGTGCGAGGCCACCGCCAGCGGCAGCTCGTCGGGCGCGATGCCGCCGCCGTCATCGCGCACCCGGATCAGCCGCGCGCCGCCCTGCTCGATGTCGACCTCGATGCGCGCGGCGCCGGCGTCGAGGCTGTTCTCGACCAGTTCCTTGACCACGGACGAGGGGCGCTCGATCACCTCGCCGGCGGCGATCTGGTTGACGAGGTCGGGGGTCAGCGGACGGATGGGCATCGCCCAAGCTTAGCGATCGCCCCGGGGCGACGAAAGCCGGAACGTGCGATCAGCCGGCGGGAATCATCAGCACCATGCCGGCGCGCACGCTGTTGCTGCTGATGCCGTTGGCGCTCTTGAGCGAGCCGATGCTGACGCCGTACTGGCGCGCGATGCTGCCGAGGCTTTCGCCGCGCGCCACGCGATGCATGTCGCGCACGTTCGCGTCGGCCTTGCCCGCACCGGACGGCCGGTCCGCAGGCTCCGCCGAGGCCAACTGCACGCCCGCGCGCCGCGCGGCCTGCGCCGCGAACCAGGTGCCCGGCGGCGGCGTGGCCTCGAAATAGTCCTTGATGCCGCCCATCACCGCATCGGCCAGCGCCTTCTGGTGGCGCGGGTCGCGCAGCTTGCGCTCCTCGACCGGATTGCTGATGAAGGCGGTCTCGACCAGGATCGACGGCACATCGGGCGAGCGCAGCACCACGAAGTTGGCGTTCTCGATGTGGTCGCGATGGGTGGGGCCGAGCTGGGCCAGCGCCTTCAACACGTTGTTGGCGACCACCGAGCTGGACTGAACCGCCCAGCCCTGCTGCATGTCCAGCAGCACCGAGGCGAGGCTGTCGTCCTCGGAAGCCAGCGAAACGCCGCCGATCAGGTCGGAGCTGTTCTCGCGGTCGGCCAGCAACTGCGCCGCGACCGAGCTCTTGCCGCGCGAGGACAGCACCCACACCGACGAACCGCGCGCATCGCCGCTGCTGTAGGAGTCGGCATGGATGGACACGAACAGGTCGGCCTTGTCGGCGCGCGCGATCTCGTAGCGGCGCTTCAGCGGGATGAAGTAGTCCCCGTCGCGGGTCAGCACGGCCTTCATGCCGGGCTGCCGGTTGATCGCCGCGGCGAGGTCGCGCGCCACCGCCAGCGTCACGTTCTTCTCCAGCGTGCCGTCCGGGCCGTGCGCGCCGGGGTCCTTGCCGCCGTGGCCGGCGTCGACCGCCACCACCACCTTGCGCTCGCCGCCGAGCAGTGCGGCCACCTGGCGCGAATCGAGATGCTTGAAGTCGACGATGCGGTGCTGGTCCTTCGCCGGCAGCACCGCAGGCGCCGCATCGGCCCTGGCCGGCGCATTCTTGGCCGGGGCAGCCTGGGCGACCGTCGCCGGGGACTGGACACTGCCCGGATACAGGTCCAGCACCAGCCGGTAGGCGGCCTTGCCGGACGGGCCCAGGGTGAAGTCGCGCGGACTGCTGCCGGGCGCCATGCTGGCGGTGAACCGCAGCGTGTCGCCCTGGCGGGCGTCGGTCAGGCCCTTGAGGCGGCCCTGCGCGGCCGGTGCGTCGAAGCCGGCCGCCAGGCTGCTGGCCGGCAGCTCGATCACCACCTGGTCGCCCTGCCGGCTGAGCCTGTAGCGCACCGGTGCGGACAGGTCGAACACCACGCGGGTGTAGTCCGGTCCGGCCCAGACGCGGGCGTCCTGCACCTGGGCGGCGCGCGCGCCGCACGGCAACGCCGCCGCCGTCGCGGCAGCGGCCATCCACAGCAGGCGCGTCAGGGTTCCGTTCATGGAGCCGCATTGAAGCGCAGCCGATGCCGCTTTGCAAGGGTTTTTCCCTTGAATATCCATGACCTGCATGGCATTCGTCAGATCATCTCAAGGTTTTGCCCGTATCCCGGGGCAACGAACCCCATGCCATGCACCCAGGCGTGGCGGAAATTCCCGAAGGAAAACGAAGACTTGCGATTGAGGCCCTAGCCCAGGCGTGCCAGCACCGCCCGGCCGCGGGCGCTGAGCGGACGCAGCGCAGCGCGGCGTCCGGTGCCGGCATGGGCCAGCGCGATCTCGAGGTCCGGCGCCGGCAGAGCACCACGGCCGCGTTCGGGCCACTCGACCAGCACCAGCGCGGCCGGATCGGCCAGCGCGTCCAGGCCCAGCCATTCGAGCTCGCCCGGATCGGCGATGCGATACAGGTCCAGGTGCCAGGCCGGGCGCCCCTGCGCCTGGTAGCCCTCGACCAGGCTGTAGGTCGGGCTCTTGATGCGCTCGCCCACGCCCAGGGCGCCCAGCAGGGCGCGGGCGAAGCTGGTCTTGCCGGCACCGAGGTCGCCGTGCAGGTAGACCACCAGGCCATCGTGCCGCAGGGCCCGGGCGAACCGCCGACCCAGCGCAAGGGTGGCGGCCTCGTCGGCCAGTTCGCGGCGAAGTTCGCCGGGAGCGTGTTCGTGTGCGTTCATGCGTCCGTTTCCAGCCCGTTGCCCAGCGTCCGCAGCGGTCCCAGCAAGTCGCCCGCCAGCAGGCCGCGTTCGCCCTGCCGCGCGGCCAGGTCGCCGGCACGCGCATGCAGGCCCACGCCGAGGCAGGCGGCATCCCAGGCATCGCAGCCCTGCGCCAGCAGCGCGGCGACGACGCCGGTGAGCAGGTCGCCCATGCCGCCGCTGGCCATGCCCGGATTGCCCCAGGGGCACACGGCCACGCGGCCGGCCGGGTCGGCGACCAGGCTGCCCGCGCCCTTCAGCACCGCCACCGCGCCATAGCGTTCGGCCAGTGCGCGCACGGCGGCATAGCGGTCGGCTTCCACCTGTGCCACGTCCTGGTGCAGCAGCCGCGCCGCCTCGCCGGGATGCGGCGTCAGCACCGCCGGTTGCGCCAGACGGCGCGGCTCGCGCGCCAGCAGGTTCAGCCCGTCGGCGTCCAGCACCAGCGGCAGTCCCGCGTCCAGCGCGGTGAGCCACAGCGCATGGCCCCAGGCGTGCTGGCCCAGTCCGGGGCCGAGCGCCAGCACGCTGGCGCGCTCCAGCAGGGCCTGTAGCGCCTGTGGCCCGTCCACCGCATGGGCCATCAGCTCGGGGCGGGCGGCATTGAGCGCGAGCAGGTGCTCGGCGCGGGTCGCCACGCTGACCAGCCCCGCGCCGGCGCGCAGCGCGGCCTCGCCGCACAGGCGGATCGCCCCGGCCGTGCCGTGGTCGCCGCCGATCGCCAGCACGTGGCCGTTGGCGCCTTTGTGCGCGGCGCGGGCGCGCGGCGGCAGGTGGTCCGGCTGCAGCAGCTGCGCGTCGGGCGCGATGTCCTGCCACAGCGTGTCGGGGAGGCCCAGCATGTCCAGCTCCAGCCGCCCGGTATGGTCGGCGGCCTGGCCGGTGCACAGGCCGCGCTTGGCGGCGATGAAGCTCACCGTCGCCTCGGCCCGGATTGCGACGCCCGGGCAGCGCCCGGTATCGGCATCCAGCCCGGAAGGCACGTCCAGCGCGAGCACCGGGCACGCATCGGCGTTGATGCGCTCGATCAGCGCGGCCGCGACGGCCTCCGGCGCGCGGCGCAGGCCGGTGCCGTAAAGAGCGTCCACGTGGACGTCGACGCGGGGCAGCCCGCCTTCGCCGGCCCAGCGATGCACCGCGCCGCCCGTGGATTCCCACGCCCGCCGCGCCTCGGCCGCGTCGCCGCGGGCGGCGTCGGCCAGCGCCAGCACCTCGACCTGCAGACCGGCCTCGCGCGCCAGCGTGGCGAGCAGGAACCCGTCGCCGCCGTTGTTGCCCGGCCCGCAATGCACCGCGATGCGATGCGCCTGCGGCCAGTGCCGGCGCAGGCTGGAAAGCCCGGCCCAGGCCGCGCGCCGCATCAACTCGACGCCGGGCACGCCCAGCTCGTCGATCGCGCGCCGATCCAGCGCACGCACCTGTTCCACGGTGTAGAGGTCGCGGCTGTGGACGGGGCTGGGCATGCGCGGATTATAGGCCTGCCGCGGCGCCCGCCTCGCGACGTCTCCTACAATGGCCGCATGTCCGCCGCCTCCGCCATCGACTACGCCGCCCTCGCCCGCGACATCAAACGCTGGGCGGGCGAGCTGGGCTTTGCCGGGGCCGGCATCAGCGGCATCGGGCTGGAGCCCGACGAGGCATACCTGCAACGCTGGCTCGACGACGGCCTGCACGGCGAGATGGACTACATGGCTCGCCACGGCACGAAGCGCAGCCGCCCGGCCGAGCTGGAGCCGGGCACGCGGCGGGTGATTTCGGTGCGCATGGATTACGTACCGCCCGGCACGCGCAACGCGTGGGACGTGCTGGGCGACGGCGAGGCCGGCTACGTGTCGCGCTACGCGCTGGGCCGCGACTACCACAAGCTGATGCGCAACCGCCTGCAGAAGCTGGCCGAGCGCATCCGCGACGCGGCGGGCGAGTTCGGCCACCGCGCCTACGTCGATTCCGCGCCGGTGCTGGAAAAGGCGCTCGCGCGCAACGCGGGGCTGGGCTGGATCGGCAAGCACACCGTGCTGATCAACCGCCACGCCGGCTCGTACTTCTTCCTCGGCGAGCTGTACACCGACCTGCCGCTGCCGGTGGACGAACCGGCCAGCGCGCACTGCGGCAGCTGCCGCCGCTGCATCGACGTCTGCCCCACGCAGGCGATCCTGGCGCCGTACCGGCTGGACGCGCGGCGCTGCATCTCCTACCTCACCATCGAGCTGCGCGGTTCGATCCCCGAGGCACTGCGCGCGCCGATGGGCAACCGCATCTTCGGCTGCGATGACTGCCAGCTGGTCTGTCCGTGGAACAAGTTCGCCCAGCAGGCCGCCGAACCCGACTTCGCGCCGCGGCACCGCCTGGACGGCGCCAGGCTGGTGGAGCTGTTCGCATGGGACGAAGACGAATTCCTCAGGCGCACCGAAGGCATGGCGATCCGCCGCACCGGCCACGAAGGCTGGCTGCGCAACATCGCGGTGGCACTGGGCAACGCACCATGGTCGCCGGCCGTGGTCGCGGCGCTGAACGCGCGCGCCGGCCATCCCTCGGCCGTCGTGCGCGAGCACGTGGCCTGGGCGCTGGCGCAACAGGCGGGGAAGGCGCCCTGAGCGACGGCCTCAGGCCGCCGCCATCTGCTTCGGGATCGAACGGTTGGTGTGGCTGATGCGGTTGCCCGGGCCGGCCGCGACGTACACGCAGGTGGGCTGGAACTGTTCCAGCTCGGCCTCGTTCAACTGCGCGAAGGCGGCGATGATGATCAGGTCGCCCTTCTGCACGCTGCGCGCGGCGCTGCCGTTCACCGAGATGATGCCCGAGCCTTCCTCGGCGCGCAGCGCGTAGGTGACGAAGCGGTTGCCGTTGTCGATGTCCCAGGCGTGGATCTGCTCGTACTCGCGGATGCCGGCGGCGTCCAGCAGGTTGCCGTCGATCGCGATCGAGCCTTCGTAGTGCAGCTCGGCGTGGGTCACCGTGGCGCGGTGGATCTTCGCCTTGAGCATGTTCAGTTGCATGACTTCAGTCCAGCAGGAACGGCCTGCGCAGCCTCGCATTATCGAACCGGCGACGTTGCGCCGCAACATCGCCATCTTCGCCCGACAGATGGGGCCGGTTCAATCGAAGGGCAAGTTGTCGATCAGGCGCGTGGCGCCGAGGCGGGCGGCGACCAGCGCCACCAGGCCCTCGCGCTCGCCGTCGGCGGGCTCGGACAGGTCCTCCGCGCGGCGGATGACCACGTAGTCGGGCACGAAGCCCGCACGCTCCAGCTTCGAGTGCGCCGCTTCCTCGACGATGCGCCGCGCATGTCCCTTGCCGACCAGTTCGCGCATCTGCACCAGGGTGGCGTGAATCTGCGGCGCCAGCGCCCGCTCCGCCGCCGACAGGTACTGGTTGCGCGAGCTGAGCGCCAGCCCGTCGTCGGCGCGCTGGGTGGGCGCGGCCAACACCTTCACCGGCAGCGACAGGTCGCGCACCATGCGCTCGATCACCTTGAGCTGCTGGTAATCCTTCTG
Source organism: Fulvimonas sp. R45 (assembly GCF_030504985.1). Classification (GTDB taxonomy): domain Bacteria; phylum Pseudomonadota; class Gammaproteobacteria; order Xanthomonadales; family Rhodanobacteraceae; genus Rhodanobacter_A. The sequence goes on from NZ_JASERU010000019.1 coordinate 40,060, forward strand.
CCCGAACACGGCGAGGTCCGGCTGCACCAGGTTGAACAGCTTGCACACCACGGTGGCCACGCCGTCGAAATGACCGGGCCGGTGCGCGCCTTCCAGCGTGTCGGTGACCTGCGGCACGTGGATGCTCACGCCGTGCGCGGCGCCGAACGGGTACATCGTCGCCACCTCGGGCGCGAACAACAAGTCGCAACCGTGCTCGGCAAGACCGGCCTGGTCCTGCGCCAGCGTGCGCGGGTAGCGCTCGAAGTCCTCGTTGGGGCCGAACTGGGTGGGGTTGACGAACACGCTGGCCACCACGCGATCGGCGCGCGCCCGCGCCAGCTTGATCAGCGAGTGGTGCCCGGCATGGAGGTTGCCCATGGTCGGCACCAGGCCCACCGTCTGCCCTTGCGCGCGCCAGCCGCGGACCGCGGCGCGCAGGGCGGGGACGTCTTGTACCGTTTGCATGGATGAACCTGCCTGGGGTCAGTTGAAGCAGTGCTCAGGCGCCGGAAAGGCGCCGCTGCGCACGTCGGCCACGTAGGCCTCGATCGCCGCCGCCACGGAACCGCGGCCGGCGAGGAAATCCTTGCTGAACTTGGGCCGCTTGCCGCGGGTGATGCCGAGCATGTCCTGGATCACCAGCACCTGGCCGTCGCAGTGCGGGCCGGCGCCGATGCCGATCACCGGGATCCCCGCCGCCTTCGTCACCCGCTCGCCTAGCGCCGTCGGCACGCCTTCCAGCACCAGCAGGTCGGCGCCGGCGGCCTGCACCGCCAGCGCCTCGGCCAGCACGCGCTCGGCCGCTTCCTGCTCGCGCCCCTGGATGCGGAAGCCGCCGAACTTGTGCACCGACTGCGGGGTGAGGCCCAGGTGCGCGCAGACCGGGATCGCGCGCGCCGTCAAGGCCGCGATGGCGTCGAGCACGTGCGGCGCGCCGCCCTCGATCTTCACCATCGCCGCGCCGGCCTCGCCCACCAGCCGCGCGCCGGCTTCCAGCGCGTGCGGCACGTCGCGGTCGGCCATGAACGGCAGGTCGGCGACCAGCAGCGTGGCCTCCAGTCCGCGTGACACCATCGTGGTGTGGTAGACCATCTGGTCGAGCGTCACCGGCAGCGTGCTGCCGTGGCCCTGCATCACCATGCCCAGCGAGTCGCCGACCAGGGCCACGTCCACGCCGGCGCGCTCCAGCTGCCAGGCGAAGCTGGCGTCGTAGGCGGTCAGCACGGCGATGCGCCGGCCCTCGGCTTTCATCGCATGCAGCCCGGGCACGGTGACCGGCTTGCGCGCGGGGGTATCGGCGTTGTGCACGTACACGGCGTGCTCCTGGGTCGTCAGCGGGGGGATGGTCGATTATCCGGCGCGGGGCCGCGGAGGCTCAAGGCAGCGCTTCGCACCCTGACGCATCCACGCGTGCCAGCAGCGCGTCCACGCGCCCCATGCCGGGCAGCTCCAGAGCCGGTGCGATGTCGTTCAGCGGCAGCAGCACGAAGGCGCGCTCGGCGATGCGCGGGTGCGGCAGGACCAGGCGCTCGTCGCGCAGGACCACGCCGTCCATGTGCAGCAGGTCCAGGTCCAGCGTGCGCGGGCCGTTGCGTTCGGCGCGCACGCGGCCGGCGTCGCGCTCGATCGCCAGCAGCGCGTCGAGCAGCGCATGCGGCGGCAGCGACGTGTCCAGCGCCATCGCCGCGTTCACGAACGGCGGCTGTTCCAGCACGCCCCACGGCGGCGTCAGGTACAGCCGCGAGCGCGCCAGTTCGCGGGTGCCGGGCAAAGCGGCCAGCGCATCCATCGCCGCCGGCACGCGGCGCCGCGGATCGCCCAGGTTGCCGCCCAGTGCGACGTAGGCCGTCGTCACGTCGTTCCCGGCTTGCCGGATGGACGGCGCCGGCGGCGACGCTTGCGCGCCGCCGGCGCGGCGGGTTCGGCCGTGCCGCCGCTGTGGTTGGGCAGCGCGGCCGCCAGCGTCTCGTGCGGCAGTTGCTGTGCGTGCGCCCACCACTGGCCCAGTTCGCGGACCGCCGGCGACTCGTGCGCGCGCAGCAGCAGGAAGTCGAACGCGGCGCGGAAGCGCGGGTGCGTCAGCAGGCGGAACACCTTCTTGCGCTGGATCTGCTCGAAGCGCGGCTGCAGCGACCAGATCTCCTCCATGGTGAAGGTGAACCGGCGCGGGATCGCCACCCGCTGGCACTGCTCGCCCACCACGCGCAGCGCGGCGCGCGCCCAGGCCTCGTTGTTGTCCATGCCCTGTTCCATCCAGGCATAGGCCAGGTCGCGCACCTCGCCCCACAGCAGCACCGCGAACAGGAACGCCGGCGTCACCGACTTGCCCTCGGCCACGCGCTCGTCGGTGTTGGCCAGGCCCTGCTCGACCAGCGCGCGCAGCGCCTCGTCGCCGCGTTCCAGCGCGCGCGCGGTGGCGGGGAACATGAACTTCAGCAGGCCGCACTGCTCGAGCATGCGGAAGCTCTGGAGCCCGTAGCCGGCCAGGAACATCTTCAGCGACTCGTCGAACAGCCGCGCCGGCGCGGCCTCGGCCAGCAGCACGCCGAGCTCGGCGAACGGCGCCGACGCCGCATCGTCGATGCGGAAGCCGAGCTTGGCCGCCAGCCGCACCGCGCGCAGCATGCGCACCGGGTCCTCGCGGTAGCGCGTGGCCGGGTCGCCGATCAGGCGCAGCACGCGGTCTTCCAGGTCCTGCATACCGCCGACGTAGTCGCGCACGGAGAAGTCGCTGATGTCGTAGTACATCGCATTGACGCGGAAGTCGCGGCGCAGCGCGTCCTCCTCGATGCTGCCCCATACGTTGTCGCGCACGATGCGGCCGTCGACGATGTGGCGCTCGCCCTCCGCGCCCTCCTCCTCGCCGGTGCCGCGGAAGGTGGCGACCTCGATGATCTCCGGGCCGAACACCACGTGCGCGAGGCGGAAGCGGCGGCCGATCAGGCGGCAGTTGCGGAACAGCTTCTTCACCTCGTCCGGCGTGGCGTTGGTGGCCACGTCGAAATCCTTCGGCTTGCCGCCCAGCAGCAGGTCGCGCACCGCGCCGCCGACCAGGAACGCGTCGTAGCCGGACTCGTTGAGCCGGTACAGCACGCGCAGCGCGGCCTTGCTGATGTTCTTGCGGGAAATGATGTGCTGCTCGCGCGGGATGATGCGCAGCGCGGGCGCGACGTCGGTCCTTGCCTTGGAGTTCAAGCGGTCAGAATCCTTGCGGGCGATCTGCCCGGTTCTTGTTGCAGGCGGTGGCAACGGCCGCGGCGCCGTGCAACGGCGCGCGGCACGCGGCGACGATGCGCACGCGCGCAATGTCGCACGGGGGCATTGCCGGGCGAAACAATTCGGCTATACTACCGCGCCTCGCGGCAAGACGCTCCCATCGTCTAGTGGCCCAGGACACCGCCCTCTCAAGGCGGGAACACGAGTTCGAACCTCGTTGGGAGCGCCATTTATTCTGTGCGATCATCCATGGTCGCCGTTGTCTGGAAGGGTCCCGGTACCTGCAATTCCTGACCGTCGGCCAGGCCAGAAGCGGCCATCCATGGCCGCACTCTTCACGAGAGCGCTGGCTTCGCTTCGCTCCAGAGCCGAACCGCCATGACCTTCGTCGTCACCGACAACTGCATCAAGTGCAAGTACACGGACTGCGTCGAGGTCTGCCCGGTCGACGCCTTCCACGAAGGCCCCGACTTCCTCACCATCGATCCGGACGAGTGCATCGACTGCACCCTGTGCGAGCCGGAGTGCCCGGCCAACGCCATCTACCCCGAGGACGACGTGCCCGCCGGGCAGGAAGGCTTCGTGGCGTTGAACGCCGAGCTGGCGAAGGCCTGGCCGGTGATCACCGAGCGCAAGGACGCCCCGGCCGACGCGAAGGAATGGGACGGCAAGCCGAACAAGCTGGGCCTGCTCGAGCGCTGAAACACCTGACTCCCGCAGCACCGCATCGACGCCACCCGCCGGGTGGCGTTTTCGCATCCGCAACGGGAACGGCGGACACATCGAACGGAATCGCGCGCCGGAATGGCACTGGCAAGAAAACGCACGGAAGCGACATGCGCCCGGCGCGACACTTCCCGGCTCCGGACGCGAAAACGCCGCCCACAGGCGGCGTTTTCATGCCCGCGGGCGAACGGCCTACTTGCCGCCGAGGCGCGAGCGCAGCGCGTCGACCACCTTGGCCACGGCCGCGGCATTGCCCTGCGCACGGACCTGGCTGGCGCCCTCGCCGCTGGCGTCCACGCTGACCTGGACCTGGTGTGGAGCGGCGCCGGGCGCGGCACCGTCCTTGTCGCCGCGGTGGAACATGCGGCTGAAGAAGCCCCGCTTCTGGGCGGCGTCCGCGGAGGCGACCACTTCCAGCGCGTAGGTGTGCGCGGTGTCGTCGTGCGCGACCACCTTGCCGATGTCGCCGGCTTCCAGCGCCTGGCCCACGCGGGCGTAGGTGTCGGCCACGCCCGCGGACAGCACGAAACCGTCGGCGATCACGCCGCCGCCCACGCCCGTGCTGGCGGTGGCGCCGTTCGCGGTGGGCTGGTTCGCGCCCGGGGGCGGGATCACCAGCGCCTCGCTGGCCGAGGGCGTGTCCAGGCCCGGCGGGATTTCCAGCGGCGACTCCTGCTTGGCGGTTTCCCACGCCTTGGTCGAGCGGAACATGCCGCAGCCGGACAGCAGCAGGCCGGCGAGCGCCAGGGCAGGCAGGGCAACGGCGAGCGAGGTTTTCTTCATGGAGTCGTATTCCGTAAGGATAAGTCGGGCGGCCGCGTCAGGCGGCGTCCGCCAAGGATGCCAGAGTCGCCAGTTCCGTGCGCAGGCGGGCCCGCGCGGGGCCTTCTTCCAGTTCCACCAGCGGCAGGCGCGGCGCGGCCGATCCCAGTCCAAGCTCCGGCAGGCCCGCCTTCACCGCGATCGGGTTCGGCGCGCATTCCAGCGCCTCCAGCAACGGCGCCAGGGCCGCCCGGCAACGGGCCGTCCCCGCATGGTCGCCGCCGGTAGCCGCGTCGCACAGCGCGCGGAACGCCTTCGGCACCAGGTTGGCCACCACCGAGATGGTACCGGCCGCGCCGGCCAGCATCGCCTCGCCGGCCGTGGCGTCGTCGCCGGACAGATAGACGAAATCCGGGCCCGCAAGTTCCGCGATGGCGCGGATGCGCTCGCCGTCGCCGCGCGCCTCCTTGATGCCCACGATGGCCGGATGGATGCGCAGCTTCGCCACCGTGTCCGGCAGCAGGTCGCAAGCGGTGCGCGACGGCACGTTGTAGAGCAGCACCGGCAGGCCGCCGTGCTCGGCCACCTCCATGAAGTGCCGACGCATGCCTTCCTGGGTAGGACGCACGTAGAACGGCGCCACCACCAGGGCGGCGTTGGCGCCCAGTTCGCGGGCGCGGCGGGTAAGCGCCACCGTCTTGGCGGTGCCGGCCTCGCCGGTGCCGGCGACCACCGGCACGCGGCCGGCCACGCGCTCCACCGCGAAAGCCAGCAGGCGCTCGTACTCGTCGTGCTCCAGCATGTGCGCCTCGCCGGTGGAGCCGGCCACCACCAGCGCCTGGGTGCCGCCAGCGAGCTGGTGGTCGAGCAGCCGTCCGAACGCCGCCAGGTCGAGCGATCCGTCGGCCGCGAACGGGGTGGCCAGCGCGCAGATGCTGCCGTGCATGTTCATTGCGTTTTCCGCATGAAAACAGGCTTCACATGTTACTTGCGGGCCCGCCGAACGGACAAGTAAGCTCGGTATCGCCGCCCATCGCCCGCACGCCGTGCGGGACCTGCAACAGGCCACGCCCTTGAACCGCTCTTCCAACCGCGCCGGCAACGACCACCAGTTGCTGATCCAGACCCTTACCCCCTCCGCACGCGCACCGCTGATCGCGCTGTCGCGGAAGATCACCGACGCCGGGTGCAACCTCGCCGACGCACGCGTATCGACCATCGGCGACGACGTCTCGCTGATGCTGCTGGCCACCGGCGCCTGGGACGCGGTGGCCAAGCTGGAGACGGCGCTGGCCAAGCTCGGCCGCGACGACGATCTGCACCTGGTGCACTACCGCACCGAGCCGCGCCAGCCCAGCGGCCAGTTGCTGCCGTACCTGGTGGAAGTGGTGTCGGCCGACCGCCCGGGCATCCTGGCGAAGATCGTGGAGTTCTTCAGCCGCCTGGAGATCAGCGTGGAGCAGCTGGGCGCGATGCGCTACCACGCCATGCAGACGGGCACCGCGATGTTCCAGGCGCAGTTCACCGTGGGCATTCCCGCCGAACTGCATATCGCCGCCGTGCGCGACGACTTCCTGGAGTTCTGCGACGGGCTGAACCTGGACGCGATCATGGACCCGGTGAAATTCTAGGATGCTCCTGCTCGACAGGCCTGGCAAGGCTGTCGCCTGTCACGTTCATCGCGCTAGTCTCTGCCCCGCACACAGGCGAAACCCCGCCGGGTTTCCGGAGAGACCATGCCAGACATCGGAAAGAAAGTTCCCGCCCTCAGTGGCGCCACCGGCGACGGCGGCACGCTGAAGCTCGCCGACCTCAAGGGCCAATGGGTGGTGCTGTACTTCTACCCGAAGGATTCCACCCCGGGCTGCACCAACGAGGCGAAGGATTTCCGCGATCTCTACCCCGCCTTCCGCAAGCGCCACGCCGAGGTCGTCGGCGTCTCGCGCGACTCGGCGAAGTCCCACGCCAACTTCGCCGCCAAGCAGGAACTTCCGTTCCCGCTGGTGTCCGATGCGGACGAGGCCTGGTGCAAGGCCTTCGACGTGATCCACGAGAAGGTGCTCTACGGCAAGCGCCACATGGGCGTGGTGCGCAGCACCTTCCTGATCGATCCAGACGGCAGGCTCGCCGCCGAATGGCGCGGCGTGAAGGTGCCTGGCCACGCCCAGGCCGTGCTCGACGCCATTCCCGCCCGGTGACCCGTCCTTCCGCCGCTTTCTCCGCCGTGGCATCCCGCATGCCGCGCCCCCCTTCCCACACCTCACGCGAGGCCGCTTCCGCATGACCGAAGGCAAGCGCATCTACGCCCTGGACACCAACGTGCTGCTGCACGACCCCACCTCGCTGTTCCGCTTCGAGGAACACGACGTGTTCATCCCGATGACCGTGCTGGAGGAGCTGGACGAGAAGAAGAAGGGCGGCTCGGAAGTCTCGCGCAACGGACGCCAGGTCAGCCGCTTCCTCAACGAGCTGATCGAGCGCGGCAACGGCCACGGCATCAGCAACGGGCTGGACCTGTCCAACCCGCAGGGGGTGAACCTCAAGCGCGGCGCGGCGGTGGGCAAGCTGTACTTCCAGCAGCGCGCCAGCAACGGCCACGGCAAGGCCGACAACCAGATCCTGTCCGCGGTGATCGAACTGCGCGACCAGAACCCCGACCGCTCGGTGGTGCTGGTCACCAAGGACATCAACCTGCGCATCAAGGCAAAGATCTACGGCATCCATGCCGAGGACTACGAGAACGACCGCGCGCTGGACGACTTCGCCCTGCTCTACACCGGCTCGGCCGAATTGCCCGAGGACTTCTGGGATCGCCACCCCGAGGTGGAATCCTGGAACGAGCACGGCCGCACCTACTACAAGCTCGAGCGCCGCGAGGACGAGGACTGGCATCCCAACCAGTGCCTCTACCTGCCGGGCGAAAACAGCGTGGAGCTGCGCGTGCTGCACGCGGGCGACGAACCGCAGGCCACCCTCGTGCTGCTGGACGACCACAGCCACGCCAACCACAGCGTGTGGGGCATCGCCGCGCGCAACCGCGAGCAGAACTTCGCGCTCAACGTGCTGATGGACCCGGACGTGGACTTCGTCACCCTGCTCGGCACCGCCGGCACCGGCAAGACCCTGCTGGCGCTGGCCGCCGGCCTGGCCCAGGTGATGGACCAGCAGCGTTACCGCGAGATCATCATGACCCGCGCCACGGTCTCGGTCGGCGAGGACATCGGCTTCCTGCCCGGCACCGAGGAAGAGAAGATGACGCCGTGGATGGGCGCGCTCACCGACAACCTCGAGGTGCTCGCCAATCCCGAGGAAGGCGGCAGCTGGGGCCGCCAGGCGACGAACGACCTGCTCGCCTCGCGCATCAAGATCCGTTCGCTCAACTTCATGCGCGGGCGCACCTTCCTGTCGCGCTACCTGATCATCGACGAGGCGCAGAACCTCACGCCCAAGCAGATGAAGACCCTGATCACCCGCGCCGGCCCGGGCACCAAGATCGTCTGCCTGGGCAACGTGGAGCAGATCGACACGCCCTACCTCACCGAGACCACCTCCGGCCTCACCTATGCGGTGGACCGCTTCAAGCAGTGGGAACATTCGGCACACATCACGCTGCGCCGGGGCGAGCGTTCGCGGCTGGCGGATTTCGCGTCGGAGGCGTTGTAGCCATTTTCGTCATGCCGGCGCAGGCCGGCGTCCAGTGGAGACCGCGCCATGGATCGGCGACAACCTTGCGTCTACATGCTTGCCAGCAAGCACAATGGCACGCTCTATATCGGCGTGACCAGCGACCTGGTCAAGCGCATCTGGCAGCACCGCAACGAGGTCACCCAGGGCTTCACTTCGCGCTACCGCGTCCATGAGCTGGTCTGGTATGAACTGCATGAAACGATGGAGTCGGCCATTCTGCGCGAGAAGCGGCTCAAGGAATGGAAGCGGGTATGGAAACTGCGACTGATCGAAGGCGAGAACCCCGAATGGCGCGACCTTTACCCGGCGCTGCTGTGGCTGGATTCCGGCCTGCGCCGGAATGACGGACATGAGGTTCGCCGTCATCGGGCACCGTTCTTGATCGTCATTCCGGCGCAGGCCGGAGGCGCTTTTCAACAGCCGAAGGGCTGGTCATCCAGCAACCGCCACGCACGAAGCCACGACCAACCTCGACCGCTCAAATGCAAACGCCCCACGCCGCGCCCCCCATCGCCCTCACCATCGCCGGCTCCGACTCCGGCGGCGGCGCCGGCATCCAGGCCGACCTCAAGACTTTCCATGCGCTCGGCGTGCACGGCCTGTCCGCCATCGCCGCGATCACCTCGCAGAACACCCGCGGCGTGACCGCCGTGCACGCGGTGCCGCTGGCGCACGTGCGCAGCCAGATCGCCGCGGTGTTCGACGATTTCCCCGTCGGCGCGGTGAAGACCGGCATGCTGGGCGGCGCCGCCGCGGTGCGGCTGGTGGCGCGCGAGATGCGCCGCCGCCGGCCGGCCTGGCTGGTGGTCGATCCCGTGATGATCGCCACCAGCGGCGCGCGCCTGTTGGCCGCTGATGCCGTGGCGGCGCTGGCGAAGGAGCTGATTCCACTGGCCGACGTGCTCACACCCAACCTGCCGGAAGCGGAAGCCTTGCTCGGCTGCGTACTGAAGACGCCGCGAGATTTCGACGACGCCGGCGAGGCGCTGCTGGCGCTGGGCGCGCGCGCCGTGCTGCTCAAGGGCGGACACGCCCGCGGCCGCGTGGTGGTGGACCGCTGGTACGACGCGCGCGGGCGGCTGGACATCCATCATCCGCGCCTGTCGTGCGAAGGCCATGGCACCGGTTGCACCCTGGCCTCCGCTATCGCGGCGGAACTGGCGAAGGGGCGCGCCCCGCGCACCGCCGCGCGTCGCGCCGCCGCGTACGTACATCGCGCGTTGGCCCGTGGCTACCGGCCGGGCGGCGGCGAGGCCTGCGTGCTTCGGCATTGACGCCGGCACCCGGCGTCCGCCGCGTCGTCGCCCCCCGCTTGACTTGGGGCGGGGCGGCCACATACTCCGTAGCTGCCTTCCGGCAGTTTCCCGGGCCGCCCGCCGATGGATTTCCTCAGTCCCCGCTTCATCGTCCTCTACGTGCTGCTGGCCTTCGCGCTGTGCGTGCTGCTGGTGCACCTGCGCGGGCGGGCGCGGCTGCGCTTCGACCGCCAGCTGGTGGACCACTCGGCCATCTTCGCGCCCTACAACCTGTTGATGTACGCGTTCTCGGCGGTGCCGGCGCGGCCGATCCTGGACCGCCGCGGCTTCCCCCAGCTCGACCTGCTGCAGGCCAACTGGCGGACCATCCGCGACGAGGCGCTGTCGCTGTTCGACGAGGGCCACATCCGCGCGGCGCAGAACGGCAACGACGCCAGCTTCAACAGCTTCTTCAAGCAGGGCTGGAAGCGCTTCTACCTGAAGTGGTACGGCGAACCGCTGGCCTCGGCCGAGGCGCTGTGCCCGCAGACCGTGGCGCTGCTGAAGTCCATCCCCAGCATCAAGGCGGCGATGTTCGCCACGCTGGCGCCGCAATCGAAGCTCAACCCGCACCGCGACCCGTTCGCCGGCTCGCTGCGCTACCACCTGGGCCTGATCACGCCCAACTCGCGCGACTGCCGCATCTTCGTCGACGGCGAGGAGCACGCCTGGGGCGACGGCAAGGACGTGGTGTTCGACGAGACCTACGTGCACTGGGTGGAGAACACGACCGACCAGACCCGGGTGATCCTGTTCGCCGACGTGGAACGCCCACTGCGCACGCGCTGGATGAGCGCGATCAACCACCGCGTGGGGGCGTTCATGGGCAAGATCACCGCGTCGCCCAACACCGAGTCGCCGGAGGAGAAGACCGGCTTCGTCAACCGCATGTTCGCGCTCAACCAGCGCGGCCGCGAGCGCAACCGCGCCTTCAAGAAGAAGTACCCGAAGCTGTTCCGCGCCCTCAAGTACCTCGGCATGCTGGTGCTGCTCTGGCTGGTCTTCCTGGCACCCTGGCCGTTCTTCCGCTGAGGCTGTAACGCCCGGGCATCCTGGCGCGTCCTACAGGCAACTCCCGCAGGAAGCCGCACCATGGACCCGCAAACCGCCCTGTTCCAGCAACACCGGCCGCGCCTGTTCGGGCTGGCCTACCGCATGCTCGGCACGCCGGCCGACGCCGAGGACGTGCTGCACGACGCCTGGCTGCGCTGGCACGCGCAGGACACCGCCGCACTGGACGACCCCGAGGCCTGGCTGGTCACCGTGACCACCCGCCTGGCGCTGGACCGCCTGCGCCGCGCCAAGGTCGAGCGCGAGCACTACCCCGGCCCCTGGCTGCCCGAGCCGCTGGTGGACGACACCGCACCGGCCGGGGATGCGGGCAGCGACACGCCCGAGGCGATGCTGGAGCGCGACCAGACCCTTACGCTGTCCTTCCTCACCCTGCTCGAGCGGCTGGGCCCGGACGAGCGCGCTGCCTTCCTGCTCAACGAGGTGTTCGACTACAGCCACGCCGAGGCGGCGGCCATCCTCGGCATCGCCGAGAACGCCTGCCGCCAGCGCGTGCACCGCGCCCGGGCACGGCTGCGCGAGGACCGCCCGCGCTTCAGCGTCGACGCGCGCGCCCAGCAGCGCCTGCTGCAGCGCTTCGTGGCGGCCATGGAACGGCCCACGCTGGAGTCGCTGCAGGCGCTGTTCGCCGAGGACGCCATCCACATCAGCGACGGCGGCGGCGTGGTCGCCGCCACCCTGCATCCGCTGCACGGCGCCGAGCGGCTGGCGCGGCTGTACCTGCAGATCGCCCACAACACCCGCCTGCAGCCATTGCGCTACGGCCTGCTCATGCTCAACGGCGCGCCGACCCTGCTGGCCTGGTCCGGCAACACGCTGACCACCGCGATCTGGGTCGAAGGCGACGGCGAGCGCATCACCGCCATCCACGCGCTGCGCCACCCGGGCAAGCTGGCGAAGCTGGCGGCGACGGTAACGAATCCGGAAGCCGGCGCGTCCTTGCATTGAACGGCCCGTTCCGGCCGCCATCCGCCCACACTCAGGAGTTCCCCATGACCCGCATTTCCATCCAGCGCCACTACGCCACCATGCAGCCACTGATCAAGCTCGGCGAGGAAATCCGCGCGCGCGGCCACCTGGACGCCAAGCTGGTCGAACTGGTGCTGATGCGCTGCTCGCAGATCAACGGCTGCGCGTTCTGCCTCGACATGCACAGCAAGGACGCCCGCGCCGCCGGCGAGACCGAACAGCGCCTGTACCTGCTGCCGGCCTGGCGCGAGACCAAGCTGTACAGCGAGGCCGAACAGGCCGCGCTGGCCTTCGCGGAGGAACTCACCGAGCTGCCTTCGCACGAGTCGGTGTCCGACGCGCTCTACGAGCGGCTGCACCAGCACTTCGACGACGCCGCGGTGATCGACCTGATCCTGCTGGTCGGCCTGATCAACACCTGGAACCGCCTCAATATCGCCGTGCGCACGGAAGGCGGCCACTACAAGCCCGCCGCGCACTGAGAGCCTGAGAGCCGCTCAGTCGTGGACGGACGTCCACTCCCTGGCTCTTCCTTGGCCTGCGCGCAAACAGCTCCCGGCGCGGGGCGCCTGGAGATCGTGAACAGGCTCTGAGGAACCGGGCGTACCCGCCCGGGTACGCCCCACCCGGCCGGACCGGGATCCGGCAGGCATCGGGAAGGTCCGAAACCGCCGGATCGCACCTCACGGGGCGCGCCGGACCGTCCGGTCCGGCCGCCCCGGACGCGGCCGGACGCGCGCCGCCGCATGCTGACTGCTCCTTCCGACGACCGGGGACCGTCCCATGCACGAACGACCCGCCAGGCTCCTGCGCGGCCTGGCCATCCTGGCCTTCGCCGCGCTCGCCTTCGCCGCGGTGACCCTGCGGCTGATCCTGGGCACCGGCATCCCGCTGCAGCTGCCACCCCTGCCCGTCTACATCTTCGCCACCTGGGCGTGCTGGCCGCTCAACCTGGCCGCGTGCGAACTGCTGCCGCGCCGGCCCGCCATCCGACCACCCACCCTCGCCGCGACACCGCATATTCGGAACATGGGGAGAACATCGTGATCACACGCATCCTGAAAATCGTCCTTGGCCTGCTGCTGGCCGTCGTGCTCGCGGGCGCGGTCTGGCTGGGCACCGCGGGCCGGCCCCTGCTGCGCATCGCCACCGGTTCGGTCAGCCGCGGCCTGTGCGTCGCGGCCTTCGTCAGCCATGTCGATCCCGGCCGCGTGTTCCGCGAGCAGCACGCGCCGCAAATGCGCAGCATCGCCTGGGCGGTTCGCTGGCGCGTCGACAAGGCCCGGCAGGAGGCCAGCGCCAGCGTGCTGGGCGCCTTCGAGGCACGCGCCGTGTTTCGTCCCGGGCTGGGCTGCCTGCTGCTGCATGGCGACGGCCCGGTGCCCGAAGCCGCCGGCTTCGCCCCCGCGCCCATCGCCAGTCCGTTTCCCGACCGTGTGGTCGCATCGGACGACCCGGCCATCCGCGCCGCGCTCGGGCGTGCCTTCGCCGAGCCCGACCCGGCGCACCCGCGCAACACCAAGGCCGTGGTGGTGCTGCACGACGGCCGGCTGATCGCTGAGCGCTACGCGCCGGGCTATGGTCCGGACACGCCGATCTGGGCGCATTCGGTGACCAAGTCGCTGATCAACGCGCTGGTCGGCATCCTGGTGCGCGAGGGCAGGCTGCGGCTGGACCAGCCCGCGCCGATCGCCGCGTGGCAGTCGCCGGACGACCCGCACCGCGCCGTCACCATCGACCAGTTGCTGCGCATGGACAGCGGCCTGCCGTTCGACGAGACCGACGGCGTGCCGAATCCGATGACGCGCATGATCTTCCTGCAACGCGACATGGCCGGCTATGCGGCGAGGATGCCGCTGGCGCACGCACCCGGAACCGCCTGGGCCTACGGCAACCTGGACTATATGCTGCTCGGCCGCATCGTCGCCGACGCCGCCGGCGGCAGCGCCGTGGCCGCCGAGCGCTTCGCGCGCCGCGAGTTGTTCGCGCCGCTGGGCATGGCGCACACGCTGATCCAGGCCGACGCCACCGGCACCCTGAACGGTGCGGGCGGCAGCTACGGCACGGCGCGCGACTTCGCGCGCTTCGGCCAGCTCTACCTCGACGACGGCGTGGTCGACGGCCAGCGCATCCTGCCCGCGGGCTGGGTGGCCTACAGCCATTCGCAGACGCTGGACACGGGCTACGGCGCGGGCTTCTGGCTGAACATCAAGGACGACACCCGGGTGCCGGTGTGGAACGCCCCCTGGGGCATGCCGCAGCTGCCGAAGGACATGTACTACGCGCGCGGCGCGTTCGGGCAGTATGTGGTGATCGTGCCGTCGGAAAAGCTCGTGGTGGTGCGCATGGGCATCTCGCTGGACTACGGCGACCACACCGGCGACCTGGTGGCGGCGATCATCCGGGCCCTGCACGCCCGGCCGGCGCCGTGAGCGCCTGCGCCTTGCGGTAGGCGCTGGGCGTATCGCCGATCTGGCGCTTGAAGGCGGCGTTGAAGGTGGACTTGGAGGTGAAGCCGCAGGCGTAGGCGATGTCGAGGATGCTGCGCGCGTCGCCGGCATCGGCCAGGCAGGCGCGCGCCGCCTCCACGCGCAGGCGGTTGACGTAGTCCCAGAACGTGCCGCCGAAGCGGCGGTTGATCACCGCCGACACGAGGTACTCGGGGTAGCCGCTGCGCTTGGCCACCTGGCCGATGGTCAGCGCCGGTTCCAGGAACAGCGGGGCGGCGCCGTCCATCAGCGCCGCCACGCGCGCCTGCACCGCGTCGAAGCGGGCGTCGTCCGGCCCGGCGGCGGCGACGGACACCTCATCGCCGTCGCCCGCCGGGGCGGCGGCGACCTCGGGTTCGACCGCCACCGGCGACTGGTTCAGGCTGAACCAGCCCATCACGAAGATCCAGCCCGCGATGGCGCCGAACAGCAGGCCGTAGTTGAGGATCGGCAGGTACACCAGGGCCTGCACGATGGCGATGCACCAGATCACCACCTGGCAGGCGGCCATCGTATCGATCCAGCGCAGCGAGAGGCGGTCGGCGTCGGAGCGCCGCTCGCGCAGGCGCCGGCGATAGCGGTGCACCTGGACCAGCGCGGCCGCCACGTAGGACAGACTGTAGACGAACAGCGCGATGTCGAACCAGCGGCCGATCGCCCGCTCGCCCGCGATCCAGTGCGCCGACATCGCCTGCAGCCGCGCCGGGCTCGCCAGCAGCACGTGCCCGGTGGCCAGCAGCATCGCCGCGAACCCGAGCAGGTGCCGCACGTCGCGCCAGCGGAAGCCCCGCCCCCGGGTCAGCGCCCGCACGTAGAGGAAGAACAGGCTGCCGTAGAGGAACGGGAACAGCGCCACGAAGCGGTAGGCGCGGAACCACTCCGGCGCCAGCGTGTGCCAGTAGGCCGCCTTCACCGCCAGGTCGACGCCAGCCAGTGCCACCCACACGGCCAGCAACCGGTTCGCCTCGCGGTTGGCAGGTCGGCGCCACAGCGCCAGCGCGAGCAGCGCGGCTTGCACGGCGGCGGCGATGTAGACATAGACCCAGAACGCGATGTTCATCGGATGGTCGGGCGGCAGGCTCGGAACGCCCATGCTAGCAACCACCGGCGTGCGCTCCAAAAACGGCAAGGCCGCGGGCGATGCCGCGGCCTTGCGTGGTCGTGCCGCGAACGGTCAGGCCGCGACGCGCTTCGCGATGGCCGCGCCGAAGCTCTCGGTGCTGCCCTTGCCGCCCAGGTCCGGCGTCACGCTGTCGCGGTCGTTCGCCATGGTGTCGCGGATCGCGGCGCGCAGCTTGTCGCCCTTGGCCACCATACCCAGGTGGTCGAGCATGTCGGCCGCCGCCAGCAGCAGCGCGCAGGGGTTGGCGATGCCCTTGCCGGCGATGTCCGGCGCCGAGCCGTGCACGGCCTCGAAGATCGCCGCGTGCTCGCCGATGTTGTCGCCCGGCGCCAGGCCCAGGCCGCCGACCAGGCCGGCGCACAGGTCGGACAGGATGTCGCCGAACAGGTTGGTGGTGACGATCACGTCGAACTGCTCGGGCTTCATCACCAGCTGCATGCAGGTGTTGTCCACGATCATCTCGTTGAACTCGATCTGCGGGTATTCCCTGGCGATCTCGCGCGCCACGTTGAGGAACAGGCCCGAGGCGGTCTTGATGATGTTCGCCTTGTGCACCGCGGTGACCTTCCTGCGGCCCTTCTTCACCGCCAGCTCGAAGGCGTAGCGCACGATGCGGCTGGCGCCCTTGCGGGTGTTGCGCACCAGCGAGGTGGCCACCTCGCCGTCCTCGGACAGGGTCTGGCCCTCGGACAGGTAGGCGCCCTCGGTGTTCTCGCGCACCGTGATGATGTCGATGTTGTCGAAGCGCGCCTTGGTGCCGGGGAAGCTCACCGCCGGACGCACGTTGGCGTACAGGTCGAAGTGGCGGCGCAGGGTGACGTTGATCGAGGTGAAGCCGCCGCCGATCGGCGTGGTCAGCGGGCCCTTCAGCGCCACCTTGTGCTCGCCGATCCTGTCCAGCGTGGCCTTGGGCAGCAGGTCGCCGTGCTTCTCCAGCGCCACCATGCCGGCGTCGACGAAGTCGTATTTCAGGCCGCAGTCCAGCGCGTCGAGCACGCGCAGCGTGGCGGTCATGATCTCCGGGCCGATGCCGTCGCCCGGGATCACCGCGATGGTCTTGCTCATGGGGGAACTCCTTGGAATGAACCGGTCAACCGGCGCCGCGGGGGAAAGGCGCGATGGGTTGAAATCCCTGCAATTATCGCCGAAACGGGGCACAGCGAACAGGGCGGAGGGCGCACGGGGCGTTGCAAATCCTCGCATGGAGCGTTGCAGGAACTCGCATGCTCACGCCTTTCTTCCTCTCCCCTTTGGGGAGAGGATCGAGGTGAGGGGGCAATCTTGCGGCAGCGCTTGACGAAAGCGCGCTTTCGTATGGACCTCGGGGCAAGACCCGCCCCTCACCCCAGCCCGTTGCTAGGCTCGTCCCTCGCCAAGCAACCCCCGGCCCTCGCGCCAGCGCTCGGGCGCTCAGCCATGCGCGAGCCAGTGGCTCGCAAGCAGCATGGCTTCGCCCCCGGAGGGGAGAGGGAGAACGGCGTCAGGCGTGGTCGGCGCAGTGGCCGGCCGTGCCGGCCGCGCCCGCTTCCAGCTGGTCGAGGAAATCCACCGCGCGGCGCAGGTGCGGGATCACGATCGAGCCGCCCACCACCAGGCCCACGCCGAAGGTCTCGAAGAACTCCTCGCGTGTCACGCCGGCTTCCTTGCACTGCGCCACGTGGTAGCTGATGCAGTCGTCGCAGCGCAGCACCATGGACGCGACCAGGCCCAGCAGCTCCTTGGTCTTCACGTCCAGCGCGCCGGGCCTGTAGGTCTGCGTGTCCAGCGCGAAGAAGCGCCGCACCACCTGGTTGTCCTCGGCCAGGATGCGCTCGTTCATGCGCTGGCGGAACGCGGTGAACTCCGCGACGCGGTCCTGGCCCGGCTTGCCGTCGTCGCCGCTCATGCGGCCTCGCCCAGCAACCGGGCCAGCTTGCCGCTGCGGTCGGCGGCCACCAGGTCGTCGTAGCCGCCCACCAGCTGGTCGTTGACGAAGATCTGCGGCACCGTGCGGCGGCCGCCGCTGCGCGCCAGCATGGCTTCGCGCTGCGCGGGGTCGGTGTCCACGCGCACTTCGCTCCACTCCAGGCCCTTGGCCTTGAGCAGGTTCTTCGCCGCCACGCAGTACGGGCAGACGGCGGTGGAATAGACTTCAATCTTGGACATGGCGGGCTCCACGAACACCTGCCTCCCAGATGGCGGCGGTGCCTGCAAAAACAAGCCGGCAGGCGCTGAACTGCCCCTGCCGGCGATGGTCACAGTGGTATTGTCTCTCAACCTATGCCCATGTCGCCACGACGCCCTGCCCCCCGCCTGCTGACGGCCCTGGTCCTCGCCGGCCTCGCCTTCGGCGCCGGCGCGCAGGACAACGTGCGCCTGCCCGACCTGGGCAGCTCGGCCAACGCGCTGATCTCGCCGCAGGAGGCGCAGGACTACGGCGCGGCCATGCTGCACCAGATGCGCGCGCTGAACATGGTGGTGGACGACCCGCTGCTGGACGACTACCTCAACGACCTCGGCTATCGCCTGGTGGCCGCCAGCGCCCGGCCGAAGGACCACTTCGCGTTCTTCATCGCGAAGGATCCGGAGATCAATGCCTTCGCCGCGCCGGGCGGCTACATCGCGGTGAACTCCGGGCTGTTCGTGATCGCCCAGAGCGAAAGCGAACTGGCCGCGGTGATCGCGCACGAGATCGGCCACATCACCCAGAACCACCTGCAGCGCGCGTTCGAGGCTTCGAAGAAGGACGCCCCGCTGCTGGCGCTGGTGCTGCTGGGCGCCATCGCGGCCGGCTCCGCCCACAACGGCGGCGACGCCGGCATGGCGGTGCTGGCCGGCGGCCAGGGCCTGCTGCAGCAGAAGCAGATCAACTTCACCCGCAAGGACGAGACCGAGGCCGACCGGGTCGGCATCCAGACCCTGGCCAACGCCGGCTTCGATCCCGATGCGATGGCCGCGTTCTTCCAGCGCATGGAAGACGTGCTGAGCACCGGCGCCGGCGGCGACGACGTGCCGCCGCTGCTGCAGGACCACCCGGTGACCACGGTGCGCATCAGCGACGCCAAGGCGCGCGCACGCCAGCTGATCGCCGCGCAGAAGCTGCGTCCCGCCGGCCTGGCGCTGGACAAGGCCGAATGGGAAAGGCAGACCGCGCCGATCCCCTACGTGAAGGATCCCACCGCCCTGCTCGCCAGCCATGCCAGGCCCGGCGCCCTGGATACCTTCCTGCTGATGCGCGAGCGCGTGCGCGTGCTGGCCGGCGACGCCCAGCAACTCGCCACCTACTACGCCACCAACCTGGCGAAGCAACATGGCTTCGACACGCCGTCCAACCGCTACGGCTACGCGCTGGCGCTCACCCGCAGCGGCAACGGCGCCAAGGCCGTAGGCGAGCTGCAGTCGCTGCTGGCCGCGCACGCCAACAACCTGGTGCTGCGCCTGGCCATGGCCGACGCCCGGCTGCAGGCCGGCCAGCGCGACCAGGCGCTGGCGATATACGCCGGGCTCAACGCCGGCTCGCCGCGCAACCACGCGGTGGCGCTCGCCTATGCCAAGGCGCTGACCCAGGGCGGCGACAAGCCGCAGGCTACCCGCGCCGCCGACCTGCTGCGCCCGCTGCTGGACGACAGCGACGAACCGGACATCTATACTGCCTACGCCCGCGCCAGCGAGAAGGCCGGCGACAGCGTGCGTGCCGGCGAGGCCTATGCCGACGCCAGCTACCTGTCCGGCCGCCCTTTCGACGCGATGGAGCAGCTCAAGCGCCTGCTCAAGCGGCCCGACCTGGACTACTACGCGCGCGCGCGCATCCAGGCCCGCATGGCCGAACTGACGCCGCTGCTGATGGAGCTGCAGAAGCGCAGGATCCAGACTCCCGATAACCCAGACAGCGGAAACGGCGCCAATCGCTGAACGCCGGCCAGGCGATGTCATCCTCACGTAACATGACACCGCTGCAATACTCGTGTCACAGGCCACCGAACGAGCCCGCGCGTGCACAAACGCATCCTGATCGTCGAAGACGAACCCTCGATCCGCGACATGGTCGCCTTCGCCCTGCGCAAGGCCGACATGGAGGCGGTGCCGGCCGCCGACGCCCGTGCCGCGCAGATCGCCATCGCCGAGCGCATCCCCGACCTGATCCTGCTGGACTGGATGCTGCCCGGCATGAGCGGGCTGGAACTGGCGCGCCGGCTGCGCCGCGAGGAATCCAGCCGCGAGATACCGATCATCATGCTCACCGCGCGCGGCGAGGAGATGGACCGCGTCAACGGCCTCGAGGCCGGCGTGGACGACTACGTGGTGAAGCCATTCTCCGCGCGCGAGCTGATCGCGCGGATCAAGGCGGTGCTGCGGCGCAGCCAGGGCGACGACGGCTCCGGCGTGATCGAGCTGGGCGGGCTGCGCATCGACGGCCCCGCGCACCGCGTGTTCGCCGGCGAGGAGGCGGTGGCGATCGGCCCCACCGAGTACCGCCTGCTGCACTTCTTCATGACCCACCCCGAGCGCGTGTACTCCCGCGCGCAGCTGCTCGACCACGTCTGGGGCGGCAGCGTGTACGTGGAGGAGCGCACCGTCGACGTGCACATCCGCCGCCTGCGCAAGACGCTGGAACCGTGGCAGCTGGACGCCCTGGTGCAGACGGTGCGCGGCGCCGGCTACCGCTTCTCCACCAGCGCCTGAGCCGGGCACCGATGGCCGGGACATCCAGCCCAGACCCCGCATGGAAACTGCCGGCCGCCCTGCTCGGCGGCCTGGCCGCAGGCGCGCTGGCCGGAGCCGCGGTTGGCCACGTCGCCGCCGGCGTGGCCGTGGCGGCCGTGCTGGAAATCGTCCTCCTGCTGTCGCGGATCCGTCATGTGACGCAAGCCACCATGGCGCCCATGCCCGACGCCAGCCCGCTCCGCCACGACCGTTTCATGCACCGCTCGCGCCGCCTCGCCAGCAGCCTGCACGACCTGCGCCATGCCGCCGCCCACCTGCCCGACGCGATCGTGCTGCTGGACCGCCACCAGCGCGTGCGCTGGTTCAACCACGCCGCCGAGAGCCTGCTGGGCCTGCGCCGCCCACACGACCGCGGCGTCTTCCTGCAGGCGCGCCTGCATGGCACGGAACTGGCGGACTGGCTGCAGGGCGGCGCCGCCGAGCCGCTGAGCGACGTGTCCGCCCCTGGCCAGCCCAGCCGGCATATCAACCTCACCCTGCTGCCGTTCGGCCACCAGCAGCGCCTGCTGCTGGCGCGCGACATCAGCCACCTCACCCGGCTGGAGCAGATCCGCCGCGACTTCGTCGCCAACGTGTCGCACGAGCTGCGCACCCCGCTGACGGTGATCCACGGCTACCTGGAGCTGCTGGACCCGGAGGACGTGCCCGCGCTGGCGCCGGTGCTGGGCGAGATGCGCACGCAGTCCAAGCGCATGGGCCAGATCGTGGAGGACCTGCTCACCCTGTCGCGGCTGGAGACGCAGGACCGCGTGGTGGACGAGCGCGTGCCGATGGCCCCGCTGCTGGCCACGCTGCGCAAGGAGGCCGAGGCGCTCAGCCAGGGCCGCCACCGCGTCACGCTGGACGACCGCGCCCACGTGGACCTGCTCGGCTCGCCCAAGGACCTGCACAGCGCGCTGTCCAACCTGGTCAGCAACGCAGTGCGCTACACCCCCACCGACGGCACCATCGCCATCCGCTGGGAGCTGGCGCCGGACGGCAGCGCGATCTACTCGGTCAGCGACACCGGCTTCGGCATCCCCGCCGACCACCTGTCGCGGCTCACCGAGCGCTTCTACCGCGTCTCCTCCAGCCGGTCGCGCGAAAGCGGCGGCACCGGGCTGGGCCTGTCCATCGTCAAGCACGTGCTGAACCTGCACCAGGCGCAGCTGGAGATCCGCAGCACGCCCGGCCAGGGTTCCACCTTCGCCTGCCGCTTCGGCCACGCCCGCGTGCTGCCGGCGGAGGAGCCGGAATCCGGCCCGCTGGAGCCTTGACCGCCGCTGAGCCATGCGGCCCGCGCCGCATGCAAGCCCCACCGCCTTGGGCGAGAATGCCGCCATGTCCCTTGCCGCCGCTCCCGGGCCCCTGGCCCCCGTCGAACCGACCGACCCGCAGTTCTACCTGAACCGCGAGCTGGCCGCGCTGGAGTTCAACTTCCGCGTGCTGAGCCAGGCGCGCGACCCGCGCGTGCCGCTGCTGGAACGGCTGCGCTACCTCAGCATCGTGGCCAACAACCTCGACGAGTTCTTCGAGGTGCGCGTGGCGGTACTGAAGCACCACCACAACTACGGCTCGGCGGCGCCGGGGCCGGACGGACTGCCCTCCGCCGAGATCCTGGTGCGCATCCGCCAGCGCGTGCTGGACCTGGTGGCGGCACAGTACGCCACCTGGCACGAGGAACTGAAGCCGGCACTCGACGCCGAGAACATCCACTTCCTCACCCGCACCCAATGGAACGAGCGCCAGCGGCGCTGGCTGCGCGGCTACTTCGAGAACGAGGTGCTGCCGGTGCTGTCGCCGCTGGGCCTGGACCCGGTGCACCCGTTCCCGCGCATCCTCAACAAGACGCTGAACATCGCGGTGGTGCTGGAAGGCCGCGACGCCTTCGGCCACGAGGGCCACATGGCGCTGGTGCGCGCGCCGCGCTCGCTGCCGCGGATCATCCGCCTGCCCGGCGAGGTGTGCGGCGAGGGCGAGCACTTCGTGTTCCTGGCCGAACTGCTGCAGGCCTTCGCCGACCTGATGTTCCCCGGCCTCGCGGTGGCCGGCTCGTACCAGTTCCGCGTCACCCGCAACAGCGAGCTGGTGGTGGAGGAGGCCGAGGTGGACAACCTGGCCCGCGCGCTCAGCGAGGAACTGCTCGGCCGCGGCTACGCGCGGCCGGTGCGGCTGGAGATCGGCACCGATTGCCCGCAGGCGATCGTGTCCATGCTGATCGCCAATTTCGAGTTGGAGGAAACCGACGTCTACCGCTGCGACGGGCCGGTTAACATCATCCGCGCCGGCTCCGTGTACGGGCAGCTGGACCGCCCCACGCTGAAGTTCCCGCGCTTCACCCCGCGCCTTCCCGCCGGGCTGGCGCCGGAGGCCAGCACCTTCGACGTGCTGCGCCAGCGCGACGTGCTGCTGCACCATCCCTACGAGTCCTTCGGTGCGGTGGTGGACCTGCTGCGCCAGGCCGCGCAGGACCCGGACGTGCTGGCGATCAAGCAGACCCTGTACCGCGCCGATTCCGACACCCCGCTGGTCGACCTGCTGGTGGAGGCCGCGCGCCACGGCAAGGACGTCACCGTGGTGATCGAGCTGCGCGCGCGCTTCAACGAGGAGGCCAACATCCGCCTGGCGATGCGCCTGCAGGAGGCCGGCGTGCAGGTGGTGTACGGCGTAGTGGGCTACAAGACCCACGCCAAGATGATGCTGATCGTGCGCCGCGAGGACGGCCGCCTGCGCCGCTACGTGCACCTGTCCACCGGCAACTACCACCAGGCCAACAGCCGCGTGTACACTGACATCGGCCTGATGTCGGCCCATCCCGAGATCGGCGAGGACATCCACAAGGTGTTCCAGCAGCTCTCCGGCCTCGGCCCGCGGCTGCAGCTGAAGCGGCTGCTGCACTCGCCGTTCACGCTGTACACCAGCGTGGTGGAGAAGATCGAGCGCGAGACCGCCCACGCCCGTGCCGGCAAGCGCGCGCGCATCGTGGCCAAGCTCAACGCGCTGAACGAGGCGCACGTGGTGGAGGCGCTGTACCGCGCCTCGCAGGCGGGCGTGGAGATCGACCTGATCGTGCGCGGCGCCTGCACCCTGCGGCCCGGCCTGCCCGGCCTGTCCGAGCGCATCCGCGTGCGCTCCATCGTCGGCCGCTTCCTCGAGCACAGCCGGGTGTACTGGTTCGCCAACGGCGGCGACGCGGAGGTGTACTGCGCCAGCGCCGACTGGATGGAACGCAACCTGCTGCGCCGGATCGAGGTGGCCTTCCCCATCCTCGACCCCGTGCTGGCGCAGCGCGTGTACGACGAGACCCTGGCCAACTACCTGGCCGACAACACCCATGCCTGGCTGCTCGACGCCGACGGCCGCTACACCCGTGCCGAACCCGGCGACACCCCGGCGCACGACGCGCAGCAGACCCTGCTGGACAAGCTGTGCCCATGAGGCCCCCGATCCGGCATGATGGAGGCCTTGGCGCCGGCCCGGACGCGCGCCGCCCGCCGCAAGGAACCCACGCTTGAGCCAGGGCGACTCCAACCCGATCCGCAGCGGCGAGCTGATCGCTGCCGTGGACATGGGTTCCAACAGCTTCCACCTGATGGTGGCCCGGGTCGAGCACGGCGAGCCGCGCATCATCGACCGCCTGCGCGACAGCGTGCGCATCGCCGCCGGCCTGCGCGCCGACGGCTCGCTGGACGCCGCGCACCGCGCCCGCGCGATGGACTGCCTGGCCCGCTTCGGCCAGCGCATCGCCGGCATTCCTTCCAGCCACGTGCGCGCGGTGGCCACCAACACCGTGCGCCAGCTCGCCACGCCGCAGTCCTTCCTCACCGCCGCCGAGGCCGCGCTGGGCCATCCGGTGGAGGTGGTGTCGGGGCGCGAGGAAGGCCGCCTGATCTTCCTCGGCGCCGCGCACGGCCTGCCCGCCTCGCGCGAGCACCGGCTGGTGATCGACGTGGGCGGCGGCAGCACCGAGTTCATCATCGGCCGCGGCCTGGCCCCGCTGCAGACCGAGAGCGTGCAGGCCGGCTGCATCGCCTCCACGCTGCGCTTCTTCCCCGGCGGCAAGCTCACCCGCAAGCGCTGGCAGCGCGCCAACAACGAGATCGGCGTGCTGCTGCAGCAGTTCGCCGAGGATTACCGCGAGGCCGGCTGGCTGGACGCCTACGGCTCCTCCGGCAGCGCCAAGGCGATCGGCGCCACGGTGCAGGCGATGAAGCTGTCCGACGACGGCATCACTCCCGCCGCCCTGGCCGCCCTGCGCGAGGCGCTGCTGGAGCAGGGCCAGATCGCCACGCTCAAGCTGCCCGGCCTGGCCGAGGAGCGCGCGCCGGTGATCGCCGGCGCCGTGGTCATCCTCGAGGCCGCCTTCGAGGCGCTGGGCATCCAGCGCCTGCGGGTATGCGAAAGCTCCATGCGCGAAGGCCTGCTGTGGGACCTGCTCGGCCGCGCCGGCGGCAGCGACCCGCGCACCGCCAGCATCGACGCGCTGGCCACCCGCTACGGCGTGGACCGCGCCCAGGCACGGCGGGTGGAATCCACCGCGCTGGCGCTGTTCGACCAGGTGGCGAAGTCGTGGAAGCTCGACGGCGAGGCGCGCGAATGGCTGTCGTGGGCCGCGCGCGTGCACGAGATCGGCCTGGCCATCGCGCACAGCCAGCACCACCGCCACGGCGCCTACATCCTGCGCCACGCCGACATGGCCGGCTTCTCGCGGCAGGAACAGCAACTGCTCGCCGCCATCGTCGAGGCGCACCGGCGCAAGCCCGACAAGGCCGCCTTCGCCGCGCTGCCGCAGCGCTACCGCCAGCTGGCGCGGCAGATCACCGCACTGCTGCGGCTGGCCGTGCTGTTCCGCCGCGCCCGGCGCGCCGAATCGCTGCCGCCGCTGCGCCTGGCCGCCACCAGCCAGCGCCTGCGCCTGGGCCTGCCCGCCGGCTGGCTGGAACAGCACCCGCTGAGCGAGGCCGACCTCACGCAGGAAGTGGCGCCGATGGGCGAACTGGGCCTGGCGTTGGAAGTCGCTGCCGGCTGAGCCCCGGCCCCGCGCCGCGCTCGGCCCGCATTCAAGCCGCTGCGCGTATCATGGGCGGACATTCCGCCACCCGCCCCACGCCATGCCACGGTTCCTGCTCGCCTCGCTGCTGCTGCTTTCGCTGCCCGCCTTCGCCGCCGCCCCGGACAAGCCCGCCGCGCCGGCGGCCGACCCGCAGGTCGTGCTGCATACCTCGCAGGGCGACATCACGCTGGAACTGTTCCCGGACAAGGCGCCCAAGAGCGTGGCCAACTTCCTGCGCTACGTGCGCGAGGGCTTCTACGCCGGCACCGTGTTCCACCGCTCCATCCCCGGCTACCTGGTGCAGGGCGGCCTGTACACGCGCGACCTGCAGCCCAAGCGCACCCACCCGCCGGTGCCCAGCGAGGCCGACAACGGGCTTTCCAACCTGCGCGGCACCGTGGCGGTGGCGCGCGGCGCGGATCCCAACTCGGGCACCTCGCAATTCTTCGTCAACCTGGTCGACAACCGCCGCCTCGACTACGCCGGCAACCAGAGCGGCCTGACCTGGGGCTTCGCGGTGTTCGGCAAGGTGGTGGCCGGCATGGGCGTGATCGACAAGATCGCCGCCCTGCCCACCCGCGCGCTCGGCCCGTTCGCGGCCGACGTGCCCAACCCGCTGGTGGTGATCGAAAGCGCCAGCGTGGCCGGCGAAGCCGGGCCTGCCTCGTCCGCCAGCAGTGCGGCCCCGGCCGCAGCGGGCACGCCGAAGGCCGAAGCGCCGGCCCCGGCGAAGGTCGGCAAGCCGGCCGCCACGCCCAAGGCCACGGGCAAGCCCGCCAAGCCGGCCAAGGGCGCATGAGCCGCACCCTGTTCATCGCCGACCTGCACCTGGACGACAGCCGCCCGCGGATCACCGACCTGTTCGAACGCTACCTGGCTGGCGACGAAGTGCGTGGCGCCGACGCGCTGTACATCCTCGGCGACTTGGTCGAGGCCTGGATCGGCGACGACGACGACGCCGAACTGCCCGCCCGCATCGCCGCCGCCACCCGCGCCGTGCGCGACGCCGGCGTGCCGGTGCATTTCATGGTCGGCAACCGCGACTTCCTGCTCGGCGAGAACTACGCCCGCCGCGCCGGCTTCGACATACTCGACGACGGCACCGTGCACACGCTGTACGGCCGCCCCACCCTGCTGATGCACGGCGACGTGCTGTGCACCGACGACCACGCCTACCAGGCCGTGCGCAGGCAGGTGCGCACGCCCGAGTGGAAGGCGCAGATCCTGTCGATGCCGCTGGAAGCCCGTCGCGCCTTCGCCGCCAAGGCCCGCGCCGACAGCAAGGCGCATACCGGCAGCACCATGGAATCGATCATGGACGTCAACGCCGGTGCCGTGGCCGAGGCCATGCGCACGGCCGGCGTGACCCGGCTGATCCACGGCCATACCCATCGCCCCGCCATCCACCGTTTCGAACTGGACGGCCGGCCCGCCGAGCGCATCGTGCTGGGCGACTGGTACGAGCAGGGCTCGGTGCTCGCGGTGACGTCCGAGAAGGTCGAACTGCGCGGGCTGGCCGCCGGCTGAGCCGCCCGGCCTGTCCGGCAACAGGCGGGGCATCGGATATGGCCCGCACGCCCCGACCGATGCGCGGAAGACCGCCATGCCACCTTCGTACCGCGCCAATGGGCGCCGCCCTGTGGTCGCGATGCCGCGGAAGCGGCGACGGGAGGCGGACGACCATGAAACATGAGAAGATGGAACGTCTCACAGTCCTTTCCCCATGAAATCCAGCACCTACGACTTCCGCCAGTTTCAGGAAGAACTCGCGGCTCTCGAACAGAAGAGCGTCACACCGGCCAAGGAGAAGGTCGCGCCAAAGCGAAGGTCGGCATCCGCCCGCCTGGCCCAGGCCGAAGCGGAGTTCCGCGTCCTGCGCGAACGCTACGCGCTGACCGTGGCCGACGTGGTGGGCTTCTTCCCCGAAGAGGAAGGAATCGCCTACCTGCAGGGGCTGATCGCCGCCCGGGAAACCAAGGGCAGGCGCCGTCGGACCAAGGTCACGGACGCGGACTGATCCGGCCGGCCGGCCGCACTGGTCATGGCTGGTTTCCGCTGAGGCGAAACGCCCTCAGAGCCTGCTCACGATCTCCAGACACCTCGTGTTGGCCTCGCATGGCGGCCATGCGAGGCCACCCCGGAGGGCCGGGTCTGTTGTCCCACAGGCCGGCGTCATCGCTCCGTCGTGTACGGATTCCGGTCACACTGAACATCGATTCCGGCGAGCGCTGAACTCTCTGCTGGTGCTGACCAAAGGCGGCTGGCTCACCGTTGCCAGGCGCTCCAGCTTGCATCCTAGAAGCGACGGCTTTCGACAAGGTGGACATTAGTCATGATAGACGCCCCCATGTTTGTTCCCGATGACCTACAAATTCCCGACGAGTCTCTACCCAAAGCGCTTGCGTAACCTTGGGTCTATTGACTACACGTGTAGCTATAGATTAGCGTGGCTACACGTGTAGTCAAGGATTGCGAAATGCCAACAATAAGCAGGGCGTGGGTAGCAGTCATCTTGGGCATGGCGTTCATGCATACGGCCTCAGGGGCCGCAGCTTGCTCGGCCACCGACTCGACTTTCCAGGCGGAAAGCATCAGCTATCACCGGCAATTTGTTCCAGTGGCGGATGGAGTGCGGCTGGAAGTGCTCGATTGGGGCGGGACTGGGCGACCACTGGTACTCTTGGCGGGGCTTGGCAATACGGCGCATGTGTTCGACGCGATTGCCCCGGAGTTGGCGCGACATTTTCACGTCTATGGCATCACTCGACGCGGCTTCGGAGCATCGTCCGTGCCCAAGAACGGCTATGACGCCGATCGGCTGGCCGATGATGTGATGGCCGTGGTCAAGGCACTCGATATCGATCGTCCCATTCTTGCCGGCCATTCGATCGCCGGCGAGGAATTGAGCGCGATAGGGACACACTATCAAGGCAAAATTGCCGGACTGATCTACCTCGATGCCGCGCACGAATACGCGATCTACGATCAGGCTCGCGGGGCCTATCATCCTGACTTGAGTCATCTGTCCGCGCAGATTTCTCGCATGCACGATGACCCGACAGACAAGGCGCAGATGACCAAGCTGTTGAATGACGTCTCCGTGTTGCAACGGAGCCTTGGGAGCGAGCTTGCCGGGATAGCTGCGGATGACGCCAGTACAACGGGGGCTCCGCCTTCCGAACCAACGCCCAAAGAACTGGCCAGTTTCCCGGCGTTTCGTTGTTTCGTCTCTGCACAACTCGGGGGAGTCATACCTGAAGACGAGATACGCCAGACGTTTGCGACAAGCGCCACGGGCGGCGTCGGAGAGCAGAAAGCACCGGCGTTCGTATACAACGCCATCCTTGAAGGCGAAGAGCGCTTCCGCGCACCCGACGTGCCCATACTCGACATTGTCCCCGTACCACGCACATTGGATCTTCCAGTCGGCAGTGATGAGGCGAAGCGGCAAGCAGCGGATGCGCTGCACACTCGAATGCAGGAGCAAGAAATCGCTACGCTCCAGCGTCAACAACCATCGGCGAAAACCGTGCGGATACCGCACGGCCACCACTATGTGTTCCTGTCCAATCCAGCCGAAGTAGTGGATGCCATGACCAGATTTGGAGAGCAGTTACCTTAAGTCTGCTCCCGGCCAGTTTCGGCGGATGGACCTCAAATTGGTCATGATGTCGGCGTGCAGAGCATGACCAAATCCCCCAACTTGGCGCCCTGGTCAGCACCAGCGAGATGGTCAGTAGTTACCGGAACGATGGTCAGCCATTGCCGGAATGCGCAGTCGTGGACGGACGTCCACTCCCTCGCTCTTCCCTGGCCTGCGCGCAAACAGCTCCCGGCGCGGGCCACGGGGAGATTTTGAGAGCCATGCCTTTCAACGTCTTTTCTTCGCCTCAGCCATGACCCGCGCGGTGGAGACGTGTGACCGGGCGAGGGTACCATCGACATAGCCCGCGTTAGCTCGG
>NZ_JASERU010000001.1 GCF_030504985.1 Fulvimonas sp. R45
TCGTCCACCACCGCCTCGCCACCATCGACATGCGCGAGGCCGACTAGACTGTTACCCATGTCCTGGCACGGGTGTAACCCATCTCCCCGGTCCATACAGGCCAGCAAAGAGAAGTAGCTCGGGCGCCGGCAGGCGCCCGAAAGCCCGCCGCAGGCGAGCAACCTGGCGACCAAGCCAATACAAAAAACCAATGGAGGGCGGCGCAAGACCCGCCCCTCATCCCGACCTTCTCCCCGAAGGGGAGAAGGAGCAAGAGAACTGCACCGTGAGGCCATCACGGCCAGGGCGCCGGCACCCCCACCCGCGTGAAGTAATCCGCCAGCGTGATCCCCACCAGCAACGCCAGCCACGCGAAACCCAGCCCCGCCAGGATGCGCAGCAACGGATGCCCGTGCCGCAGGCGCATGAACACCGCCATCACCACCAGCGTCTTGGCCACCGAGATCGCCAATCCCAGCGCCAGGTTGAACCGTCCCAGCGGCAGCACCCCCAGCCACGTGGTCAGCGCCAGCAGCAACAACAGCGCCAGCAACGCCAGCAGGTGGCTGCGCAGCGAGGGCACGTGCGGCGCGTTCATCCGGCCCGCCCCACCAGGTAGACCAGCGGAAAGACGAAGATCCACACGATGTCCACCAGGTGCCAGTACAGCGCCGCCAGTTCCACCGGCGTGAAATACGTCGCACGGAACCGGCCGCGCGCGTTGCGTAGCGCCATCACCAGCATCAGCACCACGCCCACCAGCACGTGCACGCTGTGCAGCCCGGTGATCGCGAAGTACAGGTAGAAGAAGAACTCCATCTTCCCCGCCAGCGGCCCGTCCTGGGTGTAGCGTAGGCCGGGCACCAGGCCCTCGCGGTATTCGTCGGTGTACTCGAAGCCGTGCATCACCAGGAAGGTTGCGCCCAGCGCCGCGGTCAGCACCAGCAACCGGGTGGCCGCACGCCGCCCGCCCAGCTGCACGTCGCGCAGAGCCAGCGCCGCGGCGCAGCTGCTGGCGAGCAGCACGCCGGTCTCGATCGCGCCCATCGGCAGGTCGGTGTGCCGGCTGCCGGCGGCGAAGGCGTCCGGGAAGCGCCAGCGGCACACCGCGTAGCCGGCGAACAGCACGCCGAAGAACAGCACCTCGGTGACCAGGAACGCCCACATGCCCAGCACCGCGGCCGTGCGCTGCTGCGTCGGGTCGTCGAACTGCGGCGCATGCGCCAGAGGCTGCGGCGTGCTCATGGGTCGCGGTAGTCGTAGGGCCCGCGCTCGACCACGGGCGGTTCGGGGAAGTTGTCGTGCGGCGGCGGCGAGGGCGTGGTCCATTCCAGCCCCGTGGCGTGCCAGGGGTTGGGGCCGGCGGAGGCGCCGCGCCACAGCGAGCGGCCCAGGTACCACAGCGGCAGCAGGTAGGCCACGGCGAGGATCGCCGCGCCCGCGCTGGAGACCACGTTGAGCGCCTGGAACGGCGGCGGATAGTCGTGGTAGCGCCGCGGCATGCCCAGGTAGCCGAGCACGTACTGCGGGAAGAAGGTGACGTTGAAGCCGACGAACATCAGGATCGCCGCGAAGCGCGCCAGCGGCTCGGAATACAGCCGCCCGGTGATCTTCGGCCACCAGAAGTGGATGCCGCCGAGGTAGGCCATCACTGCGCCGCCCACCATGATGTAGTGGAAGTGCGCCACCACGAAGTAGGTGTCGGTGAGGCTCACGTCCAGCGCCACCGCGGCCAGGAACAGCCCGGTCAGCCCGCCCAGCGTGAACAACCCCACGAAGCCCAGCGCATAGAGCATCGGCGCGTGGAAATCGATCACGCCCTTGTACATCGTGGCCAGCCAGTTGAACACCTTGATCGCCGACGGCACCGCCACCGCGAAGCTGAGCAGCGAGAAGGCGATGCTGGCGTACATCGACTGCCCGGCCACGAACATGTGGTGGCCCCACACCAGGAAGCCGATGAAGGCGATGCCCAGCATCGACCACGCCATGAAGCGGTAGCCGAACACCCGCCGGCGCACGCCGCAGCAGATCAGCTCGCTGGTCACGCCCATCGCCGGCAGCACCATGATGTAGACGGCCGGGTGCGAGTAGAACCAGAAGAAGTGCTGGAACAGCACCGGGTCGCCACCCAGCGCGGGGTCGAAGATGCCCACCCCGGCCAGCCGTTCCAGCGCGATCAGCAGCAGGGTCATCGCCAGCACCGGCGTGGCCAGCATCATCACCACGCTGGTGGCGTAGATCGCCCACACGAACAGCGGCAGCCGGAACCAGCGCATGCCCGGCGCGCGCATGGTGTGCACGGTGACGATGAAGTTCATGCCGCTGACGATGGAGGCGAAGCCGGACACGAACACGCCCGCCGCCGCCATGATCACGTGGGTGTTGGAGAACATCGTGGAGAACGGCGTGTAGAAGGTCCAGCCGGTATCCACGCCGCCCAGCAGCAGCGTGGCGATGGTGAACAGCCCGCCCAGCATGAACAGGTACCAGCTGAACAGGTTGAGCCGCGGGAAGGCGACGTCGCGTGCGCCGATCATCAGCGGCAGCAGGAAATTGCCCAGCGTGTTGGGAATCGACGGGATCAGGAAGAACCACACCATCACGATGCCGTGGAAGGTGAACGACTTGTCGTAGGTCTCGGGCGAGATCCACTGGCTGTCCGGCTGCACCAGGGTCAGCCGCACCAGCGCCGCCGCCACCGCGCCGAGGGCGAAGAAGCCCGTGATCGCCAGCGCATACAGGATCGCCACGCGCTTGTGGTCGTGGGTAAGCAGCCAGCCGCGCAGGCCGGGTCGTCCCTGGCTGAGGTAGTTGTCGCGCGCGTACGAGCCGGTCGACTCAGGGATGCGCATGGCCCTGCCCTCCTTCCACCTCGAGCGACTTGACGTAGGCGATCAGCGCCAGGATGTCCTCCTCGCCGATGCGGCCCTGGTAGCTGGGCATGATCGGCGCGTAGCCCGCCGCCACCTGGCTGCGCGGCAGCACGATGGAGTCGTGCAGGTAGCGATCGTCGGCGCGCACCACGCTGCCGTCGGACAGCGGCACCGGCGCGCCGTACAGGCCGCGCAGGTCCGGCGCGTGCACGCCCGAACCGGGGTCGTGGCAGCCGCTGCAGCCGAAGCGACGGAACAGCTCCGCCCCGCGCGCGGCCAGGCCCGGCGACGACTGCGCGTGCAGCCAGCGCGCGTAGTCCGCCGGCGCCATCGCCACCACGCTGCCGCGCATGCTGGGGTGGCCCACGCCGCAGTACTCGGAACAGAACAGCGGAAAGCGGCCCGCGCGCGTGGCGGTGAACCACAGCTCGGTATAGCGGCCTGGCAGCACGTCCTGCTTCACCCGGAACGCCGGCACGTAGAAGCTGTGCACCACGTCCTGCGAGATCATCACCAGCCGCACCGGCTGGCCCAGCGGCACGTGCAGGGTGTCGATCTCGCGCGTGCCGTCCGGGTGCTGCACGCGCCACATCCACTGCTTGGCCACGATGTAGACCGGCACGCTGTCCGCCGGCGGCGTGCGCAGCTTCGCCCACAGCCCGATGCTCCAGCCGAAGATGCCCAGGAACAGCGCGAACGGCACCAGCGTCCAGGCCAGCTCCACGCCCAGCCGGGTGTTGCCGCCCTCGCGGTCGGCCGCGTGGCCGCGCCGGTAGCGGATGCAGAACGCGAACATCACCGCGAACACGCCTATCGCCACCGCACCGCACAGCAGCAGCATGGCGTCGAACAGATGGTCGACGGCCGGCGCATAGCTGGACGCCTGCGGCAGCGACGACGCGCTCATGCG
Source organism: Fulvimonas sp. R45 (assembly GCF_030504985.1). Classification (GTDB taxonomy): domain Bacteria; phylum Pseudomonadota; class Gammaproteobacteria; order Xanthomonadales; family Rhodanobacteraceae; genus Rhodanobacter_A. Next base: position 3,766 of record NZ_JASERU010000001.1, read on the forward strand.
CCCCTCCGGCTGCGTCGCTGCAGCCAGCCCAGCCACAGCAGCAGCGCCAGCAGCGAGGCGCTGCCCAGGTACGCCATCACGCGCGTGACCACCACCGTGTAGCGCCCGGTGGCCGGGTCGTAGCCGCAGCACAGCAGCACCAGCCGGTCCACCAGGTGCCCCAGCAGGTGGTGCGAGGCGGCGGCCACCGAAAGCTGCAAGGTACGTGGCGGGTAGTCGAGGCCGAGCAGGTACTGGCTCACCCGCCCGCGGTCGCTCACCACCACCGCGCCGGCCGGGTGCACGAACTGTTGCAGCCGCGGGTCGTACTCGTAGCGGAAGCCCACTGCCTGCGCCAGCGCGCGTACCGCCACCGCGTCGCCGCGCAGGAAGCGCCATGACGATGCCTCCGCGCGCGGCGCCATCGCTGCCAGCATGGCGCGGCTGTGGCGCGCGTCGGCGATGGTCTCGCGCGGGTCGATGCTGACGAACAGCACGTCCACGTCCGCGCCTGGCCGCAGCTTGGCGCGCACCAGCGCGTGCGCCAGCGCCTGCATCGAGGCGTCGCACAGGTTGGGGCAGCGGAAGTAGCCCAGCATCAGCAGCGCGGGACGGTCGCCGATCCAGCGCGCCAGGCTGGCTTCGTGGCCGTCGGCGTCCACGAAGCGCGCGTCCAGCGGCAGCGTGGCGCCCAGCTTCTGGTCGAAGCCCGCGCGTTGCGACAGGTTCGCCGGCGGCGGTGGCGGCTGCGCCGGGCGCGCCGCGATGCCCGTCGACAACACCAGCAGCAAGGCCGGCCAGGCGAAGCGCGGCGTCTTCATCGCGCCCTCCCCGGGCGATGCGACGCCGCCTCGGCCGCCGTCGCCGCCGTGCCGGCCGGGGCGGGCCCGGCAGGCGCTTCCGCACTGGCGCTGGCCGCCACCCGTTGCATCGCACGCCGTATCGGAATGTGCGCGATGCCATGCGCGTGGTCCACCCAGCCCCAGCTTTCCAGCCGGCTGATCTGCGCGCGCTCCACCGCATGGCGCTCACGCGCCGGGTCGGGCAGCAGCCGCGGCGCCGGCGGCACCATCGATGCCGGCACGGTCTGCGCGGGCGGCACCAGCCGCCGCCACAGCAGGTAGACCACCGCCAGCATCGCCAGCAGGATCGCGCCCGACCACGCCGCGGTGAGCAGCAGCGCGCGCTGGTCCAGGTGATGGTTCTCGTGGCCGCTCACGCCAGGCTCTCCAGCGCCGCCCAGCGGCTGCGCTCGCGGCGCAGGGCGGCGCGCCAGGCCAACGCCCCCAGCGCCAGCATGCCGAGGAACACCAGCGCGGCGCCGGCCGCCGCGGTGACGCCATCCGGCGCCATGCCGGGCAGCACCAGCCACAGCGCGTTCAGGCCCTGCGCCAGCACCACCACGCCGGCCACCCAGGCCAGCGCGCGCCGCGACGACTTCACCCGTCCGTACAGCAGCGCGGCGAACGGCAGCACCAGGCCCACCCCGACCAGGGCCAGCGCCACGCCGCCCCAGCCGCCGCGCAGGCGCGGCAGGTACCAGGCGGTCTCGGCGGGCAGGTCGGCGACCCAGGCGGTGAGGTAGTCCATGAAGGCCACGTAGGCCCAGCCCAGCACCAGCGCCAGCAGCAGGTTGCCGCAGTCGCGCGCCACCGCGTCGGCGTCGCCGCGCGGGCCGGCGCGCGACGCGCACAGCGCCAGCGCGAACGCCAGCAGGGCCTGCGCGCTGAACAGCAGCAGGCCGATGTCGGTGGAATGCCAGCGCGGCACCAGCGACATGATCCAGTCCACCGCGGCCACGAAGCTGGTGACGGCCAGCACGATCAGGCCCGCGGCGGCCTGCCCCTGCCGCCACGGCCGCCGCCGCGCCACGCCGGCGGCCAGCCAGCCCCACAGCGCCAGGCACAGCAGCGTGCGCAGCAGGAAGGCCGGCAGGTTGAGGTACCAGTGCTGGCGCGCCAGCTCCGGATCGCCCGCCGCGCCGCCCAGCCAGGGGAACAGCCAGTGCATGCCGGCCAGCAACGGCAGCACCGCCAGCGCCACCCACGGCAGCAGGCGCGCGCCGGCGGCCAGTTCCGAGCCCAGCCGCCGCCCCCAGGCGCCGCCGGTGAGCACGTGCACGAACACCAGCGACATGCTGCCCAGCGCCACCGCCAGTCCCAGCAGCCACGCCGCCAGGTAGGCGCCCAGCGCGGCGCGCAGCCCGTCGCCGGCGAGCAGGAAGCCGGCCACCACCAGCGCCAGCGGCGGCAGCCACGCCAGGCGTGCGAGGTTCCGCAGGGGCGGCCGGCCGGCCATCAGCGCACGCTCCCCGCCAGGTGCGCCAGGTCGTCCGGCCCCAGCCGCGACACCGGCGCGTGCTGGCTGAGCTGCAGCGCGCGTACGTAGGCGGCGATGGCGCGGCGGTCGCGCGCGTCCACGCGGTCGCCGTAGGGATACATGACGCCGTAGCCGTCGCGGATCACCTCGGCGATGCGCGCCTGCGACAGCGCCAGCAGGCGCGGCTCGGTGTAGGACGGCGGCGCGGGAAAGCCGCGCTGCGCGACCAGCCCATCGCCCTGCCCGTCCAGCCCGTGGCAGGGCGCGCAGTAGATGTCGTAGCGCTCGCGGCCGCGCCGCAGCAAGGCCATGCCGGACAGCGGCGCGGCGACTGCCTTGCGCCGGCCGCTGGACGCGCCCGCCCACTCGCCCTGCGCCAGCGGCACGGTGCCGGCCGGCGGCGCCTGCGCCGCGGCGCCGTCGGGGAACAGCGGGCTGGCTGCGCCGGGCTTGTACTTCGGCTGCGCGTACATGTCGTGCATCGCGCGCTCGCAGCCCGCGGTGGCGCCCAGCGCGCAGGCCAGCAGCAGCCATCGCGACGGCCGCCTCATCGCGCCAGCTCCTGCGCGTGCGCCGGCTGCAGCGGCGCCAGCAGCGCGGCGAGGCGCTCGGCGTCGTAGTGCGGATCGCGCCCGCGCACCACCAGCACGAACAGGTCCTGGCTGGCGCGCCCGAAGCACGCCGCGTCGAACACCGGGTGATGCAGCCGCGGCAGGCGGTTGCCCACCAGCATCGCCAGCACCGCGCCCAGCGCCGCGAACAGGAACATCATCTCCAGCGCCGGCGGCAGGAAGGCCGGCCAGCTCGCGTACGGCCGGCCGCCCACGCGGATCGGGTAGTCGATCGCCGCCGAGTAGTACTCCAGCGCCAGCATGCCCAGGCCGCCGAGCAAGCCGCCGATCAGCGCCCAGCCGCGCACGTGGTCCGCGCGCGCGGGCAGCAGCACGTCCAGCTCGTCCAGCGGATACGGCGTGTAGGCGTCGATGCGACGGTAACCCGCCGTGCGCAGCCGGCGCAGCGCATCGAGCAGCGCGCCGGGCGCGCACCAGGCGGCGAGGTAGCCGTAGGCGTCGCGCCGCTTCATGCGCGTGCCTCCTCCGCCGCGAGCCGGCGCAGCTCGAACATCGACAGCACCGGCAGCCAGCGCACGAACAGCAGGAACAGCAGCAGGAACAGCCCCACCGAGCCGGCCAGGAAGGCGTAGTCCCAGAACGTGGCGTGGAACAGGCCGGTGCTCGACGGCAGGAAGCCGCGGTACAGGCTGTCCACGATCAGCATGAAGCGCTCCAGCCACATGCCGGCCAGCACCAGCACGCCGATCGCGAACAGCGCCGCCTCGCAGCGCCGCACCCGCGGCCACCACAGCGCCTGGATCGACACCACATTGCAGCCCACCACGGTCCAGAACACCCAGGCGTAGGCGCCGCCGACGCGCGCGGCGAGCGCGGCCAGCTCGTGGCGGTCGCCGCCGTAGCAGGCCATGAAGATCTCGGCCGCGTAGCTGTAGTCCACCACCAGCCCCGCCGCCAGCACCATCTTCGCCAGCCGGTCGAGGTGGATCTCGCGGATGTAGTCGCCCAGCCCGAACCAGCGCCGCAGCGGGACGCCCAGCACCAGCGCCATGGCGAAGCCGGAGAACAGCGCGCCGGCGACGAAGAACGGCGGAAACAGCGTGGAATGCCAGCCCGGCAGCAGCCCCTCGGAAAAATCCAGCGCCACCATGCTGTGCACCGAGAACACCAGCGGCACCGCCAGCCCCGCCAGCACCAGGCTGAGCGTGCGGTAGCGCCGCCAGTGCCGCGCCTCGCCGCGCCAGCCCAGCGCCAGCAGGCCGTAGCCCACCTGCTTCGCGCGCGTGGCGGCGCGGTCGCGCAGCGTGGCCAGGTCGGGCAGCAGGCCCACGTACCAGTACATCAGCGAGACCAGCAGGTAGGCCAGGATGGCGAAGAAGTCCCAGGTCAGCGCGCTGCGCCACTGCGGCCACACGCCCATGCGGTCGGGGTACGGCGCCAGCCAGTAGAAGAACCACGGTCGGCCCAGGTGCAGGATCGGGAACAGCCCCGACACCGATACCGCGAACACCGTCATCGACTCGGCGTAGCGGCTCAGCGGCGAGCGCCACGGCTGCCGGGTGAGGTACAGCGCCGCGGAGATGAAGGTGCCGGCCATGCCGATCGCGATCCACCACACGTAGTCGGCGATCGCGAACGCCCACGCCACCGGGATGTTCACGCCCCAGATGCCGACGCCGCGCACCAGCAGCACCGCGATGCCTACGCCCAGCAACGCGGTGAGCGCCAGCGCGGCCAGCGTGGCGAGGCGCCATGCCCGGCCGCCGCGCGGGCGCAGCGCCAGCCCGGCCACCTTCGCGCTGATCGCCGCCGGAGTCTGCCCGGGCGCGATCAGCGCGTGCGGCGCGAGGGCGTCGCGCCCGCTCATGCTTCGTCCCCCAGCGCCGGGTTGGGATTGCGTACGCGCGCCAGGTAGCTGGTGCGCGGGCGCGTGTTCAGTTCCTCCAGCAGGTCGTAGCTGCGCGGCGAGGCGTGCGCGCGGCTGACCTCGCTACCGGGATCGTGCAGGTTGCCGAAGCGGATCGCCTGGGTGGGGCATGCCGCCTGGCAGGCGGTCACCACCTCGCCGTCGGCGATCGCGCGATTCCCCCGGTCGGCCGCGATGTGCGCACGCTCGATGCGCTGGATGCAGTAGGTGCATTTCTCCATCACCCCGCGGTTGCGCACGCTGACCTCGGGGTTGCGCTGCGCCTTCAGCGCCTCGCCGGTCAGGTCGCTATACTGCAGGAAGTTGAAGCGCCGCACCTTGTACGGGCAGTTGTTGGAACAGAAACGGGTGCCGACGCAGCGGTTGTAGACCTGCACGTTCAATCCTTCGCTGTCGTGCACGGTGGCGCCCACCGGGCAGACCAGTTCGCACGGCGCGTGCTCGCAGTGCATGCACGGCACCGGCTGGTGGTACAGGCGCGGCCGCGCGGGATCGCCGGCGTAGTAGCGGTCCACCCGGATCCAGTGCATCTCGCGCCCGCGCCGCACCTGGTCGGCGCCCACCACGGGGATGTTGTTCTCGGCCTGGCAGGCGATGCTGCAGCCCTTGCAGCCGATGCAGGCGTTGAGGTCCACCGTCATGCCCCAGGCGTATTCGCCCTGCGGTTGCGGCGGATAGAAGCTGGGCGGTGGCGGTTGCCGCAGCGGCGTGCCGGAAGCGAGCGCGGCGGCGTCCAGCTCGCGCACCGGCGCGTCGTCCTCGATGCGGAAGTGGTCCTGGGTGGAGGCCAGCGCCACGCGGCGGCCGGTCTTCGCCAGCGCCAGGCCCGGCGCGATCCACGGCGCGCGCGCGCCGCGCAGGCGGTAGGCGTCGAAGCCCAGGTCGTCGCCCACGTGGCCCGCATGGCGGCGGCCGTAGCCGAGGTGCACGGTGACGCAGCCCGCCGCCTGCCCCGGCATGATCCACACCGGCGCCTCCACGCGGCGGCCCGCGCAGTCCAGCGCCACCACGTCGCCGTTGGACAGGCCCATCCGCGCGGCGAGCTGCGGGTCGAGCAAAGCCGCGTTGCCCCAGGTGAGCTGGGTGAGCGGCTTAGGCAGTTCCTGCAGCCAGCCGTTGTTGGCGTGGCGACCATCCCACACGGTGGGGTCGGGGCGGAACAGCAGTTCGAGCGGCGTGTCCGCGGCCACGGGTTGCCAGTCGTGCAGGAAGGCCGCGCTGGCGACAGCCGGCTCCGCCGGTGGCGCCGGCTGAGCCACGCCGCCGCGCACGCGCCCGCGCCAGGCTTCCGGGTCGTCGCCCGGCTGCGTGCGCCAGTACGACTGCACGATGGCATGGCCGTCCTGCACGGTCTCGCCCATCAGCACGGCGACGAACTCGTGCACCGAGCGCGTGTCGTACAGCGGCGCCAGCAGCGGCTGCGCGATGGCGACGGTGCCGTCGAAGGACTGCGCGTCGGACCAGGCCTCCAGCGCGTGGCTGGCCGGCAGATGCCATGCGGCCAGCTGCGCGGTCTCGTCGCGGTGCAGGCCCCAGTGCACTACTTGCGGCACCTGGCGCAGCAGCGTGTCCAGTCCCAGTCCGGCGGGCGCGGCGTAGGCCAGGTTGCTGTCGAGCAGGACCAGGGTGTGCACCTGGCCGGCACGGATCGCCGCGGCCAGTCCGGGCAGCGCCTCCGGTTCGGCCGGCACGGCGGGCGCCATGTAGTCCACCGTCCGTCCCGCGTTGCCCAGGCGTTGGTTGAGCAGGTGCGCCAGCGCGTGCACTTCCGGCGGCTGCGACTCGCCCGCCAGGATCAACGAACGGCCGCGATGCGCCACCAGGTCCGCCGCCAGCGCGGCGAGCTGCGCCGGCGGCAGGCCGCTGGGCGCGCTGGCCGGCAGGGCCGCCACGTCCAGCGCGCGCGCCAATTCCAGCGCCGCCAGCGCGATCGCGGACGAGCGCAGGGCCCAGCGGTGGTCGGCCATCGCGCCGGCGAGCGAGGGCGTGCCTTCCAGCGCGTAGAGCCGGTTCATGCCGTGCGGTCCCTCGGGGCGGCGACGCCCGGCGAAAGCGCGCGCGTAGGCGACGCGGCCCGGCATCCCGCCCAGGAAGTCCGCTTCCAGCGCCACGATCACGTCGGCCTGCTCGAAGTGGTAGCGCGGAAGCAACGGACGTCCAAACGCCAGCCGCGCGCCCTGCTCCGCCTGCGTGCTGCCGACCGCCTCGTACGCGTGCCAGCGCGAACCGGGGAAGCGCCGCAGGAAAGCCTCGCGCTGTGCGCGCAAGGTCGGCGAGACCAGCGCGCCGCCGACGACCACGAGGCCGCCGCCGTCGAGGGCGAAGCGCGCGCGCCAGTCCGAAGCCTCGGCGGCGAAGACGTCCCAGCTGCTGGCTACGCCGTTGCGCAGCGGCGCCTGCGAGCGGTCCGGGTCCCACAGGTCGAGCACCGCGGCCTGCGGCAGCGCGCCGGTGGCGCCGAGGCTGGCCGGGTGCGCCGGGTTGCCCTCGATCTTGGTCGGGCGACCCTCGCGGCTTTCCGCCAGCACGCCCAGCACGTCGCCCGCATCGTGCAGCACGGTGGCGTAGAACCTCGGCTGCCCCGCCGGCATGTCCCCGGGGCGCGACACCCACGGCACCATCTGCTCCGCCGGCGGCCCGCTGCAGGCGGCCAGCCCGCCGAACGCCAGCGAGGCGCCGAGCAGCTGCAGGAAACGGCGACGTCCGGGCGAGTCGGGCTCGGGCAGGCGGCCCAGCGTACCGTCCAGTTCGCGCGCGAAGCCGGGCTCGCCGGCCAGTTCCTCCAGCGAGCGCCAGAAGCGAGCGCCCTGCGTGCCGCCGAGCCGCCGGCGCGCGGTCGCCATCACCCCGGGCGGCAGCCTCAGCGGTGGCATACCGAGCAGTCCGTCAGGCGCGCCGTGTCGATGCGGTAGGCGCGCACCAGCCGCAGGCCCAGCCGCCGTTGGTCCCTGGCATGCCAGTCCAGGTCGAACACGCGCTCGCGCGGGCGCAGGTATTTCTGCGGGTCGCGGTGGCAGTCCAGGCACCACTTCATCGACAGCGGCACCACGCGGCGCGTCAGCGGCATGCGGTCCACGCGGCCGTGGCAGGTGACGCAACCCACGCCCTTGGCGACATGGATGCTGTGGTCGAAGTAGACGAAGTCCGGCAGCTGGTACACCCGGTTCCAGTGCAGCGCGCGTCCGCTGCGCCAGCTGTCCACGACGGGGCGGAGCATCGGGGTGTCGGTGAACAGTTGCGAATGGCAGGTCATGCAGGTCGAGATCGGCGGCAGGCCGGCGAAGGCCGAGGTCTCCACATCGGCGTGGCAATAGCGGCAGTCGATGCCGTCGTCGCCGACGTGGTGCTTGTGGCTGAACGGCACCGGCTGCGCCACCGGCTCGCCGAGGCGGTGCGGGTCGCCCGTCATCCCGCGCCAGGCCAGGCAGCCGCCCACGATCAGCACCAGCACGCCGAGCAGCGCCAGCCGGGCGCGGAACCCGAAGCGTGGATGGAAGACCTGGCTCATCGCGGGTCTGGATGCCGTGCTCCGTCGGTCGGGAGGCCCGAACCTAGGGGCGTATCGGTGAAAGGCGGGCAGAACCGGCGTGCACGTCGCGGCAAGGCGCCTGCGTGATGGGCGCGTGCCCGTCATCCCGGCTCAGGCACGCTGCTGTCCGAATGATTTCGAATACCCACAACGTATGCGCTGCATGTCCGGCATCCAGTAGCCGGATGCATCCCACTTGTGGGAGAGGGTGGCGACAGCCGGGAGAGGGCCAGTGCGGAGCGTGGCGTGGCGGCGCTGCCGGGCCCTCTCCCCAACCCCTCCCCCGCAAGCGGGAGAGGGGCTTTTGGACACACCGCGCATGTGATGAGGGGCAAAAAACCTTCACGTACGTGTCAGACGGCAAGGCCTAGCGTGCGGCGCCATGGCAAGGCATCGACGCAAATGGCGACGCATCGCCTGGGCGGTCTTCGTGGTCGCCCTGGTCGCGATCCTCCTGCTCGGCGCGTGGCGCGCGGTGCTGTACCACCGCAACGGCGTGCACCCGTCGAACGGCAACGTGCCGCCGGCATCCTCGATGGCTTCGCCCTGAAACGGGCGGGCGCCGCATCGGCCAGGCCGCGCCGCTCAGTGCTTCCCATTGCCTTGCGGCAGCGCGTAGGCCATCACGTAGTCGCCGCTGCGGGTGCCGAGGCCGGCATGGCCGCCGGCGGCGATGACCACGTACTGGCGGCCGTCCACTTCATAGGACATCGGGTTGGCCTGGCCGCCGGCGGGCAGGCGCGCCTTCCACACCACCTTGCCGGTGCGCTCGTCCACCGCGCGCAGGTAGTCGTCGGCGGTGGCGCCGATGAAGACCAAGCCGCCGGCGGTGACCATGTTGCCGCCGATGTTGAAGATGCCGGTGGGCAGCGGCAGGTTGTAGTGGATGCCGAACGGACCGGCGTCGCGGGTGGTGCCGATCGGGTGCTGCCACACGATCTTGCGCGTGGTGAGGTCGATCGCGGTGAGCGTGCCCCACGGCGGCGAGTTGCACGGCACGCCGAGCGGGTTCAGCCACGGATGCACCTTGCCCACGTAGGGCGTGCCGTACTGCGGCGCCAGCCCGCCCTTCACCGGCGGCTCGTTGCCCGCGCCGTTCCACGGCTGCACCAGGCCCTCCCGCATGGCCGGGCCGCGCGGCGCCAGGCTGATCCGGAACGGGATGTAGTTGGCGTTGGCGATGAGGATCTTGTTCACCGGGTCGATCGATGCGCCCTGCCAGTCGATCACGCCGTCGAAGGCGGGATAGACGATGGTGTCGCGGTTGAGCTGCGGCGGGGTGAACTGGCCCTTGTAGTACGCCTTGCGGAACTGGATGCGGCAGACCATCTGGTCGATCGGCGTGGCGCCCCACATCGAGGCCTCGGTGAGGTCCTTCGGCGCCAGCGTGGGCATGCCGGTGGAGAACGGCTGGGTCGGGCTGCTCCAATCGCCCGGCACCGCGCCCTGCGGCACCGGCTTCTCCTGCACCTGGGCGATCGGCTTGCCGGTCTCGCGGTTGAGCAGGAACAGCTCGCCGCGCTTGGTGGTCTGAAGCAGCGCGGGGACGGTGCCGCCGCCGGGCGCGGGCAGGTCCACCAGCGACGGGCCGGTCGGCACGTCGAAGTCCCAGCGGTCGTGGTGGACGGTCTGGAACACCCAGCGCGGCGCGCCGGTCTCGATGTCCACCGCCACCACCGAGCTGGACACCTTCTCGTCGAACGGCCGGCGCTTGCCGCCGTAGTAGTCCGGCGTGGCGTTGCCGATCGGGAGGTAGACCAGGCCCAGCTGCGTGTCGGCGGTGTACGCGCCCCAGGCGTTCGGCGTGCCGCGGGTGAGCTGCTGGTCCGGCCGCGGGGTCCAGTTCTCGGGATCGTGGCCCACGTCCCAGGCCCAGATCAGCTTGCCGCTGAGCGGGTCGAACGCGCGCACCGCGCCGGAGGGCTCGAAGGTGGCCTGGTTGTCGTAGATCCAGCCGCCCAGCATCACGCGGTCGTTCACCACCAGCGGCGGCGAGGTGATGAAGTGGAAACCCGCCGGCACGTGGCCCAGGTATTCCTTGAGCGAGATGAAGCCGTGCGTGCCGAAGTCCTCGCAGGGCTTGCCGGTCTGCGCGTTCAGCGCCATCAGGCGCGCGTCGAGCACCGGCGCGATGATGCGCTCGGGGCAGTCGGTGGGCGTGCCGGGCGGCGCCTTGTAGTAGGCCACGCCGCGGCAGGCGAGGTAGACGTCCGCCCGGGTGTCGGCGTGCGGGTCGTAGGTCCACTTCTTCCTGCCGGTGGCCGCGTCGATGGCCTCCACCCAGCTGTGGCCGGTGCAGACGTAGAGCGTGTCGCCGACCTTGATCGGCGTGTCCTCGAAGTTGAACTCGTGGCCGGCGTCGGTGCCGCCCTTGTCCTCTCCGGGGCGCATGGTATCGCCGGTGTGCATGCTCCAGGCCAGCTTCAGGTGCTTCACGTTGCCGCGGTTGATCTGGTCCAGCGGCGAGTAGCGGTCGCCGCGCGGCGTGCGGCCGTAGAACAGCCAATCCTGCGGCGGCACGCTGGCGTCGTAGCCGGTGCCCGCCGTGGCGGCGAGCTGCACGCGGCCGTCGATGCCACGCGGCCGGCAGGCGGCGATCACGCCCACCACCAGGCACAGCACCACCGCCACGCCCAGCGCGGCCACGCCGCCGCGGCGCGTGGCCGGCTCGGCCGGTTCCAGCTTGCGCAGCACCCACGGCAGCAGCAGCCAGATGCCCAGGATCACCGGCATCACCAGGCGCACTTCCAGCTGCCAGAAATCCAGCCCCGCCTCGGCGATCGACCAGACCAGGGTGCCCAGCAGCACCAGCATGTACAGCCAGGTCGTCCAGCGGCTGCGCAGCCAGGCCAGCACGCCCGTCACGACCAGCCCGATGCCGCCGAGCAGGTAGTACCAGGAGCCGCCGAGCGCGACCAGCCACACGCCGCCGACGACCAGCGCCAGCCCGATCAGGATGAAGACGATGGATGTGATGTACGGCCTCGAAGGCATGATGGGCTCCCTGGTGGTATCGGGCATCACGCTAGGCAGCGGGTCGAAAAGGAGTCGTGTATGGAATGCGTGCGAGGCGCGACGTCCCGCAGAGAGGTGCCGGCCCGGGTCAGAACGTGAGACGCGCGCCCAGCATCAGGCTGCGGCCGGGCGCCGGCTCGTAGTAGCGGCCGTTGGCGTCGTTCACCACCACCGCGTCGACCAGGCGGCGGTCCGCCACGTTGTCGAGGCGGGCGGTGAGCAGCAGGCGTGCGTCGGCGCCGAGCCGGAACGCGTAGCCCGCGTCGAGGTCGATGCGCAGCCCGCCCGGCGCGCGCGCGCTGCCGGTGTCGTCCACCGTCACCGCGCCGAAGCCGGCCAGGGTCAGGCCTTCGCGCCAGCCGGTGTCGCCGCCGTGGCCGAGCTGCAGCGAGCCATAGGAAGCCGGCACGCCGGGGATGCGCGTACCGGCCGGCACGCGCACGCCCGGCGGCGCGCAGGTGCGGTCGGCGCAGGCCGCGAAGGCACTCTCGAAGCGCGCCTGTAGCCGGGTATAGCTGGCGCGGAGGCGCCATCCCGGCGCCAGCTCGCCGTCGAGCGAAAGCTCCATGCCCTGCCGGCGCGTGTCGCCGAGGTTGCGGTAGGTGGAGCGGCCGTTGGCGCTGGAACCGACCGCCAGTTCGTCGCGGGTGTCGGCGCGGAACACCGCCGCCTCCAGCGCCAGCCCGCTCCGGCTGCGCCATTTCGCGCCCAGCTCCACGTTGCGGCTGACCGCCGGGCGCAGGTCGAAGGCGAGACCGGGACGGCCGTCCGCCCGGTAGCCCAGCTCGTTCCAGCTCGGCGTCTCGAAGCCCTTGCCGTAGCTGGCGTACAGCCGCAGGCGCGCGCCGGCGCGGAACTGCAGGCCGGCCACCGGCGTGGTGGCGCGGTAGCGCACGCCGCCGCTGTCGTCCGGGTTGGCGGGCGTGACGTAGAAATCGCGCGCGCGGAAGCGCACCTCGTCGTGGCGCAGGCCGAGCAGCAGCGCCCAGCGCCGCGCGAAGCGCCAGTACCACTGCGCGTAGGCGGCGGTGTTGCGCACGTCGTCGCGCTCGTCCCGGCGCAGCGCGCCACGCACGCCGAGCCGGTCGCCGACGAAGTTCTCGTAGCCGCGCCGGAGCTGGCCTTCGTCGTCCAGGCTGGCGCCCAGCGCGAAGCGGTAGTCGCCGCCGGCCAGTGCGCCGTCGTGGGTCCAGCGCAGGTCGGCGCCGGCGTAGTTGGCGTCCAGCCCCACCACGCCGCCGGGCTGCAGCGGGTCGCGCTGTGTCGCCACCGGGATCGACAGGAACTGCAGCACGCCGCGCTGTCCGCCGTAGGCCATCGCGCGCAGCCGGTCGCGCTCGCCCAGCGTCTGCTCGTAGACCAGGCCGAGCTGGTTCTGCCGCGTGCTCTTGCGCGTGTCGTACGCCAGCGAGGACGGACTGGCGGCGCGCGGGTCGGCGTGCAGCCCGGCGCGCGTCAGCCCCTGCGGGTCCTGCGCCACCGGCTGGTCGAACGTGTTCAGCACCAGGGTGAGGTGCCGCCCGCCGCCCATGTCGATGCCGAACTTCGCGTTGCCCGACGCGCGCCGCGCGCGGCCGTGCCGGCGATAGCCGCCGTCGACGAGCTGCGACGCGGCCACGTTGTAGCCCACCGGCCCCGCGCTGCCGCGGGTGTCCGCGCTGTAGCGGAACAGGTCGCGGCTGCCGGCGTCCACGCCCAGCACGGTCACCGGCCGCGGCGTGCCGTCGGCGCTCCACACCTGCACCACGCCGCCCGAGGCGTTGCCGTACAGGGCCGAGAACGGACCGCGCATCACCTCGATGCGCGCGGCCGCGTCGAGGTTGATATGCGAGACCTGGCCCTGGCCGTCGGGCATGGTGGCGGGGATGCCGTCCACGTAGATCCTCACGCCGCGCACGCCGAAGCTGGCCCGCGCGCCGAAGCCGCGAATGGAGATCTGCTCGTCCTGCGCGCGGTCCTGGCGGTCGCGCGCCAGGATGCCGGGCACGCCGACCAGCGCCTCGGACAGGTCCACGCCCGGCCGCCCGGCGCGGGCCGGCGCCACGTCCACCTCCGTGACCGCGGCGGGCAGGTCGAACGGCGGCAGCCGCAGGCGGCCGGCGTGCACGACGAGCCTGGGCAGGTCGGTCACCGGACGCTTGGGCTGCGTCCCGGCTTCGCCTTGCCGCGCCGGCAAGGCCGCCACCTGTCCGGCCACGCCGAGCAGCAGCACCGCCAGCGCAGCGTGACGGGACGGATGCGTCATCGGAGGGGGCGTGCCGGGCAGACTCATGCACGCATCATCATGCCGCAAGACGGAACCTCTGCTCCCCGGCCGCAGGCGCCTCCACGGCTGGCGCCTGCTGCCATCCTCATTCCCGGTCCTGTCCGGGATGCAGGGCGTGCGCCATGTGGCTGGCCTCGTCCTGCCCGGTGAGCACCGATTCGTAGGCCTGCAGCACCGCATGGCGCGACGACGGCGTCAGCCGCCCCGCGGCGAGCGCCGCCTCGTACTTCGCGCGGATGTGGTTCTCGCCGCGCTCGACTTCCGCGATCACCGCCGCGTCGTCGTCCTGCACGCGGTTGCGCAGGTTCATGAAGACGCGATGGGCCGAGGCGAGCACCGAGCCCTCGTCGCGCGGCTCGCCGCCCAGCGCGCGGACCTGCCGCCGCAGCAGCTCGCTGGCGATGCGGCGCTCCTGCGCGCGGTAGCGGAACAGCTCGCGCAGGCCCGGCTCCCCGCTGTCGCCGGCCGCCGCGCGGTAGCCGTCCATGCTGTCGATGGTGACCTCGACCAGCTCGTTCAACAAGCGAATGTCGTCGCTGCGCGTGGCCATGGGCGCTCCGTCGTGCGGTGGAGCGCCATGCTTCCGCGCGGCGCGTGCAGGCCCGGCGGACGCGGCGTGAAAACCGTCCACGCGGGCTAGCCCTTGCCGCCTTCGCCCTCCTCCCCGGCGCGCTCGTTGCCGCCGCCCTGCTCGGCGATGCTGGTGAGCTTCTTGTCGGCGTTCTTCTCCTCCTCCAGCGTGTCGGTGAGCAGCGGCACCGCCTCGTCGTAGCCGATCTGCCGGGCCAGCGCGCAGAGGCCGCCGTAGGAGGCGATCTCGTAGTGCTCCACCTTCTGCGCGCCGACGATCAGCGCGGCGTCGCGCAGCGCGCCCTTCTCGATGGAATCGATGATCTCGCGGCTCTCGTCCACCAGGCCTTCCATCGCCGCGCACTTGATGCGCTTCAGCTTGAGGTCGAGCTTCTCCACGATCTTGTCGATGCGCTCGACCTGGCCGTTGGTCTCCTCCAGGTGGCTCTCGAACGCCTGCGCCAGCTTCGGCGACGACGAGGCGCGCGCCAGCCGGGGCAAGGCCCTGGTGAGTTGCTTCTCGGCGCTGTAGATGTCGGAAAGCTCGTGCAGGAAAAGATCCTCGATCGACTTGATGGCCATCGTGTGTCCTCCGGAAGGGTGGGTCGGATGCGTGGAACGCAGGCTCATGCTCGGCGTCGCGCCGTGGGCGATCCGGCTGGGCGGGGTGAAGCGCTTGCGAACATCCGCGCCGACACCGCGCCCGTCCGGCTTGAGCACGCCGCCGCGGCATGCCACGATCCGGCGGATGAACCGGCCGCCCGCCACCCCGCAACGCCTGCGCGACCTCGCGCGACTGCGCCGCGTGCGCGACCGCATCGACCGCGAATACGCGCAGCCGCTGGACGTCGAGGCGCTGGCCCGCGACGCGCACATGTCCGCCGGGCACCTGAGCCGGCAGTTCAGGCTGGCCTACGGCGAATCGCCGTACAGCTACCTGATGACGCGGCGGATCGAGCGCGCGATGGCGCTGCTGCGGCGTGGCGACCTGAGCGTCACCGAGGTCTGCTTCGCCGTGGGCTGCTCTTCGCTGGGCACCTTCGGCACGCGCTTCGCCGAGCTGGTCGGCATGCCGCCGGGCGCCTACCGCAGCCGGCAGGCACAGGCGACCGAAGGATTGCCCTCGTGCGTGGCCCGGCAGGTGACGCGACCGGTCAGGAATCGAGAAGCGCCGGCCGCGAGGGCGAAACTAGACTGAGGCCATCGACTTCGCCACCCACGAGAGAGCACGCCATGGACCTCGCCATCCACTCCAGCTTCCTGCCGCAGAACGACCCGGACGCCGCGCTGGCGTTCTGGCGCGACACCCTCGGCTTCGAGGTGCGCAACGACGTCGGCTACGGCGGCAAGCGCTGGATCACCGTCGGCCCCAGGGACCAGCCCGGCACGTCCATCGTGCTGTACCCGCCGGAGGCCAGTCCCGGCGTCACCGACGACGAACGCCGCACCATCGCCGAGATGATGGCCAAGGGCACCTACGGCATGGTCATCCTCGCCAGCACCGATCTCGACGCCACCTTCCACCGCCTGCAGTCCGGCGGCGCGGAGGTCGTGCAGGAACCCACCGAGCAGCCCTACGGCGTGCGCGACTGCGCGTTCCGGGACCCGGCGGGCAACCACGTGCGCATCAACGAGGTGCGTTGAGAGCCTGTTCACGATCTCCAGGCGCCTCGCGCCGGGAGCTGTTTGCACGCAGGCCAAGGAAGAACGAAGGCGTGGACGTCCGTCCACGACTGAGTGATGACGCCGGCCTGTGGGCCAACAAACCCGGCCCACCGGGTGGGCCGCAAGGCGCGTGAAATTTGGCGACGGCGCGGCGGTAAATCTTTCCCGCCGCGGGCGGCGGCGCCCGCCGGCGCGGCGCCGCAGCGTGGCATGGAAGTTGCGACGCGCGGACTGTCGCGGCCGCGTCATGCGGCCGCCACGGCCCTTCCCCGCACCGAGGTACCCGCCATGAACCGAGACTACGACCAGCGTCCCGAGGCCTCGCGCCCCGGTCGTGCGCGCACCGCGCACTACGAGGACCCGCAGGGGCGTTCCTCCGGCAACGACTATCCGCCGTCGTGGAACGACACCCCTTCGCCGCGCTGGGGCTACGTCGGCGCCAACACCGCCGCGCGCGAGCGCGCCGACTACCAGGGCGGCCGCGCCGACTACGGCCGCGGCAGCGCGCAGGAGCCGCCGCACGTCAACCATCCGCGTTACGGCCAGCGCTATCGGGAAGCCTGGGAGAACAACGCGTCCTGGGACGAACCGTGGCCGCACGAGGCCAGCTCCGCCTCGTCGGGGCTGTACGGCTGGCCGGACGTGGGCGGCGGCCGCCGCGACTACGAGCTGCGCGGCGGCGAGCAGTCCTACGCGCCGGACTACGGGCGTCAGTACGGCAGCCGCCATCCGCTGGCCTACGGCCCGGACGAACGCCAGGGCGGCGCGCAGGGCCGGCGCCGGGGCGGCTACGCCGGCAAGGGCCCGCGCGGCTACACGCGCCCGGACGAACGCATCTGCGAGGACCTGTCCGACCGCCTCACCGAGGATCCCTGGATCGATGCCAGCGACATCGAGATCGCCGTGGAGAACGGCGTGGTCGCCCTGCGCGGCCAGGTGCCGGAGCGCTCGATGAAGCACCGCGCCGAGGACTGCGCCGAGCGCGTCGGCGGCGTGAAGGACGTGGACAACCGCATCCGCGTGCAGCGCGACGGTGGCGGCGCCCCGGCCTGACGCCGCATGGCCCGGCGGTGGGTAGACCGCGCATGCGACCACTGCCGGCGTCGCGCTTGACGCCCCCTGGGCGACCTGTTCACGACGACGCCGGAGAATCCGGCGTACCGTCACGCAAGCGTGCATGCGCCGCGCCCTGTCGAACATCGTCCCCTTGAACAGGTTCACCGACATTCCGGAGGAACTGCTGCCGACGCGCGCCGTGTTCGCCGCCGCGCCGCGACGTCGCGTGTTCGCCATGCTGGGACCGGGCGCGCTGGTGGCGGTGGGCTACATGGACCCGGGCAACTGGGCCGCCGCGCTGGTCGGCGGTTCGCGCTACGGCTACCGCCTGCTCGCAGCGATCGTGCTGGCCAGCCTGCTGGCGATGCTGTTGCAGTGGATCGCGGCGCGCGTGGGCGTGGTCACCGGGCGCGACCTGGCGCAGCTGTGCCGCGAACGCTCGCCGCGCTGGGCGGTGATCCCGCTCTGGCTGGCCAGCGAGGTGGCCATCGTCGGCTGCGACGTGGCCGAGGTGGTGGGCAGCGCGGTGGCCCTGCAGATGCTGCTGCACGTGCCGCTGTGGCTGGGCGTGCTGCTGGCCGCGCTGATGACGATGGCGTTCTTCCTGGCGGGACGGCGCGGCCGGCGGCGGCTGGAGGTCGCGGTGGCGGCGCTGATCGCGCTGGTGGTCGCCTGCCTCGCGGTGCAGCTCGCCGTGGCGCAGCCCGACTGGGGCGCCGCCGCGCGCGGGCTGGTGCCGGACCCGGCGCTGCTGCGCGACGCCGGCGTGCTGTGGCTGGCCGCCGGCATCGTCGGCGCCACCGTGATGCCGCACAACCTGTACCTGCACTCGGCGCTGGTGAAAGGCTACGCGCCACCTTCGCCACGCAGGCAGGCCCGGCCCGCGATGCGGCAGCGCGCGGTGGCGCGCGTGCTGAAGGCGGTGGGCATCGACAGCGTGGCATCGCTGTCGCTGGCGCTGCTGGTCAACGCCGCGCTGCTGATCCTCGCCGCGGCGGTGTTCCATGCCGGGCACGCGGGCGGCGTGGACGACCTGGCCGCGGCGCAGCGCCTGCTGGCGCCGGCCCTGCATGCGCGCTGGCCCGGCGTGCTGTTCGCGCTGGCGCTGCTGTGCTGCGGCGTGAACTCCATGCTCACCGTCACCCTGGCCGGCCAGGCCGTGATGGAAGGTTTCCTCGGGCTGCGCATGTCGCGCCTGCGGCGGGCCGTGCTCACCCGCGCGCTGGCGCTGGGCCCCGCCCTGTTCGCGGTGGCGGCCTACGGCGAGCACGGCTCCGCGCCGCTGCTGGTGGCCAGCCAGGTGCTGCTGAGCCTGCAGCTGCCGCTGGCGATGCTGCCGCTGCTGCGCTTCGCCTGCGATCGCGGGCTGATGGGCGCGTGGCGGCTCGGCCCCGTCGCCGGCGCGCTGGCGTGGAGCGGCGCGCTGCTGCTGGTGGCGCTTAACGTGGCGCTGGTGTGGCAATGGCTGGCCGGCTGATGGATGCGCGACCGGACAAGGGCGGCAGGCGCCGCGCCGACATCGAGGGCCGGCGCCGGCGCTGGATCGCTCGCCGCGCGGCCCGCTCGCGCCTGGTGGTGTACGCCGCGCTGGCGGAAAACCTGCTGATCGCCGCGGCCAAGCTGGCGGCCGGGCTGGCCACCGGCAGCGCGGCGATCCTCAGCGAGGCGGTGCACTCCTTCGTGGACACCACCAACGAACTGCTGCTGCTCTACGGCCTGCACCGCGCCAACCAGCCGCCCGACGCGGAGCATCCGTTCGGCCACGGCCGCGAGCTGTATTTCTGGAGCTTCATCGTGGCCCTGCTGGTGTGGGCGCTGGGCGCCGGCATGGCCCTGGTCGAGGGCATCTCGCAGCTGCGTCATCCGCACTCGATCGAGCATCCTCTGGTGAACTACGCGGTGCTCGCCGCCTCGGCCGTGTTCGAAGGCATCTCGTGGTGGATCGCGGTGCGCGAGTTCCGCACGCGCAAGGGCGAGGCCGGCTATCTCGAGGCGCTGCAGCAGAGCAAGGACCCCAGCGTGTTCTCGGTGCTGCTGGAGGACAGCGCGGCGCTGGCCGGCCTGGCGGTGGCCTTCGTCGGGCTGCTGGCCGCGCAACTGCTGGACATGCCGCGGCTGGACGGGGTCGCCTCGATCGGCGTGGCGCTGGTGCTGGCGGTGTTCGCCACCGTGCTGGCGCGCGAGACCAAGGGGCTGCTGATCGGCGAGCCCGCGCAGGAGGGCGTGAACGAGTCGCTCGTCGAGGTAGCCTGCCGCGACCCCGCGGTATGCCACGTCAACGGCGTGCTGACCGTGCAGATGGGCCCGCACCAGGTGGTGGCCGCGCTCAGCGCGGAATTCGACGACACGCTGACCACGCCGCAGATCGAAGCCTGCATCCACCGGCTGGAACAGGAAGCGATGGCGCGCCACCCCGAGCTTTCCTCGCTGTTCGTCAAGCCGCAGAGCGCCGAGCTGTGGCGCGCGCGGCGGCGCGCGTGGGCGTCGCTGTCGTAGCCGGTCCGACGCGTAGAGGGCCCGGGGACGCCACCGTACCGAACTGCTGCATAAGAGGAATGCCGCATAGGAATCTTTCCTATAACGCAGGATTTTGCCGATAACGCAATATTATGCGGATCGTCAAAGGACAGGGAGCGGAATATGGGGCGGTTCTGCGTGACGCTGTTGGTATCGGGCGCGGTATGGCTATGTGCGGCAGCTGCACGTTCGGGAGTCACCAACCTTGAGGGAATGAAGGTGCTCGGCCCCCATTGCACCGTCGGAGTTGAGGTTTTTATTGGGGACGAATTCGCTGGCTGCTCTGGGGGCATAGACGGATTTGGCGGGCCAGGCGTCGGAAATATAGGCGGTGGTGGCGGCGGTGGCGGTCCAGGTATTCCCAATAAAGGCGATACGGCCCCGAACAAGCAAAACCCTGACCAGAAGAGTCCCTGCGACAAATCCGGCAGCCCCACGCAGGCCGGCAATCCCGTGGTCTTCTCCACCGGCAACAAGATCGAGCCGGCCACCGACTTCGCCAGCGTCGGCGTCATGCCGCTCTCGCTCACGCGCACCTACAACCACTACTGGGATGGCATCGGCATCTTCGGCAGGCGCTGGCTGAGCAACTACGACTATAAGCTGCTGTTCACCACCGACGATCCCACCTCTTCCTGCTATCCGCGTCCGGGCAACACGCCCTGCGATCCCGCCGGACATCCGATCTGGGCACAGCGTCCGGACGGCCGCAAGATCAAGTTCAACTACGCCACCACGCCGGTTCCGGGCTGGTACGAGGACAAGCCCGCGCCGATCGCGAAGATCCTCAAGTCCGGCACCACCTACCAGCTGTACAGCGAGAACCATACGGTCGAGGTCTACGACAGCGCCGGGTTTGCGTCCAACATCAAGAACCAGCAGGGCATCGGCTGGACGTTCCAGTACGACGGCAGCCATTACCTGACCCGCGTCACCCACACCTCCGGGCGCCATGTCGATTTCATCTGGAGCGGCGGATTGCTCACCCAGGTGACTGACCCGGCAGGCAACGCATACCGGTACACCTACACGACCCTCCCGGTGCAGTCCGCGATGACGGCGCAGGCGCAGGCTGCGCCCCAGGTCTCGCCGATGCTGGTACCCGTGAGGGAACTGGATGACCCGCCTCCCGCCCCACCCGGACCGCCGCCCGCGCAAACCATGGTGGCGCTGCTGACGGGCGCCACGCTGCCCGGCAGCGCGCCTACGACCTTGACCTACTACTACGAGGATGCGCGTTTCCCGACGGCCTTGACTGGCGTGGCCATCAACGGCGCGCGCTATTCCTGGTTCAGCTACGACGCCGGCGCCCGCGCCATCGAAACCAGGCATGCGGGCAACGTGGAACGCTACCAGTTCGCCTATACCCTCGACGCCAGCAACACCATCACCAAGGTCACGATCACCAACCCGCTCGGCAAGCAGACGACCTATACCTACAACGCCAAGGGTGATCCAACCGCCGTGTCCGGCCTGCCCTCGGCCCACTGCGCCGCGGCCAGCAAGGAAACCGCCTACGACAGCAATGGCTACCCCATCGGGACCATCGACTTTGCCGGCCATGCCACCACGTACAGCTATGCGCCTACAGGGCAACTGCTCCAACAGGTAGTCGGTGATGGAACCCCCGAGGAACAAATCACCGACTACGTCTGGGACACGACCAACAACCGCGTCACCAAGGTCACCGTGGAAGGCGATCACGAGACCGGCTACACCTACGACCCGAACCATCGCCTCACGGCGGTCTCGGTCAAGAACCTGTCTGCCAAGGTAGGAGCGAGCGCGGGCCAGACGCACACCACGACGTATGCCTATACCACCTGGCCCAACGGCCTGCTCGCCTCCATGACGGAGGACGGCCCCTTGGCCGGCTCCGGTGATGCCATCACCACGAGCTATTCGCAAACCGGTGACGTACTGAGCGTGAAGAACGCCGCCGGGCACGCCACGACCTACGGCGACTACAACGCGCTCGGGCTCCCCGGCTTCGTCATCGGGCCGAACGGCGACAAGCGCGGCTTCGTCTACGATGCGCGAGGCCGCGTGGTCGACGTGCAGACATACCGCAATGGCGGCACCCAGCACACGACCTACGAATACGATGGCTTCGGGCGGCTGTCCCGGGTCACGGCGCCGGATGGCCAGGCGCATGCCTACCAGTACGACGTGGCCGGCCGGCTTGTCTCCGAGTATGAGCCGGAGGCCGGTGGCACGTTCGCGCAGACCGTCTACGCCTACAACGAGATGTCCTTGCCCACGTCGATCACGAAGCAGCGTGTCTTCGCCGAGCCGGCGCGGGGCACCGTGTGGTGACGGGCGACATGGGGCGGTGCCCGTCGCGAGGGCACATGCCGCTGTCGCGGCCACTGGAAGCGCAAAAACGGATTGCAGGTCAATGCGAGAGCGCTGTTGCCATTGGCGCAGCATGCAGGGGAGCACCATGGGGGCAGCAGCAATGACGGACCATTCCATGCGGCGCGTGCGCGGCCGTGCACGCTGGTTGCGATGCGCCTGGCTGCTGTGCGCCTGGCCGATGCTCGTCTGGGGCGGCAACGGCCAGGACAAGCCCGAGGCGCAGTCTTCCCAGACCGTGACCCCTTACGGCCCATGCCTGACGTGCGAACCGGACGACCCGCCTCCCCAGCCAGCGCGTGATGCCCAGTTCATCAGTCAAACCGTTCCGTCGGCGATGGTCGCGGGATCCATGCAAACGGTCAGCATCCTGCTCAAGAATACAGGCACCCTGGCTTGGGAAACAGCAGGAAACTACAAGATCGGATCCCAGAACCCCCTGAGCAACACCACCTGGGGCAACGCCCGCATCGAACTGCCCCAGACCGTATCGCCCGGGCAGACCGTGACAATCACGTTCCAGATCAGGGCACCGCAGGTGGCCGGCACCTACAACTTCCAGTGGCGCATGGTCCAGGACGGTGTCACGTGGTTTGGGCCCTACACGCCCAACGTGGCCATCAAGGTCATAGCCGGCTCGATCGGTGCGGGCCCCAATCCCTGCCACATGGCCAGCGGCTCATCCATTTGCACCACCACCGTCAACTGGAATTCCAGCAGCGGCACGTCGGAAGTCTGGGTATCCGATTTCGATGGCAGCTCGCCCCATCTGTTTGCGCGTGCACAAAGCGGCTCCCAATCTGCGCCATGGATCGACGCGTATGGCTCCCGCTTCACGCTCAAGAGCGATGGCCTTACCTTGGGTAGCGTGGATGTGCGCGGCATCCCGCCGCCTGCAGTATTTGGCAGCTCAAGCATCGATTATGACGAACTCGGCCGTGCAATCGCGCTGCGCGACAGCGCGGGCCACATCAAGCTCAGCTACGAGTACGACGCCAACGGCAACGTGACAAAGATCACCGATGCCCTCAACCACGCCACCACGATGACGTACGATGCCCTCGACCGGGTCAGCACGTCCACCGACGCGGCCGGCCAGGTCACGGCGTATCAGTACGATGTCGCCAGCCGGCTGGTCCAGGTCACCGATGCGCGCGGCCACGCCACCCGCTACCTCTACGACGGCTTCGGCCAGTTGTGGCAGCAGGCCAGCCCCGATACCGGCCTCACCGGCTTCGCCTACGACGCCACGGGCCTGCCCCTGGGCATGACGCGGGCGAATGGCGTCATCACGACCTACAGCTACGACACGCTCTACCGCCGCACCGGCACCACCGCCGGCGGGCTGACGCAGTGGGCCACCTACGACAACTGCACGAACGGCATTGGTCGCCTGTGCAGCACCGGCGACGCCACTGGCGTCACCTCCTACAGCTACACCCCGGAAGGCCAGGTCACGGGCCGCGGCTTCTCGATAAGCGGCACCACCTACGCGCTGGGCTACAGCTACGACAGCATGGGCCGCCTGGCGGCGGTGGCCTACCCCGACGGCAACCGCGCCACCTACAGCTACGCCAGTGGCCGCGTATCCGGCATCACCATGGCCGTAGGCACCACCACCTTCCCCGTGGCCAGCGCCGTGACCTATCAGCCGGATGGCGCCATGACGTCGTGGCTATCCAGCAACGGCCTGGCCAATACGCTGGCCTATGACAGCGATGGGCGACTGACCGGCATCAGCGTGCCGGGCGTGCAGAACCTGGCCTTCACCTATGACGCGGCGGACCGCATTACGCGCATCACCAACGGCATGGATGCGGCGTGGACGCAGGATTTCGGCTACGACGCCCTGTCCCGCCTGACTTCGGTCACCTCGGCGGGCGGCAACGAAAGCTACCAGTACGACGCCACCGGCAACCGCGTGGCGCAGACCCTCAATGGCGTCTCCACGTCCAGCGTGATCGACACCGCCAGTAACCGCCTACTCGCCTTCGGCGCCACCACCTACGGCTACGACGCCAACGGCAACATCACGACGGTCGGGGGCACGCCGCGCTACCACTATGATGCTTTCAATCGCATGGACAGCGCCCTGGGTGCCAGCTTCTACGTGAACCCCGAAGGGCAGCGGCTGCGCAAGTCCGGCGGCGAAATGACGTATTTCGCGCCGGACACCACCGGGATGGCGCTGGCGGACAACCAGGCTGGCGTATGGCGGGACTACGTGTGGCTGAACGGGCGCATGGTGGCGATGGTCATGGCCAATGAGGTGTATGCCCTCCACAGCGACCAGACCGGACGCGTGCTGGCCATCACGCAGCCGAACACGGCGCTTGCCTGGAAGGCGAAGGGTGATCCGTTCGACCGCAACACCACCAGCGGCTACTCGGCGTTTTTCCGCCTTGGTTTCCCCGGGCAATACTGGGACGTGGAAGACAGCCTGTGGCACAACGGCTTTCGGGACTACGACTACAGCACCGGACGGTATATCCAGAGCGATCCGATTGGGTTGGCGGGTGGCATAAACACGTACGTCTATGTCGAAGGGAACCCGTTAATTTACACAGACCCTTTCGGCTTGGCGTCTGCATCCGGTGCTATGGCCGACTGCTTGGCCCAAATATTTGGGCAGTCTGTTGCTAGCGTGAACATCAGAAATAAAATGTTTGTCAGAACTGATTTCGTCACCACACGAAAGAATTCAATCAGGCTTCCGCCCACCTTATCCATAGATGAGTTCTTCGCCGATCATGGCTTGGTTCTGCACGAGTACTACCATGTTTTGCGGCAGTGGAATACTGGCATCCTGACGCGACGAGGATATCTGGCCGAATTCGTGCGCTCAGGCTCTTGGGCGGAAGGCAATCGTTTTGAAGATGCCGCAAATGAATTTTCTGGGAGAAACGTTCAAGCGTTTAACGATTGCTTAGAACACAAGAGCGAGAATTGCAAAAAATGAAAAAATTATTTCCAGTTCTCTTAGGCACATTGACATCCATAGGGTGCACAGCTTTTGGCGGTGACATGATCATTCGGGTGTCTGGATCAGTGCCAATGTCTTCACAGGTGAAGAAATCAGGCGAACAATGTCAACTCGACATGATCTCTTCTGAAACTGGCAAGCGGGAGGCCACGCGGAGTGTTTCTGCTGACTTCTCTACGACTATGATGATTGTCGCCAGCCCCAAGCCGGAGTCCTACTATTTCATGGCTGAATGCAGCGACGGTCGTAAATTTCGATCGAATGAAGTCATTGTCAGTAGCAGCAGTTCGTATAGAAGGAGCTTTAGCTTGGGGACACTCGCCGATAGTGTTCCGTGACTATAGAGCAGCGAATTTAATCCTGCCAGGATCCCACAGCTTACTGGAAAAGGACCAGGTAAAAATTTGTACAGGGCTGGTTCTGGAGCAATTGCAGGAGCTATCTTTGGAGGCGGACACAGGCTTATGGCGAAGAAGCGGCACAGTATTGGGCTGACAAGGCAACAAAGACTGGAAATCTACTCTATCACATCCTTGGCGCAATAGCCTCCCTGTGGATGCGTGATACCAGCAATAAAACAGAAATGTAGGCTCCACATGGAGCCTACGGGATGGTAGCCAGGGATATACGCCAATTGACGCTGGAAATATGTTGCGCGTTGAACGACATATGACAGGCTCTGCCAAGGCCGGCAATAGAGCAATGACATGGCATAGCCATGTTGGAGGGAGCGGACATCTTCCTTCCGCAGTTGGCATTGGCGTAACTGGTGGACTCGCTGGCCTAGCAGCTGCAGCATGGAATGGAAACATAGGAAAGAACAACTTTAAATGTGGGTGCAGCAAATGACCATTGCACAACTTATCAGCCCTGAAGGTCTAGAGGCCATGCTGTGGCAGAAGCACCTTGACGACCATCTTATTGTTTATTCTTTCGTAAAATCTAACAGCCTGCTTCGATATATAGGAGTCATAAAGGGAAGTGACAAATGGAGACCAAAAGTCTTAGAAAGCAGAGAGTCGCTTTCTAAGGCGTTCACGCGTGGAAAGAATTCAAAAAACGGATCATTTGCAATTGCGCTTATTAGGCAATCTCCCCAGACTGAGATATTTTCAGAGGAATGCCTGTTGACGGAAGAGCAAGCATTTGGTCCATATGTGCAACTCATTGAGTTCGTTGACGGAGACCCGGTGGTCTATGGCGAAAAGAGCATAGATCAAGGTAACGCGAAAAGCTGAGTAGTTTAAACAGCGCCTCAATAAGCCTCAATGCTGTCAAGTCCATGCTGCATCAAAGGAAAGCATCGCCAACTGCGATAAGCGGCACGACCTACGCGCCGGGTTACAGCTACGACACCCTGGGCCTGGTGGCGATGACCTCGGCTACTTCGGCGGGCGGCAACGAAAGCTACCAGTACGACGCCACCGGCAACCGCGTGGCGCAGACCCTTAATGGCGTCTCCACGTCCAGCGTGATCGACACCGCCAGTAACCGCCTACTCGCCTTCGGCGCCACCACCTACGGCTACGACGCCAACGGCAACATCACGACGGTCGGAGGCACGCCGCGCTACCACTACGATGCCTTCAACCGCATGGACAGCGCCCTGGGCACCAGCTTCTACGTGAACCCCGAAGGGCAGCGGCTGCGCAAGTCCGGCGGCGAGACGACGTATTTCGCGCCGGACACCACCGGGATGGCGCTGGCGGACAACCAGGCTGGCGTGTGGCGGGACTACGTGTGGCTGAACGGGCGCACGGTGGCGATGGTCATGGCCAATGAGGTGTATGCCCTGCACAGCGACCAGACCGGACGCGTGCTGGCCATCACGCAACCGAACACGGCGCTTGCCTGGAAGGCGAAGGGTGATCCGTTCGACCGCAACACCACCAGCGGCTACTCGGCGTTTTTCCGCCTGGGATTCCCCGGACAGTACTGGGACGTGGAAGACAGCCTGTGGCACAACGGCTTTCGGGACTACGACTACAGCACCGGACGGTATATACAGAGCGATCCGATTGGGCTGGCGGGTGGGATCAATACATATGTGTATGCCGAGAGTAACCCGGTCAGCAACATCGATCCGCTGGGGTTGTTGTGTTTCGACTTCAACCAGTTCGCCGACGATATTCGTAAGAATCGATTCAATTTAGATACTGTGTTGGGCACCCTTTTGTCGGATTTGGGTGTTGGAACAATGCCGAAGACACCAAGGGAGCTAAGAGGTTTTGGTGTTCCCAAGGAAGAACTAAATCCGATTACAAATCAGCTAAGTCGATGGTCAGGTCGTCTCGGGACGAGAAGTTTGCGGAATATAGGTCGCAGCGTCGGAGGTAGATTGCTGGGTGGAGCAGCTACCGGAGCTTTGCTCATCGAGGGAGCATACGACCTATATGTGGAAGGAAAGGCAGCTGTGAATGCCACCAAATCGAATAATTGCGATTGTAAGAGCAGCAACTGAGCCATATGGACATTTCGGAAGACATGATTCGAAAGGGTGCGCTCGCGCGTATCGCGGAGGTCTTTGGTGTTTCTATCAGCGACCTGAATCGAGGCGCTAAATTTGGAATCGATTTAAAGGCCTCGTTTGTTTCCAGGCTTAAATACAATGAGTACGATCGTATAGATCAGGATATACGAGACGTTTCGGATCGAAAAATAGCGCGCGAGCTTTCAAGCGGCAGGCTGACAATTTGTACGGTTGGCGATTATTGTGACCACATGGTACGCTGTTTCAAAACAAAGCCAAACGATGTAAGGCTGATATTGAATTTGTAGATTGGTCGTCGGCGGATTCAACTTGAGGCGCAACACCACCAGCGGCTACTCGGCGTTTTTCCGGCTGGGTTTCCCCGGACAGTACTGGGACGTGGAAGACAGCCTGTGGCACAACGGCTTTCGGGACTACGACTACAACACCGGACGGTATGTTCAGAGTGATCCGATTGGGTTGGCGGGCGGGGTCAATACATATACCTATGTTGTCGGGAATACGGTAATATTCGTCGATCCCGAAGGATTGGCATTCGGCATAAACATGGGCGAATGCTATGGCGAAGAAGCGGCACAGTATTGGGCTGACAAGGCAACAAAGACTGGAAATCCGCTCTATCACATCCTTGGCGCAATAGCCTCCCTGTGGATGCGTGATACCAGCAATAAAACAGCCATTGTCCTTGGGGCATCATATTTAGCGCGAAATGCAGGCTCCACATGGAGCCTACGGGATGGTAGCCAGGGATATACGCCAATTGACGCTGGAAATATGTTGCGCGTTGAACGACATATGACAGGCTCCGCCAAGGCCGGCAATAGAGCAATGACATGGCATAGCCATGTTGGAGGGAGCGGACATCTTCCTTCCGCAGTTGGCATTGGAGTAACTGGTGGACTCGCTGGCCTAGCAGCTGCAGCATGGAATGGAAACATAGGGAAGAACAACTTTAAATGTGGGTGCAGCAAATGACCATTGCACAACTCATCAGCCCTGAAGGTCTAGAGGCCATGCTGTGGCAGAAGCACCTTGACGACCATCTTATTGTTTATTCTTTCGTAAAATCTAAC
Organism: Fulvimonas sp. R45; assembly: GCF_030504985.1. Lineage (GTDB taxonomy): Bacteria > Pseudomonadota > Gammaproteobacteria > Xanthomonadales > Rhodanobacteraceae > Rhodanobacter_A. The sequence goes on from NZ_JASERU010000001.1 coordinate 32,083, forward strand.
AGCCTGCTTCGATACATAGGAGTCATAAAGGGAAGTGACAAATGGAGACCAAAAGTCTTAGAAAGCAGAGAGTCGCTTTCTAAGGCGTTCACACGTGGAAAGAATTCAAAAAACGGATCATTTGCAATTGCGCTTATTAGGCAATCTCCCCAGACTGAGATATTTTCAGAGGAATGCCTGTTGACGGAAGAGCAAGCATTTGGTCCATATGTGCAACTCATTGAGTTCGTTGACGGGTACCCGGTGGTCTATGGCGAAAAGAGCATAGATCAAGGTAACGCGAAAAACTGAGTAGTTTAAACAGCGCCTCAATAAGCCTCAATGCTGTCAAGTCCATGCTGCATCAAAGGAAAGCATCGCCAACTGCGATAAGCGGCACGATCTACGCGCCGGGTTACAGCTACGACACCCTGGGCCTGGTGGCGATGACCTCGGCTACTTCGGCGGGCGGCAACGAAAGCTACCAGTACGACGCCACCGGCAACCGCGTGGCGCAGACGCTTAATGGCGTCTCCACGTCCAGCGTGATCGACACCGCCAGTAATCGCCTACTCGCCTTCGGCGCCACCACCTACGGCTACGACGCCAACGGCAACATCACGACGGTCGGGGGCACACCGCAGTACCACTACGACCCGCCTTAAATGGTGGCGGTGCAAAGGTGGACTTGAGTGGTGGCTTAGCAGGAGGGCTAGTAGGAGGCGCCCTTGGTGCGGCTACGGAAGACGCCGGATACCCGCGCCCAGTATCCCAGGCAGTGGGAGGTGCAGCAGGCGGCTCCGTGGGGAGCGTTGTCACCGCTTATTTTAGGAATATTCCCTTTAAAATCAATGATGAAAATGGCCTAAAGGGAGGCGGAATTGGTCTGGTACTCGGAGCTGTTCAAGGAGGACTGGAGAGTGCACTAAGGGCAGGAAATGATTGTGATTGCAAAAAATAGTGAAATTAAGTCGTTATTCCTAAAGGGTATCGCGCGAATGGCGTTGTTTTTACCAGGGTGCGCCATTGTGCTGATCCTTTGCTATTGCGTCGGCGAGTGGATGATTGAACATGGCGCTCGAGAATTGCTCTTTCTACCAGTGACGGCATCATTTATGGCTTGCTTATATCTGGCAAAGTGGTGTCTGGGTAAAATTTTGTCCGAAATGGTGCGCCTGAAGAAAGGATGAAGCCTGGATCGACCAGTTGCGTTTGTCTTGAGCCATTGGGTCAACACCTCCCCCAGGAATTCGAGGTCGTTATCCAATCGCAACACCTGCGACCCCATGATCCCCGCTTAACTCTTCGAAGATGCATACCAGCCGCATCAAAGTTATCAACGTATCGATCTCGATGTGCAGCGCCCCGATTGAGATGTCTGCCTAGCGGGGGAAGCTTACGACTCATATGGTCCCGGGCATATCCTCATGTGTGCCCATCGCGTGGAGGACCCCGTGGCGCCGCCATGCCGCGCCGCTCACGCCGGCGCACCTAGCTTCGCCCCCTCCGACGCCGGAAGGGGCCATGGCTTCCGAATTCCTGTCCAGGCTGCAGTTCGCCTTCGTGATGTCGTTCCACATCATCTTCCCGGCCTTCACCATCGGGCTGGCGGCGTGGCTCGCCTTCCTGGAGGGCGTGTGGCTGGTCAAGCGCACCGACCTGTGGCGCGACCTGTACTTCTTCTGGATGCGCATCTTCGCGGTGGCCTTCGCCATGGGCGTGGTCTCCGGCATCGTGATGAGCTTCCAGTTCGGCACCAACTGGGCCGGTTTCTCCATCGTGGCGGGCAATGTGGTGGGCCCGCTGCTCAACTACGAGGTGCTCACCGCGTTCTTCCTCGAGGCCAGCTTCCTCGGCGTGATGCTGTTCGGCTGGAAGCGGGTCAGCCACCGGCTGCACTTTTTCGCCACCTGCATGGTCTCGCTGGGCACCCTGCTGTCCTCGTTCTGGATCATGTCGGCCAACAGCTGGATGCAGACGCCGGCCGGCTACGCGCTGCGCCACGGCGTGTTCTACCCGGTGGACTGGTGGCGGGTGATCTTCAACCCCTCCTTCCCGGTGCGCCTGCCGCACATGGTGCTGGCTGCCTTCATCTGCACCGCGATGGTGGTGGGCGGCACCTCGGCGGCGTACCTGCTGGGGCGCCGCTTCGAGGACAAGTCGCGGATGATGCTGAAGCTGGCGCTGGCCTTCCTGGCCATCGTGATGCCGCTGCAGATCGTGGTCGGCGACATGGCCGGCCAGGTGGTGCGCGAATACCAGCCGGCCAAGCTGGCGGCGATCGAGGCGCGCTGGGACACCACCCGCGCGGTGCCGCTGGCGCTGTTCGCCTGGCCCGACGAACGGGCCGAGGCCAACCGCTACGCGGTCGAGGTTCCGCACCTGGGCAGCCTGATCCTCACCCACTCCTGGAACGGCGCGGTGCAGGGGCTGAAGGACTTCCCGCCCGACCAGCGCCCGCCGGTGAAGATCCCGTTCTTTTCCTTCCGCGTGATGGTCGGCCTGGGCCTGCTGATGCTGCTGCTGGCCTGGGTCGGGCTGTGGCGCTGGAGGCGCGGCACGCTGGCCTCCGGACGCGGGTACCTGAAGTGCTGGGTGGCACTGATCCCGGCCGGCTTCGTCGCCCTGCTCACCGGCTGGTGGGTGGCCGAGGTGGGCCGCCAGCCGTGGGTGGTGCAAGGGCTGATGCGCACCAGCGCAGCCGCCAGCGACGTGCCCGCCGGCAGCGTGCTGGCCTCGCTGCTCACCTTCGTGGTGGTCTACGCGGGCATCTTCGGCGCCGGCCTCTGGTACCTGCTGCGGCTGTTCCGCGAAGGTCCGGTGCCGGCGCCGCAGCGCGGGACGCCGGCCACGCCCGTGCACGGCAGCGCACAACGCACGCCCGCGCGTCCGCTGTCGGCGCCGGACCGCCCGCTGGAGGAGGACCGCTGATGGACGCCGCGACCGTGCTGCCCGTGGTGTGGTTCGCCATCATCGGTTTCTCGGTGGCGATGTACGTGGTGCTGGACGGCTTCGTGCTGGGCATCGGCATCCTCACCCCGTTCGCCGACGACGAGGCGCAGCGCGGCCACATGATGAACACCGCCGCGCCGGTCTGGGACGGCAACGAGACCTGGCTGGTGATGGGCGGCGCCGGCCTGCTGGCCGCCTTTCCGCGCGCCTATGCCACGGTGCTGTCCTCGCTGTACCTGCCGCTGAGCTTCATGCTGATCGCGCTGATCCTGCGCGGGGTGGCGTTCGAGTTCCGCTTCAAGGCGCACCGCGGACACCGCCGGGCATGGGGCGCGGTCTTCCACGCCGGCTCGCTGCTCACCGCCTTCGCCCAGGGGCTGGTGCTGGGCGCGCTGGTGGAAGGCATGCCGCTGCTGGGCGGCAAGTACGTGCACGGCGCGTTCGCGTGGTTCAGCCCGTTCTCGGTCACCACCGGGTTGGCGCTGGTGTTCGGCTACGCGCTGCTCGGCGCCACCTGGCTGGTGCTGAAGACCGAGGGCCGGGTACGGCAGGTGGCGCTGGACCTGACCCGGCCGCTGATGCTGGCGGTGATCGGCTTCATGCTGGTGGTCAGCGCCTGGCTGCCGTTCCTGGATTCGGCGCTGATGCGCCGCTGGTTCACCGGCGCGCATTTCCTCTACCTGTCGCCGGTGCCGATCCTCACCGTGCTGGTGGCCGTGCTGCTGTGGCGCGCCGTGCTGCTGAACCGCGAGCGGCAACCCTTCGTGCTGGCGCTGTGCTTTTTCGGGCTGGGTTTCGCCGGGCTGCTGGTGGGCATGTGGCCGAACATCGTGCCGCCGGACATGAGCATCTGGGACGCCGCCTCGCCGCCGTCCTCGCAGGGCTTCCTGCTGGTGGGCGCGCTGGTGCTGATCCCGGTGATCCTGGCCTACACCGCGTTCTCCTACCGCGTGTTCCGCGGCAAGGTGGGCGCGGACAGCGGATATCACTGACGGCCCCGGCCCGCGCCGGGACCGCGGGCAAGAGCGCGCGGCGGGCGTCGCATCCGCCCGCCGGCGCCACGCGTTCAACGTCCGCGACTGCTGGCTTCCTTGCCCTTCGCGACCAGCTCGCGCACGCGCTGGCCGCCCTTGTGGCCGGCCTCGCGCACGGTCATGCCGCCGCGCTCTCCCTGCCTGGCCGGGGAACCTGCGGACGAGGCTTGCTTGCGGGTCTGATCGTTGGATGACGACTTGTTCATGGATGTCTCCCTTGGTAGGCGTGAGGGTGGGATAGGCATGAGGGCGCGCCACAGGCGGCACCCGCATCCGGCGATGCAATGCGAATGCCAGCCGGGCGGCGCTGCGGGATCGGCGCCTGCCGCCACGGTGCGCCGTCGCGCGTGGAGGCCTTACGCGGAGGCCAGCAAAAATTTCCAGCGGAATCGGCGCCGTGGCGGCCGCGCCGGTCAGGACAGATCGTCCTTGTCGCGCGGCGCGCGGTCGCGGCGCAGCGAGTTGAACACCAGCCCCGCGCCGATCAGGCCGGCGATGCCGAACATCGCCAGCGACAGCACGCCGTAGCCGCCCGGCCCCGCGCGCACGCGACTGATCAGGGCGCCGGCGATCAGCAGCGCGGCGGTGATCACGCCGGCGGCGATGCGGTTGGCGATCTTCTGCAGGTTCTCGATCAGGTGCGAGTCCTCCAGCCCGTCCAGGCGCACCTTGAAGCGGTTCTCCGACAGCGTGCCCAGCAACTTGCCGAGCTGGCCGGGCGATTGCACCAGCAGGCGCTGCATCTGCAGCAGCCAGGTGCCGCCCCGGGTCAGCGACATCGGCCGCGAGAATTCGCTGGCCAGCACGCCGGGCAGGCGCGACTGCAGCAGCTCGCGCGTGGGCAGCCCGGGCGACAGCAGCAGCAGCGCGGATTCCAGGTTGAGCAGTGCGCGGCCGAGCAGGCTCAGTTCCGACGGCGGGCGCATGCCGTGGTCGGCGCTGATCGTGGTCAGCGCCAGCAGCAGGCGGCCCTCGCCCATCGCGCTGTGCGCGCTGGCGGTGACGTATTCCAGCACCGCCTCCGACACCGCGCGGCGGAAGCCGCTGCGGTCCGCCTCCGGCAGCGGCGTGCACATCGCCTCGCAGATCTCGGCCACGCCGTCGCCGCTGCCTTCGGCGGCGGCGAGGATCAGCTGCAGCATCTCCCGCCGCCTGCCCGGCGACAGGCTCGCCACCATGCCGAAGTCCAGCAGGGCCAGCCGGCCGTCGTCCATCGCCACTAGGTTGCCCGGGTGCGGGTCGGCGTGCACCAGGCCGTGCACGAACACCTGGTCGACGTAGGCGCAGAGCAATTGCGCGGCTTGCCTCGACTGCGCCAGCGTCGTGCCGGGCGCCTGCTCGCCGCCGCCCAGCTTGCTGCCGCGCACGCGCGACATGGTGAGCACGCGCGTGCTGCAGAATTCCGGATAGGGCACCGGCACGTACAGCGTCTCGTAGCGCGCCAGGTGGTCGGCGAACACGCGCAGATGCATCGCCTCGGCGAGGAAGTCCAGTTCCTTCAGCAGGCTCGCGCGCAGCTCGTCGATCCAGCGCGCGGCGCCGTAGCGGCGCCCCACGTCGGTGTAGCGCTGGGTGGCGCGGGCCATCCACTGCAGGGTGTCGAGGTCGGCGTGGATGCGCTTCTCGATATCGGGCCGCTGCACCTTGACCACGGCCTCCCCGCCATCCGGCAGCACCACCGCATGCACCTGCGCCAGCGAACCGGCCGCCAGCGGCACCGGGTCGAAATGGCGGAACAGGCGTTCCGGCACGTCGCCCAGCTCGGCGGCGATGGTCTCGCGCACCGCCTGCGCGTCGATCGGCGCCACCTCGTCCTGGATGCGCGCCAGCGCGGCCAGGTAGGGCGGACGGACCAGGTCCGGGCGGCTGGACAGCGCCTGCCCCAGCTTGATGAAGGCCGGTCCCAGCGCCTCCAGTTCATCGACGAAGCGGTGCGGCGGGTAGCGCAGCGCGGCGTCCGGCGCCGCGGCCGGCCGACCGTAGGGCTCGCGCACGATGCCGGCGCGGCGGCAGCGCAGCGCGAACAGCGCGATGCGGGAGCCGCGGGACAGGTGGATCATCGCGCGCGCCTCCGCCTGGCCGCCCGCTCCGGCGCCAGGCACAGCCCCGCGGCGAAGGCCGCATACACCACGCCCATCGAGAACACGCTCAGGTGCGCCTCGAAGCCGGGACGCAGGCGGCGCGGCGTCACCGTGTAGTCCACCGCCGCGGCCAGCAGCGCCACTGCCGCCGCGCGTCGCGCCCGCGAGCCGCGGCGGACGCGGCGGTTCCAGGCGGCGAACACCGCGCCCCAGAGGAAAGAACACAGCTGGTGCACCGCGTAACCGGTCAGCGTGTAGCGCAGGCTGGGGCCCAGCCTGCGCCTGGCCGGCCGGCCCCACAGCCACTGGCTGGTGGCGTTGAGGCCCGCGGCGGCGGCGCCGCGGTCGCGCCGGCTGCGCAGCGCCACCGCCAGCGTGGACAGCGTGCCGGCGCACAGCGAAGGCCACAGCGCCCCGCCATCGCGCAGGCGCGAACGTGCGGGTTCACGGCGTGGTGCGTTCTCCGGCATGCCGCGTCACGCTAGGCGCCGCTCCGTGCACGCTTCGTGGCGACCGCGCACAGGCGGCATGCAGGACGGGCGCCGCGGCAGGGCTTGCCGGCAAATTTTTCCGCCGCGTACACGCAGCGGGCTTTCCCGCCGCACCGGCGCAGGGCGGTACGCGTCTTGCATCGCCCACTGCGCACCTCCCGCCAACCTCCCCTTCACGAACCTGCGGAAGACCACCCATGAACAACATCCACGCGACTTCGTCCCCCACCCACGAGCCTCACTCGCCACGCCATTCCCATGGCGTCCATCTGGTGGATTTCCTGTTCGCGCGCCTGGCCTGCGAGCGGATCACCTTCACTCTGCAGAGCCGGCTGCTGGAACGTTGCCACCAGGAGCCGCAGGCGCTGGCCGGCACCGGCCTGTCGCCGTCCCGCATCGAGGCCTTCCGCGACGAGGCGGACGAGCGCATCAACCTGCTGGTGCAGGCGCTGGACATCCTCAACGGCGACAAGGAGGCGGACGAAGGCGACGTGGAGAGCAGCCGGCCCGCGCTGTGCGCGCTGCAGGAGACGCTGGCCGGCGCCGAGGTCCACCCGCTGAAGCTGCTGCACGGCCTGCTGGCCGCCGAGCAGCTCAACGAGACAGCCTGGGAACTGCTGCTGGCGCTGGTGAAGGACGCCGAGATCGGGCGGCTGGTGCCGCACTTCGAGCATGCCTGCCAGCAACACGGCGAGCAGCGCACGCTGCTGCAGCAGCACTACGAGGAACTGTCGCTGCGACTGGTGCGCCAGGGCGGCAGCGCGGAGCGTCCGAAGAACGTGGCCACTCCGGGCGTCAGCCGCGCCACCAACCACGGCATGAGCGTGTTCTTCACCCGCCGGCGTGCCGGCCACGCGCAGGCGTAGAGAAATTTCCCGACGGGCAATTTTTCCCGCTCGCGGATCCCGTCGACGCGTCCACCGGCGCGTTGCGGCGCGCTGGCACGGATGTTGCGACGGCCATGCTGCCCTTCCGCGACAAGGAGATTCCCATGAGAAAGCACCTGCTGTTGATCACCCTGCTGTCCGCCGGCGCGCTGGCGCTGGCCTGCCAGGCGACGGCGCAGCGGCGAGCGGACACCGGCTCCGGCAACGCCGCGCGCACGGGCGCCAGCCTGACCGGGCAGGACCGCAGCTTCCTGCGCGACGCCTCCGCGTCCGGCGCCGCCGAGGTCTCGCTGGGCCAACTGGCGCTGCAGCAATCCTCCGCGCCACAGGTGCACGAGCTGGCGCAGCGGATCGTGGACGACCATACCCGCGCCAACCGCCAGCTCGCCGAACTGGCCACGCGCGACGACGTGGCGGTGTCCGCCCAGCCCCAGCCGGACTCGGTCGCCGAAGCGCAGAAGCTGCGCGCCCTGCACGGGCCGGCCTTCGACCGCGCTTTCGCCGACGCCATGGTGCGCGACCACCGCAAGGCCATCGCACTGTTCGAAGGCGCCGCCGGCAGCGGCAACGCGCAGATCAGCCAGTTCGCCAAGGCCACCCTGCCCGCGCTGAGGCAGCACCTGCAGATGGCGCAGGCGCTGGCGCAGGGCTCTCACAGCATGCAGTCCAGCGGACAGGGGCAGCTGCCGCAGCAGCCCATGCAGCAACCGATGCAGCCGCAGGAGCCGACACCGCCCGGCGGAACCCAACCGCAGGGACACTGAGCACCCGCCGGCCGAACGCGAACTTGAACCGCGGCTGACCCATGCGTCGGCCGCGCATCGCGTTCTCCGGCCATCGAGCGGGAAGCTTACGACCCATCCACGGACTCTCTACCCCCCGGCGGTCATGCTCCGCCCCTCGACAGCCGCATCCCGGCTGCGACCTGGCCATGCACACCGCTGAGGGTCCTTCATGCGCGGCAACGCACCGTCCGTCCTGCTGGTCGACGACGACCGCACCTTCCTGCACTCAGCCAGCGCCTATGCCCAGCTGAAGGGGTGCGAGGTCAGCACCGCCTCGACGGTGCGCGACGCCACCGCGCTGGTGGCGCAGGACCGCCCGCTGGACCTGGCGCTGATCGACCTGTCGCTGCCCGACGGCAGCGGCCTGGACATCATCGACAAGATCGGCGCCGGCCGCTGCGGCGACGTGATCGTGGTCACCGGCCAGCCCGACCTGGACAGCGCGCTGCGCGCGATGCGCCTGCGCATCGACGACTACATGGTCAAGCCGGTCGCGGGCAGCCGGCTGGATGCCCTGCTGGAACGCGCCTCCCGCCGTGCCGGCCTGCGTCACTCGCCCGCGGCCGAACCGGAGCGTTGCGGCGACATGCTCGGCGCCTCGCGTGCGATGGCGCGCCTGTTCAAGGCGATCCGCCGCGTGGCGCCGATGTCCAACACGGTGCTGCTGCACGGCGAAAGCGGCACCGGCAAGGAGCTGGCCGCACGCGCCATCCACGCGCTGAGCGGGCGCGAGGGACGTTTCGTGCCGGTCAACTGCGGCGCGGTGACGCCGGACCTGCTGGGCAGCCAGCTGTTCGGCCACGAACGCGGCAGCTTCACCGGCGCGGTGCGCGACCACGCCGGCTACTTCGAGCAGGCGCAGCGCGGCACCCTGTTCCTGGACGAGTTCACCGAGATGCCGCTGCCGCTGCAGGCCTACCTGCTGCGCGTGCTGGAGACGCACGAGGTGACGCGGCTCGGCGCGCAGCAGCTCAAGCGCCTGGACGTGCGCGTGGTGGCCGCCTGCAACCGCGACCCGTGGAGCGCGGTGCGCGAGGGCCGGCTGCGTGCGGACCTGTTCTACCGGCTGTGCGACTTCCCGGTCGCGGTGCCGCCGCTGCGCGAGCGCGGCGACGACGCGGTGCTGCTGGCCGGGCGCTTCCTCGACGCGCTGAACGAGGCCTACGGCACCCGCTGCACGTTCTCCCATGCGGCGATGAAGCACCTGCGCGACCATGCCTGGCCCGGCAACGTGCGCGAGCTGCGCCACGCCGTGCAGCGCGCCTACGTGATGGCCGACGGCGGCGAGCTGGAACTGGTGGCGGAAGACGCCCTCGCCGGCGGCCTGTCGGGCGGCGCGCCTTCCGGCCTGTGGAAGGGACAGACGCTGGACGAGCTGGAGCGCGAGGCGATCGAGCAGGCGCTGCGCCAGTGCGGCAACGACAAGACCCGCGCCGCGCGCATGCTCGGCATCAGCGTGAAGACCATCTACAACAAGCTGGTGCGCTACCGGCACGAAAACGCCGGCTGACCGCCGGCATCCCTTCGCGCATGACGACGACCGGCCCGTGCGGACCGGCCGTTCGTCGTCACGCGAGGCGTCCTACATCCAGGCCATCGGCCGCCAGGAAGGCGGCGGCACCGGGTCGCCGATCGGCGGCGGCGCGCCCGGCTCGGTCAGCGGCGGCCGCTGCGGCTGCGGCACCGGCACGCCGGGATCGGGGCCCGGCGGGGGCACGCCGGGCGACGGCGGCGGGGCCGGCGGTTTCACGGGATCCGGCGGCGGGGCCGGCTGCGGCTCCGTCCCACCGGCCGCACCGGGGAACTGCATCGCGATCATGGTTGCTGCGAGGACGTCGGCGAGGCCGGCGACGCCGAGGTGCTGCCGTTGGCCGGCGGCGGCATGGTGCTGCCCGGCTGGGTGCCGGTGGAGGCCCCGTTCGCCGGGGCCTGGCCCGCTGGCGGCGGGCTGGCCGGACTGGTGGCGTCGGGGTTGCCGGCGGGGTTGTTCTGGTCGTTGTAGTCGCGATGGCAACCGGCCAGCGCCAGCGCGACGGCGGTCGATGCGACGATACAGGCTAGGCGGCTCATGATGGACTCCTGGGTTGTGGGGTTCTGGGGGCGGTTCAGTGCGGCACCGACACGCTTTCGACCACCCGCGCCTTCAGCGACCGGGCGTCGGTGCTGTCCAGGTCGGCGAGCGCCACGATGCCGCTCAGGCGGCCGTCGTGGTCGACGATGGGCACGCGGCGGATGGCCTGGTCGGCCATCAGGTCGGCCACTTCCTCCAGCGTGGCGTCCTCGGTCAGCCACAGCGCCGGCGCGGTCATGCAGGCATCCACGAACGCGGCCTGGGCGGAATCGCCCACCGCGACGCAGCGCGTCACGATGTCGCGGTCGGTGATGACGCCCAGCAGCTTCTTTCCCTCGTCGACGACGGGCACTTCGCCCACGTCTTCCTCCAGCATGATCCTGGCCGCCCGGGGCAGCGGATCGCCGGGGGAGCAGCAGCTCGGCTGGCGGGTCATGATGTCGCTGGCTTGCATAACGCCTCCTGGATGGCACCACGGCACTGCGCCGGCGACCGGCGCGAGTGCAGGCTGACGCCGCCGGCGGCAAGAAACTGCATAGCCGGTATCAAGGAAGCCGTGACGCGCGCGGCCTGCGCCTGCCGCGCGCGGGACGTTCAGCCCGGCTCGGCGGGCCGGCAGGACGGCAGGTGCAGTTCCACCCGCGTGCCCGCGCCTGGCGCGGAATGCAGGTGCACGGCGCCATGCGACTGCTGCGCGAAGCCATGCACCATCGACAGCCCGAGGCCGGCCCCCTGCCCCAGCGGCTTGGTGGTGAAGAACGGGTCGAACGCGCGCGCCGCCATGTCGGGCGCCATGCCCACGCCGTCGTCCTCGACGACGAGGCTGGCGCCCGCCAGTTCCCCGCCGCCGCCGTCGACGGGCAGCACCGCGATGCGCAGGCGACCGCCGCCGGGCATGGCGTCGCGGGCGTTGGACACCAGGTTGAGCAGCGCCATCTCGAACTGGGCCGCGTCGCACATCGCGTACAGCGGCGTGTCGTGCAGCGACACGATCAGCTCCGCCTCGCCGCCCAGGGTCTGCTCGACCAGGCCGAGCATCGAGCGCACCAGCCCGTTCAGTTCCACGCACGCGGCCATCAGCGGCTGGCGCCGCGCGAAGGCCAGCAGGCGCCGGGTGAGCTGGGACGCCCGCTCCAGCGCGCGCATGGCCTCGGCCACGTAGACGTCGGCCTGGGGCGCATCGCCGCGCGCCAGCTGCAGGCGCGCCACCTCCAGCCCGCCCAGGGCCGCCTGCATGATGTTGTTGAAGTCGTGCGCGACGCCGCCGGTGAGCTGGCCCAGCGCGTCCAGCTTGCGCGACTGGAACAACTGCTCGCGGGTGTCCTCCAGCTCCGCCTCGATGGCCTGCTGTTCGCTGACGTCCTTGATGATGCAGGCGAAACCGTGCAGCACGCCGCCCTCGTCGCGCAGCGCGCGCAGCGTGACGTGCGCCAGGAAGCGCCCGCCGTCCTTGCGCACGCAGCCGTGATCCGCCTCGTGGCCGCCGGTGGCCACCGCTTCGTCGAACATGCGCGCCGGCGTGATGCCCTCCTCCGGCGCGAACAGGCGCTCGATCGAGGCTTCCTCGATGTCCTCGCTCTCGTAGCCGGTGATGCGGCGCGCGCCGCTGTTCCAGTGGCGCACGCGGCCTTCGGCGTCGAGCATGCACAGCGCGTATTCCGGCACGCCCTCGACGAACAGGCGGAAGCGCCGCTCGCTTTCCTCGAGCCGTTCCAGCGCCCGCCAGCGGGCGGTGATGTCGCGCGTCACCTTGGCGAAGCCGAGCAGCCTGCCGTCGCGGCCGCGGATCGCGTCGATGGCCACCAGCGCCCGGAAACGGCTGCCGTCGCGGCGCACGCGCCAGGCTTCCTCGCTGTAGCGGCCTTCCCTGGCGGCGACCTCCAGGTTACGGGCGGGAATGCCGCGGGCCCGGTCCTCGGCCGTGTAGAACAGGGTGAAGCTCCTGCCCAGCACTTCCTCCGCGGCATAGCCCTTGATCTGCTGCGCGCCGCTGTTCCAGCTCACGATCCGGCCCGCGGGATCGAGCATGTAGATCGCATAGTCCACCACCGATTGCACCAGCAGCCGGAAGCGGTCTTCGGATACGGCGGCGGCGACTTCCATGACGCCGGCAGGGAGTGGAAACGCGTTCGCGTTCTCACTGGTCATTTTTCGCGTACCTGTTACGTGGACAAGGATCGTCCCCCCTGCGTCCTGCCGCCATCCCGGTCGGCACAGGCGGACGCCACCGCGTTGAGCAGCGCGGTTCTGCCGAAAGGCTTGGCGAGGAAGCGCATGTGGGCATCGGGTACGGTGCCCGCCCAGCCGAGGTCGCCGGAGACGATCACGACCGAGGCGTGGTTCCCGCGCTGGCGCATCAGTCGCGCCAGCTCGATGCCATTATGCCCCTCGCGGAGATTCACGTCGGTAAAAAGTACATCGATGTCACGGCGCTGGTCAGCCAGGTCCAGCGCGGTCTCCGCGCTGGCGGCCTGGAGCACCTCGTAGCCGGCGTCCTCGAGCAGCAGGCTCGTCACCGCCATCACGTTCGGATCGTCCTCGACCATCAATACCACACTCACAGCCGCCCCCCTGCCGCACGATCGCTTCCACAGTTCAATGCATGGAAGGTATGGATGGCGTGATGGACCGGCATGGCGCACTCCCGTGTCTTCTCCGCAGGCATGGCATTGTTCCTAGATCGCGAAGGCCTCATGAAGTTCAGGCCTTGCACCGTTGATGCCATTCACGCAGCTGTAACGGAAGCCCAGTCATCTTCCTGAAAGCGGCGGATTTTCGCGGCGGATCCAGGCAATGGCTCGAGGCGACAGGTGCAACCCCCACCCGTCGCGTGACAGGGGCGGACACGGAAGCCGCCACAAGCCACCGCATCGCCGGCGCTTCAACCGTTCCGATCAGCACATGGCACGCATTGCGGATGCGCGCCGGGTCCGTCGGTCGTGCTGCATCGCACGCTTCCGGCACGCTGGCGGGCAGGCGCGGGACGGACGCTTCACAGAATGATCAGCTGCACCTATCGAGCGCACACATGCCACCAGCACAGCCCGACGCTCTTCCCATCAAGCATGCGGTGCTCGCGCTCGATCCCCACGGCAACGTCGTGTCGTGCAATGCGGAAGGCCTGCTGCTGGGCGACAGCCGCCACGGCCCGCCTCCGGACAGGCACTACTCGGAGCTGCTGGCTCCCGGCGGCGACACCGACGACCTGCTGGACCGCGCCCTGCAGACCGGCGGCCCGTGCCCGCGCGCGGAAGGCCGCCTGTGGCTGACGCGGCACGACGGCCGCCGCTTCATGGCCCACGTCTGCGTGGATGCACTGAAGCGCCCCGGCGGCGAGCTGCAGGGTTTCGCGATGGTGGTCCGCGACGTCGAGCAATGGCGGCAGACCGAGGAGCTGCTGCGGGAAAGCGAACGGCGCTTCCGCCTGTTCGTCAACGGCGTCTCCGACCACGCCATCTGCATGCTCGACCCCGCCGGCACCGTGCTGGACTGGAACCTCGGCGCGCAGCGCATCACCGGCTTCTCCATCCGCGAGATCGTGGGCCGCCACTTCGCCGCCTTCTTCCCCGAGAAGCAGCTCGCCAGCGAACTGCCGGCGCGGCTGCTGCAGCGCGCCGGCAAGACCGGGCGCGCCGAGACCGAGTGCCCGCTGGTGCGCAGCAACGGCGAGACCTTCCCCGCCGAGGTGGTGCTGGAGGCGATCCACGAAAGCGACGGCAGCCTGCTCGGCTTCGCCAAGATCATGCGCGACCTCACCCGGCAGCGGCTGATCGAGCAGCGCCTGCACGAGGTGCGCGAGCAGGTCGCGCACAGCCAGAAGATCGAGGCGCTGGGCCAGCTCACCGGCGGCATCGCGCACGACTTCAACAACGCCCTGCAGGGCATCACCAGCTCGCTCGAGGTGGCCGCGCTCAACCTGGAGCGCGACATGCCCGGGCAGGCCAGGCACTACGTCGAGATGGCCCTGGACGCCGCGCTGCGCGCCGGCCACCTCACCCAGCGCCTGCTCAGCCTGGCGCGCCGCCAGGCGCCGGCCAACCACCGCGTCGCCATCCAGCACGTGCTGCATTCCGTGCGCGAACTGCTCGAACGGACCCTCGGCGACGGCATCGCGCTGGACATGGCTCTGATCAAGGAAGCACCGCCGGTGCTGTGTGACGGCGGGCAGCTCGAGAGCGCCCTGGTCAACCTCGCGGTGAACGCGCGCGACGCGATGGGCGGGCAGGGCCGGCTGGCCATCGCCACCCGCCTCTGCGCGCCGGACGAGCCGGGCCTGACCGTGCACCTCGATCCCGCCGGCGAGACCTACCTGGAGATCAGCGTCACCGACGACGGCCCCGGCATGGACGAGGACACCCGCCGGCGCGCCCTCGAGCCCTTCTTCACCACCAAGCCCGAAGGCCACGGCACGGGGCTGGGGCTTTCGATGGTGCACGGCTTCGTGACGCAGTACGGCGGCGCGATCGACATCCAGAGTGTGCCCGGCCGCGGCACCCGCGTGCTGCTTTACCTGCCCTGCTGCGGCGGCCAGGCCGCCTCGCCGCGCGTGCGCGAGACCGAGCTGGAACCCGACCTCGGCGGCTACCGCGTGCTGATGGTGGAGGACAACGAGATCATCCGCCATTCGGTGACCTCGCGCCTGCGCCAGCTCGGCTGCCAGGTGCTCGAGGCCGCCTCGGGCAGCGAGGCGCTGGCGCTGCTGTCCGGCGGACAGCCCTGCGACCTGCTGCTGTCGGATATCGACCTGCCGGCGATGGACGGCTACGAACTGAGCCGCCGCGCGCGGGCGCGCTTCCCGCGGCTGCGCGTGATCCTGATGACCGGCTACGCCAACGGCACGCCGCCGGGCGCCGAACCGGACGAGCAGGACACCGAGATCCTGATCAAGCCGTTCGACATGGGCGCGCTCATCACCAAGGCGCGCATGCTGCTGCAGCCGTCGAGCTGACGAGGAACCACGGCATCGTTACTCCCGCAGCCCTCAACAGCTGCAGGGTCGGTCCGCGCGGGCTGCTCATCCGGCGGCGTTGCACGGCTTCCGATTCCCGCTTTCGCGCATGGCCGTCCGGAATATTTCACTGCCGGATAAGCTCCTCCCCCTGCAAGCAGGGGGAGGTCGGGAGGGGGTAACGCTTTGCCTTTCAAACCCTCCCCTGCTTGCAAGGGGAGGAGCCTTCGCCCGCCCTTCGAGGCAGAGGGCAGTCTTCGCCATGCTCCGCTTGCCGATCGCACTGCACCTGGCGGCAACGCGAACTGCGTGGAGACCGGGAACAGGCTCCAACGCGAAAGAGGCGGGGCGACCGGCGCCCCGCCTCCCGTGGACCGCGTCGAGAGGGCGTGCCTCATTCGGACTCCTTGCCCTTCTCGATCAGCTCGCGCACGCGATGGCCGCCCTGCTTGCCCAGCTCGGAATAGCCTTCCGGGCCGAGTTCCTGCTTGCGGGCCTCGCCGCCCTGCTTGCCGAGCGCGGAGTAGCCCTCCGGGCCCAGTTCTTCCTTGCGGGTCTCGCCGCCCTTCTTGCCCATGGCGGAATAGCCTTCCGGGCCGAGCTGTTCCTTGCGGATCTCGCCACCCTTCTGGCCGGCCTCGCGCACGGTCATGCTGCCGCTTTCCTCGTCGTGCTGTTTCTTGGTCATGTCGGATTCTCCGTTGGGGGATGGTGGGAAACGCGCTACTCGATTTCGCCGTATGCCTTCATCACATCCTGCGGGCCACCGAACCGGTGGTCGGGGATGCGCTGGATGACGTCCAGCACCTCGTCGGGCGCGTTGTTGCGCCGGGCCTGGTCGAGCAGGTCCGTCCGGGTCGCGGGGTAATCGACGTCGCGCAGGTATTTCTGCACGTTCGCCGGGGAGTGACCGCCTACGCCTCTGGTCATGACGCTACCTCCTGGCGGGTGGGCAAGGGCCGGCGGCCCTCACTCGCCCTCGGACTGCTTGCCTTTCTCGACCAGCTCGCGCACGCGGTGGCCGCCCTGCTTGCCGAGCGCCGAGTAGCCCTCGGGACCCAGCTCGTCCTTGCGCGTCTCGCCGCCCTGGCGGCCGATCTCGGACATGGCGTCCGGACCGCGCTGCTCGCGCAGCGCCTCGACACCCTGCTTGCCAAGGTCCGAATAGCCCTCCGGTCCCAGTTCCTGCTTGCGGGCCTCGCCGCCCTTCTGACCGGCTTCGCGCACGGTCATGTCGCCGCGGTCGCCGTGTGATTGGTTGCGTTCGTTGATGGTCATGTTGCTCCTCCAATTGATGGACAGGTACGCACGGTGAAAACCATCCGCGCAAGCAGGAAGCTGCAAACCGCATGCCAGCCTCCTGCATATCCGGCAGCCCCTGATTCCCTGCCTCCCGCCTTTCCCTGTGCAGGCCGCTCCAGGAAATAATTTCCATAGACCTGGAAAATCGACACGGAATATCTCCGACGGGGCCGCTGCGGATTATTCCTCGCCTTCGGAAGCCTTGCCCTTTTCAACCAGTTCGCGCACGCGGTGCCCGCCCTGCTTGCCGAGATCCGAATAACCCTCCGGACCCAGTTCCTGCTTGCGGGCTTCGCCGCCCTGCTTGCCGAGCTTGGAATAGCCCTCCGGCCCCAGCTCTTCCTTGCGCGCCTGGCCGCCTTTCTCGCCGGCTTCGCGCACGGTCATGTCGCCCTTGTCGTGTGAAGTCTGCTTGGTCATGTCGATCGCTCCTGTGTCTGGCTGGGCAGCACGCGGCTGCCGTCTGGCGCCTGTCGGCGCCTACCTGCGCTTCTCCGCCTGGTGGCCCTGGCTGACGAGCTCGCGCTCGCGCTGGCCGCCCTTGTGCCCGGCCTCGCGCACGGACATGTCGCCCTTGCCGCCGGCGCTCTTCGCCTCGCGGCCGCCGCTGGACGACTTGTTCTGGTTCTGGCGGTTGTCTTGCTGTTTCATTGCGTGTCTCCGGATGGATGGATATCGCCCGGCCATTGGCCGGACACCCAAGGCAAGCAATACGGGTGCCAATATCCCGCACGTCGTCAGCTGGCAGTTAAGCGCGCACGCGCAGAAACGGCGCGCTCCGCAATCGTCTGCGATGCACGCCGCATGTCGATCCAGAAAATATGCAGAAAATCCCCTTCGGCGCACCCGCGTTTCACACGGTGGTCACTGCCTGGCGCGGGAAAATTTTCATCCAGCGAAAATCAGGGAATTCGCCATGCCGACCATACTCGTCGTCGAGGACGATCCGGACATCCTGGAAGTCACCCACCTGCTGCTCAGCGCGGAAGGCCACCGGGTGATCGGCGCGTGCAGCGCGAACGAGGGACTGGACATCGTGCACGCCAGGGGTGACATCGACATGCTGTTCACCGACGTCAACCTGCGCCGCGGCATGGACGGGCTGGCGTTGCTGGAGCGGCTGCGGCAGGAGAACCGGCAGGTGCCCACGGTGGTGGTTTCCGGCGACAGCGAAGCGGGTTCCGCCCTGCCGCGCCGTCCGCGCGGACCGGTGGCCTTCCTCGCCAAGCCCTATGGCCGGCGCCAGCTGCTGGAAGCCCTTGCCGCCTGCTGCGGCGGGTCGCATGGCGGACCGGCCGTGTGAAAGCGGTGGGACCGCTTCAATCCTCCCGCGGCTTGGCAGGCACGAACGGCGAGACCGGATCGCTGGCCGGGAAGGTTTCCTCCAGCGCGTGGTCCTGGTTCTCGCTCTCCTTCCGCTTGCGCCGGGCGCGCTCGTCCGCGCGCTCCGGCCCGTGTTTGGGGGAGTCCATGGGATGGTCGATATCCTTGCGGTCGTGTTCGGACATGGCGGCGCACCTCGCGTGGGTGCCGCCAGTCTCCGGTCGTGCGCGTGAAGGCGGGCTCTGCCCCGGCCGGAAATGGCGTGAACGCGCGGCGTTGTTCAGCCATGCCTGAACAACGCCGCGTCCAGTTCGCCCAGGCCCTGGCGCAGTTCGTCGAAGCCCTCCCACGGATCCGACTTCAGGCGCGCCAGCCGCCGGCGCGCCGAGTGGATGTCGAAGGCATTGCTGCCCTTCAGCCGGCCCAGCTCCTCCCAGCGCAGCGGCACCGCCACCGGCGCGCCGGCGCGGGCGCGCAGCGAATACGAGGCGATGCTGGTGGCACCCCTGCTGTTGCGCAGGTAGTCGACGAAGATCCGCCCCTCGCGCTGCCGCTTGTTCGCCACCGCGAGGAACTCGTCGGGCCATGCGCCGGCCAGCGCGCGCGCGAAGCCCTGCGCGAACGGCTTCAGCCGGCCCCAGGCGCAGGGCGGGTTCAGCGGCACCACCACGTGCAGGCCCTTGCCGCCGGTGGCGCGCAGGAAGGACACCAGCTGCAGCTTGCCGAGCAGGTCGCGCACCAGCCGCGCGGCCTTCACCACGCGGGCCCAGGCCACGCCGGGCGCGGGGTCCAGGTCGAGCACCATGAACGTCGCGTGCTCCGGATCGTCCGCCGGCGCGCCCCAGGGATGGAACTCCAGCACGCCGAACTGCACCAGTTCCAACACCGCTTCGGGCGTGCGCGGGCAGAGGTACTTCGCCGCCCTGCCGCCGGCTTCCTTCAGCTTCACCAGGTCGGTGTGGTGCAGGCCGTCCAGCGCGTGCTTCTGGAAGAAGCAGTCGCCCGCCGTGCCTTCCGGACAGCGCAGTACCGAGGTGGCGCGGCCGGCCACGCCGGGCAGGAAGGCGTCCATCACCGCGGCGTAGTAGTCGGCCACGTCCTGCTTGGTGATGCCGCGGTCGGGGAACACCACGCGGTCGGGATGGGTGATCGTGACTGCCGCCGACTGGCGGCGCCGGTTCGCGTTCATGGCGGGCTCCGGAGTGGAAGGTTCGCGCAGGTCGGTCGCGCGCTTGTCCAGGCGCAGGGTCTTGAAGCTGGGCTGGCGCAGCAGCCCGTGGTTGCCGAGGCCGCGGTAGAACACCTCGGCCACCCGCTCGGGGCGCACCCAGGTGGCCTGGCGCAGCAGCGGATCGATGCTGTCCTCGCGCACCGGCGGCTGCCGCACCGCCTTGCCGCGCAGCAGGCGCTGCAGTTCGCGCAGCTGTTCCGCGCCGAGGCCGGAGCCGACGCGCCCGGCGTACGTCCACCCGCCGCCGGGCGCGGGACGCGCCAGCAGCAGCGAACCAACCACGCCGGCGCGGCTGCCCTTGCCCGGCGTGTGGCCCACTACCGCGAATTCCTCGCTGCGCAGGAACTTGGCCTTGCGCCAGTCGCCGCCGCGGCCGGCGCGGTACGGCGAGTCGGCACGCTTGGAGACGATGCCCTCCACCTGCCAGCGCGACGCCGCCTGCAGCACCTCGCGACCTTCGCCCTGGTGGTGGGCGCTGTAGATCAGCCGGTCGCCGTCCGCATCCTGCAGCAGGGTTTCCAGCAGCGCCTTGCGCTCGTGCAGCGGCACGCGCGACAGGTCGCGGCCGTTGCAGTGGACGATATCGAACAGCACGTAGTGCAGCGGCGCGGACGAGGCGCCCGACAGCACCTGCTGCAGCAGGCCGAAGTCGGCGCGACCTTCGCGCAGCGCCACCAGTTCGCCGTCCAGCCGCGCCGAGTCCAGGCCCAGCGCCTCCACCGCCTGCGCCAGCTCGGGCACGCGCGCGGTCCAGTCCAGCTGGTTGCGCGACCAGCACGCCGCCTTGCCGCCGGCCACCGCGGTGAGCAGGCGGTAGCCGTCCCACTTCACCTCGTGCAGCCAGCCGTCGCCCGACGGCGGTTGCTCCACCGGCTGGGCCAGCTCGGGCGCGAACCAGTCGCGCGTGATGCGCGCCTTGCGGCTGCCCGCCGGCACGGCAAGATCTGGCGGCTTGCGGGCCTTGCGGCGACGCGGCGCGGGTGTGGCCGGCGATGTCGCATGGCCGTCCTCCGCCTTGATCAGGAACCAGGCCTGCTGGCGTTCCTTGCGCGCGCCGCGCACCAGGTGCCATTCGCCCTGCAGGCGGCGCCCCCACAGGGTGAAGCGCAGGTGCCCCTTGCGCAGCTGCGCCGCCGGGTCGCCTTCGGTGCTCCACACGCCGCGGTCGTAGCACTCCACGTGGCCGGCGCCGTACTGGCCGGCGGGAATGTCGCCCTCGAAATCGGCGTAGGCCAGCGGATGGTCCTCCACTTCCACGGCCAGGCGCTTCACCTTCGGGTCGTAGCTGGGCTCGCGCGGCACCGCCCAGCTGCGCAGCACGCCGCCGACCTGCAGCCGCAGGTCGTAGTGCAGCCGCCGCGCGGCATGCTTCTGCACCACGAACAGGCTGCGTCCGGCCTGCGCCGGCGCCTCGGGCGGCGGTTCCGCGGTCTGCCCGAAGCGTCGCTTGCGGCGGTATTCGTCGAGCTTCATGCGTACAGCCTGCGCACGCGCATGTCGCGGCAGTGTGTGCGGCGTATGCGCGGGGCTCACGGCCGGCCCGGCACGATGCCCATCTCCGCACCGCCAGGAGCTTCGCCATGCCACGCCCGCTGTGGTCCGGTTCGCTGTCGTTCGGCCTGCTCAACATCCCGGTCGCGCTGATGCCGGGCGAGCGCAACGTGGACCTGCATTTCCGCATGCTGGACAGCCGCAACAACGCGCCGATCCGCTACGAGCGCATCAACGCCGAGACCGGCGAGGAAGTGCCGTGGAAGGACATCGTGCGCGCCTTCGAATACAAGAAGGGCAGCTACGTGGTGCTGGAGGAAGGCGACATCGAGGCGGCGCGGCCCGAAGGCAAGGAGGTGGTGGAGATCGAGGCCTTCGTCGAGGCCGGCGCGCTGTCGCCGGAATACTACGAACGGCCCTACGTGCTGGTGCCCGGCAAGAAGGCCGAGAAGGGCTACGTGCTGCTGCGCGAAATCCTGGAGCGCACCGGCCGCATCGGCATCGCGCGGGTGATCATCCGCACCCGCGAGTACCTGTGCGCGGTACTGCCGCGCAAGCCGGCGCTGCAGCTGGTCCTGCTACGCTACCCGCAGGAGCTGGTCGACATCGGCGACTACCCGATCCCGGACGAGGCACCCTCGCGCTACCGCATCTCGCCCCGCGAAATGGAGATGGCCGAGAAGCTGATCGAGTCGATGAGCACCGGCTGGTCGCCCGGCGACTACCGCGACGAGTTCCGCGAGCGGCTGGGCAAGACCATCGAGAAGCGATTGAAGTCCAAGGGCGTGGTGAAGCCGGCGGCGCTGCAGCCGGAGGAACCGGCCGAAGGCGCGGCGACCAATGTGGTGGACTTCATGGCGCTGCTGCAGAAGAGCCTGGCCGAGAACCGGCGCACGCCGCCCGCGAAGAAAGGCGCCGGCACCGCCGCCACGAAGAAGGGCTCCGCCACGACGAAGAAACCGGCCGCGCGCAAGAAACCGGCCAAGCGAGGCGGCGGCAAGGCGACACGCAAGCGCAGCTGAGAGGTCGTGAGTTTTTAATTCACGGCCCGGCATGAATGGGCCGCAGATCGATCACCTCGGTGATTTACGCGGAGGTGGAAATCTTCACGGGCTCCGGTCCACACGGATCCATCACGCCGGCTTGGCGCCGCCTGGCCAGTGCGATGCGCACGCTGCGCCGCATCCCCAGCGAGGAATGCCGCCATGCCCCGACCGCCTGCCGACCGCCCGCACGGCACCGCCGACCGCAACCAGGACGAGGCCGTGCGCATGGACGTGCGCAACGCCAGGGAACAGGGCCGCACGCTCGGCGACCAGTTGCCGGTGGACGCGGAAAAAGTGCCCGGCAACCGCAAGGACCTGCCCGAGCCGGGCCCGGGCCACGGCCGCCGCGGCAGCGCGACCCGGAACGGCGCGGACTGAGAGCCTGTTCACGACCTCCAGGCACCTCGCGCCGGCCAGCTCAGCTGGCCACCGAGGGCCGCTCGAACGGCAGCGGCGTGGCGCCCTCGTGCTCGATCGCCTGCTTCGCCGCCTCGAGGCATTCGCCCGTCGCGTCGATCACCACCAGCACCCGTCCCTGCTCGATCTCGTCCTCGAACCTGCGCCGGATCGGATCGTCGATGGCCGAGCCCGCCAGCGCCATCGACCAGCCGCCGAGCAGGCCGCCGCCCACTGCCATCGCCAGCGCGCCAGCCAGGGTCACGCCCAGCGGCGGGATGGCAACCGCGGTGAGCCCCAGCACCAGCCCCAACGCACCGCCGCCCAGGCCGCCGCGCACCGCGGCCGGGTAGAAGTCGTTCTCCACGATCTTGCGCTCGTCGGGAACCATGTTCGACATGTCCGAGCGCACCACCAGCGAGATGTCGGCGTCGTCCACGCCCGCCGCCCGTGCCGCGCGGATGCACGCCGACGCCATGCCCAGGTCGCGGGCGCTGAAAACCGTGCGTGTCTTCATCGCCGCCGTCTCAACTGGTGGGCCCGCCCATCACGGGCAGGATGGCGCCGGAGACGTAGCTGCCGGTCACCGGCGAGGCCAGGAACACGTAGGCCGGCGCCACTTCCTCCGGCTGGGCGGGACGCCCCATCGTGCTGGACTTGCCGAAGTCCTGCACCTTGTCGGCCGGGCGGTCGGCGGGGTTCAGCGGCGTCCACACCGGGCCCGGCGCCACCGCGTTGACACGGATGCCCTGCTTCGCCACGTTCGAAGCCAGCGCCTTGGTGAAGGCGTGGATCGCGCCCTTGGTCATCGAGTAGTCCAGCAGCTGCTTGCTGCCGAACAGCCCGGTCTCCGAGCCGGTGTTGACGATGCTGCAGCCCTCGCCCATGTGCGGCAACGCCGCCTTGGCCATGTTGAAGTAACCGTAGACATTGGTGCGGACGGTCTCGTCGAAGTGCTCGTGGCTGAGCTCGGCGATGTCCGCCGCGTGCTCCTGGAAGGCGGCGTTGTTGACCAGCACGGACAGCTTGCCGAACTCGTCCAGCGTGCGCCGCACCGCCGTCTCGCAGAAGCCTGGCTCCTGCACGTTGCCGTCGATCAGCAGGCAGCGGCGCCCCTCCGCCTCGACCAGGCGGCGGGTCTCGCGCGCGTCCTCGTGCTCGCACAGGTAGACGATGGACACGTCCGCGCCCTCGCGCGCGAACAGCACCGCCACCGCACGGCCGATGCCGGAATCGCCGCCGGTGACCAGCGCCACCATGCCGGCGAGCTTGTCGCTGCCCTTGTAGGCGGGCGCCTCGAACTGCGGGCGCGGGCGCAGTTCCGCCTCGCTGCCCGGCTTGCCCTGGTGCTGCGCCGGCAGCGGGTTCTCCGGGTGCGGCCGCGCACCCGCCTGCGCGGCGGAACCCTTGCCGTCGCCGCCGGCGCCCTGCGACTGCCCCGACGCCTGCCGTTCCGCCTGCTCCTGCCCGCGCTGGATGCGCTGCTGCCGCTGCGCGGCGGATTCCTCGTGGTCGTCTCGACTCATGCGTGCTCTCCGGTTGCCGCGCCGGCGTGCGGCGCTAGAAATCGTCGACGATCTCCACGCCCACGCCGAGCACGGCGGCGCGGTCCTCGACCAGCCCGCGCACGGCGTCCGCCAGCAGGTCGCCGTCCGCGTCCACCTCGACGTAGTAGAGATTGCCCTCGGTGTCGTCCACCAGCTCGTTCGAGCTGGAGTCATCGCGCATCAGCGGCACCAGGTCGTCCACTTCTTCCACGTGCTCGATGCCCTCGATGCCGTGCAGGGCCGAGATGATGTCGTCGACATCGTCGCGGCTGCCGGTGAGGCGGAAGCGGATCATCGTCATGCCGGTCTCCTGCTGCGCACGGGGCCACTATGCGATCGGCGCGCGTGTGCACGAGGTGGCGACGGCGTAGCCGAGGCATCAAGGCGATGCGCCGCTGCGCCGTTCCCGGCGTGCGCGCGTGTCGACCTCGCCTAGATCGGCCGTTCACCGCCGGGCCGCCACCGTTGGCGTGCACCCACCATCCCGCGAGGACATGCCGATGACCCACGAACTGCGCGACCACCTGCTCGACTGGCTGCGCGATGCGCACGCCATGGAACAACAGGCCGAGCAGATGCTGCGGATGCAGGCCTCGCGCATCGAGCACTACCCGCAGGTGAAGGCGCGCATCGAGCAACACATCGACGAGACCTGCCAGCAGCAGCACCTGGTCGCCCGGTGCATCGAGCGCCTGGGCGGCAGCCCCTCGGCGGTGAAGGACCTCGCCGGCAAGGCCATGGCCTTCGGCCAGGCGGTCGCGGGCATGGCCAGCGCGGACGAGATCGTCAAGGGCCTGATGGCCAGCTACGTGTTCGAGCACATGGAGATCGCCAGCTACACCGCGCTGATTGCCGCGGCGGACGCCGCCGGCGACGCGGAAACGCGCGGCACCTGCGAGAGCATCCTGGTGCAGGAGAAGGTCATGGCGCAGTGGCTGCACGAGCATCTGCCCGGCGTGGTGGGCGACTTCCTCGCCCGCGACGCCACCCCGTCGACCGAAGCCAAGCGCTGAACGCGCCCACCTCGCCCCTGGAGGTCCCATGTTCGCCCACAACAAGCGCCTGCAATATTCCGTCCACGTGTCCGAGTGCAACCCGGGCCTGGCCAACCTGATGCTCGAGCAGTTCGGCGGCCCGCAGGGCGAGCTCGCCGCGGCGATGCGCTACTTCACCCAGGCGCTGGCCGAGGAGGATCCCGGGCGCAAGGACATGCTGCTCGACATCGCCACCGAGGAACTCAGCCACCTGGAGGTGATCGGCTCGATCGTCGCCATGCTGAACCGCGGCGCCAAGGGCGAGCTGGCCGAGGGGGTGGCCGAGGCGGCGGAGCTGTACCGCTCGCTGCAGGGCGCCGGCAACGACTCGCACGTCACCCAGGTGCTCTACGGCGGCGGCCCGGCGCTGACCAATTCCGGCGGCCAGCTGTGGAGCGCGGGCTACATCGACTCGATCGGCGACCCCACCTGCGACCTGCGCTCGAACATCGCCGCCGAGGCACGCGCCAAGATCATCTACGAGCGCCTGATCAACGTCACCGACGACCCCGGCGTGCGCGACGCGCTGGGCTTCCTGATGACGCGCGAGATCTCGCACCAGCTCTCGTTCGAGAAGGCGCTGTACGCCATCGAGCCGAATTTCCCGCCCGGCAAGCGGCCCGGCAAGACGGAGTTCGCCGACGTCTACGTCAATACCTCGCAGGGCGAAGGCGACATGCGCGGGCCGTGGAATGGCGACGAGCACTTCAACTACGTTTCCGACCGCGAGGAGATGCTGGCGATGGACGGCGGCGACGGCATGGCCAGGGTGAAGACGATGCGGCCCGACGAGGAGGAATGCGTGGCCGCCTTCGCGACGCGCACCGCCTCGCACATCGACAGCGACCCCACCACCGGGGCGGAACTGGGCTCGGAAGAGACCTGAGACCCTGTTCGCGATCTCCAGGCACCTCGCGCCGGGGGCTGTTTGCACGCAGACCAAGGAAGAGCGAAGGCGTGGACGTCCGTCCACGACGGAGCGATGACGCCGGCCTGCAGGCCAACAGACCCGGCCCTCCGGGTGGGTCTCGCATGGCCGCCATGCGGCAGCGCGCGGCTTGGCCTGCCAGCCAGGCAGGCCAGCGCCACGCGCCACCACCTGACGGCCATGCGAGGCCAACGCGAGGTGTCTGGAGATCGTGAACAGGCTCTGAGAAAGCAGCGCGGTCACAGTCCCGACGGGAAGGTGTCCGCGCCCTCGCCCGATTCGCGGGCCGGCAGCGCCGTCACCGCGCGGGTGTGGTCGAACCACAGCAGCACGTCGTACTGCGCCGGCAGCGACACGTCCAGGTAGTGGCTGTGCAGCTCCGATTCGGGCCGGTAGATCACGCCGATGTAGCGCTCCAGCCGCGGCGGCGCCAGGCGCTCGCGCAGCGCCGGGTGCGCGCCGTCGCGCAGGTCCAGCGCGAAGCGCGGCAGCGCGCTGTCGTGCATCAGGCGCCCGTAGCTGTCCGGGCGCGAGGGCAGCACCTGCTTGATTTCCATCGAGCCGCCCCAGCGGCTGGCCGCGGCGACGGTGCCCGCGTGGGTGCCCATGCCCACGATCAGCACCTGCCCGGCGCCGAAGCGCTCGCGGCACAGCTGGCCCAGGCTGAGCCGGTCGCGCTCGCCGGATTCGGTGGCGCGCGCATCGCCCACGTGCGAGTTGTGCGCCCACACCGTCGCGCGCGCGTCGGCGCCGTGCGCCTCCAGCACGTGCTGCAGCGTGTCGGCCATGTGCGTGTCGCGCAGGTTCCAGCTTTCGGTGGCGCCGTGGTACATCGCGCGGTAGTAGCGCTCGGCGGCCGCCACCAGGCGCGCGTTCTGCGCCGCGTCCAGGTAGCTGGCGCCGCCCTCCCGCGCCGCGTAGGCGATGCGCTTGTCCAGCAGGTTGCGCAACTGCGCCAGCACCGCCTGCTCGCAGCGCCTGAAGGCCTCGTCGAGCGCGGCGCGGCCGTAGTCGGCCGGGTCTTCCTGCCAGGGCGAGAGGCAGCCGTAGCGTTCGCGCGCCACCGCCGCCGCCGCGGGATCGACGCGTTCCAGGTAGTCCAGCACGGCGGTGATGGAAGCGGCCAGGCTGTACATGTCCAGCCCGTACAGGCCGGCCTGCTCGTGCTCCGGCCGGCCGCGGTTGTAGCGGCGCAGCCAGCCGAGGAAATCCGCCATGTCGGCGTTGCGCCACATCCAGGTGGGAAAGCGCGTGAACGGCGTGGCGGCCGCGGCGGTGGGCAGCTTGCCGCGCACGTAGCGGTCCAGCGTGGCCACGTCGGGCCAGTCGCCCTCGATCGCCACGATCCGGCAACCGTGCGCCTCGATCAGGCGGCGCGTGATCGCCGCGCGGGCGCGGTAGAACTCCGCGCTGCCGTGGGTGGCCTCGCCAACCAGCACCAGCCTGCGCCCCGCGTAGCGGTCGAAGTGCGCGCCGAAATCCGCCGCGTCCGGCGCGGGCAACGGCTCGGCCGCGCGGGCGATGCACTGCGGCAGCGACATGGGGGGCGCATCGCACCGGGCGCGCGCCGGCGCCTCGTCGCGATCGCTCCAGCCGTGGCGCCCGATCAGCGGCACGAAGCGCACCTGCCCCAGGTTCTGCTCGTCGTACTCGTCGCCGTCGCGCACCAGTCGCACCAATCGCTGCCGGCGCCGCGTCATGCCCACCGGCATCACCAGGCGCCCGCCCTGGGCAAGCTGCGCGCGCCACGGCGCCGGCACGTCCGGCCCGCCCGCCGCGGCGAGGATCACGTCGTACGGCGCGCCGTCGGGCCAACCCAGCGTGCCGTCGCCGACGTGCACGCGCACGTTGCCGCAGCCCAGCCGCTCCAGCGTGGCGCGGGCGCGGGCGGCCAGCGCAGGCCGCCGTTCCACCGTGTCCACCCGCGTCGCCAGCGCGGCCGCCACCGCGGCGGCATAGCCCGAGCCGGTGCCGATCTCGAGCACCCGGTCACCCGGCCGGATGCCGGCGGCCTCGATCATCAGCGCCACGATCCACGGCTGCGAGAGGGTCTGCCCCTCGCCGATCGGCAGGGCCGTGTCGTCGTAGGCGGAGGCGCGCAGCGCGGCGGGGACGAAGGCCTCGCGCGGCACGCGCCGCATCGCCTCCAGTACCGCCGGGTCGCGCAGGCCGCGGCCGGCGAGCTGGCGGTCCAGCATGTCTTGCCGGGCGGATTCCAGGTTCATCGCCGCCAGCCTGCGGCGGCCGCCGTCGTCGTCGCGCGGAGGCCGCGTGGGCGCGGCTTGACGCACCGGCCATGGCAATTCCACGCCGGCGATGCCATATAGGCGCCATGTCCGCCATCCAGCCCACGCCCGACGCCCCGTCCCCCGCCCGCCATGAAAGCGACCTGGCCGCCTTCGTGGCCGCGCACCCGCGCCTGTTCGTGCTGACCGGCGCCGGCTGCAGCACCGATTCCGGCATTCCCGACTACCGCGATGCCGACGGCGGCTGGAAGCGGGCGCAACCGGTCACCTTCCAGGCCTTCATGGGCGAGGAACGCACGCGCCGGCGCTATTGGGCGCGCAGCCTGGTCGGCTGGCGCCGCTTCGGCCGCGCCGAGCCCAACGGCACGCACCACGCGCTGGCCCGGCTGGAGGCGCGGGGCCGGCTGTCGCTGCTGGTGACGCAGAACGTGGACGGCCTGCACCAGCGCGCCGGCAGCCGCGCGGTGGTCGACCTGCACGGCCGGCTGGACCAGGTGCGCTGCATGGGCTGCGAGCTGCGCCTGCCGCGCGTGGATTTCCAGCTCGAACTGATCGGGCGCAACCCGGGCTGGGCCACGCTGGAGGCCGGCGACGCGCCCGACGGCGACGCCGACCTGGAAGGCCTGGACTTCGACCGCTTCGACGTGCCGCCCTGCCCGCGCTGCGGCAGCGTGCTCAAGCCGGACGTGGTGTTCTTCGGCGAGAACGTGCCGCGCGAGCGCGTGGCCCGCGCCATGCAGGCGCTGGAGCAGGCCGACGCGATGCTGGTGGTCGGCTCCTCGCTGATGGTGTTTTCCGGCTACCGCTTCGCGCATGCAGCGGCGAAGGCCGGCAAGCCGGTCGCCGCGGTGAACCTGGGCCGCACCCGCGCCGATCCCCTGCTGGCGCTGAAGGTGCAGCAGCCCTGCGCGCAGGCGCTGGCCTTCCTGCTGGGGAGCTGACCCGACGCCCGCCTGCGGCGTCAGCGCCGCGCGCGGAAGAACTCGCGCAGCATCGCCGCCGATTCCTCCGCCAGCAGGCCGCCCTGTACCTCGACGCGATGGTTGTGACGCGGGTCGACGAGGGTGTCGAACACGCTGCCGGCCGCGCCGGTCTTGGGGTCCGTCGCCGCGTACACCACGCGGCCGATACGCGCGTGGATCAAGGCCATCGCGCACATCGCGCAGGGTTCCAGCGTCACGTACAGCGTGGCGCCGGTGAGGCGGTGGTTGGCGAGCTTCTCGCCCGCGGCGCGCAGGGCCATGATCTCGGCGTGCGCGCTGGGGTCGTGCAGGGTGATGTTGCGGTTCCAGCCCAGGCCCACGATCGTGCCGTCCAGCACCAGCACGGCGCCGACCGGCACCTCGTTCTCGGCATCGCGCGCATGCGTGGCCAGTTGCAGCGCACGGCGCATGCAGGCCGTGTCCTCGGCGCTGAAGGATGCGGAGGGCGTCGGGTCGGTGTCGTTCATCGGTTCCGGAAAGCGAAGCGCGGCGCGGCGCGGCACGAAGGACGCAAGCATATCGGAGAACGCGGCATCCACCGGCGATGGAGTGCGCCGGCGCTCGCGGCTATGCTTGGCAGGCGTCCTCTTTCTTCTTGATTCGAAAGAAAATTCGATGCACGAAGGCGGGGAACTTTCCGGATTCGACGTGTTCTTCTTCCGCGCCCACGGTGCAGCCGCAGGCACGCCTGCGCCTGCCATGGCGCCCACCCGACGGGGATGCAGAAAGGGATGGTCCAGCTCCACGCAGCATCGCAGCACGAGGGCCGCACGCCCATGGCCGGCCCGCTCCCCCGCCCGCAATGACGCCGCCGCCGCAACCCCGCCTGCCGCGACCGCGCGCCGCCTGCGCGGCGCTGGCCACGCTGCTGCTGGCCGCCTGCGCGGCCGGTCCCGACTTCAGGCAGCCCGCTCCGCCGCCGGTGCGCGGCTATGTCGCGCATTCGCCCGCCGGCACCGTCGCCGCGCCCGGCACGACCGGCGGCGACGCCCAGCACTTCCGGCACGGCGGCGACGTCGCCGGCGACTGGTGGACGCTGTTCGATTCGCCCGCGCTGGACCGCCTGGTCGAGGAAGCGCTCAGGCACAACCCCGACCTCGCCGCGGCCCAGGCCGCGCTGCGCGCCGCGCACGAGAACACGCTGGCGCAACGCGGCAGCTTCCTGCCCTCGGTGTCGGCCGGCGTGTCGGCCAGCCGCGAAAAGGACCCGTCCGGCGCGCTAGCGCCGGTGCCCAGCAACAACGCCTACCTGTACAACCTGTTCACCCCGAGCGTCAGCGTGTCCTACGCGCCCGACGTGTTCGGCCTGAACCGGCGCGGCCACGAGTCGCTGCAGGCGCAGGAACAGGCCGTGCGCTTCCAGGCCATCGCCACCTACAACACGCTCACCGCCAACGTCGCGGTGGCGGCGATCCAGCTGGCCGCCACGCAGGCCCAGCTCGACGCCACGCGGAAACTCGTCGACATCAACCAGCACATGCTGGACATCCTGCGTTACCGGCAGTCGCAGGGCGCCGCCAGCCTGCAGGACGTGGCCGCCCAGCAGGCCCAGCTGGCCCAGGTCCGGGCCGCCCTGCCCGCCCTGGCCAAGCAGCAGGCGCAGTTGCGCTACCAGCTGGCCGCGCTGGTCGGGCGTTTTCCCAGCGAGGCGCCCCAGCAGCGCTTCACCCTGGCCGGGCTGAAGCTGCCGCGCGAACTGCCGCTGAGCCTGCCTTCCAGCCTGGTGGCGCAGCGGCCGGACGTGCGCCAGGCGCAGGCCAACCTGCACGCGGCCAGCGCCCAGATCGGCGTCGCCGCGGCCAGCCGCCTGCCGCAGATCCAGCTCGGCGCCGACGCCGGCAGCACCGCGCTGGCGATCGGCAAGCTGTTCTCCGCCGGCACCGCGTTCTGGAACGTGGCGGCCGACGTTACCGCACCGATCTTCGAAGGCGGCACGCTGATGCACCAGGAGCGCGCCGCCAGGGCCGCCTACGACGAGGCCGCGGCGCAGTACCGCAGCACGGTGCTGGCCGCCTTCGGCGACGTGGCCAACACGCTCACCGCCCTGCAGCAGGACGCGAAGAGCCTGCGCGACAACGCCACGGCCGCCCGCGCCGCGCAGACCTCGCTCGACATCGCCCGGCGCCAGGTGCGCGACGGCTACGCCGCCCCGTCGGCGCTGCTCGACGCCGAACAGGCCTGGCAACAGGCGCAGATCAACCTGGTCCAGGCCCAGGCCAGCCGCTACGCCGACACCGTCGCGCTGTTCCAGGCGCTGGGCGGCGGCTGGTGGCATCGCGCGGACACGCAACGGACATCCCATGAACCCTGAAACCTCCGGCGGCCTGTCGCCTGTCGCGCGTCGCGCCACGCGCTCCGTCCTGTCCGTGCTGCTGCTCGCCACCGCCCTCGGCGGCTGCTCGGGCCACGCCGGCCAGGAGGCCGCGCCGCCCGCGGACGCCATCGCCCACGACGTGACGCTGACGCCCGCGCAGCTCAAGCACATCCGCCTCGACACCGTGGCGCGCTCGGATTTCCGCCGCACGGTGGAAGCCGCCGGCACGGTCGATTTCGACAACGACCAGGCGACCACCGTGCTGGCGCCGTTCTCCGGTCCGGTGACGCGGCTGCTGGTGGCGGTCGGCGCGAAGGTGGCGAAGGGCCAGCCGCTGGCGGTGGTGTCCTCGCCCGACTTCGCTGCCGCGGTGGGCGACTACCGCAAGGCGCTGGACACCGCCCGCACCCTGCGCCGGCTCGCTGACCAGGACCGCGACCTGGTGGCGCACCAGGGCGTCTCCGCGCGCGAGGCGGCGCAGGCGCAGACCGACGCCGCCAACGCCGAAGCCGACCGAGACGCCGCGCTGCAGGCCCTGCAGGCGATGCACGTGGACCCGGCGGACATCGCGGCGATCCGCGCGGGACGCCCGGTCGCCCGCGTCGAGGGCGTGATCCGCGCGCCGCTGGCCGGCACCGTGGTCGAGCGCCCGATCACCCCCGGCCAGTGGCTGCAGGCCGGCAACACGCCGTGCTTCACCATCGCCGACCTGTCGCGCGCCTGGGTGCAGGCGCAGTTGTTCGGCGCCGACGTCGATGCCGTGCAGCAGGGCGACCCGGCCGAGGTCTCGACCGGCGACGCCGGCCGGCCGCTGGCCGGCACGGTGGTGCACCTTTCCGCCGAGGTGGATCCGGACACCCGCGCGGTGCTCGCCCGCGTGCTGGTGGACAACCCCGGCGACCGGCTGAAGAAGCAGATGTACGTGCGCGTGGCGATCCATTCCCGCCAGGTGCGCAGCGGCCTGCTGGTGCCGGTGGCCGC
Organism: Fulvimonas sp. R45; assembly: GCF_030504985.1. GTDB lineage: Bacteria > Pseudomonadota > Gammaproteobacteria > Xanthomonadales > Rhodanobacteraceae > Rhodanobacter_A. Next base: position 64,133 of record NZ_JASERU010000001.1, read on the forward strand.
GGTGCTGCGCGACGACGACAACCTGCCCTTCGTCTACGTCGCCCGGCCCGACGGCAGCTTCGCGCGCCGCCACGTGACCCTGGGCTACCGCGACGGCGACCGCTACGACATCCTCGCCGGCCTGCGCGCCGGCGAACGCGTGGTGGTCGACGGCGGCATCTTCGTGCGCTTCATGCAGAGCCCATGAGCACGCTGCCGACACCGGGCGCCGAGCCGCCCTACAAGAGTTCGCTGATCAATCGCATCGTGGCGTTCGCGCTGGAACAGCGCCTGCTGGTCGTGCTGCTGTCGCTGCTGCTGCTGGGCACGGGCGTCTGGTCGCTGCAGCGCCTGCCGATGGACGCCTACCCCGACCTGTCGCCGCCGATGGTGGAGATCATCACGCAGTGGCCGGGGCATTCCGCCGAGGAGGTGGAGCGGCTGATCACGGTGCCGGTCGAGCTGGCGATGAGCGGCGTGCCACGGCTCAAGGTGAAGCGCTCGATCTCGCTGTACGGGTTGTCCGACGTCACCCTCACCTTCGAGGACGGCACCGACAACTACTTCGCGCGCCAGCGCGTGTTCAACCGGCTGGGCGGCATCGGCCTTCCCGACGGCGTGTCGCCCTCGGTGTCGCCGCTGTCCTCGCCGTCCGGGCTGATCTACCGCTACGTGCTGCAGAGTCCCGACCGCTCGCCGATGGAGCTGAAGACGCTGGAGGACTGGGTGGTGGCGCCGCAGTACCGCTCGGTGCCCGGCGTGGCCGACGACTCCGGCTTCGGCGGCGGCACCATGCAGTACCAGGTGCTGTTGAATCCGACGAAGATCGCCGCGCTGGGCCTGTCCGTGGCGCAGGTGCAGGCCGCGCTGGCCGCCAACAACGGCAACGCCGGCGGCGGCTTCTACTCGCAGGGCGGCCAGTTCTACTACGTGCGCGGGCTGGGCCGGCTGAAGACCGTCGAGGACATCGGCGACGTGGTGCTGGCCGTGCACGACGGCACGCCGATCCTGGTCAAGGACGTGGGCACGGTGAAGATCGGCATCGCCCCGCGCCTGGGCGAGTTCGGCTACATGGGCCAGGACGACGCGGTCGAAGGCGTGGTGCTGATGCTGACCGGCGAGAAGACCCAGGACGTGCTGCGGCGGATCGAGGCCAAGACCCGCGAGCTGAACACCCAAGTACTGCCGCAGGACGTGAAGGTCCACCCGTTCTACGACCTCAGCGACCTGATCGCCGAGACCACCCGGGTGGTGCAGAAGAACCTGCTGCTGGGCATGGCGCTGGTGGTGGTGGTGCTGGTGTTCTTCCTGTACGACCTGCGCGCGGGGCTGATCGTGGCGGTGACGGTGCCGCTGTCCCTGCTGTTCGCCTTCGTCTGCCTGGACCTCAAGAACGCCTCGGCCAACCTGCTCTCCATCGGCGCGGTGGACTTCGGCATCCTGGTCGACGGCGCCATCTTCATGGTGGAGAACGTCTTCCGCGAACTGGCGAAACGGCGCGGCACCGACTACGACATCCGCGAGGTGATCCGCGACGCCGCCTCCGAGGTGGACCGCCCGCTGGTCTACGCGGTGGCGGTGATCGTGGCCAGCTTCCTGCCGATCTACGTGCTTACCGGGCCGTCCGGCACGCTGTTCAAGCCGATGGCGGACACGATGATCTTCGCCCTGGTCGGCTCGCTGCTGGTGACGCTGACCCTGCTGCCGGTGCTGTGCGCGCTGTTCATGCGCCGCGGCGTGCGCGAGCGGCGCAACGCGATCATGGAGAAGTTGCAGGCGTTCTACACCCGCTGGCTGGATCGCTGCCTGGCCAGTCGCTGGCGCACCGCGGCGGTGCCGGCCGCCCTGCTGGCGCTGGCGCTGCTGCTGGTGCCGGGCATCGGCGCCGAGTTCATGCCGCACCTGGACGAAGGCTCGTTGTGGGTGCGCGCCACCATGCCCTACACCATCTCCTACGACGAGGCGGCGAAGATCGCGCCGAAGATCCGCGCCATCCTGCGTTCGTTCCCGGTGGTCACCACGGTCACCTCCGAGCTGGGCCGGCCCGACGACGGCACCGACTCCACCGGCTTCTTCAACGTGGAGTTCTTCGTCGGCTTGAAGCCCTATGCTCAATGGGGCGGCAAGTACGCCAGCAAGCAGGCGCTGATCGCGGCGATCGACAGGAAGCTGCGCGACTTCCCCGGCATCGACTTCAACTACACCCAGCCCGCGGAGGACGCCGTGGACGAGGCCGAGACCGGACTCAAGAGCGCGCTGGCGGTGAAGGTGTTCGGTCCCGACCTGAAGACCCTGCAGCAGAAGGGCCTGGCGATCCGCCAGGTGCTGCAACACGTGCGCGGCATCACCGACGTGACCCTGGTGCACGAGCTGGGCCAGCCCAGCCTGACCATCGACGTGGACCGCGCGAAGATCGCCCGCTACGGCCTCAACGTGGCCGACATCAACGGCCTGGTCGAAAGCGCCATCGGCGGCAGCGTGGCCACCCAGGTCGTGCAGGGCGACCGCCAGTTCGACCTGGTGGTGCGGCTGGACCGCAGGTACCGCGACAACCCGCAGGAGATCGGCGACATCCCGGTGGCCACGCCGACCGGCCAGCAGGTCCCGTTGAAGGAACTGGCGAAGATCCAGGTCAGCAACGGCGCCTCCTTCATCTACCGCGAGGACGATGCGCGCTACATCGGGGTGCAGTTCTCGGTGGCCGGGCGCGACCTGGCCGGCGCGGTAGGCGAGGCGATCAGGCAGGTGGCGAAGAAGGTGAAGCTGCCGCAGGGCTACCGGCTGGACTGGGGCGGCGAGTACAAGGAATACACCGCCTCGCGCGCGCAGATGGGGGTGATCCTGCCGCTCACCGTGCTGCTGATCTTCGGCCTGCTGTTCGTGCTGTACGGCAACTTCAAGTTCCCGTTCATCACCGTGCTGGGCGTGCTGCTCACCTCGCCGGTGGGTGCCATCGTCGCGCTGTGGCTCACCGGCACGCCGTTCTCGGTGTCCTCGGGCATCGGCTTCATCGTGCTGTTCGGCGTCTCGGTGCTGACCTCGGTGGTCTACATCTCCTGCGTCAACGAGTTGCGCCGCGATGGCATGGCCATTGACGCGGCGGTGCGGCAGGCGGCGGTCCTGCGCCTGCGGCCGATCATGATGACCGCGCTGGTCGCCGCGCTGGGCCTGCTGCCGGCGGCGCTGGCCACCGGCGTGGGCACCGACTCGCAGCGGCCGTTCGCGCTGGTGATCGTCAGCGGCATGTTGACGCGGCTGGTGATCGGCGTGTTCCTGATGCCGATCCTGTACAGCCTGGTGGCGCGCAAGGGGGATCGGTTGCAGGTGTGAGGCCAGCTCACAGCCTTCCCGGGGAATCGAACGGCAATTCTTTTCCTGCCAATGAGTTGCGCTTTATACATGAGAAAGCCGGCACGAGGCCGGCTTTCTCATGTCAATGCAACCGCCTGATTTTCCTACTCCCACTCGATCGTGGCCGGCGGCTTGCCACTGATGTCATAAACCACGCGAGAAACACCACGTAATTCGTTGATAATACGATTGGAAACCCTGCCGAGGAAGTCGTACGGCAGGTGCGCCCAGTGCGCGGTCATGAAGTCGATGGTTTCAACTGCACGCAGGGCGATCACCCATTCATAGGCGCGGGCGTCGCCGACCACGCCCACCGATTTCACCGGCAGGAACACGGCGAAGGCCTGGCTGACCCGGTCGTACAGGTCGGCCTTGCGCAGCTCCTCGATGAAGATGGCGTCGGCGCGGGCCAGCAGCTCGGCGTATTCCGGCTTCACCTCGCCCAGGATGCGCACGCCCAGGCCCGGACCGGGGAACGGGTGGCGGTAGACCATTTCGCGCGGAAGGCCGAGCGCCACGCCGATGCGGCGCACCTCGTCCTTGAACAGCTCGCGCAGCGGCTCGACCAGGCCGAGCTTCATGTCCTCGGGCAGGCCGCCGACGTTGTGGTGGCTCTTGATGACGTGCGCCTTGCCGGTCTTGCTGCCGGCCGACTCGATCACGTCGGGGTAGATGGTGCCCTGCGCCAGCCACTTCACCTGGCCATGGCCGGCTTCGGTGACCTTGGCCGACTCCTCGTCGAAGATCTCCACGAACAGCCGGCCGATGATCTTGCGCTTGGCTTCCGGGTCGGCTACGCCCTCCAGCGCCTTGAAGTAGCGCTCGGCCGCGTTCACGCGGATCACCTTGACGCCCATGTGTTCGGCCATGGTGGCCATCACCTGGTCGCCTTCCTTGTAGCGCAGCAGGCCGGTGTCGACGAACACGCAGGTGAGCTGGTCGCCGATCGCCTTGTGCAGCAGCGCGGCGACCACCGAGGAATCCACCCCGCCGGACAGGCCCAGCAGCACGTGGTCGCCGCCGACCTGCGCACGCACGCGGGCGATCTGGTCCTCGATGATGTTGTCGGCGGTCCACAGCGCGGCGCAGCCGCAGACCTCGGTGACGAAGCGCTTGAGCAGCGCACTGCCCTGCTTGGTGTGCGTGACCTCGGGATGGAACTGCACGCCGTACCAGCGCTTGTCCTCGTTCTCCATCACCGCGACGGGGATGCGGTCGGTGGTGCCGGTGACGGCGAAACCCGGCGGCGCCTGGCTGACGTGGTCGCCGTGGCTCATCCAGACGTCGAGTCGGTGCGCGCCGGCATGGTCGCTCAGCCCCGCGAACAGGCGGCTGTTGCCCGCGATGTCGACCTGCGCATGGCCGAACTCGCGCTGGTCGGCCGCCTCGGTGGCGCCGCCGAGCTGCGCGGCCAGGGTCTGCATGCCGTAGCAGATGCCGAGGATCGGCAGGCCGGAATCGAACACTTCCTGCGGCGCCTTCGGCGCGCCCGGCAGCGTGGTCGATTCCGGGCCGCCGGACAGGATGATGCCCTTGGGCGCGAACGCGGCGATCTCGGCCGGGTTGTGGTCCCACGCCCAGATCTCGCAGTAGACGCCGATCTCGCGCACGCGGCGCGCGATCAGCTGGGTGTACTGCGCGCCGAAGTCGAGTATGAGGATCTTGTCGCTATGGATATTGGCGGTCATGGGCGGCGGCCAGGAAGGCTGGAGGCTGGAGTCGTCATTCCGGCGCAGGCCAGAATCCAGTGACGTCATCGCAGCATGTGCTGCAGGCCGGGTGCGCTCGCGACAACCAGAACGCGCGGCTACTGGATTCCGGCCTGCGCCGGAATGACGGTCGGGAGCGCAGTCGCTCCCGCATGCGTCAGGAATTCAGCCGATAGTTCGGCGCTTCCTTGGTGATCTGGATGTCGTGCGGATGCGCCTCGGTGACACCGGCCGAGGTCACCTTGACGAACTGCGCCTTGTGGCGCACGTCGTCGATGGTGGCTGCGCCGAGGTAGCCCATCGAGGCGCGCAGGCCGCCGATCAGCTGGTGGATGATGTTGCGCAGCGGCCCGCGGTACGGCACGCGGCCCTCGATGCCCTCGGGCACCAGCTTGTCGGCGTCGGCCTCGTTGTCCTGGAAATAGCGGTCCTTGGAGCCGAGCTGCATCGCGCCGATCGAGCCCATGCCGCGGTAGCTCTTGTACGAGCGGCCCTGGAACAGCTCGACCTCGCCCGGCGATTCCTCGGTGCCCGCGAACATCGAGCCCAGCATCACGGTGGACGCGCCGGCGGCCAGCGCCTTGGGGATGTCGCCGGAATAGCGGATGCCGCCGTCGGCGATCAGCGGGATGGAATCCTTCAGCGCGGTGGCGACCATGTCGATCGCGGTGATCTGCGGCACGCCCACGCCGGCCACCACGCGGGTGGTGCAGATGGAGCCGGGGCCCACGCCCACCTTCACCGCATCGGCGCCGGCGTCGCGCAGCATCAGCGCGGCCTCGCCGGTGACGATGTTGCCGGCCACCACCTGCACCTGCGGGAACTGCTTCTTGACCCAGGCCACGCGGTCGATCACGCCCTGCGAATGGCCGTGCGCGGTGTCCACCACCAGCACGTCCACGCCGGCCTCGACCAGCGCCTCGACGCGGCGCTCGGTATCGCCGCCCACGCCCACCGCGGCGCCGACCAGCAGCGCCTCGTTGGCGTCCTTGGCGGAGTTGGGGTTGTCGCGGGCCTTCTGGATGTCCTTCACGGTGATCAGGCCGCGCAGGTGGAAGTCGTCGTTGACCACCAGCACTTTCTCGATGCGGTGCTTGTGCAGCAGCAGCAGCACCTCGTCCTGGCTGGCGCCTTCCTTCACCGTGACCAGCCTGTCCTGGCGGGTCATGATGTTGCGCACCGGGTCGTCGGGCTTGCGCTCGAAGCGCATGTCGCGACTGGTGACGATGCCGACCAGCTTCTCGCCCTCCACCACCGGCACGCCAGAGATATTGTGCGCGCGGGTGAGCTTGAGCACCTCGCGGATGGAGGTGTCCGGGCTCACGCTGAACGGGTTGCGGATCACCCCGGCCTCGAACTTCTTCACCAGGCGCACTTCCGCGGCCTGCTGCTCGAGGGTCATGTTCTTGTGGATGATGCCGATGCCGCCCTGCTGCGCCATGGTGATGGCCAGGCGCGCCTCGGTCACCGTGTCCATGGCGGCGGACACAATGGGGATGTTCAGGCGCAGGCCGCGGGTGAAACGGGTGGAGGTGTCGACGTCGCGCGGCAGCACGACGGAATGGCCCGGGACGAGGTACACGTCGTCGTAGGTCAGGGCCTCGGCGAGGATGCGCATCGAAATGTTCCCTGCAAAGAGGGGATTATACGCGAGTGCGAAAGCGGAGGCGAGAGCGGGAGACGGTTCTGCCAAAGATCGGCAAGCGAAGCATGGTGAAGATTGCCCATCTGCCTCGAAGGTCGGGGCAAAGGGCGCCCTCCCCTGCGTGCAGGGGAGGGCTGGGGTGGGGTGCTCTTGGCTTGAAAGCCAAAGCGTGCCCCCTCCCAACCTCCCCCCCCTGCGTGCAGGGGGAGAAGCTCATCCGGCAGCGGGAATATTCCGGCCTGCGCCGGAACGACGAGCAAGAACCGCGGGAGCTAACCCGCCTTCGCGCCCGCGTCGCGCGCCTCGGCCGCTTCCAGCGTGTTCTCCATCAGCGTGGCCACCGTCATCGGGCCCACGCCGCCAGGCACTGGGGTGATCCAGCTGGCGCGCTCGGCGGCCGGGGCGAATTCCACGTCGCCGACCAGCCGGCCGTCGTCGAGCCGGTTGATGCCGACGTCGACCACCACCGCACCGGGCTTGATCCACTCGCCCTTCACCAGCCCCGCGCGGCCCACCGCCACGATCACGATGTCGGCCTGGCGCACGTGGCTTTCCAGGTCGCGGGTGAACTTGTGGCAGCAGGTGGTGGTGCAGCCGGCGATCAGCAGCTCCAGCGCCAGCGGCCGGCCGACATGGTTGGACACGCCCACCACCACCGCGTGCTGGCCGCGCACCGGGCGGTCGGTATGGCCGAGCAGGGTCATCACGCCCTTGGGCGTGCACGGGCGCAGGCCGAAGCGGCGCAGCGCCAGGCGCCCCACGTTCACCGCCTGGAAGCCGTCCACGTCCTTGCCCGGGTCGATGCGGTCGACCAGCGCGTCCTCGTCGATGTGCGCCGGCAACGGCGACTGCACCAGGATGCCGTGCACGGCCGGGTCGGCGTTGAGGCGGTCGATCAGCGCGAACAGCTCCGCCTGCGTGGTGGCGGACGGCAGGTCGAAGTCAAAGGAACGGAAGCCCACCTGCTGGCAGGCCTTGCGCTTGTTGCGCACGTACACCGACGAGGCCGCGTCGTCGCCCACTAGCACCACGGCCAGGCCCGGCGCGGGCAGGCCCTGCGTCTTGCGCTCGCCGACCCGGCGGCCGATGCGCTCCAGCAGTTCCTGCGCGATGCGTTTGCCGTCGAGGATGCGTGCGCCCATGGTCGTGCCTGGTCCGTAAACCCGGCATTATCGCGGCAGGCCACTCCCTGCACAAACCCATGACCGACCCTGTTCCCCTGCCCCCTCCCGTCCTGACCGACGGCGAGCTGCTCCTGCGGCCCTGGCATCATGCCTCGATGGACACCATCGGCCGGTGGATGAACTGGTGCACGCCCGGTTATTCGAACGCCGATGCCCTGCTCTGGATGCGCGACGTCGAGCGAGGCTGGGCAAGCGGCGAGGGGGAATGCGCCCTCGCGGTCACGGTCGGCGGAGGACAACCGCTCGGCTGCGTCGGCCTCAACCAGTTCCGGACCGAGTACCGGACCGCCAACGTCGGCTATTGGGTCGGCCAGCCGCACCAGGGGCAAGGACTCGCCGCACGGGCGGTGCGGCTGCTGGCGCCCTACGCTTTCGAACGGTTCGGCCTGCGCCGGCTGGAGATCGTGGTGGCCGAGCACAACCTGCCCAGCCGGCGGACTGCCGAAAAGGCCGGCGCGCGCTTCGAAGGCATCGCCCGCAAGCGGCTGGTGGTCCATGGCGAATCGGTCCATGCGGCGATGTATGCGCTGGTGGCGGAAGACCTCCGCCAGGCTGTGGCGGCGCCCTAGCCTGCCGCCGCGCAGAAGGCGGCGATGTCCTCGTAACCGTGGAAGACCGCGCCGGCACCGCAACCGGGACAATGCGGGTCGCGCGGCAGGCGCGTCTCGCGGAAGCGCATCGCCAGTGCGTCGAACGAGAGCAGGCGGCCGACCAGCGGCTCGCCGGCGCCCAGCAGCAGCTTCAGCGCCTCGGTGGCCTGCAGCAGGCCCACGATGCCGGGCAGCACGCCCAGCACGCCGGCCTCGCTGCAGTTCGGCGCCTCGGCGGCCGCGGGTGGCTCGGGGAACAGGCAGCGGTAGCACGGCGCATCGTCGCGGCGCGGGTCGAACACGCTGACCTGGCCGGTGAAACGCTCTACCGCGCCGTAGACCATCGGCAATTTCAGCTGGCGCGTGGCGGCGGCCAGCAGGTAGCGCGCGGGGAAATTGTCGGCGCCGTCGATCACCAGGTCGTGGCCGTCGAGCAGGCGCTCCACGTTGTCCGCGCGCAACCGTTCGTTGCGCAGCTCGATGCGCACGCGCGGGTTCAGCGCGTTCAGCGCGATGCGCGCCGATTCGGTCTTGGCCATGCCCACGCGCGCATCGGCATGGATCACTTGGCGGTGCAGATTCGAGCGCTCCACGCGGTCGTCGTCGACCAGGGTGAGCTCGCCCACCCCGGCCGCGGCGAGGTACAGCGCCGCCGGTGCACCGAGGCCACCGGCACCGAGCAGCACGACCTTCGCCGCCGCCAGCTTCGCCTGCCCGGCCTCGCCGACCTGCGGCAGGCGCAGCTGGCGCGCGTAGCGTTCGACGGCATCGGCATCGAGCGCGCCCGTGGCGACCGGCAGGCCCTCCGCCTTCCAGCGCTCGAAGCCGCCGGCGACGGACTGCACGTTGCGATAGCCCAGCCGCAGCAACGCCTCGGCCGCCAGCAGCGAGCGCATGCCGCTGCCGCACAGGGTGAGGATCGGGCGCTCGCGGTCCGGCTCGGCCTGTTCGATGCGCAACTCGAGGAAACCGCGCGACAGTCCCAGCGCCCCGGCAGGCGAACCGGCGACGCGCTCGCCATCCTCGCGCACGTCGACCAGCAGCGCGCCATGCGCCTGCAGCGCCAGCGCCTGGGCGGGCGCGGTCTCGGGGATGCGGCCGCGCAGTTCGGCCAGCCAGGTGTCGCGATTCGGCGGAAGAGACATGGCAAGAGTGTAACGCGCGCTCCCTCGCCCCTCCGGGGAAAGGAGAGGGGCGGGCTGGGCAGGTTCGTGCTTTCCGCGGAGCGGCAACCCGCGACAGGCACGGCCACCATGGATGCCGGTTCGGTGGATCCGGTCTATTTCCCGCGCCGCTTCATCTCGCGGATCATCCGCTGGCGCTTGCGCTGCTGCGCCTCGGTGAGCACGTTCTTCCTGCCGGCGAAGGGGTTCTCGCCCTCGCGGAATTCGATGCGCACCGGCGTGCCCTCCAGCTTGTAGCGCTGGCGGAAGAAATTCTCCAGGTAGCGGCGGTAGGCCGGCGCGATGTGCTTGGTGCGGCTGCCGTGGATGACGATGGTGGGCGGGTTGCTGCCGCCGGGGTGGGCGAACCGGAGCTTCGGCGCGTGGCCGCGCACCAGCGGCGGCTGGTAGCTCTCGTAGGCTTTTTCCAGCGTGCGGGTGAGGTCGGACGAACCCAGTTCCCTGGTCGCCGAGGCGTGCGCCCGTACCACTGCGCGCATCAGTTCGCGCAGGCCGGAGCCGTGCAGGGCGGAGATGAACACGGTCTTCGCCCAGTTGACGAACTGCAGGCGGCGCTCCAACGCGCGCTGGCACTGCTCGCGCTGGTAGGCGTCCAGGCCGTCCCACTTGTTGACGGCGACCACCAGCGCCCTGCCCTCGTCCATCGCATGGCCGATCAGGGTGAGGTCCTGGTCGGCGAGGTTCTCGCGCGCATCCACCAGCACCACCACCACCTGGGCGGCGGCGATGGACTGCAGTGTCTTGATGACGCTGAACTTCTCCACCGCTTCCTCGACGCGTGCCTTGCGCCGCACGCCGGCGGTGTCGATCAGCGTGTACCTGCGGCCGTCGCGTTCCAGCGGCACCCGGATCGGGTCGCGGGTGGTGCCGGCCACGTCGGAGACGATCAGGCGGTCCTCGCCCAGCAGGCGGTTGACCAGGGTGGACTTGCCCGCGTTGGGACGACCGACGATGGCGACGCGAATGCCGTCGTCCCCGCCCTCCGCCAGTTCCTCGTGCGCGTCTTCCGGCAGCAGCGGCAGCAGCGTGGCGACCAGTTCCTCGGTGCCGCGGTTGTGCGCGGCCGACAGCGGCAGCGTGGCGGCGATGCCGAAGCGGGCGAACTCGGCCAGCGCGCCGGCCAGGTCCAGGCCGTCGGTCTTGTTGACCGCCAGCACGACCGGCTTGCCGCTACGACGCAGCTCGTCGAGGATGTTGCGGTCCTGCGGCAACAGGCCGTCGCGCGCGTCCACCACGAACACCAGCGCCTGCGCCTCCTGCACGGCCAGGCGCACCTGCTTCGCAGTGAGCCCGTCCAGGCCGTCGTCCACGCCGGACAGGCCACCGGTGTCGACCACCACGAAGGGGCGTGCGCCGGTGCGGCAAATGCCGTAGTGGCGGTCGCGGGTGACGCCCGGCAGGTCGGCCACCAGGGCGTCGCGGCTGCGCGTCAGCGCGTTGAACAGGGTCGATTTACCGACGTTGGGGCGACCGACCAGGGCGACGACGGGCAGCATGGCGAAGCATGGTTCCTTGACGTGCGGGCGCGGGCGTCAGCGCGCGCCGAGGCGATAGGCGGCGATGTGGCCCGCCACGTCCTCGATGTAGGCCACGCCGCCCACCACCACCGGCTGTGCCCGGATCGCCTTCTTGGACAGGCGCTCGCGCGCAGCCAGCGCGCCGTCGCCGGTCTGCAGCCAGTGCACGTAGCCGTACATGTCGCCCGCGACCACGTAGTCGCCCTGCACTTCCGGCGCGCTCAGCCAGCGGTAGCGCAGCTTGTCGTTCTTCCACATGTCGGCGCCGGTGCTCTTGTCGAACGCCCACACCTGCGCGGTGTCGTCCACGCCGTAGACCGCGTTGCCGTGCACCGCCAGCGAGGTGTAGGTGGAGAACGGGTGCGCCCACAGCGGGCGGCCGCTGGGGCCGTCCACCGCGGTGAGGTTGCCGTGGTAGGCCGCGGCATACAACGTGCTGCCGTCGAGCAGGATGCCGCCGTCGGCGTCGTCCAGGCGGTCGATGTCGGTGCGGCCTTCGCCGCTGGCCAGCTTCTGCTCCCACAGCTTCTCGCCGTTGTCCTCGCGCAGCGCCACCAGCTTGCCGTCGTCGCTGCCGTAGAACACCACGCCGTTGGCGGCCAGCACCTCGCCGTTGCCGCGCAGGCTGAGGCTGGGCACGCTGCCCTGGTCGTACACCCAGCGGCGGTCGCCGGTGCTGGCGTCGAGGCCGTACAGGCGGCCGTCCTGCGTGCGCACCACCACCAGGCCGTGGTCGATCACCGGGGTGGTGATCACCTCGGAGGGCAGCTCGGCGGTCCAGCGCGGCTTGCCGTCCTTCGCGTCGAAGCCGTAGACGTGGCCGTCCAGCGTGCCCACCGCCAGCAGGTCGCCGGACACGGCGGGGCCGCCGGCGTAGTAGGAATCCTTGCGCTTCTTGTCGCCCCAGCCGAACCAGCCGTGCTGGCGCGAGTGGTTCGACCACAGCTTCTTGCCGCTGACGGCGTCGAAGGCGGCGATGCTGCCGTCGGTGCTGACGGCATACAGCACGCCGTCGACCACCGCCGGGCGCAGCCGCACGCCGCTCACGCCGGCACCGTCACCGACCCTGGCCTTCCACAGCCGCTGCACCTGCACGGTGGGCCGGAAATGCTTTTCGAGCGGGGTCGGCGGCTCGATGTTCTCCTTCTTGAAGGAGTGGCAGCCGGCCAGCGCCACCAGCGAGGCCGCCAGCGCGATCGTGCACGCCCGTTTCATCTGTCCTGCTTTCATGCACCCTGCTTTCCGGCCACGGCCAGGTCGTCGATTTTCATCTGCAGGTCACCGCCCTGCAGCCCGGATTTGTCCAAGGCGGCCTCGGCGGCCTGGTAAGCCTTGCGCGCGTCGTCGGGACGCTTCAGCTTGACCAGCGCATCGCCGCGTAGTTCCTGCACCAGGCCCGGATAGTCGGCGGCGGGGATCTTGTCCAGCGTGGCCAGCGCCTGGTCGGCGTGGCCCTGCGCCAGCTGCACGCGGGCGATGCGCAGCCCGGCCAGCGACTTCAGCGCGGGCGAGTTGGCGTGCTGCTGCGCCCAGTCCAGCGACACCAGGGCCTTGTCCAGCTGGTTGGCGCGCACGTCCTTCGCCGCGCGGTCGGAGACGGCGAACATCGCGTAGGCGGTATCGGCGTAGTCCTTCATCAGGCCGGCGATCAGCGCGTCGGCCTGGTCGCCGTGGCCGGAGGCCAGCGCATCGCGCACCTGCTGGTAGATCTGGGCGGCGGCGGCCTGGTGGTTCGCCTGGTGCTTGCGCCATTGCTGCCAACCGAAGATCGCGACCAGCCCGATCACGATACCGACCACGATGGACACGCCGTTCTGGCGCAGCCATTTCTGTACGCGTTCGCTCTGCTCGTAGTCGTCGTATGCGTCGAATGCCATGCAATCACCGTGTAGGGCTGCGCCAGCGGGCGCCGTTGTCGATACCTGCGGCGGCGCCAGCGCCGCGCCCGCAAGGGAGCCGCCCGGACCACGGGCGGCGAATGGTCAAGCATAACCGATTGCGCCGCCGGCGCGGCAGGCCGCGCGGCGTGGCGCGTATGGCGCTCAGGCGCCGGCAGGCTCGGCCTTGCCGTCCTCGATGGCGACGCGGAAGTGCGCCACGTTGGCGTGGCGGTAGTCGTCCAGCGACACCGGCTGGCCGTCGAGGCTGGCACTGGCGCCGTCGGCGTTGCCGATGCGCACGTTCAGCGACTGGTCGCTGCGGTAGGTCTTGACGGTGCCCGCCGGCAGCAGGCTGTACTCCAGCCGGCTGCCGTCGGCGGACGTCACCTCGACCCAGCTGTTGTGGTCCAGCGACAGCACCAGGCTGTGGTCGCCGCTGCCGATGCTGGTCGCGGCGGACCCGGCCGGATGCGCGCTGGCGGCCACGTCGGCGGCGAGGCTCGGCACCGGCATCATCGACGCCATCAGCGGCTGGTCGACTTCCGGCGGCTTCACCACCGGCGCCGGCAGCGCGGCCTTGACCGCATGCGTCGCGCCCTTGCCGGCGGACGCGGCGTCCTGCTGCGCCACCGGCGTGGCGTCGAGCGGCGCCAGCCGGCTCATGTCGCTGTTCAGCGTGCCGCGCACGCCAAGCCAGATGATGGGCACGGCGATCACCACGGTCAGCACCACGTAGGTGGCGGCGGTGGCGTAGCGCTCCAGCAGGTAGCGCGAATGGGAGATGCCTCCGGTGGCCACCAGCGCCGGGCTGGCCGGCACCACGTCGTTCTGCTTGATGCGCGCGATCTCGGCCTGGATCTCGCCTTCGTCGATGCCGAGGTAGCGGCCGTACTTGGCGATGTAGCCGGTCAGGTAGACCTGGTAGTCGATGCCCTGGCGGTCTTCGCTTTCCAGCTGGCGCAGCACGCGCACCGGCAGGCGCAAGGCCTGGCCGCAACTTTCCAGGTCGAGCCTGCGCGCCTCGCGCGCGGCGCGCAGGCGGGCGCCGAAGCCTGGCTCCGGCGCGGGCACGGCTTCGCCGTGCGGCGGCTCGGCCGGCACGGCATCGAACAGGTCGGGGACTTCAGACGTCGTATCCCCCGGGCGGGACGGCTGAACGGTCATGGCTTGGCGGCGGCGTTGAGGGCCTGCGCCTGTTCCGAATCGGGGAACTGGCTTTGCAGACGCTTGTTGTAGTTGCGGGCAGCGTCCGTATCGCCCAGGCGGAGTTCGATGTCGTGGCCGAGCTTGAGCGCGGCCGGACTGCCCTGGCCCAGCGCCTCGTAACGCTGCAGGAAGGCGCTGGCGTGGAAGGCGTCGTTGGACAGGTACATGGCGCGGGCCATCTGGTACAGCGCCTCGCCGTTGTTCGGGTCGAGCTTGAGGGCCTGGCGGAAGCTGGCCTCGGCGCCGGCAGTGTCGTTCGTGCGCAGGCGGCAGACGCCGTCGTTGGTCCAGGCCAGGGCCGGCGTGCCGTAGAACGGGTCGGCCAGGGCGCGCTGGAAATACGGCAGCGCCTCGGCGGTCTTGCCCTCGCGGCACAGGAAGGCGCCAAGGTTGTTGTTCGGCATGCCCTTCTTGGGCTCCAGCTCCACCGCGCGGCGGTAGTGCTTCTCGGCGTCGGGCAGGTCGTTGATGCGCTCGTAGATCACCGCGATCACGGTGTGCGCCGGCGCGTAGTCGTCGTCGAACTGCAGCGCCAGCTTGAGCTTCTGCAGCGCCGACTGCAGGTCGCCGATCTGCATGTAGTGCTGGCCCAGTTCGGTGTGGATGCGCGCGGCATCCTCCGCCTGTTCGGCCTTGCTGGTGGTGGGCAGCTTCTCGTGGTTGCCGCCGGTGCTGACGCAACCGCCCAGCGACACGCACAAGGCAGCGCCCAGCAGGAAACGATCAAGCCGCATGCATGGTCCCCTCTTCCAGTCGCTTGCGGAATTCGGCCTGGCGGCGCGTGCGGTCCAGCACTTGTCCCTTGAGCTGGCCGCAGGCCGCGTCGATGTCGTCGCCGCGCGTGCGGCGCAGCATGGTGAGGATGCTCCCGTTGAGCAACTGGGTCTGGAACGCGCGGATGGTGTCGGCGTCCGAGCGCTCGAAGCGCGTGCCCGGGAAAGGGTTGAACGGGATCAGGTTCACCTTGGCGCTGCCGGTGGGCAGCTTGCGCATCAGCCTGATCAGCTGCCTCGCATGCTCGGGCTGGTCGTTCACGCCCTTCATCAGGGTGTACTCGAAGGTGATCGAGGTGCGCGGCCGGCGCTCGATCCAGCGCTGGCAGGCGCCCAGCAGCTCGGCGATCGGGTAGCGCTTGTTGAGCGGCACCAGCTCCGTGCGCAACTCATCGTTGGCCGCGTGCAGCGACACCGCCAGCGAGACGTCGATGGCCTCGGAGAGCTTGTCGATCATCGGCACCAGGCCGGCGGTGGAGAGCGTCACGCGCTTGGAGGCCAGGCCGAAGCCCAGGTCGTCGCGCATCAGGCTCATCGCCGCGACCACGTTGTCGAAGTTCAGCAGCGGCTCGCCCATGCCCATCATCACCACGTTGGTGATACGGCGGTTCTGGTGCGTGACGTTGCCGAGGTGCTTGGCGGCCACCCACATCTGGCCGATCACCTCGGAGGTGGCCAGGTTGCGGTTGAAGCCCTGCGTGGCGGTGGAACAGAACTGGCAGTTCAGGCCGCAGCCGACCTGCGAGGACACGCACAGCGTGCCGCGCGTCGGCTCGGGGATGTAGACCGCCTCGACCGCGTTGCCGCGGTCCATGCCGAGCAGCCACTTGTGCGTGCCGTCGGCGGCGGCCTTGTCGAACAGTGTCTTCGGCGGGCCGACGTAGCACGAGGCCTCGAGCTTGGCGCGCAGCGCCTTGCCCACGTCGGTCATCTTGCCGAAGTCGTCTTCCAGGCGGTGGTAGATCCACTTCATCACCTGCTCGGCGCGATACGGCTTCTCGCCGAGTTGCGCGAAGAAGTCGCGCAACCCCTGGCGGTCGAAGTCGAGCAGGTTGACCCTGTCGGCGGCGCCGGGCTGGTCGGATGAAGTGGCGGCTACCTGGTTCATGTCCCTGTTTCAGAGTTTCAGAGTGCGGCCATGGATGGCCGCTTTTTGATCTTCGCGTTCACGGATGAACGCCCTGGTTCAACTCGTGCGGCCATGGATGGCCGCTTTTCGATCTTCGCGTTCACGGAAGAACGCATCAGCGCGAATGGACTTCCGTGGAAGCGAAGAAGTACGCGATCTCCACCTTCGCGGTCTCGGCGGCGTCGGAACCGTGCACGGCGTTGGCGTCGATCGAGTCGGCGAAATCGGCGCGGATCGTGCCCGGCGCGGCTTCCTTCGGGTTGGTGGCGCCCATCAGCTCGCGGTTCTTGAGGATGGCGTCGTCGCCTTCCAGCACCTGGATCATCACCGGACCGGAGATCATGAAGTCGACCAGCGCCTTGAAGAACGGGCGCTCGCGGTGCATCGCATAGAAGCCCTCGGCCTCCGCGCGCGACAACTGCTTCTGCCTGGCGGCCACGATCTTCAGGCCGGCCTTCTCGAAACGGGCGTAGATCTCGCCGATCACGTTCTTGGCGACGGCATCGGGCTTGATGATGGAAAGGGTGCGCTCCAGCGCCATGGATATCTGCTCCGGGAAGGAATCGTCGGGAAATGTGAAGAATCGGTCGAGGTCGCCGATTGTGGGCCAAATACGACTCGAAATGCGGATTTAGCTCACGAAAGTCTGACAGATTCTAACCCAGACGCAAGTCGCGGGCCCGCGACTGGCAAACGACCGTTTGACTCGCGCCAGGTACCTGCCTATGCTCAAACGATCGTTTGATTTTCCTCGCCCGGCGGAATCCGCGTGAACCACCCAGCCTCGACCAAGGACCGCATCCTCGCCGCCGCCGAGAGCCTGTTCGCGCAGCGCGGCTTCGAAGGCGCCTCGCTGCGCCAGCTCACCGCGGCCGCGGGCGTGAACCTGGCCGCGGTGAACTACCACTTCGGCTCCAAGGAACGGCTGGTCGAGGAAGTGTTCCGTCGCCGCCTGGACGCCCTGAACCAGCGCCGCCTGGCCGCGCTGGCGCGGGTGGCCGGCCGCGACGACACGACCCTGGAGCAGGTGCTGGACGCCTTCATCCGCCCGGCGCTGGAGCTGTCCCACGACGACCACGGCGCGCTGTTCATGCGCGTGCTGGCGCGCGCCTTCGCCGAGCACGACGACCGCCTGCGCCAGTTCCTGTCGGAGAACTACGGCCACGTGATCCGCCAGTTCACCGCGGAGTTCGCCCACCTGCTGCCGCACCTCAGCAAGGCCGAACTGTACTGGCGCATCGACCTGGTCACCGGCGCGCTGACCCATGCCATGTCCGGCTTCGGCATGATCCAGCGCAAGGGCGACGTCAGCGAGAGCGCCCATCGCGAACAAACCGTCGCGCATCTCGTCCGCTTCGCGGCCGCCGGCCTCAGCGCACCCTGAACCCTTTCACCGGCCGACGACCGCCGCCTCCGTTCCATACCCGTTTGCCCTGTCCGCACCACCTCTGGAGAAGCCAATGACCGCTGCATCCACCTCACCCGTCCCGGCGCTGCGCATCCGCAAGGCCGCGGTGCTCGGCGCCGGCGTGATGGGCGCGCAGATCGCCGCGCACCTCACCAATGCCGGCGTCGAGACCGTGCTGTTCGACCTGCCCGCCAAGGAAGGCCCCAAGAGCGGCATCGCGCTCAAGGCCATCGAACACCTGAAGAAGCTCTCGCCTGCCCCGCTGGCCGACGCCAGCCTCGCCGCCGCCATCATCCCGGCCAACTACGACGAGGACATGGACCAGCTCAGGGACGTCGACCTGGTGATCGAGGCGATCGCCGAGCGCATGGACTGGAAGCTGGACCTCTACCGCAAGATCGCCCCGCACGTCTCGCCCACCGCGGTGCTGGCCTCCAACACCTCGGGCCTGTCGATCAACGGCCTGGCCGAGGCGCTGCCGGAAGAAATGCGCCATCGCTTCTGCGGCGTGCACTTCTTCAATCCGCCGCGCTACATGCACCTGGTCGAGCTGATCCCGACCCGCCTCACCGACCCGAAGGTGGTCGAGGGCCTGGAAGCCTTTCTCGTCACCACCGTCGGCAAGGGCGTGGTGATCGCCCGCGACACGCCGAATTTCATCGGCAACCGCATCGGCGTGTTCTCGATGCTGGCCACCATGCACCACACCGAGCAGTTCGGCCTGGGCTTCGACGTGGTCGACGCGCTCACCGGCCCCGCCGTGGGCCGCCCCAAGAGCGCCACCTACCGCACCGCCGACGTGGTGGGCCTGGACACGATGGCCCACGTCATCAAGACCATGGCCGACACCCTGCCCGACGACCCGTGGCATGCCTACTTCAAAGCGCCGGTGTGGCTGAGCGGGCTGATCGAGAAAGGGGCGCTGGGCCAGAAGAACGGTGCCGGCTTCTACCGCAAGGCCGGCAAGGACATCGTGGTGCTGGACTTGGCGAAGCAGGATTACCGTCCCTCCGAGCAGAAGGCCTCGGACGAGGTCGCCGCCATCCTGGCGATCAAGGATCCCGCCGAGAAGTTCGCCAAGCTGCGTGCCTCCAGTGACACGCAGGCGCAATTCCTGTGGGCGACCTTCCGCGACCTGTTCCATTACGCCGCCTACCACCTCGCCGACATCGCCGACACCGCGCGCGACGTGGATTTCGCGATCCGCTGGGGCTACGGCTGGAAGCTCGGGCCGTTCGAGACCTGGCAGGCCGCCGGCTGGCAACAGGTGGCGAAGTGGGTGCAGGAGGACATCAACGCCGGCAAGGCCATGAGCAAGGCGCCGCTGCCCGCGTGGGTGCTCGACGGCCGCGACGGCGTGCACGGCAAGGAGGGTTCGTGGTCCGCGGCTTCTGGCAGCTACAAGCCGCGTTCCGCACATCCGGTCTACCAGCGCCAGTTGTTCCCCGACCCCATCCTCGGCGAGACCTTCGACCAGGGCAGCACCGTGTGGGAGAACGACGGCATCCGCCTGTGGACGCTGGGCGACGACGGTGTCGGCATCATCTCGTTCAAGACCAAGATGCACACGGTCAACGACCAGGTGCTCGACGGCATCCAGCACGCGATCGGCATCGCGGAAGAAAAGCTCAAGGCCGTGGTGATCTGGCAGACCGGCGAGCCGTTCTCCGCCGGCGCCGACCTCAAGGGCGCGCTGGGCCTGCTGCAGGCCGGCAGGTTCGACGACTTCGAGAAGATGGTCGCCAACTTCCAGCGCACCAGCATGCGCATCAAGCACGCGCTGGTGCCCGTGGTCTCCGCGGTGCGTGGCCTCGCGCTGGGCGGCGGCTGCGAATTCCAGATGCATTCCGCGCGCACCGTGGCGGCGCTGGAAAGCTATATCGGCCTGGTCGAGGCCGGCGTGGGCCTGCTGCCTGCCGGCGGCGGCCTGCACGAGCTGGCCGTGCGCGCCGCGCACGCCAACCCGGTCGACCCGTTCGAGGCGCTGAAGAAGGTGTTCGAGACCGTCGCCATGGCCAAGGTCTCCCCCAGCGCGATCGAGGCGAAGGCCATGGGCCTGCTGCGCGACAGCGACGTGGTGGTGTTCAACGCCTACGAGCTGCTCTACGTGGCGAAGAAGGTGGCGCTGTCGCTGGCCGACTCCGGCTGGCGCCCGCCGTTGTACCAGCGCGCCATCCCGGTCGCCGGCGACGTCGGCACCGCCACCTTCAAGGCGCAGCTCGCCAACCTGCAGGCCGGCTACTTCGCCTCCGAGCACGACGTCGCCATCGCCACCCGCATCGCCGACACCCTGTGCGGCGGCAACGTGGAGCGCGGCTCGCTGGTGGACGAGCAGTGGCTGCTCGACCTGGAGCGCAGGCACTTCGTGGAGCTGGCGAAGACCGAAAAGACCCAGGCGCGCATCGCGCACACCATGACCACCGGCAAACCGCTGCGGAACTGATCCGCTCGTCGTCCAGGCGAAGGCCGGGACCCTGCGACTTTGGTTTACGTCAACGACACTGGATCCCTGCCTGCGCAGGGATGACGATCAAAAACTGAAGCGCGTCGCCGCCATCGGGCGCGATGCCACGGAGCAAGCACCATGAGCAAGCAAATCCAGGACGCCTACATCGTCGCCGCCACCCGCACCCCGGTGGGCAAGGCGCCGCGCGGCGTGTTCCGCAACACCCGCCCCGACGACATGCTGGCCCACGTCATCAAGGCCGTGCTGGCGCAGGCGCCGGGCATCGACCCGCACGCCATCACCGACGTCATCATCGGCTGCGCCATGCCCGAGGCCGAGCAGGGCATGAACGTGGCGCGCATCGGCCTGCTGCTGGCCGGCCTGCCCGACACCGTGCCCGGCGTCACCATCAACCGCTTCTGCTCCTCCGGCCTGCAGTCGGTGGCGATGGCCGCCGATCGCATCCGCCTCGGCGAGGCCGACCTGATGCTGGCCGGCGGCACCGAGAGCATGAGCATGGTGCCGATGATGGGCCACAAGATCGCCATGAATCCGGCGATCTTCAGCGACGAGAACATCGGCATCGCCTACGGCATGGGCATCACCGCCGAGAACGTCGCCAAGCAGTGGAAGATCAGCCGCGAGGCGCAGGACGCGTTCTCGGTGGAAAGCCACCGCCGCGCGCTGGCCGCCCAGGCCGCCGGCGAGTTCAGGGACGAGATCGCCCCGTTCCGGCTCGACGACCGCTACCCCGACCTCGCCACCCGCGGTATCGCCACCGACAGCCGCCTGATCGAGAACGACGAGGGCCCGCGCGCCGGCACCACGCCCGAGGTGCTGGCCAAACTCAAGACCGTGTTCCGCAACGGCCAGTTCGGCGGCACCGTCACCGCCGGCAACTCCAGCCAGATGTCCGACGGCGCCGGCGCCGTGCTGCTGGCCAGCGAAGCCGCGCTGAAGAAGTACGACCTGCGACCGCTGGGCCGCTTCGTGGGCTTCTCCGTCGCCGGCGTGCCGCCGGAAATCATGGGCATCGGCCCCAAGGAAGCCATTCCGAAGGCACTGAAGCAGACCGGGATACGCCAGGACCAGCTCGACTGGATCGAACTCAACGAGGCCTTCGCCGCGCAGTCGCTGGCGGTCATCAAGGACCTCGGCCTCGATCCCGCCAAGGTCAATCCGCTGGGCGGCGCCATCGCGCTGGGCCACCCGCTGGGCGCCACCGGCGCCATCCGCATCGCCACCCTGCTCCACGGCATGCGCCGCCGGAAGCAGAAGTACGGCATGGTGACCATGTGCATCGGCACCGGCATGGGCGCGGCGGGCGTGTTCGAGGCGCTCTGACCGAGCGCCTGTGGCCACCACGCTGGAAACGACGATGGCGCCACTGCGGCGCCGTCGTCGTCTCCGGGACGCGCCGGCGCCTGCCGGCTATGAGGGCCGGCCGAAGATCCTCTTCCAGAACGAAGGCCTGGCCCGCTTGGCGGGATTGGCCGCGGGCTTGGCGCCCGGCTGCAGTGCGAGGCAGCTCGCGTAGAAGGGCTGGGTGAGTTTCGCGACCGCCACCGGCGCCAGCGAAAAACCCAGCCGGACCGGGCTGCCGGCGATCTCGACCCACGCCCCCAGCGACACCGTGCGCAACAGCGGCGCGAGTTGCACGAACGGCATCCGGCGCGCGAAGACCAGCGCGTCGCCTTCCGTATGCGGGCGCTCGCCGTGCCGCGGGTCCCAGGCCTGGCGGTCCACTTCGAAATAGGCATACACGGCGCGCGCGGCCAGTTGCCGCGCGCGCGCCTCGCCCACGGTGTCATAGGCAGTCAGCGTCACCTGGCCGGAGGCGCATTGCAGCTCGATCCGGTTCTGCCCCCCACGCACCACCTGGGTCAACACCAGCGTGGGCGCACCGGGTGACGGCGCGTACGACGCGGTCAACGGCAGGCGTCCGTTGTTGGCCACCAGCCAGGGCGCCATCTTCTCCGCGTTCCACCAGACCACGCCATCCACCGCCGGGCCGAGCACCTGCGCGAAATATTCCTGGCGCACGTCCATCGACTGCATGTAGTCGCGCAACGCCTGTGGCGCCGGGGTGCCGGGCGCTGCGTCGGCGCGATCCGGCAACAGCGCCTCGTGCAGGCCGATGCGGTCGGCGCCGCTCGGCGACCAGCGGTACAGGCCGCCGAGCCAGGCGTACGCGCAGGCGTCCAGGCAGGTCGCCGGGCGGGCCGGCATGCCGTGGCGCGAGGCCTCGCGCCACGCGCCCAGATGCGTGTTGAGCCGCGCGGCGCGGAACAGGCGCCCCAGCGCCATGCCGGAGGCGACGTCGCCGGACGACGAATCCAGATAGACGTCCGAACCCGGCGGGATCTTCCCTTCCCCCAGCAGCCGTTGCACCTGCCGCACGGCCTCGGTCCCGAAGTTGCCCGACAGGTAGACCTGGGGCGCCTTGGCCACGCGCAGCGTCAGGTGGTCGCTGCGGATGTGGATGGAGACCCGCGCCGTCGCGGCGTCGCGCCCCGGGCCCGACGGACTATCCAGCGCGGCAGCGCCCGTGCCCGCGAGCAGGCCGGGCACGGCCAGCAGATACCCCATGCGGCGGAAAACGGACCGGTACGACAATGTCACACGCCTCGCGCCTGGCAAAGGGGCAAAGTGTCGCGCAACCTGGCTTGGTGCTGCATGAACGCGATGCCGTGTCCAGACAGGCCGCCGGCCGCGTCGATGGCATCGCCGGCCGGCTCGTGTCCATGGCCGCCCTCGCCGGCTGGCCCGGCCCCGCCGCTCAGCGCAGCTGGCTGTCCTTGCTGCCGCGGCGGTTGTAGAGGCTGACGCCGCGCCCGGCGTCCTGCGCCTGCTGGCAGGCCACGCACAGGCGCACGCCGGGCACGGCCTTGCGGCGAGCCTCGGGGATCGGGGCATCGCATTCCTCGCAGCGGGCGAGGCCCGGGCCCTGCTTCAGCTGGTTGCGGGCACGCTGCACCGCATCGGCGACGGTGGCGTCGATCTGGTCCTGCACGGCGCCGTCGCCGGCCCAACCGGTAGCCATGGGAACCTCCGCGACATCTCGGGTGTGGCTGGTCTTCGACTATGCGGCCGTGGCGCGGGAATTTCCACCGTGGTGGCGCCGCCCGTTCAGGCTGTCGACGCCAGCTTGCCGGCCGCACCGTCACGCGGCGATTACCTGGCGCGTCATGGAATGCGGGGCGGCGGAATGGTGCGTTCCGGGCAACGATCCGTTCGCCCGTCGCCGGTTCCCGCCGACGGCGGGCGCCCCCATGCTGTGGCGAACATCCACGGAGCATCTCCATGATCGAACGTCGTCCCTTCGACCGCCTCGGCGGAGCCGACCACGGCTGGCTCAAGGCGAAACATCACTTCTCGTTCGCCGGCTACCACGACCCGGCGCGCATGGGCTGGGGCGCGCTGCGGGTATGGAACGACGACACCATCGC
Source organism: Fulvimonas sp. R45 (assembly GCF_030504985.1). Lineage (GTDB taxonomy): Bacteria > Pseudomonadota > Gammaproteobacteria > Xanthomonadales > Rhodanobacteraceae > Rhodanobacter_A. Next base: position 87,583 of record NZ_JASERU010000001.1, read on the forward strand.
GCCGCAGACCGGCTTCCCGCCGCACCCGCACGCGGACATGGAGATCATCACCTACGTGCGCGAAGGCGCGATCAGCCACAAGGACAGCCTGGGCAACGCCGGCCGCACGGTGGCCGGCGACGTGCAGGTGATGAGCGCGGGCACCGGCATCACCCACGCCGAATACAACCAGGAAGACGCTGACACGCGCATCTTCCAGATCTGGATCATCCCGGACGGACATGGGCGCCCGCCGTCGTGGGGCACCAAGCCGTTCCCGAAGGGCGAGCGTTCCGGCCGCTTCGTGGCGCTGGCCAGCGGCTTCGAGGAAGACGCCGACGCGCTGCCCCTGCGCACGGATGCGCGCGTGCTGGGCGCCACGCTGCGGGCCGGCGAGACGGCCGAATACGCGATGGCGCCGGGCCGCTACGGCTACCTGGTGCCAGCCAGCGGTACGGTGGAGCTGAACGGCGTGAGGCTTGAGGCGCGCGATGGTGCGGCGATCCGCGACGAGCGCACGCTGTGCGTCACCGCGCTGGAGGACGCCGAACTGGTGCTGGTGGACGTGGCCGCCTGACCGGGACCCGGTTCCCGCTGCGGGGACCGGGTGCATGGCTGTCGATTCCGGCCCCGTCGTTCGTCGTCTCAGTAGGACCCGCCTGGAGACGAACGATGCCGACCCCGCCCGCCCCTTCCGCCGCCCCGCCGCACGACCGGCGCTGGCTGGCGCTCGCCGTGCTGTGCCTGGGCGTGCTGATGATCGTGCTGGACACCACGGTGGTGAACGTGGCGCTGCCCTCGATCCGGGCCGACCTGCGCTTTCCCGAAGCCGATCTCGCCTGGGTGGTGAACGCCTACATGCTCACCTTCGGCGGCTTCCTGCTGCTGGGCGGGCGGCTGGGCGACCTGTACGGCCACCGGCGCCTGTTCCTGCTGGGCATCGCGCTGTTCACGCTGGCCTCGCTGGCCTGTGGGCTGTCCGGCACGCGCGCGATGCTGGTGGTGGCGCGCGGCGTGCAGGGCCTGGGCGGCGCGGTGGTCACCGCGGTGGCGCTGTCGCTGATCATGAACCTGTTCACCACGCCCGGCGACCGCGCCAGGGCGATGGGCGTGTATGGCTTCGTCTGTTCCGGCGGCGGCAGCCTCGGCGCCCTGCTGGGCGGCGCGCTGACCGGCGCGCTGAGCTGGCACTGGGTGTTCCTGATCAACCTGCCGATCGGCGTGGCGGTGCTGCTGCTCTCGCTGCGCCTGCTGCCGACGCTGCGCGTGACGACGGCGCACCGGCACCTGGACGTGGCCGGTGCGGTCAGCGTCACCATCGCGCTCCTGCTGGCGGTGTACGCGGTGGTGAACGGCAACGTGGCAGGCTGGTTGTCGGCGCGGACGCTGGGCCTGCTGGGCGCGGCGGCGGCGGTGTTCGCGGCCTTCCTCGCGATCGAGGCGCGGGTGCGCGCGCCGCTGGTGCCGCTGGGCCTGTTCCGTCGGCGCAACCTGACGATCGCCAACGTCACCGGCGTGCTGTGGGCGGCGGCGATGTTCGCCTGGTTCTTCCTCTCCGCGCTGTACCTGCAGCTGGTGCTGGGCTACAGCCCGCTGCAGGTGGGGCTGGCCTTCCTGCCGGCCAACCTGATCATGGCGGCGTTCTCGCTGGGGCTGTCGGCGAAGATGGTGATGCGCTTCGGCATCCGCGTGCCGCTGGCGGCCGGGCTGCTGCTTGCGGCGCTGGGACTGGCGCTGTTCGCACGCGCCCCCGTGGCCGGCCATTTCGCGCTGGACGTGCTGCCCGGCATGCTGCTGCTCGGCCTGGGCGCCGGCATCGCCTTCAATCCGGTGCTGCTGGCGGCGATGGGCGACGTGCCGCCGGAGGAGTCCGGACTGGCCTCGGGCATCGTCAACACCGCCTTCATGATGGGTGGCGCGCTGGGCCTGGCGATACTGGCCAGCCTGGCCGCCGCGCGCAGCGGGCACCTGCTCGCGGCCGGCGCCGGCCAGGCCGTGGCACTGGTGGGCGGGTACCAGTCCGCCTTCCTCGTCGGCGCGCTGTTCGCCACCCTGGCGGCGCTGCTCGGCGGCGGGCTGCTGCGCCCCCGCCCGCATGCCGCCGCGTCGCACGAGCCACCCAGGACCGCGGAGGAGTCATGAATTACGTCGATGGTTTCGTCGTGCCGGTGCCGAAGAAGAACCTCGCCGCCTACCGGCGCCTGGCCCGCAAGGCCGGCACGGTCTGGAAGGAACACGGCGCGCTGGACTACGTGGAATGCGTGGCCGACGACGTCAAGCCTGGCAGGCACACCTCGTTCCCGCAGAGCGTGAAACTGAAGCCGGGCGAGGTGGTGGTGTTCTCGTGGATCACCTATCGCTCGCGTGCCCACCGCGACCGTGTGATGGCGAAGGTGATGAGCGACCCTCGCCTGTCCGGCATGTCGCCGGCATCCATGCCGTTCGACGGCAAGCGGATGTTTTTCGGCGGCTTCAAGCCGATCCTGAAACTCTGAGCACCGCAAGATCCGGAGTGCACCCTGCGCAGTCGCGGGGCATGCTGCGCGAACCACCCGCATGAAGAACCCGAGTGAATCGCATGCCCGCCCCCAGCACGACTGCCCTGGAACAGCGTCTGCATGCCTGCGACTGGACCACCGCGCTGAGCGAGCTCGACGCACAGGGCTACGCATGGCTGCCATCCCTGCTGCCACCAGCCGCCTGCCGCGACCTGGCCGCGCTGTATGCGCACGACGCTCTGTTCCGCAGCCGCGTGACGATGGAACGGCACGGCTTCGGCCGCGGCGAGTACCGCTACTTCGCCTATCCCCTGCCCGCGCCGGTGGAGGTCCTGCGCCGTGCGGCGTGGCCGCGTCTCGCGCCGCTGGCCAACCGCTGGAACGAGTCGCTGGGCGTGGCCACGCGCTATCCCGCCACGCTCGCGGACTACCTCGCGCAATGCCACGCCCACGGCCAGCGCCGGCCCACGCCGCTGCTGCTCCGGTATGGCGCCGGCGACTACAACTGCCTGCACCAGGACCTGTACGGCGAGCACGTCTTCCCGCTGCAGCTGGCGGTGCTGCTGTCCGCGCCCGGCGAGGACTTCGAAGGCGGCGAGTTCGTGCTGGTCGAGCAGCGCCCGCGCATGCAATCGCGTGTGCAAGTGGTGCCGCTGCGACAGGGCGACGCGGTGGTCTTCGCGGTGAACCAGCGCCCGGTGCGCGGCCGGCACGGCAGCTACCGGGTACGCATGCGCCACGGCGTGAGCACCGTGCGCGCGGGCCAGCGCCACGTGCTGGGCGTGATCTTCCACGACGCGGAATGAAACGGCCCCTTGCGCTGGCGGGCCGTCGCCTACACTGAGGTTTTCCCGTCCGCAGGAAAACGCCATGGCTACCATGCACGCCATCGAGATCGCCCACCACGGCGCACCGGAAGTGCTGCAACCCGCGCAGCGGCCGATGCCCAGGCCGGGTCCCGGCGAAGTGCTGGTCAAGGTGGCGGCCTCGGGCGTGAACCGGCCGGACGTGCTGCAGCGGCAGGGCCACTACGCGCCGCCGCCCGGCGCGTCCGACCTGCCGGGGCTGGAGGTGGCCGGCATCCTGGTCGAAGGTGATGTCGATGGCGACAACCCGTTCGGCCTGAAACCCGGCGACGCGGTGTGCGCCCTGCTCGCCGGCGGCGGCTATGCGGCCTACGCGGTGGCCCCGCTGGCGCAGTGCCTGCCGGTGCCCGCGGGCTTCTCGATGGTCGAGGCGGCGGCGCTGCCGGAGAACTGCTTCACCGTGTGGAGCAACGTGTTCGTGCGCGGCCGGCTCGGCCACGGCGAAGGCGGCCCGCGTGAAAGCCTGCTGGTGCAGGGCGGCTCCAGCGGCATCGGCGTCACCGCGATCCAGCTGGCGCGCGCGTTCGGCCAGCGCGTGTTCGCCACCGCCGGCAGCGCGGAGAAATGCGCCGCCTGCGAGAAGCTGGGCGCGGAAAAGGCGATCGACTACCGCACGCAGGATTTCGTGGCCGAGGTGAAACAGGCCACCGACGGCCGCGGCGTGGACGTGATCCTCGACCACGTGGCCGGCGACTATGTCCCGCGCGAGCTGGACGCGCTGGCCGAAGGCGGCCGGCTGGTGGTGATCGCCACCATGGGCGGGCGCGAGGCACGCATCGACGCCGGCCTGCTGATGCGCCGCCGCCTCACCCTCACCGGCTCCACCCTGCGCAACCGGCCGGTCGTCTTCAAGGGCGAGCTGGCCCGCCAGCTGCACCGCGAAGTCTGGCCGCTGCTGGACGCGGGCACGGTGCGCCCGGTGATCCACGAGGTGCTGCCCGCCCGCGAGGCCGCCCGCGCCCATGCGCTGATGGAGGGCAGCACGCACATCGGCAAGCTCGTGCTGGCGTGGGAAGATTGAGGCGCCGCATCGCGCCCCGCCCGCCGAGGGAACCATGCCCGAAAGCATCCTTTTCCACCGCACCGGACTGGCCGGGCTGGAAGCGATGAGCGCCGACACCGCGCGCAGCTTCCCGCGCCACACGCACGACCAGTACGGCATCGGCGTGATCGACCGCGGCGCGCAGTCCTCGGCCAGCGACGCGCGGCAGGTGGAGGCCGGCCCCGGCGACCTGATCTTCGTGAACCCCGGCGAGGTGCACGACGGCCGCGCCCGCGACGGCAAGCCGCGGGCATGGCGCATGCTGTACCTCGACCCGGCCCTGCTGCAGCAGGCCCGCGAGGACGTGCTGGAAAGCCGCGGCGGCGCGCCGGCCTTCCTGGCTCCGGTCGCCAGCGACGCGCCCATGCGCGCCCTGTTCGACGCGTTGCACACCCGGCTCACGCGGTCCGGCGGCACGCTCGACGCGATGGCCGGCGAGCTGGCCGTGCTGCGCCTCGCCGCCGGCCTGGAACACCGGCTGCTGCGCGGCGCGCTGCCGCCACGCCACGACGGACGCATCGCCCGCGCCCGCGAGCGCATCGACGATGCGCCCGCCGCCGCGCTGAGCCTGGCCGGGCTGGCGGAAGACGCCGGCATGAGCCGCTTCCAGCTGCACCGCGCCTTCCTGCGCGAACTGGGCCTGTCGCCGCATGCCTACATCCTGCAGCAGCGGCTGGCGCTGGCGCGCCGGCTGATCCGCGCCGGCACGCCGCTGGCAGAAACCGCGCTGGCCGCCGGCTTCTGCGACCAGAGCCATCTCAGCCGCTGCTTCGCGCGCGCCTACGGCGTGCCGCCCGGCCGCTACGCGCGGCCGCGGCCTGCCCGGTAGCGGCGGCTTCCTTCGCGTGCGTGCGCCTGGACGCGCCGCCTGCGCACATCCGTCCAAGATCGACTCGCGTGCCACGCCGAGACTGCGGACTTCCCTGCATGGAGTCCACGCATGTCGAACCGCCATCTCGCCTATCTCTGCCTGGCCGGTGCCATGGTCACGGTGGGCAGCACCGTGGTGGCCAGCAAGGTCATCGGCGCCGGGTTGCCGCCGTTCACCGCGACGGTGCTGCGCTTCGTCCTGGCCCTGCCGGTGTTCGTGCTGCTGATGCGCGCCACGAGCACGCCATGGCCGCGGCCGGACCGTCACGACGCGCTGCTGCTGTGCCTGCAGGCCGTCTGCGGCAGCGTCGGCTACACCGCCTGCCTGATCGCCGGCACGCGCCTGGCCCCGGCGGCCGAGGCGGGCATCGTCATCGGCACCCTGCCCGCGGTGGCCGCGCTCACCGCCGCCGTGCTGCTGCGCGAGCGGCTGGCGCGACGGACGCTGGCGACGGTCGCACTGGCCACCGGCGGCGTGCTGGTGGTGGCGCTGGCAGGAGGCGGGACCGGTGGCGCGCACTCGTTGCGTGGCGATGCGCTGGTCCTCGCCGCCGTGCTGTGCGAAAGCCTGTTCATCCTGCTCAACAAGCGCCTGCACGTGCCGCTGCCGCCGTTGGCCCTGTCCACCGCGATGGCCGCGCTGGGCCTGCTCGGCGCGCTGCCGCCGGCGTTGCTGGAAACCGCGCGGCAGCCGCCGCACTTTCCGGTTTCCGCCCTGCTGGGCGTGACCTACTACGCCCTCGTGCCCACCGTGGCCGGCTTCTGGCTGTGGTATGCCGGCGCGGCGCGCGTGTCGGGCGCCGAGGCCTCGCTGTTCACGGCGATCGCCCCGGCGGCGGGCGTGCTGCTTTCCGCGCTGGTGCTCGGCGAGCGGGTGGGCCTGCCGATGCTGGCCGGGTTGGGGCTGGTGATCGCCGCGGTGATGCTGCAGGCGTGGCCGAGGCGGGTCGTGGTCGTGCACTGACCCGGACCGCGCGGCTGCGACGCAACTGGGATAGGGTATCTACCCTGGCCCCACCGACGGAGCACGCTCCATGCAAGCGGAATTCTGGCTGCAGCGCTGGCGCGAGGGACGCATCGGCTTCCACAACGACCGGCCGATGCCGCTGCTGCTCGAACGCTGGCCGGCGCTGGCGCTGCCGCGGGGCAGCCGCGTGCTGGTGCCCTTGTGCGGCAAGACGCTGGACATGCCATGGCTGGCGGCGCAGGGGCATCGCGTGCTGGGCGTGGAGCTGTCGCCACTGGCGGTGGCGCAGTTCTTCGCCGAGCACGGGCTGGTGCCCGAACGTCACGTCTCGCCGATGGGCGTGCACCACGTGGCAGGCCCCATCGAGATCATCCAGGGCGACGTGTTCGCGCTGGACGACGCCACCCTGGCCGGCTGCGACGCGGTGTACGACCGCGCCGCAGCCATCGCCCTGCCCGCGTCCATGCGCGAACGCTACGCGCGTGAGGTCTACGGCCGACTGCCGGCCGGCTGTCGCGGATTGCTGATCACGCTGGAATATCCGCCGCCGGAGATGGACGGACCGCCGTTCCCGGTCGATGCCGGCGATGTGGACACCCTGTTCGGTGCCGACTGGACCATCGACCTGCTGGAACGGCGCGACATCCTGGCCGTGCAACCGAAATTCCAGGAAGCCGGGGTGAGTTCGCTGCATACCGGCGTCTACCGGTTGCAGAGGAAGTAATCCCGCGACAACCGGAGCCCCTCTCCCGCAAGCGGGAGAGGGATTCACTCGTCAGCGTCTGCTCAGGCCGTGGCCGGCATGCCGAACGACGGCGGGCGGTCGGCCGGGGCGGCGCCGAAGCGCTTGTTCGGCGTGGCGCCCATCACGAACTCCAGCGTGCCGCCCTGCGCCAGCTCGGCGTGGCTGATCCAGCTCTTCGTCCACGGCTTGCCGTTCCAGGTCACGGACTGGATGTACGGCTTGCCATGCCCGTTGCCCTTGGCCTGCACCACCAGCTTGCGACCGGCGGCCAGCTCGACCTCGGCGCGGTCGAGCAGCGGACTGCCGAACACGTAATGGGTGCTGACCGGGTCGACCGCGTACAGGCCCAGCGCGCCGAGCACGTACCAGGCGCTCATCTGGCCGACGTCCTCGTTGCCGGCCAGGCCATCGGGCGCGGCGCGGTACATGGTTTCCAGCAGCATGCGCACGCGCGCCTGGGTCTTGTGGTGCGCGCCGGTGTAGGCGTAGAGGTAGGCCACGTGGTGGCTGGGCTCGTTGCCGTGGGCGTACTGGCCGACCATGCCGGCGATGTCCGGCGGCGCGTCGGCGGGCAGCTCGGAGCTGGTGGTGAACAGCGCGTCCAGCTTGCGCTCGAAGGCGTCCTGGCCGCCGAACAGCTTCATGTATTCGTACAGGTCGTGCTGGTTGAGGAAGGTGGCCTGCCAGGCGTTGGACTCGGTGAAGTCGCGCCACTTCGAGGAATGGCCCATGCCGCGCGGGTCGAACGGCTGCAGCCACGCGCCGTCGCTGCCGCGCGGACGCACGAAGGTGAGCTTGCGGTCGAACACGTTGCGGTAGTTGCGCGAACGCTGGCGCAGGTGCTTCGCGTCGTCGTGCGCGCCCACCGCCTCGGCGAAATGCGCCATCGCCCAGTCGTCGTAGGCGTATTCCAGCGTCTTGCTGACTGCCTCGCCTTCCTTGTCGCTGGGCAGGTAGCCGAGCTTGCGGTACCAGGCCAGGCCGCGGTAGTCGCCTTCCATCGCCGTCTTGCGGAACACCGGCCAGGCCTTGGCGTAGTCGATGCCCTGGAAGCCCTTGGCGTGCGCCTCGGCCAGCACCACCGCGGAGTGGTAGCCGATCATGCAATAGGTCTCCACGCCCTGCAGCGGCCACACCGGCGGGCCGGCCGGGCTCTCCACCGCCATCCGCACCAGGCCGTTGACGATGTCCGGCACGCGGTCCGGCTGGTAAAGCGTGAGCAGCGGGTGCAGCGCGCGGTAGGTGTCCCACAGCGAGTAGGTGCTGTAGTTGTGCTGGCCCTTGGGCAACTGGTGCACGGCCAGGTCCATGCCGCGGTAGCGGCCGTCCACGTCGCTGAACAGCGTAGGGCCGAGCATGGTGTGGTAGAGCGCGCTGTAGAAGGTACGCATCACCTCGTCGGACGAAGACTCGATGCGGATGCGGCCCAGCTCGCGCTCCCAGGCCGCGGCGGCGGCCTGCTGCACGCCCTCGAAGTCCCAGCCGGGGATTTCCGCGTCGAGGTTGCGCAGCGCGCCGTCAATGTCCACCGCCGAGAGGCCCACCTTCACCAGCAGCGGCGCGCTGCCGGCGTCGGCGACGTGCAGCGCGGCCTTGAGGTGGGTGCCCTTCGCTTCCCTGGCGCCGTGCAGCGGCTGGTCTTCCGAGTACAGCTCGGCGCGGGTGAACGGGCGCGACAACTTCAGCGCGAAGTGGATGTAGCGGCCGTTCGCCCACTGGTGCACGCGGCGGCTGCCGACCAGGGTGTCGTTGCCGACCAGCTTCAGCGTGGCGTCGGAAACCTTGCACGGCACCTTGGGATCGTCGTGGAAGCCGTGGGCGAGGTCGACCAGCAGGTGGCCGGCGCCCTTGTGGGCGAAGGTGTAGCGATGCAGGCCGGCACGCAGCGTGGCGGTGAGCTCGGCGAGGATGTCGTGGTCGGTGAGGCGCACCCGGTAGTAGCCCGGTTGCGCCTGCTCGGAAGCCTTGTCGTAGCGCGAGCGGTAGCCGCGGCCGGGATGCGCCACGCTGTCCGGCGACAACCGGTCGCCGCTCGTGGTGCCGTCGTAGCGCGAGCGGTAGTTCTCGTCCGGCAGGCCGCGCTCGCCGGGCTGCAGCAGCACCGGCCCCTGCGCCGGCATCACCAGCACGTCGAGCATGTCGCTGGCGCCGGTGCCGCTGAGATGGGTATGCGAAAAGCCCATGATCGAGCCGTCGGTCTGGTGGTAGCCCGAGCAGGCGTCCCAGCCGAAGTCGTTGGTGTCCGGGCTGAGCTGCACCATGCCCCACGGCAGGGTGGCGCCGGGATAGGTGTGGCCGTGGCCGCCGGTGCCGACGAACACGTCGACGTGGCGCGCCAGGCCGGTGGGTGGCGCCATCGCCCGGGCGCCGCCGGCCTGCGCGCCGATCGCCGTCGCCAGCGCGCGGCGCGGTAGCGCCTGCCCGCCCAGCAGGGCCACCGCCGCCGCGCCTTGCAGGAATTGTCTGCGGGTCACCATGGTTCGCTCTCCGGTTGCCTGTGTCGTGAAGGGGAAAGGCGGCGCGCTCAGGCGCGCTGCAGCAGTTCGGGACGGTGGTCGGCCAGATGCACGACCAGCTCGCCGAACAGCGAGTTGGCCCAGGCGAACCACGCGCGGGTGAAGTGCGCGGGATCGTCCTGGTCGAAGGCCTCGTGCATGAAGCCGGTGCCGGCGTGGGTGGTCTTCAGCCAGTGCAGGCACTGGCGGATCTCGCCGGCGTCGTCGCTGGTGAAGGCGCGCATCATGATCGACATCGGCCAGATCATGCGCAGCCCCTCGTGCGGCCCGCCGATGCCTTCGGCCGCCGTGCCGCGGAAGAAATACGGGTTGCGCGCGCTCCACGCCAGCGCGCGGGTGCGCCGGTAGCGCGCGTCGTCCTGCCGGCAGAAGCCGAGGTAGGCCAGGCTGGACAGGCTGGGCACGTTGGCGTCGTCCATGAACAGCTGGTTGCCGTAGCCGTCCACCTCGTAGGCCCAGGCGTCGTGGCCGGCCTCGTCGCGCAGCAGCGCGTACTTGCCGAGCGCGGTTTCCACCTCGCCGGCCAGCGCCTCGCAGTCGTCGGCGAAGGCGCGGTCGCCATGCAGCGCGCGCGACATCTCCGCGAGCTGCCGCAGCGAGACCACCGCGAAGGCGTTGCCCGGCACGAACAGCGGATAGATGCAGGCGTCGTCGGACGGGCGGAACATCGAATGGATCAGCCCCACCGGCCGCGCCGGGTTGCCGTAGCCGCCCAGCGGCACGGTATCGGTGGGCACCGGCGAGCTGCGCTGGAAGTGGTACGGGCCGGGGCCGTGCTTGCGCTGCTGCTCGCGGAAGGTGGCCAGCACCGTGCGCATCGCGGCACGCCAGTCGTCGTCGAACGGCGTGCGGTCGCCGGTGGCCTTCCAGTAGCCGTGCGCCATGCGAACCGGCCAGCACAGCGAGTCGATCTCCCATTTGCGCTCGGCCACGCCGGGCTTCATGTCGGTGAGGTCGTGCTGCGCCCAGTCCAGCGTGGTCTTGCCGCGCGGGTCGGGCAGGAAGGCGTTGGCGTAGGGGTCGATGGAAATGCACAGCGCCTGGCGGCGGATCAGGCCCTGGAACAGCCGGCGCAGGCCCGCGTCCTTCACGGCCAGCGGCACGTACGGCCAGACCTGGGCCGAGGAATCGCGCAGCCACATCGCGTCGATGTCGCCGGTGACCACGAAGGTGTCCGGCTTGCCGTGCAGCGTGCCGAGCTGCACGGTGGTGTCCAGCGTGTTCGGGTAGCAGTTCTCGAACAGCCAGGCCAGCTCGGGATCGCCGATCAGCGCCTTGACCCGGGCGATCTCCTGCTCCACCGCCGCACTGGCGAACTTGCGCTTGCCGGGCGGCGGGCGGTGGCTGGCGAAGCGCGCGGCCGGCGCCGCGAAGACCGCGCCCGCACGCCCTGCCACGAGGCCGCCCGCGGAGGCCAGCGCCATCATCTTCAGCATCGAACGGCGCGAGGGATTCATCATGGCCGGGTCTCCGTCACGGGTTTCGTAGCGCCGTACAGCGAGCGCACCTGCAGCGCCTGGCGCAAGGTGTCGGCGTCGGCGGATGAAGTCACCTGCAACGTGCGGCTCTCGCCGGGCAGCAGGTCGAAGGCGTTGTCCGACAGCTGCGCGTCGCGGTCGCCGAAGTCGATCCACACCTCGCGCGCCAGCCGCTGCGCGCTCACCGTGACGCTGCGGCCGTCGGCGGAAAGCGTGGCGCGCAGGCCGGGATCGGGCAGGTCGAGGTCCTTCGCCTTGCCGAAATACAGCAGGTGGCGGCTGATCGACTTGCCGTGGTCGAGCAGCTCGAACACCGCCACGCTGCGGCGTGGGTCGGCGCCGTGCAGCAGTTGCGCGTCGGTGTAGTCGCCGGCGGCCGTGCTGGCCAGCGCGGCCACCGACACGGCCTGTTCGTGTTGCCACACCGGCGTGCCATCCATGCCCAGCACGCGCACGCGCAACTGCGCGTCGAACGGCGCGGTACGGTCGGACACCAGCGACACCTGCGTGCGGCCGTCCTTGCGGATCGCTACCACCCGCACCGGCGCGTAGAAGCGCCTGGCGTGGTACTGCAGCGCCTTCCAGCGGCCGTAATAGTCGATGCTGGCCCAGGAGGCGCCCGGCCATACGTCGTTGAGCTGCCAGTACAGCGAGCCCATGCTGTGCGGCCGCGACGCACGCAGGTGCTCGGCGGCCAGCTGGATGCCCTCGGCCTGCATCACCTGGCTGAGGTAGACGAACGAGGCGAAGTCCTTCGGCTCGCCGTAGTAGCCGCGGATGTAGAACAGCAATCGGTCGTTGCCGTCGCCGTTGGCGAACTTCTGGTGCGCGCGCATCACCTTCGAGTCCGGCGAACGATCGGCCGACACGGTGAAGCCGTCGATCGTCGCCATCACCGGCATCGACTGCAGGCCGTACTCGGACTGGAAGCGCGGCGTGACGTCCAGGTACTTCTCGATCGGCGCCGAACCCGACCACACGTCCCAGAAGTGGTAGTCGCCGTCGCCTGGCACGTTGGCCGGGCCTTCGTCGTCCGTGCTGGGCGAGCTGGCCCAGTACGGCACGCTGGGTTCGTAGGTATTGGCCACGTCGCGCAGGGTGCGGTCGAACAGCTCGCGCATGCCCTGCTCCACCTTGGCGGTCTCGGCCGGCCCGATCGCCTGCCGCAGCTGCTTGCGGTCGGGCCAGGACTCCCAGCCGGTCTGCACCTCGTTGTTGCCGCACCACAGGACGATGGACGGATGGTCGCGCAGGCGCTTCACCTGCTCGATCGCCTCCTGCCGCGTGTTGTCGCGGAAGGCCTTGTCGTAGGGCGGCACCGCGCCGCCGAACATGAAGTCCTGCCAGATCATCAGGCCCAGCCGGTCGGCCGTGGCGTAGAACGCGTCGTCCTGGTAGTAGCCGCCGCCCCAGATGCGCAGCATGTTCATGTTCGCGTCGCGGGCCGATTGCAGCAGCTGGCGGATGCGTTCGGGCGTGACCCGGTTGGGGAAGCTGTCCAGCGGGATCAGGTCGGCGCCCTTGGCGAAGATCGGCACGCCGTTGACCACGAATTCGAAACCGCGGCCCCAGCGGTCCTTCCGCCGGCGCAGTTCCACGCTGCGCAGACCGGTTTCGCGGTCGGCACTGGCGACGGTGTCGCCGTCGACCACCACCTCGCCGTGGAAGCGGTAGAGGTTCTGCCTGCCGTAGCCGGCCGGCCACCAGCGCTGCGGATGCTCGATGCGGATCGGCACCATCACGGCGTTGACGCCGCGCCGCAGTGCGACCTCCTGCTCGGCCTGCTGCCGGCTGCCGTCGGGCGCCGTCCATGCCACCCGCAGCAGCGCCTTGCCCGCGCGGTCGGACCGCAACTCGAACTGCGCCTGCAGCCGCGCCGCCTGCGCGTCCACCTGCGGCTGGGCGATGTGGAAATCCGCCAGCCGCAGCGCGTCCCAGCCTTCCAGGCGCACGGGTTGCCAGATGCCCTCGGCGACCAGGCGCGGCCCCCAGTCCCAGCCGTACTGGTAGGCGGCCTTGCGCACGTAGTTGGCGGTCTGCCTGCCCTTGGGTTCGTCGCCGAAGGCCGAGTCGAACTCGCCCGGCAGCGCGTAGGGCTGTTTCTGCAGCCAGGGCTGCAGCCGCGCGATCGGCGAATGCAGCGTGACGACCAGCGTGTTCGCGCCCGGGTGCAGGATCGTCCTCACCGGCACACGCCAGCGCCGGAACATGTTGTCGGCGGCGAGGATGCGGCGGCCATCGAGGCGCACGTCGGCGAAGGTGTCCAGCCCGTCGAACACCAGGTCCACGTGCGCATGCCTGAGCATGGCGGCGTCCACCTGCAGCGTGGTGCGGTATTCCCAGTCGGCCAGGCCGACCCATTGCACCTTCGCCTCGTTGTCGCGGTAGTACGGATCGGGCATGAGGTGCGCGGCAAGCAGGTCGGTCTGCACCGTGCCGGGCACGCGGGCGGCGTGCCAGCCCAGCGCTTGCGGATGCGCCTTGGCCCATGGCGAACCAGGCGCAAGGCGGAATTGCCAGCCCGACGCTACCTGCTGCACCGCCGGTTCGGTGCCGTGCGCCACGACCCCAGCCGGCAGCAACAGCGCGAACAGCCACGCAGCCAGCCATCGCGCGCAGCCGGGCCGTGCCCCACGCCTGTCGCCACGCATCGCCTCGTCCACCATTCGCAGGAACTCCCCGTCTGCCATGGGCAACGCCGGTCTGCGGCGCCGCACAACTTGGATCGATCTAAATTTCCGTCCGACGATAGCGCGTTTTGCGCCACAAGTCAGCGGGTCGCGATAGCCGACCGATAGGCGATGGTCCAATCAATCCGCTACGCCCCCCTTGCTATCCTCCCCGGAAACCGCGGCAAGGAACCGGCAATGAATGCAGCTCACGGCATCCACACCATCGACACCGGCTTCGTGCGGCCGCGCTTCGACGCGGCCTATCTGATCGTCGAGAACGGCCGTGGTGCCTTCGTCGATTGCGGCACCAACCACGCGGTGCCGCACATGCTGGCCGCGCTGGACCTCGCCGGCCTCGCCCCTGCGGACGTGGACTGGCTGATCCTCACCCACGTGCACCTGGACCACGCCGGCGGCGCGGGCGAACTGGTCGCGCGACTGCCGAACGCGAAGCTGGTGGTGCACCCGCGCGGCGCCCGGCACATGGTCGATCCTTCGCAGCTGTGGGCTGGCGCCAGCGCGGTCTACGGCGAGAGCGTGATGGAATCGACCTACGGTCGCCTGCGTCCGGTTCCCGCCGGGCGCGTGGTCGAGGCGCCGGATGGCCGCGTCGTCGACCTCGCCGGCCGCGCCTTGCACTGCCTGGATACGCCCGGCCACGCGAAGCACCACCTCGCCGTGCACGATGCGCGCAGCAATGCCTGCTTCACCGGCGACGTGTTCGGCCTTTCCTACCGCGATTTCGACACCGCGAACGGCCCGTTCATCCTGCCCACCACCTCGCCGGTGCAGTTCGATCCCGAGGCGCTGCACGCCTCGATCCGGCGCCTGGTCGCGCTCGAACCCGCGGCGCTGTATCTCACCCATTACGGCCGCGTCGAAAACGCGGCGAAGCTCGCCGACGACCTGCACGCGCAGATCGACGCGATGGTGACGCTGGCCCGTGCGGCGGACGGCCGCGCCGATCGCCATGCCGTGCTGCGCGAATCCCTGACCGACCTCTACGCCGGCCGCGCCGCCGCGCACGGCTGGACGCAAGGCCGCGCCGCCCTGCAGGCGCTGCTGGAGACCGACATCGAACTCAACGCGCAGGGCCTGGAAGTGTGGCTGGACCGCACGCCGCACCCGCGCGGTGGCTGATGCCGCTCAGGGCCCACCGGCCAGCGGCTTGACGTAGGCGTGCTGGGTCTTGCGGCGGCGGTAGCCGAGCCGCTCGTAGAACGGATGCGAGCCCTCGCGCGCCACGTTGGAGCGCACGCCGATGGCATCGAAACCCTGCCCGCGCGCCCAGCGCTCGGCATCCTCGACCAGCACGCGCCCGATGCCGCTGCCGCGCGCCGCGGCATCCACCACCAGGCCCACGATCTCCACGCGCTCGCCCGATTCCAGCGTGAGCCGGCGCTCCGCCGCGATCCAGCCCAGCAGCCGCCCGCCCTCCTCCGCCACGGTCACGCGATGCCGCGGCACCGGCAGGATCGCGGCGAGCCGCGCGGCCATGTCCGCCGCCGTGGCGGGATAGCCCAGCTCGCCGGCCAGTCGCGCCACCTCGGCGGCGTCTTCGGGGCGGGCGCCGCGAAGGGCGGCCATCAGGCCAGCCTCGTGCCGTTCGGCACCGGGCGCTCGAGCGCGGTGAGCACCACGCCCTCGTCGGTGGGAAAGCCGGTGAGCAGGAACTGCGAGCGGAACGGTCCGACCTGCTTCTCCGGGAAGTTGATCACGCCCACGACCTGCCGGCCGAGCAGGTCCTCGGCCCGGTACAGCGCCACGATCTGCGCGCTGGTCTTCTTCTCGCCGTAGGGACCGAAATCGACCCACACCTTCCACGCCGGCTTGCGCGCTTCGGGAAAGGCTTCCACCCTCGTCACCGTGCCGGCCACGATCAGCACCTTCTCGAAGTCCGCCCAGCCGATCTCCGCCACCTGCGTCGTCGTCCCGCTCATCCTTCCAGTCTCGTCTTCAGCCAGTCGTTGCCTTCCTGCCACCAGTAGCCGGCCTGCGCGGCGAGGAAGCCCAGCGGCTTGTGCACGCTGGCCAGGCCATAGTCGGCGAACCGCTTCCAGCCGTCATCCCCTTCGGCGATGGCGGCGGCGAGCAGCTCACCGGCGGCGCAGGTGGGCGCCAGCCCGTGTCCGCCGAAGGCCTGCGCCCACCACAGGCCGTGGCCGTCGCTGCCGAGTTGCGGCATCTGGTGGCGCGCGTAGCTCATCAGGCCCGACCAGGCATAGTCGACGCGCACGCCGTCGAGCTGCGGGAACACCCGCAGCAGGTCGCGCCGCAGCAGGCGCTTCACCGCCTGCGGCGAGCGGTTGCGGATGGAGATGCGCCCGCCCCACAGCAGGCGCGTGTCCGGCAGCGGACGGTAGTAGTCGAAGGCGAAGCGCGTGTCGTACACCGCCGCGCGCGTGCGCAGGCAGTCGTCGAGGCGCTCGCCCAGCGGCTCGGTGGCCATCACGTAGGTGGCGATGGGCAGCACCGCGCGGTCGATGTCGCGCCGCAGGCCGGCGAGGTAGCCGCCGCAGGCCAGCACCACCTGCTCCGCCAGCAGTTCGCCGTGCGGTGTGTCGAGCCGCCAGTGCGCGCCCTCGCGGCGCAGCCGCCACACCTCGCTGTCCTCGTGGACCCGCACGCCCAGCCCCGCGGCCGCCGCGGCGAGCCCGGTGGCATAGTTGAGCGGATGCAGGTGCAAGGCGTTGCGTTCGTACAGGCCGTCGGCATAGCGCGGACTGCGCACGCGCTCGCGCAACTCGCCCTGCGACAACCATTCCCAATGCGTGTCGTAGTGCTCGGCCAGCAGTTGCTGGCGCCGACGCAGCACGGCGGGGTCGCGGAACCAGTTGGCCCAGATCACGCCTTCGTCCACCGCGTCGCAGGCGATCGCGTACTTCGCCATGCGTTCGCGGATGCGCCGCACCGCCGCCGTGGTCAGGTCGAACAGCGCGCGGGCGCGGGTTGCGCCGAGCTGGTCGAGCAGGGCCTGTTCGCCCAGCGAATAACCGGCGAACACGAAGCCGCCGTTGCGGCCGGAGGCGCCGAAGCCGACCTGTTCGCGCTCCAGCAGCACCACGTCGCGCACGCCGCGTTCGGCCAGGCCCAGCGCGGTGTTGAGGCCGGCGTAGCCGCCGCCCACGACCACCACGCGGGCCTCGTGCCGGCCCTGCAATGGCGCATAAGGCGCATACGGCGTGGCCGTGGCGCGGTAGTAGGACGGAACCTGCGGCTGCTTCATGCCGGACGCTCGCGATGGCGGCAGGGCGACGGCCAAGCATAGCGCGGAAGCCGCCGCGGCTCGCGCGGCTTGGCCTGCCTGGCTGGCAGGCCAAGCCGCGCGCTGCCGCATGGCAGCCATGCAAGGTCAACCCGGAGGGCCGGGTCTGTTGGCCCACAGACCGGCGTCATCGCTCCGTCGTGGACGGATGTCCACTCCTTCGTTCTTCCTTGGCCTGCGTGCAAACAGCTCCCGGCGCGGGGTGCCTGAGATCGTGAACAGGCTCTCAGAGTGTGGCGGCGACCTCGCGCACCACCTCGGCCAGCTTCGGGTCCTGCATCGCCATGTGCATGGTGGCGCGCACCAGGCCGGCCTTGTTGCCGCAGTCGAAACGGGTGCCCTCGAAGCGGTAGGCGAGCACCTTGCCCTGCTCGGTGAGCAAGGCCTCGATGGCGTCGGTAAGCTGGATCTCGCCGCCGGCGCCCGGCGTGGTCTGCTCCAGCAACTGGAAGATGCGGCCAGGCAGCACGTAGCGGCCGACCACGGCAAGGTTGGACGGCGCGTCGGCGGGCTTGGGTTTTTCCACCATGTAGCGGATGCTCGCGCTGCGTTCGTCGATGCGCTCGGCATCCACGATGCCGTACTTGTCGGTCTGGTCGTGCGGCACTTCCTCCACCGCGATCACGCCGGCGCGCTCGGCCTCGGCCAGTTCGGCCATCTGGCGCAGCGCGCCCTTGCCGGCACCCGCTCCTATCTGGCCATTCCAGATCAGGTCATCGGGCAGGATCACGCCGAACGGTTCGTCACCCACCACCGGCTTCGCGCACAGCACCGCATGGCCCAGGCCCAGCGCCTCGGGCTGGGTGACGAAGATGGCGCGGACGTTGCGCGGCAGCGTGCCCTGCACCAGCGCCAGCAGTTCGTCCTTGCCCTTCTCCTGCAGCTTCGCCTCCAGCTCGTAGGCCTTGTCGAAGTAGTCGGCAATGGCATGCTTGTAGCGGTTGGTGACGAACACCAGGGTGTCGGCACCGGCGTCCACCGCCTCGTCCACGGCGTACTGGATCAGCGGCTTGTCCAGCACCGGCAGCATTTCCTTGGCGACCACCTTGGTGGCCGGCAGGAAGCGCGTGCCGAGCCCGGCCACCGGGAACACCACCTTGCGCAACGGTTTGCTCACACATTCTCTCCTGATTCATGGCGACGCAGCGCCACCACGTTGTCCGGCTGCGCCGCGTCGCTCCAGCGGAACGAGGGCAGCAGGCTGGACACGCAGTGGCGCAGGTCTTCTTCGTTGAAATCGGACACCGCATCGGCGGCCTTGGCGAACTGGGCCTGCAGCAGCTCCCACGAGACCTGCCGGTGCTGCGCAAGGAATATCTTGGCGTGCGTGGTGGCGGTGTAGTTCTCCAGTGGATGGAACAGCTCCTCGAACAGCTTCTCACCGGAACGCAGGCCGGTGTAGACGATCGGGATCTCGCTGCCGGGCTTCTTGCCGGCCAGGCGGATCATCTGCTCGGCGAGGTCGCGGATCTTCACCGGCTCGCCCATGTCCAGCGCGAAGATCTCGCCGCCCTTGCCCAGCGCCGCCGCCTGCAGGATGAGCTGGCTGGCTTCCGGGATGGTCATGAAATAGCGCGAGATCTCCGGGTGGGTGATGGTCACCGGGCCGCCGGCGCGGATCTGCTCGCGGAACAGCGGCACCACCGAGCCGGCCGAGTCCAGCACGTTGCCGAAACGCACGGTGATGAAGCGCGTGGCCGAATGCGCGCTGAGGTTCTGGCACCAGATCTCGGCGATGCGCTTGCAGGCGCCCATCACGCTGGTGGGGTTCACCGCCTTGTCGGTGGAGATCAGCACGAAGCATTCCACGCCACTGCGGTCGCACAGGTCCGCCATGGCGCGGGTGGCCAGCACGTTGTTGCGGAACGCCGCGCGCAGCTGGCCCTGCAGCATCGGCACGTGCTTGTAGGCCGCCGCATGGAACACCACCTGCGGCTGCACTTCGGCGAACAGCCGGCGCATCGCCACGCCGTCGCCGCAGTCGGCCAGGATGCCGTTGAGGATCATCTCGGGATACTGCATGCGCAGTTCGCGGGTGATCCGGTAGAGGTTGTACTCGCTGCGCTCGACCACCGTGAGCGAGTGCGCCCCCAGCCGCGCCACCTGGCGGCACAGTTCCGAGCCGATCGAGCCGCCGCCGCCGGTGACCAGCACGCGCCGACCGGTCAGGGTCTCGCGGATGGCGGTCCAGTCCAGCTCCACCGCGTCGCGGCCGAGCAGGTCCTCGATCGCCACTTCCTTGATCTCGTTGAACTGCGCCCGGCCGGCGACGACGTCCTCCAGCCGCGGCACGGTGCGGTATGGCAGGCCGGTGCTGTCGCACAGCTCGACCACCCGGCGCACCTCGGCGGCGCTGGCGGAAGGCAGCGCGATCAGCAGCATCTGCACCGCCGCCTCGCGCGCCACGTCCGGCAACTGCTCCAGCGTACCGATCACCGGACGGCCGTTGATGCGCGCCCCGCTGAGGCTGCGCCGCCCGTCCACGAAGCCGACCACGGTGTAGCGGTTGTCGCGCTGCAGGTCGCGCGACAGCGCCTCGCCCGCGCTGTCGGCGCCCACGATCAGCACGCGTCGCGCGCCTTCGTTGGGCTGCAGCGCGAGCCGGCTGTCCTTCCACAACCGGTAGGCGAGGCGCGGCGCGCCCAGGCACATCGCCAGCACGAAGGGATACAGCAGCAGCACCGTGCGCGGCACGCCGTCGAGGCGGTTGTAGAGGAACAGCGCAACGTAGATCGCCACCGTCCCCAGCACCACCGCGCGCAGGATGTTCCACAGGTCCGGCAGGCTGGCGAAGCGCCACACGCCCTTGTACAGGCCGGTCCAGGCGAAGACCAGCCCCTGCACCGCCAGCACCAGCGGGAACTCCCAGCCGGCGAAGCCGATCTGCAGGGCCGGGTCCAGCGCGTAGCGCAGTTCCTTGGCACCCCACCACGCCAGCGCGGTCATGAGCAGGTCGTGCGCCACGATGGCCGCGCGCGGGTGGATGATGCCGATGGAATGACGTAACGACATGACGAACCTTTACTGTCGGCGCCGCGACAAACGGCGTTTCAGGGCCAGCCATGTTGCTGCCGCGGCCAGATAGGCCACCATGCAGAACGGCAACGCCATCCCTGACACGAACAAGGATGCCGATGCCAGCGGCAACGCCACCAGGACGTTCCATCCCAGGTAGCGTGCAGTCCCCCCCGTATGCGAGCAGCCGCTGCGCACCATCCATTGATACAGATGCTCGCGGTGCGCAGTGTACCAGCGGCGCCCGCGCAGCATCCGGCTGAGCAAGGTTAGACCGGCGTCGGTGACGAAGGCTGAACACAGGGCCAAGGCCGGCCAGAGCAGCCGGTGCTCCACCCGCCACAGCATCGCGATTAGCATGAACAGCAGCAAACCAAGGCTGCCGCTACCCACGTCGCCCATGAAGATCCGCGCCGGCGAGCGGTTGTAGCGCCAGAAACCCAGTGCCGCCGCCGCCAGGCAGGCGCAGGCCGTGCACAGCGCCGGCTGGCCGGCCAGCCAGGCCATCACGGCCAGCCCCGCGGCGACGAACACGGTCTGCTGCGCCAGCAGGCCGTCGATGCCGTCCATGAAGTTGTGCAGGTTCACGCTCCAGGTCCCGCCCAGCACCAGCAACGGCGCCCACCACCACGACAGGCCGCCGGTGGCCAGCAACGCGGCGGTGAACAGCGCGGCGGCGGCCAGTTGCGCGCTGAAGCGCGGCAGTACGGGCAACGGGCGGTGGTCGTCCCACCAGCCGACCAGGGCCACCACGGCGAAGGCCAGCGCCAGCGCGACCACCAGTGTTACCGGCCAGGCCGGCGCCAGCAGCCGCAGGCAGACAGGCAACGTGACCAGTACCGCCACCACCACGCCGATGCCGCCGCCGCGCGGCGTGGGTACCGCATGCGAGCGGCGCTGGCCGGGCCGGTCGAGCATGCCGCGGCGGTGCGCGTAGCCGATCGCCGCACGCACCACGCCCGCCGACAGCAGCAGCGAAACCAGCACCAACCCTGGCGCGAGCAGCGTCATCCGTGGCCTACTCGTTGGCCACGCCGTGGATCGGCCGGATCGTGCTCCAGCTCTTGCAGCTCGGGCACTGCCAATGGTGCGCCTTGGCGCCGAAGCCGCAGCGGCTGCAACGGTACATCGCCTGGCCTTCCAGCAGCTTGCGGGTGAGGTCGCGCAGGATCAGGAAGTTCTCGCGCGCCTCGCCCTCGATCTTGTCCATGGTGGCGTCGATCAGCGCCATCAGGCCGCGCACCGACGGGCGCTGGCGCAACTGCGAGGTGAGGAACTCGATCGCCGGCTTCTCGCCGTCGCGCTGCTGGTACAGCCGGGTCAGCGCCAGCACCGGCGAGATGCCGTGGTAGCGGTCCAGGATCTCGCGCAGGAAGCGCTCCGCGCGCGCCATCTGGCCGGAGCGCGCATAGCCGTCCAGCAGGGGCGGCAGGATCTCCGGCACGAAGGCGATGTCGGCGTCCACCGCACGCTCGTAGGCGTCCACGGCCTCGGCGTGGCGACCCTCGTCCGCATGCAGGCGGCCGGTGAGCATGAAGGCGCGCACGCAGTCGGACTGGCACTCGAAGGCCTGCCGCAAGTAGTCGCGCGCCTCGGCGCGGGCGCCGTGCTGGCGCGATTGCTCGGCCAACTCGCAATAGAACTGCGCGATCGTGGTCGACTCGTCCTCGCCGGTCATCGCCTCCAGCCGGCGCGCATGCTCGATCGCCTTGTGCCAGTCGCGCTCGTGCTGGTAGATCGCGATCAGGTGGCGCAGCGCCGACGGCGCGTGGGCGTTCATCGCCACCAGGTCGGAGAACAGCGTCTCGGCGCGATCGAGCAGGCCGGCGCGCATGTAGTCCTCGCCCAGCTCCAGCAGGGCCACGGTCTTCATCGCCTCGGTCAGGCCCGGACGCGAGACCAGGTGCTGGTGCAGGCGGATCGCGCGGTCGACCTCGCCGCGGCGACGGAACAGGTTGCCCAGCGCCAGGTGGGTCTCCACCGTGTCGCGGTTGTACTCGGCGAGGCGCAGGAACACCTCGATCGCCTTGTCCTGCTCCTCGTTGAGCAGATAGTTGAGGCCGCGGAAGTAGTCCGACGACAGCTCGCTGACCCGTTCGCCGGAACGCCGCGCGCCGGCGCGACGCGCCGTCCACCAGCCGCTGACGAAGGCCGCGGGAACCAGCAGGGCCAGCAGGTAGATCGGGGTCATGCGCGATTCGGGGCCTTGTCGTCGCGCTGCCGCGCCTCGCGCCGGCGCTGCCGGCGGTGCCGCGACGACACGCCCAGCCACGCCGTCATCCCGCCCAGCAGCCAGCCGAGCACCAGCGCGCCGAGCAGCGCGGCGCCCTTGGGCAGCTGCATCCGCGCGAAGCCGAGATCGTAGGACACCAGGTCGGCGTTCAGCGCGCCCAGCACCACGCCGGCGGCGGCGAACAGCAGCAGGATGAGGATCACGATCGGTCGCATCGCGCGACTTTAACCGATTGCCGGCAGGCGGCACAGGCACCACGCGCGCAAAGGTTCAGCGGACGGCCGGTGCGCATGAAGTTGCGCAGGCGCGGCAAAAAGAAAGGCAGGATCGGCCGCAGCCGCCTGCCTTGTCGGATTCCCGGAGTACGGCCTCAGTCGGCCACCGGCTCCAGGAACATGTTCACGCGTTCGCGAAGTTCCTTGCCCGGCTTGAAGTGCGGCACGTGCTTGCCGGGCAGCGCTACCGCTTCGCCGGTCTTGGGATTGCGGCCCATCCGCGGCGGCCGGTAATGCAGGGCGAAGCTGCCGAACCCGCGGACCTCGATGCGCTCGCCGCTGGCCAGCGCCTGGCTCATCTGCTCGATCACGCTCTTGACGGCCAGTTCGACGTCGCCAAATGCAAGGTGGGTCTGGCGCCGCGCCAGCGCCTCGATCAGTTCGGATTTGGTCATGGGTCCCCAATGTCCGTGACGTGGAACGGCACGGGGCGGCGCAACACCGCCCCGTGCGCACATGGCCCTTACTCGGCCTTGTTGAGCTGTTCCTTCAGCAGCGCGCCGAGCTTCGTGGTGGCGCCGCCGGAGGCGGAGCCGTACTCGGCCAGGGCATCCTGCAGGTCGGCCTCGTCCTTGGCGCGGATCGAGAGCGCCAGCTGGCGGCCCTTGCGGTCCATGCCGGTGAACTTGGCCTCGACCTTGTCGCCCACCTTCAGGTGCTGGGTGGCGTCGTCGATGCGCTCCTTGGCGATGTCGTTGGCGCGCAGGTAACCCTCCACGCCGTCGCCCAGGTCGATCACCGCACCCTTGGCGTCCACTTCCTTCACCGTGCCGGTGACGATGCTGCCACGCGGGTTGGTGGCCATGAACTGGCCGAACGGGTCCTGCTCCATCTGCTTGATGCCGAGGGAGATGCGCTCGCGCTCCGGGTCGACCGCCAGCACCACCGCCTCGATCTCGTCGCCCTTCTTGAAGTTACGCACGAGGTCTTCGCCGGACGCCTGCCAGGAAATGTCGGACAGGTGCACCAGGCCGTCGATGCCGCCGTCCAGGCCGATGAAGATGCCGAAGTCGGTGATCGACTTGATCTGGCCGGAAACCTTGTCGCCCTTCTTGTGCATGGCGGCGAAGGCTTCCCACGGGTTGGAGCGGGTCTGCTTGATGCCCAGCGAGATGCGGCGACGCTCCTCGTCCACGTCCAGCACCATCACCTCGGTCTCGTCGCCGACCTGCACCACCTTGGCCGGGTTGACGTTCTTGTTGGTCCAGTCCATCTCGGACACGTGGACCAGACCCTCGACGCCCGGCTCGATCTCGACGAAGCAGCCGTAGTCGGTGACGTTGGAGACCTTGCCGAACAGGCGCGAGCCCACCGGGTAGCGACGCGAGATGTTCACCCACGGATCGTCGCCCAGCTGCTTCAGGCCCAGCGAGACGCGGTTGCGCTCGCGGTCGAACTTCAGCACGCGCACGTCGAGCTCGTCGCCGACGTTGACCACCTCGGACGGATGGCGCACGCGCTTCCACGCCATGTCGGTGATGTGCAGCAGGCCGTCGATGCCGCCCAGGTCCACGAACGCGCCGTAGTCGGTGAGGTTCTTCACCACGCCCTTGACCACCGCGCCCTCGTTCAGGCGCTCCAGCAGCTTCTCGCGCTCCTCGGAGAACTCGGTCTCGACGACGGCGCGGCGGCTGACCACCACGTTGTTGCGCTTGCGGTCCAGCTTGATGATCTTGAACTCGAGCTCCTTGCCCTCGAGGTACACCGGGTCGCGCACCGGGCGCACGTCCACCAGCGAACCGGGCAGGAACGCGCGGACGTCCTTGATGTCGACGGTGAAGCCGCCCTTGACCTTGCCGGAGATCATGCCGGTCACGGTCTCTTCCTTGTCGAAGGCCTCCTCCAGGGTGTCCCACACCATGGAGCGCTTGGCCTTCTCGCGGGAGAGCTTGGTCTCGCCGAAGCCGTCTTCGAGGGCGTCGAGGGCAACCTTCACCTCGTCGCCGACCTGCACTTCCAGCTCGCCCTTCTCGTCCTTGAACTGCTCGATGGGGACGATGCCTTCGCTCTTGAGGCCCGCGTTGATCACGACGACGTCGTTGCGGATTTCCACCACGATGCCGGTGACGATGGCGCCGGGCTTCAGCTTGGCGATGGCCTGCTGGCTCTGTTCAAACAGTTCGGCAAAACTTTCAGTCATGTTGATTCCAGATGAGAAAAAGGCGGTTGCGATGTGCGCGCCGTCGGATGTAATGCGCACAGGCGGAACAGCCCACCGGTTGTGGGTGACTCGGCCAATCTCCCCGCAGGGAAACCCCTCGGCACCGTTGACCACCATCCCCCGCCGCGGCAGGGGCACGAAAGCCGCCGCGCAGCGTTCAGCGCTGCACGACGGCGAGAACCTTGGCGACCACGTCGGCGATGGGCATGCCGGTGGTATCCACCAGCACCGCATCGACGGCGGGCTTCAGCGGCGCGACCGCCCGCGACGCATCGCGTGCATCGCGCGCCTCGATTTCGCGCTGAAGGCCGCCTAGTGTAACGTTCAGCCCCTTTTCCTTCAACTGCTTATAGCGCCTTTTCGCCCGTTCGGCGGCACTGGCGGTGAGGAACACCTTGAACGGCGTGTCGGGGAAGATCACGGTGCCCATGTCGCGCCCGTCCGCGACCAGCCCGGGCAGCTTGCGGAAACCCAGCTGAAGATCCACAAGTGCCTGGCGCACCGAGGGAATCGAGGCGATCGCCGAGGCCGCCGCACCGCCGGTTTCGGTGCGCAGCTCGTCGGTGGCGTCGTGCCCGTTCACCAGCACCCGGGTGTCGCCGCCATCCGCGGCGGGGGCGAAGCGGATTTTCGTGGATTGCGCGCAGCGGGTCACCGCCTCGGCGTCGGACAGGTCCAGCCCCGCCGCGCCGGCCGCATAGCCCACCGCGCGGTACAGCGCGCCGGAATCCAGCAGCCGCCAGCCCAGGCGCTCGGCCACCAGGCGGCTGACCGTGCCCTTGCCCGAGCCGGAAGGTCCGTCGATGGTCAGTACCGGGGCGGACGGGTTCGGGCTCATGCGGGCACCAGGCGGCGGAAGAACGGCTATCTTAACCCGCCGCCTCCGTCAGGGCGCGCGCATGCCCCGCCGCTCCGGTCGGCAACGACCGCGCCGGAACTTCGAAGCGACGCCGTCGAGGCGCCGAGCCCCAGACATCCACGCCACGTGGCAGGCCGCACGGCCGGGCGCTTGCGTCCACGCCCGGCAACGGGCACATTCATACGGTCGTTTGAACCAGGCGCCCCATGAACTACCCCCACCTGTTCGCCCCGCTGGACCTGGGCCACGTCACCCTGCCCAACCGCATCCTGATGGGCTCGATGCACACCGGCCTGGAGGACCGGGCCGCGGACTACGACAAGCTGGCCGCGTACTTCGCCGAGCGTGCGCGCGGCGGCGTGGGGCTGATGGTCACCGGCGGCATCGCGCCCAGCATCCAGGGCTGGCTGAAACCCTTCGGCGGCCGCCTCACCATGCCCTGGCACAAGCCGCGCCACCGTCGGCTCACCGACGCGGTGCACGCCGAGGGCGGAAGGATCTGCATGCAGATCCTGCATGCCGGCCGCTATGGCTACCACCCGCTGTCGGTGGCGCCGTCGCGGATCAGGTCGCCGATCACCCCGTTCACGCCGCGGGCGCTCTCCGCACGGGGCGTCGAGCGCACCATCGGCGACTTCGTCCGCTGCGCCCGCCTGGCCCGCGAGGCCGGCTACGACGGCGTCGAGGTGATGGGCTCGGAGGGCTACCTGATCAACCAGTTCATCGCCGCCCGCACCAACCACCGCAGCGACGCCTGGGGCGGCGACGCGGCGCGGCGCATGCGCTTCCCGGTGGAGATCGTGCGCCGCACGCGCGAGGCGGTGGGGCGCGACTTCATCATCATCTACCGGCTGTCGATGCTGGACCTGGTCGAGGGCGGGCAGTCCTGGGACGAGATCGTCGCACTGGCCAAGGCCATCGAGGCCGCCGGCGCCAGCCTCATCAACACCGGCATCGGCTGGCACGAGGCGCGCGTGCCCACCATCGTCACCAGCGTGCCGCGCGCCGGTTTCGCCTGGGTGACCCGGAAGCTCAAGGGCGAAGTGTCGATCCCGCTGGTGACCACCAACCGCATCAACATGCCCGAGGTGGCCGAGCGCGTGCTGGCCGACGGGGACGCCGACATGGTCTCGATGGCGCGCCCGCTGCTGGCCGATCCGGACTGGGCCAACAAGGCGAAGGCCGGCCGCGGCGAGCGCATCAACACCTGCATCGCCTGCAACCAGGCCTGCCTGGACCACGTCTTCCTGAACCGGCGCGCGAGCTGCCTGGTCAACCCGCGCGCCTGCCACGAGACCGAGCTGGCGATCGAGCCGGCGACGCAGCGCAAGCGCATCGCCGTGGTGGGCGCCGGGCCGGCCGGCCTGGCCTGCGCCACCACCCTGGCCGTGCGCGGCCACGCGGTGACGCTGATCGACCGCGCTGGCGAGATCGGCGGCCAGTTCAACTATGCCAAGCGGATTCCGGGCAAGGAGGAATTCCACGAGACGCTGCGCTACTTCCGCCACCGGCTCGCCGACCTCGGCGTAACCGTGCAGTTGAACCAGGAGGCCGGTGCCGACGACCTGCAGGCCGCCGGCTACGACGAGGTGGTGGTGGCCACCGGCGTGGTACCGCGCCGGGCGGACTTCCCCGGCAGCGACCACCCGCGCGTGCTGGGCTACCTCGACGTACTGGCGCGCGACGTGCCGGTCGGCCCGCGCGTGGCCGTCATCGGCGCCGGCGGCATCGGCTTCGACGTGGCCGAATTCCTGGTCGAGCGGCCGCCCTCGCCCAGCACCGACGTGGCGCGCTGGACCCGCGCATGGGGCGTGGACACCACCCTGGCGCAACGTGGCGGCCTGCGCCCCGCCGCGCCGGAGCCGCCCGCCCGCCAGGTCTGGCTGCTGCAACGCAGCGAGGGACGCCCGGGCGCCCGCCTCAACAAGACCACCGGCTGGGTGCACCGCGCCACGCTCAAGCACAAGGGCGTCACCATGCTGGGCGGCGTCACCTACCGTCGCTTCGACGACGAGGGCCTGCACGTCACGGTGGACGGCCAGCCGCAGTCGCTGCCGGTGGATCATGTGGTGGTCTGCGCCGGCCAGGAACCCGCGCGTTCCCTGGCCGACGCGCTGGCGGCGCGTGGCGTGCGCGCGCACGTGATCGGCGGTGCCGACGTGGCCGCCGAGCTCGACGCCAAGCGCGCCATCGCCCAGGGCATGCGGCTGGCGGCCACGCTCTGAGAGCCTTTTGCCGCATGCACACGAATGCCACGGCACCTCAAGAAGGTCCGTGAGCTCATTGAAAGGAAAGAAGAAATAAAGCGCCCCGCGAGCGACGCGTCAGTATCGGCTCATGGGGAGAGAAGCCGGATACTGCATGAGTAGCGTCGCTGCGGGGCGAGGGCCACACCACCCGGGGGGAGGGGGTTGGTGGCGTGACGAGAGCTACTTTATGATCGACGCGATACAGAATCAAATATATATTTAGATCGATATTTATATGGATCGCATATATGTTTGACTTCCGCCAATTGCGCTACTTCGTCGCCGTGGCCGAGGAGCTGAGCTTCACCCGGGCCGCCCAGCGCCTGCACATCTCGCAGCCGCCGCTGTCGCAGCAGATCCAGGCGCTGGAACAGGACCTGGGCGCGCGCCTGCTGGAGCGCAACAAGCGCAACGTATCGCTGACCGAGCCCGGCCGGCTGTTCCTCGAGCAGGCGCGGCAGATCCTGGACCGCGCCGAGCAGGCGCGCCAGCGCGTCGCCGAGGCCGCCGCCGGCTTCAGCGGCGAATTGCGGCTGGCCTATACGGTGTCGGTCTCGTTTCATCCGGCGCTGCCGCAGATCCTGCTGCGCTTCGGCCGCAACGCGCCGAACGTGCGCGTGCGGCTCAGCGAAATGTACACCGAGCCGCAGTTCTCCGCGCTGCGCGCAGGCCAGATCGACGTGGGCTTCGTGCGCAGCGAGCCCGTCCACGAAGTGGACGCCCGTGCCCTGCGGCTGCAGGTGATCGACCGCGAACCGCTGCTGCTGGCCCTGCCCTCCGGCCACCCGCTGGCCACGCGCCGGCGCCTGCGCATAGG
Organism: Fulvimonas sp. R45; assembly: GCF_030504985.1. GTDB lineage: Bacteria > Pseudomonadota > Gammaproteobacteria > Xanthomonadales > Rhodanobacteraceae > Rhodanobacter_A. Next base: position 116,090 of record NZ_JASERU010000001.1, read on the forward strand.
CGACGTGGCCGGCGAGGCCTTCGTGGCCCAGCCACGCGAACTGGCCGCCACGCTGTACGACCGCCTGGTCCAGCTGGCCGCCAAGTCGGACTTCCACCCGCAGATCCGCCAGCACGCCCAGCAGTTGAACGGCTTGCTGGCGCTGGTGGCCGCCGGCATCGGACTGGCGCTGGTGCCGGCCACGATGCGCGCGGTGCAGCTGGCCGGCGTCAGCTACGTGCCGCTGGAGGACCCGGACGCCTACCTGCTGCTGGCCGTGGCCTGCCGCGCGGACGACACCTCGCCCGTGCTGGCGCAATTCCTGGCCACGGTCGCCGGGCCCGAAGTCCGTTCATGATTCCGGGTCTCCATGGGCTTGTGACAAGCCCTTGGAATCGCTACAATTCCGTGCTTGATTTTTTCATCCGTTCCAGGAGCTGGCCGTGAAGGTGCTTTCCTCTCTGAAGTCCGCGAAGCAGCGGCACCGCGACTGCAAGGTCGTGCGCCGTCGCGGCAAGGTGTTCGTGATCTGCAAGAGCAACCCGCGTTTCAAGGCCCGTCAGCGCTGATCCCAGCCGCGACGCGTCGACGAAAAAGGCCGCTTCGAAGCGGCCTTTTTCGTGCCCGGCCTCCGTGGCCCCGCGCCCGTGCGCAGGGCGCGAAAGAGCCCGGCGGCGCTACTCGTAGCGCACGCCGGTGATCTCGTAGCGCTTCACCCCGTTGGGCGCGGTGAACTCGAAGCTGTCGCCCTCGTTCTTGCCGATCAGCGCGCGCGCGATCGGCGAGGACACCGCGATCAGGCGCTTCTTGATGTCGGCCTCGAGGTCGCCCACGATCTGGTAGGTCACCGCCTCGCCGGAGTCCTCGTCCTCCAGGTCCACGGTGGCGCCGAACACCACCTTGCTGCCCGCGCCCAGGCGCGACACGTCGATCACCTCGGCGGTGGACAGCGCCGCCTCCAGTTCCGCGATGCGGCCCTCGATGAAGCTCTGCAGCTCGCGCGCGGCGTGGTACTCGGCGTTCTCCTTCAGGTCGCCGTGCGCGCGAGCCTCGGCGATCGCCGCGATGATGCGCGGACGCTCCTCCGACTTCAGGCGGTCCAGCTCGGCGCGCAGGCGCTCCGAGCCGGTCTTGGTGATGGGGGCGCGGCTCATGCGCGGAGCTCCTTGTGCAGTTCCTGCAGGCTGTGCACTTCGCCGGCCCCGTGGAAATCCAGCGAGTGAACCAGCGCACGCGCGCCCGCAACGGTGGTGGAATAGGTAACGCGGTGCTGCAGGGCCTCGCGCCGGATCGAGAACGAGTCGGCGATCGCCTGCTTGCCCTCGGTGGTGTTGACGATGTAGACGATCTCGCCGTTCTTGATCAGGTCGACGATGTGCGGCCGCCCCTCGAGCACCTTGTTGATGCGCTCGCAGGCCACGCCGTGGCTGCTGAGGTAGGCCGCGGTGCCGTCGGTCGCCACCAGGCTGAAGCCGCGCCGCAGCACGTCCTGCGCCACCGGCAACAGGCGCTCCTTGTCGGCGTCACGCACCGAGACGAACACCTTGCCCTTGGGCGGCGTCCTGATGCCGGCCGCATCGTGGCCGCGCGCGAACGCGGCGCCGAAGTTGCGGCCCACGCCCATCACCTCGCCGGTGGAACGCATCTCCGGGCCGAGGATCGGGTCCACGTTCTGGAACTTCAGGAACGGGAAGATCGCCTCCTTCACCGAGTAGTACGACGGGATCACTTCCTTCGTGGCGCCCTGCTCCGCCAGCGACTTGCCGGCCATCGCGCGCGCGGCGATCTTGGCCAGCGGCATGCCGGTGGCCTTGGACACGAACGGCACCGTGCGCGAGGCGCGCGGGTTCACTTCCAGCACGTACACCGTGTCGCCCTGGATGGCGAACTGGGTGTTCATCAGGCCGATCACCTTCAGCTCCTTCGCCATCGCGGCGACCTGGCGGCGCAGCTCGTCCTGGATCGCCGGCGAAAGCGAATACGGCGGCAGCGAGCAGGACGAGTCGCCCGAGTGCACGCCCGCCTCCTCGATGTGCTCCATGATGCCGCCGATCAGCACGTTGCCGCCGGCGTCGGCGATGATGTCCACGTCCACCTCGACCGCGTGGTCGAGGAAGCGGTCCAGCAGCACCGGCGAGTCGTTCGACACCTGCACCGCCTCGCGGATGTAGCGCGCCAGGTCGGCGTCGTCGTAGACCACTTCCATCGCACGGCCGCCCAGCACGTAGCTCGGACGCACCACCAGCGGGTAGCCGATCTCGCGCGCCAGCGCCAGCGCCTCGTCGGCGTTGCGCGCGGTGCGGTTCGGCGGCTGGCGCAGGCCCAACTTGTGGATCATCTGCTGGAAGCGCTCGCGGTCCTCGGCCAGGTCGATGGAATCGGGCGTGGTGCCGATGATCGGCGCACCCGCCGCTTCCAGCGCGCGCGCCAGCTTCAGCGGGGTCTGGCCGCCGTACTGCACGATCACGCCCTTCGGCTTCTCCAGCTCGACGATCTCCAGCACGTCTTCCAGCGTCAGCGGCTCGAAGTACAGGCGGTCGGAGGTGTCGTAGTCGGTCGAGACGGTTTCCGGGTTGCAGTTGACCATGATGGTCTCGAACCCGTCCTCGCGCAGCGCCAACGCGGCGTGCACGCAGCAGTAGTCGAACTCGATGCCCTGGCCGATGCGGTTGGGGCCGCCGCCGAGCACCACGATCTTCTCGCGGCCGGACGGGTTGGCCTCGCACTCCTCCTCGTAGGTGGAATACATGTAGGCGGTGGTGGTGGCGAACTCGGCCGCGCAGGAATCCACGCGCTTGTATACCGGCCGCACGCCCAGCGTGTGGCGCAGGTGGCGCACCGCGGCTTCGTCGGTGCCGGTCAGCTCGGCGATGCGCGCATCGGAAAAGCCCATGCGCTTGAGTTCGCGCATGCGCGGCGCGTCCAGCGCGGAAAGGCCCTGCGCCTGCACGTCCCGCTCGGTCAGCACGATGTCCTCGAACGCGGCGAGGAACCACGGGTCGACGCGGCTGAGGCCGTACACCTCCTCCAGCGACAGGCCGGCGCGGAAGGCGTCGGCGAGGTGGAACACGCGGTCGGGCCGCGGCTCGCGCAGTTCGCGCTTCAGCCTGGCCAGCCCCTCGGCGCCGGACAGGTCCAGCCCGGTCGGGTTGAGGCCGGTCTTGCCGATCTCCAGCCCGCGCAGCGCCTTCTGCAACGATTCGTGGAAGCTGCGGCCGATCGCCATCACCTCGCCCACCGATTTCATCTGGGTGGTAAGGCGCGCGTCCGCCTGTGGGAACTTCTCGAACGCGAAGCGCGGGATCTTGGTGACCACGTAGTCGATGGTGGGCTCGAACGAGGCCGGCGTGAGGCCGCCGGTGATGTCGTTCTTCAGCTCGTCCAGCGTGTAGCCCACCGCCAGCTTGGCGGCGACCTTGGCGATCGGGAAGCCGGTGGCCTTGGACGCCAGCGCCGAGGAACGCGATACGCGCGGGTTCATCTCGATCACCACCACGCGGCCGTTCTCCGCGTTGATGCCGAACTGCACGTTGGAGCCGCCGGTGTCCACGCCGATCTTGCGCAGCACCGCGATGCTCGCGTCGCGCAGGCGCTGGTATTCCTTGTCGGTGAGGGTCTGCGCCGGCGCCACGGTGATCGAGTCGCCGGTGTGCACGCCCATCGGATCGAGGTTCTCGATCGAGCAGACGATGATGCAGTTGTCCGCGGTGTCGCGGACCACCTCCATCTCGAATTCCTTCCAGCCGAGCACCGATTCCTCGACCAGCACTTCGTGCACCGGCGAGAGCTCGAGGCCGCGCTTGACGATCTCCTCGAACTCCTCGACGTTGTAGGCGATGCCGCCGCCGGAGCCGCCCAGGGTAAAGCTGGGGCGGATGATGGTGGGGAAGCCGACCTTGGCCTGGATCTCCACCGCCTGCTCGTAGCTGCGCGCCACTTCCGCCTTCGGGCATTCCAGCCCGATGTCGGCCATCGCCTGCTTGAACAGCTCGCGGTCCTCGGCCATGCGGATGGCGTCGCGCGAGGCGCCGATCAGCTCGACGCCGTGCTTCTCGAGCACGCCGTGGTCGGCCAGGTCCAGCGCGCAGTTGAGTGCGGTCTGGCCGCCCATGGTCGGCAACACCGCGTCGGGCTTTTCCTTGGCGATGATGCGCTCGACCGTCTGCCAGTTGATCGGCTCGATGTAGACCGCGTCGGCCATTTCCGGGTCGGTCATGATCGTGGCGGGATTGGAGTTCACCAGGATCACCCGGTAGCCCTCCTCGCGCAGCGCCTTGCAGGCCTGGGCGCCGGAATAGTCGAACTCGCAGGCCTGGCCGATCACGATCGGGCCGGCGCCGATGATCAGGACGCTCTTGATGTCGGTGCGCTTGGGCATCTCAGCGGGTCTCCTGCATCAGCTGGGCGAAACGTTCGAACAGGTAGGCGATGTCGTGCGGCCCGGGGCTGGCCTCGGGGTGGCCCTGGAAGCAGAACGCCGGGCGGTCGGTCAGCGCGAAGCCCTGCAGCGAGCCGTCGAACAGCGAGCTGTGGGTGACCCGTACGTTGGCCGGCAGCGTCGCCGGGTCCACCGCGAAGCCGTGGTTCTGGCTGGTGATCAGCACGCGGCCGTCGTCGTGGTCCTTCACCGGGTGGTTGGCGCCATGATGGCCGTATTTCATCTTCAGCGTCTTCGCGCCCAGCGCCAGGCCCATGATCTGATGGCCCAGGCAGATGCCGAACAGCGGGATCCGCGCGTCGAGGAACTGCTTCGTGGCGGCGACCGCGTAGTCGCAGGCCGCCGGGTCGCCGGGCCCGTTGGAAAGGAACACGCCATCGGGCTTCATCGCCAGCGCCTCGGCGGCGGGCGTCTGCGCCGGCACCACGGTGATGTCGCAGCCCTGCTCGGCGAGCAGGCGCAGGATGTTGAACTTCACGCCGTAGTCGTAGGCCACCACCTTGAAACGCGCCAGCGGCTGCCGGAAGGCCATGCGGTCGAGATCATAGGTGCCCTCCTTCCACGGATAGGCCCTGGACACGCTGACCACCTTGGCCAGGTCCATGCCGTTCAGGCCCGGGAAGGCGCGCGCCTTGGCCAGCGCCGCGGCTTCGTCGACGGACTCGCCCGCCATGATGCAGCCGTTCAGCGCACCCTTCTCGCGCAGGATGCGGGTGAGGCGCCGGGTGTCGATGCCGGCGATCGCCACGGTGCCGTGGCGCTTGAGGTAGTCGGGCAGGCTCTCGGTGCTGCGCCAGTTGCTGGGGCGGCGCGGCACGTCGCGCACGATCAGGCCGGCGGCATGCACCGCGGCGGATTCGGCGTCCTCGGCATTGCAGCCGGTGTTGCCGATGTGGGGGTAGGTCAGGGTGACGATCTGGCGGGCATAGGAGGGATCCGTGAGGATCTCCTGGTAGCCCGTCATCGCCGTGTTGAACACCACCTCGCCGACGGTTTCGCCGGCGGCGCCCACGGCATGGCCGTGGAACACGCTGCCGTCTTCGAGGGCGAGCAGAGCGGGAATGGGCATGGGAAGGCCGCCTTTTTCGGATACAGCAAGATCCGCAAGCCGCATGAAGCAGGCTTGTGGATGCTGGGTGAAGAGAAGTCTCGGGCGGGTCGCAATGATAGGCCTGCGCAGCCGCACTGTCCACCGGAACGGCTCACGCCATGTGCGGCGACCGTATCGGCGACGTTGTCGCCCCGTCCACGCGCGCGGGCGTTAAACTGGTGTATCCAAGCCATCCGCCCGCCCCATGAACGCTGCCGTCCTGCTCGACCCCGCCCGCCTCGATCGCCCGGACACGCATGTCGGCACGCAGCCCTTCCCGTTCATGATCGCCCATGGGCAATTGCCGGACGAGGCGCGCGGCGACCTCGACCGCGACTTCCCGCGCTATGCCAGCGCCGGCTTCTTCCCCTACGACCCGGCCGATTGCGGCCCGATGGTCAATGCCCTGGTCGAGCGCCTGACCTCGCCCGAGTTCGCCAGCACGGTGGGCCAGCGGCTGGGCATCGACGACCTCGGCCAGTACCCCACCCTGGTCACGCTGTGCCGCTACCTCAACCGGCGCCACGGCACCATCCACACCGACAGCAAGTCCAAGGTCGCCACCGCCCTGCTCTACCTCAACGCGCAATGGCCGGACACCAGCGAAGGTTGCCTGCGCTTCCTCAACCGCATCGACAACATCGACGATCTCGCCGCGCCGGAGCTGATTCCGCTGTACGGCGAGTTCGCGGTGTTCAAGCGCTGCGACAACTCCTTCCACGGCCATCTGCCCTACGAGGGCGAGCGGCGGGTGATCCAGGTCGCCTGGCTGACCAGCGAAGAGGAAAAGCTGCGCAAGACCAGGCGCGGCAACTTCTCGCGCGCGTTCAAGAAGCTGGCCGGCGCGCTGGACCGCCGCTTCGGCGCCGGCCGCGACCGCAGCGCCGCGCACTGCGATTGAGCTACGCGGCGAAATACCCCGTCACGAACATCGCGAACACGCCGTACAGCAGCCCCACCGGCATCAGCCAGCGCGCGCTGGCGTGCCCGCGGCGGAACAGCCACCACAGGTAGCCCACCGCCACCACGGTGAGGGCGCCGGCCACCATCAGCGGCACGTCGAACAGCCATGGCGTGGCGAAGATCGCCAGCGCGCTGGGCACGGTGGCCTGGATCATCATTGCGCCGGAAATGTTCGCCAATGCCAGCCGCTCCTTGCCCTGGCGCACCCAGATCAGCGCGTTCACCGTCTCCGGCAGTTCGGTGGCCACCGGGCTGAGCAGCAGCGCCACCAGGTGCGGCGGCATGCCGAGGACCACGCCGATGACCTCCAGCTGGCCCACGAACACGCGCGAGGCCAGCGCAATCACCACCAGCGCCAGCACCGCCTGCAGCAGCACCCGCGCCATCGACGGCTCCGCCGCGCGCGGCTGGAACTTCAGCGGCTCCAGTTCCTCTTCCTCGGGCGCGGTATCGCCCTGCTTCACCTCGCGCCACACGTAGAGCGCGTACGCGGCGAGGAACAGCACGCCCAGCCACGGCTTCAGCGCGAACACCACCAGCCCCAGCGCGCACTTGGCCACGAAGATGGCGAGGAACCACGCCTGGTCGCGCGCCAGCCGGCGGTGATCGACGCGCACGCGGCCATCGTCGCGGCGCAGGCGGCGGCGGTTCGCCCACAACGCCAGCCCGACCACCGCATAGGCGATGGTGGCCAGCACCAGCGGACCACCCAGCGCCGCGCCCACGCCGATGTCGCGCGCCTGCGGGGTCTTGCCGAAGACCACCGCGACGAAGGTCACCGCACTTTCGGGCAGGGCGGTGCCGAAGGCGGCCAGCACGGTGCCGGTGGCGGTGGCGCCGAGGTCGAGCTTGCGACCCAGCCATTCAACGCCGTTGACGAAGTACTCGCAGGCGACATAGATCGCCCCGGCGGAAAGCAGGAACAACAGCGCAGTGGACATGCATGGGATCCGGGCCGGGCGAGCGGAAACCGATGGCGCAACGACGCCGCTCGCCCGGCCGCGGGTGAGCACGTCGTGGCCAAAGGTCTCGCCGGGCGCATGCGGCGCGGGCCGCGTGGCCATCCGCGCCATGAAGCCGACGGCTTCAAGTCTGTTGACGCGGATTCCTCGGGAATGGAAGCCGGAGCTTCCGGGAGCGAGGATGGCTACTCCCCAATGACAACGGCGCGCATGGTATCGGCAGCGGCCGGCGGCGGCAAGCGACCTACGCCGCGACGGCGGGGAAGCGCGCCCTGCCGGCCTGCCGTGCCACCGGCGCGGCGGCGTTGATGTCCAGTTCCTCGATGCCGGCCGCCAGCGTGGCCTCGAGCATCACGTGCACGGCCGACACGGCGCGCTCCAGCGCGTTCGGCAGGGCTTCGCCTTGCAGCATCAGCGCCACCAGCAGCGCGGTGAGCACGTCGCCGGTGCCGGCCACGTCGAGCGGCAGTTCGGGCGTGGCGACCTTCCAGCAGGCCTCGCGCCCCACCGCCAGGGTGAGCAGTCGCCCGCCGTCGCCGCGCACGCTGTGTGCGACCACCCAGGACGGTCCGCGCGCCAGCAGGCCACGCGCGGCCGCGATGGCCTCGCGCTCGCCACCGACGGAGCGTCCACCGAGGCGCTCCAGCTCGAACGCGTTGGGCGTGACCATCCAGGCGTGCGGCAGCAGGCGTTCGCGGAATACGCCTTCCAGCGCCGGCTCGACGTAGGGGCCGGTGTGGGTGTCACCGATCACCGGGTCCAGGCAGAAGCGCAGCTGCGGCGCCTGCGGCAGGGTCCCGTCAAGCCAGTCGGCGAAGGCCTCGCCGTTCGCCGCGCTGCCCAGGTAGCCCGACACCAGCATCCGCGCGCGCCGGTGCACGCCGCGTTCGCACAGGCCGCGCAGCAGGTCGGCGAACCAGTCCGCCGGCAGCACGCGGCCGCGCGTGGTGGGATAGAACGGCGCATTGCTGAGCAGGGTGGTCGGCACCTCGGCCACGCGCAGGCCGAGCTGGCGCAGCGGCGGCACTGCCGCGCTGTTGCCGGCATGCCCGTAGACCAGTTGGGATTGCACCGAAACGATATCCACCGGCGCGGGACCGTCCGGCCGCTGCCGGTGGCCGTGGATGATGCGTGGATCGAGGTCGTCGGTCACGCCGCCGCTCAGCCGCCGGTGCGCTCGGCCAGCATGGCGTCGAGGTCGTAGGCGCCTGGCGCACGTCCCGCCAGCCAATGGGCGGCTTCCAGCGCGCCGCGCGCGAAGATCGAGCGGTCGGTGGCGCGATGGCCCAGCTCGACCCGTTCGCCCTTGCCCAGCAGCAGGGCCTGGTGTTCGCCCACCACGTCGCCGCCGCGTACCACCGCGAAGCCGATCGAGCCGGCGCGGCGGGGACCCGGCCGCCCCTGGCGCGCATAGACCGCGGCGTCCGCCAGCACCACGCCGCGCGCCGCCGCGGCGGCCTCGCCCAGCGCCAGCGCGGTGCCGGAGGGCGCATCCTCCTTGCGGCCGTGATGCGCTTCGACGATCTCCAGGTCCCATTCTCGCAGCGCGGCCGCGGCCTGGCGCAGCAGCCGCGTCAGCACCGCCACGCCGAGGCTGAAGTTGGCCGCGCGCAGCAGCGGGATGCGCTGCGCGGCCTCGGCCAGGCGACGTTCCTGCGCGGCGTCGAGCCCGGTGGTGCCGGTGACCAGGGCGATCCGATGGGACAGGCAATGCGCCAGCGCGGTGCCGAGCCCGGCCGGGCTGCTGAAGTCGACCACCACGTCCAGCGCCGGCGCGGCCTGCCAGTCGTGCGTGCAGCGCAGGGACATGCCGGGCAGCGGCACGCCGTCGTGCTCCGAGCCGGGCGTCACCGCGGCATGCGCCAGCTCGAACCGTCGGTCCGCGCGCACCTGCTGCAGCAGTTCGCGGCCCATGCGGCCGGAGGCACCGTTGATGGCGAGGCGGAGGCTGGAGGTCATGCCGGTTCCCGGTGAAAACGCCAAGCGTAGCGCGTGCGCCGCGGGCCGGGCACGGCCGCGGCGGCCACGGATCAGGATACCTGCGAAGTCACGCGCGACCAGAACTGCTTCACGCCGTCGACCCAGGTCTTGGCCTGCGGCTGGTGCTTTTCCGCCTCGCCGTCGGCGAAGGTGGACTCGAGCTGCTCGAACAGCTCGCGCTGCGCCTTGGTGAGGCGCACCGGCGTCTCCACCACCACGCGGCAGATCAGGTCGCCGGCACGACCGCTGCGCACGGACTTCACGCCGCGCCCGCGCAGGCGGAACTGCTGGCCGGTCTGGGTCTCCGGCGGCACGGTGATCGATACCTCGCCGTCCAGCGTGGGCACCGGCAGTTCGGCGCCCAGCGCCGCCTGGGTGAAGCGGATCGGCAGTTCGCAATACAGGTCGTTGCCGTCGCGCTGGAAGATCTTGTGCTCACGCACCCGCACTTCCACGTACAGGTCGCCCGCGGGCGCGCCGCCGGGGCCGGCCTCGCCCTGCCCGTTCAGGCGGATGCGATCGCCGTTGTCCACGCCCTCGGGGATGCGCACCGACAGCGTGCGGCGCTCGTCCAGCATGCCTTCGCCGCGGCAGGCCTTGCAGGGCTTCTCGATCGCCCGGCCGCTGCCGCCGCAATGCGGGCAGGCCTGCTGGATCGAGAAGATGCCGTTCTGCATGCGCACGCGGCCATGGCCATGGCAGGTCTTGCAGGTCACGGTCTTGCCGTCGGCCGAGCCGGTGCCGTTGCAATGGTGGCAGCTGACCTGGGTGGGGATCTCGATGGTCTTCTCGACCCCGAACACCGCTTCCTCGAGATCGAGCTCCATGATGTAGCGCAGGTCGGCGCCGCGGCGCGGCTGGCGGCTGCGCCCTCCGCCGAAGATGTCGCCGAAGATGTCGCCGAAGATGTCGCCCATGTCGCCGAAGCCGCCGGCACGGCCGCCCCCCATGCCGCCTTCGAAGGCGGCATGGCCATACTGGTCGTACATGGAGCGCTTCTGCGCGTCGGACAGTACTTCGTAGGCCTCCTTGGCTTCCTTGAATTTCTCCTGCGCCTGCGGGTCGTCGGGGCAGCGGTCGGGGTGGTACTTCATCGCCAGGCGGCGGAAGGACTTCTTCAGCTCGACTTCGGTGACGGTGCGCTCGACACCCAGGACTTCGTAGTAATCACGCTTGCTCATTGCTTGATCCGCGATTCGATGCGCCGATCGGGGATGAACCAGATCGCTGCCACCGTGGCATAACACAGGCAGGACACCCACGGCGCCACGAAGGCCAGCAGGATGCCTGCCACATACATGGCGACGGCGAGCCAGCCTTTCCAGTCCGCTCCCACCGCCTGCGCCAGCAGCGAGGACTCCCCGCCATTGGCCGCGATCAGCAGGTGCTGGAACGGCTGCCAGGCCAGCGCGCACATCAGCAGCACCATGCCGTAGACCGCCACCGGCAGGGCCGCGAACTCGTTCTCGCCCATCCAGCCGGTCGCCACCGGCATCAGCGACAGCCAGAACAGCAGGAACAGGTTGGCCCACAGCACCTTCCCGTCCACCCGCTCCGCGGCGTGCAGGAAATGATGGTGGTTGTTCCAGTAGATGCCCACGTAGACGAAACTCAGCACGTAACTGAGGAACACCGGCCATTGCGCGGCCAGCACCTCCCAGCCGCTGCCGTGCGGCACCTTCAGCTCCAGCACCATGATGGTGATGATGATGGCCAGCACGCCGTCGCTGAAGGCTTCCAGGCGCCCCTTGTCCATGCTCCCCTCCAAAGGGCGCGAGCGCCCGTAGGCGCCCGCGCTCCGGCTACCGGCCCGGTCAGGCCGACTTGCCGTCGTTCTTCACTTCGGTGAACTCGGCATCCACCACGTCGTCGCCCGCGGACGGGCCCTCGCCCGGCGCCGGCGGCGGGGTAGCGCCGCCCTGCGCGGCAGCGTACAGCGCCTGGGCCACCTGCTCCAGCTTGCCGATCTTCGACTCGATGGCGTCCTTGTCGTCGCCGTCCTTGACCTTCTCCAGGTCGGACAGCGCGCCCTCGATGGTCGAGAGCTGGTCGGCCGGCACCTTGCCGCCGTGCTCCTTCAGCGCGCTGCGGGTCGCGTGCACCAGCTGGTCGGCCTTGTTGCGGGTGGCGACCAGCTCGTGGAACTTCCGGTCCTCTTCCTTGTTCGCCTCGGCATCCGCGACCATCCGCTGGATTTCCTCGTCGGACAGGCCCGAGCCGGCCTTGATCTCGATCTTCTGCTCCTTGCCGGTCTTCTTGTCCTTGGCCGACACGTGCAGGATGCCGTTGGCGTCGATGTCGAAGGTGACCTCGATCTGCGGCATGCCGCGCGGCGCCGGGTCGATGCCGGCAAGATCGAACTTGCCCAGCGACTTGTTCGCGCTGGCGCGCTCGCGCTCGCCCTGCAGCACGTGCACGGTCACCGCGGTCTGGTTGTCGTCGGCGGTGGAGAACACCTGCGAGGCCTTGGTCGGCACCGTGGTGTTCTTCTCGATCAGCTTGGTCATCACGCCGCCCATGGTCTCGATGCCCAGCGACAGCGGGGTCACGTCGAGCAGCAGCACGTCCTTCACCGAACCGCCCAGCACGCCGCCCTGGATCGCCGCGCCCACAGCCACGGCCTCGTCCGGGTTGACGTCCTTGCGCGGCTCCTTGCCGAAGAAGTCCTTCACCGATTCCTGCACCTTGGGCATGCGGGTCTGGCCACCGACCAGGATCACCTCGTCGATGTCGGACACGCGCAGGCCCGCATCATTGAGCGCGATGCGGCAGGGCTCGATGGTGCGCTTGACCAGGTCTTCCACCAGCGCCTCCAGCTTGGCGCGGGTCAGCTTGATGTTGAGGTGCTTCGGACCGGAGGCATCGGCCGTCACGTACGGCAGGTTCACCTCGGTCTGGTGGCTGGAGGACAGCTCGATCTTGGCGCGCTCGGCGGCGTCCTTCAGGCGCTGCAGCGCCAGCGGGTCCTTGCGCAGGTCGATGCCCTGGTCCTTCTTGAATTCCTCGATCAGGTAGTCGATGACGCGCATGTCGAAGTCTTCGCCACCGAGGAAGGTGTCGCCATTGGTGGCCAGCACCTCGAACTGCTTCTCGCCGTCGACCTCGGCGATCTCAATGATCGACACGTCGAAAGTGCCGCCGCCCAGGTCGTACACCGCGATCTTGCGGTCGCCGCCCTTCTTGTCGAGCCCGTAAGCCAATGCGGCCGCGGTCGGCTCGTTGATGATGCGCTTCACTTCCAGGCCGGCGATGCGGCCGGCGTCCTTGGTCGCCTGGCGCTGGCTGTCGTTGAAGTAGGCGGGCACCGTGATCACCGCCTCGGTGACCGGCTCGCCGAGGTAGTCCTCGGCGGTCTTCTTCATCTTCATCAGCACCTTGGCCGAGATCTCCTGCGGCGCCATCTTCTTGCCGTCGGAGGTCTGCACCCAGGCGTCGCCGTTGTCGTGCGCCACGATGCCGTAGGGCACGATGTGGAGGTCCTTCTGCACCTCGGCGTCGGTGAACTTGCGACCGATCAGGCGCTTCACCGCGTAGAAGGTGTTCTTCGGGTTGGTCACGCTCTGGCGCTTGGCCGGCGCGCCGACCAGCACTTCGCCGTCCTTGCTGAAGGCCACGATCGACGGCGTGGTGCGATCGCCTTCCGCGTTCTCGATGACCCTGGTGGTGGTGCCGTCCATCACGGATACGCAGGAATTGGTCGTACCCAGATCGATGCCGATGATCTTGCCCATGTGTTCTGCTCCGATGCTTGTGCGGCCCCCGCGGCCGCGATGTGTTCCAGATGGGGGTCTGGCCCCCCGATTCAATGCCGGCGCGGCTTTCGATGCCGCGCGTTCATCCGCGCGCCGCGCGCTCAGTCCTTCGCCACGGCGACCAGCGCCGGGCGCAGCAGGCGCTCGTTCAGCACGTAGCCCTTCTGCAGCACGCCGACCACGGTGCCTGCCGCGGCGCCGGGCGCCTCGACCATGCTCACGGCGTGGTGGCGCTCCGGATCGAGCGGCTGGCCGAGCGGATCGACCGGGGTCAGGCCGTGGTTCTCGCCCACCTTGAGCAGCGACTTCAGGGTGAGGCCCAGGCCTTCGCGCATCGCCGCCACGTCGGCGGTTTCCACCGCCAGGCCGCTTTCCAGGCCGTCGAACACCGGCAGCAATTCGTTCAGCAGCTTCTCGTTGGCGAAGCGGCGCGCCTGCTCCAGGTCGCGGTGCAGTCGGCGGCGCTGGTTCTCCAGCTCGGCCTTCTCGCGCAGCACGGTCTCGCGCAGCTCGGCGTTGCCGGCCTCCAGTTCGGCCACGCGGGCCTTCAGCGCCTCCAGGTCGGCATTCGGCTGCCCGGCCGCGCTCGCGTCGGCGGGCGCGCCCTGCGGCGCCTGCGGGTCAATGTTCTGCATGAATCGCTCCAAACCTCGTCCGTGGCCGGCACCCGTGCCGACCGTCCAAAAACCGCGGGGAACCCCGCCTCCCGTGGCCTCTATGAGGCCGTCGCCGCGCGATTCAAGGCATCGCTGAGCAGGCCGGCCGTGGCCTGCACCACCGGGATCACCCGCTCGTAGGCCATCCGCGTCGGCCCGATCACGCCCACCGCGCCCAGCACCCGGCCCTGGGCACCGTAGCTGGCGGTGACCACGCTGCAGCCGTCCAGCGCGGAGAACCCCGATTCCTCGCCGATGAACAGCCGCACGCCCGGCGCCCGAGCGCACACCTCCATCAGTTGCAGCAGCTCGTTCTTCTTCTGGAACGCCTCGAACAGCTCGCGCAGGCGGTCCAGGTCGGCGAGCTCGGCGCAGGCCATCAGGTTGGTCTGGCCGCTGACCAGCACGTCGTCGTCTTCCGTCTCCGGCGCGAACGACGCGGCGGCCAGCTCCATCGCGCTGGCCAGCAACCGGTTCAGCTCGCTGCCTGCCTCGCGCAGCTCGCTGCGCAGGTGGGCGCGGATGTCGTCGATGCGCAGGCCGATGAAATGGGTATTGATGTAGTTCGCTGCCTGCTCCAGCTCGCGCCCCTGCAGCGGGCGGTCCAGCTGCACGATGCGGTTCTGCACCTGGTTGTCGGCGTAGACCAGGATCACCAGCACGCGGGCCTCGGGCAGCGGCACGAAATCGATGTGGCGCAGCGGAAAGTCGGCCTGCCGCGGCACCGTCACCACGCCGGCGAAGCGGGTCATCGCCGAGAGCAGGGTCGAGACGTTGCCGAGCAGGTCGCGGGTGGTGGCGGGCCGTGGCGGCAGCTCGCGGCGCAGCCGCGCCATCTCCTCGCGCGGAAGCGGCTGCAGCTCGATCAGGCTGTCCACGAACAGGCGCAGGCCGCGCGGCGTGGGCACGCGCCCGGCGGAGGTATGCGGCGAGGCCACCAGGCCCGCGTCCTCCAGGTCGGACATGATGTTGCGGATGGTGGCCGGGCTCACGTCCAGCCCGGACGAGCGCGACAGCGTGCGCGAGCCGACCGGTTCCCCGTCGACCAGGTACTGCGCGATCAGCGTGCGCAGCAGCCGGCGCGCGCGGGCATCGAGTTCGTGGCTGGTCGGAAAGGACATGCGCTGTGGCGATCCGTGAGACGCACAAGAAATAAGGTCTGCGCGGCCGGCATGCAAGCGGCCACCGCTCGCATTGTAGCTGCCGGCCTGCCGCTACAATCGCCCCATCGATACCGGACTGCCTCCAGCCCAGCCCATGCTCACCTCGCTCTATGTCCGTCACCTCGCCGTCGTCGAGGCCGCCGAAATCGGCTTCGGCCCGGGCCTCACCGTGGTCAGCGGCGAAACCGGCGCCGGCAAGTCGCTGCTGGTCGACGCCCTGCTGCTGCTGGCCGGAAGCCGCGCCGACAGCGCCATGGTGCGCGCCGGCAGCGACCGCGCCGAACTGGCCGCCGAGTTCGACCTGGGCGAACTGCCCGAGGCCCGCGCCTGGCTGGCGCGCGAGGAACTGGACGAGGACGGCGCCTGCCAGCTGCGCCGGGTGATCCGGGCCGAGGGCAGCTCGCGCGCCTGGATCAACGGCCGCCCGGTCAGCGCCGGCCAGCTCGGCGAACTGGCCGGCCTGCTGGTGGAGATCCACGGCCAGCACGAACACCAGGCGCTGCTTTCCCGCAGCCACCAGCTCGCCCTGCTCGACGCCTACGCCGGCCACGAGGCGCTGGCCGCCCGGGTGCGCGAGCTGGCCACGCAGTGGCGCGAGCTGGGCGCGCGCATGCGCCGGCTCGGCGGCGGCGAGGACCGCGAACACCGGCTGGAACTGCTGCGCCATGAACTGGGCGAACTGGAGCAGTGGGCGCTGCCGCCGGACGCGCTGGCGGAACTGGAAGCCAGCCACCGGCGCCTGGCCAATGCCGGCCGCCTCGCCGAGGGCACCACCGGCGTGGTGGAACTGCTGGATGGCGACAGCGAATTCGCGCTGCAGCGCGCGCTGGGCCGCGCGCAGGCGGAACTGGGCAAACTGGCCGCGCTGGACGACCGCCTGGCGCCGCTGCTCGACCTGCTCGAAAACGCCCGCATCCAGCTCGACGAGGCCGCCGACGGGCTGGGCCGCTACGCCCAGGACGTGGACCTGGATCCCGAGCGCTTCGCCGAGGTCGACGCCCATCTGGCCCGCCTGCACGAACTGGGCCGCCGCCACCGCCTGGCCCCGGCCGAGCTGCACGGCCGCCTCGCCGAACTGCGCGCCGAACTGGAAGAACTGGAAGGCGCCGGCGACGCGCTGGAACAGCTCCTCGCCCAGCGCGGCCGCATCGAGGCCGACTACGCGCGCACCGCCGCCGAGCTCAGCCGCGCCCGCCGGGCCGCCGCCACCCGCCTCGGCCGCGAGGTCGGCGCGCTGATGGGCGAACTGGGCATGACCGGCGGCGTGCTGCAGGCCGAACTGGAACCGGCCGAGGGCGACGAGCCCGACGCCCAGGGCCGCGAACGCTGCGAGCTGCTGGTCAGCGCCAACCCCGGCCAGCCGCCGCGACCGCTGCGCAAGGTGGCCTCCGGCGGCGAGCTGGCGCGCATCAGCCTGGCCATCGAGGTCGCCACGCTGGGCAAGGACAGCGTGGGCACGATGGTGTTCGACGAGGTGGACACCGGCATCGGCGGCGCGGTGGCCGAGGTGGTCGGCCAGAAGCTGCGCGCGCTGGGCGCGAGGCGGCAGGTGCTGTGCGTCACCCACCTGCCGCAGGTGGCGGCGCAGGGCCACGCGCACCTGCGCGTGTCCAAGCACAGCGGGGACGCGTCCACCCGCACGCTCATCGAGTCGCTGGACGCCGCCGGGCGCCGCGACGAGCTGGCGCGCATGCTCGGCGGCGTCGAGATCACCCGCGAGACGCGGGCCCATGCGAAGAAGATGCTGGAGCAGGCGCAGGCCGGTTGATCAGCCGCGCGCGGCGCCCAACAATCCGCGCTCGCTGGCCATCCGGTAGAGGTCCAGTTCCGAACCCGCGCCCAGCTTGCCCATCAGGCTGGCGCGATGGATGTAGATGGTCTTCTGGCCAATGCCCAGTTCCGCCGCCACCTGCTTGGGCGTGCGGCCGGCGGCCAGCAACAGGAACACCTCGCGCTCGCGCGCGGTGAGGCGGTCGACCGGGTCCAGCGCCTCGTTCGGCCGTTCGGCGCGGCGCCGGCGCAGGTCCGAGCTGAGGAACTGCTCGCCCTGCATCACCGCGCGCAGGCCGGCCACCAGTTCCTCCGGCGCCACGCCCTTGGTCACGTAGCCGCTGGCGCCGCGGCGCAGCGCCTCGGACACGTAGGGTTCGCCGTCGTGCATGCTCAGCACCACGATGCGGGTGTCGGCGGCCACGCTTCGCAGGTGCTCGATCAGCGGCAGGCCGCTGCCGTCGGGCAGCGACAGGTCCAGCGCCACCAGGTCGGGACGATGCTGGGCGATCGCCTCCACCGCATCGTCCGCGTTGCGGCATTCGGCGATCACCTCCAGGTCCGGCTCCATTTCGATGAGCCGTTTGAATCCTTCGCGCACGATGGCGTGGTCGTCGACCAGAACGATGCTGTACATGCCGCCAATGTATCAGCATGGAGCCGCCGGATGCGGCGGCACATGTACCATCCGCGCATGCGCCTGTCCCTACCGCCCACGCTCGTCCGCGGCCCCCTGCTGGGACTGGGTTACGCCCTGCTGTGGGGCCTGCTCTGGCCCACCGCCGAGCCCTACTGGATGCTGCCGTTCGGCCTGCGCTTCGGCGCCCTGCTGCTGGCGCCGCTGCGCTACTGGCCCTGGCTGCTGGGCGGCGAGCTGGCCGCCACCGCGCTGATCGAGGTGCATGACGGACTGCCGCTGGGCTGGCTGGGCTTCGCCGCCGGCGACCTGCCGCAGCCGCTGGTGATCGCCCTGTGCCTGTGGCTGCTGCGTCGGGCCAGCCTGCGCCCCAGCCTGCGCGATCCCGAAGACGTGTCGCGGCTACTGCTGTCGGTGGCCTTCACCGTGCTCGCCGCGGCCGCCACCGACGCCATCGTGCTGGCCCTGCTGCACGCCTCGCCCTCCTCCGGCATGCTGCTGCGCGCGCTGGGCCAGGACCTGCTCGGCAACTACGTGGGCGTGCTGCTGGCGGCGCCGCCGTTGATCCTGCTGCTGCGCGCCCGGCCTTCGCGGCAGGCACTGCGCGGCCTGCTGATGGACGGCCTGCTGGTGATGCTGCCGTCGCTGCTGATCCTGCTGGCGCTGACCGAGCAGGCCGGCCCGCAGCGGGAATTCGCCCGGGCGCTGTCGCTGGCGCCGGTGTTGTTCTTCGCCTTCCGCCATGGCTGGCGCGGCGCCAGCCTGTCCATGCTGGTGGTCAGCCTGGGCATGGCCACCGTCGACCGCCTGGTGGCGCACGCCGTGCCGACCGCCTCGGCACAGCTGTTCCTGGCGGTGGCCGGCACCGGCGCGCTGATGCTGGGCTCGGCCACCGACGCCCTGCGCCGCAGCAGCGCCCGGGTGGCCGAGCAGAACGTGCACCTGGCCGCGGTCAACCGGCGCCTCGACCACCTCGCCCGCCAGTTGCGCGACGCCGCGCGCGGCAACCTGCAGGCCGAGGAGGACCAGCGCCGGCACATGGCCGCCGAGCTGCACGACGAGCTGGGCCAGAACCTCACCGCGATCCAGACCCACGTGAAACTGGCGCAGTCACGCCTGCAGCAGGCCGGGCTGGAGGACATCGGCACGTCGATCAACGGCATCCTCGACCACATGCGCCGCGCCCTGCACCGCCTGCTCGACGACCTGCGCCCGGCGGTGCTGGACGAGTTCGGCCTGATGCGCGCGCTGGACGAAGGCCCGATCCGCGACCTGCTCGGCACCGCCGGCATGGCCTACCACACCGACCTGCGCGGCGAGCCGCGCCTGCTGGAGGAGGACATCCGCACCGCGCTGTACCGGCTGGCCCAGGAAAGCGCCACCAATGCGGTAAAGCACGCCCAGGCCAGCGAGTTCCGGCTGCGCCTGCGCATCGGCGAGCGTCCCGGCGGCACGCTGGCACTGCTGGACATCCGCGACAACGGCGTGGGCCTGCCGGAACGGGTTTCCGGCGACGGGCGCGGCCTGCAGGGCATGCGCGACCGGGTCACCTCGCTGGGGGGGCTGTTCCGCCTGCGCACCGGCGGCGGTGGCGTCCACCTGCGCGTCCTGTTGCGCAGCAACACGCCGAACCGTGAGCCAGTTCGCCCGAATCCGGGCGACTAGGAAATTTTCCAATATCGCTTGCGTGAAGCCTTCGTTAGGATCGTCCCATCGATGTGGGGGAGCCGCCATCGCAAGATGGTGTGCCGAGCCAACCGTGGGGACGGTCGGCTCGAAGAGCGGCAGGATGCCGTTCCGCCGGAGTCGAAGGCGACAAGCACGTATCACGAGCAATTCGGGTACACCGCAGCGCCATGCGACAACGGATAAACCGCTGGGTGGACAGGAGTCCTCCCGCGGTTTTTTTTATGCCCGGCTTTCTGGCCTGCCCGGCGACACCCTGCACCCGAGGACGTGGGTGTCCTACTTCGCGCGCGCCTTGGGCCGCACGTACAGCACCAGGCTGTGATCCTCGATCACGTAGCCGTGGCGGGCGGCGATCTCGTGCTGCAGCTTCTCGATCTCCTCGCTGACGAACTCGATGACCTTTCCGCTGTCCACATCGATCATATGGTCGTGGTGCTGGCCGCGATCGAGTTCGTACACGGCCTGCCCGCCCTCGAAGTTGTGCTTGATGAGGATGCCGGCCGCCTCGAACTGGGTCAGCACCCGATACACCGTGGCCAGGCCGATGTCCTCCTGATGGGCAAGCAGCTTCTTGTAGACGTCCTCGGCAGTGAGGTGGCGTACGCCCCCTTCCTCGAAGATCTGCAGGATGCGCATCCGCGGGTGGGTGACCTTCAGGCCGGCGCGGCGCAGTTCCTGGCTTTCCTGTTCCATCGCTAGCTCCCCGATACACAGTGCGGTCAAGCCGTTAGTGTATCATCGACACCTTCACGATCCGGACGCAACACGCATGCACAAACTGATCCGCACGCTGGGTTTCGCCATGCTGGCCCTGCCACTGGCAAGCTGCCGCCTCGTGTACACACCCAACGTGCAGCAGGGCAACCTGTTCAACAAGTCGGTGGACCAGAAGGCCCTGGACCAGCTGAAGCCCGGCCTGACCAAGGAACAGGTGATCGCGCTGCTGGGCACGCCCTCGGTGGCCTCGCCGTTCGAGCATGACCGCTGGGACTACGTCTCGACCTATTCCTACCGCGGCGGCCCGATGCAGTTGCACACCATGAGCCTGTACTTCGACAACGACACCCTGGTGCGCACCGAAGGCGCCATGTTCGCCGAGAACACCAAGCAGCTCCTGAAGGAAAACCAGAAGTACCACGTGAACTACCCGGTCAACGAGACCGAGGGCGACAAGAGCGAGACCAAGAAGGACAAGCCCGCGATCAGCGTGAGCGGCACCAGCGGTCTGCCCGACAACGGCAAGAACGGCAAGCCCTGATCAACCGCCGGCCCGGCGCCGGCGGGCCTCTTTCGGATCCAGCGCCAGCGGCCGGTAGACTTCCACCCGGTCGCCGTCGTGCAGCACGTGATCCGCCGCCACCTGGCGACCGAACACCCCCAGTTGCACCGGGTCGATCGACAAGTCCGGCCAGTCCTGCGCCACCCCGGCGGCGACCACCGCCTGCCATGCGGTGGCGCCGGCTGCCAACTCCACGCGATACGTTTTCTGGCGGTCAGGCAGCGCGCAGGCCACCTCCACCATGATGCACTCAGCCATACTGGCGCTCGGCCTGGTGGCAGAAGTCGTCGACCATGCGGGTGGCCAGGCCCTGGAAGCCGAGCTTCAGCGCCATGCCGCCCAGCCGGCCGGCGTAGTCGAAGTCCAGCGCGAAGACGATCTTGCAACCCGCGTCGCCAAGCGCCACGAACTCCCACACGCCCTCCAGGCTGCGGAACGGCCCGTTGACCAGGCTGACCTGCAGGCGCCGCGGCCGGTCCATCGTGTTGCGCGTGGTGAAGCTGTGGTGCAGGCCCGCGAACTTGAGATCCAGCCTCGCCACCAGCATGTCCTCCCCGCGCTCCAGCACCTCGGCGGCGGAACACCAGGCGAAATGCTTTGGGTATGCTTCGACCTCGTTGACCAGGTCGAACATCTGCGCCGGCGAATACTTCACCAGGGCGGTGCGGCGGATCTCGATCACGGCAGCCTCGTCGGTTCCTGCATCCGTTCCCGGATGCGAAAATGCGGCATCCCATCACGGATGCCTTCAACCCAGGGTCTGGCCCGAAGGGGCCAAGCCGGCAACGTGGCCGCCCAGAGGCCCGAAGTTTAGCGGACATGGCCAAGAGCAAGGACAAAGACACCAAGGGCGGCGGCACCATCGCGCTGAACAAGCGCGCGCGGCACGAATACCACATCGACCAGCGCTTCGAGGCCGGCATCGCCCTGCAGGGCTGGGAGCTGAAGGCCCTGCGCGCCGGCCGCATCAACTTCGGCGACGGCTACGCCGTGGTGCTCAAGGGCGAGATCTTCCTGATCGGCGCCTCCATCCCGCCGCTGATCAGCGCCTCCACCCACGTCATCGCCGAGGACCGGCGCACCCGCAAGCTGCTGCTGCACCGGCAGGAGATCGACCAGCTGATCGGCGCCGTGGAGCGCAAGGGCTACACCCTGGTGCCGGTGGCGATGTACTGGAAAGGCAACAAGGTGAAGGTCGAGATCGGCCTGGCGCGCGGCAAGCAGGCGCACGACAAGCGCGAGAGCGAGAAGGAACGCGACTGGCAGCGCGAGAAGCAGCGCACCATGCGCGCCCACAACCGCGCCGCCTGAACCTTCCGCCGCGCATGCATTGATGCACCACGCGGCGCCCCCATATACTCCGCCGACCGACCTGATCTTTTCCCCGGGGGTGTTCTGGCTTCGACGGGGGTAGTGAGATGGCCAGGTGCATGCCGAGGGGGCAGCTTTCCTCGTTAATCCAGCCGCAAACTCATAGTTGCCAACGACGACAACTACGCTCTGGCCGCTTAAGGCCTAGCCCCGAACCCACTTGTGCCCGTGCTCGTGGATGTAGGGTCATCATCACGGGATCGCCGGGAATGGCCGTCTGCCAGTTTCCGGCTAACTCCTAGCAGACTGGTCCTTCGATGCGCTTCGCACGCCGTGCTGTCGCGGGACGAGATCCAACGGTGAGCTAAGCATGTAGTACCGGGCGTCAAGCGCCTTCGGACGCGGGTTCGACTCCCGCCACCTCCACCAATGCCAAGGCCATCCGGGCTCCCCGGATGGCCTTTTTCTTTTCCTGACAGGCACTTGGCAACCCCTGCCATCAGTCATGCCCACCGATGCTTGACCATCGAAAATCTAGTGTTATAGTCAACTACAACACCGGTTGACGACACCACCAAAGGAGCATCGTCATGAACACCCAGCCCGACAACGTCAACAGTCCCGTCGCCACCATGGACGACACCTTCGTTTCCGCGCCGATCCAGGCCACCTCGCTGGTCTCCCTGCTGGCCGCCCTGCTGATCACCGGCTTCGGCCTGTACGCACTGAGCCATGGCGCGCCCCGCTTCGAGCCGCACATGATCGACGGCATCAAGGTGACCGACCTGGCGCCGGTCGAAGTCCGCGCCGACGCCGCCGAACTGCGCGCCGCCACGCTGAGCGCCGGCACCGCGATCATGGCGCTGCCGCGCTCGGTGGAAACCGGCGCCGGCATGCTCGGGGCGCAGTTGGCCATGCCCTACTATTCGTTCGGCGACACCAAGGCCAGCTTCGCCAGCAGCAAGGAATAACCCATGACCATCACCTGGAACGACAGCGTCCCGATCTATCGCCAACTGCGCGAACGCGTGGTGGCGATGATCCTGGACGGCGCCTTGAACGAGGGCGACCCGCTGCCGTCGGTACGCCAGGTGGCCGCGGACTTCCAGATCAATCCGCTGACCGTGTCGAAGGCGTACCAGGAACTGGTCGACGACCAGCTGGTGGAAAAAAGGAGGGGATTGGGCATGTTTGTCATCGATGGAGCGCGCGAGGCCTTGCTCAAGTCCGAGCGCGAACGCTTCCTGCGCGAGGAGTGGCCGGCGCTGTTCGCACGCCTGCAGCGGCTCGGGCTGGACCTGAAGACCCTGATGCGCGAGGCCGAGAAGCCGGCCGGGGACACGCCATGAGCACCGTGATCGCCGCCACCGGCCTGACCAAGCGCTACAAGAACGCCACGGCGCTGGACGGTGCGAGCTTCCGCATCGAGTCCGGCCGCATCGTGGGCCTGATCGGCCCCAACGGCGCCGGCAAGACCACCGCGCTGAAGGCCATCCTGGGCCTCACCGACTTCCAGGGCGAACTGAGCGTGCTGGGCCTGGACCCGCGCAAGCAGCGCGGCAAGCTGATGGAACAGGTGTGCTTCATCGCCGACGTGGCGGTGCTGCCGCGCTGGATCCGCGTGCGTGAGGCCGTCGATTTCGTCGCCAACACGCACCCGCGCTTCGACCGCAGGAAGTGCGAAGCCTTTCTGGCCCGCACCAGGCTCACCCCGGGCCTGCGCGTCAAGCAGATGTCCAAGGGCATGATCGTGCAGCTGCACCTGGCGCTGGTGATGGCCATCGACGCGCGCCTGCTGGTGCTGGACGAGCCCACCCTTGGCCTGGACATCCTCTACCGCAAGCAGTTCTACCAGAACCTGCTGGAGGACTACTTCGACGAGGACAAGACGATCATCGTGACCACCCACCAGGTGGAGGAAGTGGAGCACATCCTCACCGACCTGATGTTCATCCGCGACGGCAAGATCGTGCTGGACGCCGACATGGACAGCGTGGGCGAGCGCTTCGCCGAAGTGATGGTGGGCGCCGACAAGGCCGCCGCCGCCCGCGCGCTGCGTCCGCTGGACGAGCGCCAGGTGTTCGGCAAGAGCATTTTCCTGTTCGACGGCGCCGACCGGGCCGTGCTGGAAGGGCTGGGCGAGGTCCGCCGCCCCTCCGTCAGCGACCTGTTCGTCGCCACCATGAAGGGTACCTACGCATGAAAACCTTCTACTGGCTCGTGAAGCGGGAATTCTGGGAACACCGCGGCGGCTTCCTGTGGGCGCCGGTGATCACCGGCGGCGTGTTCCTGTTGCTGAACCTGATGGGCATCATCGCCGGCGAGGCCATGGGCCACTTCGACGCCCATGCCGATTTCATCGGCAACAACATGGGCCTGTTCAACCACGCCCTCAATGAAGGCGACATCACCAAGGTCGGCCTTGGGCTGGACGTGATGATGTACTCCACCACGATGATCATCTGCATCGTGCTCGGCTTCGTGGTGTTCTTCTACTTCCTCGGCGCGCTCTACGACGACCGCCGCGACCGCAGCCTGCTGTTCTGGAAATCGCTGCCGCTGTCGGACTCCGCCACCGTGCTCTCCAAGGTCGCGGCCGGCACCTTGCTCGCCCCGCTGATCGCGGTGATCTGCGGCGTGCTCACCGGCATCGGGATGCTGCTGATGTATGCGATCACGCTGTCCTTCCATGGCGTGGGCGTGTGGCACCTGCTGACCTATGCCCATCCGTTCCGCGTCATCGCGAACCAGATCATCACCATTCCGCTGTATGCGCTGTGGGCACTGCCCTGCACGGGCTGGCTGCTGCTCTGCTCGGCCTGGGCGCGCAGCAAGCCGATCCGCTGGGCCCTGCTGCTGCCGGTGGCCGTAGGCATGATGCTGGGCTGGTTCAACCTGCTGGGCGCGCGCGTCATGGGCAACGGCTGGTATTGGGACATGTGCGGCCGCATCCTGCTCAGCGTGTTCCCCGGCAGTTGGCTCGGGCACAACTTCCAGTACGCGGGCAGTGGCTCGGAGCAGGCGCTGGACCTCCTCCGCGTCGGCAACGCCTACACCGTGATGGCCACGCCCGGCTTCTGGATCGGCGCGATTGCCGGCCTGGCCCTGCTCGCCGGTGCCATCTGGCTGCGCCGCTGGCGCGACGACACCTGATCTTCGATCCGACTGGATGGGGAGCATATCGATGAAAACCAACGCAATCGCCACCGGCATCCTGGCCTCCGCGCTGCTGCTGCCGCTGGCCGCCTGCAGCCAGTCCGAGCAAACCGGCACCGACGCCGGCAACGCCACGGCCCAGGCCATGAAGGAAGTCCGGGAACAGACATCCCCGTCGATAATCGCCGCGGAGGTCCGGAAAGGCATGCAAAAGGCCAAGCAGGAGCTGGTCACCAGGGACATCGACATCAACAGCGTCCATGTCGGCCACGGCCACCGCCGGGACGAAGACTCCCGACCCAAGGCCGTGATCACCCCCCAGGGCGACCTGGTCATCGCGGGCAGGAAGGTCGAAGCCACGCCGGAACAGCACGCGATGCTGCAGGACTATCGCCAGCAGATCATCGGCATCGCCGAGGCCGGCATGGACATCGGCGCGAACGGCGCCGACCTCGGCGTCAGCGCGGCCAAGGAAGCGATCTGGGGGGCGTTCACCGGCAAGAGCGACAAGGAGATCGAGGCCGCCATCAAGCCGCAGACCGACCAGATCCAGGCCGCCGCCGCCCAACTCTGCCAGCGCATGCCGGGCCTGCTGGCCTCGCAGCAGAAGCTGGCCGCGGCGATGCCCGAGTTCAAGCCGTACGCCACGATGACGCAAAAGGACGTGGACGACTGCGGCAAGGACGGGAACGGCAAGAAGGGCTTCGCCGTCTTCTCCGACTGATCCCGCCGCTGCGCCCTCCATCATCCTCTTGAGCCATCGACAGGACCATCCATGAAAGCCCCCGTCCGCTCCCTGCTGCTGACCGTGCTGGCGAGTTCCATCGCCGCCTGCCAGATACCCGACACCACCATGCAGAACGGCGCGATCACGCTGTACGGGAGCAAGGTGGTCCTGCGCGTCCTCGGTTCGCCGAAAGCCGCGATCGAGGCCGACGGCTCGCTGGCCATCGGCGACAAGGATGTCGCCGTCACGCCGGCCGAGCGCAACCTGCTGGTGCAGTACAACCAAAGCGTGCGTTCCGTGCACGAGACCGGGGTGGCCATGGGCAAGGCCGGCGGCGAGATGGCGCTCAAGGCCGTCGAGGCCAAGCTCGAGGCCAAGCCGGACAAGGCCGACCGGCAAGCCCAGGCCGGGGCCGGCCGGATGAAGAAGCTGAGCCTCGACATCTGCAAGGCCGAGGCCGGCATCAAGTCCGCCCAGGACCAACTCGCCGCGCAGCTGCCGGCCTTCAAGCCCTACGCGTCGATCGTCAGCGCCTCCGACGTGGCGAATTGCGCGAAGGACGATTGACGGTGCCGCCGCGGACGCCGCACGTCATCCTTCGCGGATGCCGCCCCGCGTCAACGCCAGTGGGTCGAGCAGCTTCTGCAGCTCGGCCTTCGACAATCCGGTGGTCTCCAGCGCCACGTCGATGATCGGCCGCTTCTCCTTGTACGCCCGCTTCGCGGTGGCGGCGCCCTGCTCGTAGCCGATCACCGGGTTCAGCGCGGTGACCAGGATCGGGTTCAGCGCCAGCGCCTGGTTCACCCGCGCCTTGTTGACCCGGAAGCCGGCGATGGCCTTGTCGGCCAGCAGGCGCGACACGTTGGCGAGCAGGTCGATGGACTGCAGCAGGTCGTAGGCGATCAGCGGCAGCATCACGTTGAGCTGGAAATTGCCGGACTGGCCGGCGACCGCGATCGCCGCGTCATTGCCGATTACCTGCGCCGCCACCATCGCCACGGCCTCCGGGATCACCGGGTTCACCTTGCCCGGCATGATCGACGAGCCCGGCTGCAGCGCCGGCAGTTCGATCTCGCCCAGCCCCGCCAGCGGACCGGAATTCATCCAGCGCAGGTCGTTGGCGATCTTCATCAGCGCCACCGCCAGCGTCTTCAGCGCGCCGGACAGCTCCACCGCATCGTCCTGCGCGGCCATGCCCTCGAAGGGGTTGGCCATCGCCTCGAAGCGCACGCCGGTGAGCTTCTTCAGCTCGCGCGCGATGGTGGCGCCGAACTTCGGATCGGCGTTGATGCCGGTGCCCACGGCGGTGCCGCCCTGCGGCAGGCGGCGCATGCGCTTCAGCGCGTCCTCGATGCGGCCGATGGCCGAGTCCAGCTGCGCCGCCCAGCCGGACAGTTCCTGCCCGAAGGTCACCGGCATCGCGTCCATCAGGTGGGTGCGGCCGGTCTTGGCCACGTTGCGCAATGCGCGGGCGCGACGCTCGATGGCCCGCTTCAGGTGTTTCAGCGCCGGCAGCAATTGCCCGTGCGCGGCGAGCGTGGCGCTGACGTGGATGGTGGTGGGGATCACGTCGTTCGAGCTCTGCCCGTAGTTGACGTGGTCGTTCGGGTGCACCGGCGTGCCCGTCTGCGCCGCGAGGTGGGCGATCACCTCGTTGGCGTTCATGTTGGTGCTGGTGCCCGAGCCGGTCTGGAACACGTCGATGGGAAATTGGTCGTCGTGCCGCCCCTCGGCCACCGCCAGCGCGGCCTTGCGGATCGCCGCGGCCTGCCCTTTCCTCAGATGCCCCAGCGCCAGGTTCGACTCGGCCGCCGCCGCCTTGACCAGCCCCAACGCGCGGATGAACCCGCGCGGCAGGCGCAGGCCGGAGATCGGGAAGTTGTCGATGGCGCGCTGGGTCTGCGCGCCGTACAGCGCGTCGGCGGGTACCTTCAGCTCGCCCATGCTGTCGTGCTCGATGCGGAACTGGCTCATGGAACGGTCCTTCGGGGAAGGGAACCCGGCCACTATAGGCCCGCGCCCGTGAGTGCTGCGACAAGCGCCCGGACATGCAGCCCGCGCCTGTCCGGTCAGATGGTGATGCGCGCACGGAATAAGCGCGCCGCCGCGGCCGGTCGGCCGCGCCATGTAAACTGGCGCCCTTTCCCGCTTCTCCGGAACCTCGTCGATGTCCACACACGCCCTCACCGCCCTGTCGCCGCTGGACGGCCGCTACGCCGCCAAGGCCGAAGCGCTGCGCCCGATCTTCAGCGAGTTCGGCCTGATGCACCGTCGCGTGCGGGTGGAGATCGAGTGGCTGCTGGCGTTGGCCGCCGAACCGGGCGTGGCCGAGCTGCCGCCGTTCTCCGGCGCCCAGGTCGACCGGCTCCGCGCCATCGCCGACGGTTTCTCCACCGCGGACGGCGATCGCATCAAGGCCATCGAGGCCACCACCAACCACGACGTCAAGGCGGTCGAGTACTTCATCAAGGAACGCATCGGCGGTGACGCCGACCTGGCCCGGGCCAGGGAATTCGTGCACTTCGCCTGCACCAGCGAGGACATCAACAACCTTTCCTACGCCCTGATGCTGCACGACGCGCGCAGGCAGGTGCTGTTGCCCGCGTTCGACCGCATCATCGCGAAGCTGCGGGAGATGGCGCACGCGCACGCCGACCTGCCGATGCTCTCGCGCACGCACGGCCAGACCGCCTCGCCCAGCACCCTGGGCAAGGAGCTGGCCAACGTGGTGGCCCGCCTGGAACGCCAGCGCAGGCAGCTGGCTGCGCTCGAAGTCCCCGGCAAGATCAACGGCGCGGTGGGCAACTACAACGCCCATGCCATCGCCTACCCGGAGGTGGACTGGCGCGGCTTCTCGCAGCGCTTCGTGGAAAGCCTCGGACTGGACTACAACCCCTACACCACCCAGATCGAGCCGCACGACGGCGTGGCCGAATACTGCGACGCCGTGCGCCGCGCCAACATCATCCTGATCGACCTGGCGCGCGACGTGTGGGGCTACATCTCGCTGGGCTACTTCAAGCAGACGCTGAAGGCCGGCGAGGTGGGTTCCTCGACCATGCCGCACAAGGTCAACCCGATCGACTTCGAGAACGCCGAAGGCAACTTCGGCCTGGCCAATGCCCTGCTCGGCCATTTCGCCGAGAAGCTGCCGATCAGCCGCTGGCAGCGCGACCTCACCGACTCCACCGTGCTGCGCGCGCTGGGCACCGCCTTCGGGCACACGCTGGTGGCGCTGGAGTCGCTGCAGAAGGGCCTGGGCAAGCTCACCGTGAACGCCGAGCGCCTCGCCGCCGACCTCGACGCCAGCTGGGAAGTGCTGGCCGAGGCCGTGCAGACGGTGATGCGGCGCTACGGCCTGCCCGAGCCCTACGAGCAGTTGAAGGCATTGACCCGCGGCCAGGGCATCACGCGCGAGTCGATGCGCGACTTCATCGACCGGCTGGAACTGCCGGCGGAAGCGAAGCGGCGACTGCTGGAACTGGCCCCGGCCGGCTATACCGGGCTGGCGGCCGACCTGGCACGGACGATCTGACCGGCTCGATGGAGGAAGGCCCGGCCAGCATTCCGCGCGGCGGGCACCCGCGCACGGCGGGAGTTCGCGCGTGATCCAGATCCAGCTCGCGGACTTTCTTGTCTACGCCGCCGTGGGCGCCGCCGCCCAGCTGGTGGACGGCGCCCTGGGCATGGCCTATGGCGTCACCTCGGCCGGCATGCTGATGAGCCTGGGCATGCCGCCGGCCATGGCCAGCGCCAGCGTGCACTACACCGAGACCTTCACCTGCGGCGCTTCGGGCCTCAGCCACCTGTGGGCCGGCAACGTGCGCCGCAGGCTGTTCCTGGCCCTGGCGATCACCGGCGTGGTCGGCGCGCTGGCCGGCGCCTTGCTGCTGGTGCACCTGCCCTCGCGCTGGGTGCGCATCGTGCTGACACCGTATCTGCTGCTGATCGGCGTGTTCCTGCTGCTGCGCACCGTGCGCCGCGAGGGCCCGCTGCGCACCGAACCGCCCGCCGGCACCGCGCCGCTGGGCCTGGTCGCCGGCTTCCTCGACGCCATCGGCGGCGGCGGCTGGAGCGCGATCACCGTGACCGCGCTGGTGGCGCGCGGCATGGAGCCACGTCGGGTGATCGGCAGCGTGCACCTGGCCAAATGCGTGGTGAGCCTGGTCGCCAGCATCAGCTTCCTGCTCACCCTCGGCATGGGCAAGCTCAGCGTCATCGCCGGGCTGATCGCCGGCGGCGTGGTCGCCGCCCCGTTCGGCGCGTTGCTGGTGCGGCGCATCCCGCCGCGCGTCACCACCCTGCTCGCCGGCCTCACCGTGCTGGCCCTGGGCGTGAACAACGCCATCGCGCTGCTGCGCTGACGGCGCACGCGCGGGACGGCGGGCCCGACACACGTCCGCCGTCCCAGGGCGCCCGGCCCGGCATGCGGTAAGCAGGCGATACCGCGTCAGGCCACCGCCTTCTTGACCAGCCCCTCGGCTTCCAGCGCGGCCTGCACCTTCGGCCTTGCCGCGACGCGCTGCTGGAAGGCCTGCAGCGCGGGGAACCCGGAGAGATCCAGGTCCACGTGCCTGGCCCAGTTGGTCACGGTGAACAGGTAGGCGTCGGCCGCGCTGAACTGCTCGCCCATCAACCATGGCTGGACGGCCAACCGCTGTTCCAGCAGCGCATAGCGCTTGTGCAGGTAGGCCTTGCGCTCCTCCCTGACCTCGTCCGGCGTCTCCGGCTTGAACAGCGGGCTGTAGGACTTGTGCAGCTCGGAATTGATGTAGCCCAGCATCTCCTGCAGCCGGTAGCGCGCCAGCGTGCCGTTGGCCGGCGCCAGTCCGCTTTCCGGCTTGAGGTCGGCCAGGTACTGCACGATCGCCGGACCCTCGGTGAGCAGTTCGCCGTCGTCCAGCGCCAGCGCCGGCACGTAGCCCTTCGGGTTGATCTGCCAGTAATCCTCGTCGTGTCCGGTGCGCTTGGCCTTGGTGTCCACCTTTTCCAGCTGCAGCGGAATGCCCGCCTCGAGTGCGACGATGTGCGGGGAAAGCGAACAGGCGCCGGGCGCGTAATAGAGCTTCATGGCATGTCTCCGGTGGGGGAAATCGATGGGAGAAAACCGCGCGGGGTGGCCCGCCGCGATGCGTGTCGCATGCTAGCCAGCGCGCCATGCCCTGCCTACCGCCCGGCCCCGGGTTCTCCGTAGAATCCGGTAACCGAACGGTTACCGGCCACGTCACCCCATGGGTCTGCCCCTACGCAAAAGCAAAGTCGCGCCGCCACCCGCGTGCCCGTTCTCCGAAGTGCTGGCCCTGCTGCGTGGCGCGTGGACCGCGAACATCGTCTGGCACCTGAGCCGGGATGCCCGACGCTTCGGTGAACTGCGCCACGACATGCCGCGCATTTCGGCGCGCGTGCTCAGCGCGAGGCTGCGCGAACTGGAGGCGCGCGGACTGATCGCCCGACACGCCCTGGACAGCTCGCCGCCCTCCGCCGAGTACGCGCTGACGGAACTCGGGCGCGAACTGCTGCCGGTCATCGGCGCCATGGCCCGCGTGGGGCAGAAGCTGCTCAGCGAATGGGGCAAGCATCCGGTGCATGCGCCCCGGCGCTCCGGCGAACTCCCGGCGTATGCCCGCGGGGGCTGATCCTGTCCAGGCTCTTCGCGGACCTGTCCGACCGCACGGTTACAATGCCCGGATGACCAACCTCGCTCCCTCCCGCAAGCCGCTGCCCATCGAGGTACGCGGTACATCCAGGCTCCCGCTGGGCATGACCCCCGCGCAGTTCCTGCGCGACTACTGGCAGAAACGCCCCCTGCTGATCCGCAACGCGTTCCCGCATTTCACGCCGCCGATCGCGCCCGAGGACCTGGCCGGCCTGGCCTGCGAGGAAGGGGTGCTGGCCCGGCTGATTCGCCACGACGAGGCGCGTCGGCGCTGGCAGGTGAAGACCGGCCCGCTGGCCGAGGCCGACTTCGCCAAGACCGGCAATGCCCACTGGACCCTGCTGGTGCAGGACGTGGACAAGTGGGACGCCGACGTCGCCGCCCTGCTCGAGCCGTTCGCCTTCCTGCCCAGCTGGCGCGTGGACGACATCATGGTCTCCTACGCCGAGCCCGGCGGCGGCGTGGGCGCCCACGTGGACCAGTACGACGTGTTCCTGCTGCAGGGCCTCGGCCAGCGCCACTGGGCGATCAGCACCGACCCGCACGCGCCGAAGGACTTCCGCCCCGACGTGGAGCTGAAGCAGCTCGCGCGGTTCGAACCCACCCACGAGTGGCTGCTGGAGCCGGGCGACATGCTGTATCTGCCACCCGGCGTGCCGCATGACGGCGTCGCCTTCGGGGGACCGTGCATGACCTTCTCGGTCGGCATGCGCGCGCCTTCGCGGGCGGAACTCACCGGCGACCTGGCCGACTACCTCGCCGAGCGCCTCGACGAAAACCAGCGCTACGCCGACCCCGACCTCGCCCCGGCGAAGGCCGCGGGCGAGATCGACCGCACCGCACTGGCGCGGCTGCGTGCCGCCCTGCCGTTCGCCGCGCCCCTGGACGAGGAAACCCTACGCGACTGGTTCGGCCGCTTCATCACCCGCTACCGCAATGCGCAGACGCCGGCACCGCCCGCCAAGCCGCTGGGCGAAACGGCCCTGCTCAAGCGCCTGCGGGACGGCGCGCAGCTGCTGCGCCATCCCTGGTCGCGCATGGCCTGGAGCCGCGGCAAGGCCACCGCCACGCTGTTCGCCAACGGGCAGGCCTGGCCGGCCCCGCCGGCACTGGCGCAGCGGCTGTGCGCGCAACGCGGTTTCACCCCCGACCTGCCGCTGGCGCAGGACGAACTGGCCCTGCTGCTGGCGCTGGTGAACGAGGGCCACCTGCTGCCGCACCGGCCGCGACACCGATGACCCCGGAGGAGGACGCCCCGTTCTCCTTCGACGGCCACGAGGCGCTGGCGCAGGCACGGCTGCGGCTGCTCGCCGGCGCACGGCGCCGGCTGTGCCTGCACCTGCCGCGCCTGTCGCCGGACGCCTGGGCCAGCGCGGCGGAGCTGGCCGAGCTGCGCCGCATCGCCACCGCCGGCCGCGGCGCGGAGATCCGCCTGCTGCTGCACGAGCCCGAGGCGGCGGCGCGCGACGGGCACCGCCTGCTGGAGCTGGCTCAGCGCCTGCCCAGCGTGTGGCGCCTGCGCACCCCGCTGGAAGCGGCCGACCGCACCTGCGCCTCGGCCTGGCTGCTTACCGACGCCGGCGGCTACCTGTTCCTGCCCGACCCCAGCCGGCCGCAGGGCCGCGCCGCCGGCCGCGACCGCGCCGCCCAGGTGCCGCTGCAGCAGCGGTTCGACGAGGTGTGGGAGCGCTCGGCTCGCGCCACCGGCCTGCTGCCGCTGGACCTGTAGCCCCGGCAGCCGTGGCGGACTGGCTGAATCGCGCCTCCATGCGAAGGGCATTCGACGATCCTCCGGGTTGTCGCGGCGCAGCAGCCGCGGGCTATAATTAACGGGATTTTTCGCCAGCGGCCTTTCCCCGAACCCGGCCGTTGCAAGCCTCCCTTCCCTGCCGGTGGTGACGTGAGCACACATCTGATCCGCGAGTTCTTCGAGTCGTCCCAACTCGCTGGCGGCAACGCCGATTACGTCGAATCCCTGTACGACACCTGGCTGGCCGATCCTGCGTCGGTCCCCGCCGAATGGGGCCGCTACTTCGAAACCTTCAAGGGCCGCGAGTCGGGGGACGTCTCCCATACCGCGGCCATTGCGCGCATAGAGGCCGCGCAGAAGCAGCGCCGCGGCCTCGTCGCGGCCGCGCCGGTCAGCGACGAGCATGCGCGCAAGCAGGCCGGCGTGCTGCGCCTGCTCACCGCCTACCGCTCGCGCGGCCACCTGGCCGCCGACCTCGACCCGCTCGGCCTCGTCGAGCGCCTGCCGCCACCCGACCTGGGCCTGGCCTTCCACGGTCTGTCCGACGCCGACCTGGACACCGAGTTCGACTGCGGCACCTACGCCGGCGGCGGCCAGCGCATGAAGCTGCGCGAACTGTGGGCGCGGCTGAAGAAGGTGTACACCGGCACGGTGGGCGCCGAGTTCATGCACATCAGCGACCACGCCCAGCGCAACTGGGTCTACAGCCGCCTCGAACAGGCCAACGGCAGCGCCGGCCTCGACGCCGCCGGCAAGAAGCGCGTGCTGGCCGAACTGACCGCGGCCGACGGCCTGGAACGCTACCTGCACACCAAGTACGTGGGCCAGAAGCGCTTCTCGCTGGAAGGCGGCGACAGCCTGATCCCGCTGATCGACGACGTGGTGCGCGCCGCCGGCGACAACGGCGTCAAGGAGCTGGTGATCGGCATGGCCCACCGCGGCCGCCTGAACGTGCTGGTCAACATCCTCGGCAAGCCGCCGAAGACCCTGTTCGACGAGTTCGAGGGCAAGTTCGAGCATCCCGACGATCCCGCCCATTCCGGCGACGTGAAGTACCACATGGGCTTCTCCGCCGACGTCAAGACGCCCAAGGGCGGCGTGCACGTGGCGCTGGCGTTCAACCCCTCGCACCTGGAGATCGTCAACCCGGTGGTGGCCGGCTCGGTGCATGCACGCCAGATGCGCCGCCACGACGCCGAGCGCCAGCAATCGCTGGCCGTGCTGGTGCACGGCGACGCCGCGCTGGCCGGCCAGGGCGTGAACATGGAACTGTTCCAGATGTCGCAGGCGCGCGGCTTCAAGATCGGCGGCACGCTGCACGTGGTGGTGAACAACCAGGTGGGCTTCACCACCTCGAACCCCCAGGACGCGCGCTCCACGATGTACTGCACCGACCTGGCCAAGATGGTCAACGCGCCGGTGTTCCACGTGAACGGCGACGACCCGGAAGCGGTGATCGAGGTCACCCGCCTCGCCTACGAGTTCCGCAAGACCTTCCGCAAGGACGTGGTGATCGACCTGGTCTGCTACCGCCGCCACGGCCACAACGAGGCCGACGAGCCGTCGGCCACCCAGCCGGTGATGTACCAGGTCATCAAGAAGCGCCCCACCGCGCGCGAGCTGTACGCGCAGCAGCTGGTGAAGGAAGGCGTGATCGCCGAAGGCGACGGCCAGAAGCTGTTCGACGCCTACCGCGACCGCCTCGAGGCCGGCAAGCCGATGACCGAGCTGGACCCGGCGCCGCAACGCGACATCCACATCGACTGGACGCGCTTCCTCAACGGCCGGCTGTCGGACAAGGTCGACACCGGCGTGCCGAAGAAGAAGCTGGTCGAACTGGCCAACAAACTGCTCGACCTGCCCGCCGACCTGACCCTGCAATCGCGCGTGGCGAAGATCTACGGCGACCGCGCCAAGATGGCCGCGGGCGAGCTGCCGGGCGACTGGGGCTTCGCCGAGAACCTGGCCTACGCCACCCTGGTCGACCAGGACTACAACCTGCGCCTGGTCGGCCAGGACTCCGGCCGCGGCACTTTCTTCCACCGCCACGCGGTGCTGCACGACCAGAAGGACGGCCACACCTTCATGCCGCTGGCCGCCGTGCGCGAGGGCGCCGACGTCGAGGTGATCGACTCGCTGCTCAGCGAGGAGGCGGTGATGGCGTTCGAGTACGGCCACTCCACCACCGATCCCGACACGCTCGACATCTGGGAAGGCCAGTTCGGCGACTTCGCCAACGGCGCCCAGGTGGTGATCGACCAGTTCATCAGCTCCGGCGAAGCCAAGTGGAACCGCCTGTGCGGCCTGGCGCTGTTCCTGCCGCACGGCTACGAGGGCCAGGGTCCGGAGCATTCCTCGGCCCGCCTCGAGCGCTTCCTGCAGCTGTGCGCGCTGGACAACATGCAGGTCTGCGTGCCGACCACGCCGGCACAGGCCTTCCACATGATCCGCCGCCAGATGCTGCGCGACGTGCGCAAGCCGCTGATCGTGATGACGCCGAAGTCGCTGCTGCGCCACAAGCTGGCGGTGTCCTCGCTGGACGAACTGGCCAGGGGCGGTTTCCAGCTGGTGATCGGCGAGCATCGCGAGTTGCCCGCCAAGAAGGTCAAGCGCGTGGTGCTGTGCTCCGGCAAGGTCTACTACGACTTGCTGGAGGATGCCGAGAAGCGCAGCCAGAGCGATGTCGCCATCGTGCGCGTGGAGCAGCTCTACCCGTTCCCGCGCCCCGAGGTCGCCGCCGAGCTGGAGAAGTACCCGGCCGCGAAGGAAGTGGTGTGGTGCCAGGAGGAGCCGATGAACCAGGGCGCCTGGTTCCAGATCCGCCACCACCTGCAGGCCTGCATCGGCAGCAAGCACAGCCTCTCCTACGCGGGGCGCGCGCGTTCGCCGGCGCCGGCGGCGGGCCACCTCAACACGCACAATGCCGAACAGGCGGCGCTGGTCGAGCAGGCGCTGGTCGCCCCGGTCGGCACCGACCACTCCGCCGAGTAAGCTTCCCGAATCACGCGGCCAGGACGGCCGCACCCCGATCCTTAGCGTTCAACGAGCGCGACAAACCCAAGGGCCATTTATGTCCACCGAAGTCAAAGTCCCTGTCCTGCCCGAGTCCGTCTCCGACGCCACCATCGCCACCTGGTACAAGAAGGTCGGCGACGCGGTGAAGCGCGACGAGAACCTGGTCGACCTCGAAACCGACAAGGTGGTGCTGGAAGTGCCGGCCCCGGTCGACGGCGTGATCAAGGAGATCAGGCACCAGACCGGCGACACGGTGAACAGCCAGCAGGTGATCGCGGTGATCGAGGAAGGCGCCGCCGCGCCGGCGCCCGCGCCGGCCGCGAAGGACGAGCCCAAGGCCGCCGCGCCCGCTCCCGCCAGGGCCGAGGCGCCCAAGGCCGCCGCCGGCGTGGACGAGCTGTCCCCGGCCGGCCGCCGCGTCGCCACCGAGGAGCACATCGACCCGTCCAAGGTCGCCGGCACCGGCCGCGACGGCCGCGTCACCAAGGAAGACCTGG
This sequence comes from Fulvimonas sp. R45, assembly GCF_030504985.1. GTDB lineage: Bacteria > Pseudomonadota > Gammaproteobacteria > Xanthomonadales > Rhodanobacteraceae > Rhodanobacter_A. The sequence continues at coordinate 152,560 of NZ_JASERU010000001.1, forward strand.
TCAACTACGGCAAGGGCGGCAGCGCCCCGGCTCCCGCCGCCGCGCCGGCCGCGAAGCCGACCCCGGGCAGCCGCCCGGAAGAGCGCGTGCCGATGACCCGCATGCGCGCCCGCATCGCCGAGCGCCTGATGCAGTCGAAGAACTCCATCGCGATGCTCACCTCCTTCAACGAGGTGAACCTCGCCGAGGTGGTGAAGATGCGCAAGTCGCTGGGCGAGCAGTTCCAGAAGACCCATGGCATCAAGCTGGGCTTCATGAGCTTCTTCGTGAAGGCCACCGCCGAGGCGCTGAAGCGCCACCCGATCGTCAACGCCTCGGTCGACGGCAACGACATCATCTACCACGGCTACCAGGACATCTCGATCGCCGTGTCCACCGACAAGGGCCTGGTGACGCCGGTGCTGCGCGACGTGCAGGACATGAGCTTCGCCGACATCGAGCAGGGCATCGCCGACTACGCGAAGAAGGCGCGCGACGGCAAGCTGTCGCTGGACGACCTGCAGGGCGGCACCTTCACCATCACCAACGGCGGCACCTTCGGCTCGCTGCTCTCCACCCCGATCGTGAACCCGCCGCAGAGCGCCATCCTCGGCATGCACACGATCAAGGAACGCGCCGTGGTCGAGAACGGCCAGGTGGTTGCCGCGCCAATGATGTACATCGCGATCAGCTACGACCACCGCATCATCGACGGCAAGGACGCGGTGCTGTTCCTGGTCGACATCAAGGACCAGCTGGAGAACCCGCAACGCATGCTGCTGGGCCTGTAAGCGCCCGAGCCCCTCTCCCGCCGGGAGAGGGGTGGGGCGAGGGCCCGCCGGCACCGCCGCGACGCCTCGCTCCGCACGCACCCTCACCCGGCCTTCGGCCACCCTCTCCCGGCGGGAGAGGGACAAAGCGAGAAACGACATGAGCGACAAATTCGACGTCATCGTCATCGGCGCCGGCCCGGCCGGCTACGTGGCCGCGATCCGCGCCGCGCAGCTGGGCCTGAAGACCGCCTGCGTCGACGCCTTCGCCGGCAAGGACGGCAAGCAGGCGCTGGGCGGCACCTGCCTCAACGTGGGCTGCATCCCGTCCAAGGCGCTGCTGGATTCCTCGCGCCAGTACTGGAACATCGCGCACAACTTCCCGGTGCACGGCATCAGCGTGGAAGGCGCCAAGGTCGACATGGCCGCCTTCATCGGCCGCAAGGACAAGATCGTCAAGCAGTTCACCGGCGGCATCGGCCAGCTGTTCAAGGCCAACAAGGTCACCCCGTTCTTCGGCACCGGCAAGCTGCTGAAGGGCAACCAGGTGGAGATCACCGCGGCCGACGGCAGCAAGCAGACGATCAGCGCCACCAACGTGATCCTCGCCTCGGGTTCGGTGCCGATCGAGCTGCCGTTCGCCAAGTTCGACGGCAAGCACATCGTGGACAACGCCGGCGCGCTGGACTTCACCGAAGTGCCCAAGCGCCTCGGCGTGATCGGCGCGGGCGTGATCGGCCTGGAACTGGGCAGCGTGTGGAAGCGCATGGGCGCCGAGGTCACCATCCTCGAGGCGCTGCCCGATTTCCTCGCGGTGGCCGACGCCGACGTGGCCAAGATCGCCAAGAAGGAATTCGAGAAGCAGGGCCTCGCCATCAAGCTGGGCGCCAAGCTGACCAAGGCCGAGGTCAGGAAGAACGAAGTCGCGCTGACCTACGAGGACAAGGACGGCGCGCACGAGCTGGTGGTGGACAAGCTGCTGGTGGCCGTGGGCCGCCGCGCCTACACCACCGGCTTGCTGGCCGACGACACCGGCGTGAAGCTGGACGAGCGCGGCCGCATCGTGGTCGACGAGCACTGCCACACCGGCGTGGACGGCGTGTGGGCGATCGGCGACGCGGTGCGCGGCCCGATGCTGGCCCACAAGGGCTCCGAGGAAGGCGTGGCGGTGGCCGAGTGGATCGCCGGCAAGGCCGGCCACGTCAACTTCGACACCATCCCGTGGGTGATCTACACCGAGCCGGAGATCGCCTGGGCCGGCAAGACCGAGAAGCAGCTCAAGGACGAAGGCGTGCCCTACAAGGTCGGCACCTTCCCGTTCGCCGCCATCGGCCGCGCCGTGGCGATGAACGAGGCCGTGGGCCAGGTGAAGATGCTCGCCCATGCCGAAACCGACCGCATCCTCGGCGTGCACATGGTCGGCCCGGGCGTGTCCGAGCTGATCGCCGAGTGCGTGGTGGCGATGGAGTTCAAGGGTTCCTCCGAGGACCTCGCCCGCATCGTGCACGCCCATCCGACCCTGTCGGAAGCCGTGCACGAGGCGGCGCTGTCGGTGGACAAGCGCGCCATCCACAAGGGCAACTGACGCCCCTGGATGGCCATAACGGCCCGCTCGTGGCGACATGGGCGGGCCGTGCCGTTTGAACCACCCGGAACCTTCACCGCCGTCATTCCGGCGCAGGCCGGAATCCAGTTTCAATACGCCGTGCGAAGCACTCAAAAGGGTTTTGTGTCCTTCGGACGCATCACTCGAACTGGATTCCGGCCTGCGCCGGAATGACGAGCAAAAAGCGAGTCCCGACATGCCCCAACCCACCGCCCTCTGCGTCTACTGCGGCTCCAGCCCCGGCAGGCATCCCGAATACGCCGACCAGGCGCGCGCCTTCGGCGCCGGAATGGCGAAGCGCGGCATCGCGCTGGTCTACGGCGGCGGCAACGTGGGGTTGATGGGCATCGTCGCCGACGCGGTGCTGGCCGGCGGCGGCAGGGTCGTCGGCGTGATCCCCCGCCAGCTGGTCGAGCGCGAGGTGGCGCACGCCGGCCTCACCGAACTGGTGGTGGTGGACACCATGCACCAGCGCAAGACGCGCATGTTCGAGCTGTCCGACGCCTTCGTCGCCCTGCCCGGCGGCTTCGGCACCATGGACGAGATGTTCGAGATGCTGACCTGGGCCCAGCTCGGCCTGCACCGTTATCCCTGCGCCTTCCTCGACGTGCGCGGCTACTACCGCAACCTGCGCGCGATGATGGACCACATGGTCGCCGAGCGCTTCGTGCGCCCCGAGCAGCGCGAAAGCGTCTGGTTCGGCGAGGACGCCGGCGCGCTGTTCGACTGGATGCAGGCCTACGAGGGCAGCTACCAGCCCAAGTGGATCGACCGCGACAGCGTGCACGCCTGAGCAGGAGGAACCGCATGACCCGTTTCCGCGCCTTCCGCATCCACGACGACGACGCCGGCTATCGCGCCGGCATCGAGGAGATCGACGCCGACGCGCTGACGCCCGGCGAAGTGCTGGTGAAGGTCGCGTACTCCTCGGTCAACTACAAGGACGCGCTGGCCGGCACCGGCAAGGGCAGGATCCTGCGTCGGCATCCGCTCAACGGCGGCATCGACCTCGCCGGCCACGTGGTCGCCTCCACCGATCCGGCGTTCCGGGAAGGCGACGCGGTGCTGTGCACCGGCAGCGGGCTGTCCGAGACACGCGACGGCGGCTACGCCGAATACGCGCGGCTGGATGCGCGCTGGACGATCCCGCTGCCGCCCGGCCTGTCGCTGCGCGAGAGCATGTTCCTGGGCACCGCCGGCTTCACCGCCGCGCTGGCGCTGCTGCACATGCAGGACAACCGGCAGACGCCCGCGCTCGGCCCGGTCGCGGTCACCGGCGCCAGCGGCGGCGTGGGCCAGCTCGCCATCGACATCTTCAGCCGCGCCGGCTACGAGGTGCATGCGATCAGCGGCAAGGCCGACCACTTCGACCACCTGAAGTCGCTGGGCGCCGCCGCATGCATCGATCGCCACGCGCTGGTCTTCAGCGGCAAGCCGATGGATTCGGCCCGCTTCGGCGGCGCGCTGGACAACGTGGGCGGCGCGATGCTGGCCGGGCTGCTGCCGCTGGTCGCGCCCTACGGCAACGTGGCGATCTGCGGCAATGCCGGCGGCATCGGCTTTGAAAGCACCGTGATGCCCTTCATCATCCGCGGCGTGAACCTGCTCGGCGTGGCCTCGGCCGGCACCGCGCGCGACATCCGCGATCGCGTCTGGCGGCACCTGGCCGGCGACTGGAGGCCGCGCCACCTGGAGCGCATCGCCACCCGCGAGGTCACGCTGGACGGACTGCCCGGGGTGTTCGCGCGCATGCTGGCCGGAGATTCCTTCGGCCGCACCGTGGTGCGCGTGGCGGGCGGCTGAACCGCCGCGCTTGGAAGCGCCGTCCGGGCGGCTTAGAATCCATCTGAACAACAAGGGGACACCCAATCTTATGGCACGCATCCTGATCGTCGACGATTCCCCGTCGCAGCTCCTGGGCCTGAAGCGCATCGTCGAGAAGCTTGGCCATGAGACCCTGACCGCCGAGGACGGCGCCGCCGGCGTGGAAGTCGCCAAGCGCGAGCTGCCCGACCTGATCCTGATGGACGTGGTGATGCCGAACCTCAACGGCTTCCAGGCCACCCGCACGATCAGCAAGGACCCAAGCACCTCGCACATCCCGGTGGTGCTGGTGACCACCAAGGACCAGGAGACCGACAAGGTATGGGGCATGCGCCAGGGCGCCAAGGCCTACGTCACCAAGCCGATCAAGGAAGACGAGCTGGTCAGCACGCTGAAGGAACTGCTGCCGGCCTGACGGTCCGCGCTTCCCGCATGCAAACGGCGCCTGGAGGCGCCGTTTTCGTATCGGTCCGGCCGCGCACCGCTCAATGGCGCGGGTCGTAGCCCTCGAACCGCTGGCGCAACGCCTCGTAGGCCTCGCGCTGTGCATCAGTGTCCGCTGGCGGCGTGCGGATCGACAGTTCCACCAGTTGGTCGCCCGGCGGCGTACCAGGCATGCCGCGGCCCTTCAGGCGCAGCTTGCGGCCCGACTGCGAACCGGCCGGAATGCGCAGGTCCACCGCGCCGGCCAGGGTCGGTACCGGCACCGTGGCGCCCAGCGCCGCTTCCCACGGCGCCACCGGCAGCACGTGCAGCACGTTGCGCCCGTCCAGCCGGAAGCGCGCGTCGTCGCGCATGCCCACTTCCAGCAACAGGTCGCCGCTGGGGCCGCCGCCCATGCCGGGATGGCCCTGCCCCGCCAGGCGGATCACCTGCCCCGGCTGGATGCCGGCCGGGATCTTCACTTCCAGCACGCGCTCGCCGCCGCCGTCGTGCATGGCCAGCCGCGTGCGGCCACCATCGAAGGCGGTCTGCAGGTCGATCTCCACCCGCGCCTGCACGTCCTGCCCGCGGCGCGCGCGCGGTTGCCCGCGTGCGCCGCCGGCCGCGCGGCCGAACAGGCTCTCGAAGAAGTCGCTGAAATCGCCGCCCTCGCCGAACTCGAAGTGCTGGCCCTGCCCCCAGCCCGGCGGCGGCCGGAACTGCTCGCCGCCGCGGTAGCCGCCGGCGCGCAGCTGGTCGTAGGCGCGGCGCTTCTCGGGATCGAGCAGCACCTCCTGCGCCTCGTTGGCGGCCTTGAATTTTTCCTCGGCCCCGGCTTCCTTGTTCTTGTCCGGATGGTACTTGCGCGCCAGCTTGCGGTAGGCGGTCTTGATCTCCGCCTCGCTGGCCCCGGGCTTCACGCCCAGGATCTCGTAATAGTCTTTGAACTCCACAGCCACTCCTGACCGGAGACCGGAAAAGACAGTCGGCACCGCGTCCCCGTTGTGCGCGGACCGCGCAGGCATGCGCCTGCCGGCAGACGAAACGAACGCGCGGCCCACGGAGGATCATCGTCCGCCGTGGGCCGCGCCTGCAACCCGCTCAGTGCGCGGTATCGATCGCGATGCGGCGCGGCGTGGTTTCCGGCTTCTTCGGAATGGAGATTTCCAGCACACCATGACGGCCGCTGGCAGTGACGTTCTCCGCGTCGGCGCTGTCGGGCAGGCTGAAGCGGCGATGGAACACGCCATGCAGCCGCTCCTGCCGGGTGAAGCGGCCGACCTGCTCGCTCTGCTCCATCGTGCGCTCGCCCTTGATGGTGAGGATGCCCTTGTCCATGCTCACCTCGATCGAGGCCGGATCCACGCCGGGGATGTCGGCGAAGATCACGAAGCGCTTGTCTTCCTCCCTGATGTCCACCTGCGGCGCCCACTGGCTGGTCACCACGTTGGACTGGTCGCTCTCTTCCTGTCCCAGGAAGCGGTCGAAGGCCTGGCGGAACGCCTGGATCTCGCGGGGCATGCCCCAGCTCACGTGACGGGTCACGGTCATCTCGGATCTCCTCTGCAATAGGCGCGGCACCCAACGCCGCTTGCCTCCGAGATAGGTGTCCTGCGCCCCGATTCAAGGCGTCTGCCGGGTCCGCCGATACCCGTGCTGCAGCCGTCATTCACCTCTGCGGCAATCGCGGGCTGCTGGCAACGTGACGTTCCGCGCAGTTTCTTCACATGACCTTCACATAGACTGAAAACATGAGAAGAATCAGCACCTTTCTGGGAATATTCCTATCCGCTTCGACGCTTGCCGGCTGCGGTGGCGTGCCCGTTGCCAGCGCGCCCCGGCCCAGCCTCGCGCATGCGGATTTCGGCCGTTACCCGCCCGACTACAAGGCGCTGGTGCGCACGTGGAGCGAGAGCAACCTCAAGGGCGCCGGCGAACTGCAGTTCGGCCATGTCTCCCGGCCACGCCGCGATTGGGCGCCGGACGGCGCGGGCACGCTCTACGGCTGGTCGGTGTGCGCGATGATCAGCGCCCCCAACACCTACGGCGAGTACACCGGCCCGCAGACCTTCTGGTTCCTGATCCACGGCGACCGCGTGGTGACCATCCGCCAGAGCGACGTCATCTCGCCCGGCCACCGCGTCGACTGCAGCGACGGCCTGGCGCCCGCCACCGGTTGAGGCGGGCTGGCGCTACGATGCGCGTTCCCCCTCGGAGAACGCCATGAGCATCCAGCCCGGCCAGCCCCTGCCCGACGTCGAGATCCGCGTAATCGACGGCGATATCCAGACCGCACGCACCGGCGCCCTGTTCGCGGGGCGCCGGGCCGTGCTGTTCGCGGTGCCCGGCGCCTTCACGCCCACCTGCTCGAACCGGCACCTTCCCGGCTACGTGGCGCACCACGATGAATTCCGCGAGCGTGGCATCGAGGTGATGTGCCTGGCCGTCAACGATGCCTATGTGATGCAGGCCTGGGCCACCGCGCAACGGGTGCCGCCGGGCCTGAAGCTGCTCGCCGACGGCAACGCGGCCTTCGTCCGCGCATTGGGACTGGAACTGGACGGCAGCGCCTACGGCATGGGCCTGCGTTCGCGCCGCTTCGCGCTGTACGCCGAGGACGGTGTGGTACGCCAGCTGCACGTGGAGGCGCCGGGCGAATTCCGCGTTTCCAGCGCGGAGGCGATGCTGGCCGCCGTCCCTGCCTGAGCCGGGCGCGCGTCCGGCCGCTCGGCGTATAGTCGTCCCGTGGCGCCCGCTGCGGGTCGACGATACGGCCAACCCGGGCGCGGGAGGAGAACGCCATGCGCTACGCGCTGCTCGAAAGCCGCAGGAACGAGGTCCTGCTGCTGGCCCGCATCCTGCTGATGGTGCTGTTCGTGCTGTTCGGCTGGAACAAGCTGACCGACTTCCACGGCACCGCCGCCTACATGGGGGCGGAGGGCTTGCCGCTACCCGCCGTGGCGGCGATCGTCGTGATCCTGATGGAATTCGTGGTGGGCCTGGCGATCGTGCTCGGTTTCTGGACGCGCCCGTTGGCCCTGTTGATGGTGCTGTACACGCTGGGCACCGCGCTGGTGGGACACCACTACTGGAGCATGGACGGCGCCGAACGCATGGCCAACATGATCAATTTCTACAAGAACCTCGCCATCGCCGGCGGCCTGTTGCTGCTCTGCCTCACCGGTCCGGGCAGGTATTCGGTCGATCGCCGATAGGCTACAGACGAAAGCCCCGCCAGGCGGGGCTTTCGTCGTGACGGCAGACTCAGGCGGCGTCCGTCTCCGGCTCGGGCGCCGCGCCGTCGTCGCCGACGTCTTCGTCCGCCTCCAGCCGCACCACGCTGACCAGCGATTCCTCGGCCGGCAGCCGGATCAGGGTAACGCCCTGGGTGTTGCGGCCAAGCTGGGAGATTTCCGCCACGCGGGTGCGCACCAGGGTGCCTTGGTTGGAAATCAGCATCAGCTCGTGCCCCTCGGTGACCTGCACCGCGGCCACCAGCGCGCCGTTGCGTTCGGAGCACTGGATGCCGATCACGCCCTGGGTGCCGCGGCCTTTCTTCGGGAACTCGTCCAGCGCGGTGCGCTTGCCGTAGCCGCGCGCGGTGGCGGTGAGCACGTCGCCCTCGGCCGCCACGATCAGCGAGACCACTTCCTCGCCCTCGGCCAGGCGCATGCCGCGCACGCCGGTGGCGGTGCGGCCCATCGAGCGCACGGTGTTCTCGTCGAAGCGGTTCACCTTGCCGTTGGAGGCGAACAGCAGGATGTCGCTGTTGCCGTCGGTCAGCTCCACGTTGACCAGCGCGTCGCCCTCGTCGAGCTTGATCGCCTGCTTGCCCTTCTGCAGTTGGAAGGCGAACTCGGTGAGCGGGGTCTTCTTCACCGTGCCGTGCCGGGTGGCGAAGAACACGTAGCGGTCCCCGGCGTACTCGCGCACCGGCAGCACGGCCTGCACCTTCTCGCCCGCGGCCAGCGGCAGCAGGTTGATGATCGGCTTGCCGCGCGCGCCCGGGCCGGCCTCGGGCATCTGGTAGACCTTGAGCCAGTAGACGCGGCCGGTGCTGGTGAAGGTGAGCAGGGTGTCGTGGGTGTTGACCACCCACAGCTGCTCGACCACGTCCTCGTCCTTCAGCGCCGAGGCCGAGCGCCCCTTGCCGCCGCGCCGCTGTGCACGGTAGGCGCTGGCCGGCTGGCGCTTGATGTAGCCGGTGTGCGACAGCGTCACCACCATGTCCTCGGGCGCGATCAGGTCGAGCACGTCGAGGTCTTCCTGCGAATGCTGGATCTCGGTGCGGCGCGCGTCGCCGTACTCGGCCTTGATGGCTTCCAGTTCCTCGCGGATCACCTTGAGCAGCACGTCGGGGTTCTCGAGGATCTCGATCAGGCCGCGGATGGTGTCGAGGATCTGCCGGTACTCGTCGGACAGCTTTTCCTGCTCCAGCCCGGTCAGGCGGTGCAGGCGCATGGCGAGGATCTCCTGCGCCTGCGCGTCGGACAGCTGGTAGCCGTCCGGCTTGAGGCCGTCGCGCGGGTCCATGTCCTCGGGACGCGAGGCTTCCGCGCCGGCCGCGGCCAGCAGCGCGGCCACCATGCCGGGCTCCCACTTGCGCGCCAGCATGCGCTCGCGCGCCTCGGCCGGCGAGGCGGAATTGCGGATCAGCTCGATCATCGCGTCGATGTTGGCCAGCGCGACGGTCAAGCCTTCCAGGATGTGCGCCCGGGCGCGCGCCTTGCGCAGCTCGAAGATGGTGCGGCGGGTCACCACCTCGCGGCGGTGGCGGATGAAGGCCTCGAGGATCTCCTTGAGGTTGAGCAGGCGCGGCTGCCCGTCGACCAGCGCCACCATGTTCACGCCGAAGGTGACCTGCAGCTGGGTCTGCTGGAACAGGTTGTTGAGCACCACGTCGGCCATCGCGTCCTTGCGGATCTCGATGACGACGCGCATGCCGTCCTTGTCGGACTCGTCGCGCAGCTCGCTGATGCCCTCGATGCGCTTTTCCTTGACCAGCTCGGCGATCTTCTCGATCAGCCGCGCCTTGTTCACCTGGTACGGGATCTCGTGGACGATGATCGTCTCGCGGCCGTTCGGCTCGGTCTCGATCTCGGTCTTGGCGCGCACCAGGATGCGGCCGCGCCCGGTGCGGTAGGCCTCGACGATGCCGGCGGCGCCGTTGATGATGCCGGCGGTCGGGAAGTCCGGCCCGGGGATGTGCTGCATCAGGTCGTCGACCGAGAGCGCGGGCTCGTCGATCAGCGCAATGGTGGCCGCGATTACTTCGTTGAGGTTGTGCGGCGGCACGTTGGTGGCCATGCCGACCGCGATGCCGGCCGAGCCGTTGATCAGCAGGTTCGGCACGCGCGTGGGCAGGACCAGCGGCTCCTGCTCCGACTCGTCGTAGTTCGGCCCGAAGTCGACCGTCTCCTTGTCGATGTCCGCCAGCAGCTCGTGGGTGAGGCGCGACATGCGCACCTCGGTGTAACGCATCGCCGCCGCGTTGTCGCCGTCGACCGAGCCGAAGTTGCCCTGGCCGTCGACCAGCATGTAGCGCAGCGAGAACGGCTGCGCCATGCGCACGATGGCGTCGTACACGGACGCGTCGCCGTGCGGGTGGTACTTACCGATCACGTCGCCGACCACGCGGGCCGACTTCTTGTAGGGCTTGTTCCAGGCGTTGCCCAGTTCGTTCATCGCGAACAGCACGCGGCGGTGCACGGGCTTGAGGCCGTCGCGCACGTCCGGGAGGGCGCGGCCCACGATCACGCTCATGGCGTAGTCGAGGTAGCTCTGGCGCATCTCGTCTTCGATGTTGACGCGGATGACTTCTTTGGCGAGTTCTGCCATCAATCGGCTTCCCTGGGGATGGAAAAAGACCGCCTAGCGCGCGCCTCGTGCATGCGCGCAAGCGGGCTGGAGGCAATTGCGGAAGGGTACCACGAACGGCGTCAAATTGACAGTCTTTGCGCCTTGAGAATCAACGACTTACGCGCCACTTTCCGGATGCCGGAAAAGCACTCCCCGCGCGGTGCCGAAGTTCACTGCCGCGGCCACCAGCGAACCGGCGGCCACCGCCGCGGCCGGCCAGCGGTGCGCAAACGGGAAACCCAGCAGCAGGGCCGCGTATACCCCGTAATTGACCAGCGCGCCCAGGCTCATCAGGCCCAGCCAGTGCAGCCATTCCGAGCCCGCGGAACGGCCGCTGCTGCGTCCGGCGAAGGTGTGCCGGCGGTTCCACCACCAGGTGGCGCTGGCCGCGCACATGAAGGACAGCACGCGTGCCAGGTACGGGTTCCAGCCGGCCAGCGAGACCAGCGCCTGCACCACGCCGGCGTCCACCACCAGCCCGATCGCGCCGCCGAGCGCGAACAGCGCGATCTCGCGGCGCAGCCTCACCGGCCGAACATCGCCTGCATGGCGGCCGCGTTCGGCCGCTCGATCACGCCGCGCTCGGTGACGATGGCATCGATCAGTTCCGCCGGCGTCACGTCGAACACCGGGTTCCACGCCTCCGCGCCCTCCACCACCGTGCGGCGCCCCGCGGTCGAGAGCAGTTCGGCCGGGTCGCGCAGCTCGATCTCGATGGCCTCGCCGTCGGGCGTGGCCATGTCCACCGTGGACGACGGCGCCGCCACCATGAACTTCACGCCGTGGTGACGCGCGGCGATGGCCAGCTGGTAGGTGCCGATCTTGTTGGCGGTGTCGCCGTTGGCGGCGATGCGGTCGGCGCCCACGATCACCCATTGCACCTCGCCCGCACGCATCAGGTGCGCCGCCGCCGAGTCGGCGATCAACTTCGCCGGGATGCCGTCGCGCACCAGTTCATACATGGTCAGCCGCGCGCCCTGCTGCCAGGGGCGCGTCTCGCCGGCGTACACCCGCGCGATGCGACCGGACGCCACGCCGGCGCGGATCACGCCCAGCGCGGTGCCGAAGCCGGCGGTGGCCAGCGAGCCGGTGTTGCAGTGGGTGAGCACGCCCGCGCCCGGCTCGATCAGCGACGCGCCGAGTTCGCCCATGTGGCGGTTGGCGGCGAGGTCCTCGTCCTGGATCGCCTGCGCCTCGCGCGCCAGCGCGGCGGCATCGGCGCCGGCGGCGATGCGCGCCTTCATGCGGTCCAGCGCCCACATCAGGTTCACCGCGGTGGGCCGCGCGGCGCGCAACATCGCCAGCGCGGGCTCCAGCGGCTCGCCTGCCCGCGCGGCCAGCACCACGCCCCAGGCGGCGGCGATGCCGATGGCCGGGGCGCCGCGCACCACCAGGTCGCGGATCGCCTGCGTCACCGCGGCGGCGTCGCGGCAGTCGATCCAGTGTTCCTGCTGGGGCAGCAGGCGCTGGTCCAGCAGGCGCAGGCGGTCGCCGTGCCATTGCACGGCACGGACGCGGTCGTAGCGGTCGTAATCCATCGAGTGGTTCGTGCTCGTCGGGGCGGGAAGGCGTCGCGGCGGAATCAATGCTGCGGCATCACCAGCCACAGGATCAGGTAGATCAGGATGCCCGAGCCGCCCAGCAAGGTGAGGATGATCCAGCCGATCCGCACCATGGTGGGATCCCAGCCGAGATAGTCGGCGATGCCGCCGCACACGCCGGCCAGCATCCGATCGCTCGAACGGCAAAGTCGCTTCTGGACGTTCATCGCCCCTCCGGATCGGGCCATGGCGCGCTGCGCGCCTCCGCTCGCAAGCCTAGCATGCGGCCGGCACATCCGCCCGCTCGATCGCTGGCTTAGAGTGCGCTTTCACCCGCCACGCCATGGAGTACGCCATGCCACCACGCGCCCGCGGAAAAGCCCGCCGACACGGCCTCGCCACGCTCGTCGCCGTCGGTGCGGCGGCCTGTTCCGTCACGCACGCCGCTGCGCCCGGATCGGTGCGCCACTGGGCGCCGCCCGGCATCTCCACGCCGATGTTCGAATCGCACGGCGCCTTCGACCCGCGCCACGGCGATTTCTACTTCGTGCGCAGCTCGCCCGCGTTCAGGGGCTGGCGGATCATGGTGAGCCATTGCGGCAAGCACGGCTGGGGCACGCCGGTGGATGCCAGTTTTGCCGGCGACGGTGTCGAAGCCGACCCCTTCCTCACGCCGGATGGCAGATGGCTCTACTTCATCTCCACCCGCTCCACCGATGGCGCCCGGCACAAGGATCTCGACCTCTGGCGCGTGGAGCGCGGGGCCGACGGCCACTGGGGCGAACCGCAGCGCCTGCCCGCACCGGTGAACTCCCGCGCCCAGGAATGGTTTCCGCGTCCGGCGACGGACGGCTGGCTGTACTTCGGCTCGGACCGCCCCGGCGGACTGGGGCGCACCGACATCTGGCGCGCGCGTCCGGACGCCGCCGGCCACTGGCAGGTGGAAAACCTGGGGTCGGCGATCAACGCGGCCGGCGACGAGTACGAGGCCCTGCCCTCCCCCGACGGCAAGCGGCTGGTCGTGATGGCGTCCGACGGGCTCTACCTGAGCCGGCGCCAGCCGGACGGCCGCTGGGGGCCGAAGCAGAGGCTGGGCCCCGAGGTGGACGCCAACGGCAGCGAGATCGGCGCGGCCTTCTCGCCCAGCGGCAAGTCGCTGCTGTTCGCGCGCGACACGAAGGGACCGTTGTCCGGCGAGTTCTTCGTGTGGCAGCCGGAAGGCGCGGAGGACTGGCCGCCCTCCTGCCCGGCAAAGGGATGATGAGAGCGCGCGCAAACAGCTCCCGGCGCGGGCCACGGGGAGACTTTGAACAGGCTCTCAGCGCTGCGCCAGCCAGCGATGGATGGCCGGCGCCACCTCGCGCTGGGCGCGGCCGGAGACGTAGATGCCGATGTGGCCGCCCTTGAACGGCAGCTCGGTGTAGTCGGTGCTGCCCACGTGGCGGGCCAGCGCACGCGAGGCGTCGGGCGGCACCAGGTGGTCCTGCTCGGCATAGATGTTCAGCACCGGCTGGGTGACCATGCCGAGGTCCACCGGCCGGCCACCGATCTCCAGCGTGCCCTTCACCAGCTTGTTGCCCTGGTAGAAATCCTTGATGAACTGGCGGAACGCCTCGCCGGCCTGGTCGGGCGAGTCGAAGATCCAGCGCTCCATGCGCAGGAAATTCTCCAGCTCCGCCGGCTTGTCCAGGATGTCGACCATGGCCACGTACTTCTGCTGCAGCAGGCGCACCGGCTTCAGCGTGAGGTAGACCCAGTTCATCAGCGCCGCCGGCACGTTGCCCAGGGTGTCGACGAACAGGTCCGCGTCCACGTCCTGCACCCAGTGCGAGAGCATGTTGTCCGGCGTGCGGAAATCCACCGGCGTGACCATGGTGACGAGGTTCCTGACCTTCTCCGGGTGCATCGCGGTGTAGCACAGCGAGAATGCCCCGCCCTGGCAGATGCCGAGCAGGTTGACCGCGTCCAGGCCGTGGCGGGCGCGCACCGCGTCCACGCAGCGGTCAAGGTAGCCGTTGAGGTAGTCGTCGAGCGTGAGCCAGCGGTCGGCGCCGTCCGGGTAGCCCCAGTCGATCAGGTAGACGTCCTCGCCCTGCGCCAGCAGGTTGCGCACCAGCGAGCGGTCGGGCTGCAGGTCGGTCATCCACACCGTGTTGACCAGGGCGTACACGATCAGCGTGGGCGTCTTCGCCGTGGGTTCGCGTTCGCCCAGCATGTGCCAGACGGTGAGCTTGTCCTCGCGGTAAACGGCTTCGCGCGGCGTATCGGCGTAACCGGGCTCGGACAGGCCGCGCAGCCGCGGCAGGCCGGCGGCGAGACGGCGCTGGAACTCGGCCATTTCCTGCAGCGCGCGGGCGGGGTCGATGCGCAAGGGACTGGACATGACGGCTCCTTACTTGCGACCGCGCGGCGCGGGCCGCTTTGCGGGGGGCGCAGCGCGCCTCGCGGCGGGCGGTGCCTTCGCCCGTTTCGCCACCGGGCGGCTGGCCGTCTTTACGGCCATGTCGCGGCGGCCTTCCAGCGCGTCCAGGCGCCGGGCCAGCGCATCCAGTTCGGCGCGCACGGCAGCCAGTGCACCGGTGCCGGCATCGCCGCGGACAGTACGCAGTTCGCGACGCACCTGCTGCAGTCGCTGCCCCAGGCTGTCCACCTCGCCGCGCGTGGGCACGCCGAGTTCGCGGCTGCACTGCTCGACCAGTTGGCGCTGCAGGCGGCGCAGCTTCATCTGCGCGTTGGACATCGCGCCGTAGGCTTCGCGGAATTCGTCGGTGAGCGCGATCTCGGCATAGGCGTCCTCGGCGGCGTCCACCCACAGGTCGTACAGCGCCTTCAGCGAATCCACCGCCTGTCCTGCCGCGGCCATGTCCGCCAGCTTCGCCTGCAGGCGCGCGACGCCCTGGCTGCCGGCACGCTGCAGCAGGGCCTGGTAGCGCGCGCCGGTTTCCCGGCATTCCGCCATCGCCGCGGCCAAGGCCTGCTGCTGCAGTTGCTGTTCGCGGGTGTAGCCGAAGGCGGCCACCGGGGCGGCGCCGGCCGGCTGCGCCAGCGCCTGCTGCCACCAGGCCAGCCATGCCGCGCCCGGATCGGCGCCAGGCGGAGGCACGGCGAACGCCGGCCCGCCCGGGAAGGAAGCGTGCGGAAACGGGCCGCCCTGCGCCGGCCAGGCCGGTGCGGCATGGGTCGTGCCCGCGGCCATGCCCTGCAGCCAGTCCAGGTAGGGTTTCAGGCTCGCCATGTGCGGAAGCGGTTCGTCCGCGGCGCCGCCCGCCGGCGCCGGCGGCTGCAGGCCGCGCAGCCACGCGTCCCACGAATCCCGGGCCAGCGCCTGCCAGCCCTGCAGGAATTCGTCCGCCTGTCCGGCCATGCCGGTCTCCTCGATGCGTGGGTGCGACGGACATCGTAGCAAATGCGCCCCCGTACAAACGCGCGGGGCCCGGTCATGCCGGGCCCCGCATGGAACGTTTCGCCGCCGCGGCGGCGCGCCGGTCAGGCGCCGGCGGCCTCGTCCTCGGCCACCGCCTTCATGGACAGGCGGATGCGGCCCTGCTTGTCCACTTCCAGCACCTTGACCTTGACGATGTCGCCTTCCTTGAGCTTGTCGGACACCTTCTCGACGCGCTCGTTGGAGATCTGCGACACGTGCACCAGGCCGTCCTTGCCCGGCATGATGGTGACGAACGCGCCGAAGTCCATCAGCTTGGCGACCTTGCCTTCGTAGATGCGGCCCGGCTCGACGTCGGACACGATCTGCTCGATGCGCTTCTTCGCTGCCTCGCCCGCGCCGCGGTTGACCGAGGCGATGATCACGGTGCCGTCGTCGTTGATGTCGATGGTGGCGCCGGTCTCCTCGGTGATCGAGCGGATCGTGGCGCCGCCCTTGCCGATGACCTCGCGGATCTTGTCGGGGTGGATCTTGATGGTGATCAGACGCGGCGCGTACTCGCTCATCTCGGTGCGCGCGGTGCTGAGGGCCTTGGCCATCTCACCGAGGATGTGCAGCCGGCCGCGCTTGGCCTGGGCCAGCGCCACCTTCATGATCTCCTCGGTGATGCCGTCGATCTTGATGTCCATCTGCAGGGCGCTGATGCCCTCGGACGAACCGGCCACCTTGAAGTCCATGTCGCCGAGATGGTCCTCGTCGCCCAGGATGTCGGACAGCACGACGAAATCGTCGCCTTCCTTCACCAGGCCCATCGCAATGCCGGCCACCGGCGCCTTCAGCGGCACGCCGGCGTCCATCATCGCCAGCGAGGAGCCGCACACCGAGGCCATCGACGAGGAGCCGTTGGATTCGGTGATTTCCGACACCACGCGCAGCACGTAGGGGAACTCCTCGACCGAGGGCTTCACCGCCTGCACGCCGCGCTTGGCGAGGCGACCGTGGCCGATCTCGCGCCGCTTCGGCGCGCCGAAGCGGCCGGCCTCGCCCACCGAGAACGGCGGGAAGTTGTAGTGGAACAGGAACGGATCCTTGGACTCGCCGGCCGGCGCGTCGATGATCTGCGCGTCGCGGGTGGTGCCGAGGGTGACCGTGACCAGCGCCTGGGTCTCGCCGCGGGTGAACAGCGCCGAGCCATGGGTGCGCGGCAGCACGCCCACGCGGGCGGTGATCGCACGGATGTCGTCCAGCTGGCGGCCGTCGATGCGCACCTTGCTCTTCAGCACGCCGTCGCGCAGGGTGCGGTACTCGATTTCCTCGAACGCATCGGAGATCTCCAGCGCGCTCCAGCCACCGGCCTCGGCCTGGGCCGCCACGGCGGCCTTGACGTCGGACTTCAGCGCGGCGATGGCGTCGCGGCGCTCCAGCTTGTCGCGGATCGCGAAGGCTTCGACCAGGCGGTTGCCGATGGCGCCGTTCAGCGCGGCGAACAACGCCTCGTTGCGCGCCGGGGCTTCCCACTTGAACGGCTTGCGGCCGGCCTCGGCCACGAACTCGTTGATGGCCTTGATGGCGGCCTGCATCTGCTGGTGGCCGAACATCACCGCGCCCAGCATCACGTCCTCGGAGAGCAGCTCGGCCTCGGACTCCACCATCAGCACCGCGCTGGCGGTGCCGGCGACCACCAGGTCCAGCTGCGAGCCGGCCAGGGCGGACGTGTCGGGGTTCAGCAGGTACTGGCCGTTGGCGTAGCCCACGCGGGCGGCGCCGATCGGGCCCTTGAACGGGATGCCGGCCAGGCACAGCGCGGCGGAGGCGCCGAGCAGCGCCGGGATGTCGCCGTCGACCTCGGGGTTGAGCGAGACGACCTGGGCGATCACCTGCACTTCGTTCTTGAAGCCGTCAGGGAACAGCGGGCGCACCGGGCGGTCGATCAGGCGCGAGGTGAGCGTTTCCTTCTCGGTGGGACGACCCTCGCGCTTGAAGAAGCCGCCGGGGATGCGGCCGGCGGAGTAGAACTTTTCCACATAGTCGACGGTGAGCGGGAAGAAGTCCTGCCCCTCCTTCGCCTTGGCCGCCGCCACCGCGGTGACCAGCACGACGGTACCGCCCATGCTGACCATGACCGCGCCGGAGGCCTGGCGGGCGATTTCGCCCGTCTCCAGCGTGACTTCGTGATTACCGTACTGGAATGACCTGGTTACTTTCGCCACGATGATTTCCTATTGAAGAGTGCGGCCACGGATGGCCGCTTTTTGATCTCCGCGTTCATGCACGAACGCATAAATCAAACAGTGCGGCCATGGATGGCCGCTTCTCGATCCTCGCGTTCATGGACGAACGCAGAAATCACCTACGCAGGCCGAGGCGCTCGATCAGGCTCTGGTAGCGAGCCAGGTCGTTGTCCTTCAGGTAGGCCAGCAGGCTCTTGCGGCGGTTCACCAGCTGCAGCAGGCCGCGGCGGGAGTGGTGGTCCTGCTTGTGGGTCTTGAAGTGGTCGGTCAGGTGGTCGATGCGGGCGGACAGCAGGGCCACCTGCACTTCCGGCGAACCGGTATCGTTCGGCACGCGGCCGTAATCAGCAATGATCTTGCTGGTCTGTTCTACAGTGAGAGACATGGTTACTTTTCCTCGAAAGCGACACGAAGCTTGCGCAACATCACCACAGCGATGCCGTTGCGCAAGCTTCGTCCAGTTGATGAAACGCGACAATACAAGCGGCATATTCTAGCTAGAGCGGGCGCACCGCAACAAGACCGCGGCCCGGCGGCGCCCGCTCCGGGGCCGGAAACGTGGACTGCCGCTCATGCGGGGGGCAGGTTGAAGCCGCGCAGGATCTGCATCCGCCCCCCCTCGTCCAGCTCGCCCAGCGCCAGCAGGCGGCCGTCGCTGGCGAAGGCGGCGCAGCGGCCCGGCGCCCGGCCCGGCAGCTCGATCCGGCGCCCCTGCACCACCGCCAGGCTCTGGGCCGCGTCCAGGTGCAGCGCGGGCAGGTCCGCCACCGCGACGTCGATCGGCAGCAGCAGCCCCTGCAGCGCCTGGTCGCCCTGCGCCATGGCCTGTTCCAGCTGCTCCAGGGTGGTCATCGACGGTTCGCGGAACGGCTCCACCCACAGCCGGCGCAGGGAGGCCAGGTGGGCGCCGCAGCCCAGCGCCTCGCCCAGGTCCACCGCCAGGCTGCGGATGTAGGTGCCCGAGCCGCATTCCACGTACAGGTCCAGGCGGTCCGCGGCGTGGCCGCGCGCCTCCAGGCGGAAGATATCCACCTCGCGGGGCGGCACGTCCACCGCCTCGCCGCGGCGTGCCTTCACGTACAGCGGCTCGCCGCCCTGTTTCAGCGCCGAATACGCCGGCGGCACCTGCACGATGCGCCCGCGGAAGCGCGCCAGGGCGGCCTCGACCCGGGCCTCGTCCAGCACCGGGACCGGGCGCTCGGCGACGATGTCCCCCTCGCGGTCCGCCGTGGTGGTGGTGATGCCGAGGCGGCATTCCGCCAGGTAGGCCTTGCGCGAGCCCAGCAGGCCATGGGCCAGCTTGGTCGCCTCGCCGAAGCACAGCGGCAGCAGGCCGGTGGCCAGGGGGTCCAGCGCGCCGGCGTGGCCACCCTTGGCGGCGCGCAGCGTGCGGCGCGCCGACTGCAGCGCCTGGCTGGAGCTCAGCCCCTCGGGCTTGTCCAGCAGCACGATGCCGTGCAGCTCGCGGAAACGGATGCGATGACGGTACTGGCCCACGGTGTAGCGGTATCCGGCGCTCAGGCGCCTTCGTCGTCGCGCGGGGGCGTGCCCTCGCGCAGCAGGGCGTCGATGCGTTCGCCCTTGTCCATCGAGTCGTCGTACTTGAAGCGCAGTTCGGGCACCCGGCGCAGGCGCATGCCGCGTGACAGCGCACGGCGGAACTCGCCGGCGAGGCCGTTGAGCGCCTTCACCGCCTCGGCCGACTGCTGCGGCAGCAGCGCGATGACCCACACCGTGGCCCAGTCCAGATCGCGGGTGACCTCCACGTCGGACACGCTGCACGACGGCAGCCCGTGGTCGCGCACGGCCGCATGCACCAGCAGGCCGAGCTCGCGGCGGAGCTCGGCGCCTACACGGTCAGTGCGTTTGAAGTCGCGGGAGGGCATCAGAAACTCCGAAAGACGAAATCCCTTCTCCCTCGGGAGAAGGTGCCCCGACCTGCAAACGCCTGGAGCGTTTGCGGAACGGCGAAAGCCGGCCCCGCCAGGGGTAAGCACCGTGGATGGTGCGAATAAGGGTGGATGAGGGTTCACGGCCCATGCGAAGTTCCACGCAAGCCCGGAACCCTCGACCCAACCCCTCTCCCGGGGGAGAGGGGCCCGAACATCACAAGGTGCGGGCGACTTCGATCCTTTCGAAGCACTCGATCTGGTCGCCGACCTTGACGTCATTGTATTGCTTCACGGCGATGCCGCATTCCATGCCGTTGCGCACCTCGTCCACGAGTTCCTTGAAGCGGCGCAGCGATTCCAGCTCGCCCTCGAAGATCACCGTGTTGTCGCGCAGCACGCGGATCGGCTTGCTGCGCTTGACGTGGCCCTCGGTGACCATGCAGCCGGCGACCGCACCGAACTTGGAACTGCGGAACACTTCGCGCACCTGCGCGATGCCCAGGATCTCCTCGCGCACTTCCACGCCCAGCAGGCCGGAAGCCGCCTGCTTCACCTGGTCGATCACGTCGTAGATGATCGAGAAGTAGCGCACGTCCAGGCCGGCGGTGTCGATCACCTTGCGCGCCGAGGCGTCGGCACGCACGTTGAAGCCGATCACCAGTGCCTTGGAGGCCGCGGCCAGCGTCGCGTCGGACTCGGTGATGCCACCGACGCCGGCGGAAATCACATTGACCTTCACGTTCTCGTTGCCGATCGCGCTGAGCGAATCGCGCAGCGCCTGCACCGAACCCTGCACGTCGGCCTTGACCAGGATGTTGAGCGTCTGCTGCTCGTTGCCCTGGCCCATCTGCGCCATGATGTCCTCGAGGCGGTTGGCCTTGCTGACCAGGCGCGTCTCGCGGCGCTTCTGCTGGCGCTCGGCGGCCACTTCGCGGGCCAGCCGCTCGTCGGCCACCACCACGAAGTCGTCGCCCGCCTCGGGCACGCCGGACAGGCCCAGCACCTGCACCGGGATCGACGGACCGGCCTCCTGCACGGTCTTGCCGGTCTCGTCGACCAGCGCGCGCATGCGGCCGTACTCCACGCCGCAGACCACGAAGTCGCCGCGCTTCAGCGTGCCCTGCTGCACCAGCACCGTGGCCACCGGGCCGCGGCCCTTGTCCAGGCTGGATTCGATCACCACGCCCGAGGCCGGGCCGTCGTGCACGGCGGTCAGCTCCAGCACCTCGGCCTGCACCGAGATCGCGTCGAGCAGCTCGTCGATGCCCATGCCGGTCTTGGCCGACACCGGCACGAACATGGTGTCGCCGCCCCAGTCCTCCGGGATGACCTCGAGGTTGGCCAGGCCCTGCTTGACGTGGTCCGGGTTGGCGTCGGACTTGTCCATCTTGTTCAAGGCCACGATCAGCGGCACCTTGGCGGCGCGCGCGTGCTGCACGGCCTCGGCCGTCTGCGGCATCACGCCGTCGTCGGCGGCGACCACCAGCACCACGATGTCGGTGGACTGCGCGCCGCGGGCGCGCATCGCGGTGAACGCGGCGTGGCCCGGGGTGTCGAGGAAGGTGATCACGCCCTTCGGCGTTTCGACATGGTACGCGCCGATGTGCTGGGTGATGCCGCCGGCCTCGCCCGCCGCCACCTTGGTGCGGCGGATGTAATCCAGCAGCGAGGTCTTGCCGTGGTCGACGTGGCCCATGATGGTGACCACCGGCGGACGCGATTCCTTCTCGCCCTCCAGTTCCACGCTCTGGGTGTGCGCGGCCAGCGCGGCCTCGGCGTTGTTTTCGG
Organism: Fulvimonas sp. R45; assembly: GCF_030504985.1. GTDB lineage: Bacteria > Pseudomonadota > Gammaproteobacteria > Xanthomonadales > Rhodanobacteraceae > Rhodanobacter_A. Next base: position 173,855 of record NZ_JASERU010000001.1, read on the forward strand.
TGGCGTCGACCGGCGTGTGGCCCAGCTCTTCCACCACCAGGGTGGCGGTGTCGCGGTCGATGGTCTGGTTGATGGTGGCCATCACGCCCATCTTGAACAGGGTCTTGACCACCTCCGAGCCCTTGACCGCCATCTTCTGCGCCAGCTCGGCGACCACGTTGGCCTCGCCGATCGCCACCTCGCGCACCACCGCGGCGGTGGGACGGGTGAAGCCGTGCGGACCGGACGACGAGGCGCCGCGCGACACTTCGCGCGCCGCGCCACGCCCCGGCTTGCCGCGGCGGTTGGAGCGACGTGCGCGATCGGCGTCGGACAGGTGCAGCTCGCCGCCGGCGAAACGCTTGCCGCCGGGGCCTTCGTCGCGGTCCCGGCCATGGCGGGCCTTGCCGTCGCGGCCGCCACCCGCCGACGGGGCCGGCGCCGGCGCGGGAGCCGGCGCGGGCGCCGGCGCCACCACTTTCTTCTCGCGTTTGCGCGGCTCGTGGATGCGCGGCACGATCAGGCCGAAGCTGCTGTGGTCGGTGCTGCCCGAGGCCGGTTCGGCCTTGGTCTCGGCAGCGGCAGGAACCGCCGGAGCCGGTGCCGCGGCCGGCACATCGGGCTCGGCGACCTCGGCCGGTGCGGCGGAGGCCTGCTGTGCCTCGTGGGCGGCGCGCTCGGCGGCGAGGCGCTCGCGCTCCTGGCGCGCGGCTTCCTCGGCCTGGCGCCGCGCTTCCTGTTCGTGCGCTTCCTGCTGGCGACGCTGCTCGGCCTCGTGCCGCTCGCGCTCTTCCTGCTCGCGCTGCTGCTGCGACTCGGCGAGGCGGCGTACGGCCTCCTCGCGCTCGGGCTCGGCGCTGGCCTCCTCGGCGATCACGCTGCGCTTGACGTAGGTGCGCTTGGCGCGCACTTCCACGTTCACCGTCTTGGCGCCGCCGGTGGCTCCGCGGCCGCCGGGCGTGGCGACCTTCAGCTCGCTGACCTTGCGGCGTCGCAGGGTGATCTGGCGCGGCGCGCTGTCCTCGACCTCGGCCACGGCGTCGCCCTTGCCGTGCGTGCGGCGCAGGAAGCCCAGCAGCTTCACCTTCTCGGTGCTGCTGATCACCTGCTCCGGATCGGAGAATTTCATGCCGGCCTCGCCAAGCTGGCCGAGCAGCTTGTCCACCGGCATGCCCAGTACCTGGGCGAGTTGTTTGATCGTGACTTCCGACATCGTGTTCGTTCTCCGCCGTTCCCGCGCTCATCGCCCATGCGGATCTCCGCATGGCCACCACCCTCCCTGGCGGGAGGCTCCCGCCTCCCCCGGCGCGCCCGTCCCGGGCGCTGCCGCCCGCGGTTAGCCGCCCTTCTCCAGGCGCGCGATCATCGGGGCGCGCGCCGCCATGATCAGCGCCGCCGCCCGTTCCTCGTCCATGCCCTCGATGTCGATCAGGTCGTCGACCGCCTGGTCGGCCAGATCGTCCACCGTGGACACGCCTCGGCCGGCCAGCGCATAGGCCGTGCCTTCGTCCATGCCCTCGAGCGCCAGCAGCTCCTCGCTCGGCTGGTGCTCGTCGATGTCCTCTTCCACCGCCAGCGCCTCGGTGAGCAGCGCATCGCGGGCGCGGGCGCGCAGCTCCTCGACGATGTCCTCGTCGAAGCCTTCCACCGCCAGCAGCTCGCCGCTGGGCACGTAGGCGATTTCCTCGACGCTGGAGAAGCCTTCCTGCACCAGGATGTTGGCGATCTCCTGGTCAACCTCGAGCTTGTCCATGAACAGCTGGCGCGCGGCCTCCTGCTCGGCCTCGCTCTTGGCGGCGACCTGGTCCTGCGTCATCACGTTGAGCTGCCAGCCGGTGAGCTTGCTGGCCAGGCGCACGTTCTGGCCGCCGCGGCCGATCGCCTGGGACAGCTTGTCCTCGGCCACCGCGATGTCCATCGAGTGCTTTTCCTCGTCCATGATGATGGACTGCACCTCGGCCGGCGCCATCGCGTTGATCACGAACTGCGCCTGGTTCTCGTGCCACAGGATGATGTCGACGCGCTCGCCGTTGAGCTCGTTGGACACCGCCTGCACGCGCGAGCCGCGCATGCCGATGCAGGCGCCGATCGGATCGGTGCGGCTGTCGTGCGCGATCACCGCGATCTTGGCGCGGTCGCCCGGGTCGCGGGCACAACCCTTGATCTCGACCAGGCCCTGGCCGACTTCAGGCACCTCGAGCTTGAACAGCTCGATCATGAATTCCGGCGCGGCGCGCGACACGAACAGCTGCGGGCCGCGCACTTCCGAGCGCACCTCGTACAGGTAGCCGCGCACGCGGTCGCCGACGCGGGCCGATTCGCGCGGGATGGACTTGTCGCGCGGGATGAAGGCCTCGGCGTTGCCGCCCAGGTCGAGGTAGACGTTGCCGCGCTCGACGCGCTTGACGATGCCGGTGATCAGCTCGCCGATGCGATCCTTGTAGGCATCGACCACCTGCTGGCGCTCGGCCTCGCGCACGCGCTGCACGATCACCTGCTTGGCGGCCTGCGCCGCGATGCGGCCGAACTCCGCGTTCTCGATCTGCTGCTCGATGTACTCGCCGACCTGGGCGTCCTCGCGCTCGTCCAGCGCGTCCATCAGGCGCAGCTGCCAGAACGGGGATTCCATCTCGCCGTCGTCGGCGATGATTTCCCAGCGGCGGAAGGTCTCGTAGTCGCCGCTGTCGCGGTCGATCGCCACGCGGATGTCCGGGTCCTCGTCGGGGTAGCGCTTCTTCGCCGCGGAAGCCAGCGCGGCCTCCATCGCCTCGAAGATCACTTCGCGCGGCACGCCCTTCTCGTTGGCCACCGCGTCAACCACCAGCAGAAGTTCTTTGCTCATTGCTGCCACTCCAGCGTTTGTGCATCCATCCATGCATGCAAGAGAGTCAAAAAGCGGCCATCCGTGGCCGCACTCTTCAATTCTTCCGGCTTCTGCTCCGTCTTCCGGCCGCCGGCCTGTATGCTTACTTCCTGCCGCCCTTGGCGTTCTTGCCGCCGGGCTTCGGCCGCGGCACGTAGCCCAGCGCGGCCCAGTCCGGCACCACGCGCGCACTCTCGACGTCGGCATGCGCGAAGTCGAACGTGCGACCCTCGGCCTCCAGCGCGATGCGCCCGTCGTCCGCCGAGACGAGCTTGCCGCGCAGGCGGCGACGGCCCTCGACCGGCGCCTTCAGCAGGACCTTCACGTCCTGCCCGACGACCCGGGCGAACTGCTCCGCGGTGAACAGCGGCCGGTCCAGGCCCGGCGAGGAGACTTCCAGCACGTAGTGGCCGGGAATCGGATCGTCCACGTCGAGCAGTGCCGAAAGCTCGCGGCTGGCCGCCTCGCAGTCGTCGAGGGTGACCTCGCGGCCTTCCGCCCGGTCCAGCACGTCCAGGTAGACGCGCAGGGTACTCTGCCCCTGCGCCGGGGTGAACTCCAGGCCGAGGCATTCCAGGCCGAGATCGCCCAGTGCCGCGCTGAAACGTTGTGCCAATGCTTGCGTGTCCATGGGCTCCGCCTTGGATGCCTTCCGTCAATCGTCGCCAGAAACAAAAAATGGGCTCGAACGGCCCATTTCCCTGTTCCGCCGATGTCCCGACTCCAGCCAGCGCCGTTCCGGCATCCGGCGCGACCTGGGTCGCGCCCGTCGATGCGACGCATCCTTGCGCCCAACAAAAAAGCCTCACGAGGAGGCTTTCTTGTCCAAGAAAGACCTGGTAGCGGGGGCAGGATTCGAACCTGCGACCTTCGGGTTATGAGCCCGACGAGCTGCCAGACTGCTCCACCCCGCATCAGAGTCCGCAAAGTTTAACGGGGTAACCGGTTTACTGCAAGCCCGCCGTCGCACTTTATCTTCATGGAAGCATCCACGCGGCGTGAAGCTCAGCCCGCGAACGCCTGCCGGCACCAGCCCAGCAGCGGCCCCCAGTACAGGCCCAGCGCCACCAGCACCAGCGCGTTCAGCGACAGCACCACGCGCAGGCCGGCATCCGGCTGCACCACGACATGCGTGCCCTCTTCCGGCTTGTCGAAGTACATCACCTTCACCACGCGCAGGTAGTAGTACAGGCCGATGATGGCGAACACCACGCCGACGACGGCCAGCCACAGCATGTTGGCGTCGATCGCCGCCTGCAGCACCAGGTACTTCGCGAAGAAGCCGTACAGCGGCGGCACGCCGGCCAGCGAGAACATCGCCAGCATCATCAGGAAGGCCATCCACGGCGAGCGCTGGTTGAGGCCCTTGAAGTCGTCGATCTCCTCGCACTCGAAGCCCGCGCGCGCCAGCGCCAGGATCACGCCGAACGCGGCCGTGCCCATCAGGGCGTAGCTGATCGCGTAGAACATGGCCGAGGCGTAGCCTTCCGGCCCGGCGTTGACCAGGCCGATCAACAGGTAGCCCATGTGCGAGATGGTCGAATAGGCCAGCATGCGCTTCAGGTTGCTCTGCACGATGGCGACCAGGTTGCCGATCGCCAGCGACAGCACCGCGATCGCGGCCAGCATCGGCTGCCAGTAGTGCGACAGGTCGCCCAGCCCCGCTTCCAGCAGGCGATAGGCCATGCCGAACGCGGCCAGCTTGGAGGCCGAGGCGATGAAGGTGGTGACCGGTGTGGTGGCGCCCTGGTAGACGTCCGGGATCCACATGTGGAACGGAGCGGCGCCCAGCTTGAAGGCGATGCCCACCAGCATGAAGATCAGGCCGAACAGCATCAGGTGCGGCAGGCCGCTGTGCGACGCGGCGCCGTGCAGCGCGGCCAGGTCCAGCGTGCCGGCGGCGCCGTACACCATCGACATGCCGTACAGCAGCATGCCCGAGGACAGCGCGCCCAGCACGAAGTACTTCATCGCCGCCTCGGACGACAACGGCGAGTCGCGGTTCAGCGCCACCAGGCCGTAGGACGACAGCGTGAGCAGCTCCAGGCCCAGGTAGACCATCACCAGGTTGCCGGCCGAGACCAGCAGCATCACGCCGATCACCGCGAACAGCATCAGCGTGTAGAACTCGCCCTGGAACTGCTTGCGGTCCACCAGGTAGGGGCGCGCGTAGACGAACACCAATGCCACGCACAACAGCGCGAACACCTTGAGGATCTCGGCCGCGCGGTCGCGCACGAACATGCCGTCGAAGGCGGTGACGGTGCCCTGCGGCTGCCCGGCGACCACCAGGTAGATCGCCACCAGCAGCACGATGATGGACAGCCAGTGCAGCGCGCCGCGCTGCTCGGGCTTCATGAAGGCGTCCACCAGCAACAGCAGGCACGCCGCGGCCACCAAGTAGAACTCCGGCAGCAGGACAAGGATGTCGTTCAAAGTCGGCATGTGTGTCGCTCTCGATCAGATCTTGTGGGTGCCCAACTGCTGCACCAGCTGCGCCACCGAGCTGTCCATCAGGTGCACCAGCGGCTCGGGCCAGATGCCGATCAGCAGCACCAGCGCGGCGAACGCCGCCAGCACGAAGGTCTCGCGGCCGTTGATGTCCTTCATCTCGGCCACGTGGGCGTTGCCCACCTCGCCCCACAGCACGCGCTTGACCATCCACAGCGTGTAGGCCGCGCCGATGATCAGGGTGAACGCGGCGAACAGCGCGATCCACGGGTTGGCGCTGAAGCTGGCCAGGATCACCATGAACTCGCCCACGAAGCCGCTGGTGCCCGGCAGGCCGCAGTTGGCCATCGCGAACAGCACATAGAAGAAGCCGAACCAGGGCATCACGTTGATCACGCCGCCGTAGTCCTTGATCAGGCGGGTGTGCAGGCGGTCGTACATCACGCCGATGCAGGAGAACATCGCGCCGGAGACGAAGCCGTGCGAGATCATCTGCACCATCGCGCCCTGCATGCCCAGCTTGGCGGCGTCGACGTTGCCCGCGTCGCGCACCAGCAGGTAGCCGACGAAGATGCCCAGCGTCACGAAGCCCATGTGGGCCACCGAGGAATACGCCACCAGCTTCTTCATGTCCTCCTGCACCAGCGCCACGTAGCCGATGTAGACCACCGCGACCAGGCTCAGCACCACGATCAGCCACACGTAGTGGGCGGCCGCGTCGGGCACGATCGGCAGGGTGAAGCGCAGGAAGCCGTAGGCGCCCACCTTCAGCATCACCGCCGCCAGCACCACCGAGCCGCCGGTCGGCGCCTCCACGTGGGCGTCCGGCAGCCAGGTGTGCACCGGCACCATCGGCACCTTGATCGCGAAGGCGATCAGGAAGGCGAAGAACAGCCAGCTCTGCTCCTTCAACGACAGCGGCAGCGCCGCCAGCGCGTGCAGGTCGAAGGTGCCCGCCTTGTGGTACAGGTACAGCAGGCCAATCAGCATGAACACCGAGCCGAAGAACGTGTAGATGAAGAACTTCAGCGTGGCGTACACGCGCCGCGGGCCACCCCAGACGCCGATCAGGATGAACATCGGGATCAGCATCGCCTCGAAGAACACGTAGAACAGCAACGCGTCCGTGGCGCAGAACACGCCGATCATCAGGCCCTCGAGCACCAGCATCGCGGCCATGTACTGGTGCGGCCGGTTCTGGATCACCTCCCACGCGCCGACCACCACCAGGATGCCGACGAAGGTGGTGAGCAGGATCAGCGCGACCGAGATGCCGTCCACGGCCAGGCCGTAGTGCACGCCGAGCGAGGCGATCCAGACGTGGCTTTCCACCAGCTGCAGCCCGCCCGCCGCCGCGTCGTACCGGGGCAGCAGGAACAGGCTCGCCGCGAAGGTGAGCACCATGAACAGCAGGGCGAGCCAGCGCGCCGCGTTGGGCCGGCTGGAGCCGGCCAGCAGCACCGGCACGGCGCCGACGATGGGTAGCCAGATCAGCAGGCTGAGCAAGTGATTGAACATGTGTGCTTGCTTCCCTTATTGCCCGATCAACCAGTACCCGCCCAGCAGCAGGATCAGGCCGACAATCATCGCGAAGGCGTAGTGATAGAGATACCCGGACTGCAGCCGGCGCACGCCGGCGGCGACGCGGTCGACCAGTCGCGCCGAGCCGTTGACCAGCACGCCGTCCACCACCGCGGCATCGCCCGCCTTCCAGAACAGCCGGCCCAGCTTGACGCCGCCCCTGGCGAACAGCGCGAAGTACACGTCGTCCACCCAGTACTTGCGGTCCAGCACCGTCCACAGCGGCTTCAACGCGGACTTGATGCGGCCGGCCAGCGCCGGGTTGAACAGGTAGATGTAGGTCTGGATCGCGAAGGCCAGCAGCACCAGACCGAACGGCACGCTCCAGAAGCCGTGCAGCGCCATCCCCACCGCGCCCTCGAAGTGCGCGCCCATCTCGCCGAGCACGTTGTTCGCCTCGTCCACGTGGATGGCCGTGCCGAACCAGCCGCCGAACAGCATCGAACCCACGGTGAAGAAGCCCACCAGCAGCGACGGGATCGCCAGCAGCACCAGCGGCAGCGTCACCACCCACGGCGACTCGTGCGGCGCGTGCGCCAGTTCGCCCGGCTTGTGGTGACCGTGGTCGTCATGGTCGTGATGGCCATGGCCATGGTGTTCCACCACCGTGAAGCGTTCCTTGCCGTGGAAGGTCAGGTACATCTGGCGGAAGGTGTACAGCGCGGTGACGAAGGCGCCGGCCATCACGCAGAAATAGGCATAGCCCGAACCCCAGCGGTGCGATTCGCCCACCGCCTCGATGATCGCATCCTTCGAATAGAAGCCCGAGGTGAACGGCACCGCCACCAGCGCCAGCGAGCCGATCCACATGGTGATCCAGGTGACCGGCATGTACTTGCGCAGGCCGCCCATGTAGCGCATGTCCTGCTCGTGGTGCATGGCGATGATCACCGAGCCCGCGCCCAGGAACAGCAGGGCCTTGAAGAAGGCGTGGGTCATCAGGTGGAACACCGCGCCGGCGTAGGCCGACACGCCCAGCGCCACCGTCATGTAGCCCAGCTGCGACAGCGTGGAATACGCCACCACGCGCTTGATGTCGTTCTGCACGATGCCGATCAGGCCGGTGAACAGCGCGCCGGTGGCGCCGATGACCATCACGAAGCTGAGCGCGCCCTGCGACAGCTCGAAGATCGGCGACATGCGCGCCACCATGAAGATGCCCGCGGTCACCATGGTCGCCGCATGGATCAGCGCGGAGATCGGCGTGGGGCCTTCCATCGAGTCGGGCAGCCATACGTGCAGCGGCACCTGGGCGCTCTTGCCCATCGCGCCGATGAACAGCAGGATGCAGATCACCGTGGCGGCGTCCCAGTGCGTGCCCTGGGTGATCGCCAGCGTCTTGCCGGCCAGGGTCGGCGCCGCCGCGAACGCGGTGGCGTAGTCCAGCGTGCCGAGGAAGTACAGCACCGCGGCGATGCCCAGCAGGAAGCCGAAATCGCCCACGCGGTTGACCAGGAACGCCTTGAGGTTGGCGAAGATCGCGGTCGGCCGCTTGAACCAGAAGCCGATCAGCAGGTACGACACCAGGCCCACCGCCTCCCAGCCGAAGAACAGCTGCAGGAAGTTGTTCGCCATCACCAGCATCAGCATGGAGAAGGTGAACAGCGAGATGTAGCTGAAGAAGCGCTGGTAGCCCGGGTCGTCCGCCATGTAGCCGATGGTGTAGACGTGCACCAGCAGCGACACGAAGGTCACCACCACCATCATCATCGCGGTGAGGCGGTCGACCATGAAGCCGACGCTGGCGTGCAGGCGGCCGATCTCGAACCAGGTGTACAGGTCGTGGTTGTAGGCCGGCGCGCCGGCGAAGGCGATCTGGTACAGCACGTAGAACGACAGCGCGCAGGAGATCACCAGGCCGAGGATGGTCGCGCTGTGCGCGCCCGCCCGGCCGATCTGCCGGCCGAGGAAGCCGGCCAGCAGGCAGCCGGCCAGCGGCGCCAGCGCGATCGTCAACAGAATGGAGGTGGACAATTCCATCGGATCAACCCTTCATGCTGTCGATTTCGGCGACGTTGACCGTGCTGCGGTTGCGGAACAGCAGCACCAGGATCGCCAGGCCGATGGCGGATTCCGCCGCGGCCACGGTGAGGATGAAGAACACGAACACCTGCCCCGCCACGTCGTGGTTGAAGCGGGAGAACGCCACGAAGTTGATGTTCACCGCCAGCAGCATCAGCTCGATCGCCATCAGCAGCACGATCACGTTCTTGCGGTTGATGAACAGGCCGGCGACGGCGATGCAGAACAGAACCGCGCCGAGCACGATGAAGTGCGAGAGGGTGATCATGGCTTGGTCTCCTGGGCCGGCTGTTCGGTCGCCTGCGGCTCGACGGGGCGCACGGCCTCCATCTTCAGCACGCGGATGCGGTCGCGCGGGTTCACCCTGACCTGCTCGCTCGCCGACTGGTACTTGGCGCCGCGGCGATGGCGCAGCGTCAGCGCCACCGCGACGACCACGCCCACGGTGAGGATCAGCGCGGCGATCTCGAACGGCAGCAGGTAGTGCGTGTACAGCGCCGTGCCCAGCCAGGCGGTGTTGGACTGGTCGGCGGCGGTGGCCGGGTTCGCGCCCATCGTCTGCGCGTGCATCGCGCGCACGCCGATCAGCGCAAGCATCTCCACCAGCATCACCAGGGCCACGATCAGGCCCACCGGCAGGAACTTCACGAAGCCCTCGCGCACCCGTTCGAGGTCGATGTCCAGCATCATCACCACGAACAGGAACAGCACCATCACCGCGCCCACGTAGACCACGATCAGCGCGATGGCGAGGAACTCGGCCTCCGCCAGCATCCAGATGCAGGCCGTGCTGAAGAAGGTCAGCACCAGCGCCAGCACCGCGTGCACGGTGTTGCGCAGGGTGATCACCGCCAGCGCGGCCCCCACCGTGACGATGCCGAAGGCGTAGAAGCAGACGAGTTGGAACAGGTTCGGATCAATCATGACGTTCCATCCTCAGCGGTACGCCGCGTCCTGCGCGCGGGCGGCGGCGACCTCGGCCTCGAAGCGGTCGCCGATGGCGAGCAGCTGCGGCTTGGTCACCACGTTCTCGCCGCGCTGCTCGAAGTGGTACTCGTGCACGTGCGTCTCCACGATCGAGTCGACCGGGCAGCTTTCCTCGCAGAAGCCGCAGAAGATGCACTTGAACAGGTCGATGTCGTAGCGCGTGGTGCGGCGCTGGCCGTCGCTCTCGCGCGGCGCCGAATCGATGGTGATCGCCAGCGCCGGGCACACCGCCTCGCACAGCTTGCAGGCGATGCAGCGCTCCTCGCCGTTCGCGTAGCGGCGCAGCGCGTGCAGGCCGCGGAAACGATTCGACTTGGGGATGTGCTCCATCGGGTAGCGCATCGTGTACTTCGGGCTGAACATGTAGCGCAGGGTCAGGCCCATGCCCTTGAGCAGTTCGGCCAGCAGCAGGCTGTTGAAATAGCTGATTATGCGTTTCATCAAAAAGCTCTCGGCATACTGCCCTTCTCCCCTGCGGGGAGAAGGTGGCCCCGAAGGGGTCGGATGAGGGGCGGGTGCTCGCGGCGAGTTCTCATCTCAGGCCCCTGCGACCACCAGGCCGTAGTACTTCAGGCACCCGGCCACCAGCACCCAGACGATGGCGATGGGGATGAACACCTTCCAGCCCAGCCGCATGATCTGGTCGTAGCGGTAGCGCGGGAAGGTGGCGCGGAACCACAGGAACATGAAGGCGAACACGAAGGCCTTGACGAACAGCCACAGGAAGCTGCCGTGGCCGATGAAGCCCCAGGTTTCCGGGAACGGGCTGAGCCAGCCGCCCAGGAACAGGATCGAGGCGAGGAAGCTCACCAGGATCATGTTGGCGTACTCGGCCAGGAAGAAGATGGCGAACGCCGAGCCGGAGTACTCCACGTGGAAGCCGGCAACGATCTCCGACTCGCCCTCCGCCACGTCGAACGGTGCGCGGTTGGTCTCGGCCACGCCGGAGATGAAGTAGATCACGAACACCGGCAGCAGCGGCAGCCAGAACCAGTCGAACAGGCCCTTGTGGCCGGCCTGCGCGTGCACGATGTCGGTGAGGTTGAGCGAGCCGGCCAGCACCAGCACGCAGACCAGGCACAGGCCCATCGCCAGCTCGTAGGAGATCACCTGCGCCGCCGAGCGCATCGCGCCGAGCAGCGCGTAGCGCGAGTTCGAGGCCCAGCCGGCGAGGATGATGCCGTACACGCCCAGCGAGGTCATCGCCAGCAGGTACAGCAGGCCGGCGTTGGCGTTGGACAGCACCAGCTTGTCGTTGAACGGGATCACCGCCCACGCCGCGAACGCCGGCACCAGCGCCAGCATCGGCGCGAGGTAGTACAGGAACCGGTTCGCGTTGGTCGGCAGGATCACCTCCTTGACCAGCAGCTTGACCACATCGGCGAAGGCCTGCAGCAGGCCCAGCGGGCCGACCTTGTTCGGCCCCATGCGCACGTGCATCCAGCCGATGACCTTGCGCTCCCAGTACACGAACATCGCCACCGCGAGGATCACCGGGACGGCGATGCACAGGATGTAGATGACCGGCCAGATGACCTGGTTGAGGATCTGTTCGCCCATGGGCCTTATGCCTTGCTCAGGGTGATGGCTGCGCCGTAGGGCGGCAGCGTGGCGGTGGAGTCCTGCGCGGCCTCGATCCACGCGGCGCCGTCGGGCAACGCGCGGTCGACGACCACCGGCAGCGTCGCGTCGCCGACGCGCACCTGTGCGCCGTCGGCGAGGCCCTGCCGGGCGGCTTCGGCGGCATTGATGCGCACGGCCGGCGCCCGGTTCAACGGATGCGCGTTGAGCGCGGCGGCCCGGCGCAGCACCGCGTCGCTGCGGTAGATCGGCCAAGTGGCGAGGCGGACCAGGCCAGCCGCCGGCGACCGGACGGCCAGGCCCTCGCGGCTCGCTACCGGGCGGGCCGCGATGCCGTCGCGCAAGCCGGCCAGGTCGTTGAACTCGAAACCGGCCAGGTTCATCGCGCCGCCCAGCGCGCGCAGCACCTTCCAGCCCGGGCGCGCCTCGGCCGGCGCCTTGGCGCCGGCCAGCACTTCCTGCGCCAGACCGTCCACGTTCACCAGCGTGCCGTCCATCTCGGGCAGCAGCGCGATCGGCAGGATCACGTCCGCCACCTCGCGCAGCGCGGCGCTGGCGTAGGCGCTGAACGCCACCACCTGCCGGGCGCCACGCAGCGCGGCCAGCGCCTGGGCGCCGTCGGCGAAGTCGTGCGGCGGCTCCACGCCGTAGAGCACGTAGCCCTGGCGCGGCTGCGCCAGCATCGCCTGCGCGTCCAGGCCGCCGTTGCCCGGCGCCACGCCGAGCTGGGCCAGGCCCACAGCATTGGCGCCCACCGGCAGCTCGTCGTAACCGGCGCCGGTGGCTTCGGCGACGAAACGGGCGAGCGCGCGCAGCCAGGACGCCTGCGGGTGGGTGACCGCCGCCTCGCCGAGAATCACCACCGCCTTGCCGGCCTTCAGCGCGGCGATGGCGTCGCTGTCGCCCTGGTCGCCGGATGCGCCGGCGATGGCGTCGGCCAGCGCCGCCGGGGCCGCGGCCCCGGACGCCACGGCGGCCTTGGCCAGCGCCAGCAGCGCGTCGACCATGCCCTGCGGCGGCACGATCTCGGCACCGGCCAGCGCGTAGTTGAACTCGAAGTCGGCCGGGTTGACCGCGAACACCCTGGCGCCCTTCTTCACCGCCTGGTGCAGGCGATGGTTGAGCAGCGGCATCTCGCGGCGCAGGTCGGAGCCGACCAGCAGCGCGGCGCGCACCTGCGACACCTCGGCCACCGGCACGCCGAAACGCACGGCCGCGGCGTTGTCGGCGAAGTCGAGCTGGCGCAGGCGGTGGTCGACGTGGGCGCTGCCCAGGCCGCGCGCGAGGCGCAGCAGCAGGTCAGCCTCCTCGTTGGTGGTGGCCGGATGCACCAGCACGCCCAGCTCGCTGCCCGGCACGCTCTTCAACGCTTCGGCGGCGGTGCCCAGCGCGTCCTCCCAGGTGGTCGGCTGCCACTGGCCGTTGCGCTTCACTTCCGGCACGCCGGCACGGTCGGCCGCGTACATGCCCTGGTGGCTGTAGCGGTCGCGGTCGGACAGCCAGCACTCGTTGATCGCTTCGTTGTCGCGCGGCACCGTGCGCAGCACCTCGCCACGGCGGGTGTGCAGCCACAGGTTCGAGCCCAGCGCGTCGTGCCAGGCGACCGACGGTTTGGCGATCAGCTCCCAGGCCCGCGCCTTGAACTGGAACGGCTTGTTGGTGAGCGCGCCCACCGGGCAGACGTCGATGATGTTGCCCGACAGCTCGGTCTCCACCGTCTTGCCGATGTAGGTGCCGATCTGCAGGTTCTCGCCGCGGCTCATGCCGCCCAGCTCGTAGCTGCCGGCGATCTCGCTGGTGAAGCGCACGCAACGCGTGCACTGGATGCAGCGGGTCATCTCGGTGGCGACCAGCGGCCCGAGGTTCTCGTCGGCAATGGTGCGCTTGCGCTCGGTGTAGCGCGACACGCTGCGTCCGTAGCCCAGCGCCACGTCCTGCAGCTCGCACTCGCCGCCCTGGTCGCAGATCGGGCAATCCAGCGGGTGGTTGATCAGAAGGAACTCCATCACGTCCTTCTGGAACTTCAGCGCCTTGTCCGAACGCGTGGTGACCTTCATGCCCTCGCCCACCGGCGTGGCGCAGGCCGGCTGCGGCTTGGGCATCGGGCGGCCGCCCATCTCCACGTCGACCAGGCACATGCGGCAGTTGGCGGCGATCGGCAGCTTGCGGTGGTAGCAGAAGCGCGGGATGGCGACGCCGATGGCGTCGGCCGCCTCGATGATCATCGCGCCCTTGCGGACCTGCGTGGGCTTGCCGTCGATCTCGATGTTGACGAGGTCGGGCGCGGCATTGCTGGTTGGCTGCGCACTCATCAGGCAGCGACTCCACGGTTGGCGGCGAGCCGGTCCTCGGTCATCGAGCGACCATGCTGCACGTAGTATTCGAATTCGTTCCAGAACTTGGCGAGGAAGCCCTGCACCGGCCACGCGGCGGCTTCGCCGAACGCACAGATGGTGTGGCCTTCGATCTGGCCGGCGATGGCCTTGAGGCGGTGCAGGTCGTCCTGCGTGCCCTTGCCTTCCACGATGCGCGTGAGCACGCGGTACATCCAGCCGGTGCCTTCGCGGCACGGCGTGCACTGGCCGCAGGACTCGGCCTTGTAGAAGCGCGCGATGCGATGGCAGGCCTTGACCATGCAGGTGGTCTCGTCCATCACGATCACCGCGCCGGACCCCAGGCCCGAGCCCGCCTTCTGCAGGCAGTCGTAGTCCATGGTGGCCGCCAGCATTTCCTCGGCGTTGAGCACCTTCATCGAGGAGCCGCCGGGGATCACCGCCTTCAGTGCGTGCCCATTGCGCACGCCGCCGGCCATCTCCAGCAGATCCTTGAACGGGGTGCCGAGGCGGATCTCGAAGTTGCCGGGCTTGTTGACGTGGCCGGAGACCGAGAAGATCTTCGGGCCGCCGTTGTTCGGCTTGCCGAGGTTGAGGAACCAGTCGGCGCCGTTGCGCAGGATCGCCGGCACCGAGGCGTAGGTCTCGGTGTTGTTGATCGTGGTGGGCTTGCCGTACAGGCCGAAGTTGGCCGGGAACGGCGGCTTGAAGCGCGGCTGGCCCTTCTTGCCTTCCAGCGACTCCATCAGCGCGGTTTCCTCGCCGCAGATGTAGGCGCCGGCGCCGAGCGCGCCGTAGATGTCCACGTCGATGCCGCTGCCCTGCACGTTCTTGCCGAGCAGGCCGGCCGCGTAGGCTTCCTTCAGCGCTTCCTCGAAGTGCTCGAACGGCTCGTGGTGGAACTCGCCGCGCAGGTAGTTGTAGGCCACGGTGGAACCGGTGCAGTAGCAGGCGATCGCCAGGCCCTCGATCACCGCGTGCGGGTTGTAGCGCAGGATGTCGCGGTCCTTGGCGGTGCCTGGCTCGGATTCGTCCGAGTTGCACAGGATGTACTTCTGCATGTCGCCCTTCGGCATGAAGGACCACTTCAGGCCGGTGGGGAAGCCCGCGCCGCCGCGGCCGCGCAGGCTGGATTTCTTGACTTCCTCGACCAGGCCGGCGGGATCGGGCTTCTCGGCGAGGATCTTGCGCCACGCCTTGTAGCCGTCCACCTGCTCGTAGCTGGCCATCGCCCACGGCTTGTCGAAATGCAGCGTGGTGTAGACGACCTGGTGGTCCTGGGGGGCGGGTCCGACCGGACCGGTAGTGCTTGCCATGTCGCGCTTACTCCAGGCCGTCCAGAATCTGGTCGAGCTTCTCGGGGGTGATCCGCTCGTGGTAGTGGCCGTTCACCGTCATCGCCGGCGCGTACACGCAGGCGGCGATGCATTCCTCCTCCTGCTTGAGGTAGACGCGGCCGTCCGGGGTGCTCTCGCCGAGCTTGATGCCCAGCTTCTTCTCGCAGTGCCTCACCAGGTCCTCGGCGCCGTTGAGCCAGCACGAGATGTTGGTGCAGATCGCCACGTTGTTGCGGCCCACCGGCTTCGTCTCCAGCATCGAATAGAAGCTGGCCACCTCGTAGGCCCACACCGCGGGCAGGTCGAGGTACTTCGCCACCGCCGTGATCAGCTCGTCGGTGAGGAAGCCCTTGTTCTGCTCCTGCGCGGCGAACAGCGCCTGGATCAGCGCCGAGCGCCTGCGGTCCGGCGGGAACTTGGTCAGCCAGTGGTCGATGTGCTGGCGCGTGTGCTCGTCGAGCACGACGAGCGGATCGACGTTCTTGACCTGGTCGTAATGTCCGGTGGCTTTCATGCGTTTCTCCGTCGTGCCGGCTCAGCGATCGACTTCGCCGAACACGAGGTCATAAGTGCCGATCATCGCCACCACGTCGGCCAGCAGGTGGCCGCGCACGATGGCGTCGATCGAGGACAGGTGGGCGAAGCCCGGCGCGCGCAGGTGCACGCGGAACGGCTTGTTGGCGCCGTCGGAGACCAGGTAGCAGCCGAACTCGCCCTTCGGCGCCTCGACCGCGCAGTAGGTCTCGCCGGCCGGCACGCCGTAGCCCTCGGTGAACAGCTTGAAGTGGTGGATGAGCGCTTCCATGCTCTCCTTCATCTCCTCGCGCTTCGGCGGGGCGACCTTGTAGTTCTCCACCATCACCGGCCCGGGGTTGGTCTTCAGCCACTGCACGCACTGCCGGATGATGCGGTTGGACTGGCGCATCTCCTCGACGCGCACCAGGTAGCGGTCGTAGCAGTCGCCGTTGACGCCCACCGGGATGTCGAAGTCCATCTCGGCGTACTTGGCGTAGGGCTGCTTCTTGCGCAGGTCCCACGCCACGCCGGAGCCGCGCAGCATCGCGCCGGTCATGCCCCACTGCTGGGCGACTTCCGGCGGGATCACGCCGATGCCCACCGTGCGCTGCTTCCAGATGCGGTTGGTGGTGAGCAGTTCCTCGTACTCGTCCACCTTGGTCGGGAAGTCGGCGGTGAAGGCCTCGAGGTAGTCGAGCATGGAACCCTCGCGCCAGCGGTTCAGGCGCTTCAGGTCGTTGCCCTTGTGCCAGGGCGACTCGCGGTACTGCGGCATCTGCGCCGGCAGGTCGCGGTAGACGCCGCCGGGGCGGTAGTAGGTGGCGTGCATGCGCGCGCCGGAGACCGCCTCGTAGCAGTCCATCAGCTCCTCGCGCTCGCGGAAGGCGTACAGGAACACCGCCATCGCGCCGAGGTCGAGCGCGTTCGAGCCGATCCACATCAGGTGGTTGAGGATGCGGGTGATCTCGTCGAACATCGTGCGGATGTACTGCGCGCGCTCGGGCGCCTCGATGCCCAGCAGGGTCTCGATCGCGCGCACGTAGGCGTGCTCGTTGCACATCATCGACACGTAGTCGAGGCGGTCCATGTAGCCGATCGACTGGTTGAACGGCTTGGACTCGGCCAGCTTCTCGGTGCCGCGGTGGAGCAGGCCGATGTGCGGGTCGGCGCGGACGATGGTCTCGCCGTCCATCTCCAGCACCAGGCGCAGCACGCCGTGCGCGGCCGGGTGCTGCGGGCCGAAGTTCATCGTGTAGTTGCGGATTTCCTGGGCCATCTCAATTCTCCCGCCAGTGGTCGGCGGCTTCGGCCTTGGCCTGGGCGAGGTCGGCGTCGTCGCGGATGGTGCGCGGCACCAGCACGCGCGGCTCGATCGACACGGGTTCGTAGATGACGCGCTTCTGCTCGGGGTCGTAGCGCACTTCCACGTTGCCGATCAGCGGGAAATCCTTGCGGAACGGATGCCCCACGAAGCCGTAGTCGGTGAGGATGCGGCGCAGGTCCGGATGGCCTTCGAAGATGATGCCGTACATGTCGAACGCCTCGCGCTCGAACCAGTTGACGCCCGGCCAGATGCCAGTGACCGAGGGCACCACCGGCAGCGCGTCGTCGGCGCAGAACACGCGCAGGCGCAGGCGCCGGTTGTTCTCCACCGACAGCAGGTGGATCACCGCGGCGTAGCGGCGCGGCTGGCCCACGTCGCGCGG
This sequence comes from Fulvimonas sp. R45, assembly GCF_030504985.1. GTDB lineage: Bacteria > Pseudomonadota > Gammaproteobacteria > Xanthomonadales > Rhodanobacteraceae > Rhodanobacter_A. The sequence goes on from NZ_JASERU010000001.1 coordinate 191,211, forward strand.
GCGGTCGTCCCAGCGGAAGCGGCCCACCGCCTCGCCTTCCACGCCGCGCGAGAAGCCGGTCCAGGAGACGTCGCTGGTGTCCCACTCGGTCTGGCCGTAGCCCAGGTAGTCGACGCCGCACAGATCGATCAGCTCGCCGAAGCGGAACTCCGGCTCGTCGCGCAGCGCCGCGGCCACCGCGAGCAGGTCGGCGGCCGCCAGCTCGGCGGTGGTCTCGTTGCGGACGACGCTGATCTTCAGCGTGTCGCCGAACCGCGCGGCGAGGCGCCCGGCCAGCGAGGTCTTGGAAGTATCGGTCATGATGGCTCGTGCCTCAGCCGCGGGCGATGGTGCTGGTGCGGCGGATCTTCTTCTGCAGCTGCAGGATGCCGTGGATCAGCGCCTCGGCCGTGGGCGGGCAGCCTGGCACGTAGATGTCCACCGGCACGATGCGGTCGCAGCCGCGCACCACCGAATAGGAGTAGTGGTAGTAGCCGCCGCCGTTGGCGCAGCTGCCCATCGAGATCACCCACTTGGGGTCGGGCATCTGGTCGTAGACCTTGCGCAGCGCGGGCGCCATCTTGTTGACCAGGGTGCCGGCCACGATCATCACGTCGGACTGGCGCGGCGATGGGCGGAAGATCACGCCGTAGCGGTCGAGGTCCAGGCGCGCGGCGCCGGCGTGCATCATTTCAACGGCGCAGCAGGCCAGGCCGAAGGTCATCGGCCACATCGAGCCGGTGCGCGCCCAGTTCATCAGCGCGTCCACGCTGGTGGTGACGAAGCCGCGCTGCACCACGGGATTGTCCCCGGCCGGACGCAGGATGTCGTCCACCAGGTTCAGCGGCTGCGGGTTGTGCATCACCCGATCGATGGCGGACATCACTCCCATTCGAGCGCTCCCTTCTTCCAGACGTAGGCGAAGCCGATCACCAGCAGCAGCAGGAACAGCGCCATCTCGATCAGCGCCACGATGCCGATCTGCTTGAACACCACCGCCCACGGGAACAGGAAGGCGATTTCCAGGTCGAAGATGATGAACAGGATCGCCAGCAGGTAGTAGCGCACGTCGAAGCGCATGCGGGCATCCTCGAACGCCTCGAAGCCGCACTCGTACGGCGAGAGCTTTTCCGACTCGGGACGACGCGGACCGGCAAGCATGCCGATCACCAGCAGCGCGATGCCGAGGCCGGCGGCGACGAGGATGAACAGGAGAACTGGCCAGTATTCGGCAAGCACGATGAAACTTACCTCCGCGCCGCGGGGCGCATCAGCGACCGTCGGGGAAACGGTCCGGAACCTCGGGACAGGCCTTGCGGCCACGATCGTCCGCACGCGCCGCGGCGGACATCCGGAATTCCACGATACAAATTCGGGAATCCCGGCATTGTACCAGCGCGTATAGGTATGCCGACAAGCCTTGACTGTCGTGGCAGCGTGACGGATGCGCCGCGGCGGCCGAGGCCGCGGGCCCGCCGCAACCCCTGTCCACGGATGCGCCGCACTGCCGGGCGCGCAAGTGCCTGATCGGCTGACGCGAATTCCTTCCGGGGCCGGGACGAGCGCGGGCGACGGCCGCGGACGGCTACATGGTGAGCGTGGGTCGCTCCGAGCCCAGCAGGCCGGCCAGCAGCGCCTCGATGCGGCTGCGCGCGGCCTCGCCGTCGGGCGATTCGTTGAACTGCACGCCGATGCCGGCCACGCGGCCATTGCCCTGCGCGCTGGGCGGCGTCACCCACGCCACCTTGCCCGCCACCGACAGGCGCTCGCCCGCGCTTTCCAGGTTGACCAGCAGCACCACCTCGTCGCCCAGCGCATAGCTCTGCGTGGTGGCCGCGAACAGGCCGCCCTGCTTGAGGAACGGCATGTAGGCGCCGTACAGCGCGTAGGTGTCCTTGAATTTCAGCGAGATGATGCCCTGGCGGGCAACGGCGGGATTCATGCCTGTTCCTGTGCGTGGCGGCGAGGGCCTGCCGGCATCCTAGCGACGCCCCGCGTCCCGCGCAAAGACGCGTGCGCCGCGGTGCGAACGGCGGCTCACAAGCGGCACCAGCCCCAGTGGTCGAAGATCCACGGCGAACGGGCGTCCAGGTACAGCTTGGCGAAGCGCGGCCCGTCCGCCGGCGGCAGTTCCAGCCGGTAGCCGCCGGCGTCGCGGCGCAACGGAGCGGCGCGCCAGGCCAGGTCGCGCACGCCGCCGGCCTCGGCCACCAGCAGGCGGAGGAACGGGTGCAGCAGGACCGGCGGTCGCCATGGCAGCCGGCCGTCGCCGGCCGCCGGCGCGGCATCCACCGGCTCGTGGCGTTCCGGCCGCATCGCCAGGCGGCGCAGGCGGCCGCCGCTCAGCGCGGTCTGGCTGGCGTGCTCGGCCAGCGCGGCCAGCTTGCGCCGCTGCTGCGGCGCGCCGCCCGCCCCGTCTCCGCCGGGCGACGCGGCACGCGGCGCGTGCACGGGATAGGCCAGCAACTCGGGCATGGCCGCCCGGCCGGCCAGCGCCAGCCGGCACAGCACGTGCGCCGCGCCGTGGTCGGGATGGCGGTCGTCCAGCGCGGGCAGCAGCAACAGGCCGGGCGCGAAGGCCCCGATGGCCGCGCCCAGCGACGCCAGCGCCTCCGGCGCCCGCTCGCGCAGCAGCCCGGTCAGGCCCATGTCGGGCCAGCCCATGGCCTCGAGCGCGTCCACCCGCACGCCCAGCCGCGCCAGCGCACGGACGGCCTCGCCCCGGCGCCGCAAGCCCCAGCGCTGGCGGTCTCCGGCACGGATCCGCCAGCGCCGTTCCAGCCAGCGCTGCGGCCAGGGATTGTCATCGCCGTCGGTGAGCAGCAGCACGCGCACCGCGCCGCCGGCCGCCAGCACCTGCTGGATCAGCAGGCCGGCGGCCAGCGTCTCGTCGTCGGGGTGCGGTGCCACCACCAGCAGGCGGGTTTGCGGGGAGAAGGCAGGCATCGGCATCAAGGTAAGCGCCGGAGCATCCCGAAAGCGTGACGGCCGTGCGCCTGGGTGCTCAGCGCCAGTCGCCGAGCAGTTCCAGCAGCAGCAGGTCGCCGCGCAGCGGACCGCGCAGGGCGTCGCGGGTGCGGTTGGCGCGGTCGTACCAGTGGCCCAGCGCCTCCGCGTCGAGCGCGCTGGCCAGCGGCCCGGTCCCGCCGCCGGCACGCGCGCGCAGTTCGTCGGCCACCGCCTGGGCGGCGAACCACAGCCGCTGTGCCGGTTCGCCTTCCAGCCAGCGCCGGACCACGTCCATCGCTTCGCCGCGACCGGCCGCCAGCGCGGCCAGGTCCTTGCGCACGTCCTGTCGCCGCGCCAGCGCACCTTCCTGCGCCCAGGCGCAGGCCAGGCCCGGGTTGCCGCCGGCCGCGTCCAGCGCCGCCGCGGCGTCCTGCACGCCTCCGGCCTGCAGCCAGTCCAGCGCCTGCGCCCGCGGCGGCAGGTTGAACTCGATGCGCTGGCAGCGGCTGCGGATGGTCTGCGGCAGGCGCCACGGCGCGTCGGCGACCAGCACCAGCAGGGTCTGCCGCGCCGGCTCCTCCAGCGTCTTGAGCAAGGCGTTGGCGGCGGCGGCGTTCATCGCGTCGGCGGGGTCGATGCTGGCCACCTGCCAGCCGCCGAACTGGCTCGACGTGGCCAGCCGCGCGGACAGTTCGCGGATCTGGTCGACCACGATCTCGCTTCGCTGCACGCCGTCCTTGCGCAGGCCATAACCCAGTTCCACCCGGTCGGGATGGGTGCCGGCATCCAGCAGCAGGCAACTGCGGCAGCGCCCGCAGGCGTCGCCGTCGACCGGCCGTTCGCACAGCAGGCCGCGCACGAAGCGTTGCAGGAAATCGCGCTTGCCCAGCCCCGCCGGCCCGGCCAGCAGCAGCGCGTGCGGCAGCGCATCGCGCGTGCGGCGCGCCTGCAGCCGCGCCCAGGCGTCGGCATGCCAGGGCGGCGTCATCGCGGAGTCTCCAGCAGGGGCGCCACCGCATCCCGCGCCGCCTGCAGCACCGCCGCCGGCGGCAGGCCGGCGTCGAGTACGCGGAAGCGTCCCGGCTCGGCGGCGGCGCGGGCGCGGTAGGCCGCACGCACGCGCTCGAAGAAGGCGTCGGCCTCGGTCTCGATTCGGTCCGCCTCGCCGCGGCCCGCGGCGCGGGCGCGGCCGGTGGCCACCGGCAGGTCCAGCAGCAGGGTGAGGTCGGGCCGCAGGCCCGCGCAGGCCCATTGTTCCAGCGCGGCGATGCGTTCGGCCGGCTGGCCGCGCCCGCCGCCCTGGTAGGCGTAGCTGGCGTCCACGTAGCGGTCGCACAGCACCCAGCGACCCGCCGCCAGGGCCGGCAGGATCGCCTCGCGCACCAGCTGCGCGCGCGAGGCGAACATCAGCAGCAGCTCGCTCTCGGCGCACAGGCCGCGATGCGCGGGGTCGAGCACGATGCCGCGCACCGCCTCGCCCAGCGGGGTGCCGCCCGGCTCGCGGGTCAGCAGCAGGTCGACGCCGGCCGCCGCGAAGTGCTCGCGCAGGCCGGCCAGCAGGGTGCTCTTGCCGGCGCCTTCGCCGCCCTCGAGGGTGATGAACTTGCCGCGTGCGAGGGTCATGGGCAGCGCTTCAGCTGGTAGCAGGCCACGTTGCGGTTCTGCTGGTCGAGGGTGTCGGCGAACACGTGCGTGCCGTCGCCGCGCGCCACGAAGTACAGCGCGGTGCCCGCCGCCGGATGCAGCGCCGCCTCGATCGCCGCCCTGCCCGGCAGCGCGATCGGCGTGGGCGGCAGGCCCGGCCGGACGTAGGTGTTGTACGGCGTGTCGGTGGTGAGGTCGCTCCTGCGGATGTTGCCGTGGTAGCTATCGCCCATGCCGTAGATCACGCTGGGGTCGGTCTGCAGCAGCATGTGCTTTTCCAGCCGGCGCACGAACACGCCGGCGATCTTCGCCCGCTCGTCGGCGCGGCCGGTTTCCTTTTCCACGACGGACGCGAGGATCAGCGCGTCGTAGGGCGTGGCCAGCGGCAGGTCCTTGTCGCGCTGCGGCCACAGCTCGGCCAGCGTCTTCGCCATCGCGGCGTGCGCGCGCCGGAGGATGTCGAGGTCGCTGTCCCCCTTCACGTAGGCGTAGGTCTCGGGCAGGAAGCGGCCCTCGGCGCGTTCGCCGGGCGCGCCGATGCGCTGCATGATCGCCGCCTCGTCCAGCCCCGTCGTGTCGTGCTTCAGCTTGGGCGCCTGGCGCAGCAGGTCGAGCATCTGGCGGAAGGTCCAGCCGTCGACGATGGTGAAGTCGTGCTGCAGCACCTTGCCGCGCGCCATGTCGTCGAGCAGCTGGCGCGGCGTGATGCCGGGCGGCAGCGCGTACTCGCCCGCATGCAGGCGGCCGGCCACGTGCATGCGCTCGGCCTGCAGCCGCCAGACGAACGGCGCGGCGCGCGTGAAGCCGCGGCGGCGCAGCTCGCGCACGATCTCCTTGAAGCTGGCGCCACGGCCGATGTCGATGCTCTGCCCCGCCGCGCTCACCTGCAGCGGCGCGACGGCGAAGCGCTGCAGCGCGAACCAGCCCCAGCCCAGCGCGCCGGCCAGCGCCAGCAGCAGGAGCAGCACGACGGCCCCTGCCCGCACCCTGCCCCGGTTTGTCTTGCGACCCGTCATGCCTGCTCCGTCGGAAAGCCCAGCGCCGCCCAGTGCGCCTGCAGGGCGCGCGCGACAGGACCGGGAACATACACGTTATCGCCCACGGCCTGAACCGGCAGGATGCCGCGCACGCTGGAGGTCAGGAACAGCTCCCCGGCGCGCAGGCATTCGTCCAGCGGCAGGTCGCGCACCTGCGCCCGCGGCAGCGCGTCCAGCACCTCGGCGCGCGCCACGCCGGCCACGCCGCAGCGATCCAGCGCCGGCGTCGCCGGTACGCCGTCGACCACCGCGAACAGGTTGGCCGAGACCGCCGAGACGACGCGCCCGCGCGCGTCGCACAGCAGGCCCTCGGCGACCGCCGGATCGTCCCACTCGGCGCGCGCCAGCACCTGCTCCAGCCGGTTGAGGTGCTTGAGCCCGGCCAACGCCGGCTGTTCGGCCAGGCGCGTCGCGCACAGGTGCAGCCGGATGCCGTCGCGGTACGCCGACGCGTCCAGCGCCGGCATCGGGAAGGCGGCCACGACGCGGGTGGCGTGCGGCGTGGCCGGCATCGCGTAGCCGCGCGCGCCCGTGCCGCGGGTGAGCGTGATGCGCACCACCGCCTGCGCCATGCCCTCGCCCGCCGCCAGCGCCTCGCGCCACAGCAGCGCAGGATCGGGCATCGGCAATCGCAGGCGCTCGCAGCCATGCGCCAGCCGCCGCATGTGCCGCGGCCACAGCGGCGCGGCGCGGCCCACGAGGCGGACCGTCTCGAACAGGCCGTCGCCGTACAGCAGGCCGCGGTCCTGCGCGGACACGCGGTCCTGCGGCTGGCCGTCGACCAGGATCATGCGTCCGCCGCCCCCAGCGCGCGCAGCAGGCCGCGCGCCTTGGCGCGGGTCTCGGCCAGCTCGAGCTCGGCCACCGAGTCGGCCACGATGCCCGCGCCGGCGCGCAGCGATACCCCGCCACCGGTGAGGGTCAGCGTGCGGATCAGGATGTTGAGGTCCATGTCGCCGTTGCGGTCGAGGTAGCCCAGCGCGCCGGTGTAGGCGCCGCGGGGGGCATTCTCCAGCGCGGCCACGATTTCCATGCAGCGCACCTTGGGGCAGCCGGTGATGGTGCCGCCGGGGAACACCGCGGCGATCGCCTCGCCCGGCGTCACGTCCGGACGCAGGCGACCGCGCACGTTGGAGACGATGTGGTGCACGTGGGCGTAGCTCTCCACCGTCATCAGCTCGTCCACCGCCACCGTGCCGGGCACGCAGACGCGGCCGAGGTCGTTGCGCTCCAGGTCGATCAGCATCACGTGCTCGGCGCGCTCCTTGGGATGCGCGGCGAGCTCGCGGATGCGCGCGGCCTCGTCGTCGCCCGCCACGCGCGGGCGCGTGCCGGCGATCGGGCGCGTCTGCGCCACGCCACCGCGCACCTCCACCAGCCGTTCCGGCGAGGAACTGACCACGGCCCAGCCCGGCTGCTGCAGCAGGCCGGCGAACGGTGCCGGATTGGCCCGGCGCAATGTCGCATGCAGCGCGGCTGGCATTGGCGGCTCGGCGTAGCGGGCGCGCCAGGCGCGCGACAGGTTGGCCTGGAAAATGTCGCCCGCGCGCAGGTGTCCGTGGATGCGCGCGACGCCGTCGAGGAAGCGTTGCGGTTCGTCCTCCTCGATGGCGACGGGTGCCGGCGGCGAAGGCGGCGGCGCCGCGACGGCGAGGTCGGCCTCCAGCAGGTCGAGCAGGTGTTCGCTGCCGGCCTCGGCTACCAGCACGGTGCAATCGCGCGCGTGGTCGACGATGGCGGCCGCGGGACAGCGCAGCGCCAGCGCCAGCGGCAACCCGTCCGGCGGCGGCAGGCGCAGCGAAGGCTCGACCTCGCCCGCCAGTTCGTAGCACAGCAGCAGGGCCCAGCCACCGTGGAACGGCAGGCCGTCGTCTTCCCGCGGCAGCTGCTCGGCGCACCAGGCCGCATCCAGCGCGTCGAGGAAACGGGCACCGGCGATGCGGCCGCCGCCGTCTCGCACGCGCCCGTCGGCATCCAGCCGCAGGCTGGCGCCGGGAAACGCGAACAGGATGTCGTGGCGTGCCTGCGGTGTGCCGCGCACCACGCTTTCCAGCAAGGCGGGATAGCGCTGCGGAAACGCGGCGGCCGGCGCGAGCAGGTCGCGCCGGCCGCCCAGGGTGCGGCGATGCGGCGTCACGTCAGAGGCGACGGAACGCCAGCGTGCCGTTGGTGCCGCCGAAGCCGAAGGAGTTGGAGATCGCCACGTCGATCTTCGACTCGCGCGCCACGTTCGGCACGAAGTCGAGGTCGCAGCCCTCGCCCGGTTCGTCCAGGTTGATGGTCGGCGGCAACACCTGGTCGCGCATGGCCAGGATGGTGAAGATCGCCTCCACGCCGCCGGCGGCGCCGAGCAGGTGGCCGGTGACCGACTTGGTCGAGCTGACCGCCAGCTTGTACGCGTGGTCGCCGAACACGCGCTTGGCGGCCAGCACCTCGCCAAGGTCGCCCAGCGGCGTCGAGGTGCCGTGCGCGTTGATGTACTGCACCTCGGCCGGGTTGATGCCGCCGTCCTTCAGCGCGCTCTCCATGCAGCGCGCCGCACCCTCGCCGCCCTCGCTGGGCGCGGTGATGTGGTAGGCGTCGCCGCTCATGCCGAAGCCGACCAGCTCGGCGTGGATGTGCGCGCCGCGCGCCTTCGCATGCTCGTACTCCTCCAGCACCAGCACGCCGGCACCGTCGGACAGCACGAAGCCGTCGCGGTCCTTGTCCCACGGACGGCTGGCCCGGGCGGGCTCGTCGTTGCGGGTGGACATCGCCTTGGCCGAGCAGAAGCCCGCCATCGCGGTGCCGGTGGTGGCGAACTCGGCGCCGCCGGCGATCATCGCGTCGGCGTCGCCGTACTGGATCATCCGCGCGGCCAGGCCGATGTTGTGCGTGGCCGTGGTGCAGGCGGTGACGCAGGCGATGTTCGGGCCCTTCAGGCCGAACATGATCGACAGGTAGCCCGAGACCATGTTGATGATGGAGCTGGGCACGAAGAACGGCGACACGCGGCGCGGGCCCTTCTCGTGCAGCTCGATCGAGGTGTCCTCGATGGTGTTGAGACCGCCGATGCCGGCGCCCACCGCCACGCCGATGCGCGGCGCGTTGGCCTCGGTGATCTCCAGCCCGGAATCGCGCAGCGCCTGGGTGCCGGCGGCGATGCCGTACTGGATGAAGTGGTCCATCTTCTTGACGTCCTTGGGCGACACCCAATCGGTCGGCTCGAAGCCCTTCACCTGGCCGGCGATGCGGGTGGCATAGGCGCTGGCGTCGAAATGGGTCACCGGGCCGATGCCGCTCTCGCCCTTGAGGATGTTGCCCCAGGCGGTGGCGATATCGTTGCCGACCGGCGAGATGATGCCCATGCCGGTCACTACCACGCGTCGCTTGCTCATGCTGTTTTCCTTCGTGTTCCGGGGAAGCGCCGGCCCGCGGCCGCCTCCCGCAATTCGCGGATGCCCGCCGCCGCATACCATACGGGTTCGGACGTTGCAGATTGCAGAAACGAAAACTGCGCCGTGTCGGCGCAGCTTCCGGTATCGCCACGTGGGCGGCAGCGCAAGGCGCCGTCCCGCCCTCGCCCGATCACTCCTTGGTGTGGGCCTTGATGTAGTCCACGGCCTGCTGCACGGTGGTGATCTTCTCGGCTTCCTCGTCCGGGATCTCGGTCTCGAACTCTTCCTCGAGGGCCATCACCAGCTCGACCGTGTCCAGCGAATCGGCGCCCAGATCGTCCACGAACGACGCATTCGCCGTGACTTCATCCTCCTTCACGCCCAGCTGCTCGACGACGATTTTCTTGACGCGCTCTTCGATGGTGCTCATGTTGCCAAACCTCCCACGGGGAATTTGCTTGATCGGCACCGGCCATCGGCCGGCGTAGGACCGGCGGATTGTAGTGGCTAAGCCGTGAGGCCGCCACGTTCCGCCGGCGAGAATCGTGGCGCCGGCCCTGTGGCCGACGCGAAGGGTCAATTGTCGCCCAAAACGCAGCCGCTGGCGACAACCGTTTGAATACGCTCCCGAATGGCCCGCTCAGGGCATGTACATGCCGCCGTTGACGTGCAGCGTCTCGCCGGTGATGTAGGACGCCGCCGGCGACGCGAGGAAGGCCACCGCCCTGGCGATGTCCGCCGCCTCGCCCAGGCGGCCCAGCGCGATCTGCCCGAGCAGCGCCTGCCTGGACTCCTCCGGCAACGCACGCGTCATGTCGGTGTCGATGAAGCCCGGCGCCACCACGTTCACCGTGATGCCGCGCGAACCGATCTCGCGCGCCAGCGACTTGGAGAACGCGATGATGCCGGCCTTGGCCGCCGCGTAGTTGGCCTGGCCCGGGTTGCCGGTGAGGCCGATCACCGAGGCGATCGAGACGATGCGGCCCTTGCGCGCCTTCATCATGCCGCGCATCACCGCCTTGCTGGCGCGGTACACCGAGGTGAGGTTGGTGTCGAGGATGGCCTGCCAGTCCTCGTCCCGCATGCGCATCAGCAGCTGGTCGCGGGTGATGCCGGCGTTGTTGACCAGGATCGACACCGCGCCGAACTCCCTGGCGATGCCGTCCACCAGCGCCTCGATGGCGCCGGCGGCGGTGACGTCCAGCACGCGGCCGTGGCCGCCGTGCGCGGCCAGGCGCTCGCCGATGGCCCTGGCGCCGTTCTCGCTGGTGGCGGTGCCGACCACGGTGGCGCCCTGCGCCGCCAGCTCGTCGGCGATCGCCGCGCCGATGCCGCGGCTGGCGCCGGTGACCAGCGCGACCTCGCCCTGCAGTGGGTTGCTCATGGAAGCGTTTCCTCGGGTGTCGGGGATCGTGGGATGGGCGGGCTCAGGCCCACTCGGCCAGGGCGGCGTCCAGCTCGGCCGGCGCGCCGATGGCGCGGGCCTCCAGGCCCTTGTCGATGCGCTTGGCGAGGCCGGCCAGCACCTTGCCGGGACCGCACTCGGCGAGGCGGCTGGCGCCGCCGGCGGCCAGCGCCTGCACGCACTGGGCCCAGCGCACCGGCAGGTAGAGCTGGCGCTGCAGCGCGCCGCGGATTTCGTCCAGCGTGCCGTAGCTCGCCGCCTCGGCGTTCTGCACCACCGGGATCGACGGCAGTTGCCATGCGATCGAGGCCATGCGTTCGCCCAGCCGGTCGGCCGCCTCGCGCATCAGCGCGCAATGCGACGGCACCGACACGGCCAGCTTCACCGCTTTCTTCACGCCCAGCTCGGCCAGCCGCGCCAGCGCACGGTCGACCGCCTCGGCGTGGCCGGCGATCACCAGCTGGCCCGGCGAGTTGTAGTTGGCCGGCGCCACCACCTGGCCTTGCGCGACCTCGGCGCAGACCTGCGCGATCTGCGCGTCGTCGCCGCCCAGGATCGCCGCCATCGCGCCCGTGCCCGCCGGCACCGCGGCCTGCATCAGCCGGCCGCGCTCGGCCACCAGCGCGGCCGCATCGTGCAGCGACAGCGCGCCGGCGCAGACCAGCGCGCTGTACTCGCCCAGGCTGTGCCCGGCGAGCTGCGCCGGCCGCGCGCCGCCGAGCTTCCGCCACACGCGCCACGTCGCCACGCTGGCGGCCAGCAGCGCGGGCTGGGTGTTCTCGGTGCGGTTGAGCCGCTCGTCCGGCCCCTGCTGGCTGAGCACCCACAGGTCCGTGCCGGCGCCCTGCGAGGCCTCGTCGAACGTGGCCTTCACCTCGGCGTGCGCGGCGGCCAGGTCGGCCAGCATGCCCACCGACTGCGAGCCCTGGCCGGGGAAGACGAAAGCGAGCGAGGCGACGGTGTCGGTCATCGATGGAAATCCGTGGATGCGAAAGGACAATGATGCCAGCAGCACGCGGCGTACGCAGCCGTATCCGCGCGCCGGAAACGACGATGCCGCCCGCAGGCGGCATCGCGCGGCACGCGCGGAAACTCAGTAGCGCAGCAGCGCCGAGGCCCAGGTGAAGCCGCCGCCGAAGGCCTCCAGCAGCAGGTTCTGGCCGCGCTGCACCTTGCCCGAGCGCACCGCGTAGTCCAGCGCCAGCGGCACCGAGCCGGACGAGGTGTTGGCGTGCTTGTCGACGGTCACGATCACCTGCTCCATCGACATGTTCAGCCGCTTGGCGGTGGCCTCGATGATGCGCAGGTTGGCCTGGTGCGGGATCAGCCAGTCCAGTTGCGAAGCCTCCAGGCCGGCGGCCGTGAGGGTCTGCTCGACCAGCGAGTCCAGCGTCTTCACCGCGACCTTGAACACCTCGCGGCCGGCCATCTTGATGCGCACGCCGTGGTTGGGCTCGTCGCGGAAGCCGGCGGACACGCCGACCGGGTTCCACAGCAGCTCCTTGTAGCCGCCGTCGGCATGCAGGCAGGTGGCGTAGATGCCCGGCTCACTGGCGGCTTCCAGCACCACCGCACCGGCGCCGTCGCCGAACAGCACGCAGGTCTCGCGCTCGCTCCAGTCGATCATGCGGGTCAGCGTCTCGGCGCCGATCACCAGCACCTTCTTCGACTGGCCGCTGCGGATGAACTTGTCGGCGATGCCCAGCGCGTAGACGAAGCCCGAGCAGGCGGCGTTGACGTCGAACGCGGCACAGCCGTTGGCGCCCAGGCGCGCCTGCACCAGGCAGGCAGTGGACGGAAAGATGATGTCGGGCGTGGTGGTGCCCAGCACGATCAGGTCCAGCTCGGAGGCCTTGACGCCGGCCGCCTCCAGCGCGCGCTGCGCCGCGAGGAAGGCGAGGTCGCCGGTGGTCTGCCCTTCCGCCGCCACGTGGCGCTGGCGGATGCCGGTGCGGGTGCGAATCCATTCGTCGCTGGTGTCGACGATCTTTTCCAGATCGGCGTTGCTCAGCACGCGCTCGGGCAGCGCGCTGCCGGTGGCGATGATACGGGAGTAGATCGGGGCCATTCGCCTTTCCATCAGCTGGGTCGGTGATCGACGCGCCGCCTGCGGCGCGCACGGGAACGCCAACGGTACGGGCTCGGCCCCTGCAAACGCAAAGCGGCGCGTCGCCGCGCCGCCTGCGGTACGAGCCTGGCCCGGACCGGGATCAGTCCTCGTCGACCACCGCCGAACCGGTGTCGATCACCTTCTTGCCGCGGTAGTAGCCGTCGGCGGTGACGTGATGGCGCAGGTGCACCTCGCCGCTGGTCGGGTCGGTCGCCAGCTGCACGGTCTTCAGCTTGTCGTGGGCACGGCGCATGCCGCGGGTGGACGGGGTACGGCGGCTCTTGGCAACGGCCATGATGGTTCTCCGGGTGAATCAATGGTTCTTCAGTTCGCGCAATACCGCGAACGGGTTGTCTTCGCGCTCCGCGGCGGGCGTTTCGTCCGCCGCGGAACCGGTCGCTTCGTCGGGCAGGCGGCTGTCCGGGTTCACCGGCACCAGCGGCAGCGCCAACAGCAGTTCGTCCTCGATCACGTCGGCCAGGCCCAGCTTGCCGTCGCCGGCCACCAGCAGGGGCTCGCAGCCGGCAGGCAACGCCGCCTCCTCGCGCTCGTGGCGGATCAGGCCCAACCGGGTCTCGACCCGCACCGGCAGCACGAACGGCTCGAGCGTGCGCTGGCAGGTCAGCGTCAGCGGCGCCTGCACACGCACGTCCAGATAAGCCGTATCGAAGCCGTCGCGGCCGAAATCCAGCTCGTAGCCGGCCTCGCCCGCATCCGACGCCAGCACCTCGCACAGGCGCGGCATGGCGGAAACGGGCATGGCCCCTGCGAAGGAACGCCGCGCCGAGACCATGCGCCAAGCGTCCACGGACTCTGGCAGTGTCACGGACATAACCGGGAAATAGTAGGAGTGCGGGCATTCCAAAGTCAAGCCGCGCGCGGCCTGCGCCGGAACGCGACAGCCTTTGCCTCCGGCCGCCGCATGCGTCAGACTGCCTTCCCCGCCGACTGCCCCGGGATGCCCGTGGATGCCTACCTGACGATCGGCGTGGCCGTCCTGCTCGCGTTGCTGGTCGCCGCGGCCATGCTGGGGCTGCTGCTGCGCCGGCGGTTGTCGCGCCGCGCCGCCAGCATGCGCCGCCTGCTGGACCTGGCCGACCGCCTGGAAGCCGACCTGAAGACCTGCCGCAGCGAACTGCGTCAGGCGCACGCGGTGATGTCGCTGAACCCCGACCTGCCCGCCGCCGGCGAGCAGGAAGCCGCCCAGGCCATCGATGCGGGACTACGCTCATTGTTGCAGCAGCGCATCTGGATCCGCGATCGCGCCCCGCGCGCCGGCCAGGCCGAGCTGGACGACGCCATCCGCACCATGGACGCCACCCGCGAGCGCCTGCGCCCGCTGCTGCTGGCGCTGGGCCAGGCCCAGCGCGAGCTCGACAGCGCGATGCGCGAGCACATCCGCCGCGAGCCCGAGGCGTGAACACGCCGCGGCTGCTGCTCGGCTCCACCTCGCGCTACCGCGCCGAACTGCTGCGCCGGCTGGCCGTCGAGTTCGACACCTGCGCCCCGGACACCGACGAGACCCCGCGGCCGGGCGAGGCGCCGGCGGCGCGCGCGTTGCGGCTGGCGGTCGCCAAGGCTACCGCGGCGGCCGGCGACCGCCGCGACGTGCTGGTGATCGGCTCCGACCAGGTGGCCGAACTGGGCGGCGAACTCCTGCGCAAGCCCGGCGACGCCGCACGCGCCCGCGCCCAGCTCGCGGCCAGCGCCGGGCGCGAAGTGCGCTTCCATACCGCGCTGTGCCTGCTCGACACCCGCAGCGGGCTCGCGCGCACCCACGTCGACCACACGCGGGTCGCGTTCCGCCCGCTCGACGCCGGCGAGATCGCCCGCTACGTCGAGCGCGAGCAACCGCTGGACTGCGCCGGCAGCTTCAAGTGCGAGGGCCTGGGCATCAGCCTGTTCGAGCGCATCGACAGCGAGGACCCCACCGCCCTGGTCGGCCTGCCGCTGATCGCGCTGGCGCGGCTGCTGCGCGAGGCCGGCGTCGTCCTACCCTGATCCGCCGGCTTCGGCTGCATGGGCCCGCCGCCAGACCGGGCAGGCGTCGCGCACTGCCACCGCGGGCGGCGCTTCCGGCGGCGCCTGCGCCGGCACCCGGCCCAGGTAGAACGCCACGCGCTTGCGCCCCCGGTACATATCCAGCCGGCGCAGCGGGCGCGGCTCGTCGATGCGCTCGCAGAGGCCGCCGAGCCAGTCGGGACGATCCCTCACGCGCATGGCATCCTCGCCCACCGCCAGCAGCATCGGCGCGCCCGCATGCGCGGCGCGCAGGCCGGCGCCGTCCAGGCGCCACACGGCCAGTTGCGGGGCGCGGCCATGGAAGATGTTGCGCGGGCTGTCCAGCGCGTACACCGGCACCTGGCCGCCGAGCTGGAAGTCCAGTTCCGCCGCGAGCATGAAATTGTCCGCCACCAGCACGGTGCCTGGCGGCGCGGCGCGCAACAGGTCGCGCGCGGCCGCGCCGCTCTCGCGCCAGCCCACGAAGTTGTACGGGAACGCCTTCGCTCCGGCCAGCACGCCGGCGCCGCCCGGCACCGCCGCCAGCCCCAGGTAGGCCAGCCCGGCCGCCTGGCCCAGCGCGGCCAGCATGAAGGCGAGCCACGCGAACAACCGCCAGCCCCGCCGCCGCGCCAGCGGTCGCCACAACACCGGCAGCGTCGCCAGCAACGGCAGGTAGCCCGGCAGCGGCCAATGCGCGCGGAAGCGCAGGTCGTCGGCGAACAGCCCGGCGACGAAATACACGGCGATGAAGGTAGCCGGCACCACGGCGAGCACGTCCCATGGCGCGCCGTCGCCACGACGCCGCCAGCAGCGCCACGCGGTCCACAGCAGCATGCCGTACAGCAGCGGCGTGCAGGCCAGCGCCTGTTCCAGCGGCTGCACCAGCGCGTCGGCATGGAAGCGCCACGGGTTGCGCTCCACCAGTTGGAAGGCCAGCCCCGCGCCATGCTGCTGCCAGTTCGACACCAGCAACGGCAGCAGCCCCGACGTCGCCACCGCCAGCGCCAGCCAGAAGCCGCCGCGACGCCACAGCGCGCGACCGCGCGGCGTCAGCACGCACAGAAGCAGGCCGGCCAGCATCGGCATCGCGGCGCGGTAGTGGGTCAGCCAGCCCACGGCCAGCGCGACGCCCAACAGCAGCCAGTCGCGCCGGCGGTCCGCGTCCATCGCACGCACCAGCGCGAGCAGCGCCAGCATGATCGCCACCGTCAGCGGCACGTCCGGCAGGGCCAGCACGCCGAGGCTGCCGGCCAGCGGCAGCGCCAGGCACAGCAGGCCGGCCTGCCAGCCGGCGCGGGCATCGAACAGCCGCCGCGCGAAGGCCACCACCAGCCACGGCAACGCGGCGCCGAGCAGCAGGAACGGCCAGCGCATGCCCAGCAGGCCATGCCCCGCCACGCCCTCGCCCAGCCGGATCAGCCAGGCGGTGAGCGGCGGCAGGTCGCTGTAGCCCCAGGCGAGGTGCCGGCTCTCCTGCCAGTAGAACGCCTCGTCGCCGAACGGCGACAGCGCGGCGGCGATCGCCAGCTTGGCCGCCTGCTCGATCGCGAAGCCCGTGACGAAGGCCGCTCGCCAGCGCGCGAGCGGCGTCGCTACACTGCCGCGGTCAGGCATGGGCCACCGGCCGCGCCGTCCACTTCCGCTCCCAGGGAACCATGTCCGCCACCACTCCGCTCCGCGACGAGATCCTGCACCAGCGCCTGGAAGCCGCCCTGGCCCAGGTCAACCGCGTGCTGCTGGGCAAGCCACGCCAGGTGAAGCTGGCCTTCGCCTGCCTGATCGCCGGCGGCCACCTGCTGCTGGAGGACGTGCCCGGCGTGGGCAAGACCACCCTGGCGCGCGCGCTGGCGGCCAGCTTCGCGCTGGAATTCCAGCGCGTGCAGTTCACCAGCGACCTGCTGCCCTCGGACATTATCGGGGTCGGCGTGTACGAGCGCGAGACCGCGCAGTTCCGTTTCCACCCCGGCCCTATCTTCTGCGGCCTGCTGCTGGCCGACGAGATCAACCGCGCCACGCCGAAGACGCAGAGCGCCCTGCTGGAGGCGATGGCCGAGGGCCAGGTCACCGTGGACGGCCAGACCCGCGCGCTGCCGCGGCCGTTCTTCGTGGTCGCGACGCAGAACCCGCTGGACCTGGCCGGTACCTTCCCGCTGCCCGATTCGCAACTCGACCGCTTCATGCTGCGGCTGTCGTTGGACTACCCCGACGCGGCCGCCGAACGCGCCCTGCTCGCCGGCGACGACCGCCGCGACCTGCTCGACCAGCTCGCGCCGCAGCTCGACGCCGCCGCGCTCGCGGCGCTGAACCGGCAGGCGCAGGGCGTGGTCGCCAGCAACGCCCTGCTCGACTACCTGCAGGCGCTGCTCGCCGCCAGCCGCCGGCACGCCGACATCCGCACCGGGCTGTCGCCGCGCGCGGGCCTGGCCCTGCTCGCGGCGGCGCGCGCCTGGGCGCTGCTCGGCGGGCGCGCCTACGTGCTGCCGGAAGACCTGCAGGCGCTGTTCGTGCCGCTGGCCGCGCACCGGCTGGTGCCGTCGCGCGGCGCCAGCGGCGACAGCCTGGCGCGTGCCCTGCTGGCCGAGGTGGCCGTCGACTGATGCGCGACGCCCTGCGCCGGGCCCAGGAGTACGCCGAGCGCCGGCTGCCTGCGCTGACCCGCTACCGCCGCCCCGAGCCGCTGCCGGTGGCGCTGCACCGGCGCCGCATCTACATCGTGCCCACCCGCTTCGGACTGGGCTTCACCGTGCTGTTGCTGGTGATGCTGGCCGGCGCGCTGAACTATTCCAACAACGCGGCGCTGCTGCTCACCTGCCTGCTCGGCGCCGCCGGCGCCGCCAGCATGCTGGTGGCGTTCCGCACGCTCGACGGGTTGCGCCTGGAGGACATCCGCGCCGGCCATGCCGTGGCCGGCGAGGCGCTGCCGCTCGGCTTCCGCTTCACCTCGCGGCGCACGCGCTGCGCGGTGCGGCTGGACCTCGGCGACGCCAGCGCCGCCTTCCTGCTGGAAGCCGCCCGCGGCGAAGTCATGGTGGCGATGCCCCTGCCCACCGAGGCGCGCGGCTGGCAGGCGCTGTCGCGGGTGCGCGTGTGGACCACCTGGCCGCTGGGCCTGTTCCGCGCCTGGAGCTGGCTGCACCCGGCCCAGTCCGTGCTGGTATGGCCGCGACCCGAGGCCGGCGGCCCGCCGCCGGGCGGCCACGCCGACGACGAACGGCGCCAGCGCCTGCACCGCGGCGAGGATCCGGCCGCCCTGCGCGACTACCGCCGCGGCGATCCGCTGCGCCACGTCGCCTGGAAGGCCAGCGCGCGCCACCACGACCTGCTGGTGAAGGACTTCGAGGAGCCGGAAGCCCGCCGCGACTGGCAACTGGACTGGCGCCAGCTCGGCCGCATGGAGCACGAGCGCCGCATCGCCCGCCTGGCCCGCTGGCTGGGCGAGGCACAGGCGCAGGATCGCCGCTGCAGCCTGTGGCTGCCGGACGAACGCATCGAGGCCGGCAGCGGGCCGGCCCACTACGCGCGCTGCATGGACGCGCTGGCGAAGCTGCCGTGAGCGCCGCCCGCACCGACGCCCCGCTCGACGCGCGCGCCTTCGGCCTGCTCTGCCTCAGCGTGGCCGCGGTGCTGGCGCTGCACGCGCCACATCTGCCGTGGTGGCTCAGCGCCGCGCTGGCGCCGCTGCTGTTCTGGCGCTGGCGGCAACGGCGGCGCCGGCCGGAGCGCGTGCCGGCCTGGCTCAAGCTGCCCCTGCTCGGCGCGCTGGCGCTGGCCATCGTGGCGTACTACGGCAGCCTGTTCGGCCGCGAGGCCGGCGCCGCGCTGGCGGTGGGCCTGCTGGTGCTGAAGATGCTGGAAAGCGAACGCCCCCGCGACGCGCGCGTGGGCGTGGGCTTCGCCTGCTTCGCGCTGATGGCGGCGCTGCTGTTCGGCCAGGGCATGGCCGCCACTTTCGCGGTCGCGCTGGGCCTGCTGCCGGCGCTGGCCACGCTGCGTGCGCTGGAGCCGGCGCAGCCGGTGCCGGCGGCCGGGCCACGCCTGCTGCTGCCCGGCCTGGCCCTGCTCGGCGCAGCGCTGCCGCTGGCGCTGCTCGCCTTCCTGTTCGTGCCGCGGCTGGGCTCGCCGCTATGGGGCGCCCCCAATACACACGAGCAGCGCACCGGCCTCGACGACACCATGTCGCCCGGCGGCTTCACCCAGTTGCTGCTGGACGACAGCCCGGCGATGCGGGTGAGCTTCGCCGGGCCGCCGCCGCCCCCCGGCCGGCGCTATTTCCGCGCCTACGTGATGAGCGACTACGACGGCACGACATGGCGATACCGCGACGTCGCCGCGGCGCCGGCCCCGCTGGAGGCCGTCGACACCGTCCGTTACCGGATCGACCTGGAACCCAGCCACCAGCGCGTGCTGCCGATGCTGGACGTGCCGCTGCACGCGCCGCCCGGCGCGCAACTGCTGCGCGACCGCGTGGCGATGGCCGGCAAGCCGGTGAACGATCCCTTCGGCTACGATGCCGTGTCGGCCACCCGCTACCGCCTGGAACCGCAGCCGATCCGCCACCGCCGGCGCTGGCTGCAACTGCCCGACGGCTACGACCCGCGCACGCTGGCGCTGGGCCGCGCGTGGCGCCAGGGCCACGGCACCGACGACGCGGCCATCGTGCAGGCCGCGCTGGCGCTGTTCCACGACGGCGGCTTCCGCTACACGCTGGCGCCCGCGCCGCTGGGCCGCGACGCGATGGACGATTTCCTGTTCCACACCCGCGAGGGCTTCTGCGAGCACTATGCCTCCGCCTTCACCGTGCTGATGCGCGCGGCCGGCATCCCCGCGCGGGTGGTCACCGGCTACCAGGGCGGCTACTGGAACGCGCTGGGCGGCTACCTGCTGGTGCGCCATTCCGACGCCCACGCCTGGAGCGAAGTGTGGCTGGCCGGGCGCGGCTGGGTGCGCGTCGATCCCACCGCCGCGGTGCGCCCGCAGCGCGTGGACCTGGGCGCCGCGGCCGCCGCCGGCGACCAGTTGCCATGGACCCAGCGCAGCTGGCTGCAGTCGCTGCGCAACCGCTGGGACATCGTCAACCGCTGGTGGAACGAAGGCGTTATAGGGTTCGATACGCTGCGCCAGCGCGGCCTGCTGACGCCGTTCGGCATCCGCCAGGCCGATCCGGCGCTGCTGGGCGCGTTGCTGGCGGCGAGTTGCGTGCTGTCCGGCGCGGTGGGCCTGTTCTGGGCGCTGCGCCGGCGCGACGGTGCCGATCCGGCCCGCGATGCGCTGCGCGAGCTGGAGCGACGGCTGGCGCGCCGCGGCCTGACGCGCCGGCGAGGCGAAGGGCCGCGGAACTACCTGCGCCGCGCCGCCCGCGCCCTGCCGGCGCAACGGGCAGAACTGGAACGACTGACGGATTGCTATCTTGAATTGCGCTACGCCTGCCGTGAACCGTCTCCTGAACTGCTGCGTCGCTTTCGACGCGCGGTGCGGGATTTTCGGGCCGCCCGCGTGGTCAAATGAACGTGCGGCGCACGACGCCCTTGACCTCCCACAGGAGAAACCGCGATGTCTCCCCGTTACCGACTACTGATCCTGGCCGCGGCCAGCGCCGCGCTCGGCGCCTGCGCCACCATGCCGCAGCCCCTGCAGGGCAATTACGCCAACGTGTCCACGATGTCCGCCCAGCAGGGCGGCGCCGGCGGCACGCAGGTGCGCTGGGGCGGCGAGATCATCAAGACCGAGCCGGGCCCGCAGGACACCTGTTTCTACGTGCTGGCTCGCCCACTGGACAGTCAGGCGCGCCCGAAGCTGGGCAACTCGGGCGAGACCCTGGGCCGCTTCGTGGCCTGCCACGCCGGTTTTTATGACCCCGAGGTGTTCACCCGCGGCCGCGAGCTGACCGTCACCGGCACGCTGCACGGCACGGTCACGCGCAAGGTCGGCGAGTACGAGTACGCCTATCCGCGCGTGGAGGCCAACGTGGTGTACCTGTGGCCCAAGCGCCCGGTCTACGTGAACACCCCCTACCCGCCGGGCTTCTACGACCCGTTCTGGGGGCCGGGCTGGGGCCCGTGGGGTTACGGCTATCCGGGTTACTGGGGTGGCCCGCGCGTGATCGTGGTGCGCCGCCCGCCGCCGCCCCCGCCGCCGCACAAGTGAGCGGACAGGAAAACGCCGGCCCGAAGCCGGCGTTTTCCTTTGCGGGGCGGGTCGCTCAGCCCGGTGGCCATTGCATCGTGCGCCCGGCCAGCAGGTGCACGTGGAGGTGGAACACGGTCTGGCCGCCGTGCTCGTTGCAGTTGACCACCGTGCGGTAGCCCTGCTCGGCGAAGCCTTCCTGCTTCGCGTAGGCGGCGCAGGCCAGCAGCAGCCGGCCCAGCAGCGCCGCATCCGCCGGGGTGGCGTCGTTCAGGGTGGCGATCGGCTGCTTCGGGATGAACAGCACATGCACCGGCGCCTGCGGGTTCACGTCGCGAAAGCCGAGGATGTCGTCGTCCTCATAGACGATTTCCGCGGGAATCTCGCGCCGGATGATCTTGCCGAAAAGGGTGTCGCCCATGGATGGTCTCCTCCGTGTCAGAGGCGCAGCAGCATGCCGTGCGCGCCCGGCGCCGTCAGCCTGAAGCCGAACTGTTCGTAGAGGCGGGAGGCGGTGCCGTCGGCGATCAGCCCCACCATCGTGCGCGGGCAGGCGCGCGCATGCACCTGCTCCATCAGCGCCGCCATGATGCGCCTGCCCCAGCCGCGCCCTTGCCACGCGGGCGCGACCGCGATATCGACCACGAACAGGAACAGGCCGCCGTCGCCGACCACGCGGCCCATGCCGACCAGTTCGTCGCCCGCGCGCACGCAGACCGAGCACCAGCTCGCCGGAAGGCCCGCCGCGGCGCCTTCCGGGCTCATCGCGCTGAGCCCCGCGGCGACGCGCAGGGCGCGGTATTCGTCCGCGGCCGGGATTTCCAGGCGCAACACGGGCTCGGCGACGGCGCTCATCGCGGCATCCTCATTCCACCGCCGAGCGGCTGCCGAAGGCGTGCGCCAGCGTGCCGCGGTCCACGTATTCCAGTTCGCCGCCCAGCGGCACGCCATGCGCCAGCCGGGTGGGCCGGATGCCCGCGGCGCGCGCCAGCTGCGCCAGGTAGTGCGCGGTGGCCTCGCCTTCGACCGTGGGATTGGTGGCGAGGATCAGCTCCTCCACCTCGCCTTCGGCCAGCCGCTCGCCCAGCCGGTCCAGCCCCAGTTCCTGCGGACCCAGCCCGTCCAGCGGCGACAGCCGCCCCATCAGCACGAAATACTGGCCGCGGTAGCCGGTGGCCTGCTCGATCGCGGCCAGGTCCACCGGCGATTCCACCACGCACAGCAGGTGGCGGTCGCGGCTGGCGCTGGCGCAGATCGTGCACACCGGCTCTTCGCTGAAATTGCGGCAGCGCGAGCAATGACCGATGCGCTGCATCGCCTCGCGCAGCGCGTCGGCCAGCTTCAGGCCGCGCTCGCGCTCGCGTTCGAGCAGGTGGAAGGCCATCCGCTGCGCACTCTTGCCGCCCACGCCGGGCAGGCAGCGCAGCGCCTCGATGAGGTTGGCGAGAAGCGGCGATCCGGTCATTGGGAAAGCCTGAAGAACACCTTGGCGTCGTTCCCGCGAAAGCGCACTGCTGTCCGGGATGATTTCGAACACCCGCAAGCTGTGCGGCACCTATCCGCCTTGCGCATTTGCTCGTCATCCCGGCGCAGGCCGGACAAGCGCGCAGCGCGCAGAACGCCCGCAGGTCGACCCCGAAGGGGCGAGCGCAGCGAGTCATCCAGTAGCGACCACGACGCAGGCAATGGATTCCCGCCTTCGCGGGAACGACGGCTCTTGCGAGGATGCAGGAAAAACCTTTCCATCAAAACGGCATCTTGAAACCGGGCGGCAGGCTCATGCCGGCGGTGACATTGCCCATCTTCGCCTTGCTGGCCTCGGCCACCTTGTTCACCGCGTCGTTCACCGCGGCGGCGACCAGGTCCTCGGCCATCTCCGGATCGTCGGCGAACAGCTTGCGGTCGATGTTCACGCGGCGCACCTCGTGGCTGCCGCTCATCACCACGCTGACCAGGCCGCCGCCGGCGCTGCCGGTGACTTCCAGCCGGGCGATCTCCTCCTGCGCACGCTTCATGTCTTCCTGCATGCGCTGCGCCTGCTGCATCAACTGGCCGATCTGACCTCTCATCTCGCGTACTCCGGGGTTCTCAATGTTCGACGGGCTTGATCGAGCCGGGCACCACGCGCGCGCCGAAATCGCGCTTCAGCGCCTGCACCAGCGGATCGTCCTCGATGGCTTGTTCCGCGGCGGACTGCGCCGCGCTGCGCGCGCTGGCGGCGCGGGCGGCCGGCGTATGCGCACTGCCTGCGGCGTCGCTGACGAAGCGCAGCCGCACCGGTTCGCCCAGCGCCTCGCCGATGCGGTCGGCCATCTGCCCCACCATCGGCTCC
Source organism: Fulvimonas sp. R45 (assembly GCF_030504985.1). Lineage (GTDB taxonomy): Bacteria > Pseudomonadota > Gammaproteobacteria > Xanthomonadales > Rhodanobacteraceae > Rhodanobacter_A. Next base: position 214,171 of record NZ_JASERU010000001.1, read on the forward strand.
ACTGCCAGGTGCATGTGCGCCGGTTGCAGGGCCAGTACCAGGGTGTTGCCCTCGCGACCGCACAGCGCCGAATTCTGCGCCAGCTGGCCCAGCGGACCGCGCAGGTTGGCCTGCTCGATCATCGCCTCCCAGTCCGGCAGGCCGTCTGCGCGCAGGGCGACCGGCGCACGGGCCGGCGCGGGCGCAGGTGCCGCCGGCCGGGGCGGCGGCGCGGCGGGCGAAGATGCCGCGCGCGGGGCGGCCACAGGCGCCGCCGCCGGCGATGGCGGTGCGGCGCGCGATGGCGACGGCATGGGCGCCGCGGCGGCCGGTGGCCGGGCCGGACGCGAAGCCGCCGCGCCCTCGCCGTCGTCCGGGCGGAACGCCAGCATGCGCAGCAGGGCCATCTCGAAGCCGGTGCGCGCGTCCGGCGCCAGCGCGAGGTCGCGCCGGCCGGTGGTGGCGATCTGGTAGTAGAGCTGCACGTCCTCGGGCGCCAATCGTTCCGCCAGCGCGGCCAGCGCGTCGTCGCCCTCGTCCGGGCGGTAGCCGGGCACCAGCTGGACCAATTGCACCCGGTGCAGCACGCCGGACAGGTCGTCCAGCACGCCGCCGAAGTCGGGCGAGAACGAGGCAATGCGTTCGCACTCGGCCAGCAGCCGCGCGCCGTCGCCGTCGGCCAGCGCGTCGAGCACGCCAAGCACCTGGCCGCGTTCCACGCTGCCCAGCATCGCGCGCACGTCCTCGGCCTTCAGCGCACCGCCGCCGTAGGCGATGGCCTGGTCGAGCAGCGACAGGCCGTCGCGCAACGAGCCGTCGGCCGCATGCGCCAGTTCGCCGATCGCGGCATCCTCGAACTCGATGCCCTCGGCGCCCAGGATGTGCCGCATCTGGCCAGCGATCTGCTCCGGCAGCAGGCGCTTGAGGTTGAACTTCAGGCAGCGCGACAGCACCGTCACCGGCAGCTTCTGCGGGTCGGTGGTGGCGAGCAGGAACTTCACGTGCGGCGGCGGCTCCTCCAGCGTCTTCAGCAGCGCGTTGAAGGCCGGCTTGGAGAGCATGTGCACCTCGTCCACCAGGTACACCTTGAAGCGGCCGCGCGACGGCGCGTACTGCGCGTTCTCGATCACCTCGCGCACGTCGTCCACGCCGGTGTTGCTGGCCGCGTCGATCTCCAGCAGATCCACGAAGCGGCCCGCGTCCACCGCGGTGCACACCGGGCACTCGCCACAGGGATCGGCCGACTCGCCGCGCTCGCAGTTCAGCGACTTGGCGAAGATGCGCGCGATGGTGGTCTTGCCCACGCCGCGCGTGCCGGTGAACAGGTAGGCATGGTGCATGCGCCCGCTGTCGAGCGCGTTGGTGAGCGCGCGCACCACGTGTTCCTGCCCCACCAGCTCGGCGAACTTGCGGGGGCGCCATTTGCGCGCGAGGACCTGATAGGACATGGGCGACTACCTTGGGGCGAAGTCCGATTGTGCCAAGGCGGGGGCTGCAAGTCAGTAAAGGCGCTCCGGATCCGCGCAGCTTTGGCTTCCTCTCCCCGCCGGGGAGAGGACCGAGGTGAGGGGTGGGTGCTCGCGATGGCGCTGATCGAGGCGCACTTCGATGCTGGACTGGGGCGAGATTGGCCCCTCATCCCAACCTTCTCCCCGGAGGGGAGAAGGGGCGAAGTGCCAGGCGGGTTCGTTCCTGCCAGCGATTGGCAACCGGAATATTTCAGGCTGCAGTACAAGGCTGGTTCCAGACGGGCTGGTCGCAAATGGCGGCGGCCCCGCCAGCCACACCCCGGCACCCGAATCATCCGCTACCGTTGCTCCCTTCCGGGCCTGGCGGGGTTTGCGGACTATCGTCGCGGGGGGACCGACGGGGCCACCATGGACGTTGGGCTTCAAGCCCCGCGCCGGCCGAAGCCGTCGCGTCTTTCAATCAACTGGCGGAGAGGGCGGGATTCGAACCCGCGATACGGGGATAAGCCGTATACACACTTTCCAGGCGTGCTCCTTCAACCACTCGGACACCTCTCCGCACGCAAAACCTTTGTCGCATCCATCCGCGCCGGGCGGGATGGTTCGGCTCCTCCTGAGCCTCACCCCTCACTTTCGTTCGGGGCCAGCCTGGCGGCTGTCCAAATTCGTTCCAGACGAATTTGTCGAACCCGCGATACGGGGATAAGCCGTATACACACTTTCCAGGCGTGCTCCTTCAACCACTCGGACACCTCTCCGCACGCAAAACACCTTCACCGGCCAAACCGCTCCGGTCAAGAGGCGAAAGGATAACGGCCGGCACGGGAACTGACAAGGGATCGGAAGCCTTCCGACCGTTCGTGTTGAGCGTAGCTCGCGCCAGCGAGCGGAGTCGAAACGCCGCGCGGACCTCAGCCAGCATCCTCGCGCGGCGCCGAAGGCGCCTCCAGGGCGATGCGCTGGCCCGCGACGGCGATGCGATAGCCGCGCGCGGCCAGCGCGGCGCCGTCCGCGGCGCTGCCGTAGTGATACAGCAGCAGGCGGGCGCGCAGGGCCGCATCGTATTCGCGCTCGATGTCCTCGATGCCGGTGTGCGACGGGTTGCCGTGCAGGCCGCAATCGTGCGCCACCAGCTCGTCGCCGCCCGCATGGCGGCCCAGGACCTCGGGGATCGGCCGGGTGTCGCCGGTGAAGGCGAAGCTGCCGGCCAGCGCAAGCCCGAACGAGGTGTCGGGACGGTGGTGGCGGGTGGCGAACACGTCGAACCACAGCCCGTCCAGCCAGAAGCCGCGCGCGCACGGCACCAGCCGGAACGCCTCCCAGTAATTGGCGCCGCCCTCGGCCAGCACGCCGGGATAGTCCGCCACGCGCGCCTGCAGCCACGGCACCAGTGCGGCATGGCAGAACACCCGGATGCGCCCGCGCAGCGCCTCGTCGAACCACACCCGGGTGAACAGCCGCTCCATGCCGCCCACGTGGTCCAGGTGCGTATGCGTGATGTACAGCGCCCGCGGCAGGTCGCCGTAGGCGGCGCGGTAGCGGTCCAGCGTGTCCGGGCCGCAGTCGATCAACAGCAACGGTTCGCCGTCGCGTTCCAGCACCGCTGCCGACGAACCCAGCTCCGCCGCGTGCGCGGCGCCGGCGCCGAGGAAATGCAGATGCCAGTTCATGCCTGCCATGCCCGTTCATAGCCGCGTTGCAGCGGCGCCCAGATCGACGACTCGAAGGCCGCCTCGCCCTGTGCCGCCGCACCCAGCTTGAGCAGCGAGCGGCGCAGCCGTCGCAGGTTGCCCTGCCGCCAGCCTTCGGCCGGCGCGCGAAAACGGCCGCGATCGAAATCGATCAGGTGCAGCCCCGAAGGCGCCACCAGCACGTTGTGCGCGTTGAGGTCGGCATGCCAGACGCCGGCGCGGTGGAAGCGCGCGACCAGCGCCCCGGTCGCCTCCGCCACCGCGGCGTCGAGCGTCCCGGCGGCGAGGCATTCGGCCAGCGTGCGTGCGTCGGCGATGCGGCGGGTGATCAGGTCGGCGGCGTAGAACGCGCCGTGCCGCACGTAGCGCGCCGCCACCGGCGGCGGTCCGGGCAGGCCGCGGCGCGCGATCCCGGCCAGCAGGCGGAACTCGGCGAACGGCCGCGTGCGCGCCGCGCCGCGCCACAGGTAGCGATCGCCCATCAACCGCGCGACCATGCCGCCGCGGCGATAGTGCCGCAGCACGCATTCGCCCGCCGGCGTGTCGATCACCGCGACGCCGCCGCGGCCGCCCGCCTGCGCACGCAGCGCGCCCTGCCCGCGCCAGTGGTCCGGCGCGAACCAGTCCGCATCGACTTGTGGCGAGGCCGCGGCGTCGAACAGAATCGCGCCATCGGTCGCTTCGCGCAGTTGCTCTCGCATCGGTGCTTCGGCGGCTCCGTCATTCATTGCCAGGCGATTCTACATGTCCGCTCCCGCTTCGATCTGCCTGCTGCGCACGTCCGCCATCGGCGACGTCACCCACGTGGTGCCGCTGGTGCGCACGCTGCAGGCGGCGCTGCCTGCCGCGGCGCTGACCTGGGTGGTGGGCACGCTGGAACGCCGGCTGGTCGGCGACCTGCCCGGCGTGGAGTTCGTCACCTTCGACAAGGCCGCCGGCCGGGCCGGCATGCAGGCGGTGTGGAAGGCGTTGCGCGGCCGCCGCTTCGACGCGCTGCTGCAGATGCAGGTGGCGATGCGTTCCAACCTGCTCAGCCTGGGCATCCGCGCCGACCGGCGCATCGGCTACGACCGCGCGCGCTCGAAGGACCTGCACGGGCTGGTCGTCAACGAGCGCATTCCCGCGCGCAGCGGCGAGCACGTGCTGGACGCCATCGGCAGCTTCTGCGAACCGCTGGGACTGGAGCAGACCGAGGTGCGCTGGGATATCCCCATTCCCGACGAGGCGCACGAATGGGCCGCCACGCAGCTGCCCGGCGACGCCCCCACGCTGCTGGTCAGCCCCGCTTCCAGCCACGCGCTGCGCAGCTGGCGGCCGGAGCGCTACGCCGCGGTGATCGACCACGCCGCCGGGCGCGGCTGGCGCGTGGCGCTGGTCGGCGGCCCCTCGCCCGGCGAGCGCGCGCTGGCCGACGCCGTGCTGGCCGCCTGCCGCAGCGCGCCGCTCGACCTCACCGGCAAGGACACGCTGAAGAAGCTGCTCGCCATGCTGGCGCGCGCGCAGCTGCTGCTGACGCCGGATTCCGGCCCGATGCACATGGCCAACGCGGTCGGCACGAAGGTGCTGGGCCTGCATGCCGCCAGCAACCCGGACCGCTCCGGTCCCTACTCCGACCGTCGCTGGTGCGTGGACCGGTACGACGAGGCCGCGCGCACGTACCTGCACAGGCCGGCCAGCGAGCTCGCCTGGGGCCGCAAGATCGAATACCCCGGCGTGATGGACCTGATCGGGATTGATGACGTGGTGGAGCGTTTCGAGGCCGCCAGCGCCCATCTCGGGATCGGCTGACGCCGCGGGCATTACTCGGGCCTGTTCTCCCGTCGTTCCCGCATAAGCACACGCTCGTCATTCCGGCGCAGGCCGGAATCCAGTAACCGTATGGCCTGAACGAGCGTGGTCTGCCGGATGAACAGACCTTCGTCTGTTGAAAAGCGCCTCCGGCCTACGCCGGGATGACGAGCTGCCTGGAAGCCGCGAACAGACCCCTACAGCTCCCGCAACTTGATGTCGCGGAACTGCAGCCGGATCGGCGTCTCGCCCTTGTCCTCCGTGCCCTGCAGGGAAATATGCCCCCTGCGGAAGCTGCCGAAGTCCGGCCACGCCTTGAACTTGGTGGTGGCGACCCGCTGCTTCCATTCGTCCGTCCACAGCATGGTGTCGAGCACCTTGTGGCCGTTCTGGAAGAACTGCAAATGGCCGTGGTCGGCGACGATCTCGAAGCGGTTCCACTGCGGCGCCTGCTCGACCCATTCCACCGGCGAGGAGATCAGGTCAAACAGGTCGCCCGAGCGCTCGTTCAGCACGCGGCTGTCCGGCTTGGTGCAGGCCAGGTCGGCGATCTGCATCTCCGGTCCGGTCTCGTAGGGCTGCGCGTACTTCGGCGACTCGTTCACGCGGAACATCACCCCGCTGTCGGCGCACGGCGTCATCCGCCATTCCAGCTTCAGGTCGAAATTGGCGTATTCGCCGTCGGTGACGAGGTCGGCGAAATCCTCCGCGCGACCGGTGCGCCCGCGCTGCAACTGGATAGTGCCGTCGTGCACCGACCAGTCCTTGCCGGGCGCCTTCTGCAGGTAGGAATGCCAGCCGTCGAGGTTGCGGCCGTTGAACAGCAGGTGCCAGCCCTGCGCCTTTTCCCGGGGCGTGAGCGTATTGGGTGCCTGTGCGTTTGCCATCCCGCAGGCCAGGCAGGCCAAGGCCGCGGACAGCATGCGTTGCTTCGTGGACATCAGGTGGTTTCCCAGGTGGAGATCGCGTGTGGCGCCGCTCAGGAGCCGGCGTGCCCGGCACCGGGCGGGAAGGACGGTGGCGCGTCGCGCAGGTCGCTGCCCCAGGCCGTGTCGGGCGTCGCCTGCAGCGAGAAGCGCAGCGTGCCGCCACGGGTGGCGAACGTCGCCGGCAACCACGGGCGAGCGTACGGCTGGCCGTCGACCCGCAGGGCATGCACGTAGGGCGTGCCGGCCGACGCGCCCGGCGCGTCGATCACCACGTCGCCGCCGCTGCGGTGGACGACGGCGTGGTCGAACAGCGGGCTGCCCACGACCAGTTCCGCGCGGCCGGGAATCTCCGGGTACAGGCCCAGCGCCGACCACACGTACCAGGACGACATCTCGCCCAGGTCGTCGTTGCCCGGGATGCCGTCGGGCGCGTTCTTCCACAACGCGTTCACCACCGCGCGCACGGTCGCCTGGGTCTTGTACGGCTGGCCGGCGAAATCGTAGAGCCAGGGTGTTTCCACCGACGGCTCGTTGTTGAGCTCCGCATGCAGCGGTCCGGCGTTGGTGAAGGCCCAGTGCCCATCGGCGTCATGGAAGAAGCGGTCCAGCCGCGCGATCGCCTTGTCGTAGCCGCCCATCGCGTCGAACAGGCCGTGCAGGTCGAACGGCACCATCCACACGTAGACCGCCGCGCTGGCCTCGACGAAACCGTCGTCGGTCGACGGCGTGAAGGCCGGCCAGCTGCCGTCGGCATTGCGGTTCTGGATGTAGCCGCCGTCGGGCGCGGCCTTCGGATTGAACAGGTTGCGCCAGTAGCCGGCGCGGGCGAGGAAGCGCTGTTGCCCCGCCCGGTCGCCCGCGTCGGCGGCGAGTTCGGACAGCGCGAAATCGGCCGTGGCGTCCTCCAGCGTCTCGGCGGCGCCGCCCCAGGCGTGGGATTTCGTGGCGATGTAGTGCAGCTTCAGCCACTGGTCGAGCGAGGGCCGCTCGCCCACGCATTCCACGTTGCAGCCGGCGTCGGACTCGTCGTGCGCGGTCGGCACGGTGGCGGCGCGGACCAGCGAGGCGTAGGCGCCGTGCAGGTCGAAGTCGCGCCCGCCGAAGGCGTGGATGGCCGCCAGCGCCGGCACCGCGGGATCGCCGCTCATCACGTGGGTGCCGCCATTGTTGTGCGTCCAGCGGTCCCACTCGCCATTGTTCTGCCGCGCCTGGTTGAAGAGCGACTGCGCAATGTCGCTGCCCACCTTCGGCATCAGCCAGGTCACCAGCTGCAGTTGCGAGCGGTACACGTCCCAGCCGGAGAAGTTGGCGTACTGCGCCTGCTGGCCGCCCTGCACGCGGTGGATCTTCCCGTCGAAGCCGCGGTATTCGCCGTCGACGTCGCTGAACACGTTCGGATGCAGCAGGCTGTGGTACAGCGCGGTGTAGAACACCGTGCGCTGGTCGGCGCTGCCGCCATGGACCTGGATGCGACCCAGCGCCCGGTTCCAGGCGTCGCGCGCCTTGGTGCGCACCTGGGCCAGCGTGGCGTCCTGCGGGATCTCGGCGTCGAGGTTGGCGCGCGCGTTCGCCAGGCTCACGTAGGAAATGCCCACGCGCATCACGACCGGACCCTTGGCCGGGTCGAACGACACCCATACGCCCGAGCCCCTGCCCGCGGTCGGGAAGCCCTTGGCGTCGTAGCCGGTGCCACCCTCTGCGGCGGTGGCGCCAGCGTGCACCGCGGCGTCCCGCCAGGCGCCGGTAGCAGCGAACGGCCGGTCGAAGCGGGCCACGAAGTAGAGCGTGTAGTAGCTACGCTGGTCGGCCTTGGCCAGGTAGCCGCAGAAGTTGCCGCTGGTGACCGAGCCGCTGATCGTGCGCTGCGCGGGGTCGATCCGGGCCTCGGCCGCGCTGCTGCCCACTTCCGAATCGGAGGTGCGCACCAGCAGGTTCGCCGGCTGGCCCGCGGGAAAGGCGAAGCTTGCGATGCCGCTGTGCATCGCCGCCGCCAGTTCCAGCCGCACGCCGTTGGCCAGCGCCAGCGTGTAGTCGCCCGGCGCCGCGTGCTCGTCGGCGTGGCGGAAGTCGACGGCGTAGCGCGTGTCGTCGGTGTCCGCCGAGGGCGAGCTCGTGACCGGACCGGTGACCGGCATCACCGGGATGTCGCCGCTCGCCCCCGCGCAGCCCGCGCCCGACAAGTGGGTGAGGCTGAAGCCGCGGATGCGCCGTGCGTCGTACTGGTAGCCGCTGGGCGAGGCGGTGCGCACGTGGTGCCCGCGCGTGTTCTCCGGGCTCCACTGCAGCATGCCGAACGGCACGACGGCGCCGGGATAGGTGTTGCCGCCGTTGCGGCTGCCGATCAGGGGATTGACCGCGTCGGCCGGCGCGGTGTCCGCCGCCGTCGCGCACGCCGCGGCCAGGGCCAGCAGGCTGCCCGATACGAGCACGCAGACGCGGGACAGGAGTTTCGGGCCGCTGGCGTTCCGCTTCCGCTTGCGATTGGACATGGTGACGGCATCCCTTAGGTAGTTTTAGATCGATCTAAATAGAGACCGGAAATCTATCCCAAGGACTGCGGGGAATCCAGTTGCAGAGCAGCATCGCAGCCGCATCGTGGGATCGAAAGCGATCGGGACCGCCATGACTCGACATCGGCGATGTCTCGAAAGTCCCTCCCTGCTTGCGGAAGAGGGGTTGGGAAAGGCACGGCGACGTCGCCATGCCGCTCCGCACAGGCCCTCTCCCGGCTGCCGCCACCCTCTCCCGCAAGCGGGAGAGGGATTCATCGGCGACATCGCGGTGACCCGTTATCCCGGCCTTCGACGAATGGCGAGGCCATCCCGGGCGCAAGGGTCGAAACAGGCGTCAGGCGCCGGCGCGGTAATCCTGGTACGACTTCTCCTCGACCAGCTGCGAGCCGAGCTTGAGGTTGATCTCGCGCTTCACCGCCGCGCGCTCGTCGTTGCGGAAGTACACCGAGCGCGCCAGCTCGACGAACTCGGCATCGAAGGCCTGCGCCTTTTCCTTCAGGCGGATGCGGTCCTCGATGTCCCACAGCGCCTCGTTCACCGCCAGCAGGCGCGCGCGCTCGTCCGCGATGTCGACCTGCGCGGCGGCGTCGTTGGTCCAGGTGGCGTTGAGCAGGTCCAGCTCGTTGCGCACGTTGGCCAGCTTGGCCGCGTCGGCGATGCGCCGCGACTTGATCTCCAGGATGGTGATCTTGTCGATCAGCTCGCCGTGGGACACCGGTACCTGGATCAGGCTCATGGAAACTCCGCAATGGACGACATGGTGCCCATGATAGCCGCGCCGTGCCGCCGCACGCTCATCTCCGGCCGCCAAGCCGCTGGCATACCGCGTCGAAGAAGTCGTCCGGCAGCACCGCACGCACCGGCACGCTCCACCAGCCGTCGCGCGCGAAGGCACGGCATTTCACCGCGTCCTTGGCAGTCATCAGCACCGGCAGGCCGTCGCCGAAATCGAGGTCGGCAGGCGCGTAGGCGTGGTGGTCGGGAAAGGCATGCTCGACCACGTCGACGCCGAGCGCGCGCAGGCTCTCGAAGAAACGCCGCGGATGGCCGATGCCGGCCACCGCGTGCACGCGCCGCCCGGCGAAATCGGCCAGCGGGCGCTCGCGGTCGTCCACCAGGGACACGGCGCGGCCGCCTTTCAGTCTCATCGGCACCTCGCCGGCAGCGGGATCGCCGCCGTTGCAGACGCGGAAGTCCACCGTGTGCAGGCGGTCCAGCGGCTCGCGCAGCGGCCCCCGCGGCAACAGGCGGCCGTTGCCGAAGCGGCGCGCGCCGTCGATCACGCAGATCTCCACGTCGCGCGCCAGGCGGTAGTGCTGCAAGCCGTCGTCGGCCACCACCACGTCGCAGCCGGCATCGAGCAGCAGGCGCGCCGCCGCCGGCCGGTCGTGGCCCACCGCCACCGGCACGCCGGCGGCGCGGATCAGGCAGGGCTCGTCGCCCACGTCGGCGGGATCGGGCGCGTCGCCCAGCAGGCGCGGCCCACGTTGCCGGCCGCCGTAGCCGCGGCTGACCACGCCGGGATGGCGTCCACGCGCGCGCAGCGCCTCGACCAGGGCCAGGGTCAGCGGGGTCTTGCCGGCGCCGCCGGCGGTGAGGTTGCCCACCACGATCACCGGCGCCGGCAGGCGTTCGCTGCGCAACCAGCCGTGCCGGTAGCCAGCCCGGCGCAGGCGCACGACCACGCCGTACAGCGCCGCCAGCGGGCCGCACCACCACGGCAGCCTGCCCGATCCGTACCAGCCCGCCGCGAGGGTGTCGGCCAGCGCCATGCCGTCGGCTCAGTCGGCGCCCAGCTGCGGCGGCTCGCTGAACTGCATGCGGTGCAGCGCAGCGTAGTGGCCGCCCAGCGCCAGCAGTTCGGCGTGCGTGCCGCGCTCCACGATGCGCCCCTGGTCCATCACCGCGATCTGGTCGGCATGCTCGATGGTCGACAGGCGGTGCGCGATCACCAGCGTGGTGCGGTTTTCCATCAGCTTGTGCAGGGCCTGCTGGATCAGCCGCTCGGATTCGGTATCCAGCGCGCTGGTGGCCTCGTCCAGCACCAGGATCGGCGCGTTCTTCAGGATCGCGCGCGCGATGGCGATGCGCTGGCGCTGACCGCCGGAGAGCATGCCGCCGCCCTCGCCGATCGGGCTGTGGATGCCCTGCGGCAGGCGCGCGATGAACTCCATCGCGTTGGCAGCCTCGGCCGCGGCCGCGATGGCCTCCTCGCTGGCGCCGGCCAGTTCGCCGTAGGCAATGTTCTCCGCCACCGTGCCGTCGAACAGGACCACGCTCTGCCCCACCCAGGCGATCTGCCGGCGCAGCGAGGCCAGCGTGTAGTCCTGGTAGTCCTCGCCATCCAGCACGATGCGCCCGGCCGAGGGTTCGTAGAAGCGCGGCAGCAGGCTGACCAGGCTGCTCTTGCCGCTGCCCGAACGACCCACCAGGGCGGTGACGCTGCCCGACGGGCAATGCAGGTCGATGCCGCGCAGTGCCGCGCTCTCGCTGCGTGGGTAGCTGAAACGCACGCCCTCGAAGCGCAACTCGCCGCGCGTGCGTTCCAGCACGTGGCGGCCGTGGTCGGTCTCGGGCGCCATGTCCATCACCTTGAACAGGTCTTCCGCCGCGGAGACCCCTCGCTGGATGTTCGCCTGCACGTTGGTGAGCCGCTTCAGCGAAGGCACCATCGCGCCCATCGCGGTGAGCACGGCGACGAACACGCCGGAGGAGATGTGGTCGATCACGCCCGGGCGCGTACCCAGGAACACCAATGCGGCCAGCGCCAGCGCCGAGACGGTCTGGATCGCGGTGCTCGAGGACGCATTGGTCGCGGCGATCTTGAGGTTGAGCCGGCGGGTGCGGTGGGTCACCGCGTCGAAGCGCTCGGCCTCGTGCGGCTGGCCGCCGTAGATGCGCACCTCACGGTGAGCATTCACCGACTCCTCCACGGTGCCGGTGACCGAGCCCATCGAACCCTGGATACGGCGGCTGATCTGCCGGTAGCGCCGGCTGACCACGGTGGCGATCAGCGCGACCGGCGGCACCATCACCAGCAGCACCAGGGTGAGGTAGGGACTGGTGCTCAGCATCACGTACAGCATACCGGCCACGGTCACACCTTCGGTGATCGCCACCTTCACCGCGTCGGTAGAAGCCGCGGCGACCTGCTCGCTGGTGTAGGTGATGCGCGAGATCTGCTGGCCCGACGGCTCTTCGCCGAAGAACGCGGCCGGCAGGCGCAGATAGGCGCCGAACACGTCGCGCTGCATCGCCTGCACCACGTTGCGGCCGATGTAGGAGATGCCGTAGCTACTGACGAAGGTTCCGACGCCGCGCACAGCAAAGATGCCGATGATCCAGATCGGCATCCAGAAGATCAGGTACGGGTCCTTTTCCGCGAACAGCCGGTCGATCATCGGCTTGAGCAGCTTGGTGAATGCGGCGAGCCCGCCGCCGTCCACCGCCATGCCCAGCATGGCTATCACGCCCACGACCCAGTAGCGCTTCGTGTAGCCCAGCAGCCGCTTGTATACCCGCCAGGTCTGCGCGTCCCAGATGGCGGTCTTGCCGTTGCTCATTGCCTGCCGTCCGGGTGGTCCGGCGTGGTGGCGATGGCCAGGTGGCTGAAGCCGAGCTGGCCGAGCGCGTCCATCGCGGTCACCACGCTCTGGTGCGAGGACTGCGCGTCGGCGCGGATCGTCACCTGGCGGCTGCGGTCGTCGCCGGCCACGCGGGCGATGGCCTGCTTGAGCTGGTCGACGCCGGTGCCGGCCACCTCGTCGCTGCCCACGTAGAAATGGCCCTCGCGGTCCACCATCACGGTGAGCGCGGGCGGCTGCATGTCGCGGTCCTCGGCGCTGGCCTGCGGCAGGTTCACCTGCAAGCGCGAATGCTGCACGAAGGTGGTGGTGAGCACGAAGAACATCAGCAGGGTCAGCAGCACGTCGATCAACGGGATCACGTTGATCTCGAAGTCGTCGCCGCGGCGGTCGTTGCCTATGCGCATGGAAGCGGCGGCCTCAGGCGGTGGCGGGGCTGGCCGGCGCGCGGCGGGCGCGCGGCGCGGCCGCCGGCGCCGCGGGAGTGAGGTCGTCCAGCAACAGGATGGCCTGCTTCTCCATCTCCACGCAGTAGCCGGCCACCCTGGAACGGAAATAGCGATGCAGCACGTAGGCCGGGATCGCCACGGTGAGGCCGGTCGCGGTGCACACCAGCGCCTCGCCGATGCCGCCGGCCATCCGGGTCGGGTCGGCCATGCCGCCGCCCATCACTTCCATGAACATGCGGATCAGGCCGATCACGGTGCCGAACAGGCCCAGCAGCGGGCCGATCAGGGCGATCGTGCCCAGCGTGTTGAGGTAGCGCTCCATGCGGTGCACCACGTGGCGGCCGGTGTCCTCCAGGCGCTCCTTGATCTGTTCGCGCGGGCGGTGGCGCACGGCCAGCGCCGAGGCCAGCAGCTCGCCCAGCGGCGAGCCGGCGGCGAGCTGCTCCAGGTGCGCCGCGTCGAGCTTGTCCGAGCGCGCCCATTCGCGCACTTCCTGGCCCAGCCCCGGCGGCAGCACCGAGCGGCGGCGGAGGGTCCAGCAACGCTCCAGCACGATCGCCAGCGCGATCGCCGAGCAGATCAGGATCGGCAGCATCGCCCAGCCGCCCGCCATCAGGATGTCCAGCACGCCAACCCCCGTCTTCTCGCACTCCGGAAACGCGCATCATAGCAGCGTCGTCCGCCGCTACCGTGCGGGCGGTGGCAGTTGCGCACGGTGCTCTGGCGGATCGCTCATTCCCGCCAGTAGCGCGCCTGGCGGCGACGCCAGCGGGCCACCACGCGCGGCGGCGCGGCGGCGGGGAAGGCCAGTTCGACGGCACCGGCCTCCGCGGTATTCAGCAACGGCACGCCGGCCTCCGCGTAGCGCCGCACGACCTGCGGCCGCGGATGGCCGAAGCGGTTGCGCCAGCCGGCCGAGACGATCGCCAGCGGCGGTCGCAGCGTGGCGATGAACCCCGCGCCGGACGACGTGGCGCTGCCATGGTGCGGCACCAGCAGTACCGGCGGCGGGCCCGGCCCCACCGCCGCGGCCACGCGCGGTTCTACTCTCCGGCTGATGTCGCCGGTCAGCAGCAGGCGGCCTCCCGTGCCCTGCACCAGCACCACGCAGGAGCGGTCGTTGTCGTGCCGGTCGGGCCGTGCCGACGGCGGGTTCAGCACGCGGAAGCGCACGCCGTCCCATGTCCAGGACTGGCCCGCCAGGCAGGGTGCCATCGGCACGGCCATCTTCTCCGGCTCGCCGGCATAGCGGCGAGCCCCTGGAAAGGCGGCCGCCACCGCGGCCGCGCCGCCGGCATGGTCGTTGTCGGCATGGCTGATCATCAGCACATCCACCCGGCCGATGCCCAATGCGTGCAGCGACGGCGTCACCACCGCCTCGCCCAGGTCGAAGCCGGACGGGTAGCGCGCGCCCGCGTCGTAGACCAGCACGTGGTGGCGGGTGCGCACCAGCACCGACAACCCCTGCCCCACGTCCAGCACCCACACGCGGAACGCGCCGTGCGGGGGCGGCGACAGCGACGGCCACAGCAGCGGCAGGAACAGCAGCAGTCCCAGCGCCCGCGCCGGCACGCCGCGCGGCAGGAACAGCCACAGCGCACCCAGCATCGCCAGCAGCAGCGCCCACGGCTGCACCACCGGCAGGAACCAGTGCGCGCCCGGCCAGCCCGCCATGCGCTGCAGCAGCCACCATTGCGCGTGCGCGATGCTGCCAGCCAGGCGCAGCGGCAAGGCCGCCAGCGGCGGGCACAGCATCAGCAGCAACAGGCCCGCCAGCACGCAGGGCACGATCGCGAAGCTGACCACCGGCACCGCCACCAGGTTGGACAGGGCGCCCACCAGCGAGGCCTGGCCGAAGAACCACAGCCCCAGCGGCAGCAGCGACACCGTCATCACCAGCTGGCCCGCGGTCAGCTCGTGCAGGAAGGCGCGCCAGCCGCGCCCGCGAGCGTCCAGGCACAGCATCAGGAAGGCCACGCCCACGAAGGACAGCCAGAAGCCCGCCGACAGCACCGCCAGCGGGTCGAACAGCAGCATCGCGACCATGGCCAGCGCCAGCACGTGCGCGCCGCCAACCCGGCGACGCCGGCAACGCGCCAGCGCCACCACCGCGATCATCAGCAGGGTACGCACGGTGGGCAGGCCGAAGCCGGCCAGCGCACCATAGGCGAACGCGGCGACCAGGGCCGTCGCGGCCTGTGCCGGCGGCCGCGGCCAGCGCAGCGCCAGTCCCGGCCAAAGCATGTACGGAAGCCGCGCCAGCAGCACGCCGAACACCGCGGCCATGCCCACGTGGAAGCCGGAGATCGCGATCAGGTGCGACACGCCGTTGGCGCGCGCCACGTCCCAGTCGTCCTGGTCCAGGCCGCGCGTATCGCCCACGCCGAAGGCGCGCAGCAGGGAGGCGTCGTGCGGGTCCGCCACGCGCGCGGCGATGCCGTCGGCCAGGCGGCCACGCAACCGGTCCACGCAGAGCGCGGCGTCGCCCAGCGACGCGTTGGCGTGGTCCTCGCGCACGTAGCCCACCGCCACGATGCCTCGCTCGAGCGCCGTGCGTTCGCCATCGGCGCCGCCGGGATCGAGCATGCCGCGCGGGCGCTTCAAGCGCAGCGTGAGCCGCCAGCGGGAACACGGCGCCAGCGTCGGCGGGTCGCCGTACCAGGCCAGCCGCAACAATCCGCGCAGGGGAATGTCGCGGCCGTCCAGCGACGCCCGTTCCACGCGCAGTTGAAAAGCGGTGTCATGGACGCGCGCCTGCGGCAGGTCGACCACTTTCCCGACCACCGCGAAATCGCGTCCTTCCAGCGTGCGCGGCAAGCGCGCATCCATCGCCAGGCTGCCCCGCCACGCGCCCCAGGCCACGCCGAGCAGCAACACCGCCAGCCAGCGCATGCGCGGCCAGCGCCAGCCGCAGGCCAGCGCCGCAACTCCCAGGGCGAACATGCTCCAGCGGGGAGGCAACGCCGGCCACCATTGCACCGCCAGCACGCCGGCCAGCAACGCCAGCGCGACACCGACCGCTCCCTGCCGCGTGACCTGCGCCATCCCTGCACCCGCTGCCGACCCGCGCCCAGCCTAGCGTGCCGCGGCCCGCCGGCCTGTAGGCGCAGGCCGCGGGCTCATGTAGCCGCGCGGTCGTCGCGTCTTACCCGTGCGGGCGCAGCGTGCCGTTGTGCAGTTCCAGCGTGCGGTCCATGCGCGCGGCCAGGCGCGGGTCGTGGGTGACCAGGATGAAGCTGGTGCCGATCTCGCGGTTGAGTTCCAGCATCAGTTCGTACACCTGCGCGGCGTTGCCCTCGTCGAGGTTGCCGGTGGGTTCGTCGCCCAGCACGCAGGCCGGGCGCGTCACCAGCGCGCGCGCCACCGCGCAGCGCTGGCGTTCGCCACCGGACAGCTCGGACGGCTTGTGGTGCGTGCGCCGGCCCAGCCCCACCCGCTCCAGCAGCGCGTGGGCGCGTTCCTGCGCCTCGGCGACCGGCGTGCCGCGGATCAGCAGCGGCATGCACACGTTCTCCAGCGCGGTGAACTCGGGCAGCAGGTGGTGGAACTGGTAGATGAAGCCCAGCGAGCGGTTGCGCACGCGGCCGCGCTCGGCGTCGGACAAGCTGGACAGCAGGCGCCCGTCCACCTCCACCTCGCCGCGGGTCAGCGTGTCCAGCCCGCCGAGGATGTGCAGCAGGGTGCTCTTGCCCGAACCGGACGCGCCCACGATGGCCAGCGTCTCGCCGCGCTTCAGCTCGAAGCTGGCGTCGGCGAGCACTTCGGTCTTCAGCCCGTCCTCGTCGTAGGTCTTGGCGATATGGCTGGCGCGCAGCACGATGCCGGCGGGCGTCTTCGTCGTCATGGGCTTACTCATAGCGCAGCGCCTGCGCCGGCTGCGTGCGCGAGGCGCGCCACGCGGGATAGAGGGTGGCCAGCAGCGCGAAGGCGAAGGTGACCAGGGTCACCCACACCACGTCGCCCCACTCCAGCCTGCTGGGCACCTGGCTGATGTAATACACGTCCGGCGACAGGAACTGCACGTGGAACACGTCCTGGATCCAGTCGACGATGGCCGGCAGCTGCCACGAGAGCAGCGAGCCCAGCACCACGCCGAGCACGATGCCGACCAGCCCCACCAGCACGCCCTGCACCATGAAGGTACCCATCACGCTGCGCGGGGTGAGGCCGAGCGTGCGCAGGATGGCGATGTCGGCCTGCTTGTCGGTGACCAGCATCATCAGCATCGAGACCAGGTTGATCACCGCCACCAGCACGATCAGCGACAGGATGATGCCCATCACCTTCTTCTCCATCGAGATGGCGGAGAAGAAGTTGGCGTTGTCCTGCATCCAGGTGCGCACCTGGTAGACGTCGCCCAGCCGGTCGGCGAGCTGGTGCGCCACGATGCCGGCATTCCACAGGTTGTCCAGCTTGAGGCGGATGCCGGTGGGGCCGGCGAGGCTGGACAGCTTCTCGGCAGACTGCATGTCGATCAGCGCCAGGTTGGCGTCGTAGTCGTGCATGCCCAGCGAGTAGATGCCGGTGACATGGAAGCTGCGCATGGTGGGCACCGAGCCGAACGGCGTGGCGCGCAGCTGCGGCACGATGGCGACGACCTTGTCGCCCACCGCCACGCCCAACTGCATCGCCAGCTCGTTGCCCAGCAGGATGTTCCAGCTGCCCGGCGCCAGCGAGTCGTAGCTGCCGGACGTCATGTGCAGGTTGAAGTTGGACACCTGCGGTTCGAGCTTCGTGTCGATGCCGCGCATCATCACGCCGGAGGAACCGCGCCCCTGCAGGAAGGCCTGCACGTCCACGTAGGGTGCCGCGCCGCGCACGTGCGGGTTGGCATGCGCGGTCGCCAGCGCGCGCTGCCAGCCGGACATGCCGGCAGGTTCGACGCTGGCGACGGTGGCGTCCGCCACCGCGCCCAGGATGCGGGAGCGCAGCTGGAAGTCGAAACCGTTCATCACCGACATCACGGTGATCAGCGCCATCACGCTGATCGTGATGCAGACGATGGAGACGCCGGAGATGAAGGAGATGAACTGGTTGCGCCGCTTGGCGCGGACATAGCGCAGGCCGATGAAGAGCTCGAGCGGTCGGAACATGGGCAGTCGCTTGTGGGAGTCGCTGGGCGGGCTGCCCGGAAAGCCATTATCAGGCATTTCGGCACAGACCGCGGCGGCGCGGCAAAGTTGCGCCGGCTCAGGCGTGGGACGGTGCCTACGCGGATTTCGCCAGCGCCAGCCGCATGCGCAGGCGGCGGCGGATGTCGGCGTCGCTGTTGTCCGGACCCAGCAGCAGCGTGGCGGTGCGCCGTTCGCCGTCGCGCAGGCGCAGCAGCACGAAGGCACCCAGCACGCGCGAGGACGACAGGATGGTCGCGACGTCGCCCTCGCCGGCACGGCGCAGCGTCCAGCCGCCGTCGCCGGCCCAGCCCGCCGCCGTCACGCCGGTATCGCCCGGCCGCAGGATGGCGCGAAGCCAGCATGCCAGGGCCGCCACGGCCAGCAGCAGCTTCGCCCACCCGGCCAGGCCGCAGCCGGCGATGGCCAGCAACGCCAACATCAAGGCCGCCGCCAGCAGGCGCGGCAACAACCGCGACGGCCGGTACTCAAAGCCGATGGCGGGCGCGGATGTCATCGATGATCGCCTGCCAGTCCGCGCGTGGTGCGCGCGCATGGCCCATCACCCAGTCCCACAGATCGGGATCCTGCACGTCGAGCAGTTCGTCGAAGGCCTGCTGCTGCGCTTCGCTGGCGTGCGGGAAGACTTCATCCAGCCAGCCACCGAACAGCGCATCGAGTTCGCGGGTGCCGCGGCGGGTGCGCCAGCGCAGGCGCCCGCTCTTATCCATGACAGTTGGCGCGCAGCGCCGCGTTCGCTTCCTCTCCCCTGCGGGGAGAGGATTGAGGTGAGGGGCCAATCTTGCCTCGAGCCATCATCAAGCCTTCCTCGGTCAGCCTTCCCGCGAGCACCCGCCCCTCATCCGCCCTTCGGGCCCCTTCTCCCCGGAGGGGAGAAAGGAAAACGGTGTCGCCGCTTGGCGGCGACGCTTTCCTAGGAGCGCCGCTCCACGATCAGCTTCTTGATCTCCGCGATCGCCTTGGCCGGGTTGAGGCCCTTCGGGCAGGTGCGCGCGCAGTTCATGATGGTGTGGCAGCGGTACAGCTTGAACGGGTCTTCCAGGTCGTCCAGGCGGGCGCCGGTGTCCTCGTCGCGGCTGTCCACGATCCAGCGGTAGGCCTGCAGCAGGATCGCCGGGCCGAGGTACTTGTCGCCGTTCCACCAATAGCTGGGGCAGCTGGTGGAGCAGCACGCGCACAGGATGCACTCGTACAGGCCGTCGAGCTTCTTGCGGTCTTCCGGCGACTGCAGGCGCTCCTTGTCCGGCGCGGCGCTCTGCGTGCGCAGCCACGGCTTGATCGAGGCGAACTGGGCGTAGAAGTGCGTGAGGTCGGGCACCAGGTCCTTCACCACCGGCATGTGCGGCAGCGGGTAGATCTTCACGTCGCCCGAGGCCACCTTGTCGATGGCGCAGATGCAGGCCAGCGTGTTGGTGCCGTCGATGTTCATCGCGCAGGAGCCGCAGATGCCCTCGCGGCAGGAACGGCGCAGCGTGAGCGTGGGGTCGATCTCGTTCTTGATCTTCAGCAGCGCGTCCAGGACCATCGGGCCGCACGCGGCCAGGTCGACCTCGTAGCTGTCGATGCGCGGGTTCTCGCCGTCGTCCGGCGACCAGCGGTAGATGCGGAAGGTGCGCGGCCTCTTCGCGTCCTTCGCCGGCCAGTGCCTGCCCGGCTGGATCTTGGAATTCTTGGGTAGCGAAAACTCTGCCACAGGGGTTCTCCAGTCCGGGGTCAGTAAACGCGCTTCTTCGGCGGCACCACCTCGACCTCGTCGGTCAGGGTGAACATGTGCACCGGGCGGTAGTCGAAGCTGGCCTTGCCGTTCTCGTCCACCTTGACCATGGTGTGCTTCATCCACTCGGCGTCGTTGCGGTCCGGGAAGTCCTCGCGCGCATGGGCGCCACGGCTTTCCGTGCGCTGCTCGGCCGAATGCATGGTGCCCACCGCCTGGTCGAGCAGGTTGGCCAGTTCCAGCGTTTCGATCAGGTCGGAGTTCCACACCATCGAACGGTCGCTGACGCGCACGTGCTTGAACGAGGCGTGCACCGCGTCGATCTTGCCGCAGCCTTCCTTGAGGCTCTCGCCGGTGCGGAACACCGCGGCGTCGGTCTGCATGGTGCGCTGCATGTCGAGGCGGATCTTCGCCGTGGGCAGCTCGCCGTCGGCGTGGCGCAGGCTGTCGAAGCGGGCCAGCGCCTGGTCCAGCGCGCTGGCCGGCAGGTCCTTGTGCGCCATGCCCGGCTTGATGATCTCGGCGCAGCGGTGCGACACCGCGCGGCCGAACACCACCAGGTCGAGCAGCGAGTTGGAGCCCAGGCGGTTGCCGCCGTGCACCGACACGCAGGCCGCCTCGCCGATGGCGAACAGGCCCGGCACCACGGCGTCGACGTCGTCGCCCTTCTTCTGCACCACCTCGCCGTGGTAGTTGGTCGGGATGCCGCCCATGTTGTAGTGCACGGTGGGCAGGATCGGGATCGGCTCCTTGGTCACGTCCACGCCGGCGAAGATGCGCGCCGACTCGGCGATGCCCGGCAGCCGCTCGTGGATCACCTCGGGGCCGAGGTGCATCAGGTTGAGGAAGGCGTGGTCCTTGTGCTCGCCCACGCCACGGCCTTCGCGGATCTCGATGGTGATGGCGCGGCTGACCACATCGCGCGAGGCCAGGTCCTTCGCGCTGGGCGCATAGCGCTCCATGAAGCGTTCGCCCTTGGAATTGGTGAGGTAGCCGCCCTCGCCACGCACGCCCTCGGTGATGAGGCAGCCCGCGCCGTAGATGCCGGTGGGATGGAACTGCACGAACTCCAGGTCCTGCAGCGCCAGGCCCGCGCGCAGCACCATGCCGCCGCCGTCGCCGGTGCAGGTGTGCGCGGAGGTGGCGCTGAAGTAGGCGCGGCCGTAGCCGCCGGTGGCCAGCACCACGGCCTGGCCGCGGAACAGGTGCAGCGTGCCCTCGTTCATGTCGAGCGCCAGCACGCCGCGGCAGACGCCTTCGTCATCGAAGATCAGGTCGATCGCGAAGTACTCGACGAAGAACTCGGCGTCGTGCGCCAGCGCCTGCTGGTACAGCGTGTGCAGGATGGCGTGGCCGGTGCGGTCGGCCGCGGCGCAGGTGCGCTGCGCGGTGCCCTTGCCGTAGTGCGTGGTCATGCCGCCGAACGGACGCTGGTAGATGCGGCCTTCCTCGGTGCGCGAGAACGGCACGCCGTAGTGCTCCAGCTCGTAGATCGAGGGGATGGCCTCGCGGCACATGTACTCGATCGCGTCCTGGTCGCCCAGCCAGTCGCCGCCCTTCACGGTGTCGTAGAAGTGGAAGCGCCAGTCGTCCTCGCCCATGTTGCCGAGCGCGGCGGCGATGCCGCCCTGCGCCGCCACGGTGTGCGAGCGGGTCGGGAACACCTTGGTGATGCACGCGGCCTTGAGGCCCTTCTCGGCCAGGCCGAAGGTGGCGCGCAGGCCCGCGCCGCCGGCGCCGACCACCACCACGTCGAACTTGTGCTGCTGGATCTTGTAGCTTTCCACGGTCTCAAACTCCCAATGCGATGCGCAGCACGGCCAGCACGCCCGCGAGCGCGCCCAGCACCGCGAGGAACTTGATCGCCACCAGCAGGACCACTTCCTTCCAGCGGGTGTGCACGTAGTCTTCGATCACCACCTGCAGGCCCAGCACGGCGTGCCAGAACATGGTGACCACGAACAGGATCAGCAGCAGCGCGTTCCACGGCTTCGTCACCATGGCCTTGGCGGTGGCGAAATCGGCGTGCAGCAGCGACAGCACGGTGGCCACGAACCACAGGCCCAGCAGGACCAGCGCCGCGGCGGTGACGCGCTGGGTCCACCAGTGGCCCACGCCCGACTGGGCCGAACCGAGGCCGCGCGCGCGCTTCAGCGGATTGCGCAGGTCTTTCGCATTCGTGCTCATGCGGCACCTCCGGCGGTCAGCACCCAGGCCCAGACGACAATCACCAGCACGACGCTGACGATCACCGACAGCCAGCTCGAACGCACGAACTGCGGAATGGTGTAACCCGCGCCGGTATCCTGCAGAAGGTGACGGATGCCGTTGCACAGATGGTAGAACAGCGCCCAGCTCCAGCCGACCAGCAGGATGATGCCCACCGGGCTGCCCATGCAGGTCTTGAACTGGTCGAAGGCGGCCGCGCCGGCGGCCAGCGAGAGCAGGCCCCAGACCACGAGCAGCGTGCCCACGGCCAACGCGATGCCGGTGGCGCGGTGCAGGATGGAAGTCACCATCTGCACTTGCCACTTGTAGATCTGGAGATGCGGGGAGAGCGGTCGTCGCGTGTCTGCCATGGCGGCTATCCTGGGGTGGAATCGCTTGGTGTCCTCGCCGCCCTTCCGCTCCATCGCCGGCCGACGCGCGCGCTCCGCGCGCGGGCATCAGAAATCGATGCAGCGCCCGTTCTTTTCCCAATCGCCGTAGCGCGTCGGGTCCGGCGCCGGCCGCTCGACCTTCGGCTCGTCCTCTGCCCTTCGCGCGGGAACGGCAGGGCGTTCCGGCGTGCCGGCAGGCGGGGTGGCTTCGGGTCGGGAGGGCGTGTTGGACATGGTTTGTTTAGCCGCGAAAGCGTAATACTTGCCGCAATGCCGCACAACCGTTGACAGGCAGCCGGAGCAGCGCGCACGCCCTTGCCCGGCGCACTGCGCATCACCATTTCCGCATGTGATGATTATGCACTCCACCGCCGAAACGCTCGCGATCGAAGGCCCCGACGCCCTCGCCTTCGCGCAATCCCAGTTCAGCAACAACGTGGCCACGCTGGCCGATGGGCGCTGGCAGTTCGGCGCCTGGCTCGATGCGCAGGGGCGCGTGCGTTCGCTGTTCCACCTGGCCCGGCTGGATGGCCAGCGGCTGCTGTTGCTGCTGCGTGGCGGCAAGGCCTCGACCTTGGTCGAAGAACTGCGCCGCTACGTCTTCCGCTCGCGCGTCACGCTGTCCGCACATGCCACGCATTCGATAAGCCACGGCGAAGCGTTGCCGATGTTCGTCGTCCAATGCGTGGACGGCACGATCGCGCTCGGCTGCGGCGGACACAGCATGCGCATCATCGATGATGCCGGCAGCGATGACGGCTGGCGCCTGCCGCAAGTGCGCGAAGGTTGGCCCTGGCTGCCCGTCGACGCATCGACCGCCTGGCTGCCTCCCGCCCTTTCGCTGTACCGCCTGCATGCCGCGGCCCTGGACAAGGGCTGTTATCCGGGCCAGGAGATCGTGGCGCGCCTGCACTATCGCGGCGGACACAAGCGGCATCTGCACCGTGTCGCGCTGTCCCGCGTCATGCCCGACGGCACGACGTTGCACGTCGACGGCAACGAAGCCGCGCAACTGCTGCAGACCGCACACGACAACGAAGCCGGCATCGAGGCGCTGGCTGTGCTCGGCGACGACTTCGCCGCCCGCGTCGCGCACGCTTCAGGCATCGATACCGACGAAGGCGCGCAGTTGCGCATCCTCGCCGGTTGGCCCGATTGAACGATCCGTCGAACGGCTCACGCGGCCGACGACACCCTCTGAGGAAAACGTGAAACGACCGTGAATACGACCGGCACGGCACTTGCACCCGGGCGGAACCGCCACTAGTCTCCGCCGGTCATTTGCAAGCGCCCGTTTCGCCGAGGCGCTGAAGTACGCGACGAACCGGAGGGGTCCGGATCGGCGCGACCCGGCCAAAGAACGCCGGATGGAGGACCCGTCGCACGGCGGAAACAGTTGCAGGCAACGGGGCACAGCAGCCCCTGCAGCGCCAGGCAGCACAACCTCGGCCGGCATCGGATCAGCCGGCCGAACGCCACAATCCCGTGGCAAAGCACCCGACCAACAAGTTTCGGTTCGGAGTGATCAATCCAGGTGGAAGGGCCTGCCCGTCCTCCACCGCAACGGCGCGTGCGACAGCAAGAAGTCGCCCGCGTACAGCACGCTGGAGGCAGAATGAAACTTGCAATGCTGTTGTGGTTGGCGTCCGTGCTGCCCCAACATCTCGCCGACCAGACCTGTCTGGCGACGACCGTCTATCTCGAAGCGCGCAGCCAGCCGACCATCGGCCAGCTCGCGGTGGCGGAAGTGGCGCTGCGTCGCCGCGACCAGGGCCAGTGGGGCGACACCGTCTGCAAAGTGGTGACCGCGCCGCACCAGTTCGCCACGGCCACCACGCCGAGGTCCTACGAGATCGCCAACCTGCCCGCGTTCCAGAAGGCGTGGCAGATCGCCGGCGACTCGATCAGCAACTGGGGCCTGCCGGCGAACCAGCGCCGGCTGGTGGTGCCGCACGCGAACCATTTCGCCACGGCCGCGGTGTCGCCATCCTGGGAACGCAACCGCACCGGCATCACCATCGGCGCGCATACGTTCTACGCGGTCAACTGATTCATCCGGCCACCCCGCACATAAAAGAAAAGGCCCTCGCAAGAGGGCCTTTTCTTTTTCTACAAATGGACGTCTGGACGTCCATGGATATCAACGCTTGTATACGTGGTCGCCGCGCACTTCGACGTAATCGCCACGACGCACGCCCGGGTCCTCACGCTGCGTGACGGTGGCGTACTGGCCGTTGTCCAGCCGCACCGAGACCTGCCAGGCGACATCGGTACCGCTGCCGGAACGCTGGCCCACCTGGTTGCCCACCACGCCGCCGGCCACCGCACCGGCCACGGTGGCGGCCTTGCGGCCGTCGCCCTTGCCCACGGTATTGCCCAGCAGGCCGCCGGCCACCGCGCCGAGCACCGCACCCAGCGTGCCGTTGCCGTTGCGCTGCACGTAGACCTGCTGCACGTCCTGCACCACGCCGCAGCTCTGGCAACGACCGCCCTGGCCGTAGCCTTGCTGATAGCCGTAACCGTCCTGGCGCGTTCCATAGGGCTGCTGTGTCGCGCAGCCGGCCAGGGCGATGCCGGCGGTCATCGCCACGATCACGAGCGGTTTGCGGGTGCGGATGTTCATGCGCGTTCTCCCTGGGAGGTGGGTCATCGTTTGCCTGGGCCGCCGCGGACGCCCGCTCAGCGGGCGTCGGAAACGGCGATCACGCCCTGCTGCACCTGCACTCGATCACCCGGGTCGTGATCCATGCGTGTGGTGCGGGTCACGCCGTTGTATTCGTACTTCACGTCGTAGCCGACGATCTTGGTGGAGCTGTCGTTGACGGTCTCGCAGCGGCGTTCCACGCTCGACACCACCTGGCCCTGCTGGTGCGCAGCCTCGATGCGGTTGCCCGCGTAGCCGCCACCCACCGCGCCGGCCACCGTGGCCAGGGTCTTGCCCTTGCCGCCGCCGACCATGTGGCCGAGCAGGCCGCCGGCCACCGCGCCGATCGCCGTGCCGGCGATGCGATGCTGGTCCTTCGGCGGCTCGGTATGGTTGACCACCACGTCCTTGCAGACCTGGCGCGGGTTGTTCGTGGTCGAGCGCACCGGCGTCACGCTGACGACCTTGGCGTATTGCGGACCGCTGTTCGCCGGCGCCGCGGCCGTGCTTGCCGCACCGGCCGCCCCGGCTTCCGCGCTCGCATCGCGATTGCAGGCGGCCAAGCTCACCGCGAACGTGGCCGCGATCCCCATGTAAAGCGCATTGACTAGCAACCTGTTCATCGCTGATCTCCTGTGTGGTAAGGATGGCCACGCCCTGGAAACCCTCCATGCGTCGTGCCCACCTGGATGCATTGATAACCCCGCCAAACTGAATCCGGCCTAGACTGGACCGCATCGGTACGATGATCGTCACGCCCGGTTCACGTCGACCTCGAGGCCCGCCCAGATTAGCGCCAAGCCGTCGCACCGCGGAAGAAATCCACTTCACGAAAATTCCACATGCCGCCGATCGCCGACAGCCACCTGCACCTGGACGATGCACGCTTCGATGGCGACCGCGACGAGGTGGTCGCGCGCGCGCGCCGCGCCGGCGTGGCGGCGTTCGTGGCCCCGGGCATCGATGCCGCGGGCTGGCCGCGCCTGCGCGCGCTCTGCCACGCCACGCCCGGCGCCTACCCGGCCTACGGCCTGCACCCGCTGTTCGTGGCGCGGCATCGTCCCGGGCACCTCGACGAACTGCGCCGCCTGCTGGCCGACGCCCGACCGGTCGCGCTGGGCGAGATCGGGCTGGACTTCCACAGGGAGGACGCGCAGGCCGACACGCAGCGGCACTACTTCCATCGCCAGTTGGAGCTGGCGCGCGAGTTCGACCTGCCGGTGATCGTGCACGCCCGGGACGCGCTGGAGGAGGTGATCCACACCGTGCGCCGCATCGGCGGCCTGCGCGGCGTGGTGCACAGCTTCTCCGGCAGCGAGCAGCAGGCACGGCAGCTGTGGGAACTGGGCTTCATGCTCGGCATCGGCGGCCCGGTCACCTACGAGCGCGCGCAGCGGCTGCGCCGGATCGTGGCAGCGATGCCGGTCGAGCACCTGCTGCTGGAGAGCGACGCGCCGGACCAGCCCGGCGCCGACCATCGCGGCCAGCGCAACGAACCGGCCTGGGTCGCCGACACCCTGCGCTGCGTCGCCGGCTTGCGCGGCGAAACGGAAGCCGCGCTCGCCGCCGCCACCATGGCCAACCTGCGGCGGCTGTTCGGCATCGACATCGCCCGCCTGGCCCCCCGCTGACTGCGCGGCACTTGCATCCGCGCACGGCACATTGCTAGCCTTTCATTTCATCGATGAAATATGCCTTGATGAAATGAATCGCCTGAACGACTGCATCGCGATGATGGAAGCCGGCATCGAGCGGATGAGCCAGGCACTGCCGCGCCTGCCCACCGCCGACGCCAAGCTGTGCCGCCTGACGATGATGGTCGGCACCAGCATGCAGCGCGGGCTGGAGGAGAAGCTCGCCCCGCACGGGCTGGGCCACAGCGAGTTCCTCACCCTGGTGATCCTCTACACGCACCCGGATGGCAGCCTCTCGCCCGGCGAGCTGTGCGATTTCGCCAGCCAGGGCGCCACCAACATGACACGCATCGGCAATGCCCTGGTGAAGCGCGGGCTGATCGTGCGCGGCGCCAGCGAGACGGACCGCCGCCGCGTGCTGATCCGCATCACGCCGGCTGGACGGCGCTTCGTGCAGAAGATCCTGCCGCCGATGTTCCCGCACGTCGACGCGATGTTCGCGGGCTTCAGCGATACCGACAAGCGCCACCTGTCCCGCCTGCTGCGCAAGCTGGCGAACAACCTCGACCAACTGGATGCGGATACCGCGCCATGAACCTGCCCACGCCGCGGCGCGCTCCGCCCGCACGCACGCTCGCCCTTTCCGCCGCGCTGGCGGTCGCCCTCGCCGGCTGCGCGTTCGCGCCGGCGAAGGTGCAGCACCCCGCCCTGCGCGACGACGTCCCGCTGGCCGGCCTGGACGCGCCCACCCGCGCCGGCTGGCCGGCCAGCGACTGGTGGCGCGCCTATGGCGATCCGCAGCTCGACGAACTGGTGGCGCTGGCGCTGAAGCAGTCGCCCAGCCTGGCCCAGGCGCACGCCCGCGTGCAGACCGCCGAGCAGTCGGTGCGGGTGGCGGCGGCGCAGGCCGGGCTCAGCATCAACGGCAGCGCGCAGGTCAGCCGGCAGCGCATGAGCGAGCACGGCCTGATGCCGCCCAAGCTGCTCGGCTTCACCTGGTACAACCAGGCCGACCTCGGCGTGCAGTTCCAGTACGAGTTCGACTGGTGGGGCAAGAAGCGCGCCGCGATCGAGGCCGCGCTGGACCAGGCGCACGCCGCCGAGGCGCAGCGCAGCGCCGCCGCGCTGACCATCGAAAACGCCGTCGCCGATACCTATTTCGGCTGGCTGGCCGACCAGGCCCGGCTCGCCCTGGCGCGCAAGGCCGTGGACACCCAGCAGCAACTGCTGCATATCGCCGGGCTGCGCGTGGCGCAGGGCGTGGACCTGCCCGACACCGAGCAGCAGGCGAAGTCGAACCTGGCCGCGGCGCAGCAGATGCGGGTGGCGATCGACAGCTCGGCAAAGATCCGCAAGGTGGCGCTGGCCGCCCTGCTCGGCATCGCCCCGGCCGAGCTGCCTCCACTGGCGCCGCGTCCGCTGCCGGACGTCAGCAGCGGACTGCCGCAGGATGCGCGGCTCGACCTGATCGCCCGCCGTCCGGACATCGCCGCCAGCCGCTGGCAGGTGGAGGCCGCGCTGAAGCAGACCGACCAGGCGCGCGCGCAGTTCTTCCCCGACATCAGCATCGGCGCGATGGCCGGCCTGTCCAGCACCAACCAGGCCGCGCCCGCGCTGTTCGGCGGCGGCGGCAGCGGCGACCTCGGCAACGTGTTCAGTGCCGGCAGCCGCGTGTTCAACCTCACCCCGGCCATCCACCTGCCGATCTTCGAGGGCGGCCGGCTGAAGGCGGCCTACGGCGTCAGCCGCGCCCAGCTCGACGCGGCGGTGGCGCAATACGACGCCGCGGTGTCCGACGCCGCGCGCGACGTCGCCACCCAGGCGCTGGGCGCCGAGCAGGTCGCCGCGCGCCGCCAGCGCCAGGCGCAGCAGGTGGATGCCGGCCGGCGCCTGCTCGCCAGCGCGCAGGCGCGCGCGCGCCAGGGCGTGCGCGACGCCCGCGAGAGCCTGGCTGCCACCGCGCAGCTGCTGCAACAGGAAGACACCGCGGTCAGCCTGCACGCGCAGGCGCTCTCCACCGACCTGGCGCTGGTCAAGGCGTTGGGCGGCGGCTACCGCAGCACCGCACCCGATGCCGGCGACAGGACCGCCGCCGCTTCCACCTCCCCGACCTCCGGAGCCCCCACCCCATGAGCGCGAACGAATCCGCCGCCGCCCACGGCGACAACGACAGCGGCATGGCCGCGAAGAACCCGGCCAAGCGCCGCCGCGCGCTGCTGATCGTCGCCGGCGTCTTCGTGCTGGTCGCCGTGGTGTGGTTCCTGCTGTGGTTGTTCGTGTTCTCCACCCGCGAGAAGACCGACAACGCCTATGTGGGCGGCAACCAGGTGGCGATCTCCGCCCAGGTGCCCGGCACCGTGGTGGCGATCCTCGCCGACAACACCGAGCACGTGAAGGCCGGCCAGGTGCTGGTGAGGCTGGACCCCACCGACGCCGACGTGCGCCTGCGCCAGGCCCGCAGCGCGCTGGCCCAGGCCGTGCGCCAGGTGCGCGGGCAGACCGACAACGCCGACAGCGCCGACGCCGCGGTGGCCGCGCGCAAGGTACAGCTGCAGCAGGCGCAGGCCGACCTGAAGCGCCACCTGCCGCTGCTCGCCGCGCACGCCGAATCGCCCGAGGTCGTGCAGCACCTGCGCGACGGCGTGGCGCAGGCGCAGGCCGCGCTGGACACCGCCGAGGCGCAGGCGCGCGCCGCGCATGCCGCCATCGCCGGCACCGACGTCGCCGACAACCCGGCCGTGCAGCAGGCGCGCGCCAACTTCCGCGCCGCCTGGGTGGCCGCCCAGCGCAACACCATCGTGGCGCCGGTGTCCGGCTACGTGGCCCAGCGCAGCGTGCAGCTGGGCAACAGCGTGGCGCCCGGCCAGCAGCTGATGACCGTGGTGCCGCTGCACGACCTGTGGGTGGACGCCAACTTCAAGGAGAACCAGCTGCGCCACATCCGCATCGGCCAGCCGGTGAAGATCACCACTGACCTGTACGGCGGCGGCGTGGACTTCCACGGCAAGGTGGTCGGCCTGGGCGCCGGCACCGGCAGCGTGTTCTCGCTGCTGCCGGCGCAGAACGCCACCGGCAACTGGATCAAGGTGGTCCAGCGCGTGCCGGTGCGCATCTCGCTGGACGACAAGGAGCTGGACAAGCACCCGCTGCGCGTGGGCCTGTCCGCCGATGCCACCGTGGACATCCGCGACGACCGCGGCCCGGTGCTGTCCACCGCCGAGGCGCTGCCGGCCGCCAGCACTGACGTGTACGACCAGGTCGCCAGCCAGGCCGACGCCGAGGCCGACAAGGTGATCCGCGCCAACCTCGCCCCGACCGCGCGCTGACCCCGCGCCACCGGACCGCCCGCCATGGCCGCCACACCCGAGAACGCCGCACCGCCCAAGCCGTTGCACGGCATGCCGCTGGTGCTGCTCACCATCGCCGTCGCGTTCAGCACTTTTATGGAAGTGCTGGACATGACCATCGTCAACGTGGCGGTGCCGCACATCTCCGGCAGCCTGGGCGTCAGTCCGAACGAGGGCACCTGGACGATCAGCTCCTACGCGCTGGCCAGCGCGATCATGCAGCCGCTGACCGGCTGGGTGGCGCGCCGCTTCGGCGAGGTGCGCACCTTCGTCGTCTCGGTGCTGCTGTTCGTGGTGTTCTCGATGCTGTGCGGCCTGGCCATCAGCATGCCGATGCTGGTGGTGTGCCGGCTGATGCAGGGCGCCGGCTCCGGCCCGATGGTGGCGCTGTCGCTGACCCTGCTGCTGACCAGCTACCCGAAGGAACGCCAGGGCATCGCGCTGGCGCTGTGGGCGATGACCGTGGTGGTGGCGCCGATCTTCGGCCCGATCCTGGGCGGCTGGCTCACCGACAACTTCTCCTGGCCCTGGATCTTCTACATCAACCTGCCGGTGGGCCTGGCCGCGGCGGTGATCACCTGGTCGATCCTGCACAAGCGCGAGACGAAGATCGTGAAGGCGCCGATCGACGTGATCGGGCTGGCCCTGCTGGTGGTGGGCGTGGGCTGCCTGCAGTTCATGCTGGACAACGGCAACGACCACGACTGGTTCGCCTCGCCGCTGATCCTCACGCTGGGCATCGTCGCCCTGGTCTGCCTGACTTTCCTGATCGTGTGGGAAATCCACGCCAAACATCCGGTGGTGGACCTGTCGCTGTTCAAGCAGCGCAACTTCACCGTGGGCGTGCTGGCGCTGACCCTGGGCATGTTCGCCTTCTTCGGCATCAACGTGGTGTTCCCGCTGTGGCTGCAGGTGGACCTGGGCTACACCGCCACCTGGGCCGGCCTGGCCACCGCGCCGGTGGGCGTGCTGGCCTTCATCATGTCGCCGATCCTGGGCAAGAACATGCACCGGCTGGAACTGCGCGCGGTGGTGACCTTCGCCTTCGTGATCTTCGCCATCACCTCGTACTGGTTCGCCAGCTTCGACAGCAACGCCTCGTTCGGCACCCTGGTGCTGCCGCGCTTCGTGATGGGCCTGGCGATCCCCTGCTTCTTCATCCCGCTGAACCAGATCTACCTGTCCGGCCTGCCCGCCTCGGAGATCGCCAGCGCCTCGGGCCTGTCCAACTTCTGCCGCACCATGGGCTCGAGCATGTCCACCGCGATCACGGTGACACTGTGGCAGCACCGCAGCGAGCTGCACCACGCCAACCTCACCGAGTCCGTCAATGCGGCCAACCCCGCGGCGACGCAGTTCCTGGGGCAGCTGTCGCACGGCGGGCTGTCGCACACGCAGGGGCTGGGCCTGGTCGACCAGTTGGTGAACCGCGAGGCGCTGACCCTGGCGGTGAACGACGTGTTCTGGGGCTGCGCGGTGCTGTTCGTGCTGCTGATCCCGGTGCTGTGGTTCGCCCGGCCGCCGTTCGGCAGCGACGGTGCCGTAGGCCACTGAGCCGGCGGGAAATGCTGCACCCGGCGGTGCAGCATGGCGACTGGTGCGGCGCAATAAGTTCTGCTAGTTTGCCCGCATGGCACAAACGACCCGCATCATCAAGAAGTACCCGAACCGCCGGCTCTACGATACGGAAATCTCCAGCTACATCACGCTGGAAGAAGTCCGCCAGCTGGTGCTGGACGGCGAGACCTTCGAAGTGCGCGACGCCAAGACCGGCGAGGACCTGACCCGCGCCGTGCTGCTGCAGATCATCTCCGAGCACGAGGAGAAGGGGCAGCCGATGCTGTCGCCGCAATTGCTGCGCCAGATCATCCGCTTCTACGGCGATTCCCTGCAGGGATTCATGGGCCCGTACCTGGAACGCAGCCTGCAGGTCTTCCTGGACCAGCAGCAGCAGTTCCGCACCCAGCTCAACAGCCTGATGGGGCAGACCCCCTGGTCGATGCTCAACGAGCTGACCGAGCGCAACATGGACGCCTGGAAGTCGATGCAGCGCGGCTTCCTCGACGCCGCCAGCCAGGTCCAGTCCGCCACCGGCGGACCGCACGGCCGCGGCGGCAAGAAATCCGGCTGAGCGTCTCTCCTTATCCCCGGCGCGCTGCGACACAGCACGTGTTGCTGCGCGCCATGAGCGACACGGACACGCCATGGCTTCCAGCACTCCTGACTCCCGCCTCGCCGTGGTCACCGGCGGACTCGGCGGGCTCGGCACCGGGATCTGCCGCCAGCTCGCCGCCGCCGGACGACGCGTGGTGGCGCTCGACCTCGCCGCCCGCCAGGAACGCCTCGCAGCCTTCCGCCGCGAACTGGCCGACCTCGGCGACGCGGTAAGCTTCGAGCCCGCCGACGTCGCCGACTTCGACGCCTGTGGCGCCGCGCTGGCACGCATCGAGGCCGCGCACGGCGGCATCGGCATCCTGGTGAACGCCGCCGGCATCACCCGCGACGCCAGCCTGCGCAAGATGACGCCGCGGCAATGGCAGGAGCTGCTGCGGGTGAACCTGGACGGCGTCTTCAACACCTGCCGCCACGTGGTCGAGGGTATGACCGCACGCGGCTTCGGCCGCATCGTCAACATCAGTTCGGTGAACGGCCAGACCGGCCAGTTCGGCCAGACCAACTACGCCGCCGCCAAGGCCGGCGTGCACGGCTTCACCATGGCGCTGGCGCGCGAGACCGCACGCAAGGGCGTCACCGTCAACACCGTCTCGCCCGGCTATTGCGACACGCCGATGGTGGCCGCGGTGCCGGAGGAGATCCGCGCGCAGATCGTGGCTGGCATCCCGGTCGGCCGGCTGGGCACGCCCGCCGACATCGCCCGTGCGGTGGTGTTCCTGGCCGCCGACGACGCCGGCTACATCACCGGCGCCAACCTGCCGGTGAACGGCGGCTACTTCATGAGTTTCTGAGCATTCAAATCCCGCGCGTCCCATGGCACGCCGGAGCCCGCCTCGTAAGAGCCTGTTCACGATCTCCGCGTAGCCCGCGTTGCCTTGCTTTGGCCGGGTATTGCGGAAACCTTTCGCGCACGAGATGCGCTCCTGCGCGTTGCGCTAGAGTCGGGGCGACGTCCATCGTGACCGCCGGGGAGGATCATGCCGCCCGCACCTGTCTGCCGCCGCAACGCCGAGGCTCGCCTTGCCGGGCCCTGAGGCCGCCGCGAGCGTGGCCTTCGCCATCGACCACGCGAGCAAGCATTACGGCAACGTATGCGCACTCGACGGGCTCAGCCTGGATTTTCCCACCGGCACCACCACCGCGCTGATCGGCAGCAGCGGCTCGGGGAAGTCCACCGCGCTGCGCCTGTTGCTGGGGCTGGAATGGCCCGACCGCGGGCAGGTGCGGATCGACGGCGAAGTGCTGCGGCCGGCGCACGTGCTGGCGCTGCGCCAGCGGGTCGGCTACGTGATCCAGGAAGGCGGCCTGTTCCCCCACCTCTCCGCGCTGGGCAACCTGGCCCTGCTGCCGCGCCACCTGGGCTGGGACATGGCGCGCATCCGCGCCCGCGCCGGGGCGCTGGCGGACTTCGCCCACCTGCCGCGCGCCGCGCTGGAACGCTATCCGGCCGAGCTTTCCGGCGGCCAGCGCCAGCGCGTGGCGCTGATCCGCGCACTGATGCCCGACCCCGACGCGCTGCTGCTGGACGAGCCGCTGGGCGCGCTCGACCCGATCGTGCGCCACGAGCTGCAGGAGGAACTGAAGTCCATCTTCGACGAACTCGGCAAGACCGTGATCCTGGTGACCCACGATCTCGCCGAGGCGGCGTGGTTCGCCGAGCGGCTGGTCCTGATGCGCCGCGGCAAGGTGGTGCAAGACGGCCGCTACGAGGACCTGCGCGACCATCCCGCCGACACGTTCGCCGAACGCTTCGTCAAGGCGCAGCGCCGGCTGCCGGAAGCCGCGCGATGAGGCTCACTCCGGCCTGGCTGACACTGGCCGCGTGCCTGCTGCTGCCGTGGATGGCGCGGGCCGGCGACGCCCCCGTGCGGATCGGCTCCAAGCAGTTCACCGAGTCGGTGATCCTGGGCGAACTGGCCACGGTCACGGCCCGCCGGGCCGGCGCCGCGGTGACGTACCGGCCCCAGCTCGGCGGTACCCGCATCCTGTGGCAGGCGCTGCGCGACGGCGACATCGACGTCTACCCGGAATACACCGGCACGATCACCCACGACCTGCTCAAGGACCTGCCCGCCGACGCCGGCATCGACGCCCTGCGCGCACGGCTGAAGCCGCTCGGCATCGGCATCACCGACGCGCTGGGCTTCGACAATACCTACGCCATCGGCATGCGTGCCGACGAAGCCGGGCGCCTCGGCATCGCGCGCATTTCCGACCTGGCGAAACACCCGGAACTGCGCTTCGGCTTCTCCAACGAATTCATGGATCGCGACGATGGCTGGCCGGGCCTGCGCCGTCGCTACGCCCTGCCGCAGACGCAGGTGAACGGCATGGAGCACGTGCTCGCCTACCGCGCGCTGGCCAGCGGCGCCGTCGACGCCACCGACGTGTACAGCACCGACGCCGACATCCTGTACTACCACCTGCGCACGCTGGACGACGACCGCCACTACTTCCCGCGCTACCAGGCGGTCTACCTGTACCGGCTGGCGCTGGAGCGCAGCGCGCCGGACTTTGTCGCCGCCCTGCGCAAGCTGGCCGGCCGCATCGACGCAGACGCGATGCGCCGGATGAACGCGGCCGTGAAGCTGCAGGGACGCCCAGAAAGCGCGGTGGTCGCCGACTTCCTGGGCGTGCCGGTCCGTGCCGCCCGCGGCGGGTTCTGGCCGCGGCTGCTCCGGCGCAGCATCGAGCACGTCGAACTGGTCGCCGTGTCGCTGGGGCTGGCGGTGCTGCTGGCGATCCCGCTGGGCGTGCTGGCCGCCCGGCTGCAGCGGCTGGGCCAGCTGGTGATCGGGCTCACCGGGATCCTGCAGACGGTGCCGTCGCTGGCGATGTTCGTGTTCATGATCCCGCTGTTCGGCATCGGCGCGGGGCCGGCGATCGCCGCGCTGTTCCTGTACAGCCTGCTGCCGATCGTGCGCAACACGCACGCCGGTCTGGCCGGCATCGCGCCGGAGCTGCGCGAATCCGCCGCCGCGCTGGGCCTGCCGCCCGGCGTGCGGCTGCGCCGGGTCGAGCTGCCGCTGGCGATGCGCTCGATCCTGGCCGGCATCAAGACCGCCGCGGTGATCAACGTGGGCACCGCCACGCTGGCGGCGCTGATCGGCGCCGGCGGCTACGGCCAGCCCATCCTCACCGGCATCCGGCTGGACGACATCGGCCTGATCCTGCAGGGCGCCGTGCCGGCGGCGCTGCTGGCGCTGCTGGTGCAGGGCATCTTCGAAGCCGTCGAGCACTGGCTGACGCCGCGCGGGCTGCGCCTCGAAGCCAGGCTCTGAGCGCCCGCCCAAAGCCTCCGTACATTCCCCACCGACCGTCACCCCGGCAAAGCGCTTGCGGCCGGACGCCGCTTGCGGAACAGTGAGGCATTCGTCCCCACGGAACGCGACATGGCGCAGCGGCAGCCCATCACCCTCATCGGCGGCGGCCTGGTCGGCGCCCTGCTCGGCACCCTGCTGGCGCGCCGCGGCTT
The DNA here is from genome assembly GCF_030504985.1 of Fulvimonas sp. R45. Classification (GTDB taxonomy): domain Bacteria; phylum Pseudomonadota; class Gammaproteobacteria; order Xanthomonadales; family Rhodanobacteraceae; genus Rhodanobacter_A. The sequence continues at coordinate 249,294 of NZ_JASERU010000001.1, forward strand.
CGCCGTGGAGCTGTTCGAGAAACGCGCCGACCCGCGCCTGGCCGGTTTCGCCGGTGGGCGCTCGATCAACCTGGCGCTGGCCGAGCGCGGCCTGCATGCGCTGCGCCAGGCGCAACTGGCCGACGACGTGCTGCAGCGCGCAGTGATGATGCGTGGCCGCATGGTGCACCCGCAGGGAGGCGAGCCGGGCCTGCAGCGCTACGGCGTGGACGACGGCGAGGTGATCTGGTCGGTCTCGCGCGGCGCGCTGAACGTGCTGCTGCTGGACGCCGCCGAGGCGGCCGGCGTGCGCCTGCATTTCGGCCAGTCGCTGGCCGGCGCCGATTTCGACGCGCAGCGGATCCGTCTCGCCGACGAACACGGCACGCAGCGCGAGCATGATGCCGGCGTGCTGGTGGGCGCCGACGGCGCCGGCTCCGCGCTGCGCGCCGCGATGGAGGCGCGCGTGCCGCTGGGCATCCGCGTGGAGCCGCTGGGCCACGGCTACAAGGAACTGGAGATCCCGCCCGCCGCCGGCACCGGCCGCGGGCGCTTCGCGCTGGAGCCGAACGCGCTGCACATCTGGCCGCGCGGCGGCTACATGTGCATCGCGCTGCCGAACACCGAAGGCAGCTTCACCGTCACCCTGTTCCTGCCCGCGCAGGGCGCGCATCCCAGCTTCGCCAGCCTGCCCGATGCTGCCGGCGCGGCGGCCTTCTTCCGCGAGGACTTCCCCGACCTGCTGCCGCTGATCCCGCGCTTCGCCGAGGACTACGACGGCCACCCGGTCGGTTCGCTGTCCACGCTGTACCTGGACCGCTGGCACCTCGGCGGTCAGGCGCTGCTGATCGGCGACGCCGCCCATGCCATCGTGCCGTTCCACGGCCAGGGCATGAATTGCGGCTTCGAGGACGCGGTGGCGCTGGCCGGCCTGCTGGCCGAATCCGGCGACGACACCGCCGGTGCCTTCGCCGAGTTCCAGCGCGTCCGCCAGCCCAACGCCGACGCCATCGCGGCGATGGCGCTGGAGAACTACGTCGAGATGCGCGACTCGGTGGCCGACCCGCACTACCTGGCCAAGCGCGCGCTGGGCGCCCGGCTCGCCGGGCGCATCCCGGGCCACTACATGGCGCGCTACCGCATGGTCACCTTCACCCACTTGCCCTACGCCTATGCGCTGGAGCGCGGACGGGCGCAGGACGCGCTGCTGCAGCGCCTGCTGCGGGGCGGTACCGATGCGCAGGCGGTCGACCTGGACGCCGCCGCCGCCCTGTTCGAGCGCGAACTGCCGCCGCTGGCGCATGGATGAGGCGCTGCTCGCCGCCTATCGCGCCACCGAGTACCGCGTGCGGCTGCCCGGCGGCGGCTGGGCCGCGATCCGGATCGGCGCACCGCCGCCTGCCGTGCTGCGCACGCTGATCGACGCGCGACCGTGGGGTTTCGTCACCGCATGGAACCCGTATTCGCGGCCGCTGCCCCGCGACGCCAACCGCCTCGCGCAACGCGCCCTGCTGGCCGAGTTGCGCGCACTGCCCGGCATCGCGGCGATCCGTGCGGGCTGCGGCGCCGGCCCGGACGGCTGGCGCGAACCCAGCCTGTTCGTGTCCGGCGCGAGGACGGGTGCGCTGGACACACTGGCCCGGCGGTACGAACAGAACGCCTACGTGCACGGCCACGGCGCCGCGCCGGCACGGTTGCGCCTGCCGCGCTGACGGAAGCGGCAGCACGCCGCATGGACAAGCTCGCCGGGCATTGCGGAGAATGCCCGGGATGACCGCGACCGCCCCCGCCACGCCGCTGCTCGAGGCCCGCGCCCTGCGCTTCCACCGCCAGGACGAGCCGGTGTTCGGCCCGCTGGATTTCCGCCTGCACGCGGGCGAGCTGACCCTGATCGAGGGCGACAACGGCAGCGGCAAGACCACCCTGATGCGCCTGCTCACCGGCCTGCTGCGCACCGAGCACGGCGAGCTGCTGTGGCGCGGCGAACCGTTGCGCCATGAGCGCTGCGCCGGCGAGGTGGTCTTCCTCGGCCACCAGCTCGGGCTGAAGGCCGAGCTGAGCCCGCGCGAGAACCTGCGCGTGGCGATCGGCCTGTACGGCCGCCGCGAAGGGCCCGACATCGATGCCGCGCTGGCCCGCGTGGGCCTGGCCGGCTACGGCGACGAGGCGGTGCGCCGGCTCTCCGCCGGGCAGAAGAAGCGCGCCGCGCTGGCGCGGCTGCTGCTGGTGCCGGCGGTGCTGTGGCTGCTCGACGAACCCTACGCCAACCTCGACCGCACCGGCATCGAGCTGGTCAATCGCCTGCTGGAGGCGCACGTCGCCGCCGGCGGTGCCGCGCTGGTGACCAGCCATGGCGCGGTGAGCTTCCACGGTGGCGCGCCGCAGCGGATCCGCATGCATGGCTGAGTCCTGCCGCACCGCCGCCGCGAAGCCTCTCCCCCTGCTTGCAGGGAAAGGCCGGGAGGGGGTGCAACCCCGCGGCACGGCCTCGCCCCTCCCCGACCCTCCCCTGCTCGCAGGGGAGGGAGCAAGACCATGAGCCGCGCACCGCTTTCCCGTGCCTGCGCCGCGCTGCTGCGGCGCGACCTCGTCCTGGCCTGGCGCCAGCGTGGCGACATCGCGCTGCCGGTGCTGTACGCGCTGATCGTGGCCACGCTGTTCCCGTTCGCGCTGGGACCGGACCTGGCCCTGCTGCAGCGGATCGCCGGCGGCGTGGTGCTGCTCACCGTGCTGCTGGCGATGCTGCTGGCGCTGGACGGACTGTTCCGCGGCGACCTGGAGGACGGCTCGCTGGAGCAGCTGGTGCTGTCGCCACAGCCGCTGGCGCCGATGCTGGGCATGAAGATCCTGGCGCACTGGCTGACCACCGCGCTGCCGCTGATCGTGATCGCGCCGCTGCTGGCCAGCCTGCTGCACCTTCCGGCCGCGGCGATGCCTGCCCTGCTGCTGGCGCTGCTGCTGGCCACGCCGCTGGTCAGCTTGCTCGGCGCGGTGCTGGTGGCGCTGACGGCCGGCACGCGGCGCTCTGGTATGCTGCTGGCGCTGATGCTGCTGCCCTTGTGCGTGCCGGTGATGATCTTCGCCGCCGGCGCCCTCGCCGCCGCCCAGCAGGGGCTGCCGTGGACCGCCCCCATCGCCTGGCTGGGCGCCGCGCTGGCGCTGGCCGTGGTGCTGGCGCCACTGGCCTGCGCCGCCGCCCTCCGTATCGCCCTGGACGCCTGAGATCGCCATGTCCACCTGGATCCCGCTCTGGTTGCACCGCCTCGGCTCGCCGCCCACGTTCTACGCTTTTGCCGGCAGGCTGCGCCCCTGGGCGATCGGGCTCGCGCTGCTGCTCGGCATCGTCGCGCTGTACGGCGGGCTGGTGCTGGCGCCGCCCGACCGCTACCAGGGCGACGACTACCGCATCATCTTCATCCACGTGCCCAGCGCGTGGATGAGCCTGTTCATCTACGCGGTAATGGGCGTGGCGTCCTTCGTCGCGCTGGTGTGGCGGATCAAGCTGGCCGAGGTGGTGGCGATGGAGTCGGCGCCGGTCGGCGCGGCGTTCACCTTCATCACCCTGGCCACCGGCTCGCTGTGGGGCGAGCGCATGTGGGGCACCTGGTGGACCTGGGACGCGCGGCTCACCTCGGAACTGGTGCTGCTGTTCCTGTACCTGGGCGTGATCGGGCTGTACCACGCCTTCGAGGACCGCCGCCAGGGCGCGCGCGCCGCCGGCTTCCTCGCCATCGTGGGCGTGGTCAACGTGCCGATCGTGCATTTCTCGGTGAAGTGGTGGAACACCCTGCACCAGGGCAGCACGGTGAACCTGTTCGGCCAGTCGCACATCGCCGGCGACATGCTGTGGCCGCTGCTGACCATGATGCTGGCGACCAAGTGCTACTACGTGGCCAGCCTGTGCGGCCGCGCCCGCGCCGACCTGCTGGCGCTGGAGGGCGGCAAGGACTGGGTGCGCCGCATTGCCGCCGGGGAGGCCCGATGAGCGGCCTGCGCGACTTCCTCGCCATGGGTGGCTACGCCGCCTACGTGTGGCCGGCCTACGCGGTGTTCTTCCTCGTGCTGGCCGCCGACTGGCTCGCCCCCGCGCTGCGCCGCCGGCGCCTGCTGCGCGAGCTGCGCGGCCGCATCGCCCGCCAGGAGGCGCGTGAACGACGCGGCACGGACGCCTCCACCTCCCTTCCGCCCGCGACCTGAGCGCGGCCGCAGCACGGCATCACGGCATCGACATGAACCCCACGCGCAAACGCAGGCTCGTCATCGTTCTCCTGGTCGTCGCCGCCGCGGTGGTGGCGGTGGGGCTGGCGGTGTTCGCGCTGTCGCGCAACATGAACTACCTGTTCACCCCCAGCCAGGTGGAGGCCGGCCAGGCCCGCGACTACCGCAGCTTCCGCCTCGGCGGCATGGTCAAGGCCGGTTCGATCCAGCGCAGCAAGAGCTCGCTCGAGGTGCGCTTCACCGTGGTCGACGCCGACGGCTCGATGCCGGTGCGCTACGACGGCATCCTGCCCGACCTGTTCCGCGACAACCAGTCGGTGATCGCCACCGGCCACATGGACGGCGACCATTTCGTCGCCACCCAGGTGCTGGCCAAGCACGACGAGACCTACATGCCGAAGGAACTGAAGGACGCGATGGCGAAGGCGCACGCGGGCCAGCACGTCGACGCGGCCGCCACGCCGGAGACGATGCCATGACCCCCGAACTCGGCCAGCTCGCGCTCATCCTCGCCCTGCTGCTGGCGCTGGCGCAGTCGGTGCTGCCGCTGCTCGGCGCCTGGCGCGGCAACCGCGCGCTGATGGCGGTGGCGCGGCCCGCCGCGGCCGGACAGGCGGTGTTCGTGGCGCTGGCCTTCGCGATCCTGGCCTGGTCGTTCCTGCACTTCGACTTCTCGGTGCGCTACGTGGCCGACAACTCGAACCTGGAACTGCCCTGGTACTACCGCATCGCCGCGGTATGGGGCGCGCACGAGGGATCGCTGCTGCTGTGGATCCTGATCCTCAACGTGTGGACGGTCGCGCTGGCGATCTTCGGCCGCAACCTGCCGGAAGCCTTCGCCGCGCGCGTGCTGGCGGTGCTGGGGCTGGTCTCGGTGGGCTTCCTGTCGTTCACGATCTTCACTTCCGACCCGTTCGCGCGACTGCTGCCGATGCCGATGAACGGCGCGGACCTCAACCCGGTGCTGCAGGACCCGGGCATGACCTTCCACCCGCCCATGCTGTACATGGGCTACGTCGGTTTCTCGGTGGCCTTCGCGTTCTCCATCGCGGCGCTGCTGGGCGGCTCGATGGAACAGGCCTGGGTGCGCCAGGCGCGGCCGTGGACCAACGCGGCCTGGGGCTTCCTCACCTGCGGCATCGTGGCCGGCAGCTGGTGGGCCTACGCCGAACTGGGCTGGGGCGGCTGGTGGTTCTGGGATCCGGTGGAGAACGCCAGCTTCATGCCGTGGCTGGTGGGCGCGGCGCTGATCCACGCGCAGGCGATCACCGAGAAGCGCGGCTCGCTGCGCGCGTGGACCATCCTCTTGTCGATCTTCGCCTTCTCGCTGTCGCTGCTGGGCACCTTCCTGGTGCGCTCGGGCGTGCTGACCAGCGTGCACGCGTTCGCCTCCGACCCGCGCCGCGGCCTGTACATCCTGTGCTTCCTCGCCGTGGTGGTGGGCGGCTCGCTGCTGCTGTACGCGCTGCGCGCGCCGAAGGTGGTCGGCGGCAAGCCGTTCGCGGTGGTCTCGCGCGAGACCGCGCTGCTGGTCGGCAACCTGATGCTCGCGGTGGCCGCGGCGATGGTGCTGCTGGGCACGCTGTTCCCGCTGCTCGGCGACGCGCTGCACCTGGGCAAGGTCTCGGTGGGGCCGCCCTACTTCGGCCTGCTGTTCCCGTTGCTGATGACGCCGGTGGTGCTGCTGCTGCCGCTCGGGCCCTGGCTGCGCTGGGGCAAGGGCGACGGCGGCCTGCTGAAGGGCGTGCTGGCGCGCTGCGCCGTCGCGGCGCTGGCCTGCGCGGTCGTCGCCGCCTTCTTCGTGCACGGCGAGCCGAAGGCGATCCTCGGCGTGGCCGCGGCGGTGTGGGTGGGCGCCGGCGTACTGCTCTACGTGATCAAGCGCTGGCGCGAGATGCCGCGCGGCCGCCGTTACCCCGCCGAGATGGCCGGCATGCTGCTGGCGCACCTCGGCGTGGCGGTGTTCCTGGTCGGCGTGCTGCTGTCCGAATCGCTCAGCGTCACGCGCGACGTGCGCATGGCGCCCGGCGACACGCAGACCATCGCCGGCTACCGGTTCCGCTTCGACGGCATCAAGCAGACCGTCGGTCCCAACTGGCACGCCGAGCAGGCCACGGTGACGGTGAGCCGCGACGGCAGGCCGTACGGCACGATGCACCCGCAGAAGCGCACCTACCCGCACGACCGCGTGCAGACCGAATCGGCGGTGGACGCCGGCCTCACCCGCGACCTGTACGTGGCGCTGGGCGAGCCGATGGACGCCGGCAACCTGCAGGGCGCCTGGGCGCTGCGCCTGTACTACAAGCCGTTCGTGCGCTGGATCTGGGGCGGCGGCCTGTTCATGATGCTGGGCGGCTTCGTCTGCGCCTGCGACCGGCGTTTCCGCGGCAAGCGCGTCGCCGCCGCCGAAGGCACCGATGAAGCCGTACCGCTGCCGCGGGAGGCCCGCGCATGAGCCGCCTGCTGCCCTTCATCGGCTTCGTGCTGCTGGCCGCCCTGCTCGGCTTCGGCATCTGGTGGAACACCGGGCACGATCCGCGCACGGTGCCCTCGCCGCTGATCGACAAGCCCGCGCCCGACTTCGCCCTGCCCGAGCTGGACGACCCGTCGAAGACGGTCAGCAAGGCCTCGCTGCTGGGCAAGCCCTACCTGGTCAACGTGTTCGCCAGCTGGTGCTATGTCTGCGGCGAGGAACACCCGGTGCTGATGACCCAGGCGAACAGGCTCGGCGTACCGCTGGTCGGCTACAACTACAAGGACGCGCCGGGCGACGCCAAGGCCTGGCTGGCCGACCATGGCAACCCGTACAGCGTGGTGATCGCCGACCGCAGCGGCCGCACCGCGATGGACTTCGGCGTGTACGGCGCGCCGGAGACCTACCTGATCGACGCGAAAGGCGTGATCCGCTACAAGCGCATCGGCCCGCTCACGCCCGAGGTGATCCGCCAGCAGCTGGAACCGGCCATCGCCGCGCTGAAGAAGGAAGCGCCATGAGCCGCGCCCGGTTGCGCGCGCTGCTGGCCGCGCTGCTGCTGGCCTGTGCCGCCGGCGCGGCGGCGCAGGCGATCGACCCGCTGCCATTCAGGGACCACGCGCAGGAACTGCGCTTCCAGCACCTCACCCAGCAGCTGCGCTGCCTGGTCTGCCAGAACGAGACCCTGGCCGATTCCAACGCCGACCTGGCGCGCGACATGCGCCACGAGGTGTTCCGGCTGATGCAGCAGGGCAAGAGCGACGACGAGATAAAGCAATATCTGGTCGATCGTTATTCCGATTTCGTGCTGTACAAGCCGCCGCTCCAGCCCAACACTTGGCTGCTGTGGTTCGGGCCGTTGCTAATCCTGGCCGCCGGCGCCGTGGTGGTGGCGGTGAACGTGCGCCGGCGCGCCCGCGCCGGTGCGTCGGGCGGCGACGCTGCCGACGGCCCCGCGCCCGACAACAACACTGAGGACGACTGGTGAGAGCTGTTTTCTTCGTCGCCGCCGCGGCCATGATCGCCACGGCGCTGGCCTTGCTGCTGCTGCCGTTGCTGCGCCACGGTCGCCGGCAGGGCCACTCGCGCGGCGTGTTCGCGCTGGCGCTGGGCATCGCCTTCGTGCTGCCGCTGGCGTCGGCCGGGCTGTACCTCGCCGTGGGCACGCCGGCGGCGCTGCGCGGCGTGGCGGCCCAGGACCAAACCACGATGGACATCGACCAGGCGCTGCACAAGCTGCGCGCCCACCTGGCCGAGCATCCCGACGACGCCCAGGGCTGGATGCTGCTGGCCCAGGCCGCCACCGCCATGCAGCAGCCGGACGAGGCGCGCGACGCCTACGACCGCGTGCTGAAGCTCTCCCCCAACGACACCGTGGCGATGGTGGGCTGGGCCGAGGCCGATTCCATGCTGCGCGCCGACCACCGCATCCAGGGACGCGCCCGCGAGCTGCTGGACCGCGCGGTGCGGCTGCAACCGGACAGCCAGCGCGGCCTGTGGCTGCTCGGCATCAGCCAGTACCAGGACGGCCATTACGCCGAGGCCGCCGCCACCTGGCGCCTGCTGCAGCCGCAGCTCGAACCCGGCTCGAAGGTGGCGCAGGCCGTGGCCGGACAGATCGCCATGGCGGACGCGCGCGCCGGTGGCCAGCCCGCCCCGGCCGCCAGTGCCGCCGCATCCGCGCCTTCCGCGGCAGCGGCCGGCCCCACCCTCACCGTGCAGGTCTCGCTGGCGCCCGCGCTGAAGGACCGGCTGGCCGCAGGCGATACCCTGTTCGTCTACGCCCGCGCCGAGCAGGGTCCGCCGATGCCGCTGGCGGTGGCGCGGCTCGATGCCTCCCGGTTGCCTGCCACGGTCACGCTCACCGACGCGATGGGCATGCTGCCGCAGATGAAGCTGTCTTCGGCCAGGCGCGTCTTCGTCGGCGCACGCATCAGCAGGAGCGGCCAGGCCGTCGCGCAATCCGGCGACCTCGAAGGCGATGCCGGCGTGGTGGCGGTGGACCGCAAGGCGCCGGTGAAGATCGTCATCGACACGATCCACGGATGAGTCCCGCCGCATGAGCCACGACGCGCGCCGCTACTTCGACCTGCCCTCGCCGTTCCCGATGAAGCGCGGCGGCGCCCTGCACGGCGCGCGCGTGGCCTACGAGACCTGGGGCACGCTGAACGCCGCGCGCGACAACGCGGTGCTGATCCTCACCGGGCTCTCGCCCAGCGCACACGCCGCCTCCAGCGCCGGCGACCCCGGCCCCGGCTGGTGGGAAGGCATGCTCGGCCCCGGCAAGGCCATCGACACCAACCGCTGGTTCGTGGTCTGCGTGAACTCGCTGGGCAGCGACAAGGGCTCCACCTGCCCCGCCTCGATCGACCCCGCCACCGGCGAGCCCTACCGGCTGAGCTTCCCCGAGCTGTCGCTGGAAGACGTGGCCAACGCCGCGCACGCGGTGGTGGCCGCGGGCCTCGGCATCGAGCGGCTGGCCTGCCTGATCGGCTGCTCGATGGGCGGCATGGGCGCGCTGGCCTACATGCTGCTGCACCCCGGCAGCGTGCGCACCCACGTCAGCGTGGACACCGCGCCGCAGGCGCAGCCGTTCGCCATCGCCATCCGCTCGCTGCAGCGCGAGGCGATCCGGCTCGATCCGCAGTGGAACGACGGCGACTACGACATCCACGCGCCGCCCGGCGAAGGCCGCCATCCCGACATCGGCATGAGCATCGCGCGCAAGCTCGGCGTGATCACCTACCGCTCGGCGATGGAATGGAACGGCCGCTTCGCGCGCATCCGGCTCGATCCCGAGCAGCGCGACGACGATCCGTTCGGGCTGGAATTCCAGGTCGAGTCCTACCTCGAAGGCCACGCCCGCCGCTTCGTGCGCACCTTCGACCCCAACAGCTACCTCTACCTCTCGCGCGCCAGCGACTGGTTCGACATCGCCGAATACGGCCACGGCAGCGTGCTGGAGGGCCTCAAGCGCATCCGCGTCGAGCAGGCGCTGGTGATCGGCGTCAGCACCGACATCCTGTTCCCGCTGGAGCAGCAGGAACAGATCGCCGAAGGCCTGCGCGCCGCCGGTGCCGAGGTGGAATTCGTGGCGCTGGATTCGCCGCAGGGGCACGACGCCTTCCTGGTCGACATCGACAACTACAGCCGCGCCATCGGCGGCTTCCTGGCGCGGTTGTGATGGCCCGCCGCCCAACGCGGTACCATAGGGCGATACAGGCAACATCCCCGAGAACGCCATGCTCACCACCGAATTTCCCGGCTGCCGCAAGTTGATCGACGCCATCGACGCGGCGGTGGCCAAGGGCGCCACGCCGGCCATCACCGACAGCCTGCGCCACAGCCTGTGCAAGCTGATCCGCGACGACGACGTGCAGCTGCCCGGGTGCGTGTTCGAGACCGCCGAGGGCCGCTACGCGCGCCGCGAGCTGTACCGCAGCGACGAACACGGCTACTGCGTGGTGGCGATGACCTGGGCGCCCGGCCAGGGCACGCCGATCCACGACCATTGCGGCATGTGGTGCGTGGAAGGCGTATGGAGCGGCGCGCTGGAAGTGGTGCAGTACGAGCGGCTGGACGACCAGGGCGGCCATTGCCGCTTCCAGGCGGTGGGCTCGATCCAGGCCGGCCCCGGCTCCGCCGGCAGCCTGATCCCGCCGCACGAGTACCACACCATCCGCAACCCCAGCGACAGCGACGTCGCGGTGAGCCTGCACATCTACTCGGGCAACATGACCCACTGCGCGATCTTCCAGCCCCTGCCCGGCGAAGCCGGCTACCAGCGCTGCGACCGCCAGCTGGGTCTCGACCCGGTGCACTGAAGCCGGCATAATCCGTCGGCTGCATGCCGGTGTGGCGGAATGGTAGACGCGGCGGACTCAAAATCCGCTTCTGGCGACAGAGTGGAGGTTCGAGTCCTCTCACCGGTACCAGGAATCGAGACACCCCGCCTCGCGCGGGGTTTTTCATGCCTGCGCCGCGCGCCGCGACCCGCGCGCCACAAGGGCGCATCCCGTGGCGTACGTTGTGGAAGGAGCGGTGGACGTGTGCTACTACTGGCGCGTTCCCGGTCGTTCGGGCGCGAGGAGCACACGCATGGCGAAGCTGGCAAACGCGGCGTTTCTCATGGCTGTGCTGTCAAGCACGGTCCAAGCGCAGACCAACGCAGGCGGGCAGAAAGCCGACCCCGACCTGCCCTTCGCCATCACCCGGGTGGCGAGTCTCGAGCTGCCCTGGCGCATCGCCTTCCTGCCCGATGGACGCATGCTGGTGACCGAGAAGGTCGGCCGCGTCGACCTGGTCACCCCGCAGGGCGCCAAGACCGGGATCAAGGGCGTCCCGCCCAGCTACTTCGAAGGCCAGAACGGCATGCTGGGCGTCTTCCTCTCGCCCCATTACGCCACCGACCACGATGTGTACCTCACCTACGCCGAACCGGGTGACTACGGCGGCGGCCTGGCGCTGGGACGGGGCCGGCTCGTACTGGACGGCAAGCAGCCCCGGCTGGACGGCTTCCAGGTGCTGTGGCGCCAGATGCCCAAGGGCAAGGGCGGCCAGGAAGGCGCGCAGGTCGCCTTCTCGCCGGACGGCAAGTACCTCTTCCTCACGGTCGGCGACCGCCAGCGCTTCACGCCCGCCCAGGATCCCGACCAGCCGGAAGGCAAGATCCTGCGGCTGACGCTGGACGGCAAACCCGCGCCGGGCAATCCGTGGGCCGGCAAGGTCGGGGCCCGCACCATTCCATTGATCGACCCGCCGGCCGATACCGAGGCGGCCAAGACGGCGCCGGTGATCAGCACCTATACGTTCCCCGGGCGCAACCTGACGCCGGCCGAAACCTGGAGTACCGGCCACCGCACGCCCTACGGCCTCGCCTTCGCTCCCGACGGCCGGCTGTGGGAGCTCGAGCACGGCCCGCGTGGCGGCGACGAACTGAACCTGATCCGGCGCGGCAGGAACTACGGCTGGCCGCTGGTCTCCTACGGCGTCAACTACGACGGCGTGCCCATCCCGAGCCCCGACACGCGGCCCGACCTCGCCAAGCCCGTGATCTACTGGGTGCCGGTGATCGCGCCGGGCAATCTCATGTTCTACAAGGGCCACGCCTTCCCGCACTGGAACGGCAGCGCCCTGATCAGCGGCCTGGCCGGCGAGACCATCGTCCGCATCACCTTCGACGGCAAGGGCGGCGCCACCGCGGTCCAGCGGTGGAACATCGGCAAGCGCGTCCGCGATATCGAGGAGGCGCCGGATGGCTCGCTGTGGATGCTGGAAGACGCCAATCCCGGCGGCCTGTACCACCTCACGCCGAAATAACCCGATACCGCGCGAGGCACGGTTGTGCCGGCGCCGCGGGCGGCGTTCGGCCGGCGCGAGACGGCCTACAGCTCGCGCACGACACGGAAACCCACGCGCCCGCTGCGCACGTCGCCATCCGCGCCCTGGCGGAACGCCGAGCGCACCTGTTCCGGCGAGCTGCCCCAGGAACCGCCGCGGATCACGTGCACTGAACAGCCCGGGTTGATCCATGCACTGCCGTCGGCAGGCGCGCGGACGTAGTTGTCGTGCCAGCAGTCGGCCACCCATTCGGACACGTTGCCGCCCATGTCGTAGAGGCCGAACGGGTTGGCCTCGAAACGCATCACCGGCGCCGGTCCCCAGTAGCCGTCGCGGTAGCCGCGGAAGGCGTGGCTCCAGCGCCGGCCGTTGCTGGAGCGGTCCAGTCCGCCGGTGATGTTCTCCACCTTGCGCGTGGGCGTGCCGTCGCCCCACCAGTAGGCGGTGGTGGTGCCCGCACGCAGGGCATATTCGAACTCCGCCTCGCTGGGCAGGCGATAGGGCTTGCCGGTGCGCTGGCCCAACCAGTCGGCGTAGGCCTTGGCGTCGCGCCAGGAGACGTTCACCACCGGCAGGTCGTCGCTGGCCGGATGGCCGGCGTAGTCGTCCTCCCAGGTGGCTCGGGAATCGTCGCGCATCGCGCCGCTGCGGGCGTCGTACACGCTGGCCCCGCCCAGCCGCACCGAGTCCGGACGGTAGCCGCTGGCCTTCACGAACTCGCGGAACTGGCCCACGGTGACGTCGCTGCGTGCCATCGCGAAGCCCTTGGCGATGGTGACCCGATGCTGCGGCGTCTCGGCGTCGCCGTGGCCATGTTCGTTGTCAGGCGCGCCCATCAGGAAGCTGCCGGTGGGCACCACCACCATCGCCGGCGCGTGGCCGGGCAGGTCCACGTAGCGGTCGGTGAACACCTGGCCCGGCTTGTAGCTGGCGTACAGGCGCGCATTGGTGAGGTGTTCCTCGAACGCCTGGATGCCGTCCAGGTCGGGGCTGATCGCCTGCGCCTGGCCGGCCAGCTGCCGCGCCAGCGCCAGGTTGCCGGCGTCCAGCGCGGAACGCGCCTGCGCCAGCACGCCGGCGGCGCGCTGCTGGCGGATGCCGTCCACGCGCGCACGCACGCTCTGCAGCTGCGGCGAGTCGGCCTCGATCGCCTGCGCCTCGGCCAGCGCCTGGTCGGCGCCGGCGAAGTCGTTCTGCGCCACCGCCGCCAGCGCGCGGTCCAGCACCGCGCGCTGCACCTGCAGGATGCCCTGCGCCGCCACCGCGTTGTCGGGATCGAGCTGCTGCACTTGCCGGTACAGATCCAGCGCGCTGCCACCCTTGGGCTGGTCGGCCTTGCCCTGCGCCAGCAGGCCGGCGGCCTGGGCCAGGATCGGCCGTACCTGCTGCAGGGTCTTCAGGCTGGCGTCGAGCGTGGCCACGTCGTCGGTCGTGTCCGGCAAGGTCTTCAGCTGGTCGAGCAGGGTGCCGGCCGATTCGGCGTCGCCCACCGCGATGTCCTGGCCGATCGCCGCGATCAGGCGCGAGCGCACGCGGTCCAGCCCCTGCGCCGCGGCGCGGCTGTCCGGCTTCTGCTTCAGCGCCTCGGCGTACAGCGCGCCGGCGCTGTCGTCCGCGCCGCCCAGCTTGCCGGCGTCGAATGCCTTGTCCGCCCGCGCCAGCAATGCCCGTACCGCCGGCGGGTCCGCGCTGAGCTGGGTCGGCAGGGCGGCGTCCTGCCGGCGCAGGCGCGCGGCGATCACCTCGGTGGGCGCCAGGGTCAGCGGCGGGCCGGCGTTCAGTTCGCGCTGCGCGGCGTTCGCCGACGCTGATGGCGAGGCCACGGACGGCGCCGCCGCGCGCGCCGCCTGCTGCGTGCGGCGCGCCGCCTCCTCGTCCGGGTTGATGTGGAACCAGCGCGGAAAGAAGTGGTAGGACAACGCGAACGCCAGCACCAGCATGCCGAGGCCACCGCCGAGAGTGCGCTGGCGATTGACGGATTGCTTGCTCGGCATGGTTGGGGTTCCGGGGGCGGCCTGCTATGGTGCGCCGCCTACCTTATGGCACAGCCCGTGGCGGGGCAATTGCGACACGCGCCCGCCCTTCGAGGAACCGCATGCTTTCCCCCGCACCCACCGCCGAATGGATCGACCAGCGCAGCGCACTGGAGCGCTGGCTCGCCGAACTGCCGCCCGACGCCTCGCCCGGGCTCGACACCGAGTTCATGCGCCGCAACACCTTCCACCCGCAGCTGGCGCTGCTGCAGCTGGGCTGGAACGGGCGCCATGCACTGGTGGACCCGCTCGCGTTCGACCTCGGCGATGCGCTGCGCGCGCGGCTGGCCGCGCCGGGCACCACGGTGGTGATGCACAGCGCCGGCGAGGATCTCGAAACCCTCGCGCCGTGGCTGCCCGACGGCCCCGGCACGCTGTTCGACACCCAGCTCGCCGCGGCCTTCGCCGGCCTCGGCCTGGGCGTGAGCTACCGCGCGCTGGTCGCCGAGCTGGCCGGCGCGGAACTGGACAAGGGCGAGACCCGCTCGGACTGGATGCAGCGCCCGCTCACCGAATCGCAGCGCAGCTACGCCACCCTCGACGTGGTCTACCTCGACACCTTGCACGCGCAGCTCGCCGAACGCCTGCGCCAGCGCGGCTACGCCGACTGGCACGCCGAGGATTGCGCGCGCCTGAAGCAGCGCGCCAGCCATCGCGAGGGCGAGCCGCAGCCCCAGCGCGGCTTCCGCAGCGCCGCCGAATGGCCGCGTGCGCAACAGGCCCTGCTGCGGCGCATCCTGCTGTGGCGCGACCGCAGCGCGCGCACGCTGGACCGTCCGCGCCCCTGGCTGCTGGAAGACGCGCTGGCCCTCGCCCTGGCGCAGCAACCGCCGGCCAGCCTCGCCGAACTCGACCAGCGCGGCCGCGGCCAGCGCGCGCTGCGCGCACCGCAGCGCGCGGAACTGTTCGACCTGCTGCGCGTCCCGGCCGACGACGCGGAGCAGGCCGCCACCGCGCCCATCCCCGCCCTGCCCTTCGGCGAGACGAAGAAAGCCTTCGCGGCGATGAAGCAGGAAGTCGACCGGCGCGCCGCCGAGCTCGACCTGCCCCCCGGCCTGCTCTGCCCGCGCAAGGCGCTGGAGGAATACGCCGTCACCGCCGAATGGCCGGAGCTTCTCGACGGCTGGCGCCGCGAGGTCCTGCACGACGCCCTTTCCGCCCTGCTCCCCGCCTGAACGCACACGCCGGGGTCTTGGCGAGGCCCCGGCACGCTGCTAAGATGCGTAGCTCGCGTGGGGCGGTAGCTCAGCTGGGAGAGCGTCGCGTTCGCAATGCGAAGGTCGGGAGTTCGATCCTCCTCCGCTCCACCAATTGCTTCAACGATTCAGGCCGCCTCGCAAGGGCGGCCTTTTTCGTTGGTGAATACCAACCTTCAGGGAGATCTGACGGTACAGCCCTGTGCCGGTACCCGCAATTTCTTCTTGCCACCCAGGCCGGGCCTATCTTAACTTAGCAGGTCACAGGGGCTGCGACGGTTGGATTCGTCGCACGCAGGATTGGGGCAAGACACGCAGGGATAAGGAATGACGCGCATATCCGCAACAGATGCGGTGTCTGGGCGTGCGGCGAGTGGGCGAAGCTGGGCTAATGGCCTGGCTTGCATGTTGCTGGCCGCATATGCGTCGCCACTCTACGCTGCGTCCCCACCGTCGTACGACTGCCTCATCGAACCGGCTGAGACCGTCGAACTCGGCACTGCCGTCGGTGGCGTACTCGGTTATGTCTACGTACGGCGTGGCGAACGGATCAAGCGTGGGCAGGTCTTGGCCATGCTGGATTCCCGAGCGGAACAGGCTGCCGCCGACTTGGCCCGCTACAAGTCCCAGCTCGTCGGCCCCTCCGAACTGGCCGAGGCGAAGATCGAGTTCTCGAAGCGCAAGTTCGAGCGCCGCAAGGACATGGCCACCGAGAAGCTACTGGCGCAGCAGGACAGCGACGACGCCGAATCGGAGTTGCGTCAGGCACAAGCTGATTTCAAAGTGGCGCAGGAAAACCGCAGGGTGGCGCAGCTCGAATACGCGCAGCAACAGGCCCAGCTCGCCCTACGCACGATTCGCAGCCCTTTCGATGGTGTCGTGGTCGACCAGATGATCTGGCCAGGCGAAACCGTCGAGCCGGGCGCAGCCAAGCACGCCATCCTGAAACTTGCGCGACTCGACCCGCTGCATGTGCGCGTGGTCATGCCCATGCAGGCCTTCGGCAAGTTCAGGGCTGGAATGAAGGCTGCCGTTGTGCCCGAGATACAGCCGGGCAAGAGCTATACGGCCAGCATCTCCAGCGTCGATCCCACGATCGATCCCGCAAGTGGCACCTTCGTGGTGTTTCTCGATTTGCCGAATCCTCGGTTCGATACGCCGTCGGGTGTGAAATGCCGGGCGACGTTCGGTGCCGCCCCCTCTCGCCAGCAAGCTAGCCAGTAGCACGCCCGTATTTCCACCGCGCAAGGCATGAATGCCCTGCCCTCACGCGGTCGTCCGAAGATCAATCCGGGAACCTGCGCAGGTTCCCGCTCAGGGGAACAACATGGAACAGTCGAACGACAACGCCTCCGTCCAGGAACCCGCCGAGCAGAATACCCCGATAATCCGCGACATCGTCGAGGCGAATGTCCCGGCCATCCGGTTCGAAGCACTGGAACCTCGCGTCCTGCTGTCGGGCGACGTCAACCCCTCCGCGATTTCCATCAGCGGCACGCTGGACCAGCCCGGACAACAAAACCATTACCAGTTCACGGTGCAGGACACGCATCGCGTCGTGTTCGACAGCCTCACCAACCGGTCCGATATCGAGTGGGCACTGACGAACTCGGCCGGGCAGCAAATCGCCAGCCAGTCCTTCAACTCGGACACCGGTTCGTACGTGCCGGCATTCGACCTCGCCCCCGACACCTACACGTTGACGGTGGACGGCGTTGCCGATGCGGTGGGCAGCTATGCGCTACGCATCATCGACGCCGCGGCGGCGGTCCCCCTCACGCCGGACACGGCCGTCCATGACACGCTCGCCCAAGGCAACGAGACCGCCGTCTACCGCTTCGATGCCACGGCGGGGCAGAAGCTCTACTTCAATCACGCGGGCATGACAGGCGGTTCCGCCACCTGGCAGCTCCTCGATCCGTATGGACGGCTGGAGGGCGGCAGCTACGACGTGAACAGCGACAGGGACACCTTCACCGTGCAATGCACGGGCGAATACCTGCTCATGGTCGAGGGCCAGGCAAGCAATTCCAACCCGGTCGATTACGGCTTCACCCTGGCCAATGTCGTGGACAGCACCCAGGTGCTGACCCTGGACAACACAACCACCGCCCACATCGGCTCCGCGGGCGCGACCGCCAACTTCACCTTTACGCTCGACGACACGACGTCACTGCTGCTGGATCGGCTTTCGAACACGAACCTTTACTGGTCGCTGAGCGGGCCGCGCGGCCAGGAAGTGGCGCGCACCGGCCTCGACGAAACCTCCAGCACGGCAGTGCTATCCGGACTGCCCAAAGGCGACTACACGCTCTCGATCGATGCGGCCGGCGCCACAACCGGCGACTTCCAGTTCCGCCTGCTGACTTCCGCCTCGACGCAGGCATTGACTCCGGACCAGGCCACCAGCGGCACGCTTGACCAGCCGTGCGGTACTCGGCTCTACCGGGTGGATCTGGCCGCTGGCGAAAAGCTGAGCCTCGGGGGAACCGTCACGGGTGGCAATGCTTCATGGCGACTGGTCGATCCCTACGGTGCAACCACGGCCCAGGGCAGCCTCGACAATACGTCTGCCGTATTCACGGCGGGCGCGGCTGGAACCTACTGGCTGGCGATGGACGGCGCCGACTCGAACGCCGCAAACGCGGCGGTGGGCTACCAGTTCACCCTGCATCAGGTTCCCGACCTCGTCCAACTGCTGACGCTGCGCGCGCCGGTATCCGGCAACCTCGCCCTGCCAGGCCAGGATCAGGTCTACACCTTTTCCCTCGCCACCGCGACGCAACTTGCCTTCACTTCGCTGTCCAACCGCACGGACGTGGACTGGTCGCTCACCGGGCCTGGCGGCAAGCTGGTCGACCAGCGCACGTTCGCGCAGGGCGACGGCAATGCGCTGGTGGCCCCGGCCGGCGACTATACGTTGCGCGTCAGCGGCAAGAACGGCGCCACAGGCGCGTTCAGCTTCTTCCTGCAGGATCTGGCCCAAGCCGCCGCCATGGCCGTGGGCGACGAGATCTCCGGCAACGTGGGTCCGGACCAGCCGTCGGTGGCCTACTGCTTTGCCGCGAATGCGGGCGACCAGGTCGATCTCTCCAGCCTGTCGAGCACGGCCACCGGAACCTGGCGCATCGTCGATTTGTACGGCCGCACTGTCACGAGCGGCGCGCTCAAGAGCGGTGCAACCGGCATCCAGTTGTCCTCGACGGGGCAATACACGCTGCAGATCACCGCCGCTTCCCAAGATACAACCGCATCGGCATACGACCTGAAGCTGGTGGCCAAAGGCAACAGCGCCCCGGCACCGCTGCCGGATGGCGACGCACTGACATTCGGTACCGCGGTTGCCGGCGCAGTGGCTTCGGGCGATTCGAAGGTCTACCGATTCTCGCTGGCGCAGAACCAGTTCCTACTGATGGACTCGCTGATCTGGAACAGTTCTGTCACCTGGTCGCTGGTCGGCCCACGCGGCAGCGAGGTGTCCGGGCGCAGGCTCGAGGAAAGCGATGCCGATTACGGCACCCCTTCGATTCCGCTGGTTGCCGGCGATTACGCACTGGTCCTCAAAGGCTCGGGAAACTACAACTTCCGCCTGCTGGATCCTTCGCAAGCGATGGTGTTGACGCTAGGCCAGCAGGTGTCCGCCACGCGCTCGCCGTCCAACTCCACGTTGAGCTACCAGTTCGACGGGACAGCCGGCACCGACGTGTACTTCCAGGCCAGCAACGCCAACGATGGAAACTCCGATTGGCGCCTTTATGATCCCTATGGGCAACAGCTTCAGATCGGCAGCGACAACCTCACCTACCACCTCGCCGCCACGGGTCGCTACACGCTGGTCAACGAAGGCGACCCCTACATGTCGGGTTCGGCGTCCTTCAGTTTCAGCGTCCTGCCCAAGACCACCACGCAGCAAACCGCCGCCCTGAACCAGGTCTACGCGGGCGAGCTGGCGAGCGGCCAGGTGACCCAGTACGCGCTCCATCTCGACACCGCGCAGCTGGTCGACTTCGACGCGCTCAATTCGCTGTCTTCATCCGCCCAGTGGAGCCTGCAGGGGCCGGCAGGCTCCGGTTTCGGCTGGCTGAGTTCGTTCAGCGGCAACAACAGTCAGACACCCAACGCCCGGTGGCTGCGGGAAGGCGATTACGTGCTGTCGGTCCGCAACACCAGCACGGGCACGGCCAACTACCAATTCCAGCTCCAAAACGCCGACAGCGCCGTCGGCGCCCAGATCGGCACGCCCCTGACGCTGGATGCCGCCACCAGCCACGACACGCTCCTTCGATTGGACTTGTCCGCCAACGATCAGCTCTACTGGACGAGCAGCGACTATTACTCTACGTACACGCTGATCGATGGCTATGGCAAGCAGGTCTCTTCGGGTTATTTGACCAATTCACAATCCGTCCAGGCGCCAACGACCGGCACGTATTTTCTCGTGCTGGGCAAGCACAGCAGTTCGCTCGCCCTGAGCTTCGGCATCAAGCGCACCCTGGTCGCCCCCTTCACCTTGGGATCGACGGTCACCGGCGAAATAACCCAACCCGGCGACACGGTGAACTACACCTTTACCCTGGCGCAGGCGACCGTGCTGAGTTTCAACAGCACCGTCAGCAGCGGTAACCCCTACTGGACACTGGTCGGGCCGCGCGGAACCGAAGGCTCGACCAGCCTGGGAAGCGGCTACGAGCCCTACATCAAGGCACTGCCAGCGGGCACGTACACGCTCAGCATCAGCTCCTACTACCTTTCGACGGCGAATTACTCGTTCACCCTTTCCGACCTGGCCCAGGCCCCCGCCCTGCCTTCGCTCGACGCCACGGTGACGGCGACGCTCCCGCCGAACGCGGTCCAGGCGTTCCAGTTCGACGTCGCCGAAGCCGGCCAGTTCGCCTTCGACGCGCCGGCGTACAGCAATTGCAACTGGAAAGTCATCGACGACACCGGAAGGCAGGTCGCCGGAAGTTACGTCTCCACGATGGAAACGCCGTTCACGCTGGCGACCGGTCACTACGTGCTGATGTTCGACCACAACTATTCGGGCAACAGTTTCAGCTTCGCACTGCGCACGATAAAGACCCTGGACGCGCCATTGCCGCTGGATACCGCGGTCGACGCCCAGGTCGTCCGCATCGGCGATCGGCTGAGCTACCACTTCACCGTCGACGCGCCCACGCATGCCATGCTCGAATCCCTGGCCGACCGTGACGACATGTCGTGGACACTGACCGGTCCCACCGGCACGATCGGCAGCGGCACGCTCCAGGCCCAGGCCGACGGCAACCTGCTCGACCTGGTGGCTGCAGGCGATTACACCCTGACGATCACGCCGCAGACGGATGCCATCGGCGCCATCAAGTTCAAGCTCGATGCCTTTGCCGATGCCACGGCCCTGCCCTTGGGCACCGCACAATCGTTCACCGCCACAGCCCACGACGGCACCACGCTGTACCGCGTGGACGGCCAGGCCGGCCAATACCTGGCGCTGGACATCGGCAGCCTCGCGGGAACCGCGAAGCTCTGGATCCGGGACGCGCAAGGCAACACCATTGTCGGGGACACGACGCTGGCCGCGGATACCTCCTACGGTTTCGCCCTGCCCCATGACGGGCCATACCTGATCGGCCTTCGCACCGACGATGAAGGGGCGGCACAATTCGCCGCAACGGCATTGCTCGTCTCGCCGGAAAGCCAGGCGCTCGCCATCGGCGGAATCGTGACCGGCCCCCTCGACCACGTGGGGGTGCCGTCCGAGTTCAGCTTCGATGCGCCGGTCACGCGCCGGCTCCTGCTCCAGGACGTCCAGGGCACGACCGCCGGGTGGTCGATCGTGGACGGCAGCGGCGCGGTCGTGGCCCAGGGCTCCTCTGCCCAATCCGCCGCCGTGGTACTGCAGCCCGGCACCTACCGTCTGTACGTGACAGCCGTCGACAAGAGCCAGCTGGGCGATTTCTCCCTGCGCGTGCTGGACCTGGATGCGGCCCCGGTACTGGATCCCAACGGCACGGTGTCCGGCCACCTGCAAGGCCCGGACGACTTGGCAGTGTACCGGGTCGCTGCGGATGCTTCCGATGCAAAGCTTTCGTTGTCGGGCACCGCGGGCGCGCCTGTTTCATTGACGGTGCTGGACGCCGCGGGAACGACGCAGGGCAGCTATACCCTGCCGACCGGCACGGTTGTCCTCGCCGACGGGGTTTCCAAGGGGACCGAACGCATCCTGCTGGTCTCGGGTGCCAGCACCGCGGCCGATTACAGCCTGACCAGTACCGAGCAGGCGCAAACGGGGACCAGTGATGCACTTTCGCTGGGCACCGCCATCACGGGAACGCTGGCCCAGGCCGGCAACTACGCTTCCTTCCCGGTTGTGGTGGCTTTCGACCAGAAACTCAGCCTAACCGACCTGATGCAGGACTCCGGCTCGACCGGCACGAGCTGGGAATGGCTGCGCGCCACCGACGGCAGCGTTGTCGACCCCACCACGGTACTTGATGCCGGCGACTACATCCTGAAGGTCACCGCCACCGCCGACAATGCGCGCTATGCCTTCGACCTGCTTAACTCAGCCGATGCGCCACCGCTGGGCGCCGCTGGCTGCGACTCCACACTCGCCACCGACAAGCGTGCGTTTGCCTACACCTGCAACTTGCCGAAATCCGGCATACCGGACCTGACTGTCAGCGGCATCGACGCCTCGCAATTCTCCTGGCAAATCTTCGATGCAAACGGCAAGGCGGTCGCACAGGGGCTCGATGCGTCCCATCCCGACATGCCGGTATTGGCGGCAGGACAGTACACCCTGGTACTGCGCGCCACGGCCGCCGATGCCGTCGGCGCCTTCCACGTCGGCCTCGCCCTGCCGCCGCCGGTGCTGATCCCGCTGAAGGGCGACATCAGCGGCGACCTCGTGGCGAACGCGAGCGACGTCTATCGCCTGCACGTGCCTGCCGGGACGGCCGTGCAGATCCACGACCTCGGCTCGGATGCGTCCATCCAATGGACGTTGACGAATGCGAACGGCTATTCCGAGCTTTCCGGCAACGGCGCCCAGGGCGCGGCATTCGAACAGGCCAGTTGGCTGTCGGCCGGCGACTACCTGCTCACGGTTTCGGCCAGCGCGGTGGCTCATTTCGACCTGCAGGTGCTCGACCTGACCCAGGCGACCGCATTGCTGTCCGGCAACGCCACAGGCAGTTTCGACAAGGCGCGGCGGGAGATTGCATACCGGATATCGGCGGGCGAAGGACAACGGCTTGCGTTCGCCTTGCAAGGCGACAGCAGCCTGGCGTGGGCGCTGTTCAATGGCAATGGCCTACAGGTCGGCGGCGGTGGTTCGGATGCATCGAGCGAAGCCCTGTCATCCGGCAGCTACACGCTGCTGGTCATGGCCGCCGACCGGCAAGCCACTGATCTCTCGTACACGCTGGGCATGGCCGTCGTCCAGCCGGTGACAGCCGATGCGAACACGACCATCACCGGCACGTTCGATTCGAGCGGCCACGCGTCCTACCGGATAAATCTGGACCAGGGCCAACCGGTAGAGCTGATTAACGTGCTGGCCGGTGATGTACGACTCAGTCAATCGGGCAACGAATTCGACGCGTCCTACCACCCGGCGTATCTGGAGGAAGGCCCCTGCGACATCGACCTGTTCGGCACGGCCGGTACGAGCTTTTCCTTTGAACTGGCGGCGTTCAAGAACGTGCCGGCCATCCCCGATACCGGCGTGGTGTCCCTCAGCGCCGGGCAGGAGGCTGCGGTCTACCGCTTTTCGGCCCAGGACGAATTCGGCACCGTCGATGTGGCGCCTGTCGACACAGTGAACCTCCAGTACGCCGTGTATGACCCGAATGGCAACGAGGTATGGTCCGACACGGCAGGCAACCTGGGCCATCTGCTCGATGCCGGCGACTACTACCTGGTCATCGAACGACGCGAATCCCCCATCGATACGGACGTCGTCACCACGGTCACGCTCGGGGCGCAGGTCTCCGCGATAAGCCTCGGAACGACGACAACCGTCGACACCCAGGCCTCGGAGTACGGCGAGGCCTATACATTCACGGTACCGTCGGAAACGCTGTTCCAGCCGCTGCTCGGCGGGGACGTATCGCAATGGCAGAACTATAGCCTCACCGACGATGCGGGCAACGTCGTCGCCTCCGGCGGACTGCGCAATCTGGCCCCCGTCCTGCTCGCGGCCGGCAACTATCGCTTCACGGTCGCAAGCCAGTCCTCGGGTGGCGGGGAAGCTTTTGCCGAAAGCAGCACCGAGAACACCAGCGATACCTGGAGCATCCAATGGATGGATCTGGGCCAGGCCACGGTGCTCTCCACGGATGCCCCCGTGGCCGCCAACTGGGCCTCCACCTACAACCAGCAATCGGCCTACCGCTTGAGCGTGGCGGCCGGAGACACGTTGTCGCTCCAGTTCACTCCGGATGCCGATACCGGCAATGGCGACGTGGAGTGGGACGTGTTTGATTCCCAGGGCCACTTCCTGGGTTACGGCTCCTCCGGTTACGACGGCACCCTGCCGTCGATCCCCTTCGTCGCCAGTACCGACGTCTATGTGATCGTCAGCGGCTACCGTTACAGTTCGGAGGTCCCCTATACCTACAGCGGGACGTTCGGGGCAACCATCGATCATGTGGCCCCGGTTCCAGTCACGCCGGTCACCCCCTACACCCTGGGACAGACCGTCGACACCCAACTGCCCGTATCCGGGAGTTGCGCCTACGGCTTCAGCCTGTCCAAGGCCGGATCATTGTTCGTCAGCCTTGCCGATGGCGGGAACAACGGGGACGATTTTGGCTGGAGGCTGCGCCTTGGCGACGCGATAGTCGCCGACGGGAACGTCAGTGCCGACGGTGTCAAGATCGTCAATGGCCTGGCCGCCGGCGACTATGTCCTGGAGGTATTCAACCGGGACACCGGCGGCAGCGAATCAGGCTACAACGACCTGAAACTGTTCGTCAGCGACACGGCCAGCGTGCCGGCGCTGGATGCTTCCGATGCTTCGGGTGCACCTGTGGTGCAGGCAACGCTCGCCACCGGAACCGCGTACTATTTCAATCCGAACGATTGGGGCACCTGGGATGTCTACCGCCCCGACCTGTCGTTCTTCGGCACCATCGTCATCGGCAATGGCAACGGCCCCCGTGGCGGTGGCGAAGAAGCTTTCACATCCCTGGACAATGGCCCGACCGGGCCCGATTTCACTGCCGATGCCCCGGGCACCTGGTACTTCGCCAGCAGTGCAGGAGCGCCGTCGGTCCTCGTTTCGACCGCCTTGCAGATGGGCAGCGAAGTCACCGGCACCGTGAGTGCCGGGAATGAATCGTCCCCCGGTTCCAGCGCCTTTTACGGCTTCCATCTCGATTCGGTCCAGCTGGTCGATCTCTACCTGGGCGCCGCTGCCGGCCAGAGCAGCAGTCCCGATGTGGAACTCTCGCTCGGTCACGACGGGCAGTGGACCTCCGTCGAGCCGGGCCTGCTGTCGCTCGAAGCCGGCGATTACCAGCTCCGGGTGGATGGTGCCGATTCCGGCAACTCCGAAGCCTATCGGCTGGAGCTGAAGGATCCCGCCGCCACGGCCCCGGTGCTCGTCGATGGCTCGGCGCCGACGGTGATGCCGCTGGGCGACCTGGAGACGAACGGGAGCGACACGTTCGCCATCGACGCGAATGCAGGCGACACGTATGGCTTCATCCCCGGAGACAGCCTGCAGGGTTCGGAGGTGACCTGGACCCTCTTCGATGCAAGCGGCGCGGTCGTGGAGGAAGGCGGTGCCGACGGACTACAGGCGATCCAGTTCGCGCAAACCGGACGCTACTACCTGCAGTTCGCCAATTTCGATTCGAACGCCGCCCTGAACGACGGCTCCGTGCCGCTGAGCTTCCAGTGGATGCGCGCGCCAGGCGAATCCGCGACGCTGGACCGCGGTGGCGTGTCGGTGCTGTCCGCGGGCGCCCCCCCGGTACTCAAGCAATACAGCGTCACGCTGGCCGCGGACTCGAGCCTGGTGTTCTCCGGTCCGTCCGTTTTCGGCCTGTGGTCGCTTTCGGACGGTACGACATCCACCGGCTGGTATGGCTCCATCGATTTCGGATACCCCGATTCGCTGGGCATCGCCCCCGGTACGTACACCCTCAGCGTCTGGGCCTTCACCAACGACGGCTCCGACGCCGACCTGAACATCCAGGTGGAGGACCTGAGCGCCGCGCCCACCCTCGCCCTCGACCAGACGGCCTCCATCCAGACGGGGGCCACGCAGACGTCGACGTTTTACCGGGTGACGCTGGCCACGCCGGATCTCGTGTTGCTGGACGCACTGGCAAGCACGAGCGGCGTCTCCGCCTACGCATGGCTGCTCGGCCAGGACGGCCAGTGGCACGGCACCAGCCTTACGGGCAACGGGAATCCAGTAGCGCTCGACGCAGGAAGCTACCTGCTCGAGATCGACGCCCACTCCACCGACAGCGCCGAGCACACGCTGCCCTTCCGCCTGCTCGGCATGGCCCAGTTGCCCGAACTCGCGCTCGGCGCCATGACGACACCAGGCGCCAATCAGGGAGCGACGCCCTCGTACCACGTGCATATCGACGAACCCACTTCACTCGCGCTGGATGCCAGCGGCGCCAACGGCAGTTGGGAACTCACCGGCACCAACGGGAAAGCCTTCCGCGGTACCCTGGGCGATGTCCAGATCGAAACCGTGCCCCCGGGCGATTACGTGCTGTCGTTCTCCTTTGCGACCGGCGACGCGAGCCAAGGCGACTTCCACTTCCGCCTGGTGGACGTCGAGAAAGAAGCGCCGATCGTCGTCGGACAGACGGTGACGGACACGATCGCAGCGGGGGCCAGCCACTTCTATGGACTGGATGGAACCTCGGGCGAAACCATCCATATCGTGCCGACGCCGGGCAGCGGTACCTGGACATGGAAACTGCTGGATGCCATGGGCAATCCTGTGGCGCTTGCCAGTGGCAGCGGCTCCGGGGAGCTCACCGCGACACTGAACTCCACCGCACACTACATTCTGGTGGCCACCGCCAGTGGCACGAATACGACATCCGAGACGCTGCAGTTCACTTGCCGGACCGGGGTAAGCCTCGGCGATCGACTGAGCGGAACCCTCTACGGCGGCAACAGCACCAGCTACTCGCTGCAGCTCGACCATGCCACGGACGTGCTGTTCGATCTGGTGCAGGAAGGAAGCTACGTCCCCAGACTGACCGTAAGCCAGGGGAACACGATGATCTACAGCGGCTACCCATCGAGCAGCACCCTGGTTCCGCTGGGAGCCGGCACCTACACGGTCACCGTCGCAAATACCTCCTACTACTGGTACACGACGGCGTTCGCCCTGGACATGATCGATGCCGGCCAGGCGGCGGCGCTGGCTGCAGGCGACAGCGCGAGTGGCACGGCAGCCCAGGGCGCGGCCCAGGTCCGCCGATTCCAGGCGAAGGCCGGCCAGATCTTCCAGTTCACCGGCAGCACTTCCGGCACCTGGCAGGTATACGACGCATTCGGCCGCCTGATGACCACGAGCGACCTGTCGTCGCTTCCCCGCAGCGGCGACTACACCCTGGTATGGGACAGCTCGACCGCCAACTATGGGTCGACGGCGACCACGCCATACGTGCTTTCCTTCTCCCTGACGAATCCCGAACTGCCACTGGCGCTGGACACGCAGATCACGGTCACCTTCCCTGCGACCGGAATCGCCACCTATTCGTTTGACATAACGCAATCCGGGCTCTACTGGTTGGACCAGATCAGCGGCTCCATCGGCTCGGCGAAAGTCACCGACGCCCGCGGCGTGGTGGTCTTCGACTGCAGCGACCTCAGCCAGGGCGTACCCGCGATGTCGCTCGGCGTCGGCAGCTATACCCTCGTCCTCAGGCACAGGCAGTACTACAGCAACACCCTTTCCTTCCAGCTCAAGACCCTGGCGGCCGCCGCCGCGCTCGCCTTCGACACGCAAGTCTCCGGTGGCCCGCAAACCGGCACCGTCGCCTACCAGTTCGATCTCGACCAAACCAGCAACTTCCTGCTTGCCCATGGCGATTCGCCGTCCGTCACGTGGACGCTGATCGGTTCCTACGGCAAGGTCGTATCGACCGGCAATTTCGACACCTACAACACCAGCTCCAGCTATGCCAACCTGGCCTCGCTGAAATTGGGCGCCGGGCATTACGTCCTGCTCGTATCCGGCAACCAGGCCTTCCAGTTCGAAGCGACCAAGACCATCGCGCCTCTGACGCTGGACAGCACGATCAGCGGAAGCCTGCCGACCGGCGGCGTCCCCGTGCAGTACGCGCTCCACCTGGACGGTGCGGAGCAGCTGACCTTCGACAACCTGAGTTCGAGCTCGACGCTCTTCTGGACGCTCACGGGCCCCGATGGCGTGGTCTTCGCCCAGAGCATGCAGAAGACCGGGTACGGCTATACGCGCGAGGACAGCAGCGGCCTGCTGCCCCCGGGCGACTACGTGCTCTCCATTTCCAGCTTCAGCGGCAGCGAGCCTTATTCATTCCGGGTGCTGGATCTCGACCACGCCACCCGGATCCAGACCGATACGCCCGTCAGCGTCACCGCATCGCCCGTCAATGGCCTTCAACTTTTCCGTTTCGATGCCGAGGCCGGTACGCACTACTACCTCGATGCGATCAGCCTCGTCGGTACGGCGACCGCGCCCTACCAGAGCCTGACAGCTCCCGAGTGGACCCTGCTCGACCCGCTGGGCCGCGTCGTGTTCGGCCCGACGCGTATAGGCAACGCATACGACCAGTACGTCAGCTCCAACGCCTACCGCGAAATCTTTAACGGCTACGACCAGGAAAAGGTCTTCGCGCTGTCCGGCACCTACACCCTCGTCATCGGCGGCAGCAATACCGACAGCGGAGTCCCGGCCCCGGTGTCCTTCAACGTGGTGACGGTACCCACGCCTCCCACCGTGTTCCTCAACAGCCTGGTGACCCAGCCGTCGCCGGATCTGGTGGTCGGTTCGTTCCAGCTGACGCCGGCGCAAAACCTTTCAACCGGCGAATCGGTCACGGCCGACTGGATCGTGGCCAATCAGGGCGCCATGCCGACCTCGGGCAACTGGAACGACCGCATCCTGGTGCGCAACACCGACACCGGTGCGATCGTCGCCGACCTCATCGTGCCGTACGACGGCACGACCGACGGCGCCATCGGCGTTGGGGAAACGCGCACCCGCTCCGTGACCTTCACCCTGCCGAACGGCTCGCAGGCTGCCGGCCACCTGAGCTTCACGCTCTACCTCGACAGCGACAACGTGCTGGCGGAAAGCAACGACTCGGGCACCGCCGAAGGCAACAACACCGCCAGCATTGACGCGGACGTCACGCTGGCGCCGTACGCGGACCTGACCATCAGCGACCTGACCCTGGATCCGGCCGCCGGCATCCAGCCGGGCAGCACCGTCAACGCCAGCTGGATCACGCACAACGACGGCAATATCGATATCGACGCGCCTTGGAGCGAAACGCTGCAGGTGCTCAACCTGTCCACCGGCAACGTCGTCGCCACCGTCACGCTGCGCGACGACCTGGCCGCCGGCGCCCTGGCCGCCGGCGCGACACGCACCCGCCACGCCAGCTTCACCTGGCCGACCGGGCTGGACGCCTCGGGCCGCTATGCGATCACGGTACTGGCCGACAGCGCCAACGACATCGCCGAAGGCAACGGCCAAGGCACCGGCGAGACCAACAACAGCACCCAGCAGATCGTGGCGGTAGGCCCGGACCTGATTACCCGCAACCTGCAGGTGACCAGCCCGCAGATCATCGCCGGCGGCACGGTCACGATCACCTGGGACGACGTCAACCAGGGCGGCAGCGCCACCGGGATCGGCTTCAATGACCGCATCGTGGTGAAGAACCTCGACACGGGCCTCGTCCTGCTCGACAGCAGCGTGTTCTACGATCCGGCGCTCGGCGGCAACGGCCCCATCGCGCCCGGCGAAACCCGCAGCCGCAGCTTCACCTTCCGCCTGCCCGACGGACTCAGGGGCACGGGCAACATCGGCATCACGGTCACCGCCGACCAGAACAGCGCGGGCACCGGCGTCCTCTACGAGACGAACCTGGACAACGACGCCGAGAGCAACAACAGCACGTCCACGCAAACGATTTCGACCGCACAGAAATACGCCGATCTGGAAGTGACCAGTTTCACGGCGCCGGCCCAGGCGGTCGGCGGGCAAACGGTCGGCGTGAACTGGAGCGTCACCAACCACGGCCTGACCTCGACCAGCGCAAGCTGGTCCGACGAGATCGTCTTCAGCACCGACGCCATCATCGGCAACGCCGACGACGTCGTGATCGGCACCGTGGAACACGACGGCGCACTCGCCGTCGGCGACAGCTATACGGAGCAGGCCAACGTGGCGCTGCCGATCCGGGGCGACGGACACTACTACCTCGGCGTCATCACCGACGCCAAGCAGGACGTGACCGAGCCGGACACACGCGCCGACAACGCAAGCTCCGCCCAGGCGCTCGCCATGGCGGCACCCTACGCCGACCTCGGCGTCAAGTCCGTCATCATGCCGGCAACCGCGCAGGACGGCGAGAACATCCTCGTCACCTGGCAGGTCGACAACACCGGCAACGCGCCGACCGACCTGGCGCTGTGGAACGACAGCGTGGTGCTTTCGAAGGACCCCACCGCGAGTTCCGACGACCTCGTCCTGGCCGGCTCGGTCACCCACGCCGGCGTGCTGGGCGTCGGCGACAGCTACACCGGCCGGGCGACGATCACCCTGCCGCGCGGCCTGACCGGCACCTACTACGTCATCGTCACCACCAACCGCAACAACACGGTGACCGAGCTGGGACACACGGCCAACGACACCGCGGCCTCGGTGGGTACGCTCACCGTGGCCCTGGCCCCGACCGCGGATCTCGCGGTGGACAGCGTCACCGGACCGACGGCGCTGCGCCCCGGCGACGCCGCCACCGTCACCTACGTAGCCAGCAACCTGGGCGGCGCGGACGCCACCAATGCCTGGCGCGACCGCATCTTCCTGGTGGATGACTCCGGCAACCGCTTCGAAGTGGCCAGCGTGCTCAACACGAGTCCGCTGGCGGCCGGCGCCAGCGTCACGCGCAGCGTGGCCGTCAAGGTGCCCGGCTCGCTCGCCAGGGGCAGCTATTACTGGGAAGTCCAGACCAACACCGACAACAGCGTGTTCGAGCGCGATGCGACGGGCAACAACCAGGCGCTTTCGGACGCCCCGGTCGCCATCGCCAAACCGGACCTGGCGGTTACCGCACTGACCGGCCCCGGCCTGGTCGTCTCGGGCAACACGCTGCACGTCCAATGGACCGTGGACAACAACGGCGGGGCGGCACTCGGGACCTGGGTCGACCGCGTCTACCTGAAGCAGGGGAACACCACCACGCAGGTCGCCGAGGTGGCCGAAAGCGGCCCGCTGGCGACCGGCGCCAGCTACTCCGGCAGCGCCGACATCCAGATCCCCCTCGCCTACTCCGGCGAGTACCAGGTGATCGTGGTCACCGACGCGGTCAAGGCGCTGGACGATGCCTCGCGCACCGACAACACGCAGTCGACCGGCCTGACCGTGCAGACCGCCCCGCATGCGGATCTCGCCGTATCGGCCATCGTGGCCCCGCAAACCCTGATCGCGGACCCGGCCACGCTCGACGTGAGCTGGACCGTGACCAACCAGGGCAACGGCAGCAGCAATGCCGACGGGTGGACCGACCGCGTGGTGCTGTCCACGGACGACAACGTCGCCGACGGCACCGTGCTCGGCGAGTTCCACCGCGACGGCGCGCTGGCGCAGGGCGAGAGCTACACCGGCCAGCTGTCGGTGATGCTGCCCCCGGGCACCTCGAAGCACTACAAGTTGTTCGTGGTCACCGACGCGACCCACGCGGTGTTCGAGAACGGCGCGACCGCCAACGACACGCTGGAACTCGACCACGCCGTCGACGTGATGCCCAAGCCCTACGCCGACCTGCAGGTGCAATCCGTCACCACGCAGGGCACCGCCACCAGCGGCCAGCCGCTCACGGTGAGCTGGAGCGTGGCCAACAACGGCATCGGCATCACCGACACCGCGCAGTGGAGCGACCAGGTCTGGCTGAGCAGCCATCCCGACGGCACCGGCTCGGTCGTGCAATTGGCCTCGGCCGACCACATCGGCCAGCTCGCCGTGGGCGACGCCTACACGCGCAGCATCACCGTCACCCTGCCTAACGGCATCCAGGGCAACTACTACCTCAACGTGCGCACGGGCGGTCCGTTCGAATTCATCTACGGCAACAACGACGTCGGCCACAGCGCCGCCGTGCCGGTGCAACTGGCCCCCTCGCCCGACCTGGCCGTGCAATCGGTCAGCGTGCCGCAGGCGGCGCAGGAAGGCGCTCTGGTGGACATCGCCTGGACCGTCGTCAACCAGGGCGCGGCTGACGCGGTCGGCCCGTGGGTCGACACCGTCAAGCTGGTCCCCGCCGACGGCGGCGGCCAGGCGGTCGTGCTGGGCAACTTCACCTACGACCGCCCGCTCTCGCCCGGCATCACCTACACCCGCACCGAACAACTGCGCCTGCCTTCGAAGATCGAAGGGCTCTACCGGATCGAGATCGTCACCAACTCGGGCGGCAACAACGACGTCTACGAATACGGCGCGGCAAGCCAGAACAACACCCTGATCTCCACCGATGCGTTCCAGGTGAGCCTGCTGAGCCGCCCGGACCTGCAAGTCGGCAGCGTGGTCGTGCCCGACCACGTGGCGGCAGGCACCAGCGCGGGCATCCAGTACACCATCACGAACCTCGGCTCGGTCGCGGCCAATGGCCACTGGCGCGACAAGGTCTACCTCTCGCTCGACGGCACGCTGAGCGCCGACGACCAACTGGTCGGCGTCTACGACAACAACAGCGCGCTGGCGCCGACCGAGAGCTATTCCAACACCACCGCGTCCGTCAACATCCCCATCACCTGGCGCGGCGATGCCTACCTGATCGTGGTGGCCGACGGCGACTACAACGTCGACGAGTACCCCAACGACAACAACAACATCAAGGCGGCGCACTTCTACGTCGACCCGCAGCCCTTCGCCGACCTGGTGACCAGCGACGTGGTCGCGCCCGACCAGGCCGTGCACGGCGCCAGCATCGACGTGCGCTACAAGGTCAGCAACCTGGGCAGCGCGCCCACCCGCGGCCTCACCGCCGACGTGGACAGCTGGACCGATACCGTCTGGCTGGCTAAGGACCCACGCCGGCCGGGCGCCAACAAGGGCGACGTGCTGCTGGGTTCGGTCAAGCACACCGGCAACCTCGCGGTGGGCGAGGACTACCTGGGCGACCTGCAGGTCACCGTTCCCGACGGCACCCTGAGCGGCCAATACTACGTCACGGTCTGGTCGGACGCCTACGACACCATCCTCGAGGACACGCTCGCCTCCAACATCAATCCGGACGATCCCACCCAGGTCGACAACAACAACTACAAGGCGCGGCCCATCAGCGTGCTCGGCATCACCCCGCCCGACCTGGTGGTGACCAAGGTGGACGCGCCGGCGACGATCGACGCCGGCACCAGCCTCAGCTTCAGCTACACGGTCCAGAACCAGGGCGACCTGTTCAACGGCGCCTGGGTCGACACGGTCTACGTGGCCGACAACGCCGACCTGAGCAAGGCCAAGCACGTCTGGACCCTCGGCAGCTATACGCAGAACCGCGCGCTGAACAACGGCGAGTCGTACACCGTCAGCCAGACCGTCCAGCTGGCGCCATCCATCAGCGGCAACTACATCATCGTCAAGACGAACGCCGATCCATGGACGCACGTGCACGAGTCGGACGAGAGCAACGACACCCTGGCCAGCGCCGAGCTGGTCACGCCGCACCCCGCCGACCTGCAGGTCACCGCCGTGCAGTGCCAGCCGCAGAACTATTCCGGCGAGCTGACGCCGATCACCTGGACGGTCACCAACAGCGGCGATGCCGTGTGGGCGTCGACGGCCAGCTGGCAGGACTCGGTGTTCATCAGCACCGACCCCACCTTCATCCCGAGCCGCGCCACGGCCCTGGGCGCGTTCGAACACAAGAACACCGGCGGCCTGGCCGCCGGCGCCAGCTACACCGTCACCGCCAATGTGCAGTTGCCGGCAGGCACCGGCGGCCGCTATTACATCTATGTCATTACCGACAGCGCCCGAAGCAGCTACGGCTTGCCGGCGAAGGCTGCGGACGAGATGGTCTCCGGCGGTTACAACAACGACGCGGCAAGCTACTACGGCCGCTCCGTCTACGAAGGCGCCAGCAACACCAACAACATCGGCGGTGCGCCGCTGAACATCACCTATCGCGAAGCCGACCTGCAGATCGGCGCCATCACGATCGACAACCCGGCGCCGCAATCCGGCGACCTGGTGACCGTCACCTGGACGGTCACCAACCAGGGCACCCGCGCCACGCGCGTCAGCGACTGGTACGACGGCGTCTACCTGTCCAACGACGACTCGCTCGACACCGGCGACTATGCCCTGGTCGAGAACCGTTCCGGCCTGCAGCCGGTCCATCTGACCGACGCCAACGGCAATCCACGCTTCCTGCAACCCGGCGAGTCCTATACGCAGTCGGCCACGTTCCACCTGCCGCAGTCGATCAGCGGCAACTTCCACATCATCGTCAAGGCCGACACTTCCACCGCACCGGATGTCTACGAGGCCAGCACGATCCGCTCCGACCTGATCGGTATCAGCGGCAGTGGCCCCGGTGCAGTGCTGGAATTCAAGGACGAAGGCAACAACGTCGCCTCGCTGGCCCTGCCGATTACCCTGGCCACCCCGCCCGACCTGCAGGTGGCCCAGGTCACCGCGCCCGACTCGGTGCTGGCCGGCCAGAGTTTCGGCGTGGACTACCGCGTGGTGAACGCCGGCGGCGCGACGCCCAGCGGACAATCCAACTGGAACGACCTGGTCTACCTCTCGCGCGACCGCTTCCTCGACGTCAACAAGGACTACTACCTCGGCTACCTGGGCCACAGCGGCGGCCTCGCCGCAGGCGGCAGCTATGACGGCCATTTCCAGGTCACCGCCCCGAGCGACCTCGATGGTCCGTATTACGTCTTCGTGATCACCGACCCGGCGCAGGCTTTCGGCAGCGGCGTCTTCGGCAAAGTGCGCGAATTCGGCAACGACCAGAACAACGCCACCGCTGCGGCGCAGCCCATGCTGGTGGAAACGCCGCCGCCGGCCGACCTCCAGGCCGTCGACGTCAGCGCGCCGGCCCAGGCCACCGTCGGCAGCCCGGTCACCATCACCTACTCGGTCACCAACAACTCGAGCAACACCGCCCACGGCCAGTGGACGGACGCCATCTACCTGTCGCAGGACAACGGCTGGGACATCGGCGACATCCTGCTCGGCAAGGTCGGCCACGTCGGCGACCTTGCCGGCGGCGCCAGCTACTCCGGCACGCTCACCGCCGACCTGCCGCCGCTGAAGGACGGCAGCTGGCGCATCATCGTCCGCCCGGACCTGTACAACGAAGTCTACGAGGGCGACATCAGCTACGGACCCACCGGCCTGGTGATGGCCCCGGGCGAGGCGAACAACCTCACCGCCTCGGCCGCGACCATCCAGACCCAGGTGCCGCAGATCGCCGTCGCCAGTCCCACGCCGATCACCCTGTCCGACGGCCAGACCCTGCTCTACAAGGTCAGCGTGGCCGCCGGCCAGACCCTGCGCGTGCTGCTCGATTCCAGCGCGACCAACGGCGACAACGAGCTGTTCGTGCGCTACGGCGACATTCCCACCAGCTTCGCCTACGACGCTGCCTACACCGACGCGGCCTCGGCGGACCAGCAGGCGCTGATCCCCAGCACCCAGGCCGGCGACTACTACATCCTGGTGCGCTCGCGCAGCGGCAACGCCGTGCCCGCCACCCTGCGCGCTGACCTGCTGCCGCTGTCCATCACCAAGGTCACGCCGGACAACGGCGGCGTGGGCGACGACGACCACCGCTGGGTCACGCTGGACATCTACGGCTCAAGCTTCCAGGCCGGCGCCATCGTCAAGCTGACCCGGCCGGGCGTCTACGAGGCTGAGCCGGACCGCTGGCAGGTGCTGGACGCCACCCACATCCGCGCCGTGTTCGACACGCGCAACTTCCCGCTCGGACTGTACGACGTCACCGTCGTCAATCCCGATGGACAGAGCGTCACCGAGGCCGACCGCTACCTACTCCAGCGCGGCATCGAGGACGACGTCACCATCGGCATCGGCGGCCCGCGCAACCTCGAACCGGGCGACGCAGCCACCTATTCGGTATCGCTGCAGAGCCTCACCAACGTCGACACGCCCTACGTGCGCTTCGACATCGGCGCGGTCGAGATGGGCTACAACAAGTACCTGCTCGACGAACTGAACCTGCCCTACGCGATATTCGGCTCCAACGTGGGCGGCTCGCCGTTCGGCAACACCGCCGGCGCACCGGCCAACACGCAGGGCTACGGCCAGACGCCCGGGACCCAGCCGCGCAGCGACATCCCGTGGGCGTCGCTGGACGGCACGGAAAACACCAGCGGCTACAACCTGGCGCCGGGTTACGCCTTCGACGTGGCCGACCACGGCTTCGTCGGCATGACCTTCCAGCTCCAGACCTACCCGGGCCTGACGGCATGGGTGAACGGCGACTTCGACGCACTGCGCGACGCGCTGTACGCCACCCATCCGGACTGGAAGGCGCAAGGCATCCTCGACGGGGGCGTCAGTGGATTGGACAAGATCCAGAAAGGCCTTACGGCACGCTTCCTGGATCCGGACCTTCGGGCCTTGACCGATGTCGAAGCGATGTCCGAATCGTTCGAGATGAACATCGTGGGTGCGGCCACGGCGCTGACGCGCGACGAGTTCGTCGCCGAGCAGACCGCGTACGCCCTGCGCCTGCGCAATGCCGTGCTCGCGGATGCGGACGCGCCCAGCGCCCTGGCCGTGCTCGCCGCCGACCCGACGCAATGGGTCGACGGCTGGCTGGCCGCGCTGGAAGCCTCGGGCATGCTGCTCCCGGCCGACCAGGCGCCACCGATCTCCACCAACCCGCAGGTGGTCAGCCTCAACGCCACGCTGGCCGCCGGCATCCTGATGTCCAAGGGCGGCGACAGCTATCGTACGCAGGCCGACATCCTGGGCTTCTTCGCCAAGGTGCAGCAGTGGTATGGCGACACCGCGACTTATGCGGGCGATCCCGACGCGGCTACCGGCGCGATCGATCACTACGAGACGCGCACGGACCCGGCGAGCGGGGCACAGGTCCAGGTTCCCGTACCGGCCATGGCCAACCCGGCCGACTACGACCAGCACGCCGGCCGTACCCTGCAATTCGAGAACTTCACCGTCTTCGTCGGCAGCCAGGCCGAACTCGAGTACCTGCGCAACGAAGGCCTGCTCGACCAGGACTTCAACCCACTGCCCGCCAAGGGCCTGAACCTGGCACAGTACCTGCAGCTGGTGGCGGGCCAGAGCAACGTCGACGACACCGCGATCAGCGTGCAGGGTCCGCAAGGCCAGAGCATGGCCAGCGACGGCAGCGTCTACGTGCCCGCCGCCACGCCCCTGCCCTACAGCTTCGCCTTCAGCAATCCCGGCACGCAGGGCGTGGGCCAGATCCGCATCGTCTCACAGCTCGACCCGAGCCTGGACCCGCGTTCGCTGCGCCTGGGCGACCTGAAGATCGGCGACATCAACATCCACGTGCCGGCCGACCGCGCCAACTTCCAGGGCGACTTCGACTTCACCGGCAGCAAGGGCTTCATCCTGCGCGTGAGCGCGGGTATCGACGTAGCATCGCGCACGGCCACCTGGCTGCTGCAGGCCATCGATCCGGCCACCGGCGAGGTGATGAAGGACCTCACCCGCGCCTTGCTCGAGCCGACCGGAGGCTCGCAACCGGCCAGCGGCTTCGTCAGCTACACGGTGGCCGCCGCGAGCGGCGCCGTGTCGGGCGCGCACATCGTCACCGGCGCGCGCATCTTCTTCGACGACACGCCGCCGATCGACAGCGCCGCCGTCACCACCACGCTGGACGCCACCGCGCCGACTACCAAGGTGGACGTCACCGCCACCGGCACCGACGCCCAAGGCAACCCCACCTACGACGTCAAGTGGACCGCCACCGACGACGCCAGCGGCATCCGCTACGTCACCGTCTACGTCGCCACCGACGGCGGCGACTTCAAGATCTGGCAGCGCCAGGTCGGCCCCCGCCAGACCGAAGCCACCTTCACCGGCGAAGCCGGCCACCGCTACGAATTCCTCGCCGCGGCCACCGACAACGCCGGCAACCGCGAGGCGGCGATGGTCACCAACGCCGTGCTGCCCGACGACGGCAGCCGGCAGCAGGTGCTCGACGGCCTGGGCGTCACGCCCGGCGTCGAGCAGACCGCGCAGGTGCCGCAGGCGCCGGCCGACCGCAGCTACCCCGACAATGCGCTGTTCCAGCAGGCCACCCAGCTCGTGCCGGGCCAGGTCGCCAGTGTGGGCGCGGGCGACCTGCGCAACGTGCTGGCGCCGTTCGCCGCGCGCGGCTTCGCCGATGGCTTCGCCACCGGCGCGGCCGACATCGGCGCGATGGCGATGGTGCAACTCCCCGACGGCTCGGTGCTGGTCAGTGCTGGTGCCGAACGCAACGAGGTCTACCATTACGATGCGCGTGGCGGCCACGACACCACGCCACTGTTCACGCTCGATGCGCCGGTGCTCGACATGGCGGTCGATGCGCTCGGCCAGTTGTGGGTCATGACTGGCGACGAACTGGTGCAGGTCGATCCGTCCAGCGGCGCGATCCTGCGCCACCTGCAGGGACCGGACGGCCAGCCACTGACATATGCGCTGGCGATCCAGCCGGGCACGGGCGACATCTACGTGTCGGCCAGCGACGGCATCGACGTCTTCAACCCCAACCAAGCCGATCCCAGCCTGGCTTGGCAGCACTTCAGCAACACCCGCGTGGGCGACCTCGCCTTCGGCCCGGACGGCCGCCTGTGGGGCATACGCTGGACCGGCAGCGACATCACCGCCGCCGATCCGAACGGCACCACCGACATCGTGAGCTTCCCGATGAGCGGCACCACGCTCGGCCGCGCGGAACTCGAATACCGCCTGGCCGGCGTGGTCGACTCGATCGCCTTCGGCCAGCCGGGCAGCCTGCTCGACGGCCTGCTGTTCGCCTCGGGCGGCCTCGACCAGCACGTGCAGGTGGACGGAGTCGCCGACACCACCCACGGTTCCTCTGTGTGGATGATCGCGCTCGACTCCCGCCGCGTGCTGCAGGTTGCCGGTGGCGGCACGCAGGGCGAGGCGCTGCTCACCACGGCCGACGGCCGCATCCTGGTGGCGCAGACCCACCACGTGGACGAGATCACGCCCGCCCAGGCACCCAAGGTCGTCGCCACCAGCGTGCCCGACGGCGCCCTGGTGCCGCTGCCGCTGAACCAGATCGCCGTGCAGTTCGACCAGGCCATGTGGCTGGGTACGGACCCGCAATCGGCGCTGGACGACGCCTCCAGCATCTTCGACGTCGCCAACTTCAGCCTGACCCCGGACGGCGTCGGTGCCACCGCCATCCACCCCGCCAGCGTGCGCTGGGATGCGGCCACGCACACCGCCTACCTCGACGTCAGCGGCCTGGCCGCCGGCCACTACCAGCTCACCGTCAGCGGCGGCCTGCGCAGCGGCATGCAGCTGGCGATCGGGCAGGACACCGTCACCGGCTTCACCGCGCTGCTCGATATGAGCTCGCAGGTACACATCGCCTTCAGCCACACCCGCTCCGACCAGGCCACCGGCGAAGTCAGCTACGACGTCAGCCTCACCAACGTCGGCACCGACGACATCGACGGCCCGCTGATGCTGCTGCTCGACCCGGGCGCGTACTTCGGCGACAGCATCACCGGCGCCAGCCAGGGCGGCGGCGACCAGGCGAACCTGTGGGTACTCGACCTCACCGGCGCGCTGCAGGCCCTCGGCGGCAAGCTGGCCGTGGGCGCCACGCTGGCCGACCAGACCATCAGCGTGGTGCCGGCCAGCGCCTTCAGCGGCCCCGGCGGGCTGCCGGACCTGGCCAAGTTCAACCTGGGCCACGGCATCTACGCCGTGCCGCAGGCCAACCTTCCGCCGAGCCTGGGGCTGGTGATGCCGGCGACCGACACCAGCGGCGACGGCAGCGACGATGACGGCAGCAGCGGCGGCGACGGTACGACCGACAGCGGCAACGGCACCCTCTCCACCATCGACTACAGCGCCGACACCTTCCCGGTCGCCGCCGCGGTCGGCCAGCCGTGGAGCGCCCAGGTCGACGCGCTCGACCCCGACGGCACCGTGTTCCACTGGCAGCTCGTGCAGGCCCCCGCCGGGCTCACGCTGACGCCCGAAGACGGCTACACCACCGACGACGACGGCCACTACCACGCCACCGCCACCCTGAACTGGACGCCCGGCGCCAATGCACCGGCCGACAGCCTGGTGGTGCTGCGCGTGCAGGACAGCCGCGGCGGCGTCGCCCTGCGCACCCTCCACCTGCCCGTCGCGGGCGGCAACCACGCGCCCACGCTGGCGCCGATCGACACGATCACGCTCGACGAAGGCCAGGCGTTGTCGCTGCCGCTCGTCGCGGCCGACGCCGACGGCGACCTGCTGACGCTCGCCGTCGCCAACCTGCCGCCGGGCGCCAGCTTCGACGCCCGCACTGGCCTGTTGTCCTGGACGCCGGGCTACGACCAGGCCGGCACCTACCACGACGTCACCGTCACCGTCAGCGACGGCAAGACGACCACCCGGCAGCAATTCGACATCGTGGTCGCGCAGGCCCAGCCGGCCCCGGTGCTGGCCCCCGTCGCGGCGCAAACCCTGCGCGAGGGCGACGCCTTCGGCCTGCAGCTCAACGGCCGCCTGCCCGGCGGCGCGAGCTTCGCCGACGGCACCACGGTCGCCCTGAGCTACAGCGCCCCGCTGCTGCCAGGCGGCATGACCCTCAACAGCGACACCGGCTGGCTGGCCTGGACGCCTGGCTACGACCAGCACGGCAGCTTCAGCGTCGCGGTCACGCTCACCGCCACCTACACCCTGCCCGACGGCAGCACGGTGGTCCGCAGTGCCACGCAGACGCTCGCCCTCGACGTGCTCAACGCCAACGGCGCACCGGTGTTCGACGCCAGCCTCGGCGATACCTGGAACCTGCTCGAAGGCCAGCCGCTGCGCATCAGCGTGTTCGCCTTCGACCCGGACAACCCCGGTTTCGTACCCAAGATCCGCCTGGCGCCCGGCGGCCAGCCCGTGCAGCAGGACGCCACCACGCCGGCCACCGTCAGTTACCAGGTGCTGGGCCTGCCCGCAGGCGCCACGTTCGATCCGGACACATTGGAAATCCAGTGGACGCCGGGCTACGCCCAGGCCGGCACCTACCACGTCACGGTGGTCGCCACCGACGACGGCGACGGCACCGGCTCGCCGGCCGTCA
Organism: Fulvimonas sp. R45; assembly: GCF_030504985.1. Lineage (GTDB taxonomy): Bacteria > Pseudomonadota > Gammaproteobacteria > Xanthomonadales > Rhodanobacteraceae > Rhodanobacter_A. Next base: position 290,059 of record NZ_JASERU010000001.1, read on the forward strand.
GCCAGGTGACCATCCCCATCGTGGTGGCCGACACCAACCGCGCCCCGGTGATCGCGCCGATCGGCAACGCCTTCGTCGACAAGGGCGCCACGCTCGACATCCCGGTCGACGTCACCGACGTGGACGGCAACCCGCTCCAGCTCACCTTCGACGGCCTGCCCCGCTTCGCCACCTGGACCCAGGACCCGGCCAGCGGCGACGGCCACGTCACCGGCACGCTGCACTTCGCCCCTGGCGACAACGACCGCGGCGACTACACCGTCACCGTGACCGCCCGCGACAACGGCGACGGCGACCCCAGCCGCGTGCTCACCAGCGCGGTCAGCTTCGTGCTCACCGCCCGCAGCACCAGCGAGCCGCCGGTGTTCGCCCTGCCCACGCAGATCGTGGCCGTGGCCGGCCAGCCGATCAGCCTGCCGATCTCGGTCAGCGACGCCGACCAGGACGCGCTCACCTTCGGCGCCACCGGCCTGCCGGTCGGCGCCCAGCTCACGCCGCAGGTCCAGTACGGCCAGGCGCTGTTCACCTGGACGCCGACCGCCGACGACGTCGGCGGCCACGACCTCGTGTTCACCGTCACCGACAGCGGCCTGCCCCCGCAGGACGCCGGCTACGCCAACCCGGCGGACCCGGTGCCCAACGTGGTCAGCCATACCGTGCGCATCGTGGTGCGCGCGGCCGACACGCCGCCGCAGCTGCTCGGGCTGCAACTCAACGGCCAGACGGTCGCCGACAGCGCCGATCCGGCCACGCCCGTGCAGTTGACCGCCACCGAGGGCACGCCGCTCGCGCTCGACCTGTTCGCCAACGATCCCGACACCGACCTGGTCAGTTGGACGGCCACCGGCCTGCCGCCGGGCATGACCCTGGCGGTGCCCGCCAGCGGCGGCGGCAACCGCGCCACGCTGAACTGGACGCCCGGCCTGTTCGCCGCGCAGAGCGACAACGTCGGCGGCACCAGCCCCGGCACCTACCGCTTCGATGTCATCGGCAGCGACGGCTACGCCAGCTTCGTGCGCCACTTCGAGGTCCACGTGGGCAACGTCGACCAGGCGCCGGTGATCCTGCCGGTGCCGCTGCAGCTGGCGAACGAGGGCAGCACGCTGTCCTTCACCGTGCGCTCGCTCGACGCCGACGGCGATCCCATCCAGACCAGCCTGGTCTACGACGACGGCACGCCGCCCGGCGTGAACTTCAACCCGGCCACCGGCGCGTTCGAATGGACGCCCGGCTACGACGTGGTGGACAACGCCACCGCCGGCAACCGTGACTTCAGCTTCACCTTCAAGGCCACCGACGGCACGCTCACCACCACCCAGACCGTCGACGTGCGCGTGTTCGACAGCAACCGCGCACCCACGCTCGGCGTGGGCAACCACCTGGCCGTGGTCGGCCAGACGCTGAGCCTGCCCATCCACCTCGGCGGCAACGCCAGCGACGGCATCACCGTCAGCGACCCCGACGGCGCCGCGCAGACGCAGGCGCTCACGGTCAGCTTCCTCGGCCTGCCCGAGGGCGCGCAGTACGACGCCCAGGCCCACGCCCTGACGTGGACACCCGGCCCCGGCCAGGTGGGCGACGTCGTCATCACCGCCCAGGTCAGCGACGGCCACGCCACCACGCAGCAGACCTTCGTCGTGCGCGTGGGCGCCGACGGGAGCGCCAACGCCCCCAGTGTGCTCATCGACAGCGTACCCAGCACCCCGGCCCTTCCCGGCCAGGCGGTGCTGGTCACCGTGCGCGCGAGCAGCTTCGGCCGCATCGCCAGCCTCACCGCGCAGGTGCGCGGCACCGGCATGGGTACCGATACATGGCAGACCGTGGCGCTGGACAGCTCCGGCCGCTTCCACGTGCAGGCCACCCAGCCCGGCCTGGTCGACGTGCGCGTGATCGCCACCGACGCGGACGGCAACACCACCACGCAAGACCAACAGCTGCGCATCAAGGACCCGACCGACACGACCGCCCCCGCGCTCGTCTGGACCGGCGCCCTGCAGGGCGCCACGCCGGACGGCCGCCCGCTGGACATCACCAGCCCCACCGACCTGCAAGCCACGCTCGACGAGCAGCAGGCCATGGGCTACCGCCTGCAGATCGCGCCCGCCGGCAGCGACCAGTGGCAGACCCTCGCCGACCCATCGCTGGCCGCCGCGGCCGTCGACCAGTCGCTGGCCCTCGCCACCCTCGACCCGGCCGACTTCGACAACGGTGTGTACCAGTTGCGTTTCACCGCCTGGGATCTCGCCGGCCGCACCAGCGAGATCGACGCACGCATCATCGTCGACACCGCGCAGAAGACCGCACCGGTCGCTTCCGCCATCGACGCCACCTACACGCTCGGCGGCCATGACTTCGCCGTGGCGCGCACGTTCGGCGGCCAGGGCGGCGGCTTCGGCAACTGGAGCCTCACCGGCTTCGACAGCCACCTCACCACCGACCAGAACGCCACCACCGCCAGCGGCGCCACCGCCGCCTGGACGGTCGGCGCGCGCGTCTGGCTGACCCTGCCCACGAGCCTCGCCGCGTCGCACGACCTGACCCACCTGAGCTTCACCCTGGGCACCGTCGGTACGCCGCTGGATGCCTCGCCTTCCTCGCCCATCGTCTACCGAGCCAGCTTCGGCAGCGACCAGGGCTGGCAGTTGCAGGCCATCGACGGCGACCACCTGCAACGCATGGGCGGCCACCTGTACGACGAGCTCACTGGCCTGCCCTGGGTGCCCTCGGGCTACCAGTTGACCGCACCGGACGGCACCGTCTACACGCTCGACGCGGCCGGCAAGGTCACCGGCGTCGCCTTCGCCGACGGCGTGCAGTGGCTGGTCTCCGACGCCGGCATCGCCCTGGTCGGCGGCGACGCCTCCGCGCGCATCGACATCCTGCGCGACACGCAGGGGCGCATCGCCCGCATCATGGGGCCCACGGACGCCACCGGTGCGACACGCACCATGGTCTATCGCTACGACGACGCGGGTCGCCTGACGCTCGCCCGCGCCCTCGACGGCAACGACTTCGGCACACCGTACGGCTACGACAGCCAAGGTGCGCCCTTCACCGACACGCTCGCCGCCAACCTCGGCACCGCCGCGAACTGGCTGGGCAGCAGCACCGCCAACAGCTGGAGCGGTACGCTGAGCGCCGGCCAGACCACGGCACTGGGCTTCACCGTGCGCGACAGCGAGCTGGCCTCCACCGTCAAGGTGCCGGGCGCGCAAGGCGCGCTCATCCTGTCGATCAGCGCCACCCTGAGCGACCCCGGCGCCCACCTGCAGGTCGTCGGCGCCGACGTGCTCGGCAGCACCGTGCACGACGGCGTGCAGACCTGGCTAGTGCGCGTCACCGAGGCCGGCCTCAAGCTGCTGCGCCTCACCGGCACCGGCACGGCGACCGTCAGCATCGTGGTGGCAGGCGACCTCAACCGCGACGGCAGCATCGACGGGGCCGACAGCGCCGCCTTCGAGCAGGATCTCGCCGCCGCCAACCTCGCCGTCGACCTCAACGGCGACGGTGTGGTCGACGGCAGCGACCGTCAGGTGCTCTACGCCAACTACGGCTGGCGCGCCAACCTGCCGCCGGTCGCCGCCGCCAACGCCCCGGAGACGCTGACACACACCGGTCTCGCCGTGCGCATCCCGCTGGCCGCCGTCGCCCAAGACGACGAAGGCGACGACGTGTTCTGGCGCATCCTCGGCGCCACCCACGGCACCGCCGTCCTGAGCAGCGACGGCCAGGCCGTGATCTTCACCCCGGAAGCCGGCTACAGCGGGGCCGCCACGTTCACCCTGGGTGCCGATGACGGCTACGCGTCCAGCGCCCCGATCACGTTGAGCGTCGATATCAGCTCTGCGGCGCTGACCGCAATCCATGTGGAACGCATCCCGGCCATGGCCGTGGGTGATCGCCAGCAACTGGTGGTAACGGGCGATTTCGCGGATCAGCAAAGCGTCGTTCTTCCCATCAACTACCTCGACATCGTTTCCTCCGATTCGTCCGTCGTCGCGGTGATGGATGGCGGGATACTGCACGCACAGAAAGACGGCACGGCTGTGGTCACCATTTCGGCACATGGCATCAGCGCCTACAACGCGCTGATCGTCAATACCGATGGTGCTGCCCCCTTGGCGGTGCAAGGCAACGAGCTGGACGTCTTCCCGCCGCAGATCAATCTGGCCGAGGCGGTCGGACAGCGGCAGATCGACGTCTCGTCGCTGGACAATGGGGACAGCCTGTCGGCGGCTTCAACCGGAACCCTCTACTACTCGAGCAATCCATCCGTCGTGACGGTGACACCCGACGGGCTGCTCGAGGCACACGGTGTCGGGGTCGCCCTCGTCACCATCATCAACGCCGGACTCCAAGCCGAGATCCATGTGACGGTGAATGTGCCAGTGACCGGTCCGGTAGCCATGAACGCCGCAACCGGGGCCGTCACCCAGGACACGCAGGGAGATATCCTGATGGTGTCTGGTGGCAGTGTCGCCAAAGACACCGACGTATCGATCCAGCACGTGGATGCGACATCGGTAGGCATGCCTGCGCCCGCGCCGGACATCCTCGACGTCATTTCAACGGTCAAGGTAGACATCGGTGACGAGAAGGCCGGCAATCCCCTGCAATTCGCCCTGAAGATCAATGCCCCCATCGACCCCGCCACTGGCGAGCCGAAGCAGCTCGAAGCCGGTACCACCGTGTATTTCTGGCGCCTTGGTACGGTCGCCCTGGCCGACGGCACCGTCCATCAGACGTGGTGGCTGGCCGACGACGGCGTCATCGGTGCCGATGGATTGGCACACACGGCCAGCCCGCCCTACGGTGGTGCAACGGTAGGCGGCATCTACTACGCGACTGTTTCTACAAAAACGGTAGCCAATGGAGGCGTGCAGGATACGCACCTGCGGGGCGTCGCAATGGATTGGCAGGCGTACTGGGTCGGCATGGGGAACATCGCTTTCCGCGGCGTAACCTCGCCCAGCCTGGTGGGATTGCTGACCCAGATGGCATCGAATGCCGCGGTATCGCTGGTGGCGCTCGACTACACCATTGCCGGAACCGCACAAGCGACGATCCCCGTGAGCGACTTGCTGTCCACCAGCAATGCAACTTTCCCAGCGCCTGCCGATTACCTTCAAAACTCGAACGCGGCTCCCTACATCACCAACCTGTCGTACAAGTCCGATACGCACGAACTGACCATCAGCGGAAACTTCGGCACCGGGAGCCTGCTCGTCAGGCTGCTCCCCAATGGTTCGCAGTTGGTCAAGCCGGGCGATTTCGACGATGGCCAATTGATCCCGGACAGGGGGCTGGTGTGGGATGAAGTTGTTGCCAGCCAGCCGGGTTCGGGCGGCCTGGGCCAAACCATCACCATCCACATTCCTGATGGCGTTGCATTGAGCCAGGAAGCCATAGAGGTCATTCGACAGGCGCCCGTGATGGCGAGCGACGGCTCCGTCGATCACTATGAAAATGTCGGCAGCAACGTGGTTGCCGCATTCACGGGGAACGAAGGCGAAACCATCGCCACCTCGGATGACTCAATCTACATCTTCAAGGGCACCGGGCAGGCCACCGCGGACAGCAGCGCGCCGATCGAAACCCGCGCTGTGATCACCAAGGATGAACATGGGAACCCCATCACCCCCGCGCGCCGCCAAGGCGCGAGTTTAGTGGCGTACTCGCAAAATGGTGCGCTCGCCTTCGTTGCTGCCTGGAATAACCCCGATATCTATGTCGTCGACATGATGACGCGATCCATCGTATACACGATTCCGGTTGCCTCCGGCCAAGGCAAAATCAGCGGATTGGTTGCCCACAACGGCTGGCTCTACGTTTCACTGGAGTCGAATGGTGCCTACCTCGGCGTTTATTCAGCCTCTGCACCCGATATCGGCGGCGGTTTGATGCGCATCAATATCGACCGGACATCCACCCAATTCCTGGAAGAAGAACAGGAGCTGAGCGGCTTGCCGGGTGGCAACCAGGTAAAGGGTGGGTTCGCATCAATCGCGATCAACGATAACAGTTACATGGCAGCCACGTCGCTGAGCGGGCACATCGATTTCATCGATCTCAACAGCATTGGCAGTGATGGGACCGTTACCGATGCCATTTCGGTTGGTGCAGAAATTTATGGGAGACCGTCAGATGACAATGCAACCTGGAGTGTAGTCAGCGGCAAGAAGCCCGGCCAATTCCTTGTCACCAACGTATATGCCGTGGATAACGGCGTCTCGGCTATCCAGCTGCCGCTGGATGATAACGGCTTCATCGACAAATCGAAAAGCGTCCAGGCCAAGACCATTTCCACTGCGGAAAAAATGGAGACGACAGGTATCCGTCGCAACCACTTCCGAGAAAATGTTCGTGCATCTTCGGATGTGGTGATCGTGGAATACAACGGTAACGAATATGCCCTGGTATCCGATTGGAATTTCTGGTACCACGACCCCTCGGTTACCGATCTGTCAACACTTCCGCCTTACCAGATCGGCGGAAAAATTGGTGTCATTGAAGACCCGTTTGGGGAAAGTGGTTCGCCTGTCTTCCTTGGCGCAACGAGCGCCATCGCAGGAGCAGCCATCAGTGATCTTACGATAGGCGCGGACGGACTCTTGTATGCCAATGTCTGGAATTACGAGCCAGGCTATGACATGTTTGCCGCCTCGTATTTCTCTATGTATACGTGGGACGCTGCCGCACTCGTCCAGGCAGCGATCAATGCCCACGCCAACGCAGGCGCCTGGGTTGCCAAGGGCATCGACCCATTGAGTCGCCCAATTGATCGGTACTATGACGGCACGTCGAGCGGCATCGGCACCATGCTGCCGGTATTGACCCCGTCCGAATACCGTGGAGCATCCGACACGCAACCGTTTAACGCCCTATGGACGGTCGCTGGATACAACCCCTCCGAATTGCCCGTAACGCTGGCCTCGGCTGCTGGAAGGGTTCCGGTATTCGAAATTCACTACACGCCAATAACGCCCACATTGAAACCGGTGGACATGGTTTCGGAAACAAGCCCCGTAGGATCGGTCGTATGGGGAATTTTCGACTCCGTTTTTAACGATGGCCTCTCATCCGAGCTTCACGACAACATCGAGAAGATGACCACGGAAGGCTGGACGCTGGACAAGGTTCACAAAGAAAACCTACAGAAGATAACCGATTCAATCATCGAAAGCATATTTGAAAGCGCTAACAAGGCAGCGGCGGGCATAGCGCTTGCGCGCTCAGGCCTGTTCACGAAGCTCGAATTAGACATCAGCGTTCAACTCCAAAGCCGTTTCACCGTGTCCATAGAGGGATGGGCAGCATCGCACTCAATCACAATCACCATGCTTCCTCATTACAAAAATGACATGGAAGCGATTAAGCAGTTTTCTGAAGTAATAGCCAATGCCGTGAGTGCGATGTATAAGTACGGAAGCGGCGAAGGCAAAATATCTGATTTGCTGTCCGCGATATCCCCATTGGCAGGAAAATGGATCCGGATACCGGACAAAGCCATCGAAGACATCACCAGCCCGATCATGCAAGAAGCGGCAAAATGGTTTAATGATGTCCTTGACAAGACGCTAAGCAAGTCGCCCAAGATAATTGCCGAATATCTGGACAACCGCGCCGAAGGCGGCGGCGATGGAGTTGCAAGTCCCGGAACCACTGTCGCGCCACACGACCATCAAATCCCAGCGATCCAGCCAGGCACAGGTGTGACCAACGATCAAGGTACGGTGTTGTTTACGGCGCCGGCGCTTGCCTCGATGGATGCGGCCCAGGCGATTGCCTGGTACTCCGATCAGATAAGTCGATTGGGCGACATGACGGCAGGCCCAGCCACCTCTCACATGCGTGCGCAGCAGTCCGTGCAATTGATGGGCATGCTGAACCAGGCAGCGGCCAATGCCATCGGCGACCCGATCGAGAAGCTGCTCTTCAGCCTCAATTTCCCAATGCACTCCCTTGAAGATCTGACACTCCATTACAAGGGCCAGTACAGCGGCGACAAGCTTTACGATGCTGTCCAGAACGAGATCGTATCCATCGTCCAATCCAAAGCATCGGAGCTTGTAAGCAACGGGGCAATCGCTATTCCGCTTTCGGATGTGGCCATGACCATGGGATCCGGTGCCCAACAATCACTCTCGTCCAACGACATAGCGGCGCTGTTGCCGGTCGCCATTTCCTACTGGACGGATCTTGGCGTCCCCAGTTCAGTCTTCAAGGACGTGACGGTATCAATCGCCAATCTGGAAGATCGATTGGTGGGGAGCACCAACGGCAGCGCCATCACCCTGGATGTGACTGGTGCCGGCTGGGGCTGGTACACCGGTATCCCCGGAGCGGGGGCTTTCGACCCGGTCGACGGCTCCAGCTCCAGTTTCATCGCCAAGGAAGCAGGCCCGGCAGACGGAAAGATGGATCTGCTGACCGTGCTGATCCATGAGCTGGGCCACGTGGCGGGCGCAAACGACGTGCTGAATGCATCGGATTGCATGTACCCGTACATGGCACCCGGCGAACGTCGTCTCCCGACAAGTTCGGACAAGACGATGGTGCCAATGTCCGCCGGCACCCAGGCGATGATGACGCAGTCCGCAATAACGCAATCGACCGAGTCCGGCGCCCGTACACCGACGCAGGCAGCGCAGGCGGATGGCGTTCGACTGTTCGCCCTTCAAACCCCGGGCCTCATGCTCGCACGAGCCGATACGCAAGAGAGTCTTGTTGGCGGGCTGGCCAATTCCGATTTCAACGGCACGGACGGCTGGAAAGTCGACGGCAAGGTAGCCACGGGGAACGGCTCGGTGGTGCTCGACGAAACCCCAGACAGCCAGACCCGCATCAACCAGGTCTTCACCGTCGGCCCCAACGACAAGTTCCTGCGCTTCACCATAGCCGGGGCCTCGCTGGACAACCCGGGCGACCTGCCCGAGGACGCCTTTGAGGCCGCCCTGGTCGACGCCAACACGGGCGCCTCGCTGCTCGATCCGATCAGCCTCGGCCACACCGACGCCTTCCTCAACCTGCAAGGCGACGGCCAGGTGTTCCTGTCCGACGCGGTGCGCGTGATCGCCAACGCCGACGGCAGCCGCACCTACGTGGTGGATTTGAGCAGCATCGCCACGGGCACCGCGGTGAACCTGTCCTTCGACCTACTCGGCTTCGGCGAGGCGCGCAGCCACGTCACCATCCGCGACCTGCATATCGGCGTCCCCGAGACCCTGGCCGACAGCGCCACCACGGCCGAGGACACGCCGGTCACGATCGACGAGAAAGCCAACGACATCGCGGCCGACCAGCCCGGCTTCGCACCGGTGATCGTCGACGGGCCCGCACACGGCAAGGTCACGATCAACGCCGACGGCAGCTTCGGCTACCTCTCCGACCTCAACTACAACGGCACCGACAGCTTCACTTACAAGCTCAGCGACGGCCAGGTCGACTCGAACGTCTCGACAGTCAGCATCGTCATTACGCCGGTCAACGACGCACCGGTTGCCGGCGACATCCAGCAGACCACGCTGGAAGACGCTCCGCAGGCGATCGACCTGCTGAGCCAGGCCAGCGACGTGGACAGCCCGGTGCTGACGCCGACCATCGTGCAGGGACCGGCGCACGGCCAGCTGGCGCTCAACACCGACGGCACCTACACCTACACGCCGGACGCCAATTTCAACGGCAGCGACAGCTTCAGCTACAAGGTGAACGACGGCGAGTTGGACTCCAACATCGCCACCGTGCAGATCGCGGTCGCTTCGGTGAACGACGCCCCGACCGGCACCAGCGCCACCGTCACTACACTGGAAGACACCCCATACGTGTTCCAGGTAGGCGACTTCGGCTTCAGCGATCCGAACGACGCGCCGGCCAACGGCTTTGCGGCCATTACCGTGGGCGACCTGCCGCAAGCCGGCAACCTGACCCTCGACGGCCAGGCCGTCGTGGCCGGCCAGCGCATCACGGTGACCGACATCGCCGCCGGTCTGCTGCAATTCGCTCCGACCGCCAACGCCAACGGCGCCGGCTATGCGTCCTTCACCTTCCAGGTGCAGGACGATGGCGGCACCGCCAATGGCGGTGTCGATATCGATCCCACAGCCAAGACCCTCACACTCGACGTGACTTCGGTCAACGACGCACCGACCGGCGCCAGCACCACCGTCACCACGCTGGAAGACACGCCGTACGTGTTCCAGGCGGGTGACTTCGGCTTCAGCGATCCGAATGACACGCCGGCCAACGCCTTTGCGGCGATCCTCGTGGGCGACCTGCCGCAAGCCGGCAGCCTGACCCTCGACGGTCAGGCCGTCGCGGCCGGCCAGCGCATCACGGTGACCGACATCGCCGCCGGCCTGCTGCGCTTCCTGGCCGCGCCCAACGCCAACGGCGATGCCTATGCCGGCTTCACTTTCCGCGTGCAGGACGACGGCGGCACGGCGAATGGTGGCATCGATACCGATCCCACGGCCAGGACCCTGACCATCAACGTCACCCCGGTCAACGATCCCCCCGTAGCCGCGCCCACGACCCGGATCACCGGCGTGGAGGACACCCCCTACGTCTTCGCCTGGAGCGACTTCCCGGTCAGCGACATCGACAGCACCGCGCTGTCGATCGTGCTCGCCTCGCTGCCGGCGGACGGCGCCCTGCAGGTCTACGACGGCACCGCCTGGGTCGCCGCCACGATCGGCCAGACGGTGACGGCAGACGACATCGCCGCCGGCCACCTGCGCTTCGTGCCCGCCGCCAACGCTTCGGGTTTCAGCGGCTTCGGCGGCGACGGCACCGGCAACCTCCAGTCGCACTACGCCCGCTTCGACTACCGCGCCAGCGACGGCGAACTGCTGAGCGACCTAGCCAGCGTGGTCATCGACATCACGCCGGTAGCCGACGCGCCCACACTCACCCTTACCGATCGCCCCGGAGGCACCCAAACGCTGTTCCGCACCGACTGGGAGGACGTGGCCGACCACAGCCCCACCTCCACGCTGGTGCACGGCACGAGCCTGGACGGCTGGGACCTGGTCAAGCAACCCGACCACACCTGGGGCGGCTGGAACGGCTTCGAGGTATGGTCCGAGGGCGACAAGATGGATGGCCCGCACGGTCGTCCGGTAAGTGTCCACGCCGCCGCCGACGGTGGCCGCAACTGGCTGGAGCTCAACGACGCCCAAGGCCTGGGCCACCAGACTCTCGGCATCGAACGCCAGGTCGACACCGTGGCCGGCGCCACCTACACGCTGAGCCTCGACTACGCCGGCCGCATCGGCTACAGCACCGACTACACCGCCATCGGCATCTACGTCGACGGCGTGGAAATTGCCCACTACGCCGGCACCAGTCCGGCCGATGCGCTGAACTGGCAGGCACTGAGCTTCAGCTTCGTCGGTACGGGCGGGCCACAGACCCTGCGCATCGTCACCGAGGCGACGAAACAGGACGCCAACGGCCGCGGCGCCATGCTGGACAATCTCGTCCTCACCCAGACGTTGTCGGCCAACACGGGGCTCGAAGACACCGCCATCCCGCTGTCAGCCATCCGCGCCGGCCTGACCGATACCGACGGTTCCGAAGTGCTGGGCCTGTCCATCCTCGCCCTGCCCGTCGGTTCGACCCTGAGCGACGGCACGCATAGCTTCACCGCTACTGCCGACGCCACCACCGCTGACATTACCGGCTGGACGCTGGACACGCTCACCCTGTTGCCGCCCGCGAACTTCAACGGCCAGATCGCACTGACTGTCGAAGCCACGGCCACCGAGACGGCCAACGGCGACACGGCCACGACCACGGCCCCACTCACGGTCACCGTGCTGCCGGTCGACGACGCACCCGTGGCGCAAGCCGACAGCGTCACCGTGCGCGAGCACAAGACCGTGGTCATCGACGTGCTGGCCAACGACACGGACATCGACAGCCCCACGCTCACGGCCGAGGTACTTTGCGGCCCGCGCCACGGCTGGCTCACGCGCAACGCCGACGGCACTTTCAGCTACACGGCCGCCTGCGGCTACGTGGGCACCGACACGTTCACCTACCGCGCCAGCGACGGCGAACTGGACTCGGCGCCCACCACCGTCACCATCACCGTCACCGCCAACCACCCGCCCATCGCCAACGACGACACGGTGAACGCCCTGGAAGACACGCCGGTGACGATCGACGTGCTCGCCAACGACAGCGATGCCGACGGCGACGCGCTGACGGCCTACGTGGTCTGCGGTCCCGAGCACGGCCGTCTGTGCCTCAACGACGATGGCACCTGGACCTATCTGGCCGATCGCAACTGGTACGGCACCGATACCTTCACCTATCGCGCCTGGGACGACCTGGACGGCTCCCGCCTGGCCAAGGTCACCATCACCGTGGCCCCGGTCAACGACGCCCCGATCGCGCGCGACGCCACCTTCCAGGTGCGCAAGGACGGTGCCGCCTGCATCGACTTCGCCTGCCTGGTCGCCGACGTCGACGGCGATGCGCTCACCCTGTCGTTCGCCAGCCCGAGCCACGGCACGCTCACCCGCACGGACGACGGCCGCTACCTTTACCGCCCGGCCCAGGGTTTCAGCGGTACCGATACCTTCACCTACACAGTCAGCGACGGCCAGCTCAGCGCCACCGCCACCATCACGCTGGCGGTCGGCGGCTGGGCCTGCGGGAACGGCGCCAGCGTGCAGGTCACGTCAGGCTGGGCGTCCGCCGGTCAAACAGGCCACGGATGCCGCTACATCGTGGTGAACCAGAGCCAGGGGCGCAGTTCGGGCCGTCCGGAGTCGGATACGACGACGGGCGACCTGCCGACGGTGGATTGGAGCGCGCAAGCCGAGGCGCAGGCCTATGCCGCCGCCAACGCCAATGGCTCATGGTGGGGAGCGTTCGGAGAAGAACCGGTACCGGGGTCGAACGACTTTGCGCAGCAATGCGGCTTGAAGGTGAAGAAGCCGCATTGATCTCAAGTGGCGTGGCGGACCTTGGTCCGCCACGCCATACACCATTGCAACGGGAATCTCAGCTTAAAAATGGCTCTCCGGCATGGCACCCGCTTTCGGGGCGCGCCTAACCCGGTGCACGAAGGCCGCGCATCCGACCCAGCCGGAAATCATCGCGCATAAGGCGCGCCTGCGTGCTTGATCCCAGCAAGCGTTTCGAGAACACGGTCCACCGAGATGGCACGCATGCACTCCCCAGGCAGATGCCTCGCGCTGTCGTAGGCACGGGTACGCGCCTGGCCGGCATGGACGTCCACGCACAGCGTACGGTCCCGGTACGGTCCGTAGGTCAGGCTGCTGGTGGCGCCATAGAGACCGACGGCAGGGACGCCCAAGGCATCGGCCAGGTGAAGGTGGCCACTGTCCGGGCCCATGAGGGCCGTGGCGGCGGCCACCAGGGATGCCAGGTCCGCGATTCCCAGGTCCAGGTGCGCCGCGCCTTCCGGCGCCGGAAGACGGTCACGCCCCGGCATGCCGCAGACGAACACCTCGTACCGGCGCGACAGGAGATGCTCGACGACCGCGCCCCACCGCTCCCGCGGCCATTCCTTGTAGGCGGCGCCGGCATCGGGGCAAATGACCACGTACGGCCCGCCCGGCCGACGCGAAGGCAGGGCCAGCCTGAACTTGAGAAGGCCGCGGTCGCGCACGCCGGCTGCCATGGCCATGGTATCGCGCACGTGCTCGCCATGCCGCGGACCACGGAACGGGCATGCATCCGGCCTCCACTGGGTTCCCTGGTCGCTGGCGGAAACATGCAACGGGCCATGGGCGAAAAGCGGAGCAAACGGCCGGTAGGCCACGAAATCGCCTGCCGCTCCTTCCGCGGCCATGGCGGCCATCACCGCGTAGGCGTGGATGCTGTCGCCCAGGCGCCGGGTGACGCGCAAGGCGCCGGAAGGTCGCCGCGGAGCGGCTCTACGTGCGGAGGAACGCACCGGTAAGCGACACCGCCGCCATCCGCGCTCAGGAGACCGGGGGTACGATCGTGAGGCTGTGCAGCCCTTCGCGCTGGGCGTGGCCCGGCCCGAACTCGACCACCTTGCCGTCCTTCAGGATGACCGTGTAGTCGGTATGGCCCAGCGAGCGGCGCTTCCGGTGCCGTCCCAGGTAGGTGTAGACCTGATAGTCGTCGACGACCCGCATGGCATCGGGCCGCCCCAGCGCCAGGAGCACGTCCGCGCGATCGCTGCCGGGCCCGAGATACGTGACTTTTTCGCCGGTAGTGCGGCAAGCCGAAAGCGCGACCGCAAGCAGGGCCGCCACCACGAGATACTTCATTGTCCTTCCCCTGTTCCGTTCCGTGACCGGATTCCACCCGGACAGTGATCATAACGCATGCACTTGGCATGGCGAAGCGCCGGATGCAAGAATCCATGGCGGGGGAACTGATCGGAGTTCTGACGACCCGGAGCCGTGCTTCTGCGTCTCCAGGTCGCCGCGTGTCGATCAATGGATCGCGGTTCCCTTGTCCATCGCCAAGGGATCGAGGTTCGCAGCATGTCATGCCTTTCCGCGCAGCATCGGCCAATAGGCCGATCGCCCGCCAGTCTCGCCACTACCGCCCATCATCCGCGTCTACCGTGAAGGGCTGGTTCCGCGCAACGCTGCTCTGCCTGCTGGTGGCCGCCCACGCGCATGCCGCCACGGTGGACACACGGCCGACCAGCCTGGGCGAGGTTTTCGACGCCGCGCAGGAAGGCGAGCCGAACTACCGCGCGGTCAAGGCCAACCTGGCCGCCTCGCAGGCACGCGAACGCCAGGCGTTCGGGGCCATGCTGCCGCAGATATCCCTCACCGCGAGCGCGAACGGCAACCGCCGCGCCTACAACACGCATGACGCCACGACGGACACTATGCATGACCGCTACCACAGCCACAGCGACCAGCTCAACCTGACCCAGCCGCTCTGGCGTCCCGCCGACGTGGCCTCGTGGCACGAGGCGGAGGACAGCACGGCCCAGGCGCAGTACCAGCTGGCGGATGCCCAGCAGAAGCTGTACGCGAAGCTGGCGGTGGCGTGGTTCGACCTGATGGAGGCGCGCGACGAGATCGACTTCACCACGGCGCAGCGGAACGCACTGCAGGCGCAATGGAAGATCGCCCGCCGCGGCGCCGAGCTGGGCACCCAAAGCCCGCCGCAGGCAGCCGACGCCGAAGCCAAGTACCGCGAGGCGGCCGCGGATGAGGCATCCGCCGAACTCGACCGCGAAACCAAGCTTGCTGCCCTGGAGCAGCTCACCGGACCGGCCGACGGGCTGGTACAGCCCTACCTGCGCGACGATGCCAGGCTCCCCGACCTGGTCGGCAACGACGTGGACGCCTGGCTGAACCTAGTGGACACCCATTGCCCCAGCCTGCGCGCGGCGACCCAGGCCATCTCCGCCGCTGACGACGAAGTGCGCAAGCAGCGCGCGGGCGGCCACCCGACCCTGGACCTGGTCGCCAGCTACGGGAACAACGACCAGGCGGTCGGCAACTTCCCCGGGCAGGCCGGCTACGGCATACGCACGTTTACCGTAGGGTTGCAGCTGAACGTGCCGCTGTACACCGGCGGCACCCAGTCGGCCAAGGTGGCCGAGGCGCTCGCGGCGCGCGACAAGGCGCTGGCCGAGCGCGATGCGGCGCGGCGGCAGGCGATCCTCGACATCAGGACGGCCTTCCTGGAGTGGCAGTCCGGCCAGGCCAAGGCCAGGGCCGCGCTCATCGGCATGACCGCGGCCGGCGACGCGTGGCGGGCCGCCCGTCGCGGCGAGGCGCGCGGCCTGAAGACGCACGCGGACGTGCTCGCCGCCCGCCAGCAGTGGGCCGCCGCGCGCAGGGACATGCACAAGGGGCGCTACCAGCAGATCACCGCCTACGTGAAATTGCGCACCACGCTCGGCGAACTCAGCAGCGACGACGTGGCCGAGCTCGACCGCCTGTTCGGCCCGTCCGACGATGCCTCATTGCAGGTGGCCGACGCGCGGAGCAAATCGCCATGAACACGCAGGCTCCGGTGCCCCAGGCGCGGGAAGCCCGGCCAGCCGGCGCGTGGGAGCGCTTCCTGGCGGCCGGCACGTCGGACACCTTCTGTTCGGCCTGGCTGGCGCTGCTGTGCGAGAAGTTCCCGGCCGTGCAGCAGGCTGCCGTGCTGGTCGAGGCGAGCGACGGGCAGAGCTTCGTACCGATCGCGGTATGGCCTACGGCCAGCACGGACATGGGCCGCATGGGCGCGGCCGTGCAGCAGGCGCTCGGCGGACGCCGCATCGTCGTGCAGCCGGTACCCGAGCATGCCGGCCTGACCCACGTGGCCATGCCGCTGCGCTCGGGCGAGCGCCTCGTCGGTGCGGTCGCCCTGGAAGGAGCCTTCGACGAGGCCGCGAGGCCGGCGCTGCTGCGGGAACTGCACTGGGGCAGCGCCTGGCTCGCCAACATGTTCGGGCAGCGCGAGCTGGAAGCCGCGCAACAGGCCAGCGAACGCTCGCTGGGCGTACTGGAAACCATCGCCGTCGCGCTTCGCCACCCACACTTCCAGCAGGCCCTGTTCGAGCTCTGCAACACGCTGCGCCAGCGCTTCGGCTGCTCGCGCGTCGCCATCGGCCTGGTCCGCGATGCTCGCGCGCGCCTGGCCGCGCTGTCGGAAACGGCGACGTTCGAGAAGTCCTCGCCGATGGTGCGCGCCTACGCGGAAGCCATGGACGAAGCCTGCGACCTGGGCCAGGCCGTGCATACCCTGGCCGCCGGGGGGGGCGACAACTACCGGGCGCACAACGCCCTGCTGCAGCGGGTCGGCGCCGGCGCGCTGATCTCCATTCCCGTCGACCACCAGGCACGGACCATCGCGGTACTGCTGCTGGAGCGCGAGGACGCCGCGCCCTTCGACGACGCCGAGCGCCGCTGGCTGGAGACGTTCTCCAGCCTGTTCTCCCCCGTGGTCGCGCAGCGGCGCGATGCGGAGCGCCATTCCCTGCAACGGCTCGGCGACGAGATCCGGCGCGGCTGGGCCGCCGTGGTCGGGCCACGCTACCTGCTGTGGAAGGCCGGAGCCCTGCTCGCGGCGATCGCGGTCGCCCTGCTGGTCTGGCTGCCCGTGCCTTACCGGGTCTCCGCCAAGACGGTGACCGAGGGCGCGATCCAGCGCGTGGCGGCGGCGCCGTTCGAGGGCTACCTGGCGGCCAGCTTCGCCCGCGCGGGCGACGTCGTGCGCAAGGGCCAGACGCTGGCCAGGCTGGACGACCACGACCTGCGGGTGGAGCAGGCCCGCTGGTCCAGCGAGCGCGACCAGTACCGGAACAAGCTGCGCGAGGCGATGGCTGGCCACGACCTCACCGCCATCCGCGTGGTCACCGCGCAGCTGGACGAGGCGCAGGCACAGCTAGACCTCACCGACGACAAGCTGGCGCACGCCAGCGTCACGGCCCCCTACGACGGCGTGGTGGTGACCGGCGACCTCAGCCAGCAGATCGGCACGCCGGTGGAGGCCGGCAAGAAGCTGTTCGAGATCGCGCCGCTGCACAGTTACCGGATCATCCTGGAAGTGGACGAGCGCGATATCGGGCAGGTGCGCGTCGGCCAGTCCGGCGAACTGGTCATGAGCGGCCTGGCCGGCGATCCCATGCCCTTCACCGTCGCCAAGATCATGCCCGTGGCGACCACCCAGGACGGCAAGAACTTCTACCGCGTCGAGGCGCGCCTCAAGCACGACTCGTCGCTGCTGCTGCCCGGCATGGAGGGGGTCGGCAAGGTCTCGATCGGGAAGCGCACGCTCGGCTGGGTGCTGCTGCACAGGCTGTTCGACTGGCTGCGCGTCGCCCTGTGGCGCTGGAGCCCCTAGGCGGTGCCGGGCGATGTCGCGTAACCCGTTCAGCCCGTCCTGGCACAGCGTCGCCGCACTGCGGCCGCGCCTGATGCCCTACGCCACAGTGCAGCGGGTAGTGTTCCGCGGCAAGCCCTGGTACGTGGTGCAGGACCAGACCGGCGGGCGCGTCTACCGCTTCTCCGCCACCGCCTATGCGTTGATCGCGGGCATGGATGGCCGGCAGACCGTGCAGGCCTTGTGGGAGCGC
The DNA here is from genome assembly GCF_030504985.1 of Fulvimonas sp. R45. Lineage (GTDB taxonomy): Bacteria > Pseudomonadota > Gammaproteobacteria > Xanthomonadales > Rhodanobacteraceae > Rhodanobacter_A. The sequence goes on from NZ_JASERU010000001.1 coordinate 308,099, forward strand.
GCCAACGCCTCGGAAGTGCGCGATGCCTGCACCCAGCCGGAAGTGGTCGACCTGCTGGTGCAGCTGCACGCGGCCGACCTGCTGCAGACCGACGCCCAGCCCGACTCGGCCGCCGCGCTGGACCACCACAAGAAGAAGCGCTCCGAGTTGCTGCGGCAATGGCTGCTCAATCCGATGAGCCTCAAGCTGCCGCTGTTCAATCCCGACCGCCTGCTCGACCGGCTGCTGCCCCTCGTGCGCTGGTGCTTCGGTCCGCTCGGCGCGGTGCTGTGGCTGGCCGCCGTGCTTCCGGCCATCGTGCTGGCCGCGCAGCACTGGCCGGAGCTGACCCGCAACCTGTCCGACCGCGTGCTGTCGTCGAGCAACCTGCTGGTGATGCTGGCGGTATATCCGGTGGTCAAGCTGCTGCACGAGCTCGGCCATGGCTTCGCCGCCAAGCGCTGGGGCGGCGCAGTGCGCGAGCTTGGCCTGATGTTCCTGATCTTCGCGCCGGTGCCCTACGTGGAGGCGTCCTCGTCGGCTTCCTTCCCGTCCAAGTACCGGCGCGCCCTGGTCGCCGCGGCGGGCATGATGGTTGAACTGCTGCTGGCCTCGCTGGCGCTGTACGTGTGGCTGCTCGCCCAGCCCGGCGTGGTGCGGGCGGTCGCCTTCAACGTCATGGTCATCGGCGGCGTCTCCACCCTGGTGGTGAACGGCAACCCGCTGCTGCGCTACGACGGCTACTACATCCTGGCCGACCTGATCGAGATGCCCAACCTGGCCCAGCGCGGCCAGGCATGGTGGACCTGGCTGCTGGACCGCTACGCCTTCGGCGCCACCGACGCGGCCAGGCCCGACGAGATGCCCGGCGAGCGCAACTGGCTGATCCTCTACACGCCGCTGGCGTGGTGCTACCGCACCCTCGTCACCGTCTCGATCATTTTCCTGGTGGCAGGCAAGTTCTTCATTGTCGGTGTGCTGACGGCCGCGTGGAGCGCGGTCAGCCTGCTCGGCGTGCCGCTCTATCGCGGCTGGAAGCACTTGCATTCGTCGCCGACCCTGCATCGGCGACGCGCGCACGCCATGCGCCGCACGCTCGCCGCATTGGCCTGCGCGCTTCTGCTGCTGGGCCTGCTGCCGCTGCCGCTGCGCACGCGCGCCGAGGGTGTGGTGTGGCTGCCGGACCAAGCCATGCTGCGCGCGGGCGAGAACGGATTCTTCGTGCACTGGCTGGTCGAGCCCGGGCACGAGGTGGCGGCCGGCCAGCCGCTCTACACGCTGGCCAACCCGCAGTTGACCGCCGAGGTCGCGATCGATCGCGCCAAGCTGGCGCAGGCACAGGCGCATTTCGATGCCGACCGTTTTTCCGCCCCCGCCAAGGCCGCGGTGTCGTCGCGCCAGCTCGACGAGGCCAACGACATCCTGCGCCAGGCCGAGGCCCGGGTGACGCGGCTGACCGGTTATGCGCAAGGCGCCGGCCGGTTGATGGCCGCCACGCCGCAGGACATGCCGGGGCGCTATTACAAGAAAGGCGAGCTGGTCGGCTACGTGCTGCGCGACGAGGAACTGCTCGTGCGCGTGATCGTGACGCAGGACGACGTCGATCTGGTGCACCAGCGGCTCCGCGGCGTCTCCCTGCGCCTGGCGGGCGCACCGGACCGGGCGTGGCCCTCCCGCGTGATACGCGAATTCCCCGGCGCGGTCGACGAGCTGCCGACGGCCGCGCTGGGCCTGAACGGCGGCGGCACCATCCCGACCACGCCCGGCGACCCCAAGGGCCTGAAGACGCTGCAGCGCGTCTTCGTCGTGGACATCGCCCTCCCCTCCCGCATCCGCCCCGCCTTCGGCGAGCGCGTCCAGGTGCGCTTCGACCACGGCAGCGAGACGCTGGCGCGGCAGGCGCTGCGGGCCCTGCGGCAGGTCTTCCTGAGCCACTTCGGTGTCTGACGTACGCGCCCTGCTGGCGGGCCGCGACGTCGCCCTCGGCGACGGACCCTACCTGGAGCGCCTGGACCCGGTGCGCCGGCCGTGGGAGGAACACCTGCGCGCCCTGCTGGACCGCCTGCCGCGCATGGAAGAGCGGCGCTCGCGCGCCTTCCTGCGCGCCACCAATGCGCTCGAGGACACCACCAGCCGGCTTGCGGACGACCAGTTGCGCCCGCGGCTGGACGACGTAGTGCGCCGGCTCCGCCGGGACGGCTTTGGCGATCGCGTCCTGCCGCAGGCCTTCGCGCTGGTCCGCGAGGCGTCGCGGCGCACCCTCGGCATGCGCCACCACGACGTGCAACTGCTCGCCGGCCGCACGCTGCTGCGCGGGCGCCTGGCCGAAATGTCCACCGGCGAGGGCAAGACGCTGGCCGCCACGCTGGCCGCCTGTACCGCGGCGGCCACCGGCGCCGCGGTACACGTGGTCACGGTGAACGACTACCTCGCCGAGCGCGACGCGGAGCACAACCGCCCCCTGTTCGACCTGCTCGGCCTCAGCGTGGGCGTGGTGCTGCAGGACATGGAAGTGCCCCGGCGGCGCGAGGCCTATGCCTGCGACATCACCTACGTATCGAACAAGGAACTCACCTTCGACTACCTGAAGGACTGCATCGCCCTGGGCGAGGCGTCGCTGACCCAGCAGCGCCTGCGGGAACTCGCCGGCGGGCGCCGGGGCGAACCGCCCATCCTGCGCGGGCTGCACGTGGCCATCATCGACGAGGCCGACAGCGTGCTGATCGACGAGGCCGGCACGCCGCTGATCATCTCCGAAACCCTGCCGGACGACCTCGACCCGGCGATCTACACGCAGTCCATCGCGCTGGCCGGTTCGCTGCGCGCCGGCACGGACTTCGTGCTGGGCGAACACCGCGACATCTGGCTCACGCCCAGGGGCAAGCAGATCGTGCGCAAGGCCGGCGCACTCCACGGCGGACTGTGGCGGTCGCCGCTGTGGCGGGAGGAGTTCGTCCAGAAGGCGCTCTCGGCCATCCACGGCTTCCAGCGCGACCAGCACTACATCCTGGCCGACGGCAAGGTGCAGATCGTGGACGAATCGACCGGACGGGTCATGCCCGACCGCACCTGGGAGCGCGGCCTGCACCAGATGATCGAATCGAAGGAAGGCTGCGAGGTCACCGGGCAGCGGCGCACCTTGGCGCAGATCACCTACCAGCGGTTCTTCGGCCGCTACCTGCTGCTATGCGGCATGACCGGCACGGCGCAGGAAGTCGCGGCCGAGGTGAAACGATGCTACGACCTGTCCGTCACCCGCATCCCCACCCACAAGCCGAGCCGCCGGCAACGCTGGGCCGACCGCATCTGCACGGGCTCCGGGCCGCGCTGGCATGAGGTCGCCCGCCGCGCCGCCGAGGTGGCCGCGACCGGCCGCGCCGTCCTCGTCGGCACGCGCTCGGTGGAAGCATCCGAATACCTGGCCGCGCTGCTCGACGAGGCCGGCGTGCCGCATGCCGTGCTCAATGCGCGACAGGACAAGAGCGAGGCGGAAGACGTGGCGCAGGCCGGCCAGCCGGGGCGGATCACCGTGGCGACCAACATGGCCGGCCGGGGTACCGACATCAAGCTTGCCCCCGGCGTCGAGCAGGCCGGCGGGCTGCACGTGATCCTGACCGAGTTCCACGAATCGGCCCGCGTCGACCGCCAGCTGTTCGGCCGCTGCGCCCGCCAGGGTGACCCGGGCAGCGTCGAGGCCATCGTCAGCGTCGACGACGAGCTTTTCCGCCGCTTCATGCCTGCCGCCGGCTACTGGCTGATGCGTACCGTCGTCCGCAGGCAACGGTCCAGCAGCCGCTGGCTGCGCCGTTGGGTCAAGTACGTGCAGGGCCGTGCGGAGCGCCATTACCGCAGGCAGCGCACCGATACCATGCGGCGCGACGGCGAATGGATCCGCGCACTGGGTTTCGTGGGCAAAACGCGCAAGTAGAGCCCTGCCATCGGAGCCGCCACCGGCCCGTGCGTCCGGGGCTGGCCTCTGGAACTGGTGCCCCCGATACGATTCGAACGTACGACCTTCCCCTTAGGAGGGGGACGCTCTATCCAACTGAGCTACGGGGGCGAGGCGCGGATTCTGGCATGGATCGCCGCCGCGCGCGAACCGGCCGCAAGCGTACCCCTGCTAGAATCGGCGTTTTGAACAGGGCGCCACGCGCGTCCGGCAGAAGGAGCCCGCATGTCCCACAGCATCCTCACCGCCCTCGGCCTGGCCGACGTCAACTCCGGCACCTACCTCGGCAACGGCGAGTGGTCGAAGACCAGCGACGCCGGCACGCTGGCGCCGACGAACCCGGCCACTGGCGAGGTGATCGCGCGCGTGCATGCGAGCAGCGCGGCCGACTACGCGACCATCGTGCAGCGCGCCCAGGAAGCCTTCAAGGCCTGGCGCGCCACGCCGGCGCCGAAGCGCGGCGAGGCGGTGCGCCTGTGCGCCGAGGCGCTGCGCCGGCACAAGGATGCGCTGGGCTCGCTGGTCGCGCTGGAGATGGGCAAGATCAAGCCCGAGGGCGACGGCGAAGTGCAGGAGATGATCGACATCGCCGACTTCGCGGTGGGCCAGAGCCGCATGCTGTACGGCTACACCATGCACTCCGAACGCCCCGGCCACCGCATGTACGAGCAGTGGCACCCGATCGGCCTGGTCGGCATCATCAGCGCGTTCAACTTCCCGGTGGCAGTGTGGTCGTGGAACGCCTTCCTCGCGGCGATCTGCGGCGATGTCTGCATCTGGAAGCCCTCGCCGAAGACCCCGCTGTCGGCCATCGCCACGATGAGGATCTGCAACGAGGCGCTGAAGGCCGGCGGCTTCCCCGACATCTTCTTCCTGTTCAACGACGCCGGCACCGAGCTGTCGCAGGCCTTCGTCGACGACAAGCGCATCCCGCTGGTCAGCTTCACCGGTTCCACCAAGGTGGGCCGCATGGTCGGCGAGCGCGTGGCCAGGCGCATGGGCCGCTCGCTGCTGGAGCTGGGCGGCAACAACGCCATCATCCTGGACCGCAGCGCCGACCTGAAGCTGGCGATCCCCGCCATCGTGTTCGGCGCGGTGGGCACCGCCGGCCAGCGCTGCACCACCACGCGCCGGCTGTTCGTGCACGAATCCATCGTCGACGACGTCACCGCCAAGCTGGTCGCCGCCTACAAGCAGGTCGAGGGCAAGATCGGCGATCCCACCGACCCGAAGACGCTGATGGGGCCGCTGAACAGCGCCGAAGCGGTGCAGGCCTACCTCGCCGCCATCGAGAAGGCCAAGGCCGCGGGCGGCAGGGTGCTGACCGGCGGCGCCGCACTCACCGACCGCAAGGGCCATTTCGTGCTGCCGACCATCGTCGGCGGCGTGAAGAACAGCGACGAGGTGGTGCAGGCCGAGACCTTCGCGCCGATCCTCTACGTGATCCCGTTCAAGACCCTGGACGAAGCCATCGCGATGCAGAACGACGTGCCGCAGGGCCTGTCCTCGGCGATCTTCACGCAGGACCTGAAGTCGGCCGAGCAGTACCTGTCGGCGGCCGGCAGCGACTGCGGCATCGCCAACGTCAACATCGGCACCTCCGGTGCCGAGATCGGCGGCGCCTTCGGCGGCGAGAAGGAAACCGGCGGCGGCCGCGAGTCCGGCTCCACCGCATGGCAGGCCTACATGCGCCGCCAGACCAATACCATCAACTACTCCGACGCGCTGCCGCTGGCGCAAGGCATCAAGTTCGAGTTCTGACCGACCGACGCGTGCGCCGTCCGTGCGGCGCACGCGTCACCCGCGACCGGCCTGCCGGCGCCGCACGCCACGGGCCGTCCCGGACCGCACGCGAGGATGCCGCATGAACCCGCCTGCCTTGCCTCCCTTCGATTTCCACGGCTACCGCGTCGCCGTCGCTGGCGGCAGCAAGGGCATCGGCCGCAGCATCGCGCTGGCCTTCGCCGATGCGGGGGCCGCGGTGTCCGTCTGCGCACGGGGGCAAACCGCACTGGACGGCGTGGCGCGCGAGATCGGCGCGCGCGGCGGCACCGTCCACGCGCGAAGCGGCGACCTCGCCAACGCGGACACCATCCGCGCCTGGATCGACGCCGCCGCCGGCGCGCTGGGCGGCCTCGACGTGCTGGTGAACAACGCCAGCGGCTACGGCTTCGGCGACGACGACGCCGGCTGGCTCGCCGGCTTCGAGGTCGACCTGATGGCCGCCGTGCGCGCCTCGCGCCAGGCGCTGCCGCACTTGCAGCGCTCGCCGCACGCCAGCATCCTGCATACCAGTTCCATCGCTGCCTTCCACCCGCGCCGCCACGGCGCGCCGTATGCCGCGGTGAAGGCCGCGCTCAGCCAGTACACCACCTCGCAGGCCCTCGCGCTGGCGGAGCATCGCATCCGCGTCAACGCCATCGCGCCCGGCTCGATCGAGTTCCCCGACGGGCTGTGGGATCGCCGCCGGCGCGAGGAGCCGGGGCTCTACGCCGCCACGCTGGCGAAGATCCCGTTCGGCCGCTATGGCCGGCCGGAGGAGATCGCCCACGCCGCGCTGTTCCTCGCCTCGCCCTGGGCCGGCTGGATCACCGGCCAGACCCTGTGCGTGGACGGCGGCCAGCAACTGAACGGATGACCCCATGAGCACCCTGCGCAGCACCGAACGCTTCAGCGACCGCGTCGCCGACTACGTGCGCTATCGGCCCGACTACCCGTCCGCCATGCTCGATTGGCTGCACCGCGAGCACGGCGTGATGCCCGACTGGCAGGTCGCCGACGTGGGCGCCGGCACCGGCATCTCCAGCAAGCTGTTCCTCGACGCCGGCCACGCGGTGACCGCGGTGGAGCCGAACGCGGCGATGCGCGAGGCGGCGGTCGCCTGGCTGGGCGGCAACCCGCGCTTCCGCGCCGTCGACGGCCGCGCCGATGCCACCGGCCTGTCCGACGCCAGCGTCGACCTGGCGACGGTGGCGCAGGCCTTCCACTGGTTCGACCCCGACACCACGCGGCGCGAGTTCGCACGCATCCTGCGCCCGGGCCGGCTGGCGGCGATCTTCTGGAACTCGCGCCGGCTCACCGGTACGCCGTTCCTGGAGGGCTACGAAGCCCTGCTGCAGCGCTACGGCACCGACTACACCAGCGTGGCCGAGCGCTATGCCGACGACGACGGCATGCGCGCCTGGTTCGGCGCCGGCTGGCGCGGCACCGCGCGCTTCGAGCACAAGCAACGGCTCGACTTCGACGGCCTGCGCGGGCGGCTGATGTCGTCCTCCTACGCGCCGAAGGCCGGGCACCCGCGGCACGAGCCCATGCTCGCCGCGCTGCGTGACCTGTTCGAGCGCTGCCAGCAGGACGGCCGGATAAGCTTCGACTACGACACCCGCATCATCGTGGGCACGCTTTAGCTTTAACCCGTCATTTCGACGGGATCGGCGACAACGTTCAGCTGTCCCCACGCCGTTCGCCCTGAGCGTAGGCCCGCAGGGTCGAAGTCGAAGGGTGACTGCCGCCGGGCGCTCCGACTTCGCTTGCTGTCGCAAGCTACGCTCAGCACGAACGGAGTTTTCCAGCTGAGTGTCGTCGCCAATCCGGTCGTCGGGATGACGAGCCAAATCAAACCGTTCTTCACCGAGGCACCCATGTACGACCTGCTGCGCCCGCTGCTGTTCGCGCTCGACGCCGAGACCGCGCACGGACTCACCCTGTACGGCCTCGACGTGGCCCACCGCAGCGAGCTGACGCGCTTCGTCGCCAGGCCCGCCGCCGAGCTGCCGGTGGAAGCCTTCGGCATCCGCTTCCCCAACCCGGTCGGCCTGGCCGCGGGGCTGGACAAGAACGCCGAGCACCTCGACGCATTGGGCGCGCTGGGCTTCGGCTTCGTCGAGGTGGGCACGGTCACGCCGCGTCCGCAGGCGGGCAACCCGAAGCCACGCCTGTTCCGCCTGCCGCGACACGAGGCAATCATCAACCGCATGGGCTTCAACAACGCCGGCGTGGACGCGCTGGTCGACAACGTGCGCAAGTCGAGCTACGCCGGCGTGCTGGGCATCAACATCGGCAAGAACAAGGACACCCCGAACGAGCGCGCGGCGGACGACTACCTGTTCTGCCTGGAGCGTGTCTATCCGCACGCCGGCTACGTCACGGTGAACATCTCCTCGCCCAACACCCAGGGCCTGCGCGACCTGCAGCAGGAGGAATCGCTGCGCCGCTTCGTCGGCACGCTGCGCGAGGCGCAGGAACGGCTCGGTTCGCAAAGCGGCGCGCGCACGCCGATGCTGCTGAAGATCGCGCCCGACCTCGCCGAGGCCGAGCTGGACGCCATCGCCGAGGTGTTGCTGGCCAGCGGCATCGACGGCGTGATCTGCACCAACACCACCGTCGAGCGCACCGCGGTGGCGGACGACCCGCACGGCGGCGAAGCCGGCGGCCTGTCCGGCAAGCCGCTGTTCGAGCGTTCCACCGCCGTGCTGCGCGGCATGCGCAAGCGACTGGGCGAGCGCGTCGCCATCGTCGGCGTGGGCGGCATCCTCGACGGCGGCGACGCGGCCGAGAAGCTGGCCGCCGGCGCCGCGCTGGTGCAGCTCTACTCCGGCCTGATCTACCGCGGCCCGCGGCTGGTCGCCGAATGCGTGGACGAGATCCGTCTCCAGCGGGAACAGGCCGATGCAGCCTGAGCGCATTGATATGGGCGGCTACACGCTGAGCGACGACGCCCCGCTCGCCCACCGCAACACGCTGCGCGTGGCGGCGAAGGCCAGGCTGCTGGCCGAGGTGCGCGACGCGGCGAAGCTGCCCGAGCTGCTCGCCTACCCCGCCGTGCGCAACGGCGAGGTGCTGGTGCTGGGCGAAGGCAGCAACGTGCTGTTCGCCGGCGACTACGCCGGCACCGTGGTCGCCATGGCGACGCAGGGCGTACAGGTGGAGGCCGACGGCGAACGCGCGCGCATCGCCGTGGCCGCCGGCGAGCGCTGGGACGACTTCGTGCGCTGGACCCTGGGCCAGGGCTACGCCGGCCTGGAGAACCTGATCCTGATCCCCGGCACCGTGGGCGCCGCGCCGATCCAGAACATCGGCGCCTACGGCACCGAAGTGGCCGAATTCATCGAGAGCGTGGAAGCCTGGGACACCCGCGAACGGCGCGTGGCCACGCTGGGCGCCGCCGCCTGCGCCTTCGCCTACCGCGATTCCGTGTTCAAGCGCGAGCCCGGCCGCTACGTCGTCACCGCGGTGCGCTTCGTGCTGCCGCGCACGCGCGAGCTGCGCCTGGACTACGCCGGCATCCGCGAGGAGCTGGCGCGGATGGGCGTGGCCCGGCCGGCGCCGTTCCACGTCGCCGAGGCGGTGATCCACCTGCGCACGCGCAAGCTGCCCGACCCCGCGGTGATCGGCAACGCCGGCAGTTTCTTCAAGAACCCTGTCGTCGATGCCCCGCAGGCGGAAGCGCTCAGGCGCGCGCATCCGGAACTGCCCGCGTGGCCGCAGCCCGACGGCCGCCACAAGCTCTCCGCCGCCTGGCTGATCGAGGCCGCCGGCTTCAAGGGCCTGCGCGAGGGTGACGCCGGCATCTCCAACCGGCATGCGCTGGTGCTGGTGAACCATGGGCGCGCCAGCGGCGCCGAGCTGTGGGCGCTGGCGCAAAAGGTGATCGCCGGCGTGGAAGAGGCATTCGGCGTGCGGCTGGAGCCGGAGCCGCGGGTGGTGGGCGGCTGAGCGCCACCCACGCTTGCATCATCCCGAGCTACCCCCTCCCAACCTCCCCCTGCACGCAGGGGGAGGAGCCAGAGCAGCGTACGGGCGATCCAACTCCCTGCTACAAGGCGAGGCCACAGCTCCCTCCCCTGCATGCAGGGGAGGGTTGGGGAGGGGTCACGCAACCTCGCGACCACCCGCCACGCGCACGTAATGCCGGCTGCCGTCGGCGGGATCGTGGTAGACCGCCACCAGCGCGTTGCTCTCCGGATCGACGAAGCGCTCGCCGGTATCCAGCCAGCGCGGATCGGGCCGCGCCTCGCGCAGCGGCTTGTAGCGCCAGCGCTCGATCGCCAGCCCCACCACCAGCAGCAGGCCGCCCACCAGCAATTGCGGCAGCAGGATCGCCAGCCAGCCGGTGATCGCTGCCAGCACTGCACCCAGCAGCAGCACGCCGCCGACGACATACAGCACGATCGGCAACATGGCCCGGCTCAGCGCGGCGCCGGCGGCTCGAGCACCACGGCGGTGCCGTAGGCCACGATCTCGCTCATCGTCTGGCCGATCTCGGCCGAGTCGAAGCGCATCATCACCACCGCGTTGGCGCCCATCGCGGTGGCGTTCTGCACCAGCCGGTCCAGCGCGTGGCGACGCGCCTCCTCCAGCATCTGCGTGTACTCGTGGATCTCGCCGCCCACGATGGAGCGCAGGCCGGCCATCAGGTTGCCGCCGATGCCACGGCTGCGCACCACCACGCCGAACACCTGCCCCTTCACCTCGCGCACCTGGCGACCGTGCACGTTCTCGGTAGTCACTACGATCATGCCCTGCCCCTCCGCAGTGGAAATGCCGCAATCAGCGCCGCGCCTTCGACAGCAGGCGCAGGATCTCCATGTACAGCCATACCAGCGTCACCATCAGCGCGAACGCGCCATACCATTCCATGTACTTCGGCGCGCCCTGCGCGGTGGCGCGTTCGATCATGTCGAAGTCCAGCACCAGGTTCAGCGCCGCCAGCCCCACCACCAGCAGGCTGAAGCCGATGCCCAGCGCGCCGGTCTCGTGGATGAAGGGGATCTGGATGCTGGTGAAGGCGCGCAGGCCGATGTCGACCAGGTAGAGCAGCGCGATCGCGCCGGTGGCGGCCACCACGCCCATGCGGAACCTGTCGGTGACCTTGACGATGCCGGAGCGGTACAGCAGCAGCATCACCGCCAGCACGCCGGCGGTGAGCATCACCGCCTGCATCACGATGCCCGGGTAGCGCAGGTTGAGCATCACCGAGATGCCGCCCAGCGCGCAGCCCTCGGCCATCGCGTAGAGCGGCGCGGTGAGCCCGGCCCAGCGGCTGGCGAACGAGGTCACCAGCGCCAGCACGAAGCCCACGATCAGGCCGCCCCACAGATAGGGCGAGATCGCCGCCATGCCGGCCGGCAGGCCCCCTTCCTGCGCCACCTCGACGAAGTGATGCCAGGTCCAGCCGCCGGTGATCAGCGCCAGCACCAGCAGCAGACCGGTGCGGGCGATGATGCCGTTCATCGTCATCCGCTCGCCGGTGGCGGGCAGGCCGCGGAAGGCCTTGTCCTGAAGTACGGGGTTGCTGGAACGCATCGTGGGACTCCGTGCAGTAGAACGCGCCGCGCCGTACGCGGCATCGGTCCATGCTACCCCGCGGGACGCGCGCCGTCACATGCGCGGAATCGCCGCTCAGCCGCGCGCCTTCGCCCGCTTGCGCCCAGGCTCGACGTCCGGCAGCAGCAGCGCCACCACGCCGATCAGCGGCAGGTAGGCGCACAACCGGTAGACGTGGCCGATGCCGTCCAGGTCGGCCAGCCGGCCCAGCAGGGCCGCACCGAGGCCGCCCATGCCGAAGGCCAGGCCGTAGAACACGCCGGAGATCATGCCGATCCGCCCCGGCACCAGTTCCTGCGCGTAGACGATGATGGTGGTGAAGGCCGAGGCCAGCACCAGGCCGATCACCACGCTCAGCACGCCGGTCCAGAACAGGTTGGCGTGCGGCAGCAGCAGGGTGAACGGGGCCACGCCGAGGATCGAGCCGAGGATCACCCACTTGCGCCCCACCTTGTCGCCCAGCGGGCCGCCGATCAGCACGCCGCAGGCCACCGCGGCGAGGAACACGAACAGGTGCACCTGCGCGTTCTGCACCGACACGCCGAAGCCGTGCATCAGGTAGAAGGTGTAGTAGCTGCTGATGCTGGCGATATAGAAGTACTTGGAGAAGATCAGCACGCCCAGGATCAGCAGCGCCGCCAGCACCGTGCGCGGCGGCAGCCCGTGCGCCTCCGCGTGGCGCACGCGCCTGGCGCCGTGCGCGGCATGGTGGCGCGCATACCAATGGCCCACCTGCACCAGCACCACCATTCCCAGCAGCGCGGCCAGCGAGAACCAGGCCACGCTGCCGCGCCCGTGCGGCACGATGATCCAGGCCGCCAGCAGCGGCCCCAGCGAGGCGCCGAGGTTGCCGCCCACCACGAACACCGACTGCGCCAGCCCGGGCCGGCCGCCCGACGCCATCCGCGCCACCCGCGAGGATTCGGGATGGAACACCGACGAGCCGGTACCCACCAGCGCCGCCGCGGCCAGCAGCACGGCGAAGTTCGGCGCCCACGCCAGCAGCAGCAGGCCGGCCAGGGTGAAGCCCATGCCCACCGGCAGCGAATACGGCAGCCGGCGGCGGTCGGTCAGCATGCCGACCAGCGGTTGCAGCAGGGACGCGGTGAGCTGGTAGGTCAGCGTGATCAGGCCGACCTGGGCGAAGCTGAGGTGGAAATCGCCCTTGAGCAGCGGGTAGATCGCCAGGATCAACGACTGGATCATGTCGTTGAGCAGGTGCGAGAAGCTGATCGCACCGAGCACCGGGTAGGCGGTGCCCTCCTGCGCCGCGGGAGCGGGCACCGGCGCGGGGACATCGCCGGTGGGCAGCGGCAGGGTTTCGACGCGAGTTTGCATGGGTAGCCGTTCTCGTTGGGGAAGGCCGCGCGGTTGCGCGGCGGGGGTGCCCAACATAGAGTGTCCGGCCACGGCCCGCATATGTCGGCGGGTCAACCTTCATCGAATCCGGGCCATCGCATGCGCAACACCCGCGTCGACGCCTATGAGGACATCCCGCGCGACGTGGTCGCCACCGGCAACGACTACGCCCCGCACCAGGTGCTGCCGCCGCATGCGCACCGCCGCGGCCAGTTGCTGTACGCCGCCACCGGCGTGGTCACCGCGATCACCGCCGAGGGCAGCTGGGTGGTGCCGCCGCAGCGCGCGCTGTGGATCCCGCCGGGCGTCACCCACGAGGTGCACATGGACGGCCAGGTCTCCACCCGCAGCGCCTATGTCGCCCGCGCGGCCGTGGAAGCCGCCGGCCTGCCGCCGCACTGCCGGGTGATCGGCGTGTCGCCGCTGCTGCACGCGCTGCTGCTGGAAGCGGTGGACCTGCCGCCGCATTACGCGCTGGACGGCCGCGACGGCCGGGTGATGGCGTTGCTGGTGGACGAGATCCGCCGCATGCCTGCGCTGGCGTTGAACACCCCGCTGCCGCGCGAGCGCCGGCTGGCCGCGCTGTGCCGCGCCCTGCTCGACGCGCCCACGCTGGACGCGGACATCGACGACATGGCCGCGCACGCCGGCATGAGCCGGCGCCACTTCACCCGCCTGTTCCGCGAGCAGACCGGCATGAGTTTCGGCGCCTGGCGCCAGCAGGCCTGCCTGCTCGCCGCGCTGACCCGGCTGGGCCGCGGCGAGCCGGTGACCCAGGTGGCGCTGGACCTCGGCTACGCCAGCCCCAGCGCGTTCACCGCCGCCTTCCGCCGCGTGCTGGGCGCACCGCCCAGCCGTTACCTGGGCGGTGTGGTGTAATCGCTTGCCCACCCTCGCCGTCATTCCGGCGAAGCCCACTGCTGTCCGGACTATTTCCTGCCGCTGGATGCGCTCCTCCCCCTGCTCGCAGGGGGAGGTTGGAGGGGATAACGCTCTTGCTTTCAAGCCAAAAGCACCCCACCCCAACCCTCCCCTGCGCGCAGGGGAGGGGGCTGCCCCGCCCTTCGAAGCAGATGGCGATCTAACCCGCACGCCTGTTTGCCGATCTTCGGTGCAAGCGCTTGACCGGCCTCAACACCTATTCCGGCCTGCGCCGGAACGACGAGCAAGCGCCGTGTGCGCCCGGGATGGCGTGGTCAGTGACGCGCCCATCTGCGCATGCCTCAAGTACGCAGGTGCGTGCGCACCCAGTCCGCGTAGCGGTCCACGAAGCCCTGCAGGAATTTCCGCGTGCCGTCGTTGGTGATGTTGCCGTCGGCGTCGACCGGGCCATCGTCCTTGAATTGCACGAACACCTCCGGCTGCGCCAGCACCGCCACGTCCAGGTAGGCCAGCACGTTGCGCAGGTGCTGCTGCGCCAGCGCGCTGCCGGTGGCGCCGATGGAGGCGCCGATCACGGCGCCGGGCTTGCCCTTGAAGGAATTGGTGCCCCACGGCCGCGAACCGATATCCAGCGCGTTCTTCAGCACGCCGGGGATCGAGCGGTTGTACTCCGGCGTGGCGAACAGCAGCGCGTCGGCCGCTTCCACCGCCTGCTTCAGGCGACGCCCTTCGGCGGGATAGTCGGCGTCGAACTCCTGGTTGTACAGCGGCAGGTCGTCGATGCGCACGGATTCGAACGTGAACTCCGGCGGCGCCAGCTTCTCCACCGCCAGGGCCAGGCGCCGGTTGAACGACTCCCTGCGCAGGCTGCCCGTGAATACCGCCACCTTGATCGTGCCCATGTGCGCTGCTCCCGTGTGGAAAGGCCAGGCCGCCGCCGCGGCGCATCGGTGCATTGAAGATCGACCGCGGTCAAGCCCGCGTGATGCGCGGCGGTATCTCAGCGCGGATACAGCGCGTCGTGCAGCAGTTGCTGCCGTTGCGGGTCCGGATGGCCCAGCCAGGTCAGCGTGTCGTGCGAATCGTCATCGGGATCGACCGGTGGCGACAGGTCTGCCGGACGCTGCGCGTACAGGCCCCACATCGCATGGCCCGCCGCGTCGTACAGCAGCGCCACGCGCTCGCCCGGGCAATCGTGCGGTTTGCAGGCCGAGGCCAGCAGCATCGGCCTGCCTTCCACCTGCACGGTCCGCGCCGGCGTGGCCGTGCCGCCTCCGCGCACCCAGGCCGGCAACGCACGGGCGCCGGCCAGGTCGTCGAGGGCGCTGGCGAAGTCCGGGCGCTTCAGCAGGTCGAACAGGTAGACCTGCGCCGCGCCTGGCGACGCGGCGCCGTGGCTGGCCGATGCGGACGTGCCGGCCGGTGCGGGCATGGCCGCGGAGGCATCATCCGCCGGCGCGGCAGGCGGCGCGCCCTGCGGCGAACACGCGGCGCAGGCCAGGATCGCGACCATCGCGCAGGCAAGGCTGGATAGCTTCATGGCGCACTCCCGTCGTGGTGGCAGGCGTCCATCCTGCCGCAACGGGGGTGAATCGCCCATCAAGCCAGCTTGCGCGCGGCCGCCACCACGTCCGCCTCGCCCGGCAGCACCAGGAAGGCCGCGCCGGCCAGCGGGGTGAAGGTGTCGGCGCCGACCACGCGCTCCAGCGGCGTGGCGCCGAGGCCTGCCTCGACGATGGCGGTGATCACGCCCTCGCCCACGCCGGCGCTCTTGCGGCCCTCGTCCAGCACGATGATGCGCTTGGCGCCCTTCGCCTGGGCCGCGATGAAGGCGTCGTTGAGCGGCGCCAGCCAGCGCAGGTCGACCACGCGCACCTTCCACTTCAGCTCGGCCTCGATCGTGCGCGCGGCGCGCAGCGCCATCGGCACGCCGTTGCCGAAGGTGAACACCACCAGGTCCTTCGCCTTGTCGTTGTAGACGCGGCCCTCGCCCAGCACCATCGCCTCGCCCGGCGCGGGATAGGCGAACTGCCACTGCCCGTCGCCGGCCTCGTACAGGTCCTTGGTCATGTACAGCGCGATGGGTTCGAGGAAGGCACAGACGCGGCCGTCCACCTTGGCCAGCGCGGCGAGCGTGCGCAGCATGGTCGCCGCGTCGTCGCCGCGCGATGGGCAACCCACCACCAGGCCCGGGATGTCGCGCAGCGCGGCGATCGAGTTGTCGTTGTGGAAATGCCCGCCGAAACCGCGCTGGTAGCCCAGCGAGGCCACGCGCATCACCAGCGGGTTGCGGTACTGGTCGTTGGAGAAGAACTGCAGGCTGGCCGCCTCGCCGCGGATCTGGTCGCCCGCGTTGTGGAAGTAGGCCAGGTACTGGATCTCGGGGATCGGCAGCATGCCCATGTTGGCGTAGCCCTGGGCCAGGCCCAGGATCACCGTCTCGTCCAGCAGGGTGTTGAACACGCGCGTGTTCCGGAACGCCTTGTGCAGGCCCTTGGTCACCGTGTACACGCCGCCCTTCTGCGCCACGTCCTCGCCGAACAGCAGCGATTCGGGGTACTTGGCCATGATGTCGTGCAGCGCCTGGCCGATCTGGATCGCCAGATGCCGCGGCGGCTGGTTCTCGGGCAGCCTGTCCTCGCTGCCGAAGGCCTTGAGGCGTGCGTCG
Source organism: Fulvimonas sp. R45 (assembly GCF_030504985.1). GTDB lineage: Bacteria > Pseudomonadota > Gammaproteobacteria > Xanthomonadales > Rhodanobacteraceae > Rhodanobacter_A. Next base: position 324,262 of record NZ_JASERU010000001.1, read on the forward strand.
GCGTAGTCGGCGCGCTCGGCTTCGGTCTTCACCTTGGCCGGCGTGTACGGCGCCAGCGGCTTCATCACGTCGTCCAGGCGCTCCAGCTTCGGGCGGCGGTCGGCTTCCTCGGCGGCGGCGAAGCAGCGCTTGCGGATGGATTCGTTGAGTTCGAGCAACGCATCCTTCGTGTACAGCCCCGATTCCAGCGCGATGGCCGCCGAGCGCAGCAGCGGGTCGGTGGCTTCCAGCGCCACCAGTTCCTCGATGCTGCGCCACTCGATCTCGAAGTCGGTGCCGGCGTGGCCCATGATGCGGGTGGTACGCAGGTGCAGGAAAGTCGGCCGGCGCGTCGTGCGGCAATGCTCCACCGCGCGCCGCACCTGGGCGTAGCCTTCGGCGAGATCAAGGCCGTCGGCGTAGAAATAGTCGAGGTTGGCGCGCGACTGGAAATTGCTCGCCACCCAGCCGGTCGGCGTCTTCACCGAGATGCCGATGCCGTTGTCCTCGCACACGAACAGCACCGGCGCGGGCAGCTTCTGGTAGGCCGTCCACGCCGCCGCGTTGAACGCGGTCTGCGCGGTGGCGTGGTTGCTGGAGGCATCGCCGAACGAGCAGATCGCGATGGAATCGTCCGGCACCGGCAGCGTGTGGCCGATGCGCCGTGCGTGGTCGATGGCGATCGCCGTGCCTAGCGCCTTGGGCAGATGCGAGGCAATGGTCGAGGTCTGCGGCAGCACCCAGAGCGGCTTGCTGCCCCACACCTTGTGGCGGCCGCCGGAGGCCGGGTCTTCCGCGCTGGCGGCGAAGGACAGCGCCGAGTCCATCACCGGGTCCATGCCCGGCAGCTTGCGGAAGCGCTCGGCCATGAAGCCGCCGGAGCGGTAGTGCAGGAAGGCCGGGTCGGTGTGGCGGGTCAGCCGCGCCACCATCGCGTTGCCTTCGTGGCCGGACGAGCCGATGGTGTAGAACACCTTGTTCTGCACGCGCAGCACGCGCGCCATCAGGTCGAGATGGCGCGAGATCAGCTGCGATTCCAGCAGCTCGCGGAAGCCGCGCGCGTCGAGCGCGCTGCCCGGCAACACCGGCGCGTCGTCGCGCGGCGCGGCGCGCGCCTCGCCCTGCCACTGCTGCACGAACTCGGTGAAGTTCTGGTCGACGATCTCGGCGCGGTTGAAGCCCTTGTGGCGGGCGGCGATGGGCGTGGCGGACATGGTGGCGGGAGTTTCCGTGGCTGGGGCCGTGGCACGGCGCAAAAGGGGATTATCGGTCGGGGCGCGACGAGGCCGCCAGCGCGCGCAGCTGCGCGGCGCGCTGCAGGTCCTTGGGGCGGGCGAAGCTTTCCAGAATGCGCACCTGCTCCACCGACGCGGGTACCGGCACCGCGACGCCGCCGCAGTCCACCAGCACCCTCTCGCGCACCTGCACCGCCTGCCAGCCCTGCGGGCCACGCAACTCCAGCCCGCCCATCACTTCCAGCGGCAGGCCGGGAAAGCGGAAGCGCGCGAAACGCGAGCGGAAGCGGTCGCCGTCGGCGGCATGTACGTACGCGGCATCGAGCCGGTCGCGCCACAGCGCGGTCAAGATTTCCGCATCGCGGATGCTGCACAGCACGTCGAGGTCCGCCACGCTGACGTCGGCGCCCGCGAGTGCGGCGGCGGCGCTGCCGATCACCGTCCACGGGTCGCGGCAATGGCGCTGCAGGTCGGGCACGGCGACAGCCAGTGCTTCGCGCAGCGCCGGGTTCATGCGCGACGGCGGCGCCACTGCTCGCGCGTCTGGCCCCAGACCTCGACCGCCACGTCCTCGAACGGCGCGGGCAGCCGGCCCGGGCCGCGCAGCGCCGAGCCCAGCTTGCGCGCCACGATCTGCGAGGCGGCGTTGTCCGGCGCGATGGTGTGGATCACCTCGGTCCAGCCCAGCGTGTCGAACGCCCAGTCGATGGCGGCCGCGGCGCCTTCGGTCGCGTATCCCTTGCCCCACGCGTCGCGCAGGATGCCCCAGCCCACTTCGGTGCCGGGCCAGCCCTCGGGCTGCCAGGGACCGAGGCGGCCGATCCAGCGGCCGCTGGCCTTCTCGATCACCGAGAACATGGCGTAGCCCTGGATCGCCCAGGCGCCGGCCATGGAAAGGAACCCGCGCCAGGCCACCGGACGCGGCTGCGGGCCGCCGATGTGGCGCGAATTCTCCTCGTCGCCCATCAGCGCGGCCCAGCCTTCGAAATCCTCCGGCCGGGTCGGGCGCAGGATCAGGCGGTCGGTTTCTATGCGGATGTCTTGCAAGCTCATGCGATTCCAACCGAAGGTGTTTGGGCAACCTCGACATCATCCCGGCGAAGGCCGGGATCCAGCGGCGTCGATCCGGCCTTGGGGCGCTGGATGACCGGCATTCGCCGGAATGACGAGCACGCGAGATGCCGCGAGGCCGGTTTTCAGAACGCGTTGATCCCGGTCAGCTCCCGCCCCACCACCAGCTGGTGCACGGTCTCGGTGCCCTCGTAGGTGATCACCGATTCCAGGTTCAGCCCGTGGCGGATCGCCGAATGCTCCGTGGTGATGCCGGCGCCGCCGAGAATGTCGCGGCACTCGCGCGCGATATCGATGGCCATCCGGCAGTTGTTCCACTTGGCCAGCGAGACCTGGGTCGGCTGCATGGTGCCGGCGTCCTTCAGGCGGCCGAGCTGCAGCGACAGCAGCTGCGCGGTGGTGATGCGGCGGGCCATGTCGGCCAGCTTGAGCTGGATCGCCTGGTTGGCGGCCAACGGGCGGCCGAACAGCACGCGCTCCTGCGTGTAGTCGATCACTTCCTTCAGGCAGGCCTGCGCGGCGCCGATCGGGCCCCAGGTGATGCCGTAGCGGGCCTGGGTGAGGCAGCCCAGCGGGCCCTTCAGACCCTTCACGTTGGGAAGGCGGTTGGCGTCCGGCACGCGCACGTTGTCGAGGAACAGCGCGCTGGTGACCGAGGCGCGCAGGCTCATCTTCTTGTGCACTTCCTGCGCGGCGAAGCCCGGCGTGCGGGTCGGCACGATGAAGCCCTGGATGCCGTCCCCGGTCTGCGCCCAGACCACCGCGACGTCGGCCAGGTTGCCGTTGGTGATCCACATCTTGGCGCCGTTGATGACCCAGTCGCCGCCGTCCTTCTTCGCGTGGGTCTTCATGTTGGCCGGGTCGGAACCACCGTGCGGCTCGGTGAGACCGAAGCAGCCGATCAGCTCGCCCGCCGCCATCTTCGGCAGGTACTCCATCTTCTGCTCCTCGCTGCCGTAGGCGTAGATGGGGTACATCACCAGCGAGCTCTGCACCGAGGCGAAGCTGCGCAGGCCCGAGTCGCCGCGCTCCAGTTCCTGGCAGATCAGGCCGTAGCTCACGCCGTTCATGCCGGCGCAGCCGTACTTCTCGGGAATGGTGGCGCCGAGCAGGCCGAGGCCGGCGATCTCGGGAACCAGCTCCTTCGGGAAGCGCGCCTGGTCGAAGCAGTCGCCGATGATCGGCAGCACCTTCTCGTCGACGAAGCGTCCGACGGTGTCCTGCACCATGCGCTCCTCGTCGGTGAGCAGCGAGCGGATGTCGTACAGGTCGAGCGGGTTCAGGCGGGCAGCGGCCATGGGCGTTCCATTGAAGGACGGGAAATCGCGGATTCTACCCGGGGCGGCCGCGCCGGTCATGGCCGGGTGCAGCAGCGCCGGGGGCGCGCCGTGCGATCATGTGCGCGGTCCCACCGCCACGGATAGCCCATGATCAAGGGTGTGCTGCTGGGCTTCGCCTGCTTCGCAGCCTACGCGATCAGCGACGCCTTCGTGAAGTCGCTGCACGGCAGCCTGCCGCCCTACGAGTCGGTGTTCTTCGGCGGCGTGCTGGGGCTGGCCGCGCTGCCCTTCATCATGGACAAGGGCGACCGCTGGCGCGACGTCTTCCCGGCCGCGCGGCCGCGGCTGTGGTGGGTGCGGGCCCTGGCCGGCGCGGTCAGCAACATCTGTTCGGTCACCGCGTTTACCCTGCTGCCGATGGCAGAGGTGTTCTCGATGATCTTCCTGATGCCGGTCTTCGTGACCCTCCTGTCGGTGCTGCTGCTGAAGGAGCACGTGGGCTGGCGGCGCTGGACGGCGGTGTTCGTGGGCTTCGCCGGCGTGCTGGTGGTGCTCCGGCCCGGCTTCCGCGCATTGGGCGTGGGCCACCTGGCCGCGGTGCTGTGCGGGCTGGCCGCGGCGACCTCGATGGTGGCGCTGCGCATGGCCGGGCCGGGCGAGAAGCGCATCAGCCTGTACGGCGCCGGCGTGATCGGTCCGCTGGTCGCCGGTGGCCTGCTGATGCTGCCGCACTTCATCTGGCCCGACCTGCACCAGTGCCTGCTGCTGGCCGGCTACGGCCTGCTCGCCGCGCTGGCCGGCGTGCTGCTGATGTACGCCACCCTGCTCGCCCCCGCCAACCGCGTGGCGCCGACCCAGTACAGCCAGATGCTGTGGGCGATCGGCTTCGGCTACTGGCTGTTCGGCGACCGGCTGGACTGGCCGATGGGGGTGGGCATCGTGATGATCCTGGGCGCGGGCCTGTTCACCCTGGTCCGCGAGGAGAAGGTCACCGGCTGGTGGCGGCGGGTGCGAATGATGTGATCGGCTCAGCCGCCGATCCAGCCCATCGATTGCAGCAACAGCAGCGTGCCGACCACCACCAGTCCCACGTGCACGCAGCGCACGAAGGCCGGGCCGCTCAGCCGCCGGTTCACCGCCCGGCCAAGCACAATGGCGACCAGCACCGCAGGCAGCGCCTGCAGGTAGCCACGGGTCACCGCGGGCGTCCACAAGCCGGTGAGCCCGTAGCCGGCCATGGTCATCAGGCTGGCCGGCAGGAAATAGCCCTGCAGCGTGGCGCGGAAATGGCGCGGCGACCAGCCGCGCAGCGCGCCGTACACCACCAGCGGCGGCCCGTTCATGCCGTAGGCGCCGCCGAGCACGCCGGCGCCGAAGCCGAACGCCCAGGCGTGCCGGTCGTCGTGCAGCACCGGCTGCCGGTGGCGCGCCAAGGCGAACAGCGAGAACGCCGCCACCACGGCGCCGAGCGCCATCTTCACCAGCCGCCCGTCCAGCGCGTGCAGCGCCCACAGTCCGATCGGCGTGCCCACCGCGGTGGCGAGGAACAGCCGCCCCGCGCTGCGGACGTGGATGTGGCGCCAGTCCTGCGCGATGGCCACCGCCGCCACGGTGATCGAGACCAGCGCGGCGATCGGCGCGGCCTGCTCGACCGGCATCGCGAAGGCGAGCAGAGGCACGGCGATCAGCGCCTCGCCGAAGCCGAAGGCCGAACGGATGAAGCTGGCGATGAACAGTATCGTCAGGACGATGACCAGCACCGGCACTCCCAAGGCGCAGGCGAAAGGCCCGGCAAACCCTGGCGATTATCGCATCCTGTCCCGGCGCCGGTGCTGCTGGCCATGCACCAGCATGCACAGGCCGCCGTAGATCACGAACAACGGCCACCACGTGGCCCAGGACAGGCCGAGGATGAAGATCATCGCCACGATCGCGACTGCCAAAGCGCCCAGCAGCGGTTGCGCCACCGTCCCGTCCAACTTGCCGACGGCTCGGTAACGTGCCCAGGCCTCGGAAAGCGGCCACGCCGCACCGAGCAGGATGAACCAGGCCCACCAGTTCGCCCAGTCGAAGAAGGGAATCCGAACGCCCAGGTTGCCGCACAGGAAGATCAACCCCACCGCGACCACCAGCAGGGCCGGGATCACACGGTAATCATGCCGCGCCTTGCCGTTCGCACCGGCGCCCGTTTCGTTGTCCGCCATCGTCATGTCCTCCCCAAGGTGACGCCACGGTAAGGCGCCACCGACGGCGCATCCAGTGACAGGCGTCACCCGACGCGGCTGCGGGGAACATCTTCCCGGCCTCCTGTTCCGCCGCCGCATGTTGCATGATGACCGGATCGCGTAACCGCACCGAGCCAGCATGACGACCGTCCGCATTGAACCGGAACTCTCCCCCATCGTCGCCGGCATGTGGCGCATCGCCAGCTGGAACCTTTCCGTGCAGGCGCGCGTGCGCTGGATCGAGCAGGCGCTGGAACTGGGCGTCACCAGCTTCGACCATGCGGACATCTACGGCGACTATGGCGCCGAGGCGCTGTTCGGCGAAGCGCTGCGTGCCGCACCGGCACTGCGCTCGCGCATGCAGCTGGTGACCAAGTGCGGCATCCGCCTGCGTTCGGCGCAACGCCCGTACCGGGTGAGCCACTACGACACCTCGGCAGGCTACATCCGCGCGCAGGTGGAACAGTCCCTTCGCCAGCTCCACGCCGAACGGCTGGAGCTGGTGCTGATCCACCGGCCCGATTACCTGATGGACGCCGCCGCGCTGGCCGGGACGTTCGCGGCGCTCACCCGCGAAGGCAAGGTGGCGCACTGGGGCGTGTCCAACCACTCGTCCAGCCAGTTCGCGCTGCTGCACGGGCACCACCCGCTCGCGACCAACCAGATCGAACTTTCGCCCCTGTGCCTGGACGCGCTGGACGACGGCACGCTCGACCAGGCCCAGCGACTCGGCCTGCGCCCGATGGCCTGGTCGCCGCTGGCCGGCGGTCGCCTGATCACCGACGGAGGCGAACAGGCCGTTCGCGTGCGCGCCGAAATGGAGGCCATCGCCGCCCGCCTCGGCATCGGCCTCGCCACCCTGGCCTTCGCCTGGGTATTGCGGCACCCTTCGCGCCCCTACCCGATCACCGGCACCGGGCGCATCGAGGGCGTGCGGGAAGCCGTGGCCGCGCTGGATGTCCGGCTGGACGCCGAGGACTGGTACGCGATCTGGACGGCGAGCAAGGGGCATTCCGTGCCCTGAACCGGCCACCGCGATCATTCAAGACTTCGAAAATAGCCCTTGTTCAGCAAAGTCGCCGGAGCAAGCACGGTAATCAACTCGCTAGCCTGCTTCCGGATCGGCTTCCAGCATGGATGCAACATATCTGCCAGGTTTGCTTCAAACCGGACGCCGGGGTCGTCGTCACGCCCAGAATGATGCTTGAACGGAAGCCGTTCGACGTCGTCGAGAAAGTGGCTGATGGCGGCTTTCTGCTTGTCGGAGAGATAGCCGACATCCGAGGCCAGCAGATAGCGCCCATCTCCAGCATGGAATATCAACTCGAAAGCGGTGTTGTAATTGCCATTGAGTCGCACCTGCTGGGCGGGTTCCTGCGACAGGATTTCAAGCGTCTCGAAGAAAACCTTATAGGCGTATTCGAACGCTTCCTGTGCCGACACCCGATCCTTGCCCGCACCATCCGTCACCGGTTGCTCACCCCGTGCGGCACGTGCCCGGTGGCCACGTGCCGGCGCGCGGATTCCACGTTGGCCGGCGAATCGTCGAAGAAGATGTCGGCGCCGAAGGCATCGAGGAAGGGGCCCTTGTCGCGGCCGCCGAGGAACAGCGCCTCGTCGATGCGCACGCCCCAGCGGCGCAGGGTGAGGATGACGCGCTTGTGCGCGGGGGCGGAACGCGCGGTGACCAGGGCGGTGCGGATCGGCGAGTTCTCCGCCGGGAACGCGGCCTGCAGCCGGTGCAGCGCGGTAAGGAAGCCGCGGAACGGCCCGACCGACAGCGGCTCGTCGGCATGCTCGGTCTCGCTGCGGTGGAAGGCTTCCAGCCCTTCCTCGCGCGAGACGCGCTCGCCCTCGTCGCCGAAGATCACCGCGTCGCCATCGAAGGCGATGCGCAGCTGCTCGGTGGCGCGCGGCGGCGCGGTGCTGGGCAGGATGGTGGCCGCCGCCACGCCGGCCTTGAGCGCGCGGCCCACGTCCTCGGCGTTGGCGGACAGGAACAGGTCGGCCTTGAACGGCGCGATGTAGTCGGAGGTGGGCGCGCCGCTGGTGAAGGCGGCGCGGCTGATCTCCAGGCCGTGGTGCTGGATGGCGTTGAAGATGCGCAGGCCGGTGTCGCCGGAGTTGCGCGAGAGCAGGATCACCTCCACCGGCGGCACGTCGCCGGCCAGCTTGTTGAGGTCGAGCAGCTTCTGCACCAGCGGGAAGGCCACGCCAGGCTGGAGGATCTCGTTCTCGTGCTCGATCTGGAAGGCGCGGTAGGCATCCAGTCCGTCGCGCTCGAACAGCGCGTGGCTGTCGCCGAGGTCGAACAGGGCGCGCGAGGAGATCGCCACCACGAGACGGTTGTCGGTGGACGAGGAAGGATCGTGGGCGGTGACGGGGGCGGACATGCGGCCAGTATCGGGCGCGCGATGGCTGGAATCCAGTTGCACGGCTCTCCGCGCCAGGCCGCGAGGAAGATTGCCGCGGGGTTGCCCCTCACCCCGGAGGGGAGAGGGACAAAGCCGGCGCGCGCCTAGTCGGCGGCGAACTGCTCGTCGAGGATGCGCTGTTCCAGGTTGTGCTCCGGATCGAACAGCAGCCGCACGCCCTGTCCGGCGGCCTGCACCACCTCGACCGTGCGCACGTCGCGCACCTCGTGGAAGTCGGCGGTGGCGCTGATCGGGCGCTTGCCGGGATCGAGCACGCGCAGGCTGACCCGGGTGCGGTGCGGCAGGATGGCGCCGCGCCAGCGGCGCGGCCGGAACGGGCTGATCGGAGTAAGCGCCAGCACGTTGGCGTCCAGCGGCAGGATCGGCCCGTGGGCGGAGAGGTTGTAGGCGGTGGAGCCGGCCGGGGTGGCGACCATCACGCCGTCGCAGACCAGGTTCGGCAGCTTCACCGTCTCGTTGAGCTTCACTTCCAGGTGCGCGGCCTGGTTGCTCTGGCGCAGCAGCGAGACCTCGTTGAAGGCCAGCGCCTGGTGCGTCCGGCCGGCGGCGTCGGTGGCGCTCATCTCCAGCGGGTACAGCACCGCCGCGTGGGCGCGGCCGATGCGCTCGGGCAGGTCGTCGAGCCGGTGCTTGTTCATCAGGAAGCCGACGCGGCCGAGCTTCATGCCGTAGACCGGCACGTCCAGCGCGCGGTGCGCGTGCAGGGTGCGCAGCATGAAGCCGTCGCCGCCCAGCGCCACGATCACGTCGGCCTCGAACGCCGGCGCGTCGCCGTAGCGTTCGGCGAACTTGCGCCGCGCCTGCTGGGCGACGCTGGTGTCACTGGCGACGAAGGCGAAGCGCATGGGCGGTGGTGGCTCCCGTGGACGGTGCGGGGGAGCTTACCGCAAGGATGTGGCGGCAGGCCGGCGGGGCGTGGACCGGCGGGGATGAAGAAAAGGCACGACCCCGGGGGCCGTGCCTTGGAGGGTGTCGCGAGGTTGGTCCCTTACCCCGGCCCTCTCCCCGGAGGGGAGAGGGCGCAAGGCAAACCCCTTCCGCTCATGGGAGAGGGCGCGAGGTCAGCCCACCGGGACCTGCGCCAGTTGCGCCAGGCGGCGCACCGCCACCGAGGCGATCGGGTAGTCGGCGTTCTGGGTCAGGATCTCGGCCAGCATGCTGCGGGTGTACTGCAGCGTGGCGTCGTCGCGCTGCAGCCAGGCCTGCACCGGCGAGAGGTCCTTGCGGTCGCCGGCCAGCGCCAGCACTTGCGAGGCCAGCGCGCGATGCTGGTGGTTCAGCTCGTCCAGCAGCGAACCGCGCGCCTGGGCATGCCAGTGGCCTTCCACCGGCAGCGCCTCGATCTGGTCGCGCAGCCATTCCAGGTCCAGCGACTCGCCCAGCTCGTAGAACACGCCGGCGACCTTCTCGATCGGCTGGCCGCTCTGCTGCGCCACCTCGACCATGTCCAGCGCCGCGCGCAGCTCGGGAATGCGGGCCAGGCGCACCGCCAGCTCGGCGGGCAGGCCCAAGCCTTCCCACTTCTCCTGGCTGGACTCGAAGTCGCCCTTGCCGGTGGGCGTGAGCGCCGCGGGCAGCGCCTTGCGCAGCGCGCTGACGTGGGCGTTGTAGCGTTCCACGTTGGCGGCGATGTCCAGCGTGCCGCCGGGGCGGTTGAGCAGCCAGCGCGTCATGTGGCGCAGCAGCGACCAGATCTGCAGGACCGCGTCGATCTGCGTGCTCTCGGCCACCTTGCTGTCCAGCGCCTCGATCTGCGCCCACAGCTCGCGCGCCTCCAGGATCTCGCGCGCGGCGGTGTAGGCCTTGGCGATCGCCGCCGGTCCCTGCCCGGTGTCTTCCTGCATGCGCATCATGAAGGTGGCGCCCATGCGGTTGATGGTGGAGTTGGTCACCGCGGTGGCGATGATCTCGCGCTTCAGGCGATGGCGCTGCATGTGCGCGGCGTACTTGTCGTGCAGCGGCGCGGGGAAGTAGCGCACCAGCTCCTTCGACAGGTACGGGTCCTCCGGCACGTCCGAGTCCAGCAGCTGCTGGAACAGGCGGATCTTGTCGTAGGACAGCAGCACCGCCAGCTCGGGCCGGGTCATGCCCTGGCCGCGCGACTTGCGCTCGGCCAGCTCGGCCTCGGACGGCAGGTTCTCCACCTGGCGGTCCAGCGTGCCCTCCGCCTCCAGCGTGCGGATGAAGTGCGCCAGCGAGCCGATGCGGTGCGCCGACTGCCGCTCCATCAGGGTGATCGCCTGGTTCTGGCGGTAGTTGTCCCACAGCACCAGCTGGCCGACCTCGTCGGTCATCGCGGCGAGCTGGGTGTTGCGGCCGTCGAAGCTCAGCTCGCCGCGCTGCACGGCGTCGTTGAGCAGGATCTTGATGTTCACCTCGTGGTCGGAGGTGTCCACGCCGGCGGAGTTGTCGATGAAGTCGGTGTTGAGCAGCACGCCGTGCTGCGCCGCCTCGATGCGGCCCTTCTGGGTGAAGCCCAGGTTGCCGCCCTCGCCCACCACCTTGCAGCGCAGCTCGCCGCCGTTGATGCGGATGGCGTTGTTGGCGCGGTCGCCCACCTCGGCGTGGGTCTCGGCGGAGGACTTCACGTAGGTGCCGATGCCGCCGTTCCACAGCAGGTCCACCGGCGCCCTGAGGATGGCGCTGAGCAGCTCGTTCGGCGACAGCTGCTCCACGTCGGCCTTCAGGCCCAGCGCGGCGCGCACTTCCGGCGACACCGGAATCGACTTCACGCTGCGCGGCCACACGCCGCCGCCGGCGGAGATCAGCGACTTGTCGTAGTCCTCCCAGGTCGAGCGCGGCAGCTTGAACATGCGCTCGCGCTCGGCGAAGGATTTCGCCGCGTCGGGGTTCGGGTCGAGGAAGATGTGGCGGTGATCGAACGCGGCCAGCAGGCGGATGTGCCTGGACAGCAGCATGCCGTTGCCGAACACGTCGCCGGACATGTCGCCGATGCCGACGCAGGTGAAGTCCTCGCTCTGCGAATCGCGACCCAGCGCGCGGAAGTGGCGCTTCACCGACTCCCACGCGCCCTTGGCGGTGATGCCCATGCCCTTGTGGTCGTAGCCGTGCGAGCCGCCGGACGCGAATGCGTCGCCGAGCCAGAACTCGTGCTCGATGGAGATGGCGTTGGCGATGTCCGAGAAGGTGGCCGTGCCCTTGTCGGCGGCCACCACCAGGTACGGGTCGTCGGCGTCGAGGCGCACCACGTCGTGCGGCGGCACCACCTTGCCCTCGACCAGGTTGTCGGTGATGTCGAGCAGGCCGTTGATGAACAGGCGGTAGCAGGCGATGCCCTCGGCCTGCTGCGCGTCGCGGTCGCCTCCCACCGGCGGCTTCTTGACGAAGAAGCCGCCCTTCGAGCCCACCGGCACGATCACGGTGTTCTTCACCATCTGCGCCTTCACCAGGCCCAGCACCTCGGTGCGGAAATCCTCGCGGCGGTCGGACCAGCGCAGGCCGCCGCGCGCCACTGCGCCGAAGCGCAGGTGGATGCCTTCCACGCGCGGCGAGTACACCCAGATCTCGCGGTACGGCACCGGCTTGGGCGCGTCGGGCACCAGGTGCGAGTCGAACTTGAAGCTGACGTACGGCCGGTGCTGGCCGTCCCAGCGCTGGAAGAAGCTGGTGCGCAGGGTGGCGCGGATCACGTCCATGTAGCTCTTGATGATGCGCTCGTCGTCGAGGCTGGCGACGCCGTCGAGCAGCGCCTTCAGCGCGTCCCACAGCACCTCGACCTGGCGTTCGCGCGGCTCGGCCAGCACGGCCACCATGCCGTCGATCAGCTCGGGCTTCGCCTTCTGCGTGGCTTCCGGGATCAGCGCCGCCATCTCGCGGCGCAGTGCCTCCCCGGCCTCGGCGCGGGCGGACGCGTCCAACTGCTCGCGCGCGGGGTCGAACTTGGCGTTGAACAGCTCGATCAGCACGCCGGCGATCGCCGGGTAGCGGTTGAGCGTCTCCTCCATGTAGGTCTGCGAGAAGGCGATGCCCACCTGCTGCAGGTACTTGCAGTAGCCGCGCAGCACCGCCACCTGGCGCCAGTCCGCCTGGGCCGACAGCACCAGGTTGTTGAAGCCGTCGCTCTCGGCCTGGCCGCGCCACAGCGCCTCGAAGCCGCGCTCGAAGCGCTCGCGCACGTGCGCCAGCTCGAACGCCAGCGGCGCCTTCGGCTTCAGCTCGAAGTCGTGGATGGTCAGCTCGCGGCCTTCGGCGGTGAGCGTGTAGACGTGCTCGGCCAGCATGCGCACGCCCATGTTCTCCAGCATCGGCAGCGCCTCGGACAGCGGGATCGGCGCGCCGAAGTGGATCACCTTGAAGCGCAGGCCGCCGTCGCGCGGGTCCTGGTACAGGTGCACGTGCAGCGCGTCGTCGGCCTTCAGCGCGGCCAGGGCGCGCACGTCGGAGGCGGCGGCCTCGGGCGAGACCTCCTCGATGTAGCCGGCCGGCAGCACCTTGCCGTAGCGGTTGAGCAGCGCGGCGCCCTGGGCTTCGCCCAGCTCGCGCACCAGGCTCTCGCGCAGGCTGTCGTGCCAGTTGCGCACGATGCGCAGCAGGCGGTTCTCCAGCTCGTGCTCGTCGAACGCCGGATGGTCGCCCGGCCGCGGGCGCACGGTGACGTGCAGCCGCACCAGCGCCGATTCGCCCATCAGCACGCTGGAGTCCAGGCTCTCGCCGTGGAAGGCCTCGCGCAGCATGGCTTCGATGCGCTCGCGCACCGTGGTGTTGAAGCGCTCGCGCGGCACGAAGGCCAGGCAGGTGAAGAAGCGGCCGTAGCGGTCGCGGCGTACGAACAGCCGCGCGCGGGCGCGCTGGCGCAGTTCGAGGATGCCGAGGGCGGTGGCGAACAGCTCGTCCTCGCTGCTCTGGAACAGCTCGTCGTGCGGCAGCGTCTCCAGGATGTGGCGCAGCGACTTGCCGGAATAGGAATCGCGCTTCAGCCCCGAGCGGGTCAGCACCGCCTCCACCTTGTGGCGCACCAGCGGCACGTCCTGCGGACGCGCCATGTAGGCGTTGGAGGAGAACAGGCCGAGGAAGCGCTGCTCCGACACCGGCTTGCCCGCCGCGTCGAAGCGCAGCACGCCGACGTAGTCCATGTGGCCGGCGCGGTGCACGTGCGAGCGCGCGTTGGTCTTGGTGAGGATGATCGCATCGGTGGCGCCGGACTGCGGCAGCGCACTGGCGGCCAGGCTGCGCAGCGAGCGCGGCGCGACCGAGCGCTCGCTGCCGCGCAGGATGCCCATGCCGGACGCCTCGCGGGCGCGCAGCAGCTTGTCGCCGTCCTCGGCCACCACCTCGTATTCGCGGTAGCCCAGGAAGGTGAAGTTGTCGTCGGCCAGCCAGCGCAGGAATTCGCTGGCTTCCTGCGCCGCCTCGGGGTCGAGCGGCGGCTGGCGCTGCGGCAGCTCGTCGGCGATCGCCAGTACCTTGCTGCGCATCGCGGCCCAGTCGTCCACCGCCAGGCGCACGTCGTCCAGCGCGGCCTCCACCTGGGCGCACAGGCGCTCGCCGGCGGCCGCGTCGGCCAGGGCGTCGATCTCGAAGTGCATCACCGACTCGGCATGTCCCTCGCCCAGGCGCTGCAGGCGGCCGGAAGCGTCGCGGGCGGCCTTCACCACCGGGTGGATCACGGTGTGGATCTGCGAGCAGCCGGACACCGCCATGCTCACCGTGTCGACCAGGAACGGCATGTCGTCGGTCACCACCTGCAGCAGCTGGTGTCCCTCGCCCTCGGCCAGGCGCACCGAGGCCTGGCCGGGCTGGCGTTGCTGGATGAAATCGAGCAGGCCGGCGATCACCGCGGCCCAGCCGGCGGGCGTGTGCAGCGCCCGGTCGCCCTCGGAAACGCGCGCGAAGAAGACGCCGATAAAAAATTGCGCCTCTTCAAGGCGCTGGGTCGGGAAGCCGCTTTTCTTCAATGCATCGAGCACGTCCGTCGGGAGGGGGACGTCGCTGGCCGCTTGGATCGCATTCATGGCATTCAACAGGTAGTGGACGGGTAGGTGGAGCAAAAATCCGTTAAAGGATACGCCTCGTCATTCCTCTATTCCATAAGCGCCGGGGCGCGCGTGGCGCATGGGACGGGCATCGCGCGCAGCCGCGCCGGGCGTGGCGCGGCGCTGCCTGCGCCAGTTTCCGCGCTTGCCGTCGCACCCGCGCGACGATGGCGTGCAGCCGCCATGGTTCATGCGCTGTTCGGATTGCCGCCGCCTGCCGCAGGCACCGGCAAGGCCGTGGCCTGTCCACGTTTCGCAGGCATGCGCAAGGGCTGGATTCGCGCACGGGACAAATTGTAAACTGGCCGGTATAGTCAGCCGCGAAGCCGCGCCGTCACGGGCGAGCGCGGCTTCGGCGTAACCGGAGGCACGACGAACGACACGTGACGCGCGCGCCGCGCGCGGCGATGATCCGCCATCGATGCCGCCGGAAACCCGCGTCCTCGCCGGCCCCGCCCCCGATTCCCCCGATCACGCACGCCTCAAACGGAGCTCTCATGAAGTCAACGACATTGCGCACGCCCGCGCTGTGCCTCGGCCTGCTGACGCTGGCAGCCTGCGGCAAAGGCAAGCAACAGGGGATGCCGCAGATGCCGCCGCCGGATGTCGGCGTGATCACCGTGCAGCCCCAGAACGCCCCGCTCACCAAGGACCTGGTCGGCCGGCTCTCCGCCTACCGCAGCGCCGACGTGCGCGCGCGCGTGGCCGGCGTGCTGCTCAAGCGCGTCTATACCGAGGGCAGCGAGGTGAAGAAGGGCCAGCTGCTGTTCCAGATCGACCCGGCCCCGCTGAAGGCCACGCTGGCCGCGGCGGAGGCTTCGCTGGCACAGGCCCAGGCGACCTACACCAACGCCAAGGTCAACGCGCAACGCGCACGCGAGCTGGCGCCCAAGGACTACATCTCCAAGTCGGACCTGGACAACGCGCTGGCCACCGAGCGCACCACTGCGGCCGCGGTGCAGGCCGCGCGCGCCGACGTGCAGACCGCGCGCATCAACCTGGGCTATGCCGACGTCGTCTCGCCGATCGACGGCCGCGCCGGCCAGCAGCAGGTGACCGAAGGCGCGCTGGTCGGCAACGGCTCGGCCACCCTGCTCACCACGGTCGACCAGATCGATCCGCTGTACGTGAACTTCACCCTCGGCGTGTCCGAACTGGACCAGATGCGCCGCGCGCAGACCGAAGGCCATGTCACCCTCAGCCAGGGCGACAAGGCCAGCGTGCAGATCACCCTGCCCGACGGCACGCCCTACGCCGAGACCGGCACGCTGGACTTCTCCGACACCTCGGTGAACCCGGCCACCGGCGCGGTGAACCTGCGTGCGCTGGTGCCCAACCCGAAGCGCAGCCTGCTGCCCGGCATGTACGTGACGCTGAAGGCCCGGATGGGCGAGCAGCACGGCGTGTTCGAATTGCCGCAGGCAGCCATCCAGCGCGACACCGTGGGCGCCTACGTGATGGCCGTGGACAAGGACGGCAAGGCGGCGCGCCACGACGTCACCCTGAGCAACATGACCGGCTCGGACTGGATCGTCACCGGTGGCCTCGCCGCGGGCGACCGGGTCATCGTCTCCGGCCTGCAGAACGTGCGCGAAGGCATCCCGGTGAAGCCTTCGCCCTGGCATGCGCCGCAACAGGGCGCGCAGCAGCCCGCCGCCGGCGGCAAGCCCGCCCCCGCCGCGACGCAGGCGCTTTCCGGCGCGGCGCACGGCAAGTAAGGGAGTTCACGCGACATGCCGAGTTTTTTCATCGACCGCCCGATCTTCGCCTGGGTGGTGGCCATCCTGATCTCGCTGGGCGGCGTCCTGGCGATCCTCAACCTGGGCGTGGAGTCGTACCCGAACATCGCGCCGCCCTCGGTGACGGTGTCGGCCACCTACCCCGGCGCCAGCGCGGACACCACCGAGAAGACCGTCACCCAGGTCATCGAACAGCAGCTCACCGGCATCGATCACCTGCTGTACTTCAGCTCCTCGTCCAGCGCCAGCGGCCGTGCGCAGATCACGCTGACCTTCGCCAGCGGCACCGACCCCGACATCGCCCAGGTGCAGGTGCAGAACAAGGTGGCGCTGGCCACGCCGCGCCTGCCGTCCGAGGTGAACCAGCAGGGCGTGGTGGTGGCCAAGGCCAACGCCGGCTTCCTGATGGTGGTGGCGTTGAAGTCGGACAATCCCAACATCGACCGCGACCGCCTCAACGACATCGTCGGCTCGCAGGTGCTCGACCAGATCTCGCGCGTACCCGGCGTGGGCAGCACCCAGCAGTTCGGTTCCGAGTACGCCATGCGCATCTGGCTGAACCCGGACAAGCTGCAGGGCTACGGCCTGTCCGCCACCCAGGCGCTGGCCGCGATCCAGGCGCAGAACGTGCAGTTCGCCGCCGGCTCGATCGGCGCCGACCCGGCCGTGCCGGGCCAGGGCATCACCGCCACCGTGGCCACCGAAGGCCGCTTCACCAGCCCCGCGCAGTTTGCCGGCATCATCCTGCGCGCCAACCCCGACGGCACCACGGTGACCCTCGGCGACGTGGCCAGGATCAGCTTCGGCCCCGGCAGCTACGGCTTCGACACCACCTGGGACGGTCGCCCGATCGGCGCCTTCGCGATCCAGCTGTTGCCCGGCGCCAACGCGCTGGACGTGTCCACCGCGGTACGCGCCAAGATGGACGAGCTGGCCAGCAGCTTCCCGCCCGGCGTCAGCTGGTTCAGCCCGTACGACAGCACCACCTTCGTGCACATCTCCATCGACGAGGTGGTGCACACCCTGGTCGAGGCGATCATCCTGGTGTTCCTGGTGATGCTGCTGTTCCTGCAGAACTTCCGCGCCACCATCATTCCCACCCTGGTGATCCCGGTGGCCCTGCTGGGCACCTTCCTGGGCATGCTGGTACTTGGCTTCACCATCAACCAGCTCACCCTGTTCGGCATGGTGCTGGCCATCGGCATCGTGGTGGACGACGCGATCGTGGTGATCGAGAACGTCGAGCGCATCATGACCGAGGAGAACCTGCCGCCGAAGGAGGCCACGCGCAAGGCGATGGGCCAGATCACCGGCGCGGTGGTGGCGATCACCGTGGTGCTGGCGGCGGTGTTCGTGCCGTCGGCGCTGCAGCCGGGCGCCTCGGGCATCATCTACAAGCAGTTCGCGCTGACCATCGCAACTTCGATGGTGTTCTCGGCCTTCCTCGCGCTGTCGTTCACGCCGGCGTTGTGCGCCAGCTTCCTGCAGCCGGAGCACCACAAGAAGAAGAACATCGTCTATCGCAAGTTCAACGAGCTGTTCGACTGGACCACGAAGACCTACACCGGCCACATCGGCAGCGCGGTGAAGCATGCGCCGCGCTGGATGGTGGTGTTCGTGCTGATCGCGATGCTGGGCGGCTTCCTGTACACCCGCCTGCCCGGCAGCTTCCTGCCCGAGGAGGACCAGGGTTACGCGCTGTCCATCGTGCAGCTCCCGCCGGGCGCCACCAAGCAGCGCACCAGCGAAGTGATGGCGCAGATGCGCGCGATCCTCAAGAAGGATCCGGCGGTGGAAGGCGTGCTGCAGGTGACCGGCTTCAGCTTCATCGGCTCCAGCGAAAGCGCCGGCATGGCCTTCATCAAGCTGAAGGACTGGGACAAGCGCGACGTCACCGCGATGCAGTTCATCCAGCGTGCGAACATGCAGCTGCATTCGATCCGCGACGCGCGCATCTTCGTGGCGAACATCCCCACGGTGCAGGGCCTAGGCCAGTTCGGCGGCTTCGACATGTACCTGCAGGACCGCGCCGGCGCCGGACGCGATGCGCTGACCCAGGCCCGCAACATCCTGCTCGGCAAGGCCAGCCAGGACCCGGTGCTCACCGGCGTGCGGCCCAACGCGCTGGAAGACGCGCCGCAATTGCAGCTGGACGTGGACCGCGTGCAGGCGCAGTCGATGGGGCTGTCGGTGGGCGACATCT
The DNA here is from genome assembly GCF_030504985.1 of Fulvimonas sp. R45. Lineage (GTDB taxonomy): Bacteria > Pseudomonadota > Gammaproteobacteria > Xanthomonadales > Rhodanobacteraceae > Rhodanobacter_A. Next base: position 342,422 of record NZ_JASERU010000001.1, read on the forward strand.
ACAACGCGGTCAGCCTGATGCTGGCGCCGGTGTACGTGAACGACTTCACCTACGGCGGACGCGTGAAGCGGGTGATCATGCAGGCCGACGCGCCCTACCGCATGGGGCCGGACGCGCTGCAGCACTTCTTCACGCCGAGCGACACGCAGACCAACGCCAACGGCACGCCGGCGATGATCCCGCTGTCCAACGTGGTGCGGGCGAAGTGGGAAATGGGCTCGCCCGCGCTGACCCGCTACAACGGTTACTCCGCGGTCGAAATCGTCGGTTCGCCCGCGCCGGGGCATGCCTCGGGCGAGGCGATGGGCGAGATGGAGAAGATCGTCGCCAACGACCTGCCGAAGGGCTACGGCTATGACTGGACCGGCCAGTCGTACCAGGAGATCCTCTCCGGCAACGCGGCCACGCTGCTGCTGGTGCTGTCGGTGGTGATCGTGTTCCTGGCCCTGGCCGCGCTGTACGAAAGCTGGTCGATCCCGGTGTCGGTGCTGCTGGTGGTGCCGCTGGGCCTGCTCGGCGTGGTGGTGTTCACCCTGCTGCGCGGATTGCCCGACGACATCTTCTTCAAGATCGGCCTGATCACGGTGATCGGCCTGGCGGCGAAGAACGCGATCCTGATCGTGGAATTCGCGGTGGCCGAGCAGAAGGCCGGGCGAACCCTGCGCGAGGCGACCATCGACGCCGCCCGCCTGCGGCTGCGCCCGATCCTGATGACCTCGCTGGCCTTCATCCTCGGCGTGTTCCCGCTGTTCATCTCGACCGGTGCCGGCGCCAACTCCCGTCACGCCATCGGCACCGGCGTGATCGGCGGCATGCTGTTCGCCACCTTCCTCGGCGTGCTGCTGATCCCGGTGTTCTACGTGGTGGTGCGGCGCCTGCTGGGTGACAAGCTGGATGGCGACGGCAAGTCGCATCCGGGTATCGGGCACGCGCCGCACACCTTCGACTCGGATCCTCAACGCGGCCACTGACCCATGCGGTCCTCTCCCTCCGGGGAGAGGGCCGCATGGGCGGTTTCGTCCGGTCCCAAAGAAAAAGCCCGGGCACGTGCCCGGGCTTTCTGCTTCCGGACTGCGAAACCCGGAGTCTCAGCGCAGCCCCGTCTCGTTGCGCGCGATCACGATGCGCTGGATCTCGCTGGTGCCTTCGTAGATCTCGGTGATCTTGGCGTCGCGGAAATAGCGCTCCAGCGGCATCTCCTTGGAGTAGCCCATGCCGCCGTGGATCTGCACGGCCTGGTGGGCGATCCACATCGCCGCCTCCGACGCCACCAGCTTGGCCACCGAGGCCTCGGTGCCGAAGCGGCCACCGTTCTTCTCCGCCTGGCCCTTGGCCCAGGCCGCGCGCAGCGTGAGCAGCGTGGCCGCGTCGAGCTTGCACTTCATGTCGGCGATCTTGGCCTGGGTCAGCTGGAAGCTGCCGATCGGCTGGCCGAAGGCCTTGCGGTCGCGCGACCACTGCAGGGTGGCCTCGTAGGCGGCGCGGGCGATGCCCACCGCCTGCGAGGCGATGCCGATGCGGCCGGCGTCGAGCACGCCCATCGCGATCGAGAAGCCCTTGCCCTCCTGGCCGAGCAGGTCGTCCTTCGAACAGACGTAGTCGGTGAACTCGATCTCGCAGGTGGCCGAGGCGCGGATGCCGAGCTTGGGCTCGGTCTTGCCGGCATGGAAGCCCGGCTTCTGCGTATCGATGATGAAAGCCGACACGCCCTTGGCGCCGATGCCCGGCGTGGTGATGGCGAACAGCACGATGTAGCGCGCCACCGGGCCGGAGGTGATCCAGCTTTTCTTGCCGTTGATCACCCAGTCGCCGTCGGCGTTCTTCGTGGCGCGCGTGTGCATGGCCGAGGCGTCGGAGCCGGACTGCGGCTCGGTCAGCGCGTAGGCACCGATCGCCTCGCCCTGCGCGATGGCGCGCACGTACTTCTGCTTCTGTGCCTCGGTGCCGTGCTTGAGGATGCCGTTGCAGAACAGCGAGTTGTTCACGCTCATCACGGTGGAGGTGGCCGCGTCGGCGGCGGCGATCTCGATCATCGCCAGCACGTAGGCGACCGGATCCATGCCGGCGCCGCCGTACTCGTGCGGCACCTCGATGCCCATCAGGCCGAGCTGGCCCATCTCGCGGATGTTGTCGAGCGGGAACTCGCCCTTCGCGTCCAGCTCCGCCGCCACCGGGGCGATGCGCCTCGAAGCGAAGTCGCGCGCGACGGCCTGGATCGACAACTGGTCTTCGGTGAAGCTGAAATCCATGGGGGTGGCTCCAAGGGGGAGAAAGCCGGCCATTTTAGCGCCCGCGCCACACCGACCATGTGCGGATGCAACACGATCGCGGCGCGTCGCCTCATCCGGTGCCAGCCGTGCCCGGACGGCGCCCTTCCACGCCCGACCTGCCTTGACGATCCGCCGCCCACGGCCTAGCCTTATACATCCTTGTATCGCGATAGATAGATAACCATGGATCTGGCCACCGCCTCCAGCGTGCTGCGCCTGCTGGCCGACCCCACCCGGGTGCGCCTGCTGGCCCTGCTCGAACGCGAGGAACTGACCGTGGCCGAGCTGGCCGCCGTGCTGCACCTGGCGCAGCCGCGCGTGTCCACCCACCTGGCCAAGCTGAAGGAAGCCGGCCTGGTGCGCGACCGCCGCGCCGGCGTCTCCGCCTACTACCGCGCCAACAACGAAGGCGACGACCGCCAGCACGAATTGCTGAAGTCGCTGCGCGAGAGCATCGACGACGCCCTGCTGCGCGAGGACGCCGCGCGCCTGCCCGGCGTGCTGGCCCACCGCGCCCGCGAGGAAGGCTGGGCCGACACCGTGGCCGGCGACATGGAGCGCCACTACTCGCCCGGCCGCACCTGGGAAACCCTGGCCCGCTCGCTGCTGCAACTGCTGGAGACCGGCGACGTGCTCGACATCGCCTCCGGCGACGGCATCACCGCCGAGCTGCTGGCGCCGCACGCGCGCTCCATCGTCTGCGTGGATTCCAGCGGGCGGGTGGCGGAGGCCGCCGCGCGGCGCCTCGAGCCGTTCCCGAACGTCCGCGTGGTGCAAGGCGACATGCACGCGCTGGACCTGGGCCGGCAGCGCTTCGATCTGGTGCTGATGCTGCACGCGCTGACCTATGCCGAGCGCCCGGCACAGGCGGTGGCCGAGGCCGCGCGCCTGCTGCGCCACGGCGGCCGCCTGCTCGCGGTGACGCTGGGCCGGCACGACCATCGCGCCGTGGTCGAGCCGTTCGACCATCGCAACCTGGGCTTCGCCCAGTCCGAACTCGAAGGCTTCGCCGCCGCTGCCGGCCTGCGCGTGCTGAACTGCTCGCGGCTCAGCCGCGAGCGCAAGGCACCGCATTTCGAAGTCATCAGCCTGCTGGCCCAGAAGTGAGTCCCCGATGAGCGCCCTGCCCTGGCTTCACCCCGACCGCGTCGCCCTGCTCGAGGCGGCGCTGCGCAAGCGCATCCTGGTCCTCGACGGCGGCATGGGCACCATGCTGCAGGGCCATCGGCTGGATGAGGCCGGTTACCGCGGCCAGCGCTTCGAGCATGGCCGCGACCGCGAGCATGCCGCGCACCACGACCATCCCGGCTGCGACCTCAAGGGCAACAACGACCTGCTCACCCTGACCCGGCCGGACATCATCCGCGGCGTGCATGAGGCCTACCTGGAAGCCGGCGCCGACCTGGTCGAGACCAACACCTTCAATGCCACCCGCATCAGCCAGGCCGACTACCGCCTGGAACACCTGGTGCCGGAGCTGAACCGCGAAGGCGCCCGGCTGGCCCGCGCCGCCGCCGACGCGTTCACCGAGAGGACGCCCGGCAAGCCGCGCTTCGTGATCGGCGTGCTCGGACCCACCAGCCGCACCGCCTCGCTGTCGCCCGACGTCAACGACCCCGGCTTCCGCAACGTCAGCTTCGAGGAACTGGCGGCCAACTACGCCGAGTCCGCCGCCGGCCTGATCGACGGCGGCGCGGATACGATCATGGTCGAGACCATCTTCGACACGCTGAACGCCAAGGCCGCGCTGTTCGCGCTGGCCGAGCTGTTCCGCGAACGCGGCACGCGATTGCCGGTGATGATCTCCGGCACCATCACCGACCGCTCCGGCCGCACGCTCTCCGGCCAGACCGCCGAGGCGTTCTACTACTCGGTCAGCCACACGCGGCCGCTGTCGGTGGGCTTCAACTGCGCGCTGGGCGCGGCCGACCTGCGCCCGCACGTGCAGACCCTGGCGGCCATCGCCGAGTGCCCGGTCAGCACCCACCCCAACGCCGGCCTGCCCAACGCCTTCGGCGAGTACGACGAGACGCCGGAGCAGATGGCCGCCGTGATCGGCGGCTTCGCCCGCGACGGCCTGCTCAACCTGGTCGGCGGCTGCTGCGGCACCACGCCGGCGCACATCGCGGCGATCGCCGAGGCGGTGCGTGATTGCGCACCGAGAACGTTGCCCGTCGCTGCACAGGAGGCGGCATGAACGCGTTTTTGCCCCTCCCCCTGCACGCAGGGGGAGGCTGGGCGGGGGTAACGCTCTTGCCGCATTTCCCCGAAGCCAGGGCAAAGGCTTTACCCCTCCCCAACCCTCCCCTGCGTGCAGGGGAGGGAGCAAAAGCAAGGCATCGCTACTCATGAGCACCCGCCACACCCGCCTGTCCGGCCTCGAACCGCTGGTCCTCACCCCCGACCTGCTGTTCGTCAACGTCGGCGAGCGCACCAACGTCACCGGCTCGGCGCAGTTCCGCAAGCTGATCAAGGAAGAGCGCTACGAGGAAGCGGTGGAGGTCGCGCGCCAGCAGGTGGCGAACGGCGCGCAGATCATCGACGTCAACATGGACGAGGGCCTGATCGATTCCGAGGCGGCGATGGTGCGCTTCCTCAACCTGATCGCGGCCGAGCCGGACATCGCCCGCGTGCCGGTGATGGTGGATTCGTCGAAGTGGAGCGTGATCGAAGCCGGCCTGCGCTGCCTGCAGGGCAAGGGCATCGTCAATTCCATCTCGATGAAGGAAGGCGAGCAGGCCTTCCTGGAGCACGGGCGCAAGGTGCGCCAGTACGGCGCCGCCGCGGTGGTGATGGCCTTCGACGAGGAAGGCCAGGCCGACACCGCCGAACGCAAGGTCGCGATCTGCTCGCGCGCCTACGATCTGCTCACCGGGCGGCTCGACTTCCCGCCCGAAGACATCATCTTCGACCCCAACATCTTCGCCATCGCCACCGGCATCGAGGAGCACGACAACTACGCGGTGGACTTCATCGAGGCCACCCGCGAGCTGAAGAAGCGCTTCCCGGCCAGCCACGTCTCCGGGGGCGTCTCCAACGTGTCGTTCTCCTTTCGCGGCAACGACACCGTGCGCGAGGCGATCCATTCCGTGTTCCTGTTTCATGCCATCCGGGCCGGCATGGACATGGGCATCGTCAACGCCGGCGCGCTGGCCATCTACGACGAGCTCGACCCGGAACTGCGCGAGCGCGTCGAGGACGTGGTGCTGAACCGCCGCCGCGACGCCACCGAGCGCCTGCTGGAGATCGCCGACCGCTACAAGAAGAAAAAAGGCGAGGCCGCCGTCGAGACCCTGGCCTGGCGCGGGAAGGACGTGCGTGCGCGCCTCAGCCACGCGCTGGTGCACGGCATCGACCAGTACGTGGTCGAGGACACCGAGGAAGCGCGCCAGCTTTCGCCGCGCCCGCTCGACGTGATCGAAGGCCCGCTGATGGACGGCATGAACGTGGTCGGCGACCTGTTCGGCGCCGGCAAGATGTTCCTGCCGCAGGTGGTGAAGTCCGCCCGCGTGATGAAGAAGGCGGTGGCCTACCTGCTGCCCTACATCGAGGCGGAGAAGCTGCGCACCGGCGACACCGGCAAAAGCAACGGCAAGATCGTGATGGCCACGGTCAAGGGCGACGTGCACGACATCGGCAAGAACATCGTGGGCGTGGTGCTCCGCTGCAACAACTTCGACGTGATCGACCTCGGCGTGATGGTGCCCGCGCAGAAGATCCTCGATACCGCGATCGCCGAGAACGCCGACATGATCGGCCTGTCCGGCCTGATCACGCCCTCGCTGGAGGAGATGAGCCACGTGGCGCGCGAGATGCAGCGGCAGGACTTCCGCATCCCGCTGCTGATCGGCGGCGCCACCACCTCGCGCGCGCACACCGCGCTGAAGATCGAGCCGCACTACAAGTCGCCCTGCGTGTGGGTGAAGGACGCCTCGCGCGCGGTGGGCGTGGCGCAGTCGCTGGTCAGCAAGGAGCTGGTCGACGACTTCATGGCGAAGATCCGCGCCGAATACGCCGAGATCCGCGAACGCCACCGCCAGCGCGGCCCGGGCAAGCAGTTGGTGCCGCTGGCCAAGGCCCGCGCGCAGCGCTTCGGCTGCGACTGGGTGGACTACCAGCCGCCGCAGCCGCGCCAGCCCGGCCTGCACGTCTTCGACGACTACGACCTCGCCGAGCTGCGCCGCTACATCGACTGGACGCCGTTCTTCCAGGCCTGGGAGCTAGCCGGCCACTATCCGGCCATCCTCGACGACGCGGTGGTCGGCAAGCAGGCCACCGAGCTGTTCAACGATGCGCAAAAGATGCTCGACCGCATCATCGCCGGGAAATGGCTCACCGCCCGCGCGGTGATCGGCTTCTGGCCCGCCGCCAGCCTCGGCGACGACATCGAAATCACGGTAGCGCCGCTCCCCTCTCCCTCCGGGAGAGGGGTTGGGGGTGAGGGTTCGGCCGAAGCCCAGCACCCCGCTCCGCCCGTACCCTCATCCGCCCCTGCCGGGGCACCTTCTCCCGAAGGGAGAAGGGAACACGCCGTTGTACTCCACCACCTGCGCCAGCAGGCCGACAAGCCGGTCGAGCGCCCCAACCTGTGCCTCTCCGATTTCGTCGCACCGAAGGAATACGGCAAGCCCGATTGGGTCGGCGGCTTCGCCGTCACCGCCGGGCTCGGCATCGAGCCACAGCTGGAGCGCTTCCGCGCCGACAACGACGACTACTCGGCGATCATCCTCAAGGCGCTGGCCGACCGCCTCGCCGAGGCCTTCGCCGAACGCATGCACGAGCGCGTGCGCCGCGAGTTCTGGGGCTACGCGCCCGACGAGGCGCTGGACAACGACGCGCTGATCGCCGAGCGGTACCAGGGCATCCGCCCCGCCCCCGGCTATCCCGCCTGCCCCGACCATACCGAGAAGACCACCCTGTTCCGGTTGCTCGACGCCACGCGCAACGCCGGCATCGAACTCACCGAAGGTTTCTCGATGTACCCGGCGGCGGCCGTCTCCGGCTGGTACTTCTCGCACCCGGGCAGCCAGTACTTCGTGGTCGGCCGGCTCACCCGCGAGCAGGTCGAGGACTATGCCGCGCGCAAGGGCTGGAGCCGCCAGGAGGCCGAGCGCTGGCTGGCCGCCAACCTCGACTATGACCCCGATTGAGTCCGCTCAGGTCGTGGCGTCGCCGGTGATGCTGTTCTTGTGGTGCCGCAGGTGCACCACCAGGTTGTAGACCGACACGAACACCGGGAAGAAATTCGAGATGATGCCCACCGAATCGTTCTTGCCGACGATGAAGTAGGCCAGCAGCAGCACGCTGCCGCACACCGACAGCACCCAGAACGCCAGCGGCATCACCACGCGCTTGTACTTGCGCGTGTAGTACAGCTGCACGAACCAGCGGCTGGTGAACATCAGCGTGCCGGCGAAGCCCACCGCCTTCCACGGGGTCAACTGGAAATCCTGCAGGGCCTGCAGGATGTGCGACATCTCGAAGTTCATGGGACCGCCGGCGCCGTAAGGGGGCGCCATTCTAGCAATCGGCGCCGCCGCCCCGGACGGCCAAACGAAAAGGCCACCCGAGCGGATGGCCTTTTCGCGGATTTCGATGGTGGGCGGTACAAGGATCGAACTTGTGACACCTGCCGTGTGAAGGCAGTGCTCTACCGCTGAGCTAACCGCCCGCCGGGAGCGCGCAACTATACGGGGAGGCGCGGAGCAGGTCAACAGGGAGAAGGCCGGCAGGCCTCCGTCGCAGGCGGCGAGACCGCCGGCCGCCATACTGGGGACATCCGCCGCCCGCTCGTGGACAATCCCGTCCCGAGCTCCGAGGAAGCCCGCCCGCAGTGACACCGACCCACGACGCCGCGACCATCCAGCCCGGCCTGATGGTCGTCCACGGCAACCGCCTGGAAGACCTGCGCGACCTGCTGCTGGCCTGGCTGGCGCGCACGCCGCTGGCGCCGCTGGAAGACGAGACGATGCTGGTGCAGAGCAACGGCATCGCGCAATGGCTGAAACTGGCGTTGGCGCGGCCGCGCGGCGCGGGTGGCATGGGCATCAGCGCCGCGGTGGACATGCAGCTGCCCGGCCGCTTCCTGTGGAACGCCTACCGCGCCGTGCTGGGCCGCGAGGCGGTGCCGCCCGATTCGCCGTTCGACAAGTCGCGCCTCGCCTGGCGGCTGATGCGCCTGCTGCCCGCGCAACTCGGCCATGCCGATTTCGCGCCGCTGCGCCACTTCCTCGGCACGGGGCAAGCCGATCCGGCGCAGCCGGATCCAGCCAGGCTGTTCCAGCTGGCCCAGCAGGTCGCCGACCTGTTCGACCAGTACATGGTCTACCGCGCCGACTGGCTGGACGACTGGGAACACGGCCGCGACGTGCTGCGCGACGACCTGCGCGGCCGCCGCGAGCCGCTGCCCGAGCGCCAGCGCTGGCAGGCGCAGCTGTGGCGGCGGCTGCTGGACGACGTCGGCCCCGCACAGCGGCACAGCCACCGCGCCGCCGTGCACCGCACCTTCCTCGCGCGCGCCGCCACGCTGGAACAGCGCCCCCACGGACTGCCGCGGCGCATCGTGGTGTTCGGCATCTCCTCGCTGCCGCAGCAGACGCTGGAGGCGCTCACCGCGCTGGGTCGCACCTGCCAGGTGCTGTTGCTGGTGGCCAATCCCTGCCGGCACTACTGGGCCGACATCATCGAGGACCGCGAACTGCTCAAGGCCGGGCAACACCGCCACGCGGGCAAGCCCGGCCTGCCGCCCGAGCCGCGCTACGAGGAGCTGCACCAGCACGCCAATCCGCTGCTGGCCGCCTGGGGCAAGCAGGGCCGCGACTACATCCGCCTGCTCGACAGCTTCGACCACCCCGACGCCTACCGCCCGCGCTTCGCCGCGCTGGGACGCGACATCGACCTGTTCGCCGACCCGGGCCGCGATAGCCTGCTGCACCAGGTGCAGCAGGCCATCCTCGACCTGGAACCGCTGCCGGCCGCCCCCGCGCAACGCCGGCCGTGGACACCGGACGACGGCTCGCTGCGCTTCCACGTCGCGCACAACCCGCAGCGCGAGGTGGAGATCCTGCACGACGAACTGCTGGCGATGTTCGAGGACGCCGCGCGCAAGGGCGAACCGCTGGCCCCGCGCGACGTGATGGTGATGGTGCCCGACATCCAGGCCTACGCGCCGCACATCCAGGCCGTGTTCGGACGCGCGCCGCCGGGCCATCCCCGCCACCTGCCCTGCAGCATCGCCGACCGCCCCGCGCGCGGCGCCGCGCCGCTGCTGGTGGCGCTGGAACAGCTGCTGCGCCTGCCCGAGTCGCGCTTCGCCGCGGGCGACATCCTCGACCTGCTCGACGCCCCCGCGCTGCGCCGCCGCTTCGGCCTGGACGAAGCCGCCCTGCCCGTGCTGCGCCGCTGGATCGAGGGCGCCGGCATCCGCTGGGGCCTTTCCGGCGAACAGAAGCAGAGCCTCGGCCTGCCGCCGCTGGAACAGAACAGCTGGCGCTTCGGCCTGCGCCGCATGCTGCTCGGCTACGCGGTGGGCGACGGCGAATCGCTGGACGGCATCGCGCCCTACGCCGAGGTCGGCGGCCTCGACGCCGCCCTGGTCGGCCCGCTGGATGCGCTGCTCGAACGGCTGGAACACTACTGGCGCCTGTTCGCGACGCCGGCCACGCCCGTGCAGTGGACCGCCCGCCTGCGTGCCCTGCTCGCCGACGCCTTCGACGCCGGCCGCGACGACGACGACGCGCTGCTCCTGCAACGCCTCGACGACGCCCTCGCCGGGTGGGAACAGGCCTGCGCCGAGGCCGGCTTCGCAGCACCGCTACCGCTGGCCGTGGTGCGCGAGCACTGGCTCGCGAGCGTCGACGAAAGCCGCCTGTCACAGCGCTTCCTCGGCGGCGCGGTGAGCTTCGGCACCCTGCTGCCGATGCGCGCCATCCCGTTCCGCGTGGTCTGCCTGCTGGGCATGAACGACGGCGACTATCCCCGCCGCCACGCGGCGCCCGACTTCGACCTGATGGCCCGCCCCGGCCAGCAGCGTCCGGGCGACCGCTCGCGCCGCGAGGACGACCGCTACCTGTTCCTGGAAGCGCTGCTTTCCGCGCGCGACGCGCTGTACGTGGGCTGGGTGGGCCGCAGCGCGCGCGACAACGCCGGGCTGCCGCCCTCGGTGCTGGTCGGCCAGCTGCGCGACTACCTCGCCGCCGGCTGGCACCTCGCCGGCGACGACGCCCGCGATCCGGACGCCGGGCGGCGCCTGCTCGACGCGCTCACCACCGAGTATCCGCTGCAGCCCTTCGGCCGCCGCTACTTCGAGGCGGACGGCGACCCGCGCGTGTTCACCTATGCTTCCGAGTGGCAGCGCGCCCACCGGCCGGCCACCGCCGTCGACGCACCGCTGGCGCCGTGGCAACCCGAGGCGCCGCTCGGCCTGGGCCTGCTGCAACGCTTCCTGAAAGCCCCGGCGCGCAGCTTCTACGCCGAGCGCCTCGGCGTGCACTTCGCCGACGACGACGGGGAAGCCGCCGACGCCGAACCCTTCGCGCTCGACGGCCTGCAGCGCCATGCCGCCACCGGCACCCTGCTGCACGCCGCCATCGCCGGCGGCGGCGCTGCGCTCGCGCCCGCCGCGCAGCGCCTGCGCGAGCAGGGCGAGCTTCCACCCGGCGGCTTCGGCGCGCTGGCGCTGGCTTCCATCGAGGCCGCCGCGCAGCAGGCCGGCGCCGCCTGGCGCGCGCTCGACGGGCGCTGGCCGCAAGCCGCCGACCTCCGGGAGCTGCGTCACGAGGCCCACGGCCTGGCGGTCGAGGACTGGCTGGGCGACCTGCGCGACGACGGTGCGGGCGGCCATGTACGCCTGCTCGCCACCGCCAGCCGTCTGCAGGGCAGGACGGCGCCGCGTCACGACCGGCTGCTGGACGCCTGGGCGACGCACCTGCTCGCCAACGCCTGCGCGCTGCGGCTCGCCACCCACGTCGTCGCGCCGGATGCCGTGCTGGCGCTGGCGCCGTTGGAGGCCGGCGCAGCCATCCACCATCTCGACGCCCTGCTCGGCGCGCTGCGGGCCAACATGCAATCGCCCCTGCCCATCGCGCGCAAGACCGCGTTCGCCTGGCTGCTGGCCGAAGCGGAAGGCACGAAGGATCCGGCCGCCGCCGCCCGCGCCTGCTACGACCTCGGCGAGGGCCCGTGGGGCCGCTCCGGCGAGGTCGGCGAAGACGCCTGCCTCGCCCGCCTCTGGCCTGACTTCGACCACCTGCACGCCGCCGGCTTCGAGCGCTGGCTGCACCTGTACCGGCCGCTGCTGGACGCGGTGCGCGTCGAAGGAGGCGCGGCATGAACGCCATCGCCCCGCTCGACCCGCTGCGCCTGCCGCTGGCCGGCACCCGGCTGATCGAGGCCAGCGCCGGCACCGGCAAGACCTGGACCATCGCCGCGCTGTACCTGCGCCTGGTGCTGGGCCATGGCGGCGGCACGCCGCTGCTGCCCGCGCAGATCCTGGTGATGACCTTCACCAAGGCCGCCACCGGCGAGTTGCGCGAGCGCATCCGCGAACGCCTCGCCGAGGCCGCCGCCGCGTTCCGCGGCCAGCGCGACGCGGACGACTTCCTGCGCGCGCTGATCGACGACCATCCCGCCGACCTGCGGGCGCGCGCCGCGCGCCAGCTCGAACTGGCCGCGCAGTGGATGGACGAGGCCGCGGTGTTCACCATCCACGGTTGGTGCCAGCGGATGCTCGCCCAGCACGCCTTCGACAGCGGCGAGGCGGCCACCGAAGGCGGCATCGCCGACGAGGCCGAACTGCTCGCCGAAGCCGTGCGCGACTACTGGCGCCGTTTCTTCTTCCCGCTCGGTCGCGACGCCGCCGCGCTGGTCGCCGCGCTGTGGCGCACGCCCGGCGACCTGCAGCGCGAGGTCGCCCCGCTGCTGTCGCAGCCGCGTGGCAGCCTGCGGCTGGAAGGCCGCCCCGTGCCGGCCCTCGGCGATCCCGCCGCGCTGCTGGACATGCAGGCCGACGCGCTGCGTTCCGCCGAAGAACACGTCCGCGCGCTGTGGCGCGAACAGGGCGCGGGCATCGCGGCGCTGCTGCGCGACGCACTGCGCGACGGCGTGCTCAACGGCAGCAGCTACAAGCCCGCCCTGTTCGACGGCGACCACGCCGCCCTCGACGCCTGGACCAACGATGGCGCGCCGCCGGGGGAGAAGACGCTGGAACGCCACGGCGCCGCCAGGCTGGCAAGCGCCACCCGCAAGGGCCAGGCCACGCCGGCGCACGCCTTCTTCGACGCCGTCGACCGCCTGCGCGCCCTCCGCGCCGAGGCCGGCGGGCTGGCCCCGTTGCTGCTCGCCCATGCCGCGCCATGGATCGCCCACCGCCTCGACGAGGCGCGCCGCCAGCGTGCCCAGCTCGGCTACGACGACATGCTGCGCCGCCTCGACGCCGCCCTGCATGGCGCCAACGGCGATGCGCTGGCGCGCACGCTGGCCACCCAATACCCGGTCGCCCTGGTGGACGAGTTCCAGGACACCGATCCGTTGCAATGGCGCATCCTGCAACGCATCCACGATGGCCGCGACGGCCACGCCCTGCTGCTGATCGGCGACCCCAAGCAGGCCATCTACGGCTTCCGCGGCGCGGACATCCACACCTACCTGCGCGCCCGCGCGGCGGCCGCCCAGCCCACCTGGACGCTGGACACCAACTACCGCTCCACCGCGGCGCTGGTGGCGGCGGTCAACCGCGTCTTCGAACATGCCTCCACGCAGCCGCACGGCGCGTTCGGCTTCGGCGACGCGCTGCCCTTCACGCCCGTGCGCGCGAACGGACGCAGCGAACGCCTGCTGCTCGACGGCGCGCCCATGCCCGCCCTGCGGATCGCCGTCCAGACCTCCGAGGCAGCGCTGTCCGCCGGCGCCTGGCGCGACGGGCTGGCCGCGCATGCAGCGGCGCAACTGGTGCAATGGCTGGACGCCGCCCAGGCCGGCCGCTGCGGCTTCGCCGGCGACGGCGGCACGTGGGCGCCGCTGCGTCCCGGCGACATCGCCATCCTGGTGCGCGACCGGCACGACGCGGCCGCCATGCGCCAGGCGCTGCGCCAACGCGGGCTGGCCCACGTCTACCTGTCCGACAACCAGTCGGTCTACGCCACCGCCGAGGCCGCCGACCTGCTGCCGTGGCTGCACGCCTGCGCCATGCCCGGCTCCGACCGCGCCATCCGCGCTGCGCTGGCCACGCCCGGCATGGACCGCAGCCTGGCCGAGCTGGACCGGCTCAACACCGACGAGCCGTACCGGGAAGCCTGCGGCGAACATTTCCGCCAGTTGCACGAACTGTGGCGGCGCCACGGCGTGCTGGCCATGCTGCACGAACTGCTGCACCGCTTCGACCTGCCGTCGCGCCTGCTCGCCCGCGCCGACGGCGAGCGCACGCTGACCAACCTGCTGCACCTGGCCGAGCTGCTGCAGCAGGCGGCCGCCGGGCTGGACGGCGAGCATGCGCTGATCCGCCACCTCGCCGCGCAGATCGCCCGCCCCGGCCGGGGCGAGGCCGCCGCGGAGCAGATCGTGCGGCTGGAAAGCGAGGCGGCGCTGATCAAGGTGGTGACCATCCACAAGTCCAAGGGCCTCGAGTATCCGCTGGTGTTGTTGCCCTTCGCCTGCGGCTTCCGCGAAACGAAGCGCGGCAGCGCCCTCGTGTGGCATGACCGCGACGGCCGCCCCCACCTCGACCTGCGTCCCGACGACGCCGCCTGGCGGCAGGCCGAGCACGAACGCCTGCAGGAGGACCTGCGCCTGCTCTACGTGGCGCTCACCCGCGCCCGCCATGCCTGCTGGCTGGGCGCGGCCTGTCCCAGGGACGGCCAGAAGAAGGAGTCCGGCCTGCACCGGTCCGCCTTCGGCTACGTGCTGGCCGGCGGCCGCGTCATCGAGCCGGCCAGCCTGCCGTCGTGCGTGCGTGCGCTCGCCGAGGGGCACCCGCACATCCGGGTGTCCGAACTCGACGCGCCGGCTTCGGAGCGCCGCTACCAGGCACCCACCGGCGACGGCCTTGCGCGCCCGGCCCGCACCTGCGCGCTGCCGCCGCACGAGCCCTGGTGGATCGCCAGCTACAGCGCGCTGGCCCATGCCGGCGACCATGCCGTACGTCCCGCCCCCGAAACCGCCGGACAGGCCACCCTCGCCGAAGCCGTCGCCGCCCCCGAGGCGGTGGCCACTCCGGCCGCCATCCCGCAGGGCATCCACGCGTTCCCGCGCGGCGCCATGCCCGGCACCTTCCTGCACGACCTGCTGGAGGCCTGTGCGCATGAGAGCTTCGCCCGCGCCGCGGCCGGCTCCGCCACCGTGCGCGACACCCTCGCCCGGCGCTGCCAGGCGCGCGGCTGGCAGGCCTGGATCAAGCCGCTGGCGCAGTGGCTGCCCGCCCTGCTGCACACGCCGCTGCCGCTGCCCGACGGCGGCGCCATGCCGCTCGCCGCGCTGGCCGATCCCGCGCGCTACCGCGCCGAACTGGAGTTCTGGTTCGAGGCGAACCACGTCGACGCCGCCGCGCTGGACCGCCTCGCAAGCGCGCACACGCTGGACGGCGCGGCACGACCGCCGCTGCCGCCCAACCTCGTCAACGGCCTGCTCAAGGGTTTCATCGACCTGGTGTTCGAACACGACGGCCGCTGGTACGTGGCCGACTACAAGTCCAACTGGCTGGGCAACGACGCCGGCGCGTACACCGCCGACGCAATGCGCGCTTCGGTGCTGCAGGCGCGCTACGACCTGCAGTACGCCATCTACACCCTGGCCCTGCACCGCCAGCTCCAGGCGCGCCTGCCCGGCTACGACTACGACCGCCACATCGGCGGCGTGCTCTACCTCTACCTGCGCGGGGTGGACGCCGACGGCCACGGCGTGCACGTCGAACGGTTGCCGCGTGCGCTGGTCGAGGCGATGGACGTCCTGTTCGCCGCCGGGGAGACGCACCGATGACCACGCCACTCCCCGCCCTCCTCGAAGATGCCGGGGCACGGCAGCACCTGCGCCCGCTCGACCTGGCCTTCGCCCGTTTCCTGGCCGAGCGCGATCCGCATGCCTCGCCCGCGCTGCTGTTGCTGGCAGCGTTGCTCAGCCGGCAGCTGGCGGACGGCCATCCGTGCCTGGACCTGCGCACGCTGGACGCCCTGGCCGACGAACACGCCTGGCCCGACGCCTGGCGCGCCGCGCTCGCGGCGCCGCTGCCCGCCTCGTCGCTGCTGGCCGGCGCCGACGGCCTGCCGGCCGACGCGCCGCTGGTGCTCGACGGCCCGCGGCTCTACCTGCGCCGCTACTGGAACCACGAGCGCCGCGTCGCGCAGGACATCGCCGCGCGGCTGGGCCGCGAGGTACCGCCGCCAGGGGAATTCGCCGCCGAACTGGGCCGCCTGTTTCCACATCAGGGCCGCAACGCCCCCTTCCGCGACGACGCCCACGCCGTTCGCGCAGGCGATGCCACACCCGACTGGCCGCGCATCGCCTGCGCACTGGCCGCGCGCGGCGCCTTCGGCGTCGTCACCGGCGGTCCCGGCACCGGCAAGACCACCACGGTGGTGCGCCTGCTCGGCCTGCTGCAGACACTGCACCTGCGCCGGCACGCGCAGGCCTTGCGCATCCGCCTGGCCGCGCCCACCGGCAAGGCCGCGGCGCGGCTCGGCGCCGCCATCGCCGACCAGCTCGCCCGCCTCGACGTGGACGAGGCAGTGCGCGCGGCCATCCCGACCCGGGTGGACACCCTGCATCGCCTGCTCGGCGCCCGCCCCGACAGCCGCCGCTTCCGCCACGACCGCGCCAATCCGCTGCACCTGGACGTGCTGGTGGTCGACGAGGCCTCGATGGTGGACCTGGAGACGATGGCCGCCCTGCTCGACGCACTGCCCGCGCGGGCGCGCCTGGTCCTGCTCGGCGACAAGGACCAGCTTTCCTCCGTGGAAGCCGGCGCGGTGCTGGGCGACCTGTGCCGGCGCGCCGAGGCGGGCCATTACGACGAAGCCACCGCCGCCTGGCTGCGCGAGGCCGGTTGCGGCGACGTCGCGGCCTTCGTGCGCGACGATGCGCAGGCGCTGGACCAGCAGGTGGCCATGCTGCGCCACAGCCACCGCTTCGACGCCGGCAGCGGCATCGGCCGGCTCGCCCAGGCGGTGAATGCCGGCGACGTCGCCGCCGTGCGCGCGCTGCTGGCCGACCCGGGCGACGACCTCGAGTGGCATGCCGACGCCGCGCGCATCGTGGACCTGGCCGTCCACGGCCATGTCGCGGCGGCGGACGATGCCGCCGCGCCCCGGGGCTACCGCCACTACCTCGAACGGCTGCGGCGGGAACGCCCCGTCGCCGGTGCCGGCGAGGCCGCCTTCGCCGCCTGGGCCGACCGGGCCCTGCAGGACTACGCGCAATTCCAGCTGCTGTGCGCCTTGCGCCACGGGCCGTCCGGCACGCAGTCGCTCAACCAGCGCATCGCCGCGGCATTGCACGCCGCCGGCCTGGTCGAATCGGACCAGGGCTGGTACGAAGGCCGCCCGGTGATGGTGCTGCGCAACGACTACACCCTGGGCCTGATGAACGGCGACGTCGGCATCGCCCTGCGCCGCCCCGGCCCCGACGGCGAACCGCGCCTGTATGTCGCCTTCCCCGACACCGGCACGACCGCGTCCGCCCGTCGCGATGCGCCGGTGCGCTTCGTGCTGCCGACGCGGCTGGAAGCGGTGGACACCGTCTACGCGATGACGGTGCACAAGTCGCAGGGCTCCGAATTCGGCCACACCGCCCTGCTGTTGCCCGACCAGGCCGGCAGCCTGCTCACCCGCGAACTGCTCTATACCGGCATCACCCGCGCCCGCCGCCACTTCAGCCTGATCGCCCCGCTCGCCAGCGTGGAACTGGCCGTTGCCCAGCGCACGCGGCGGCATTCGGGGCTGGCCGAGCGGCTGGCGAAAGAGATCTGTCACCCGGTGCGGCGTCAGTCTCAATAATTGGATTGAAGAATACAGGCTACCCTTTCCCTTCAATCGCCAAGCCGCTTTTCTCCAAAACCTACCAGCACGTAGTGTCGCTCGTAGAGGTCGACCTGGCGCCAGTCTGGTCCAGCGACAACGTCCCGCATTGGGTATCACGCGTCAGTTGCGCCCCGGTGGGCGTCGCCTGGGCGATATATGCCGTCGTTGAAGGCGAGGCCGGAAAGGCATAACTGTAATTGGCTCCGGTTTGCTGTGCGCTCTGGCAATCTAGCGCCGGCATCGTAGCCCCCTCGTAGCTGAGATGGGTGGTGTAGTAACGCTCCATGTAGCTGGCGACCTCGGACAAGCACCCCTCTGCCGCCACCCGATTCGTTTTGGTGATGTGCGAGATGTAGGACGGGTAGGCGATTGCTGCCAAGATCGCGATGATCGCGACCACGATCATCAATTCAATCAGGCTGAAGCCGGCTTCCTCTTTGGACAAGCTACACTCCGCATCGATTTCCATCCTGAGCTGCATCAGAGCCGTTTCATTGGCGGTTGAAAGAAATCGTTTCACTGCCAGCCCCTCATTGATTGATCAATTCGCGCCACGAAACACGCTGCAGGTTGCCACCTGCACCAGCGGTATGAATGCTGCTGGTCGTGCCGTTGTCGAAGCTCGTCAACATGTTGCCGCCCACGAAGATCGGGTTGTTTGGCAGTGAAGTGAAGCCAACACCGGCCACGTTGTAGCTCTTGCCGCCGACCGTCACCACGTCGCTGCCGTTGATCGCTCCATCGCCGTTGATGTCGAAGAACGCCGGGTCCGGATTCGTGCCGGTGAACGGCTCGATCGCCATGATCCAGCCGCTGCCCGACGGGTTGCAGGGGTCGGTCGCCTTGGGAATGCGCGTGGTGCCCACCAACAGGCTGCCCTGGAACTGGTTGGGGGTGACCATGCGCTCGCCGAGGTCCGGGTAGGTTGGCGTATAGGTGGTGCTGCCGTCCGCGTCGGTCGCGGGCGTATCCAACTCGCCCAGGTTCATGAACCAGCCGGATTTGCCGGTCATGTCCCCTGCCGTTTCTGCCGATACCACTCGCGCGGCCAGGGTCGCTGGCGTGCCCGTGCTTGCATTCGCCGCCCTTGCGGCCTGCTCGTAGATAATGTGACGTTGCACAAGGTTGGAGTTCTTCACTCCGTTTCCGTCACTGGTCAGCTTGCCGACCAGCGTGCTGTCCACCGTGGAGCTGACGATCAAGCCGTACCAGGTCTGGATCTGCGTGTCGTTCAGGTCGGTAGCCGCAAGATAGCGCCCGGTGCCGAAGAACAACCACAAATTTTGTGTAGCCGGGTCACGGCCAATTAGCATTCCTCCCGTGATCGGTTGCTTTGTGCCATTGGCGTCCACCGCCTTGAACAACAGAGTTCCCTGGCTTGTAGTGTCGGCCGTGATCGTAGTAGTTGTAATGCCGGAGGCGTCGGTGCTTGTGGTGTTCTTGCTGACCGGGAACGACCACACCTGTCCCTTCAAATCGCCGGCATAGGCCACAGTGCTGATGCCATTCAACGCGTTGCCAATCCAAACCGCCGGGGCGGCCAGACCGTTACCCGTCGACGTATCCGTCGTTGTATGCACAGCCAAGGCACCGCTGGCCAGGTCGAACTGCAGCAGAGCCGAGGTACCCGCTGCACTATTGTAGCCGTTGCCCAGCAATACGGCCCATTGGCCATCACCTACTTGGGCCACGATTGGCTTTCCCGTCATCTGGCCGATATAGCTACTGTTGGTCTCACCGTCGCCGGCCGAGCGCTCCCACAGGAACTTGATATCAGTCGGATCGGTCACGTCCAGCGCGTAGACTGCCTTGGCCAGACCGCGCCCCGTGGTGCCTATCAGCACGGTATGCCACGCAGCGGCGTCCGTACCCTCAGCAAAATAAGCATCTGCGACAGTTAGCTCGCCGTCGTTGAAATACTCGTGCGGCACCGTGTCCGAACCGTAATCCGGGCTGGCCAGCGCACTGAGGCCGAAATACTTGCCTGCGGCGGGATCCGTGGCGCCCGTGCTCCCGGTGCTGTCGGTAATCACCGCCGCCGGAATATAGGCAAACCTCTCCGAGCCATCGCCGGCATTGAATGCATGCAACATGCCATCGTTGGATGCAACGTAGATCAACGCGGCGCGCCCTTGGGTGGTGCTGACATAGGCCGCGAACTTGTCCGACCCGGTGAACGATTCGTTGTTGAACTGATTGGCATTGGCCTCGCCAGAATACACCGGCTGCGAGTCCACGATGTCCCCCAACGGCGTGTCACGATTGCGGAAAATGCCGCCGGATTGGTTTTTTTCAAGCGACTGGTCGCCGCGCAAATAATTCACTATGTCTTGCTGCTCCGTAGCATCGCTGCCCAGAGCGCTCTGCTCAGCCGGCGAAAGCTTGCTTGGATCGCTAAACGCCACGAACTGCGAGCCCGCTGCGGCACTCGGATTGTAGGTATAGATATTGCGATCGGTTGCGGCCGGCAAGGCGGTGACCGCCGACCAGGACGCGGTGCTTGCGATCGACCCATCGGCCGAATCCACTTTCAAGGCCTTCAGGTCGCCTTTCCATGTTGCCGTGTAATAGTTCGCCTGATAGGCGAACGTACCAGTCTGCAACTGGGTGGAATTGGCTGCCAGGCTGGCACCCGTACCCACGCGCTCCTCGGCACGATTCAGCGCCTCCTTGAGTCCTGACGTGAATTCGTCCGGACTGGTTGCCGAGTAGAAGCCGCCATGACCGTCGACACCAGCATGGGCCAAATCGGCAATATTGTTAATGCTATTAGACGCTGGAGCTGGCCAGGCAAACCCGGCTATGGCATCGCTGGCCTTGCCATCTGCCCAGGAGAAAACCTTGCTCATGGGAATAGCAGATCCATCCGCATATTCGGGCGTGAATCCAAGCCCGATGGTAAAGGTGACCATGTGCTGCCAGAACGCAGGGTCCGCATCATTGGTCGGAACTTCATTGCTTACATTCGGCTGAAGGTCATTCACCCAGTATTGCATGGCCACATCGGCCAGTGTATTGGCGTTCCCCGCGCTTTGCGCGCTGTACTGGAAACTGCACCTCCCCCCTCTCCACGAAGAGGTATAATAGGAATTGCTATATCCAGAGGTCGAGCCGGTGGCCGCCTTGTATTGGCTCTTGCAATCCGAGTTGCTACTTGCCGAATGAGAGTACGTCTTGGTAACAATAGTAGTTCCATCGGCATACGGCAACGCCGGGCTATAGGTTGAGGTCTGGCCATTGGGTCCGGTGATAGTCGTTCCTTCGGATGAGTCCACATCACCAATGCCGCTTGGAGTATCTCCGTTCCAGAAACCATCTGTCGTCAGGATGGTATAGGCCTGGCGACAAGCAAGCACTTTGTCCTTGTTATTGTCATAATCCGTATCGGTGGACATTGTCGTCCATGGCTGGCTTGATTGGTAATACTTCCCTACCGCTTGCAGCGAGCGCCGCAACGGCGTGCCATTGCTTGCAGTGAGACCCGAAACCCAATTCCAGAAATTCGCTTTTTGCGTACCGGCGGAGCCGTCGCCGAACGGCTGGACTTCCGCAATTGCATTGTTGTTGTCGCCAAAGCTGGCGTTCAGCGACGGCAGGCCGTCGTCATTGTTTCCATTGATGGAGCCGAAACCGAAGCGATAGGATGGATTCAGCGCGGAGAATGCATTCATCAAGCCACTCTTGGCCATTTTGATGCGACTGCTGTAATACGAGTACCAATTCATCACATTCTGACCCGCCGCAATTTGGGCGGGCGCAGCAACGCCGCTGGTATCGCTCGCATTCACGCATGCACTCAGGCCATGGCAGTCCTGCGCGACGTAATGCGTGGAGCCATCACTGGCAGTATATGCAAAAGCATTAAAAGTGCACCTTGACCCTCCGTTCCAACCGCAGCCGCTGCTCGTCTGCACCCGATCATAAAAATCAAAGTCAGTCCCGCCACCACCGACGCTGTTTCCCACGGTGCCGTATGCGTCGGTAACATCGTCTTGCGCCGTGCTTCCAGAAATGGGATCGCTATATGCGTCAGGGAAGTTCGATGCGTCATTGTTGACATACAGATCTGGAACCGAGTCGCTGCTGTCAGCCTTAGGCGGCGGCAAGTATTTCACCGCAGGATCGTAATAGACCCCATTAATTGCACTATTGCGCAGGTCCGACGTGCCCGGATTTCCTCCGGCCAGATATTTGTAGTCGGGCATGCCATTCCATTGCATCGACCCCGAGTCATCCAGCATCAAGACAATGTTTGGCGGCAACGTAGCCTGCACTGTCAATGGCGCAGTATCCACATCCACAACCGTGTTCGTGGCGGCCCACGCTGGCGTGCAGGCAGTACCCGCGATCCATACGCTCAGGGCCGTGGACAGCAGCCAACCGCTGGATCGGGCGATTTTGCTCTGGAAGCGGGGAAAGATGCTCATGGCGTTTCCACTCGGGTGGTGACGACGCGGGTTGACGCGCCGATATGCATGTATGCAGCAGGAATCAGTTCTGCTTGACCATGGCCTGCAGGGTGACCACGGCGCGGTCACCCACGTCGTCCGGATCACCACTGCGCGCGGTAATGCGGTAGTACTGGGCCGTGCTGGAGGTGCCCTGCGCGCCGTACTGAGCGGCATTGGCGGTTTGGTTGTAGCCGGTATCGGAACTCGGATCGAGCCAGTTGCCCATGTTCTCGATCACGTATTGCGGTTGCCCCGTGGACACCGTACCCACGGTAAATGCCGTCGCGCTGGCTGATGTGCCAGCGCTGGCGGGTACGTTGACGATTTTGGTCTTGTCCAGATTGGGGTCGCTGAACGGGTCGCCTTGGCATACCACGCCGCCGCCCTGGCAGTCGCGCGCAATCAGGGTTGGATCAGTGAGAATGCGGTTCTGTGCCACGACCAACGCCGCCTCGGCATTCTGGAAAGCCACCTGGCGGTCGTACTGGTTGGCGGCCATGTGCTGCTGCAGGATGGTGCCGCGAATGGCCGCCAGACCAACTAGAGCTATCACGATCAACAACAGCAGCGCCACGACCAAGGCTACGCCGCGCTGGCGTGCCCCTGCGGATGCATGGCGCGACGAGGCCGTCCAGCCCGGCTGGCACGAAGTGCGCTTCCGGAAGGTCGCACTGGAAGGCGTATGCGTAGGAGGGTTCATTTCACGATCACCCGGTTGCGCACGGAAGTCGTGGCGGTAAAGGTGCGGGTCAATGGCTTGGCATCAGTGCCGGCACGCTGATCGGTGCTTTGCAGGGTGAAGGTCACCTGCACTGCGTCCACGGACGGCCAGTTGGTACTGGCAATGCTGCCCGCATCCACGAAACTGGTGGCCCCCGACACGTGGTACTGGATCTGCATGTCGGTGACGTTGCGCACCATTTCCTGTGCGGTTGGCGTGGGCACGCCCGATTTGTTCTCGAGGTCGACCCGGTACAGCGAATCGACCGTCGCGCCGTCGATGGTCTGCGAACCGATGTACCAGTCCACCGCCGACAGCTTGGCGATCTGCGCGTTGGGCTGGAAGGTGTAGGTGTTACCGGTATCGGTGCAGACGGCCGGGTAGCCAAGCCCCTGAGAGCAATTGCCTGGCGATCCGGTGTTGAGGGCATGCGTGAGGCTGTTGCCGCTGACGCTGGTGAACTGCACCAGCGTGGCGTGATCGGGATCGCACACCATCGCGATGTCCCCCGCCACCAGACCCGGGCTGCTCTCGTTGGTGGTGAGCACGCCGGAGGTCTCGGTGTCGCTGGCCACCGTGACCCCGGAATCCATGGCACCGATGAGCTGGATGGAATCCGTCTTGTCCACGTGGGGCGCGCTCACTCCCGAAAGGGCGGGATCGCCGGTCGCGCCACTGCCGTCGTAGCCATGCACGCTGTTGTTCCAGTCGGCCCACCAGTCCGTGCCACCAGCGGTCGGCCCGTTCTTCAGCAGGTTGGACAGGCGCAGGGTCGCCGGCGTGCTGTTGCAGCCGGTGAGGCCGGCATCGCGGATGTCGCGCGCCATCATCTCGAATGCGATGCGTGCGCTGTCCTGTACGTCGCCAAGCGCGGCATTGGTTCGGTAGACCCGCTGGTTGGCCAGGAAGATGCTGGTGACGCCGGCGATGACGATCAGGCCGAGTAGCATGGCGATCATCAGCTCGACGAGGGTGAAGCCGGCTTGCGACCGGCGGCGGGGCATGCAGGCATGGCCAGTCACAGCTTCGCCTCCGTGACGACGGTCTGAGTGCCGCCGCTCCCAGAACGGCTGTCGTCATAGCTGACCGTCACCTTGCAATTGCCGGTGCCGTCGCAGTTGATGGTGCCGGAGGTGCTTGCGGCCTCGCCCAGGTTGGCTCCCAGTTGCTTGCACCACAGCGTCAACTGGTTTTTCGCCAGCGTGCCGCTGCCCGTGCAGGCATTGGCCTTGACCGTGCCATTGTAATCGCCGTTTTTGGCGGCCGAGCGGTCCACGCGCATCACGTCGAGTATCGAATAGCTGGCGATGGTGGCCATGCTGCGCGCCATGGCGCTGTTGTTGGTGGAAAGCGACATGGCCTGCAATGCGGCCACGCCCAGGAACCCGACGGATAAAACCAGCACGGCTATCAGTACCTCGATGAGCCCGACACCAGTTTGCCGGCCATGCCATCTGAGGGGATGACGCATGTTTGGGGCGGTCATTCGCATGTAGCACTCGTAGATGTGTCGACCCGGATGATCGAGCCGGCAGTGATGGAGACAATTCGGTGGTTGTCCGTGCTGAGCGAAGGGGTGCAGATGTCGGCCACCGTGCCGGTGAGTGGCGAGGCCACGCTGGTAGGGTCGTAACCCAGACCTTGGCCGTTGAAGCGCACGGCCTTCATGCTGCCGTTTAGCAGGACGGCGCCGGAAAGCCCCAGATTGGTTGCCAGCACTAGCTGGGTATCCGCACCGTTGATCGAGGTATAAACGTAACCTCCGTCGGAACCGCACAGGCTACCCAGAGTGTCGGTGCCATTGGCGCTGCTGCTATTGCTACAGAACTGCACGCTCGCATTGCGCTTCACCGCCTCCATCCTCGCCGTATTGAGCGCACCTACGATGTCATTGGCCGTGGTGGCAAGGCGATTGGACAGGGTGAGGCTGCGGAAACTTGGCACTGCAATGGCGAGAAGAATGGCGAGTACCGCCACCGTGACCATGAGTTCGACGAGGGTGAAGCCGCGTTGCCATCCACCCGTCGAAGGGTGGGCCGCGTACGGCTCATGTTGGATTACGCACCGATGGCCTAACCACCGGGCTGCAAGCGCTCGCATGGAAAACTCCCCTGTATCCCTGTCGCTACTTTATCCAGAGATCTCCCGATCGCCAGATCATGCCGATGAGCGGCAGCTTCGAACCGACGAGCGGTCAGCTCGCGCACGTGGAAGTTGCGCTGCATCACACCTGAGACCGCGCGACCACACTCATGTGCACCAGACGGGGAGCAGCAAAGAGGTACCGGCCGGCATGCCCGGCATGGCGCCTGTGCGCTTGCGCACCCTCTGCCCTACCCTTAGAATCCGCTGCTCGCTGCCGGAATAGCTCAGTTGGTAGAGCGGCGCATTCGTAATGCGTAGGTCGCAGGTTCGACTCCTGTTTCCGGCACCAGCTTGCACAAAGGCCCGCCTGCCGGCGGGCCTTTTCGTATCCGTCGCATCGTGCGCCGGGGGCGCCCGGGAGCGGCTCAGGGGGCTACGACGCGCAGTTCCTTCGGCAGCGCGAAGGTGATGTTCTCCGCCTCGCCGTCCAGCTCGCGCACGTCGCCGGCGCCCCAGGCCTGCAGGCGGGCGATCACGTCGCGCACCAGCTTCTCGGGTGCGGAGGCGCCCGCGGTGAGCCCGATGCGCGAGGCGCCGTCCAGCCACGCGCGCTCGATGTGCTCGGCGCCGTCGATCAGGTAGGCACGCACGCCCTGCTTTTCGGCCAGTTCGCGCAGGCGGTTGGAGTTGGAGCTGTTGACCGAGCCCACCACCAGCACCAGATCCACCGCGTCGGCGAGCCGGCGCACGGCGTCCTGGCGGTTCTGGGTGGCGTAGCAGATGTCGTCCTTGCGCGGCCCCTCGATGTCGGGGAATTTCTCGCGCAACGCGGCGATGATCGCCTTGGTGTCGTCCACCGACAGCGTGGTCTGGGTGACGTAGGACAGCTGGTGCGGGAACCTCGGCACCAGCGCCGCCACGTCCTCCACCGATTCCACCAGCAGGATCTCGCCGGTATTGGCGGCGTTCCACTGGCCCATCGTGCCTTCCACCTCGGGATGGCCGGCGTGGCCGATCAGCACCACGCTGCGGCCGACGCGGCCCAGCCGCGCGACTTCCATGTGCACCTTGGTGACCAGCGGGCAGGTGGCGTCGAACACCTTCAGGTCGCGCCGTTCGGCTTCCTCGCGCACGGCCTTGGAGACGCCGTGGGCGCTGAAGATCACCGTGGCGCCGTCGGGCACCTCGTGCAGTTCCTCCACGAACACCGCGCCGTCGTGGCGCAGCTTGTCCACCACGTAGCGGTTGTGCACCACCTCGTGGCGCACGTAGATCGGCGCGCCGTAGGACTCCAGCGCACGCTCGACGATGGCGATGGCGCGGTCGACGCCGGCGCAGAAACCGCGGGGATTGGCGAGCAGGATGTCCATGAGAAAAGCCGTGGCCTTGTCCCTCCCCCTGCCTGCAGGGGGAGATGGAGGGGGTCAAAAGCCTCACCCCTCCCCAACCCTCCCCTGCACGCAGGGGAGGGAGCGAATGCCGATTATCGCACGCCGCTACCGCCCTTGCCCCCGAACAGGCCGAACGCCACCAGCATCACCGCGCCCACGCTGATCGCGCTATCCGCAAGGTTGAAGATGGCGAAGTGCCAATTGCCGTGATAGACCGCAATGAAGTCGGTAACCCGCGCAGCGTGCAGGCGGTCAATCAGATTGCCGATCGCGCCACCGATGATCAGCGCCAACGGCAAGGCGGTGCGCCAGTCGCTCCGCGTGGTACGCGCGAGCCACGCCACCAGCACAGCGCTGATGATCAGCGCCAGCGCCACGAAGAGCCAGCGCTGCCAACCGCCATTCACGTCGAGAAAACTGAAGGATGCGCCGTAGTTGAAGGACAGCGTCCAGTCCAACCAACCAGGAATTACCTCGTGCGGCATACCAGCCGGCTGCAATGCGGCCAGCGCCCACCACTTGCTGAGCTGGTCGAGGACGATGACGGCGGCGGAGAGCAGCAGCCAGGGGAGTGCGTTGGGTTTGGTGGTCATGGGAACACTGTCTGGTGGGTTTTACTCCCTCTTCCCTTCGGGGAGAGGGCTGGGGTGAGGGGCCAATCTTGACGTGAGGCCGGACCGGAGCGCCCATCAGGGAAGGTTTCCGCGAGCACCCGCTCCTCACCTCGATCCTCTCCCCGGAGGGGAGAGGAAGAAGGGCGAAGCGTCAGAACCAGTGCCGCGTCTCGCCCGGCCCTTCCACATTGCTCACGCAGCGCCCGCACAGCTCCGGGTGGTCGGCATGATGACCCACGTCATCACGGCGGTGCCAGCAGCGCACGCACTTGGCCGCCTCGCTGACCGTGGCCGAGACCCACACGTCGGCGCCCTCCAGTTCGGTGAGCACGGCGTCGTCCGGCTGGCCGCCGGCCTTGTCCAGGCGCACGTCGGAGGTGATGAAGAAGAAGCGCAGCTCGTCCAGCGCCGGCGCGTAGCGCGCCACGGTGGCCTCGTCGGCATGGATCGCCAGCTTCGCCTCCAGCCCCGCACCGAGCTTTTCCGCCTTGCGCATGCCTTCCAGCACGCGCGCCGCACTGTCGCGGATCGCCAGCAGGTCGCTCCACCAGCGCCGCTGCTCGGGCGAGGCCTGCGTGGCGGCCAAGCCGTCGTACCAGGTCTCGAACAGCACGCTCTCGCCGCGCTGGCCGGGCAACGCCTGCCAGATCTCCTCGGCGGTGAAGGCCAGGATCGGCGCCAGCCAGCGCACCAGCGCCTCGGCGATGCGGTACATCGCGCTCTGCGCGCTGCGCCGGCCGTGGCTGTCGGTGGGCATGGTGTAGAGGCGGTCCTTGGTGATGTCCAGGTACAGCGCGCCCATCTCGTTGGTGCAGAAGTTCTGCACCCGCGCCACCACCTCGGGGAAGTCGTAGCGCTCGTAGGCGGCGATCACCGCCTGCTGCACGTCGCAGGCCTGCTGCACCGCCCACTGGTCGAGCGGCAGGCTGTCTGCAACCGCAACCAGGTGTTTGGCGGGATCGAAGCCGTCGAGGTTGCCGAGCAGGAAGCGCGCGGTGTTGCGCAGGCGGCGGTAGCCGTCCGACACGCGCTTGAGGATCTCGTCGGAGACGCTCATCTCGTTGCGGTAGTCGGCCGAGGCCACCCACAGGCGCAGCACGTCGGCGCCCAGCGTGTCCATCACCTTCTGCGGCGCCACCACGTTGCCCAGCGACTTGGACATCTTGCGGCCCGAGGCGTCCACGGTGAAGCCGTGGGTGAGCACGTCGTCGTAGGGCGCGCGGCCGTGGATCGCGCTGGAGGTGAGCAGCGAGGACTGGAACCAGCCGCGGTGCTGGTCCGAGCCTTCCAGGTACATCACCTTGTACTCGCGCGCGTCGCCCTGCTGCAGCTCGGGGCGCTGGCCGATCACGGCGAAGTGGGTGACGCCGGAGTCGAACCAGACGTCGAGCACGTCGGTGACCTTGTCGTAGTCCTTGGCCTGGTCGCCCAGCAGCTCGGCGGGATCGAGGTCGTACCAGGCGTCGATGCCGCCCTGCTCCATGCGTTTCGCCACCTGCTCCATCAGCGCCACCGAATCGGGGTGCGGTTCCTGCGTCGCCTTGTGCACGAACAGCGCGATCGGCACGCCCCAGGTGCGCTGGCGGCTGATGCACCAGTCGGGACGCCCGGCCACCATGCCGGCGATGCGCTCCTCGCCCCAGCCCGGCACCCAGCGCACGTCCTTGATCGACGTCAGCGCGGTGGCGCGCAGTCCCGCCTGTTCCATGCCGACGAACCACTGCGGCGTGGCGCGGAAGATCACCGGCGTCTTGTGGCGCCAGCAGTTCGGGTAGCTGTGCTCGATCTTCGCGTGCGCCAGCAGCACGCCGCGCGCGCGCAGCAGCTCGACGATGGCGTCGTTGGCCTTCCACACGTGCATGCCGGCCAAGTCGAGGCCGCCGGCCTTCGGCGTGTCTTCGCGATAGGTGCCGCGCGCGCCGATGTAGTTGAGCAGGCCGATGCCGTTCTCGCGGCCGACCACGAAGTCCTCGACGCCGTGGTCGGGTGAGGTATGCACCGCGCCGGTGCCGTCCTCGGCGCTGACGTGCTCGCCGAGGATCACCGGCACGATGCGGTCGTAGAACGGGTGGCGCAGCTGCACGCCGTTGAGCGCGGCGCCATTGACGTGGCCCAGCACCCTGCCCCCCTCTCCCGCCCTTCGGGCACCCTCTTCCGCAAGCGGGAGAGGGGAATAGCGCGCCAGCGCCTTGTCGACCAGCGCGCTGGCGATCACCAGCAGCACCCGCCTGCCGTCGCGCGCCGGCCCTTCGACCAGGGCGTATTCGAGTTCCCCGCCCAGCGACACCGCCTGGCTTTCCGGCAGCGTCCACGGCGTGGTGGTCCAGATCGGCACCGCGACGATGGCGTCGCCGGCGTCCACGCCGAACTTCGCGGCCAGCGCCGCGGGGTCGACCGCATCGTAGGCCACGTCCACCGCAGGCGAGACCTTGTCGCCGTATTCGATCTCCGCCTCGGCCAGCGCCGAGCCGCAGTCGAAGCACCAGTACACCGGCTTGGCGCCGCGCACCACGTGGCCGTTGGCGACGATGCGCGCCAGCGCGCGCACCATGTCGGCTTCGTACCTGAAGTCCATCGTGCGGTACGGGTGTTCCCAGTCGCCCAGCACGCCCAGGCGCTTGAAGCCGGCGCGCTGGGTGTCGATCTGCTCGGCGGCGTATTCGCGGCACTTCTGGCGGAACGCGCGGGCGTCGAGCTTCTCGCCCGGCTTGCCGTGCTGCTTCTCCACCGCGATCTCGATCGGCAGGCCGTGGCAGTCCCAGCCCGGCACGTAGGGCGCGCGGTGGCCGGCAAGCAGCTTGGAGCGCACCACCATGTCCTTGAGGATCTTGTTGACGGCGTGGCCGATGTGGATCGCGCCGTTCGCGTACGGCGGGCCGTCGTGCAGCACGAAGGCCTTGTCGCGGCCCGCGGTGCGCTGCTGGATCTGCCGGTAGCGCCCGGCCTTTTCCCAGTCCGCCAGCCAGCCCGGTTCGCGCTTCGGCAGGTCGCCGCGCATCGGGAAGTCCGTCTGCGGCAGGTTGATGGTGCTCTTGTAATCCTTGGTCATCGCTTCGGGTGCCTTGCTTGGGGGTCGCCTGCGGCGGCCCTGCCGTTTCGCGCCCCGATGCCCGACGGACCCCGAAGCGCCATTCCGCCACCCGCCGCGCGCGGCGGCAGGCGCTCGCGCTGCGGGCGGTTGCCTCAAATAATAATGATCGCCGCAGCCGCGTTCGCGCGGCCGGTGGCGGTGTGCTGCGGTTTGGACGTGTCGCGGGCGTTCATGCGCGGGCCAGTACCGGATTCATGCCCAGGATCTCCCGGGCCGAGCGCGCATCATGATCCATCTGCGCCTTCAGTGCATCCAGTCCGTCGAATTTCTGCTCGTCGCGCAGCTTGGCGACGAACTCCACCGCCATGCGCCGGCCGTACAGGTCGCCCTCGAAGTCGAACAGGTGCACCTCCAGCAGCGGCTGACTGACCTGGTTCACGGTGGGCCGCACGCCCAGGCTGGCCACGCCCGGCCAGCTGCATTCGCTCTCGCCCAGGCCCACGCGCACGGCGAAGATGCCCTGCACCGGGCTCACCCTCTGGCGCAGGTGGATGTTGGCGGTGGGAAAGCCCAGCGTGCGGCCGAGCTGGTTGCCGTATTCCACCCGGCCCTCGATCACGAACGGACGGCCGAGCAGCGCGGCGGCGCCGGCGAACTCGCCAGCCGCCAGCAACGCGCGCACGCGGCTGGCGGAGACGCGTGCGCCGTCCAGAAGGATCGACGGCATTACGCAGCCGGCGAAACCGGCCCTTTCGCCCAGCTCGCGCAGCAAGGCCACGTCACCACCGCGCTTGTGGCCGAAGCGGAAGTCCGCGCCTACCCATACTTCCCTGGCTGCCATGCGCTCGACCAGCACGCGCTGCACGAAATCCCCGGCGGACATGGCCGCCAGCCCGGCATTGAAACGCAACATGTGCACCTGCTCGAAACCCGCGGCCGCCAGGCCGAGCAGTTTTTCACGCACGCTGGAAAGCCTGGGCAGCGGTTCGGGCGAAAAATAGGTCCGCGGCAGCGGCTCGAACGTCACCACTGCCGGCATGCAGTCCAGGGACCGCGCACGGCGCTGCACTTGCGCAAACAAGGCCTGGTGACCCCGGTGCAGGCCATCGAACGCGCCGACGGCCACCACGCTGCCGTTGGGTGCCAGGCAGGGTCCTGCGATATCGCGGGAAAGTCTCGTCATCGCGCGAGTATAACGGGCCGGCGTCCGCGCTTACCGCACCCGCAGATCGCGTACCCGGAAGCCCGCGGCGAACAGGCCGCCCGCGTAGGCCACCGCGCCTGCCAGCACCAGCACCGCCAGGTGCCACAGGCGCGTATGCACCGGCACCACCGTCCAGTGCGGCCACAGCCACAAGCCTGCCAGCAGCACCGCCACCATCGCGGCACAGGCGGCCCCCAGCCGCAGCCAGTGGCGCAGCCAGCCCGGCTGCGGGTCGTACACGCCGGCCCGCTTCAGCCAGTACCAGAGCTGGGCGAACTGCAGGTAGTTGGACAACACGCTCGCCGCCGCCAGCCCCACGTGCAGCCCGGGGATGGCCGCGAGGCCCTGCAGCCAGCCCCCCTGGCGCTGCGCCGGCGTGGCCCACAGCAGGTACAGCAGGGCCACCAGCAGCACGTTGAAGACCATGTTGCTGACCAGCGACACCACCGCCGCGCGCACCGGCGTGCGGGTGTCCTGGCGCGCGTAGAACGCCGGCAACAGCACCTTCACCAGGGCGTAGGCGGGCACGCCGCAGCTCAGCGCCATAGTCGACAGCGTGGTCATGCGGGTGTCGAACACCGTGTACTGGCCGTTCTGGAAGAAGGTGCTGACCAGCGGCTCGGCCAGCAGCAGCAGCGCGCACATCGCCGGCACCGCGATCAGCAGCGTGGTGCGCACGCCCCAGTCCAGCGCCCTCGAGAAGCCGGCGCGGTCGGTGCCCACGTGGTGGCGCGACAGCGCCGGCAGGATCACCGTGCCCAGCGCCACGCCGAACACGCCCAGCGGCAGCTCCAGGAAGCGGGTGGACTGG
Organism: Fulvimonas sp. R45; assembly: GCF_030504985.1. GTDB lineage: Bacteria > Pseudomonadota > Gammaproteobacteria > Xanthomonadales > Rhodanobacteraceae > Rhodanobacter_A. The sequence goes on from NZ_JASERU010000001.1 coordinate 374,005, forward strand.
TACATCCAGGTCTGCGAGCCGGTCACCAGCAGGGTGATCAGGATGGTGTCCAGCAGCAGGTTGAGCTGCCCCACCGAGGCCCCGAACAGGGTCGGCACCATCAGCTTCATGATCCGCCGCACCGCCGGGTGCCGCCAGCCCCAGCGCGGCAGCGTCAGCAGGTCCAGCCCGCGCACCGCCGGCAGCAGGAACAGCAGTTGCAGCACGCCCGCCACCAGCACCGCCCAGCCCAGCGACATGATCGGCACCTCGAGCCGCGGCGCCAGCCACAGCGCGCCCGCGATCATGCACACGTTGAGGATCACCGGTGCCATCGCCGGCAGGCCGAAGCGGTGGAAGCTGTTCAGCGCGCCGCCCGCCAGGGCCGTCAGCGAGACGAACAGCAGGTACGGGAACGTCAGCCGCAGCAGGTCCACGATCAGCGCGAACTTGTGCGGCTCCTTCACCGCGCCGGGCGCGAACACCATCGCCAGCTGCGGCGAGAACAGCATGCCCAGCGCCACCACCACCAGCAGCACGCCGCCGAGGGTGCCGGCCACGCGCGCAGTCAGCTCCTTCAGCTCGGCGTGGCTGCGGGTTTCCTTGACCTCGGTGAACACCGGCACGAAGGCGGTGGAGAACGAGCCTTCCGCGAACAGCCGGCGCATGAAGTTGGGGATGCGGAACGCGATGACGAAGGCGTCGGTGGCGGCCGAGGCGCCGAACACGTGGCTCATCGCCACGTCCCGGGCCAGCCCGAGCACGCGCGAAACCATGGTCATGCTGCTGAACGAGAGCAGCCCGCGGAGCATGCTGGGTGACTTCATGCGTCGGGGTGGCCTTCTGTGGCGTGCAAAGGGCGCACAGTTTGACAGCCGACGGCAGCCCTGTGTCGGGCCATGTCGTGGCACGATGGCGGCAAGGCCGCCGCCACTGCGCGCACGGCCGGCCCCGGCGCCGCCAAGTGCTTGACGCAATGGGCCATTGCGCGCATAATTGCGCGTCTTTTTCCAACACCCAAGCCACTCCGGAGTTCTACCTTGGCCAACATCAAGTCCGCGAAGAAGCGCGCGCGCCAGTCCGAGCAGCGCCGCCTGCGCAATGTCAGCGCCCGCTCCATGGTCCGCACCGCGCTCAAGAAGGTCGTCAAGGCCATCGAGGCCAAGGACAAGGCTGCCGCCGTGGAGGCCTTCACCGCCGCCCAGCCGGTGATGGACCGCTACGCCGCCCGCGGCCTGATCCACAAGAACAAGGCCGCCCGCCACAAGAGCCGCCTGAACGCCAAGATCCGCGAGCTGGCGTAAGCGCCGCTCTCCCGGTGTTGCGAAAAGCCGGCCCCAGGGCCGGCTTTTTCGTGCGCCCGGGAAAAGCGGCGGCAGCGTCCGGCCGGTTTCGTGAAGCCCGTACGGACGCGCCTCACATCGCTCGCGCCGCGACCGCGCCGCCACCGCCCCGGCGCGCTAACATTCCCTGACTGGCGACGCGCCGCGCTGCCATCCACGACATGGGGAGTGTCACGATGAAAACGATGCCGCAACTCGCGCTGGCATGTGCGGCCGCGCTGTCGCTGTCCGCCTGCATCACCACGCGTTCGTTCGTCGATCCCGCCGGCCCGCGGCTCGGCGCCGTCGCCGTGCACGGCCTCAGCCAGCCGATCCCGGTGAAGGTCAGCACGCAGTTCCAGGTCAACGGCACGGCCTCGCCGAAGGCCCAGGCCGCGCTGCAGGCGCAGGTCGAGCAGGCGCTGGTCGCCAGTGGCGTGTTCGCCCCCTCCCGCGACCCGGGCACCGTGGCGGCGATCACGGTGACGGTGAACGACACGGTGGACCTGGCGGCCGCGCACAAGAAGGGCGTGCATACCGGCCTGACCCTCGGCAGCTCCGGCGCGCTGATCCCCGACGACTACACCTACACCGCCAGCTACAGCAGCGGCGGCGCGCCCTACGAGGCCACCTACAAGCAGGGCATCCTCACGGCCATCGGCGACAACGTGCAGGTGCCGGCCGGCGCGGCCGCCACCACGCCGGCCGACGCCTTCCACCACATCATCCTGGACATGACCACGCAGTTCGTGCAGGACCTGCAGGGCAAGGGGCTGGTGGCCGAGCGCTGAGGCGGCGCCACCCGCGCAGGCAGCGCGGACAATCCGGCCCGTCCGCGAAACGCGCCCCTTGCGGGCGCGTCTTCATTCCTGCGGCGGCTCCCCGCGCAGCCGCACGTCGCCGGGCAGCATGTCGGTGCGGCCTTCGGCCGCCACGCGCTGCGCCTCGAAGAAGCGCTGCGCCTGCTGGCACACCGCCATGGTGTTCTCGCGCGCGATCGCCGAAACCAGGAACCAGGGCTGCGTCCAGCCCAGCCGCTCCACGATGGCCCCGGCGGCGGCCTGGCGCTCGTCTTCCGGCAGCACGTCGGCCTTGTTCAGCACCAGCCAGCGCGGGCGCTCCAGCAACTCCGGGTCGAACTTGGCCAACTCCTCCTCGATCGCCCGCACCTGCCCGGCCGGGTCGCTGCCGTCCACCGGCGCGATGTCCACCAGGTGCAGCAGCAAGCGGGTGCGCGCCACGTGGCGCAGGAACTGGATGCCCAGCCCGGCGCCGTCCGCCGCGCCCTCGATCAGGCCGGGGATGTCGGCGATCACGAAGCTCTGGTCGGTGCCCAGGCTGACCACGCCCAAGTTCGGGTGCAGCGTGGTGAAGGGGTAGTCCGCCACCCGCGGCGTGGCCGCCGAGACCGCGCGGATGAAGGTGGACTTGCCGGCGTTGGGGAAGCCCAGCAGGCCCACGTCGGCCAGCAGCTTCAGTTCCAGCTTCAGCTCGCGCGACTCGCCCGGCGTGCCCGGCGTGGACTTGCGCGGCGCGCGGTTCACCGAACTCTTGAAGTGGATGTTGCCCAGCCCGCCCTTGCCGCCCTGCGCCACCAGCAGGCGCTGGCCGTGCCGGGTCAGGTCGCCGATGGTCTCGTCCGTGTCGACGTTGGTGACCACCGTGCCCACCGGCACGCGGACCACGGTGTCCTCGCCGCCCTTGCCGTACATGTCGCTGCCCATGCCGTTCTGGCCGCGCTGCGCCTTGAAGCTGCGCTGGTGGCGGAAGTCGATCAGCGTGTTGAGGCCCTCGTCGGCCACCAGCCAGACCGAGCCGCCGCTGCCACCGTCGCCGCCGTCGGGGCCGCCGAAGGGGATGAACTTCTCGCGACGGAAGCTGATGCAGCCGTTGCCGCCGTCGCCGGCCTGGACTTTGATGATCGCTTCGTCGACGAATTTCATGGGGGGTGCCAAGAAAGGAATGGGCAGCATCCGGCAAGCGCTATCTTGCCATCATCGCCCCGCCGTCATTCCGGCGCAGGCCGGAATCCAGCCAAATGCTCGTGCGGAGCACGCAAAACCCGTTTCGGGTGCTTCGCACGCATCCTTCACTGGATTCCGGAATGACGGCAGCGAGCACAAAAGCAAAAGCCCCGCCGAAGCGGGGCCCTTGCGGCAGCGTGGCGAAGGCTCAGGCCTTGACCACGCTCACGAACTTGCGGTTGTTCTCGCCGCGGGTCTTGAACTCGACGGTGCCGTCGACCAGCGCGAACAGGGTGTGGTCACGGCCCAGGCCCACGCCGGTGCCGGCATGGAACTTGGTGCCGCGCTGGCGCACGATGATGTTGCCGGCCTCGACGGCCTGGCCACCGTACACCTTCACGCCCAGGTACTTCGGGTTGGAGTCGCGACCGTTGCGGGACGAACCTACGCCTTTTTTGTGTGCCATGACTTGATTCCTCCGGCTCTATCAGGCGTGGATGCCCGTGATCTCGACTTCGGTGAAATGCTGCCGATGCCCCTGCTGCTTCTTGTGGTGCTTGCGGCGGCGGAACTTGATGATGCGCACCTTGTCGGCGCGGCCGTGCTTGCGCACGGTGGCGGACACGGTGGCGCCGGCCACGGTCGGCGCGCCGACGGTGATCGACTCGCCCTCGCCGACCAGCAGAACCTGGTCAAAGCTGACGGTGGCGCCGGCCTCGGCGTCCAGCAGCTCCACGCGCAGGACGTCGCCCTGCTGCACGCGGTACTGCTTGCCGCCGGTCTTGATGACTGCGTAACTCATGGGAATGGCCCTTCTGTCGTTATTCTCTTGGGATCGCCCGGGCCCATGCGGTCCGGGAGAACGCGGGAGTATAGCGACAGCGGGCCTGGCTGGTCAATTCGTGAGCACCCGCATCCCCTGCGTGCCGGGGAAGGGGCGACGGAAGGCCCCCTTCCCTGCACGGATGAAGGGTACTGCTCGCCTACTTGCCCTGCAGCGGCTGGGGCTTGGCCGCGCCGGTGGCGGCGCAACGGCCCTGGGCGTCCAGCTTGCCCTGCTTCTGCAGCTCGGCCAGCATCTGCTGGGCGCGCTGCTGCCCCCATTCGCGGCCGATCTGCATGCCCTCGGCCATGGTGGCGGGCATTTCCTTGATCACTTTCTGGCCCAGCGGCGAGCGATAGAACTTCAGCAACCCGGCCACCTCGTCGGCGGAGAAATGGCGCTGGTAGACCGGGATCATCCGCTCGGTGAGTTCCTTGACGCCGTTGGCGTCCACGAAGCCCTGCCAGTAGCTGGCCGGGACGCAGGGCAGTTGCTGGCCCATGATGCCCGCCATTTGCGCATTCATCTGCCCGAACATCTTGTCCACGCTGAAGATCTGCATCAGCTCGCGCACCTGCTCCGCGCTCGGCGGCGTGGCCGCCATGGCCTGCCCCGCACCGACCGCCAGCAGCAGCCCGGCGCCCATCCCCATTGCCCATTTGCGCATCGCCATTCTCTCCATCTCCCGTAGCGGCAGCCGCGGACGCGGCAGCGAACCCGCATTATTCACCATGCGGCCCAGGCTCGCCCGAACGGTGTCTGCATGTGGTCATGCTTGCATTGTCAATAATGTACTAGGCATATATAATTCCGCCCGCGCCGGCAGCCACCCGCCCGCCGGCGCATTTCGCCATGTCGACCACATGCTGCGCGCGGCCACGCCGGGGCGCGGCCGCATGCCGCGCCAGCCACCCGACGAGCCAGCCGCCTGCCCGCATGAGCACCCATTACCAGCCGCCCAACCTGGGGCTCGCCACCATCGGCCTGTCGCTGGCCATCTTCATGCAGGCGCTGGACTCCACCATCGCCAACGTGTCGCTGCCCGCCATCGCCGGCAACCTGGGCGTGAGCGCGAACGAGAGCACCTGGGTGATCACCTCGTTCGCGGTGAGCATGGCGATCTCGCTGCCGCTGACCGGCTTCCTCAGCCGCCGCTTCGGCGAGACGAAGCTGTTCATCTGGACCACCCTACTGTTCGTGGCCTCGTCGTTCCTGTGCGGCATCTCGCGCAGCATGGGCACGCTGATCCTGTTCCGCGCCATCCAGGGCGCGGTGGCGGGGCCGATGTACCCGATCACGCAGAGCCTGATGATCGGCATCTACCCCGGCCACAAGCGCGGCATGGCGCTGGCGCTGCTGTCGATGGTGGCGGTGGTGGCGCCGATCGCCGGGCCGATCCTGGGCGGCTGGATCACGGACAACTATTCCTGGCCGTGGATCTTCTTCATCAACGTGCCGGTGGGCATCTTCGCCAGCATGGTGGCGGCCAGCCAGATGAAGGGCCGGGTGGAGAAAACCTCGCGCCCGAAGGTGGACTACGTGGGCCTGGTCGCGCTGATCGTGGGCGTGGGCGCGCTGCAGGTCGTGCTGGACAAGGGCAACGACGCCGACTGGTTCGATTCCGGCTTCATCGTCGTCACCAGCGTCGTGGCCGCGATCGGTATCGCGGTGTTCCTGATCTGGGAGCTGACCGACCGCGACCCGATCGTCGACCTGCGCCTGTTCCGCCACCACAACTTCAAGTTCGGCACGCTGGCGCTGGTGCTGTCCTACGCGGCGTTCTTCGCGATCAACCTGCTGCTGCCGCAGTGGCTGCAGCGCAACCTGGGCTATACGGCCACCTGGGCCGGCTTCGCCGCCGCGCCGCTGGGCGTGATCCCGGTGCTGCTGACCTTCATCGTGGGCAAGTACGCGATGCGCTTCGACCTGCGCCTGCTCACCAGCGCCGCCTTCGTGGTGATGGGCGCCACCTGCTTCATCCGCGCCAGCTTCTACCTGGGCATCGACTTCACCCACGTGGCTGCGGTGCAGCTGCTGATGGGCCTTGGCGTGGCGCTGTTCTTCATGCCGGTGACGGTGATCCTGCTGTCGGACCTGGAGCAGGACGAGATCGCCGCCGGCTCGGGCCTGGCCACCTTCCTGCGCACGCTCGGCGGCAGCTTCGCCGCCTCCATCACCACCCTGCTGTGGGACCGCCGCGCCGTGCTGCACCATGCGCAGCTGGCCGAGCACATCACGCCCTACAGCACCAGCGTGCGCACGGCACTGGACGGGTACGGCCACGGCAACCCACTGGCCGGCGCCGGCGTACTGGACGGCATGATCACCCAGCAGGGGTACCAGATCGCCTTCAACGAGCTGTTCCATGCGCTGGGCTGGATCTTCTTCGGCCTGATCGTGGTGATCTGGCTGGCCAGGCCGCCGTTCATCGCCTCGGCGGGCGCGTCGGCGGGCGGCGGGCATTGACCGCAATGACCGGACAGGCCACACCTCCGCTTGCCTCTCACCCGCTCTTGCGTTCCTCCCTCACCCGTTCGCGCTGAGCGTGGCTCGCGCAGCGAGCGGAGTCGAAGCGTGGCCGCGCGATGGCGCTTCGACTTCCTCGCTCCTCAAAGCGCGGCCATCCATGGCCGCTCCCCGCGTCGGCCCTGTCGGGCCTGCGCTCAGCGCGAACGGATGTGGGGTAACCGGACAAGGGAAACCCGTATGGAACCCTGACCGGCCACCCGGGCATGTAATAACTGACCTGCCCGGTTTGGTATAGTGCACTTTTCCCCTGCGACCCCCTCCGCATGGACACCATCCGCATCCGCGGCGCACGCACGCACAACCTCAAGAACATCGACCTCGACCTGCCGCGCGACCAGCTGATCGTGATCACCGGCCTGTCCGGCTCGGGCAAGTCCTCGCTGGCCTTCGACACCATCTACGCGGAAGGCCAGCGCCGCTACGTCGAGTCGCTGTCGGCCTACGCCCGGCAGTTCCTGTCGATGATGGAGAAGCCCGACGTCGACCACATCGAGGGCCTGTCGCCGGCGATCTCGATCGAGCAGAAGTCCACCTCGCACAACCCGCGCTCCACCGTGGGCACGATCACCGAGGTGTACGACTACCTGCGCCTGCTGTACGCCCGCGTGGGCACGCCGCGCTGCCCCGAGCACGGCATCCCGCTGGAGGCGCAGACGGTGAGCCAGATGGTCGATGCCACCCTGGCGCTCGACCCGGAGAAGCGCTGGATGCTGCTCGCTCCGGTGGTGCGCGAGCGCAAGGGCGAGCACGTGCAAGTGTTCGAGCAGCTGCGCGCGCAGGGCTTCGTGCGTGCCCGCGTGGACGGCCAGGTCTACGACCTCGACGCGGTGCCGCCGCTGGGCCTGCGCATCAAGCACACCATCGAGGCGGTAATCGACCGCTTCCGCCCGCGCGAGGACATCAAGCAGCGCCTGGCCGAATCCTTCGAGACCGCGCTGCGGCTGGGCGACGGCCTGGTGATCCTGGCCGACATGGACGACCCGTCGGCGAAGGAACAGCTGTTCTCCTCGCGCTATTCCTGCCCGGTGTGCGACTACTCGCTGCCGGAACTGGAACCGCGGCTGTTCTCGTTCAACTCGCCGATCGGCGCCTGCCCGGCCTGCGACGGCCTGGGCGTCACCCAGGTGTTCGACCCCGCGCGCGTGGTCAGCCACCCCGAGCTGTCGCTCGCCGGCGGCGCGATCCGCGGCTGGGACCGGCGCAACCCGCACTACTTCCAGATGCTGCAATCGCTGGCCGCGCACTACGGCTTCGACGCGGACACGCGCTGGCAGGAGCTGCCCAAGCCCGTGCAGCAAGCCGTCCTCTACGGCAGCGGCAAGGAGAAGATCGCCTTCCGTTACATCACCGAGCGTGGCGGCAAGGTCACCCGCGAGCACGCCTTCGAGGGCATCCTGCCCAACCTGGAGCGCCGCTACAAGGAAACCGAGTCGCCCGCGGTGCGCGAGGAACTGGCCAAGTACATCAGCGACACGCCCTGCCGCGAGTGCGAGGGGCAGCGCCTGAACCGCTCCGCGCGCAACGTGTTCGTGGCCGACCACGCGCTGCCGGCGCTCACCAACCGCTCCATCGACGACGCGCTGGCCTTCTTCGCGGAACTGACGCTCACCGGCTGGCGCGGCGAGATCGCGGCGAAGATCGTGAAGGAGATCCGCGAGCGGCTCACCTTCCTCAACGACGTCGGCCTCAACTACCTCACGCTGGACCGCCAGGCCGACACGCTCTCCGGCGGCGAGGCGCAACGCATCCGTCTTGCCTCGCAGATCGGCGCCGGCCTGGTCGGCGTGATGTACGTGCTGGACGAACCCTCGATCGGCCTGCACCAGCGCGACAACGAACGCCTGCTCGGCACCCTCACCCGCCTGCGCGACCTCGGCAACACGGTGATCGTGGTCGAGCACGACGAGGACGCCATCCGCATGGCCGACCACGTGCTCGACATCGGCCCCGGCGCCGGCGTGCACGGCGGCGAGGTGGTGGCGCAGGGGTCGGTGAAGGACATCCTCGCCTCGCCCCGCTCGGTCACCGGCCAGTTCCTCTCCGGCCGTCGCGCGATCGAGGTGCCGACGGAACGCCGCCAGCCCATCGACGACGACGCCTGGCTGCGCCTGAAGGGCGCCAGCGGCAACAACCTGAAGGACGTGGACCTGGCCATTCCGGCCGGCCTGCTCACCTGCGTCACCGGCGTGTCCGGCTCGGGCAAGTCCACCCTGGTCAACGACACCCTGTTCCGCCTCGCCGCCGCCGAGCTCAACGGCGCCAGTGCGCAGGCGGCGCCGTTCAAGTCGGTCGCGGGCATGGACCTGTTCGACAAGGTGGTCGACATCGACCAGTCGCCGATCGGCCGCACGCCGCGCTCCAACCCCGCCACCTACACCGGCCTGTTCACTCCGTTGCGCGAGCTGTTCGCCCAGGTGCCCGAGGCGCGTGCGCGCGGCTACACGCCGGGCCGCTTCAGCTTCAACGTGCGCGGCGGCCGCTGCGAGGCCTGCGAAGGCGACGGCATGATCAAGGTGGAGATGCACTTCCTGCCGGACGTGTACGTGCCCTGCGATGTCTGCCACGGCAAGCGCTACAACCGCGAGACGCTGGAGATCCACTACAAGGGCCACACCATCGCCGATGTGCTCGACATGACCGTCGAGGACGCGCTCAAGCTGTTCGAGAACGTGCCGGTGATCGCGCGCAAGCTCGACACCCTGCGCGCGGTGGGCCTGGACTACATCAAGCTCGGCCAGAGCGCGACCACGCTCTCCGGTGGCGAAGCGCAGCGCGTGAAGCTGTCCAAGGAGCTCTCCAAGCGCGACACCGGCCGCACGCTGTACATCCTGGACGAACCCACCACCGGCCTGCACTTCCACGACATCGAGCAGCTGCTCGACGTGCTGCACCAGCTGGTCGACCAGGGCAACACCGTAGTGGTGATCGAGCACAACCTGGACGTGATCAAGACCGCCGACTGGATCGTCGACCTCGGCCCCGAGGGCGGCGCCGGCGGCGGGCGCATCCTGGTCGCCGGCACGCCGGAGGCCGTGGCCGCCACGCCCGGGTCGCACACTGGCCGCTTCCTCGCGCCGCACCTACAGCCGGCCGCTCCTGCCAAGCCGGCCGGCAAGCGCGCCAGGAGCGCCCTCAAGCACATTGCCTCGGCCGACAAGCACAAGCCGATGCGCGGGAAGAAGAAGGCCCCATGAGCAAGTCCACCAGCGAATCGCCCAAGCCCGCACGCCGCCGCAGGAAGGCGGAACCCGCCGCACCGGCACCGTTCGACGCGGCGCCGATCGACGAGGCGCCGGCCGACGCGGCGCCGCGGCCACTGTTCGTGGCCGAACTCGCCGCGCGCTGGCGCGACCTCGACGCCTTCAACCACGTCAACAACTCCAACTACCTCACCTACCTGGAGGAGGCGCGGCTGCAGTGGCTGAGCCATGTGCCCGGTCCGTGGTTCGACGAGCATGCGATGCCGGTGATGGCCGCGGCCCAGCTCAACTACCGCCGCCCGATCGAGTGGCCGGCGCAGTTGCATGTGCAGCTCTACTGCGAACGCATGGGCACCACGTCGATGACCATCGCCCACCGCCTGGTGGACGCCGGCGACGCCGGCGCCCTCTACTGCGACGGCCACGTGGTGATGGTGTGGATGGACCCGGCCACCGGCAAGCCGGTGCCGCTGCCGCAGGCGATCCGGGACGCGGCCGGCTAGGCCGTCGGCCATGCGCGACCGCCCCGCCGTCGCCCGTACCGCATTCGCTGTCAGCCGCGACGCGGGCGGACCGGTCGAGCGCATCGAGGGCGAGCGCCACGCCTGGCGTTTCCGTCCGCACTTCCACGCCGGCGACGAAGTCGTGCACGTGCTCGCCGGCCGCGCAAGGCTGCGCTTGCCCGAAGGCTGCCGCGACGTGGTCGCCGGCGACACGCTGGTGGTGCCGGCCGGCGTGGTGCATCGCTTCGAGCCGGTGGACCGGCGGGGCTGGGCCTTCGTTTCGCGCTTCGTGCCCGCCGCACGCTCCCCTGCAGGCGCGGCCGGCACGCTCGCGGCACGGGCCGCGACGCTGCTGGCGCAACGCCCTTCGCTGCGCACCGACCCCGCCGCCGTCGCCCGGGCCTGCGCGGTGTCCGAGGGCCACTTGGCGCGCGCATTCCGTCGCGAGACCGGCAGCGGCCTGCACAACTTCCACGTGCTGCTCGCCCTGCAGCACGCGAAAGCGTTGCTGCGCCGGCAGGTACCCGTGGCGGAGGCGGCGCTGGCCGCGGGCTTCTACGATCAGGCGCACCTCAACCGCGAATTCGTCCGCACCTGGGGCATGACGCCAGCCGTCTTCCGCGACGGCTGGGCCGCTGCCGCGTAGCGGTGCAGAACCAAACACGGGACAGCGAAACCAGCCAGACCGGACACCGGCGCCAGACTAATTGGACAGCAGCGCCAGACCGGCTGGACACGGACGCCAGCCTGGACACCAGCGCCAACCCGAACATTGGAGGTCGTGGTGCTGCATTGGCTAGGCGCGACTGCCAGAGACACACCTGTCCGACCTCAATGCACGTTACAGTCCCACGAGTCGTAGGGGATGGAGTGTGTCTTCAAGTATTTCTGAGTTTCTGGCTCAAGTTGGGAAAATTTGTAGGCATAGGCCCCATGGGTTTTGCCCAGGCTTGGCCCCCAGCGCAGGCGGTCAATGCCAGCATCAGGCCGAACAGCCAGAACGTGCCTCGTTTCACGCATTGTCCTCGTTGCGACGTCCCCCCGCTTTGAGTAGCGGGTCGGTTTAGAGTCCTGAGTTACTTTAACTGCTTCGCGTAGGCGGCGGGTGTCAGCCCGCCCAACGACTTCTTCGGTCGCTCCTCGTTGTATTCCCGCCGCCAGCGTTCGATCTCGGTGCGGGCGTGCAGCAGGCTGGGAAACCAGTGTTCGTTGAGGCATTCGTC